>NZ_JBKFFP010000010.1:0-107299 GCF_046506625.1 Zhengella sedimenti
TTCATTCCGGTTGTTTCTGCTACGGGCACGCCCAACTGCGTCCTCGATGTGGCTGGTCTGACCGAAGGCCGATCTCGCTGCGCTCGGTCTCGCTCTCATCCCCGCAACGGCTGGTCTCGACTTTCTTCCCCTGACGGCTTCGCCGCCATTCCGCGCGGATCAAGAAAGTCTCATCCTGCCGCCCTCCACTGACGTTCCGGCCCGTTGGGTGCCGGTCGATCGCCTCCGGTCTGTCGACCGCCATCGAGGTCGCGGCGGTCGCGGCCCGAGAAATCAAAGGAATGAGACAAATGGCTACCATCGGCACCTTCACCTCCACCGGCACCGGCTTCAACGGCGTCATCAAGACCCTCAACCTCAACGTCAAGGCCAAGCTGGTCCGCGTCGAGAACCCTTCCGACAAAGGTCCGCACTTTCGCATCTTCGCGGCAGCCAACGTCGAACTGGGCGCCGCCTGGCAGAAGACCTCCAACGAGGGCCGCGACTACCTTTCGGTCAAGCTGGACGATCCGAGCTTCCCCGCTCCGATCTATGCCACCCTGGTTGAGGTGGAAAGCGAGGAAGGCCTTCAGCTGATCTGGTCCCGACCGAACCGGGACTGAGGCTCCCGCCAGAGGGCTCCGCCGCAAGGCGGGGCCTTCAGCCTTCCACCGACGAGCAGCCACAACCGAAAGGAACCATACATGACGACTACCAACCGCGCCGAAGCGAAGGCCCTTCATCCTCAGGACATCGCCGTCTGGCCGGACGGAACATGGGCCGAACTCGGCGACGTCTGGAACGGCGAATACGGCTTCATGTCCGACGACTACGAGGTCGTGCCGCTCGAGGACCATGCCCGTCTGAAGGCCCTCGGCATCGACGGAGAGGTGCTGTGACCGGCGCCACTGCACGCCCTCGCCGCCCCGGAGCGGGGCCTTCTGCTTGACGCCACGGTCAAATGGAATGGCCAGCCTTAGCGGCGAAAGGACTGCCGAGACTGGCTTTCGAGCCGAATTTCGGCTATACAAAAGAGCAAGTTACAGGAGCCTGAAACATGACCGCAACGCTAATGGAAAGCCCCGTTGTCGCGGATCGAGCACACGCGTTGCGGCTTGCCAAACAGGTCATCAAGACCCTCGACCCGAAGCCGCTTGAGCCCATCGTCGCAGCGATGCTGACCGACGGCCACAAGGCCGCGCTTTCGGCAATGGCCGTGTCGCGAGATGAGCCGAACCTGTTCGAACAGTTCCTCGTCCTGTGTGAAGAGGCCGGGCGGTTGAGCGAAGCGGATTGCGATCAGCTGGGCGAAGCCTATGTCGAAGCGAGGCGTGCCCGTGCCGCTTGATGAGTGACCCCTATCTTTACCCGGGCACAACAGTCCTCATCAATCATTTCAACATCAGGGATCAGGCCAAACTCGACAGCAAGGAGCGTCGGGAGACCCTGAAGACGTTGAAGGGTCTCTACGACAATCCGGTCAAGGGCGAATTCGACCTCGCGCACCTGCTGGAAATACACCGGCGCGTCTTCGCGCCGGTGTATCCGTTCGCCGGCGAAATCCGCCGCATCGATATGGTCAAGGCCGAGGAGAAACTGGGCGGCGGCAGTGTCGAGTACGCGCCGTTCCATCTGGCGCGTCTCCAGGCCGAACACTGCCTGAAGCAACTCAATGCCCGCGACTGGTCGGGTCTCATGGACCTGTCGCGGCCGGAGGACATGGCCTCATTTGCAGGCATGGTTGTCGACCTCTGGAAGGTCCATCCGTTCCGGGAAGGCAATACGCGCACGACCATGACCTTCATGCACCAGTTTGCGGCGGCCAAGGGGTTCGCGCTCGACCGTGAGTTGATCCGTACCAATGCTGAATATGTCCGCCATGCGCTGGTGGTCGGCACCCATGGCGAAACTCATTATCTGACACGCATCCTGACCGACGCGCGCCAACGCGAACATGCGCGCGAGCAGAGCCAGGCGCGCATGGGGAACCAAAGCCGCACTGACATTGGACAGTCGGAGCGGGCTGTACTGCTTCCCGGCCGTACCCTTGCCCCGGAAGTTCTCAAGGCCGAGCTGCAAGAACGGATTGCCGCTTCCGAAAGCGCCACCGAGGCTATGAAACGCCTTATCACCACGGCAAAGGCGGTATTTGCCGACCACGGGCCGGTGGTGGAAATTATCCGGAATGCCGCTCTTGAGGGCGAGATCGGCAATCGGCAGGTGATTTCGGAGTTGCGGGATGCTCCGGAGCGTTTCGGGCCGCTTGCCGGAAGGGACGCTATTCTTGCGAGCCGGCAGGAGCGGGAGGCACACCGGCAAGCGATCGCTGCAAAGCGCACGCTTCGCGGGATCGCCGAGAGTTACCTCAAGATCGTGTACGGAATCCGGCAGACGATGCAGCAGCAGCGTCATGATGAGGTGCGGCGGGCCAGCGTGGAGGTCCGGCGGCCAAGCGGCGAGCTCCTGAGCGCGATTGATAGGGGTGATGCGCTGTCGCCCGAGCTCAAGGTCGAGCTGCGGCAGACCACGAGCGCATTCGAGCGCCGTTTCGGCGATGATCTGGCCGCATTGCGCTCGGGCAAGAATCTCGGTCCACTTGCCACCAGGCACGGCGTCGACGAGAAACGGCTCGAGGAAGCGACAGGCGTACTGAAGGCGCTCGACCGAGCCCAGGCTCAGGAGTGCACCAGGGCACAATTACGGTCTCTCGATAGGCACGGCCCCACCCGATAATCCCATGCCGTCTGGAACGTGGCATTCAGCTGTGCCGGCCGGCCCGCCGAGCGCGGTCGTTCAGCCCTCTTTGGACCTCCCCTTGTGGGGGACATCTGTCGTACGTTTTCTCGATCTGAACGAGCAGGCAGCGCCATGCGCCGTTTCTCCACAACCCAACCTTTGCGCTGCAGCTGAAGTCGACCGTTTGCGGACCAAGACAGCGGAGGATTACCGGAATTCCGTTCCATGACGCCGGACTCTAAGCTAAACCTCACCAGAGGGCGGGAGGACGAAGATGATGGTGGGGTTAGATTTTGTCGCACTAGACGTAGAAACAGCGGATAGCAGCTTTCCAGAAAGTATCTGCCAAATGGGCTTCGTGATTGTTCGCGAAGGGCGCATCGTCGAGACTTTTACGCAGACCGTAAATACACATCATCGGTTCGGGTGGTGGCAACAAGCCAATTTGTCGATCACCGAAGAGGACATTGATCGAGCTCCGCCGTTTTCTGAGATCGCTCGATCGATTGCGCATCTGATGTGTGGGGCGGTCTTTAGTCATACACCCTATGACCGTTTCGCGGTCGGTCGCGCTTGCGACGCGTGCGGGCACAGCTTCGCAGAGACTACTTGGCTTGATAGTGCGCAAGTCGTGCGACGAGCATGGCCGGAAAAGTACGGGAAGACGGGGTACGGATTGAAGAATGTCGCGGCCGATCTAGGCATTGAATTTCTGCACCATGACGCTGGCGAAGATGCGCGGGCTGTGGCGGAAATTGTCATTCGAGCGAGCCTAGAGTGCTCACTAGATGTAGCCGGATGGGCAGAACGGGTCCGAAGACCAATCTTAGGCAATTCAAGCGCAAAAACCGACCTACGTCGGGACGGCAACATTGATGGACCGCTGTATGGCGAGGTTGTCGTCCTCACAGGGGGCTTCGATTTGCGGCAGGAAGAACAGGCCAATTTGGCCGCCTATGCAGGCTGCGAGGTGGAAAATAGCGTTACCAAGAAAACGACGTTGGTCGTCGTGGGTGATGATCGTTTCGCGCGTGGGGAACGTTCCGGCAAGTGGAGAAGGGCCGAGGAATTGGCGGGCCAAGGCATTCCTATTCGGGCCATGTCTGAATCCGATTTCCGCGCGCTCATTGCAGATTGAACGGCACACGCCTTCCGCAAGTCTTGAATCGGCGTGGGCGAGGAAGAGGACGACGGGGTTCAATGACCGCACGCCACCCCGAGCGGCCGTGCAGCGTCACGCTGGTGCTAAAATTTAGCGTACGAGCTCGGCGGTTTAATGGCCCAGAAGCTGACCTTTGACCGGTTCGGTGTTGACCTTCAGGTTCCGACTGATATCCGCCCCCTTTGGTCGGCGCTTAGAATCTGCCGGCCTGTGCCTGCTTCACACGATTGATCATACGCAGCGTGTCAGTATGACCGGCGTCGGCGGGAATACCGCGGCAACGGTTGACTCCATTTAGCCCGAAGCGTCTACGGATGAGAGTTTCCTGATCTCGGCAAGGTCATCGTCTGTCTTGCGCAGAATGAGTTGGAAGCACGCATCGCACACACGCCGTTCAGTCGAATAGGCCTGCCCAAGCTTTGGAATCTCGATGCAGGTTGTTCCCATGACGAGGTCGTCGTGGCAGCGATAGCATTTGCTGAGGCGTTTGACGGGAGTCCGCTTGGGGCGGCCGTTCGTGCCTCCAATCAGCGAAGGCGTTGGCCCTCTAGGATTCGATTTTGTCATACTCCGCCTTCGCTTTGCGAACGCGCCTGACAAGCACTTGCAGCAGGTCGTCCAGGTTATCGAGGACAGAACGGAATTCTTCTGTTGTCGCCTGCTGCCTCTCTTTGCCCAGGCGTTTTTGCATTTCCTTGTTCACCATCATCAGCGCACAGATGTAGTTGTTCCTGCCGGTGAGCTTCAAGGATTTGTATTTGTAGACCATCTCATTGCCGGTCTGTTTAAGCTCAACATGATTCAGCAACACGTTTGCGAGGCGTTTAGCCTGCTCCTGCATGCGCTTCCTGGCCTCTTCCCACTCACGCTGTGGCTGGACCATGAAAGGTGCCGTGGCCGACCTCTTTCGCATTGGAGACTGCTGCGCGAGCCGAACCATTTCCTCAGCCTTGCTGTCGTCGAGGCCGAGGAGCTTCAAACGTTCCCGTAGGTCCGCGACGATCTGCGTGTCCTCGACCGACGTGAAATCTTCTTCCCACAAGGAATCGACGACCTCACCGTGGACGACGACCTGGTCGCCCGCACGAAGCCGCGCGCTACCGTCGAGCACCCCTTGCGGTACCTCCGGTTCGTCGCCGCCAATGACCTTGTCCCAGAACGCCTGGTCGTCGTTCTCGAACTCCTTGAATTCCTTCAGGCGTGCGTCGAGGTTCATGCCCAGATGGGTGACGATATGGCCGACATTGTCTGGATGACCCGGATCGTTCTGCACAACGACCCGCATTATGCGCCCGACAAACTGGATGTAGGGCGCCAATGACCGGAACGGGCGGAAGATCGCTGCAACGCTCAATTTGGGATGGTCGAACCCCTCGCCAAGCATCTGCACCTGGATGATACAATCGAGTGAGCCGTTGCGCAGTGCCGCAAGAATGGCCGCCTGCTCATCCTCCGTCTGCTTGCTATGGATAACGTCGGCGTTGAAGCCGCGCTCCTGATACAGCGAACGGATTTCCCGCGCATGATTGATGGAGCACGCGACTGCGATGAGCTGGTGCTGCGTCCCGCTTTGTCTAAGCTCATCGAGCTTCTGCAAACTGCTATCGACGATGTGCTTGTTGCACAGCCTAGCAAGCGCCACGCCGCGGCTGAACCATTCTTCCTCCTTGAGCTTCAGCACCTCGTCCAAGGTGTACGTTCGCCCGCCGGCGTCGGAAAATCCGAGCTCAATGGTCGACGGAGCGACGTAACTTGCCTTGAGGCGCTTGATATAGCCTTTCAGGGTGGCGTTGCGGAATGGATACCGGAACACCAATTCGCCATCGAGTTCCTGGCGATCGCCCCGGAATGGGGTCGCCGTAAGCAGGATGACCTTGGCGTTTGGAAAACGCTCGATGACTTTCTGCCAGCTAGCGGCCGCGCTGTGGTGCGCCTCATCAACTATGATCATGTCGAAAAAGTCATCGGGAAACTGGGTCAGCCACTTATCGACGTTGGTCGCGAGCTGATGGACGTTCGTGATGACGATATGGGACTTTGTTGCTATCGAGATGTTGCCGCTATCCAGCGTACATGCCAACGGACCAGACAACATCTGGTCAGCGCTGAGCACACCCGCTTTCCGCCAGAAGCATTTCTGCCGGTTTGTGATGTCCATCGCTTCGTAAAGCCCGTCCTTGATGGTGAGGTTGGGCGCGATAACAATGACCCTGCCCTCGGAGAGTCCAAACGGCAGGAGAGAAGCCAGGCCGGTCTTGCCGCATCCGACCGGAACCTGGAGGATCGCCTTATTCTTTCCCGCCCGGAAGAATTCATAAGTGCGCAGATAGCCTTCGCGCTGTGGGTCGCGGAGGTGGTCGTTCCCGTCGATGACGAATTCAGCGTCCAGGAAGAACGACTGCAGGGGGCGGGCGGTGCGTACCCACTGGTCGAGCCCGCTCTTTTCGAAGATCCATTTCTTGCCGATCTTCCGCGCCGGGATGCGGTTCTCGCGCGCCATCGCATACAGCGCGGTCTTGCCCATTCCTAAGTAGATCGCGGTCTCTTCAAGAGAGAGCCAACCGTCAGTATCCGTCATACATCCTCACAATCTGATATCTAGCGATAGCAAACGACAGATAGAATTGCAAAGGAAATCGGCGGTGGTAGTTGTCGCCCGCATTTGAAGGCGCCACAGTGGGTTTTAGCCTGGGCAGGAGCGCCACTTGTGCCCAACGCCTGGTTTCGAGCCCCCGGATGAGTGGCATTGGATCATGGGTCACGTTGCTGGCCGTTCGACAAAGGTCAGCAACTGTCCGAATGCCGAAATCCGAGTCCTTGCCGGGACCCAGCCACGTCGGTTTTTGTCGTGATGCTTGAATGATGATCCCCCTTCGTCAGCGAGAATAGTTGCGTGAACAGCCGCCCGTCATGCGGCCAAGGCACAGAGTCCCGTGCCGTCCCTGTTTTCCACCCCGCCCAAGGCGGGGCGAAGCGAAGCGGAGCAGGCGAGGGGGCTGAACGCGCTTCCCACATTGCGCCGAAGAGAAGCCCCCGAGCTTGTGGTAAACGGGGGCGGGACGGCTGCCGTTTCAGGATCCAGCTGCTCCCGTCTTCGGTTGGAAATTGCTCTTGCCGACGAGCGCCGCCATTTCCGGACGGCGGAAGTAGATGGCGCGACCGCAACGTAGCGGCGGATTACCGCCGGTGAGGATGATCTGCTCATCGGCGCGCATCTGGGTGACTTCATGCGGCAGGATCAGCGGGCGTTGCGAGAGCTGTTGGGAGCGGGTGCGGGACGAACCCATGTCGCGCGAGGTGCGGCTGACGTGGTTCACCTCTACCGTGGTCATCCCGCAGCGCTCGGAAATGTACTTCGCCGTTTCCGGATCATTGATCGCCGAGAACGACACCCAGGAAGCGGACTCGAACCATTTGCTGGTCGCGTCGCGCCCACCAAAGGCCTCCCGCATCTGCCCGAGCGACTGGAACAGCATCAGGAGTGTGATGCCATATTTGCGGCCGGCGTCGCGGGCGGTTTCGACGATGCGCATGTAGCCGAGGCGGGCGGCCTCATCGAGCAGGAACAGGGCGCGCTCTTCGAGATCGCCATTGCGATTGTAGATCGCCTTGAGGAACGCTCCGATGACGACGCGAGCCATACCGGGGTGATTTTCCAAGGTAGACAGATCGACATTGATGAACACCGTCGTGCGCCCATTGGCGATGTCGTCCGTCCTGAAAGTGTTGCCCGACACGATGGCCGCGTAGCTGTCGTAGGAGAGCCAGTGCGTCTCCTTGGCGGCGGTCGCATAGACGCCGGAGAAGGTTTGCGGCGTCATGTTGATGAAGGGGGCGATGACCTCTTTGACGAACCGGGAGGTCGAGCTTTGATAAAGATCGGCGAGCTTTTCCTTGAGCGTTTCTTCCGGCTCGGCCAGTCGCGCGCGGACGATGCGCAGCGATCGTTCGCGCTTGGTATCGTCCGGATCGGACAGCATCACGTCGGCGATGACGCCGGTGATGAGCTGTTCGGCCGAGACGCGGAAGAAATCGTCGGCGCCGGAGGTGACGCGTGGTTTTTCCGACATCAGCCACGCCGCCACGGAGGCAATGTCTTCCTCCGGCGCATTGCCGAAGCGGCCGATCCAGTCGAGCACGTTGAACCCGATGTCGGGTCGTTTCGGATCGAGAATGAGCACGTCCTGACCATGCGCTTCGCGATGGGCGGCGACCATCGGCGCAATCTCGGTCGAGGGATCGAGGATGATCATCGAGCCCTTGAACTTGAGCGCCGTCGGCACGACCACGGAGGTGGTCTTGTAACCGCCGGAACCAGCAAAGACGATGCCGTGCGTCGAGCCAAATCCGCAGTCGAAGCAGACGAGCGGTGATTTTCCGCCCTTGCCCCACGTCTCCTTGCGGCGCGGATCGAAGTTGACGCCGGCGACGGAATCCTCGTCGACGCGATAGCGCTCACCGATGACGATGCCACCGCTTTCGGGAAAGAGTCCTGCGATTGTGGCGCTGTCCATCCAATGGCTATCGCCATGGATGGCGCGACGGCCGGAGAGCCGTTTCGGACCCGTCGCGCCAAAGACGGCATTGCCGCGCAGCGCAACCCGCAATCCGAACATGCCGGCGACGAAGGCCGTCGCCGCGCCGCCGATAGTGTAAAGGTCAAGTAAGGAAAACAGCGTTCCTTGCGGCACCTGGCTGGCGAAATCGGACAGGCGTAGCGTCTCCGAAATGGCGGCGAACGCGGCGGCGGCAACCCCGCCGATCAGGACGCCGAGGCCGGCCGACTGAATGGCAAGTGAGCCCTTGGCGGCAAAGAGGAAAATGACGCCGATCGCGGCCGCGGCGGCGTAGGGGACGACAAGGCCGCCGCGCCCGAGGGTCTGGTAGCTTTCCGGCGAAGTGCCGAAAGCGGCGAGCCAGGACTCAATCCCCTGGAGCCCCAGAACGGCTCCCAACATCATCATCGCCGGTGCGGTCAGCAGCATCAGTTTCTTCGCTGTCATTATCGAATATCGCCTTTCCGATTGCGGCCAATCGAGCGCGCTCGGTTGCGTCGCTGAGCCGCGCAGCCGCATCGATGAGGGCGCCGAGAATGACGGCGCGATCCGCACTGCGAAGTCCCGCCTTCACGACGAGACCGCCGAGCTGGATCTTCTCGCGCGCATCCTTCTTCCGGGCTTCCGTTTGTGACGCCCGGTAGCGGCGCTCATGCATCAGGAGCGCCCGTTTGAGAGCGAGCAGCCGGCCCGGAGGTCTTCTGTTTCGTCCCCGCTTGAAATCGCTTTGCCATCTCTTCGAAGCCTGTGACCAGCTCTGTGTCGGATGCGTTCACTTCGCCTAATCCGGCCTTCAGCGCGAGCCGGCCGATGCGTTCGGCCTCCTTGGTTTCGGCAAGCTTCAGCTGCTCCTGTAGGCGTTCGATTTCCTCGCGGATACGGGAAGAGGGTCGTCTCATCGGCGGGGTTCTCCGGTTTCGTAGATGGTCATTGCGATGCGGAGAATCGCATTTGACGTGCGCGCAGCGCACCCTGCGAAAAACCACAGGTAGGCGAAGCCTATGCATTGCGGGAAGAATCCCGCCGTTCGGAAGAACGGTCCAAGGGCGCAGTAATACGTTGCTAGCAACGTTCCCGCGTCCGGCCCTGGATGGGCCGCGCTCGACCGAACAGCATTCGCGTTCGGATCGAGAGAGCACCTGCCCTGTGGCGATCACGCACTTCACACCCCAATTGATCAGCCGCGGCGAAGGCCGCAGTGCTGTTGCGGCGGCTGCGTATCGCCATTGCGCCCGCATGGAGAACGAGCGCGAGGGCAGGGTGGCAGACTTCTCGCGCAAGCCCGGAATGGTCCATGAAGAGTTTGTGTTGCCGGGCGATGCGCCGGACTGGGCAAGGGCGCTTATTGCCGATCGCTCGGTTGCCGGCGCGTCCGAAGCCTTCTGGAATAAGGTGGAGGCGTTCGAGACCCGCAAGGACGCTCAGCTCGCCAAGGAGTTCATACTGGCGCTGCCGCGCGAGCTGACCGCCGAGCAGAATATCGCAATGATGTGCGAGTTCGTCGCGGAACATGTGAGCACGCGAGGGCTGGTTGCGGACTGGGTTTACCATGACGCGCCGGGCAATCCGCATGTGCATCTGATGACGACATTGCGCCCGCTGACGGAAGACGGTTTCGGCGGCAAGAAGGTGCTTGTCATCGCAGAGGACGGACGGCCGGTCAGGTCGAAATCCGGCCAGATCGTTTACAAGCTCTGGGCCGGTGACAAGGCGGACTTCCTCGCTATGCGCGAGGCCTGGTACGCCGCGCAGAACAAGCATCTGGAATTGAACGGCCATGACATTCGCGTCGATGGCCGCTCCTATGCCGAGCGTGGCATCGACCTTGAACCGACTTCGCATATCGGTGTTGCCAGCAAAAACATTCAGCGGCAAGCGGAGGCTGAAGGGCGCGCGGCCAGGCTTGAACGGCTCGCATTGCACGAGGAAACGCGGCGCGAGAATGCGCGCCGGATAGAGCGCCGGCCGGAGATCGTGCTGGAGGCGATCGCGCGCGAGAAGAGCGTCTTCGACGAGCGCGATGTCGCCAAATATCTGCACCGCTATGTCGATGATCCCGGCCAGTTCGCCAACTTGCTGGCGCGCGTCATGGGAAGTCCGGAGGCCGTGAGGATTGAAGTCGAGGGCGTCGATCCCGAGACCGGCGAGCGATTGCCGGAGCGTTTTGCGACGCGCGACATGATCCGCATTGAGGCCGAGATGGGGAACCAGGCCGAGCATCTTGCGACGAACGGCCGGTTCGGCGTCTCAATCAGCGCGCGCGCCGAAGTCGTTGCCGGCCATGCGCAGATTTCCGACGAGCAGAGCTTCGGCCTGGAACGCATCACTGGTAACGAGCGCCTCGCCATCATCGTCGGCCGCGCCGGCGCCGGCAAGACGACGATGATGAAGGCCGCGCGCGAAGCATGGGAGGCTTCCGGCTATCGTGTTGTCGGCGGTGCGCTCGCGGGCAAGGCCGCCGAGGGGCTGGAGAAGGAGGCGGGCATTGCGTCGCGAACGCTCGCGTCCTGGCAGCTCCAATGGGAGGGGGGCCGCCTTCACCTGGACAACAGATGCGTGTTCGTCATGGACGAGGCGGGCATGGTGTCGTCGCGCCAGATGGCCGACTTCGTTTCTGCTGTTGCCCATGCAGGCGCCAAGCTCGTTCTTGTCGGCGATGCCGACCAATTACAGCCGATCGAGGCGGGCGCTGCGTTCCGCTCGCTTGCCGATCGCGTCGGTTATGCCGAGCTCGGCACGATCTACCGCCAGCGTGAGCAGTGGATGCGCGATGCCTCGATGGATCTTGCCCGAGGCAAGATCGGGGCGGCGATCTCCGCCTATAAGGGGAAGGGACGCCTGGTCGGAATGGAGTTGAAGGACCAGGCGGTCAGCGCGCTCATTCGCGACTGGATTGCCGACTACGACCCGAACCGGTCGAGCCTGATCCTTGCGCATCTTCGCCACGATGTGCGGACACTGAACGAGCTGGCGCGTGGCGCGCTCCTCGAGCGCGGATTGATCGAAGACGGCCATGCCTTCCGCACGGAAGACGGCATGCGGAACTTCGCGGTCGGCGACCAGATCGTGTTCCTGAAGAACGAGGGTTCGCTTGGCGTCAAGAACGGCATGATCGGCCGCATTGTCGAGGCCGAGACGGGCCGTATCGTGACCGAGATCGGAGACGACAGACGGCGCGTCGAGATCGACCAGCGGTTCTATCGCAATGTGGATCATGGCTATGCGACCACCATCCATAAGTCCCAAGGCGCCACCATCGATCGGGTGAAGGTGCTGGCGACCCTCTCGCTCGACAGGCATCTGACCTATGTGGCGATGACCCGGCACCGGCATGACGCAAAACTCTATTTCGGACGACGCTCGTTCGAGAAGGCGGGCGGGCTCATTCAGAACCTGTCGAAGCGCGGGGCCAAGGACACGACGCTCGATTTCACCGGATCGAAGCTCTACGAGCAGGCGCTTTCCTACGCCAACAGCCGCGGCCTCCACGGCGCGCGCGTGGCGAAAGCCCTTGTCGAAAACCAGCTCCGTTGGATCAGGGAGCAGCGCGATCGGCTCGAGACGGCCGCCGCCAGGCTCGCAAGCTTCATCGGGCGGTTCGGCCGTGCCGCCGATCGTCAGGCAGCGGCTGCCGCGACTGCCTCTCCCGTTTCCCAGCCCTGGGTTCGCGGCCTCGCGACCTGGGCGCAATCCATCCCGCAGCTCGTGGAGGCCAAATTGCAATCAGACGCCACACTCACCCATGCCTGGACCCAGCTTCGAGACCGCGTCACTCAAGTCTATGAGAAGCCCGATGGCGCGATCGATGCGATGAACCTTTCCACAATCATGAGCGCCAATGTAGCGGAAAGGCAGGCAGCGCAAAGCCGCATCGTCGACCAGCTCGGTCGCGATCCGGAAGCCTTCGGCGCGATGCGCGGCAAGACCGGCATGTTTGCCTCATCGGACGCGAAGGCCGAGCGGCAGCGGGCCTTGAACAACGTTCCGGCACTCAAGGACAATATTGCCCGATATGTGCGGCTGCGCGCCGAGATCGGAGATCTTCGCACCGTCGAATTGTCACGCGAGCGCGATCGCAGCCGGGTCGACATTCCTGCATTGTCCGGATCGGCGCAGGGCGTGCTTGACCGCATCCGCGATGCGATCGATCGCAACGACCTTTCGGCCGCGCTCGGTTTTGCCCTTGCTGACAAAATGGCGAAAGCAGAGATCGACCAGCTCAACAAGGCGCTCGACCAGCGGTTTGGGGAACGGGCATTCCTTGGCTCGAAAGAGGCCAAAGGGCCGGCCTATGATGCAGCCGCGGCACAAGTCGCCGAGGGCGACCGCTCGAAACTGGTGGCAGCCTGGCCGAGCTTCAGTGCCGCCCAGCGCGTTGCGGCCTATGAGCGGGCGCAGAAGGAGACGCGGGCTCAGAGCCAGGTCCGCGATCAGGGCATGAGCCGATGACGAGACATTGCAGGGCGCTTGCGATCATCGGCGCCGGCGCCGTGCTTCTCGGTTCGATGGCGGCAGCCTTTGCATGGGGCGGCTATCGCGTGAACTTCACGCCCTCCTATCCGCTTGGCCTTTGGCAGATAGAAACGCTGGACCGCCCGGTTGCGGTCGGCGACAGAGTGTTCATCTGCCCGCCTTCCGGTCCTGCCGTCGATCTCGCCCGCGAGCGCTTTTATCTGCCCAGAGGTCGTTGCCCGGCCGGAACAGCGCCGCTCATCAAGACCGTGGTCGCATTGGCCGGACAGTCCATCCGCGTCGAGGGCCAGGTCATCATAGATGATGTGCCCTTGGCAGCTTCGACCGTTCACGCACAGGACACCGAGGGGCGGCCGATGAAGCCCTGGATGGGCGGCATCGTGCCCAAGGGCGAAGTGTTTCTTCATTCCGATTTCGGTGGTTCCTATGATTCAAGATATTTTGGGCCGCTTCCTGCCGACGGCATCCTCGGCCTCGCACGGGAAATCCTCACCTTCACGCCGTAGCCTTCTGCAGGCCATTCTATTCGCCGCCGGCGGCGCTGCCACCGGAGCGATAGGGTGGAGTGGGCATCCGCTCACCTTCGCCCTCGGCATAGCCTTCCCTGCGCTTTGGGCCCTCGCTCCGTCGCGCACGGTCGCGGCCCTGGTCGCGCTGGCGCATTTTCTCGGCGCATCGCGCGGCCTGCCGGAGGGCGCTTCGATCTTTTTCGGGGCGCAGCTCACCATCGGCCTTGGCCTCTGGCTTGCCGCCTCGCTCATGTTCGTTGCCGTCCACACTGCACTCTGGACGTCGCGTGGCGGCTGGCGCCAGCCACTTCGCTACGCGATAGCGGCCGTCCTTATGAGCGTGCCGCCGTTCGGGACCGTCGGTTGGGCACATCCGATCACCGCAGCTGGAATTCTCTTCCCGGGCTGGGCCTGGTTCGGCCTTGCCGCAACCGCCGCCCTGTTGATCACGATGACGACCCGCCTATGGCCGATTGCGGCCGGCGTTGCAGCCCTCGCCTTCGCCTGGTCCGCCTTTAATTGGACGCTTCCGGCCGAGCCGGAAGGCTGGCGGGGCATCGACACCAGGTTCAGGTTCGAAGCTTCGGGCCAGTATGCCGACTACCGTCAGCAGGTCTCGACGATACAGCTGGTCGAGGCCGCCGCCAGCGACGGCGCGCGTGTCGTGATCCTGCCGGAAAGCGCCATGGGCTTGTGGAGCGCCACCACAGAGCGGCTTTGGACCCGCGAGCTTTCCAGCCTCGACATCCTGGTCAATGGCGGTGCGGCGATCGTCGATCCCGTCGGCTACGACAATGTGATGATCGGGGTTTCGGGGAAGGGCGCGGATATCCTTTACCGCGAGCGCATGCCGGTCCCGGTCTCCATGTGGCAACCCTGGACGACCGGCGGGGCGCACGCGCGGTTGTTCGCCAATCCGGTCTTCGAGTTCGCCGGGCTGAGGGTTGCGCCGCTGATCTGCTACGAACAGCTCATCATCTGGCCCGTCATCCAGTCGATGCTTTTCGCGCCGGACGCGCTTGTCGCAACCGGCAACGCCTGGTGGACCGGCGACACCAATATCGTCGCCATCCAGCGGTCGAGCGCGCAGGCGTGGGCTTCGCTGTTCGGCCTGCCGCTGGTGATGGCGTTCAACGAATAGGATAGGGAACCATGATCGATGCCGAACTGATCCAGCAATGTGCCGATCCCAGCCTCAAGGTCGAGATCGTGCAAAAATTCATCGAGGAGGCCGGCGGTGCCGACCATCTGACCGTCACCGTTAGGGCAGGGGAGCGCATCATCCTTGTACCGAAACCATCGACCGAGTACGAGGCGATGCAACTCATCCAGCAGAATTTGGGTCAGTCGATTGTCAGGGTAGGAGTGACTCAGTACCCGGCCGGCCTCGGCATTCAGGACATCTCCGAGCTCAGCCCGGACCTACTCGATTCCTGCAAGAACATTGGCATGGGCACCGCGCTCTTTGCCAAGGTCTATCGCATCGTCGCCAAATGGTATGGAGCACCCGCCCAGGAGGTCCTTGAGGAGGCGATATTCGCCTACAAGACCGGGTGGTTCGACGGAAAGCAGGTGTTCTATGAGTCCGACCCCGGCGAAACCGAGCTTGCCGAGCCGCAGCCAGCGGAGCAGGGCGCTCGGGTTGCGGCAGAGAGCACCGGCCCATCGGAGCCGCCTTTTTCGGAGGAAGATCCGAACAAGGCCGGTATCCGCATCGATCTCTCCGGAATTAGCAGCAACAATAAAGAGCAATGAGTATCCACGTCGTCGTCACCATCATGCTTTGCGTACTGTCGTGCGAACCGGCCGAAATCCGTGTCTGGGACGGGGACTCCCTGCGGCTCGGGATGACGCAGGAGTCCGAGGCGATCCGCATCTTCAACATCGATGCGCCGGAGATTGAGGGGCAGTGTGCCTATGAAAGCGATCTGGCGCAGCGTTCAAAACATCGACTGGCGGAGTTGTTGCAGGGTCAGCGCGTCGAGGTCCTGCGCCAAGGCACGGACCGCTATGGCCGCACGCTTGCGAGCGTGAGCGTCAACGGCAGGGACGTCGGCGACATTCTCGTCAGTGAAGGCCTCGCCAGAATCTGGAGCGGCCGGCGCGAGCCGTGGTGTTTAGGCGATGCTGGCGGGTAGCCAGCCGAGCTCTCGCGGATTTCGCAGTCAGTCAAGATGCGCCGCTAATGTAGGACCATCCGTAGATGACCGCATTTAGGTGAGTCAGCGCCGATAGATATCCAAATCCGGAAATGTTGGACTGCCAGGGGTCCAGAACTCCACGCTATCGGCGTGCATCTCGTAGAATTCGCGGTCTACGGTGATACGCACCGCATGCGGTAAAAATCCATCGACGAGGCGGTAATCCTTCTCGTCGAGATGAACAGCTTCTGTCCCGAGCGGCAGCAATATCGGCCTGTCCAAAACGGCACGGAGATTGGAAAGCGTTATGGCCGGATCAAGACGGACCGGCACCTCGAGGTCTTCATCCGCGAACTCATCGAGGTTGAGGGCAGAATCGTCCCCTGCAGATATCGCATTTTCGAGCGCCTGAAGAGCATCATTGCGCTTGGCGTCAGGGGCGTTCGAGGTGGACAAGACCGATTCTTCGATGAGCCGTGGCAAGCGCGTGAGGATTGGTTGAAGCCCGCCTACAACCTTTTCGAAGATCGAAATGCGACTGCGCAGCGCGCGATAGACGTCGGCCTCGACCGTATCTTCGTAGTGCAGGTTGATGATCCGAATATCAGAAAACCGCTGACCGAGGCGATCAATGCGCCCGATCCGCTGTTCAACGCGCATCGGATTCCAAGGCATATCGTAATTCACCAAAGCACCACAGAACTGGAAATTCAGACCTTCGGCAGCTGCGTCGGTGCACACCAGGACTTCGGAACGGCCTTCCTTGAAGCGCCGTTTGACATCGTCGCGCGTGATCAACCTCCAAGTGCCATCGGTGTTGCGCACTTCACCGCCGCGACCGGAAAAGCACATCACCGAGTTTCCGGCGCCGACAAGCAGGTCCCGAAGATAATCCATCGTGTCCGTGAACTGGGTGAACACCATCACCTGCGGATAGCCGCTGCCCTTGAGCTCGGCCAGAACCTTCGAAAGCTCGATGGCCTTAGTGTCGGTCGGCAGCAGTGTGATATCAGCCACGATAGTTTCGATGGTCGCGATCTCTTCGAACGCGAGGGCGCGTCGCTCGTCCTCTGACACAGTTTCGATATCTATTTCTTCGCCGGCCTCGACTTGGTCGGCGACGTCCTCATCGATCCTGGCTTCATCGGCTGCGGTGAGAAACCCTCCTACACCACCTTTTCGCTTCTCCATCGTCTGCCGAAGGGCATGGAAACTTGACGCAAGGCGCCGGCGATAGATCGTCATCACGAATCCCACGGCGTTGCGGGCATCAGGCGCCGCGGCATTGTATGTCTCGGAAATGTAGGTTTCGACCTGCTGGTAGAGGTCGCCTTCCTCTACCGACAGCGGAATGAAGCGGTCTTCGACTTGCCGCGTTGCGATGGCAGCCGACATCTTGCCGGCCTTGAAGTATTTGCGCAGCAATTCGCGTGTGTGGCGCGAAACGAGCGCGCCGACCGGTGTCGATCGCTTGATGATCGCAATCGCCGTGCGGCGTTCTTCCGGCGAAAGCTGCCGGCGCGGTATCGAAACCAGATCGCGCAGCGCTTGGAGGACTTTCCGGGTCTTCAGTCCGCTCAGCCGGGTCTGCCGTTCCGCATCCGCCCGCGAGACTTCTCCAAAATGGGCCTCGTTCGCCCGGAAGAGCGCCGAAAGCCAATCGAGGCTTTCGTTGGTTACAGGTTCCTTCGCGACTTCTGAGAAGAAGCGGACGAAGGCATCCGGTGTCCATTCAGGCGGCAGGCCTAACAGGTCGAGCAAATCCCAGAGTTCCGTGGCGTGGACCTGCAAGGGTGTTGCGGTAAGGAGGATTAGCCCGTCCGTTCGACGCCGCAACGACCGCATCAATTGGAGAAGCCGGTTCGGGCCTTTGGCTTGCGGCGTTCCAGCGCCCTTCGTTCGGGCGTGATGCGCTTCATCAAGGACAACGAGATCCCACGGATCGGCCGCTTCCAGAATTTCGCGTTGTCGATCCTGGCGCCTCGCGAGATGGCTCGACATGATCACGAATGGCTCACGATGCCACGCCTCGCGAGACACCGGCTTTTCGAAATCATGATCCCGCGCCGGCGACCGATACCACGTCAATTTCTGGCCATCGTAGATCGGCCAATTCAGGTTGAACTTTTCGCGTAGTTCGATCTGCCATTGCTTGCAGACGTTCTTGGGCGCGAGGACCAGCGCGCGCTTGATCCTGCCCGCCAACCAAGCTTGGCGAAGCAGCAGCCCGGCCTGAACCGTCTTCCCGAGACCAACTTCATCGGCAATCAGAAGCTTCGGCGGCCAGTTGTCATAGAGGCGATGATAGGCGCGGATTTGATGCGGCCAAGGCACGACCGCGGAAGTCGCTTCGCCCACGCGATCGCCGCCGATGGCTTGAACGGCAGCGTTGGCGATCTTTTCCCAAACGGCCTGGCGTTCTTCATCGATCGAAACACTTGGCCCCGGCCCAATAGTGATTGGCTCATCATCATGGGCCGGTCCTTGAGTCGGTCTGGGTGCCGATGGTCCCGTCGATTGGTCGTCGTGTTCAGCGAGGCGCTTAGGCAATTTTTCGGGGTCGGGCAGGAAGGTCAGCAGTTGCTCGCGCAGCGCCGTTGGCACATCAAGCGTGATCGCCCGGCGGGCGCGGTCAGCCCAGAGCTTCGCGAAGCTTGCTTCTTCTTCGTCAACGCGCGGGCCGTCATTCCACGACGTGAAGGCGTTGAAGCTTTCCCAGTTCCGCGTCCAACCGAATTCGGTTTCGTTGATGCTACCGTTGAAGGCCATCCGATCGCCGGTCTTGTCCTCGATGATGCCGGTCTTTTCGTGAAAGATGCTGTCGTCGCGGATCGGCCGGCGGTCGAGGTCGCAGGGCACGGCAAGCTTCACATCGAGAAAGCTGTTGGCCACCATCCAGGCGACAAGTTCGAGGGCATCGATCGTCCGCGGATCGGCCGTCAAGATCGGCATCTTGATTAGCGTCCGTTCAACGGCGTCGCGGAGAGATTCGCCGCGCTCGATGGCCGCAACCTCTTCTTCGCCGAGAGTGCAGCCGACGATCAGGCGCATCCGCCCATTATTGACGATTAGCCCTTCGACGCCCCGGGCAGCAAGCGCCAAGGCGCGTGCCGAGAAATAGCCTGTAAGGCGATCGTATCGAGTGGCCGAGCGCAACGCAGGCACATAGAATAGCCGGACGAGGTCACCATCGTCCGGTGTATATTTGAGGCGCCATGCGGTGTCGCGCAGAAGCGTCAAGCAGCCTCCTCTGTGAAGAGCGATAGCTGTTGGGGCTCATCAACCTTGTCGGAGAAGGCGAGACGACGCAGCTTCTCAAGGGCGTCGAAATCATCGGCCGCCGATTTTGCATCGCCGGTGGCAACATCGAAGCCGACAAAGTTACGCGAGGGTGGCAGAACTTCCAGCACGGCTTCGAGAGCGGCCAGAAATTGGGAATCGCCATCGATCCCCGCATCCTTGAGAAGATCGAAAGCCGCTTCTAGGGTTCGCGTCCTGCCACGATGGGCGGCATGGTGGATCGCGTCGATCATGGCGCGCGATCCGTCGGCGGGGCCGAGTGCATTTTTGGCAGCGCGCGTGGCGCTATCCCAGAGCTTGATATCCGAGCCCTTCTTTTCGCAGACCTTGCCAATCAGTTGGCCATCGAGATCGGCGCCCACTGCACGGGCGAGCCGCAGGCCTTCATCGTAGCTAAACACCGGCGCCTTAAACGCGTCCCAGGCCAGCACAAACCACGAGGTGGTCGCATCGAGATCGCCACGTCCCTTGGTATGGGTGAGCTGGTTCAACCGCCACGTCTTGACCTCGCGACGTGCGGCATCGAGCGCGTCTTCCGGCGTCACCGCGTAGGGATCGAACTCTTCCTCGAATAGTTCGGCCTGCTTGCGGCGTCTCTTCGCCAGCGGTTCGGGTCGCGGTGTCCCGCGCTTCAGCGGCCAATGGCGCGAGAATTCTTCCAGCGCGGGCCCGAAGGACGCGAGATAGAGATCGACGCCGGTAATCCCGGCCTTCTGGAATTCTTCAACCCGGGTGCGGACGGCCTTGGCCACCAGCGGCTCGACATCTTCCCAATAGGTCGTCTCGTCGCCCTGATCTGCCGGGCGCGGGCGGCAGACGAGGAAGATTGTGGAGTTGGCGGCGGCCTTGTCCTTGATATGGAGAGAGCCTTCGGCCTCGGTATTCACCGGCCAGGAGGCGGTGATAATGAAGCCCGCTTCGATCAATCCCTTCGTCAACGCATCCCACGCACTTGTGTCCTTGTGCGTGAACATCACGGTCATGATGCCGTTCGGTTTCAGCACTCGCCGGCTTTCCGCGAAGATCGCGGCCATCTTTTCCTGATAGTCGCGGTTCGCGAGCGCGTCGGCGCCCTTCTGGCCTTTGAAATGGGCCTTGTTGGCGACTGCTTCGGATTGCTTGTCGGTAAGGCGTCTTGTGAAAAGCTCGGGCGCAACTAGCCCCGCGGTGCGCTTCAGCCACACATAGAAGAAGTCGGACAGCTCCGCATACATAACGTTCGCGCCATAGGGTGGGTCCATCACGACAGCATCGACTGAGCCGTCGGCAATGTGATCAAGAGAAGAGCCGGACTTTGACGAGATTACAACTTCGGCCGGCGCTACCTTTTCTCCTCCAAAGAGTGGTCCATCTTTGGACCCTGTAGGTGTCGATAGCTCTACAAGCTCCTTGATACATTTCGCGGTCTGTTCGATAGCCCAATCATAACCAACACTATCCGTGGTAATGACCATTTCGGCATACGACCATTTGAACGCAAAATCATGGCGATCAAAGGTGTTGACCATGATTTCGCGATTGCCGTGCCACCGTGTCATTCGAGAGTTGTAGTCGCGGAGTTTATCGAGGCTGAAGCTGAGATAGATGTAGGCGGCCCGGCGAACATCAGTCAGACGACCGGCGAGTCTGTCTTCCTCAACCATGTCACGAAAAATCTCGGATGCCAGTCCATGACCAAGAAGCTGGCGTGGCGAGAACATATCCCGCCAAAGCGGCATACCATACTGACGTGGTCGATCGTCATTTGTGTCCGAAGGGAATGCTTCGCTTGGGATGACATCAAGCGCCTCCCATTCTGGAAGCTTCCTATCTATTTGGGCGGCAATATCCGCCTCGATGCTGTCTTCCGTGCGAGGAGCTCGATAACCCCTTTCCCATCTCGGCTTGCCAAGCTTCCCAGACTTGAGCCTAGTTTCGATGCGCCGCTTGAATACGACGGTGAACAGTTGATCGCCCATTCCTTCGGCTTGTGCCTGGCGCTTGACCTCGTCGCCATCGATAACGCGGGCGCAATCTGGAAAGGGACAAGTGGCGTCGCCATCGGAAACGGTTCCAGCCGAATGCTCTGAAATGTTAGTCACGATCTCGAATGAGCAGAAGCGACCAGTGGTCCCTGGTCCAATGCCCAAATGGGGCTTCAATCGAACCCCAAGGCCGGCCCCATTCAAGCGCCAGTTCGGAGAGAGCGGTATCGTTCCCGCGCAGTACGGGCAGGAGATCGTGCGTGCCCAAATATAATTGGTCGCAACGCAGTTCTTCTCCGGCTCAGGCGGGTATGCCGAACGAAGGAGGACCTCGCGTCGCGCGACGAATTTCTTTGAGATTTCATCAAACTCGTCCAGAAGTTTCACGCCGAAACGCTGCGGAGTTTCTACTGTCGCCTTCAGAATCGTAGCTGCTACTGGGTTGAGATCGTTGGCATACGACTTAAAGCCCATCCGACTGCTCTCGAACGGAATACTTCCGCCGCCCGCCGTCGGATCGAGGACAGATATGTTGCTTCCAATCTGCCTTCGGATTGCAGCCATTTCCGATGGAGAAGGTGAATATGAGAAAGCGCGCTTGTAAGTGTAGGCCTCGCCTTCAAATCGTTCGCCAATCCGCTTTGCCCGGTCGATCCGTCGGCGCGACGCCATTGGATCACCGTGAATGCCCAGAACATGGAGAAAGGCATCGTGGTCGGCATTGGCTGGCAACAACGAAGCCAACACGGCAGCCCGGGACGCAACCAAAGGGCGCCTCGCCCACCAGACGTGCAAGCGGTTGGGAGCAGGGAACGGCGTCATTGGCGTGCGTTCCCGAAGACTCTCAATGCCTATTTCAGCGATCGGCAACCAACGTTCAATCAGCCGCACATCCGACATACGCTCATCTTCCATCATTTCGCTGGGTCAGTGAGCAGGATGCGGAGCGCAGTCAGCACGCGGCGCGGATTCTTGCGGTGAACCGACATGCCGAGCCAATAGCCAGCTTCTTCCTTGCCCATTACCTCGATGCCCTCGGCGACGAGGCGCATGTTGTCGCGGTTACGCATTGGGGCGAGCGTCCGGAACAGCAGCGCGAGGCGCAGCGCGGTTTCTTCCGACAAAGCCGATCCCATGCCCTCGATCGGCAGGAGATCAAGGCGGATGCCGCTTTCCTTCAGGCGCTTGAGTACCCGGTGTTCAGCCAGTTCGAGATTACGTCCGCGAAGGCCCGCAAGGCGGATCGGAGCGGTGATCTGTGGAGTCACAATCGATGGCAGTTGCCAGACTTCAACCTCGGTATCGCCAGGGCCATGGCGACGGGCGCGCAGTTCGTAAACGGGCTGGGTTTTCGACACCATTATGAATTCGTCCTTGCGGCGCGGCACATTCATGACTTCACCTCCGCCGTTGCTTCGACATACGCAGCCGCGCTCGCAAAGCGCGTCAGCTTTTCGATGAATTTGTCCGCGGCATCCCCATCCAGCGCGAGCCCGTTTTCGAAATCAAACGAAATACTGGTTTGCAGATCGGTCTCCTTCGCCGCCCTGAACTGAGGTTCGAGGTAGTCCTTCATCGTCGACGCATCTTGCGCCACGCCGCTGAATTCGAACTGCATCTCGCTGTCTTGCGTTGTGATGAAGCTGCCCGTGAGCTTCACCGACCGTTTTGTTCCAGCGACGGTGTTTGCGATCGGGATCAGCTTGAAGGCGTCACCATATTCGAACAGGCGGATCACCACGCGATCTACCTTTTCGAGCTTCGCGGTCTTGGCTTGTTC
This sequence comes from Zhengella sedimenti, assembly GCF_046506625.1. NCBI lineage: Bacteria > Pseudomonadati > Pseudomonadota > Alphaproteobacteria > Hyphomicrobiales > Notoacmeibacteraceae > Zhengella > Zhengella sedimenti. The sequence goes on from NZ_JBKFFP010000010.1 coordinate 22,601, forward strand.
GATCACCTTCCGTAGTGCTTCCTTCAAGACGCCCTCGGCGGTGAACACTTTGGCATTTGCGACGGCAGCTCCATCCGGGCCACCTTGTGGTCGTTCGCCGAAGCCGACCGCCGAGCCTTCGCCCGGTGCTCCGCCGATCGGCGGGAGCGGCTCGCCCGAAATCGAAGCGCCAGTTCCGGCCGATGCGGGTTGGGCCGCCGACGCGGGCGCCGGCCGAGGCCACACGCCCTTGGTCTTGGCGAAGTCCATCGTGAAGATCGTCGTTTCTTCATCGATGTTGATCGACGGCATCGGATCGCCTTGCCCGGCCAGGAGATCGCCGCGCTTGTAGACATAGACGCCTTCCTCGATGCCCTTTCGGACCGCCTTGCGGAACACGTCATCCGACAGGAGGATCGAGAGTGAGGGGTCGCGGCGGAATTCGTCGCGAAGATCGCGCGTCGTCATCTGCCCTTTCTTCAAGGGTGTGCGGTCGCGGATGTAGGAGGGGGAATCGGGCGAGTCGGAAGCGTCTCGAACCTTGTTCTGACTTTGCAACTGGCGAACGACCTGAAGCTGGCCTGATCCTGGGCGCTCGGAGGCATTCTGAATATCGATGACCGAATGCGCTAGCTGCACCGAGCCCGTGCCGCTCAGCGCATTGCGCGAGGGGTAGAGGATGTGGCGATAGCACTGCTGGATCGCTATAGCCGCCTCTGTCTCGGACTTCTTCTCGAGTTCGAAGACCTTAGCTTGCTGGTGCTCGGCAAGTTCCTTGACGCGCTCGGGCCGCTTAAGCTCCTGAAGGGCCAGGCGGCGCACGATCGCGCGCTTCATCTCGTTCACTTTGGTTTCGTCCGCGACGACAAAAACCAGATTGTTCCGCAGGGACCGCAGGCCGTTGCCGTCGGCGCCCTTGCGCTCAAACATGCGTCCCACGATCTCGGGCATCTCGCGAAGATCGGCGCCGATTTCCAGCGCGTCGTGAGAAAGCAGCACAAGCCGCGGCTTGCCGTCCGATACGTCGTCCGGGACATCCCATGGCCCGCCGGGGAAAGGCACGAGGTCGAAGGATTGGCCGCCGAAGATCGCCTTTGCCCTGTCCACAAGCTGGGTGCGCGCCTCACCGGGATCGATGTTCTTCTCCTCCCGACCGATGACCTGCGTTAGGTTGGCTTCGGCGTTGAAGCGCAGCGGTGCGTTCGGCCGATCATCGAGATAGGCGGATTCCGCGCGAAATTTCGTCCTCGCATCGTCGATGAAGGAAAGGTCCGCTGCAGGGCTGAGGATCGAATAGCGCAAGTGGTCGGCTGCGACGCCCTTAAGGTCGTTGTTGAACGCGAGGGTGTGGATGAAGATTGTGCGGGCGACGTAGGTGCCATAAGGCAGCAGGCCCTTGAAGTTTTTCGCGTCCAGCTCTTGGGCCAAAGCCAGTTTCTCGGGCGGCCCAGCAATGTCATTGAGAATCGCCGGCACAAAGGCGCCTTGCTGCAGCCGCGTCGTGAATTCCCGGCGAATGACATCCGATCCCAGATCGACGTGATGCAGGTGGATCGCGGACGCATCGGAAGGACGGCTTGCCCAGACGGTCGCAACGGTCTTTGCCAGAATGCGCAGCATTCCACGCACGCGTTGAAAGCCGCCGAGCGTGGCCGTTTTCCCGGTGAGCGTATCCAGAACGTCCGGGTGAAAGGGATAGGTCTGCGCGAATTCTGCGCTGGTGGTCGAGCGCCTGGCTTCTTCCGATAAAATGTCGCGATGGATGCTCCAAAGTTCGCGATAACCGTTGATCACTTCCGTCGCGCGGGAATCGTCAATCGACGCAAACAAGCGGCGTCGGATGACCTTTGCGGTTTCATCATCCCGTGTCGGATTGAGGTTGGTCGCCTTCCGGCCGGAGACGCTTTCGAGTTCCGACATGGCGCTGGCGAGGAATTCGTTCTCGTCGGCGAAGGCGTCCACGCCCTTGCCGTCGGATCGAACCGCAAGGGTATACACGATTGCCGCGTGCGGGGTGCTCTCGATCGCGGTCAGCAGCGCCTTGAGGAAGGCGGTCAGTTGATCGCGCCCACCCATGCCTTGAACTCGCCGAAGGTACTCGCCCAGCTCATCGAGAACGACGAGCACTGGATCGGAACCGAATAGTTCCTTTATGGTGTCGGCACCCGGAGCAATTCGCTGCTCGTCTGATCGGCGCACGATCTCGTATCCAGCCTTCCCAGCCAGCTGGTAGGCGATCTCGCCCCAAGGCGTGTGGGCGCGGATTCCCTCGCCCATCGGCCGACCGTTCGCCGGATCGGCATTCTCGCCATCGAAGGCTGCAACGCGGACGGCCTGGGTTGGCACGAGGGTTGGATCGAGGAATTCCGCGGTATTCGAGACACCCTGCATCCCTGCTGCTGCGTGTACAAGGGCAATCAGGCCGTGCGTCTTACCGCCGCCGAACGAGGTATCGAGGCGGAAAACAGCTGACACGCTTTCCCCGCGGCCAGACAGTCGGCCACAGACGTTGACAAGAAGCTCTTTCAGCCCCTCGGTGGGATAAGTGTTCGTGAAGAACGTTGGAGCGTCGGTGTAGTCGCGCGAGGCGCGACCGGTCAGGACATTCGCGAGATTGGCCGCATAGTCGCTGTCAGCAATTGTTCCCTTTTCCACGTCCTCGCGAGGCCTGCAAAGCTCAAATACATTTGGAATTGTCATGCCTACCCCAACCCCGATTTGACCGCCGGCTTAGACCGATCGGTCACCCTCCGCGAAGCTCGTTCTTCTTGAGCCAAGTCTCGATCGCTTCATTTGCGATCGCCGATGCCGTCGATTCGCGATCAACAGCAGCTTTTTTCAGATCCTTGATCACGTCGCTGTCCAGATGAAGCAGCATTTGTCGCTTCTCTTTGATGATGGGCTTGCTAGTACGTGCCTTTATGCGACCCGTCATCCCGTTCACCGCGCTATGATAGGAACCTATCACCTCAGTCTAGAGTGACGGCCTATCTAAAACAATTGTCGAATTGCTCGGGACAGCCTTGCCAATCCGTTTTCACGCTGTGTTCCACCGAAATTCCCAGCAGCATGCCTGGTGATGATCAGGCGCCGTGTCGAGGATGGCCGTTCACCGCGCAACTTACCGACACAAAGAATCCTCTCAATTGGGGCTTCTGTGCCGGGCGAGCCGTCATAAGTGTGGGCTGTTTGCCGTCGATCAGTAGGGCATGGTCGCCGGAGCGGAAGCGCAGCGCGCCGTTCAGGTTGGCAAGGCCGATGAATAGCGGCCGAAAACCGTGGCCGCGTTCCGCCTGGTGTTCGTACCGCGAGATGCCGTCGGTGAGCGTCAAGCGCAGCGCTTCGCCGTGATCATTGAGCCTAGCATAGGCCGCGTTGCTGCGCAGGCTATTCAGAACTCCGATGCCGCGATCGGATGATATGAACTCAAATTTTCCCTTTGAGGCGCGGAACGCGACGATGCCGCTCTGCGGCTCTTGCGCATGCTCGTAGATGTTGCTGTGAAGCTCGCCCATGGCGGCAGTGAGCTGGGCGGCAATGGCCTTGGGAAATCCTTCCGCCGTTGCAGCTTGCTGGGCGGCTAGACCGAAGGTCGTCCATGCGTTGATGTCGTGCGGCGTGGCGGTGCTTAGGAAGCCCGCGCGCCGCGTTTGCGGGCAGACCCACTCTCGCGTGCCGTGCCTGATGGCGTCCAGCATCGGACCAAAAAGATTTGTGGTCAGCCAGAGGGCAACGTGCGGTGCGGGAAGTAAGCCGTCGTCGGCAAGGTTCGAGAGTTCGAAGAGCGGGCCGATCTCGGACGCGGTGAGCGCGGGAATGGCGGCCTCGTTCAAGCGGCCCCGCGCGGCCGCGAAGGCCAGCCCGTCGAGCATCCTGAAATCCAATATCGCGGGCTCGGTTTCCGTCATCCGGCCATCGGCGCCGATTCAGCCGAACGTGAGGAGGCGATCAGATCGCCAATCCACGCGTCGGTCGCCTGCCAGTTCGCTTCAAGCAGATGGTCGACATGGGCCCCCTGTGCTGTCGGCGCGCCTCGCCAGCCAAGGGCAGCGTTGCCCTTGGGATAGGCCTGCTGGCGCATCATCGTCTTCATGAACACTGACGTGTCGAGAACGGTGATCCCCGAAAATGCGCGGGCAATCACCGGCAGGACGTCGGTGCCTCCGCGTACGATGATGTGCAGCGGGCGGCCGACGGCCCGGGCCAATCCTGCCAGCCAAGCCGCGTGCTGCTCGCGCCGCCCGGACCAGCCGGTGCCCGTGGTGAACTCATAGGCGATATGGGTGACCTCAGGCCGGGCGGCGAGGAAGGCGATCCAGTGGGCAAAGTCTGCTTCAGTGCGCCCGTTGACATGGAGCGCGGCCGGCAGGCCCTCGCGCAAGAACTCTTCATGGACGATCGCGATGCGCTTCATCGCGTGCAAGTCGTCCCACCGCGGCCGGTCGATGAACAGGCTGTAGTTCGGCGTCGTCACCATGCCGACGCCGGCGGCGATGAGGGCTTGGATGATCGGCCGGCGGCCGGCTTCGCCGAGCCCCCACCAGCGCTCGAGCGGGCGGTCGATGTCAGTACCGGTCAGCATCACCGACGCCTGATGGCCAATGCCGAATGCCTCGCCGAGCGCGTCGCGGCTCACAAAGCGCGGTAGGCCGGTACGCCGGTCGAACATACGGTAAAGCGGAAGCGCTACGGTCGCGGCAGTGGGCGGCATGCTGCGCGCGGTGGGGTGATAGATGACTGGGACAAGGCGGGGCAGGCCAACCGCATTGAGCAAAGGGGCGCGTGGCACGCTATAGAGGTTGAAGCCGCCGATTTCACGGTAGCGATCGGCGAAGTCAGGATGGTTGCGGCAGACGCGGTCGCAACCTTCCGGATTGCCGCAGCAGAACTGCAGGCAGTCCATGAAGGGCGTGTTCAGCCGCAGCCCGCCGCAAATCTCCTTCTCCGGGCAGGTGGCGCAGCCGAGGGCTGCGCTCGCCACTTCGGGATCGTGCCAGAGGCGGCGCTCGCGACGCGGATTGCGCCGATGGCGGGGTGCCTGCGGCTTGACTTTAGCGGGATCGGAACGGGTCAGCATAGTGAGATCTCCGCGACCCCTGCGATGGGATGAACATCCAGCACCGTGCCCTTGGCTATGCCGCAGGAGGCGGCCACGGCCAGTACGAGTTCCGGCGCGGGATTGGTGAAGCGCGCGACATCGCTCATGCCTCGTCGGGCGATCAGCGTCCCGTTCTTGTTTTCGACGGTAAGCTGGTCCCCGGTGCTGAGCCTGGCGTTGCCGATGATGTCGGCTTCCGCCGTCCTTGCGGCGCTATCGGGGACGCGTGTGAACAGGTCGGCCGTCGCGAGCTTTACCCGTGCGCGGTCCCACGCCTTCTTGAAGCTCGGCGCCGCCTTTTCGATGAATTCAGCCCCCATGGTCTCTACACTCCTTCAAACAGCGGCCGATAGCGCTTGGCGCGGCCCTGGCTCGTTTCGATGACGAGGCCAAGAGATGCGAGGGAAGCCAGCCGGTTATTCCAAGCCGTCGTGTGTTTTACCCCCTCGCTCTTGCCGTACTCGCGCATCAATGCGCCGGCGTCAGTCTCGCCGTGCTCGTGAACAAGGTCGAAAGTGAGCCTTTGCTTCGGATCAAGTTCACCGAGCGGGGCGGCCATTGTTACTGCGTCCGCCTCATCCAGCGCGCACAACATCAATACATCTCCGCGGGGCATCAGCAACTCCAGCAGCTCTTCACGCACTGTATCATTGGCATTGGCGACCACCGGATAGAATTTCGAGCGTCGCCCCCTGACAATATCGCGGAAGGCAAGAACGCTCTCGCGCAGAAAGCTAGCCGTCGCGACCTCGATGCCGGTGAAATCGAGAAAGACCGGCTCCGGGTTTGCTGGTTCGGCGGCCGACGTATTCAAAAGCTCGTTCAGCGCCGACCTGCCGTTCAGCGCCCCGGCGAGGACGTCGCTGCCACCAATGGCCAGCATGTCGATCTTCATAGAATCACGTTCCTCACGTTGTTCACGTGAGATAGATAGTGAGTGCTGCATTCGGAGTCAATGGTCCGGTGGAATGCTGCCTACCCGCGTGTTTTTGGGGGCAAGGTGTGAGCAGAAATTGCTATGGTCGCATCACTCGAGGATCGTCCGCCGCGACGACGAAGGCAATTTCAGGCGGCGACAGAGAAACCAAGTCAGGAACGGTTATTCGGCGAAGCAATCGCGGTGGACGTCGAGATTTATGACCGGAACGGGCGGCGAAAGGTTCATAGGTCGACGCCTAAAGGCACTTTGACAACTTGCTGCGTCGCTATTTTAGGCCCTTTATATCGACCGTTGCGACCGCCCGTCCATTTCGGCCAACCACTTTTACCTCGATCTCGCGATGCTCCGGTTCTTCGGCGATTTCTGACACGATCTGGCGTGCCATGGCGATCGCTCGAGCGTCGTCATCGTGGGGCTCACCTTTTCGGTCGGGATATTCCACGTCGTCGCTAAAGATGTGGAAATAGTAGCGGGGCATTCATCCTCCTTCGCGGCACGCGGGGTCATCGAGCCATGCGCTCGCGTCGTTGAAATATTCGCTCGCGATGACGGTGCGCAGAAATTTTAACCGGTCACGGTAGCGGCCCGCCTTCGCGGGCCCAAGCACGCTCTCCATGGATGTTAGAGCATCGGGATGTTGAAAGGACTTTCCTCCCGTGTCAGTCAACAGCGGGGTTGAACTTGAGAAACACGCGGTCATCCCATGACGAGATGTTCCAGCGATACGCTCCACCGAAGAGCCCGGGCGTTTCGTCGGCATTGGTCTCAATGACCGTGCCGGACACGGTCACATTCAGCGTTCCGTTGGGCACAATGGCGATCTGATCGAGCTCGGCGCGGGCCCGGTCCGGGATCTCCGGGGTACTGACTTCAATGGTTGCGTCGTCCATGCGCCGAATGCTCAAGAAATTGTCGGCTTGCGACTTCGCCCGCGTGTTGGGGACGCCGATTGCGGACCCGTTTGCATCCAACTCACCGGTGAGATTGACGATGAGATCGAAGCGCCCTTCCCCGGCGTAGGTGAAGCTCTCAAAGCCGGGCATTCGAGCCGCCTTGCGCTCTTCCGCCCGCATCCGGTCCTCTTCCTGTTCTGTGAGCACGTGGCCGTCGGCAAGCGCCTTAACGACACGGGGATCAGCGAGGCGGGTTTCGACACGCATGTCGTACTCGTACCCCTCGAGCACGATGGTGGCGTCGATGGTTTCCAGCACGAGGCAACCGGTCAGAAACACTCCAACCGCGATAGCCGCGGCGGCATTGCGGGCGAGCGAAAACAGCTTCGCCATCAGCGATAGGCTCCCGGGAAAATGATGTCCTGCTCCACAATTATGTTGAACCCATAGCCCGGGCGGATGGTGAGGGTCGGCTGGACATTGAGATTCCGGGAAATGGTTTGATCCGCTACCCGCCCGAAGCTTTCCGCGAAATTCCTTCGTGCCGCATCCGAGGCGGTGTCCTGCGTCGCAAGGGTCGAGCTTTCCGGCACGGCCATGTCGATGCCCGTCCCGATCAATGCGATGAGGATCGCCGAGCCAAAGGTCTGCAGGTATTTGTTGTCGACCTGGTCGCGGAAGCCGCCATAGCCTTGCGCGTCGACGCCGGCCATGCCACCGATCTGCAGTGTCGATCCATTCGGGAAAATGAGATCGGTCCAGATCACCAGCACGCGACTTTGCCCGAACGAGACATTGGAGTCGTACCGGCCGAAGAGCTTGGCCCCTTGTGGCACCAACAGCCGGTGGCCGGTCGCACTGTCATAGACGTTCTGGCTGACCTGGGCGGTGATACGGCCGGGAAGGTCGGAGTTGATGCCGGTCACGAGCGTTGCCGGGATCACCGAGCCGCGTTTGAGCTCAAAGGGCGACTGCTGCGGTACGACGCGGTTCGGCAGGTAGCCGAGATCGGCAATGTTCTGATTGAAGAAGTCTGCCTTTCCGGCCTGATTGTTCGGATCGGCCTGTTGCCCGGCGCCGCCAGCGCGCAGCGCAGCCGCATAGAGATCGGCCATGCCGGCGCGATCGCCAAGCGCCCCCTGCCCCGTTGTCGATTGTGGCGTTCCCGTTTGTGCGGCTTGCCCTACGTTACCGATATCGATCGCGATTGGGCTGTCATAGGCGGCATCGTCGGCCTGGAGCCGGGCCATACGCTGCTGATGCAGCAAGCGAAACATCTGCTCGTCCTGTTCCCTTTGCAGCCGCTCTCGCCAGTCGGCTTCACTTTCGACCGGCGTCGCCTGTTGCTGTTGCGGTGTTGTCGGCTGGCGCTGGAAAGGATTGGTGGATTGCGGCTCGTCTTCCGCCAGTTCGACCGGCTGCACCACCTGGATCTGCTGCGCGGGGCGCGGCTCCTCGATCACGCCATCCGAAACGCCGCGCTTGAGCTGGTCGGCGAAATCGGTCGCCGGCGCGCCGGTCGAGGTATCGAGCGGGCCCCCACTCCGGTTGAGGCCGCGGATCGAGAGGCCCCAAATGATAACGCCGAAGAAAAGGACGACCAGGCCGATGAAGAGAAAGACCGGCAGCTTGTTCAAGCGCCGGATTTTGGGCTTCTCGTCGCCGCCTTCGGCGCCGGGAGAGAGATCGAGCGAACTCATGGCTCCCCCCTCAGGTCGTACGCTGCATGACAGACAGCGGGCTTGTCGGTGTCGCGCCGGTCGCCGACATCGCATAGGAGCGGGTCAGCTCCACCGAAGGCGTCGAAATCCGGGTCATGACGGCGCCCTCGAACGTGTCGATGACATAGGCGAGCGGGATCATCGTGTCGCCGGAGGCCTCCTGGTTCGAAGCAACGGCATAGCCCCAGCCGCGCAGCGACTCTTCGAGCGCGAGGCCGAATGCGGAATCGTCGGGCTTGATGACGATCGTCCCGGTGCCCGGGCCAACATGCTCGGCGAGCTTGGAGACCATGTCGCCGGCGACGGCCGCAGCCGCGGCCGGCGATAGATCGGCGGCATCGGCACTGACGGTCGGCGTGAAGTATCCTCCCCCCGTGGTGGTGCATCCGGTTGTTGCGCCGGTGAGAAGAACGAGTGCCAGAACACGGGAAAGTCGGTGGATGGCGCGCATGATCAGCCCCTCCTCGAAATGGTGATCTTCTGCTGGCGGGAGCCGACGCCGGAAAGCAGCACGGCGCGATCGAACACATAGTCCACGATCATCATCGTGCCGTTGAGCCGGTAATTGACGATACGGTTTTCGCCGCCCGAGACGACGAACAGCACCGGCGCATCGCCGCTCATCATCTGGCCGGGGAACTGAATGTAGGTCTTGGCGCCATCGGTGTAGACGCGGGTCGGGCGCCAGCGGGCCTGTCCGCTGATAGTGAAATTGAAGCTCAGGTTTTCGGCCGGGACGCCGGCGCCGGGAATGATGCTCGCCTCGACGCGCGCGTTGAGGGCATCGAACTTGGCCTGCACGTCCTCGGGATATTCGAAGGCAACGCGGGCCATGTAGTCGCGATGATGCGACCTGAGCCGGATGTGGTAGGTGCGCCGCGATGTCGTCACCACCATGGACGTCTCGAGCCCGGGTTCCGAAGGCTTGACGATCAGGTGGATTTTCTGGCCTTCGGCCGAGCCGGAGGTTGCCGGCTCGACCTTCCAGCGAACCGTGTCGCCCACCAGCACGTCACGCACGGCTTCTCCGGCCTGCAGCTCGATTTCGCAGAGCTGGAGGGGCGAGCAAACGACGGACGGCTGCGTTTGGCCGTAGAGGTAAATGACCTTGCCGTCCGGCCCCCGCGTCATCACCGCGGCCGTGCCCTGCCACTGAGTGGAAAGTCCGGTTCCCCGCGCTTCGTTGCCGCTGAGGCCCTGCTGATCGGCCGCAACGGCGACATTGAGGGCGAACGTGCCCAGCAACAGGGTTGCCGCACACACGCCCGCGTGCATTTTCTTGAGGTTCAACATTACTCTTACTCCGCGAGCGTTTCTCAAAGCTGGGCTGTCCAATCGAAATCCTCGAGGTAGAGGCCGATCGGGTTCAGACGAATGACCGCCTCGTCCTGGGGCGGCGAAAGAGTCACGGTGGCGATGCCGCGAAAGCGGCGGGTGCGTAGTTCCTTGCCCGCGCGGTCGCGCTCGATCTCGCTCCAGTCGACCTGGTAGCTCTGGTTCGAGAGGGCGACGACGTTGTTGACCTCGATCGAGACCGTCATGGTGCGGGCGCGATCGAAAGGCGAATTGTTGCGGAACCAGTTGTTGACCTTCTCGGTCGCCGGGTCCTGCTGCTTCAGCATCGCGTAGGTGCGGTCGATATATCCCTTCTGCACGGTCGCATCCGGGGTGATCGACCGGAAGTTCGACACCCAGGCGCCGAGCATCGAGCGCACAACGCGCTCGTCGGCATATTCGATCTGCGCGGGGAAGCCGGCCAGGACAGCCGCGCCGAGCTTGTCGACCTCGACCACATAGGGAACGAGCTTGACTTGTGTCGACTGATAGAGGGCATAGCCGAACCCGATCACCGCCATGCTCATCGAAAGCAGGCCGACGGTGCGCCAGGCCGAGGCCGCGCGCATGTAGCTGCCGTAGCGCTCGTTCCACTCATAGCGGGCGGCCAGATACGGATTGTCGGGGTATTTTCGCTTCGCCATCTAGCCTCGCCTGATACGGCCGGCCGACCTCACGAGTCGGCGTCCATCTTTTTGTTTGAACTTCTGGAACTGGTGCCCGGATTGGTGCCTTGGCGCAGCTTGTCGTTGGCAAGGCCGAGGGTCGAACCCATCTTGGCGCCGGGGATGCCCATCAACTTGTCGGTCGCCGCGGAGCCGACCGCGCCACCCGCGGCTTTCAACCCGGCCATTGCAGCCGCGCCACGCGATGCGCCGGCTTGCGATGCCGCCGAGGCGGCAGCCATCCCACCTTTGACGACGCCGGCGCCGCCGGCCGCCATGCCAGCACCGACCGCCGCGAACCCGGCAACCTGGACACCGCTGCGGATGGCTTCCATGCCGTTGCCGACGGAAACGCCCTGGACGACGCCCTGAATGATGTTCGGCACGTACATGGAGATCATGAAGACGACGACCGAAATGCCCGCGATCGTCAGGGTAGTGAGGAATTGATCGTCGGAAGCCGTATCGTTCGAAAGGCCGATTAGCACCTCGGAGCCGATGCGCGCGATCATCACGAGGCCCATCAGCTTCATGCCGACTGAGAAGGCGTAAACGAGGTAGCGGACTGCGAAATCCTTGGTAAAGGACGAGCCACCAAGGCCAAGCATGATCATGCCGGCGAGCAGACCGACATACATTTCGACCAGCACGGCCACGAAGATCGCCGCTACGAGGGCAAAGCTGATGACAACGACGATCATCGCGAAGACCGAGGCCATGGCGAGGGCATTGTCCTCCCAAAGGCCGAACCGGGCGTTTTCCGAGAGTTCGGATGCCACTTTGACGCCGGCATTGAAGACGTCGGCCGGCGAAGCCGAACCGCCATCCGCGCCGATCTGGAACAGGCTATCGACAACCGACTTGGCCAAGGCCGGACCCTGCTGCAGAACAAAGAGGAAGAAGCCGATGAAGAGAATTCTCCGCACAAGCTCTGCAAACCATGTGTCGAGCGATGGCGCCTGGATCGCGAGCCAGATCGCCGCGATACCCACTTCTATGCCGGCCAGTATCCAGAACAGCGAGGTTGCCGCATCGATGACGGTGTCCTGCCAGCCCTGCGATGCGCTGGCGACCTGGTTTTCGAGATCGGTCAGGATCGAACCGTCCTGCGCAAAGGCCGGATCGACCATGGCAAGCCCGGCGATCATCAGCCCAGCCAATCTCAAAAGCATCGAAGCGCGCATGACTCAGTTGTCGCCCCAGCGGGGCGCCATCTGCTGGCCTCCCGACGTGGGGTAGTCGTCGGGATTTGCGTTGAAAAAGTCCTTTGCCCGCTCGGCGGCTTCCTCGCGTGCCGCCGCTTCCTGCTCGGCAAGTTCGACCTGGCGCTCGAGGAGCGCCTTCATTTCCGGATCGGCGTTCGGGATGAACACATAGGATGCCGCGCCGCCCGCAAGGGCGGCAACGATCGCGATCGCGACGACGACGGGGAGTTTGAGCGTTGCCATGGGGTCACCACCGAGGCTGCATTTGTTGGCCGCCGGAGGTGGACGGAGCGGTAGAGCCGAAAAATGCGTCGCGGCGAGCCTGAGCGAGATCCTTTTCAGCCTGCTCCGACTGATACCAGGTGCCCATCATGGTCATCTGCTGGGAGACGAGGCCGCGAAGCTTCTGCATCTGCTCGACCTGCTGCGTCGCGATCTGATGCCCGACCTGCAACGCCTTCATCTGGCCATCGGCGGACTCCGATTGGGAGCGCAGTTGCGCCATGGTGGATTCTTCGGTCGCAAACTGATCGGCCGTGAGGCCAGCCGCCGCCAGTGTTCCACCGATGGTGTCACGGTTGGTGTCCGACCAGGACTGATAGCTCGACGAGAAATCCTGCCCGTTCGGAAGACCGTTCTGGAAATCGGTATAGCTCTGGAAGCGCTGCTTGAGCACATCGTCAAGGTTGCCCATCGAGAACGCCATGCCCTGCCCCTGCTGCACGATGCCTTGCAGGTTGGCGAGGTCCTGTTGAGCCTGCCCCCACACATGATCGGGAAGCTGCATGGTGTTCTGCAGCATGTTCTCGTAGATGCGAATCTGGTTTGCGATCTGCTCCACCTGGTTGGAGATCTGCGTCACCTGATTTGCGATCTGCTCGGCGTTCTGTCCGCCGAGCGCGATCAGTTCCCCATTGTTGAGGATCTGCGTAAACTCGGTCGCGCCGGTGAGCGCCCCGCTGGCTTGGGCTGGCGCGGCAAGGCTGACAGCGATCAGGACGCTTGCGAGAGAACTAGGCAAGAAGAGCTTCGGCATTTTCGATACCTCTTTGCTTGAGCCAGTGGACGGGCCATTCGTCGCCGTGGTGGACGCGCAGCTCATCGATGCGCTTGATGTCGTCCTTTCCGGACGCGCCGACGAAAGACAGGGTGATTGGCCCGAGGGCCATGTCGAACAGACGCCGCCCGTCAGGCGAAGCGACGTAGTATTCGCGCTTCGGAAGAGCGGTTGCGACGATCTCGATTTGCCGCTCATTGAAGCCAATACGCTCATAGAACTCGCGTGTGCCGCTTTCGCGTGCCGCGCCATTGGGCAGGCAAATCTTGGTCGGGCAGCTTTCCTTGAGCACGTCGATGATGCCGGACTTTTCCGCGTCAGAAATCGACTGCGTTGCCAGAACGACGGCGCAATTGGCCTTGCGCAGCACCTTCAGCCATTCGCGGATCTTCTCGCGGAACGCTGGATGGCCGAGCATCAGCCAGGCCTCATCGAGGATGATGAGGCTGGGGGCGCCGGTCAGGCGCTTTTCGATGCGACGGAACAGGTAGAGCAGGACCGGCACGAGATTGCGGTCGCCGAGGTTCATCAATTCCTCGATCTCGAACGTCTGGAAATCCGAGAGGGTCAGGCCATCCTCCTCGGCATCGAGCAGATGCCCCATGGGACCGTCGACTGTGTAATGACGCAGCGCGTCCTTGATCTCCCGCATCTGCACACCCGACACGAAATCGGAGAGCGACCGGCGCGTCGAGGCGGCCATGAGCGCGATCTGTCTGGCGATCGCGTTGCGATGATCGGGGGTGACTTTCACACCCTGCAGCTCGACAAGGGTTTCCAGCCATCCGGCCGCCCAGGCCTTGTCGCCATCGTCGTCCAGTTGGGAAAGCGGGCAGAAGGTCAGCGCCTCCCCTGCTCCAACATCGTAGTGATCGCCGCCAACAGCCACCGTCAGCGGGTACATCGACTTGCCCTTGTCGAAAGCGAAGAGCTGTGCTTGCCGGTAACGGCGAAACTGTGCCGCGATCAGCGCCAGAAGGGTCGACTTGCCCGATCCGGTCGGACCGAAGATCAGGGTATGACCCACGTCGCCGGAATGGAGGTTCAGGCGGAACGGCGATGATCCGCTTGCGACCTGCATCAGCGGCGGCGAGCCGTCGGGATAGAACGGGCACGGCGCAACCGGTGAGCCCGACCAGACCGAGTTGAGCGGCACCAGATCGGCAAGGTTGCGGGTATTGATCAGCGGTTCGCGGATGTTGGCGTACCAGTTGCCGGGCAGACTCCCAAGGAACGCCTCGGTGACGTTCAGCGTTTCGATGCGAGCGGCAAAGCCTTCGGCCTGGATCAGCCGGCGCACGCCTTCGGTCTTTTCGCGAAGGCGCGCCTCGTCGTCGTCGAACATGATAATGACCGGCGTATAGTAGCCATAGGCGACAAGCTGCGAATTTGCCTCGGCAATGGCGTCTTCCGTCTCCGCCACCATCAGCGCAGCGTCCTGATCGATCGCCCCCGAATTGGTCTGGAAAAGCTGGTCCATGAATGGCCGGACCTTCTGCAGCCACTTCTTGCGCGTGCGCTCGAGCCTTTGGCGGGCCTCGATCGGATCGAGAAAGACGAAGCGGCTCGACCAGCGATAGGTGAGCGGCATCAGGTCCAGAGAATTGAGAATCCCTGGCCAGCTCTCGGCCGGAAAGCCGTCTATCGCCACGACCGCCAGATAGCGGTTGTCGACCAGCGGCGAGAGACCGTGATGGAATTCGGCCGTGACGACGAAATCGAGATACATCGGAATGTCGGGCAGGCGGACCGGATGGTTTTCGCCGACAATGCAGAAGCGGGCGAACTGCAGCAGATCGTCATATTTGGCGGTACGGGTTCCGCCGCGTTCCTCGGTCTCCTGTGTAACCATGCGGCGGATCGAGACGACGTTTCCCATATATTGCTCGAACTCGCGGATCGAACGCCGGAAGTGATCGAGCGCGCGATCGGCAAAGGTGGTCGCGCGGGACTCATCGTCGGAATAGACATATTTGACGAGGCCGGACTTGCGCTTCTCCGGTTCGCGATAGGTCAGGATGATGGCGTGCTGGCTCTCATAGTGCCCGTCCGCCGCCTCAAAACGCTTGCGCCGTTCCTCATCGATCAGCGCACTTACCTTGTCGGGGAAATGGCAGTTGTCCCGGGCCGGATAGGCCGTCGCCGGCACGCGCACGGCCTCGACCTGGATCATCCAGCCCGATCCGAGCCGGGCGAGAATGGCATTGATCTGGCGGCTGACCTCGTTGCGCTCGAAATCGGTCGAGCTTTCGTTATCCGGACCGGCGAAATACCAGCCGGCCATCAGGCTCCCGTCCTTGAGCAAGAGCGTGCCGTTATCGATCAGGGCCGCATAGGGCAGCAGGTCGGAGAAGGACGGGCCGGAATGACGAAATCGCTTGAGTGCAACCATAAGTCAGAACGTCCGCCAGGGCGTGGAGGTCGGCCGGTAGTAGGGGCGGTATCTGATGTGGCGCAGGTAGACGCGGCGCATCAGGGGATCGGCTTTCGCCATCATGCGCAGTAGCCCGACAACCACGATCCAGATGACCGTGCCGAGCAGCGCCGATACGGTCGTCAGGATGACGAAGACGAGAATGACCGCGGCGAGCCCGGTCAGAAGCACGAGCTCACGGTCAGCCCCAAAGAGCAGCGTCGGACGCGAAAGGGCACGGTGTATCCGCGCCGTCGCCAGCCGGCTTTCCCTTTCAGCCATGCGGGGCAACCACCGGCTCTTGTTCGTGCGCCTCCAGCGGGACGCCGATGGACGAACCGCTGGAGCCGAACAGGCCGACGATTTGCGTTGCACCGAGCAGGATGCCGGCGACGAGTACGATGTAGCAGAGCCTCCGCGCAAAATCGTTCAACTCGCCGCCGAAGATCAACATGCCGCCGGCAATGGCGACCGCGGCGAGCGCGATAGCGCCAGCGACCGGGCCGGTGATGGATTCCTGAATCTGTTCCAGAGGCCCTTCCCAGGGCAGGCCCCCTCCCCCGCCGCTGGCGAGCGCCGGTTCGATCATGACGAGCGATGCGGCCGCGAGGCCGAGCAGGAGCGTGAAAGCCTTCTTAGACGACATGAAGATTTCTTCCCTGGATGGATTCGGATTTCGACGCGCCGACCGGCGAGGTGAGGTATCGCCCGTCGCGAAAGCCTTCGACCTTCAGGATCTCGCGAACGGTTCGCCCGCCGGGCGCGCGCTCGATCGAGACGATCAGGTCGACCGCCTCTCCGATGACTTCCGGCATAGGCTGGGAGCTGACTTCGGCAACGAGCTGTTCAAGACGGGTAAGAGCGGCGCCGGCCGAGTTCGAGTGAACCGTCGCGATGCCGCCCGGATGGCCGGTGTTCCATGCCTTCAAGAGAGTGAGGGCAGCGCCGTCGCGAACCTCGCCCACGATGATGCGATCCGGACGCAGCCGCATCGTCGACTTCAATAGACGGCCCATATCGACCGTGTCTGTGGTGTGCAGGATCACATGATTTTCCGCCGCGCACTGGATCTCGGCAGTGTCTTCCAGGATCACCAGCCGGTGCTCCGGCGTCGTCTCGACCAGCTCCGCCAGGATTGCATTGGTGAGCGTGGTCTTGCCCGTTCCAGTGCCTCCCGACACTACGATATTGAGCCGGTTCACGATCGAATCGCGGATCACATCAACCTGCTCGGGCGTCATGATGCCGTCGGCGACATACTGATCGAGGCGGATCAGCATCGACGCGCGCTTGCGGATCGTGAACATCGGCGCAGGCGCGGCCGGTGGCAAAATCCCCTCAAAGCGATGTCCGCCAAGGGGCAATTCCCCGGAAATAATCGGTCGGTCCTGGTCGACTTCGGTCTTGAGGGCGTGGGCGACTTTGCCGATGACGGTCTCGGCGTCATGGGAGGCCATCCGCCCCGCCGCCGCTATCCCCTGCCCTACCCGCTCGATAAATAGATTGCCGTCGGGGTTGAGCATGACCTCCACAACGTCGGGGTCATGGAGCGCTGTCGTGACCGTGGCGCCAAGTGCGTCCTGCAGACCGAGGATCAGCCGTCGTTTCGACTCGCTCATGAACCGCCCTCCTGCCCGGCTGCTTTGGTCAGGCCGCGGCTTCCACAGCGGCCGGGAAGAGGGAGACGTAGCTCGACGGCCGCACCAGCTCGAGACTGGGTTCGTCGGCAGATAAGAGGCCCGCGACAGCAATGGTATTGCCAATAGGATGTGGAGACCCGAGCCGCTCCAGTGGCCACTTCGCTCGGCTGAGAATGCGCTCAAACCGAACGTCCGTCACCGTGACGATCCGGTCGTACCCATTGGCCATCGACCATTCAATGATGCCGGCGAACAAGGTATGCGTGGCGTCGCGCAGTCCGCTCGCGGAGACGATTTCGCTGCGTTCGGTGTCGATGCAAAAGCGCGAGCTCTCGACGACGCGGCTCGATTGGGGCATGCGAGCAGCGCCCGCCAGAAACGGAAATATCTGACCGAGCATCGTCGGTCCGGTGGACGAAAGGAGGCGGGCGCAACCGATCACGTGACCATCGTTGCCGACGAGCACGAGATAGGTCGGATCGAGCCGGTCGTACTCGTCCTTTTCCTGGTTGTGCTCTACGTGGACGTCCCAGTCTAACCTGTGTTTGAAGACCCTTGCGCGCAGTTCGTGCATGCGCTCGAGCAGACGTTGCTCACTACTTGTAGCCCTCGTACGGCAAATGGCGACGACGCGCATGACCCAATCCTTAACCCATTGAATTGCGGTCTCTTGAATCCCGTACGGCCGCGCACCACCAGCTGTGAAAAGTCACAGGGGATCGACAGTCGTCGCCGTGATAGACAGGGGGGAGTGCCGAGGGGCCGTTGCCGCATTTATGGCTGAATTGCGATGCAACGCGAAATTGCGACTACCCGAATTGAGGACAAAAACACCCGGAGAGGATCGTTGCCGAGCAAAGCCTTCGACCAGTTGCGAGACGCACTAGAAACGGCCCATGGGATGGCGCCTGTCAAAGCCGCGGTGAAGGAGTTCGCCGGCCAATTGGGGTTTGACTGGTTCGCCTATCTCTCGGTTTGTGGGCCGGAGATCGACACGTTTTCGACGTACCCGCGCGCATGGCAAGGCCACTATATCAACAAGAAATACGCGAGCATCGATCCCGTCGTGCAGGAAGCCCGCCGTTCTGAACGCTGCTTTGCGTGGTCCGAACGCGACATTGCACGGGCATTATCGCCGGATCAGGTGCGCTTCCTCGGAGAAGCCGGGGATCATGGTATCGCATCGGGGATATCTGTGCCCGTGTCGGCCGGGTTCGGCCGGACTGTGTTATTCACGCTTGCGTCGTCGAACCGGTGTGACAATTGCCTGGTAGAATGCCCCTTCCTTGCCGCTTCGATTGCATCGCACGTGGATGTCTATGCGCGGCGCTGGATGCTCGAGCCAATGCCTGCTGTCACCGTCAAGTTAAGCCCTAGAGAGAGGCTCTGCCTGAGCTGGATGGCAAAAGGCAAGCGCATGTCCGAAATCGCGCAAATCGTCGGGACGAAAGTCCGGACGGTCGAGTATCACCTGCAAAATGCTCGGCGGAAGCTCGATGCCACCAACGTCACCCACGCCGTCGCGCTTGCAGTGCGTCAACAGTTGATCTGATCCAGGCCGGTCGCGGGAGGGCCTTTCCGCCTCTACTTCGTGTTGTGCTTGCCGGCGGCAAAAGAGTCATCCGCGATGGCGCCGTCGCCCCCTACCCTGCCCGGCTGTTTTGAGGCTTATTCGGCTTCGCGTCCTGATCGGCGGCCGATATCGGCAGGGAGATCGGCAACTAATATCGGCAATTGTGCTGACTTATTGCGTCCAATGCCTTACATTGCAATCCGTTGAGGCACCATTGAGATCGGCAAAAGAATGCTTGAAACCCCTGCCCGCATCGAGCCGCTGTTTTTTGACGACGCGGTGCCGACCGTTCTGGCCGATCTTGCGATCGAGCTGCAGAAGGCCGCCGATGAACTCGGCCGAGGCCTGCATCCGGAGTCGGCTGACGAATTGGCCGATCTCGTACGAGTCATGAATTCTTACTATTCGAATTTGATCGAAGGCCACAACACACGACCTCGAGATATCGAGAGCGCCCTGGCCGGCGCCGAGATAGATCCCGAACGTCGTCCCCTCGCCCTCGAGGCGAAGGCCCATGTCGAAGTTCAGAGGATGATTGACGGCTTCGGGTTGCGCGGCGAGCTGCCGAGCCCGACTTCGATCGATTTCATTCGGTGGGTTCATCGCGCCTTCTACGACGAGATGCCCGAGGAATTCCGGTTCATCGACAAACCTGATGGCGCCAAGGCCGAGATCCTACCCGGCGAGTTCCGGACGTCCGCGGAACATGATGTCGCTGTCGGGCGCCATCAGCCGCCATCTTCTGACAGGGTGATAGCTTTCATGGAGTATTTCCAGAAGCGGTTCGCCATGGCCGAAAAGCAGGCCAGCCTGCGGATCATCGCGATTGCGTCAGCTCATCACCGCCTCAACTACATTCACCCGTTTCCAGACGGCAACGGCCGCGTCAGTCGCTTGATGTCTCACGCCATGGCGCTCAAGGCCGGTATTGGAGGCAACGGCCTGTGGTCGATATCTCGTGGCCTCGCTCGTGGCCTGAAAGATCGTGGCGAATACAAGCGCATGATGGATCACGCCGACAGTCCCAGACAAGGCGATCGTGATGGACGAGGAAATCTTTCGGAATCGGCACTCAAGGATTTCGTCGAATGGTTCCTTACAGTCGCGCTCGACCAGGTGCGGTTCTCGACCGCAATGTTCGACCTCGGGCGGCTCGATGCTCGCTACCGCGCCCTAATAAAAGATGTCGTCGACGATAAACGAGCACCTGATCTGGTGGCGGCCGTGTTGCGGCACGGCAGGTTGCCCCGTGGTGAAGCCAATTTCGTGCTGAAAACATCCGAGCGCACGGCACGGAGCACGCTGTCGGATCTTGTCGAGCGCGGTTTTCTGAAATCTGAAACTCCGAAGGCACCGGTACGTATTGCCTTCCCCCTCGATTTCAGGGAACGGCTGTTTCCGAATCTCTTCACCGATGTCGAACCCAATGTCCCGGAACCGCCTTCACTGTCTTTCAGATGAGTGGAATTTCAGGAGTGACAACCGGAATGACTCCGGCCGTCCCCGCTCAGAGAGTAGAACACTGCCTTCGGTCAGCCGAATATCGACAATGCCGGTCCTATGCTGCTGTGCAAGCCCGTTGTAGCCGCGGCAACAATTGCCGTGATTATGGGCCCCTGGACTAGAATGTGACCTTGGCAGTGACGGGCGTGTAGCCCCGTCCGACCCTACGGGCGAGCCAGGCCTCGAGCGCTTCGCCGGCTTCAGCGGCCGACGCATAGAGGTCAAGGCGTTGTCGGCCGAGCGAGCCGATCCGCCCCCACGCGCGCATAAGCGCCGCATCACCGTACAGTGACGGTTCTATCGCGAGTACATAAAACCGCGCAACGTTGCGAGCGCAATCGCGGCGTTGAAGGACAACTTGAAGCTTCGGCTCGACCATGTCTGATTGTCATCGACTTCCGGTACCCACGTCCAATTCATTGGCTGAATCGTTTGGGCGTGAGGGATTCACGTCGGTGATAATTGCCTCTCTGACGGGAAAGACGATCGACCGGAGGGTTGTCTAGTTGCTTCCGTTTCCCGTCGGCCCATGGACTTGTGGCAGCCTGACAAACACGCGTTGGGCAATTTTGAGCCACCACGCTGGGCGCTGCATAGCCGGCTAAGAGTCATCTGTTCATGGGTGAAGGTGAGTCGCCCCAAAGGAGCGGCGGTCACGCCCACTCACTCGGTTTGACGCCATCCACCACTGTGAAACTTCTCAGGGTGCTGCATGGACCGAGCCAGCGGCATGTGGCATTGAAGGTTCTCGCGGATTGACCAACCGCGGAGAAACTAAGCGATTGAAAAATCGATGGAAAATGTACGCGCCGACGCCGCGATTCCGGACTGTGAGGCTCCGCTGAGTGATCTTGTTGGCGTGGACCTGGGCATGTCGTTAAGGTTTCGTTAACCTAAAATCCCTTGCCAGAGAACGGGAATCGCTCATACTGGCGCCAGATTGGCCGAAAGGTCGAATATGGCGCTATTTTCTCGTTTGGGGGACAAAGCGGAGATGGCATTTCTCCCAAGTTTTGAGTTTGACGACAAGATCCTTGCCCAGGGGGCCGAGATCTCGCGCAAGCTCGACCAATTGCGCGTCGAGAAGTTTCCGACCGAGGGGCAGAAGACCCTTCGGCGGTTCTCGATGGCCGAGGTCGCCCACTATCTTGGTATCAGTCCGAACAATCTGAAGCGCCTCCATCTTGAAAAGAAAGGTCCTGAGCCTTTCGTCGGTGCCGGCGGACGGCGCTTTTACGCGGCCGAGCAGATGACCGAGCTTCGGGACTATCTCGACAAGCACGGGCGATCGGATTCCAAGAAGTATGTGCCCTACCGCAAACCTGGCGAGAAGCTGCAGGTCATTGCGGTCGTCAACTTCAAGGGTGGATCGGGAAAGACCACCACCACGGCGCACCTCGCGCAGCATTTGGCGCTCACCGGTCACCGGGTCCTGACGGTGGATCTCGATCCGCAGGCTTCGCTTTCAGCCCTCCATGGCTTCCAGCCGGAGCTCGACAAGAACCCCTCGCTCTACGACGCGATCCGGTACGACAACCCCGCCCCGGCCGAAGATGTCATCCGCAAGACGAACTTCCCCTTGCTCGATATCATCCCGGCGAACCTGGAGCTGCAGGAATATGAGTACGAGACTCCGCTTGCCATGCAGTCTCCGTCTCAGGAAGGAAAGCGGTTCTTCACGAGGGTCGCCCGGGCGTTGGATTCGGTCAGTGAGCGCTACGACGTCGTGGTCGTCGATTGCCCTCCACAGCTCGGCTATC
This sequence comes from Zhengella sedimenti, assembly GCF_046506625.1. Classification (NCBI taxonomy): domain Bacteria; kingdom Pseudomonadati; phylum Pseudomonadota; class Alphaproteobacteria; order Hyphomicrobiales; family Notoacmeibacteraceae; genus Zhengella; species Zhengella sedimenti. The sequence continues at coordinate 44,383 of NZ_JBKFFP010000010.1, forward strand.
TGACGCTGTCGGCACTGTCGGCCGCCACCTCGGTTCTGATTACCGTCCACCCGCAGATGCTGGATCTGATGTCTATGAGTCAGTTTCTGCTGATGCTGGGCAATATCATGAAGTCCATCAAGAATGCTGGCGCGAAGGTCCAGCTGGACTGGCTGCGCTATCTCATCACCCGATACGAGCCCACGGACATTCCCCAGGCACAGATGGTCGGCTTCATGCAGTCGATGCTTGCCGAGGAAATTCTGAAAAGCCCAATGCTCAAATCCACGGCGATTTCTGACGCCGGCCTCACCAAGCAGACGCTCTATGAGGTCGAGCGATCGAACTTCAATCGCGATACCTATGATCGGGCGATCGACAGCATGGATGCCGTGAACTTCGAGATTCAGGGACTGATCCACCAGGCATGGGGGCGGTTGTGATGTTGACTGCCGTCAAAACCACCAAAAAAACCCACGGTTTCAAGCGCATAAGCCGCTTAAGGGGGTGCTAGTCAAATGGCGCGGAAAAATCCCTTTGCCAGCATCATGGACAACGGCGACGCTCCCGCCGAGCGCCCGGTCGCGCAAGACTACACCTTCAAGGGGGCATCACGCTCGCTCATAAGCTCGATCGACGAAATGGCGGCTCAGGCAGGCAAGCTGCTCGAGGGCGAGACGATAATCGAGGTTAACCCCGACCTGGTGGACCAATCTTTCGCCAACGACCGGCTCAACGTCGATCAGGAAGATTACGAGGCCGACTACGCTCAGGTGTTGGAGTCGATCCGTGGTTCCGGCCAGAACTCCCCGGCGCTCCTTCGCCCTCACCCGCAGCGGCCCGGCCGCTACATGCTGGTCTTCGGTCGCCTCCGCTGGCGCGCCGCAAAAGAGCTTGGTCTCAAGCTTCGCGCTGTCATCAAGGATATCTCCGAGCGCGATCATGTGATCGCCCAGGGACAGGAAAACAACGCGCGAGCGAACACGTCCTTCATCGAGAAAGCACTGTTTGCCGCCGACATCGTTGAGCGGAAATTCGACGAGGACAACGCCACAGCCCTCGCCGCAATCGGTGTCGATCGGCCGACGCTTTCAAAGATGCTCTCTGTCGCCTCGATGCCCAAGGAACTTCTCGAGGCGATCGGCCGCGCGAAGGCTGTCGGTCGTGATCGCTGGTATGAGCTCAAGCTCCTCCTCGACAAGCCGGGCAATCTCGACACTGCCCTGGCTCTGGCATTGAGTTCCGATTGGCATGGGATGCCAAGCGAAGCGCGGTTCGATGCGGTCGTCACGAAGCTGAAGGCATCCAAGCCGCGCCGCCGTGCCGCGCAGGCGCCATCCAAACGCAACTGGGCGCCGTCTGATGGGCGTATCGCCGCGGAGATGGTGGCCAGTGGCAAGAAATTCACCATCGCCCTCAAGGCGAAGGGAACCGACGCAGCAGCGTTCGGTGACTACCTCTCGGAAAATCTCAGCGAGTTGTATGAGGCTTTCCGTCGGGAAAAACGAGCAACCACGAACGGAGATTGAGCGCAAAAGAAAAAGGCCCCCGAAACGGCAATTCCGGAAGACCTTCTCTTTAAGTTTGGCGACTGAGAGAATCCCACTTCCGCGAATCATAGTCAAGACCATTCAGGTCGGTTTGAGCGCCGATTCGGCGAGCAGGTTTCTTTTGCCTAGCAATAGGTGAAGGACAATGCAGACGCATACCCCAACGACGCCCTTTGGGCGGCGAACGATGTCACTTGGCATGATGGCAAGCCAGGCTGTGGCAAAATCGGCACCGGCTGGCGCCCAGGTCCAGAAATGGAAAGTGTTCCAGACGATCCGGGAAGCGCGCGAGCTGATCGGCGCTACGGACCGCGCACTCGCCATTCTCAACGCGCTGCTCTCGTTTCATCCGGAAACGGAGCTCACAGGCGACGGCGAACTGATCGTCTGGCCGTCCAACGAGCAACTCATGGCCCGTGCGAACGGAATGCCGGCGACGACGCTACGGCGCCACCTGGCCGTCCTGGTCGACTGCGGGCTGATCATCCGCAGAGATAGTCCGAACGGCAAGCGCTTCGCCCGCAAGGGCAGGGGAGGTCAAGTCGAACAGGCCTACGGGTTCGACCTGGCGCCGATCGTTGCCCGGGCCGGGGAATTCAAGGAGCTGGCGGACACCGTCCGGGCCGAGAAGAACGCCCTTCGGATCGCCAAGGAGCGTCTCACGCTCCTGCGCCGCGATATCGTCAAGCTCATCGAGACTGGCATCGAGGAGAACGTTCCGGGCAATTGGGGCAGGGTCTACCAGACCTATCAGGCCATCGTCTGCCGCTTGCCGCGCTCAGCGCCGAGGCAACTCATCGAGGATATCTGCTGCGATCTTCACGGCCTCTACACGGAGATCCTCGAGGTATTGGAATCATTTGCAAAAACACAGAATCCGGACGCCAATGAGTCCCATTCTGGTCGCCACATACAGAATTCAAACCCAGACTCCATATTTGAATCTGAAGACCGCTCTCGAAATAAGAATGAAGCGGGCGGCAGCGCCGCGGAAACCGACAACGTACGGAGCTTGCCGAAGCGAGAATTGCCTTTGGGCATTGTGCTGGACGCCTGCCCCAACCTGCGAGAATTGACGCAAGGCGGGGAAATCCGTCACTGGCGCGACTTTCTGGCCGCGGCGGAACTGGCCCGGCCGATGCTGGCAATCAGTCCCAGCGCGTGGCGGGACGCCTGCGAGGTCATGGGCGAACAGCACGCGGCGATCACCCTTGCCGCGATCTACCAGCGATCAGACCAGATCAACAGCGCCGGCGGCTATCTGCGCAGCCTGACCGACAAGGCAAGGGACGGCAAATTCTCGACCTGGCCAATGATCATGGCACTGCTGCGCGCCAAGCTGGACGCCGACAAATCGGCGGAGAAAACCGGCCACGAACCGCGAAGCGGCGGTGAAAGCGGGGAAGGGCGGCTCGAAGTCTCGGAAGCCCTTCTGCGGTCGCTGAACAAGCCCAGATCGTGATGATTGATAGATTTGAATTCCGCGGGCGGCAACTCGGTCAGTCTCTGTCGTCGTCGATCAGACCGTCAAAAGTTTCGAGCAGTGCATCGATGATCGATTGGCCAAGGGCATTTGCAGCTTCGCCCATCCGGGCATCGTCTCCGCACCGCGCCGCAGAAGCGAGCTCCGAACCCTGCTCGGTCAGGATCGACTTGGTTCGCTCGATGGCCCATTGGGCGAAATCGTCGCGGCTGTTGACGGTCATGGCTTCCACTGCTGCGCGCTCCGGAGTTTGCGGACTGTTTGGGTTGTTCTGGCTACGAACGAGCTCCGCGAATTATACGGCGTAGGCGCCACAAAATCAGTCCTCGGTTGCGTATTCAGGCCGCCTCGAGCAAGCCGCTACGCTTTGCCCGGTCGATGAGGTTCTTGACGGACGAGGGCGCCCATTTCGTACCGCCACGGGGCGTACGCTCACGAAGTCGCTCGAGCTGGTTGGCGATTTCGCGCAAGGTCAGCTCCGGATTGGAGGAATGGATGCCCGCCACGAGGGTCATCAGACGATCCTCAGCTGGCCGAGGCGGCGACTTCCTCAGAAGCGACTTGTCGGCCATTCCCTCGCTGACAATCCATTTCACCGCGCGCCGTAAACGCTCAGGAGTCCAATCGAGACCACGTTGCCTGAGAACGCGGGAGATATCGTCCCATGTGTGGTCGGGTCGCATGCGCCGCACAATGGGAAGCCACTGGTTCGCGGATGACTGGAGACGCGCTCCATAGGCTGCCTTTTGCGCGGCCGTCATCTTGGCCAGCGCGTCCGGCCGACGTTCGCGGATCCCTGGATTGCCCGGCATCCGGCCTTTTGCTCTGGCGGCTTTGATGCCTGCCTTGGTCCGTTCGGAGTTGAGAGCCCGCTCCAGCTGGGCCACGGCGCCAAGAACCTGCAGGGAAAACATGCCTTGCGGCGTCGTGGTGTCGATCGGGTCGCTGAGCGACCGGAAATGCGCACCTTTTGCCGTCAGGTCCTCGATGACATCGAGCAGATGGCTTACCGAGCGCGCCAGGCGGTCGAGCCGAACGACGACAAGCGTGTCGCCAGCGTCGATCTCGCGGACAATCTTGGCAAGGGCAGGGCGGGCTCTTGAGGCCCCGGAGCCGTGCTCCCGGACGATTGTCTCACATCCGGCGGACCGCAACTCCATCTCCTGGGCTTCTGTAGCCTGCTCGTCTGTCGAGACGCGCGCATAGCCGATTTGCCGGCTCTGTGGTCGACGGGAGGAGTGGTTGTGCGGTGTTTTGGCCATTTGGAGCGCCTGAGAACCGTATCGGAGACGAAATTACAAACGTAGAAGATACAGATAACCGATCGGTTGGAGACGCATCGGCTTCCGAACTTGAAAATAGCCGAGGAGTGTCATATCTTTTGCACAGTAAATGCGACTATGTGTATGACAGGATGGAATCCTATGGGCCAGGCCCTCAAGATACCCGTGCAGAATGAACCTTTGGTTTTGTCCTATATGGACCGGGCCGGGAAAATTGCCATCAACCAAGTGGCGGACGGCTTTGGAATGTCCAAGGGCCAATTGGCCGAGACGGCCGGCCTTGCCCGCGAAACCCTCTATCGGTTGGAGCGCAGCCGCACGATAAAGACCCAGGGGCGTCTACGTGAAATGCTCGAGATCATCAGTCGCGTGACGGAATGGGCGGGCGGAAAGGAACAGGCGATGGCCTGGTACCGAGCCCAGCCGCTGCCGGCATTCGGTGGTCGCACCGCCGAAGCCCTCGTGAAGGAAGGCAAAGCCGCTGCCGTTCGCGATTATCTGGATCATATGGCCCTCGGCGGCTTTGCGTGAGGTTCGTCAGAACCTGCTATAGGGCACATGATCCGCGTTGGGCCTTCAAGCCGACTTCCGGTGAGGGAGCCGCGATCAGGGGTGCGCGCTTCAATCCCAAAGGTGTGCCAGCGCTATATCTGGGGCTCACCATCATGACGGCGGTCAAAGAAGCCAATCAAGGCTTTGCGCATCGGATCGACCCCTGTGTGCTGTGCTCCTATGAGGTCGATTGCGAGGGCATCGCAGACCTGACGACCGAGCAGGGGAGGGGAGAATTTTCCGTCGCGCTCGAGGACATGGCCTGCGCTTGGGCAACGGTCCTCAGCGACGGCGAGCGCCCTGCATCCTGGTCCATCTATGACCAACTGCGGCTTCAAGGCATTGCCGGTATTCTGGTTCCGAGTTTTGCTCCGGGTGCCGAGACAGAAGATCGCAACCTAGTGCTTTGGGACTGGGGTCCGGATCTTCCGCACAAGGTGACTGTATTCGACCCGAGCGGCCGGCTGCCGAAGGACCAGTTGTCCTGGCGATGAAGCAATTGCGGAAGGACAGAGGGAGCTTTCGGACGGAGGCGTCAGCGCCAACCCAAGGCCGGGGCGACGTGGGTCAGGATCGCCTCGATGACATGCGCATTGTAGTCGACACCGAGCTGGTTGGGGACGGTGAGCAGCAGCGTGTCAGCCTCGGCGATGGCCTCGTCGCCCTTCAACTGCTCGATAAGGACGTCCGGCTCGGCGGCATAGGAGCGGCCGAACACGGCGAGCTTTTCAGGCTCGATGTAACCGAAATGATCTTCGCTCTCGTTGCCGCCGAAATACGCCCGGTCGCGATCGTCCACCAACGCGAAGATGCTGCGGCTGACGGAGACCCGCGGCTCGCGCGTGTGACCGGCCGCCTTCCACGCCTCGCGGAAGGCGCGAATCTGATCGGCCTGCTGGAGATGAAAGGGTTTTCCGCTCTCGTCGAACTTGAGTGTGGAGCTCTGCAGGTTCATTCCCAGTTTTGCTGCCCATTCCGCAGTTGCGTTGGTGGCGGCGCCCCACCAGATGCGATCACGCAAGCCCTCCGAATGTGGTTCGACACGCAGCAGGCCAGGCGGGTTCGGAAACATCGGGCGCGGGTTGGGTTGTGCAAAGCCTTTGCCGCGCAGCACGTCGAGGAACACGTCGGTGTGCTGCCGGGCCATGTCGGCATCGCTCTCGCCCTCTTGCGGAACGTGGCCGAAGTAGCGCCAGCCATCGATCACCTGCTCTGGCGAGCCGCGGCTGATGCCCAGTTGCAAACGCCCTCCGGCGATCAGGTCGGCGGCGCCGGCGTCTTCGGCCATGTAGAGCGGGTTCTCGTAGCGCATGTCGATGACCGCCGTGCCGATCTCGATGCGGCTGGTCTTGGCGCCAATCGCCGCCAGCAGCGGGAACGGCGAGCCAAGCTGGCGGGCGAAGTGATGCACGCGGAAATATGCCCCATCCGCGCCCAGCTCTTCGGTAGCAACGGCCAGATCGATGGACTGCAGGAGTGCATCGGATGCAGACCGTGTCTGCGACTGGGGCGAGGGCGTCCAGTGTCCGAACGACAGAAAACCGATCTTTTTCATGAGAATGCCACGTCAGAGTGAAAGGCGCTCGCGTTATCTAGTTATTGAACCGCTGGCGCGCCACGCCGAATTCGCCCACCAGATGTGCGAGAAGGGCAGGGGAGGGGGTTTTTTGTCCCTACAGCCCGCTTGCCTTGGTGAGATTGACTCGAAACCGATCGCGGCGCCGCTGATATCTACGGGTCATCTCGGCGGAGGCGTGGCCGAGCTGCTTTTGCACGTAGCGCTCGTCGACCTCGGCCGACGAGGCAAGCCCGGCGCGCAGCGAATGCCCCGCGAACTTTTGTTCTCGTTCGCCCTCGGAAAGATCGCCGCGTACGCCGGCCGCCAGCGCTGCCCGCTTGACCAGGCGTGCCACCTCCTGGTCGTTGAGCCGCTCGCTGCCCACCTTTTTGCCTTGCCCCGTCACCCTTCGGAACAGCGGCCCGTGGGCAATGCGCGCGAGCTTGAGCCAGGTCTCCAGCGCCACGACCGGGCAGGTCGTGTCGGACGAGCCCCGGCCGATCTCGACCTCCCGCCAGCCGGTCTTGCCGCGCAACGTGACGAGCAGGCCTTTTTCGAAGACCTCGATCCAGCCGCGGCCGTCCTCGGTTTGGTCGCGGCCGACGTCCAGGCCGACGATTTCGGAACGACGCAGCCCGCCGGCAAAGCCGAGAAGCAGCATGGCACGGTCGCGCAAGCCGCGCAGGGTACCCCGATCGAGGGTTTCCAGCATGGCCATGAGATTCTCGGGCAGGATGGCTTCCTTCTGTACTGGCGGTTTTGCGTGGCTGTTGCGAATGCCGGCCATGACGGTGGCGATGTGCCGGTCTTTCCTGTCCAGCGGCTGGCCACGCTGTGCATAGTTCCACGTCAGCGAGGAGAGGCGCCGCTCGATCGTGGATACGGAGTTCGGCTTCTTGTCGCCGGTCGCCTTTCCTGAGGCGCAGGCGGTGATGTAGAGGCCGACCAACTGCGGATCGGGCGGGAACACGTCCAGACCTTGGCGGCGCGCCCAGGCGCAAAAATGCTTCCAGTCCGCAGCGTAGGCGCGGCGGGTGTTGGCCGAGCTCGCCGCCTCGACATAATCGCGCGCGCGATCGGCCAACGCGTCGAGATGCGCCGGCAGGCGCGGATTGGCGACGGCCGGAAGAGGGGAGGGGGCTTCGGCTGACAGTTCTTCCGGGGCGCGACCCATCTCCATGACGACATCGATGATGTCGGGCAAATCGTCCGCAGCTTTCGCCTCCAGCCCGGCCGACGACCGCAGACCTAAAGCATCGTCCTGCGCCCCCGTGCTGTGGGGCGGTGCGGAGGGTCGCGCGAGGCGATTTTCGGGCTTCTGCTCGACGATTCGGGCTGTCGCTCGCGTTTGGTCAACGGACGGCAAGTTACTGATCTGGCGCGAATCATCTTCGGAGTTCATTGGCGGATTCTAGCCGAATCAGCGGATTTTTCGTAACATTCGAGCGGACGAACTTTACAGCGAGGGTGGCTGTGGTTCATGGGCCCGACAAGGAGACGGTTGATGATGCCGCCTGGAATGAGGCGGTTGCAAGGGAGGCCGTGATCCGCAGACTGGTCTCGCTCGACTGCCCCGGCCGGTCCGATTTCTTCCGGGCTTGCCGTGAACTCGGCCTCAAGCGAACCCGGCTTTACGAACTGATCAGGGCTTATCGGGAGCATCCGGTCACGAGTTCGCTGCTGCCGCGCCCGGGCGGCACGAGACAGGGCAGCCGCCGGTTGCCGGATGAGACCGAAGCGGTAATCGCCGAAGCGCTCCGGGACTTTTACAAGACACGCCAGAAGCCGAGCATCAATCGACTGCACAAGGAGATCCGCGGGCTCTGCCGCTCGCGTGGCGTGCGCGTACCGTCCTGGCATGCGCTGAAGGCGCGGATCGAGGTCATAGACCCCGCCGAACTGACCAAGGCACGGGAAGGCTCGAAGGCAGCGCGTGATCGCTTCCACCCAGTTCCGGGAGAATATGCCGCCGAGTGCGCGTTCAACGTAGTCCAGATCGACCACACGCTGGTCGATGTCATTGTCGTCGATCGCCGATGTCGGCGGCCCCTGCAGCGGCCGTTGCTGACGCTCGCCATCGACATCGCAAGCCGCATGGTCGCGGGCTTCTACCTGACGCTCGAGGCGCCGTCGACGGTTTCGGTCGCACTCGTAATCCAGCATGTCGTGCAGCCGAAAGAGGTGTGGCTTGCCGGACTGGGCATCGATGCGAAGTGGCCGGCCTGCGGGTTCCCTGATGCCATCCACCTCGATAACGCCAAGGAATTCCGGTCGCGCGCCCTGCAGCGGGGCGCTGAGGAATATGGCATCGAGCTCATCCATCGTCCGATCGCCACTCCCCACTATGGCGGCCATATCGAGCGGCTGATCGGCACCATGATGGGCGCCGTCCATCTTCTGCCGGGCACGACGTTCAGCGACATCGACGAGCGTGGCAGCTATGATTCCGCCGCCCATGCGACGATGACTCTGGATGAACTGGAGCGGTGGATGGCGCTCGAAATCACGCGCTACCACGCCGATCGCCATGGAACGCTGGGGATTCCGCCGCTTGCGGCATGGCACGAGGCTGCGGCCCGCCGCGTTCGGCCTGTGCGTCAGCCCCACGATCTCGCCGGCTTCACGATCGATTTCCTGCCCAGCGCCGACCGGCTGGTGCGGCGTGACGGCATTCACCTGTTCGGTCTCCGCTACTGGGATGACGTGCTGAGCATATGGGCCGGTCGGCTCGATCGTGCGTTGCGCGTTTCCTACGATCCACGCGATCTTTCGAGGGTTTTCGTGCGCGCTCCGGATGGTACGCGCTGGCCGATCCGCTTTGCCGATCTGCGGCGCGCGCCGATCACACTTGGCGAACATCGCCGCGCTCGGACCGCCCTGCGGGAACGCGGTCTTTCGCTGGTCGACGAGCAGCTGATCTTCGAGACCATTGAGTCCCAGCGCGCACTAGTCGAGGACGCGACCAGGCGCACCAAGGCAGCGCGTCAGCTGGCGGAGAGGCGCGACCGAGCGCTGGAGGCTGCCGCGTCAAACGCGCTGGTTGCGGCCGAGCCGGCGCAAATCGAGGATGAGCGGCCGATCGACTGGAGCAAGGTCCCCGTCTTTCCCGTCGAGGAATGGTCGTGAGAGGGGAGGGGACTTTCGAGCACCTCGACGACCGCTACCGCCGCTATGCCGCTTTGCCCGACGAAGAGCGCATTGCCTGGATCAAGGCCGACCGCTGGATCGGCTTCGACCAGGCGCAAGCCGCACTTGTCCGCCTGAACGCGTTGCTTGCCTATCCCCCACGTGACCGTATGCCCTGCCTGCTGATCTATGGCGACACCGGCATGGGCAAGACCAAGATCGTCCGCAAATTCGAGCGGGCGCATCCGCCCACATTGTGTCAGTCGACGGGCGTGACCAACAGGCCGGTCGTCGTGGCCCAAGTACCCTCGGAGCCGGTCGAGCGCGACCTCTATCGGGAACTGCTGGCCAGCCTGCAGGCTCCAGCGCTCGTCGGCGGCGCGCTTGCCCGGGAGAAAGACATCTGCCGCTCGCTGCTGCGCACCGTCGGCGCCAGAATGATCGTGCTCGACGAGGTCAACGGCATGCTGGCGGGGACCTATCGGCAGCAACGGATTTTCCTGAATGCGCTGCGGTTTCTCGCAAACGACCTCAGAGTGCCGCTTGTCTGCGCCGGTACCGACCTGGCGCGCCAGGCCTTGCTCACCGACGCGCAGCTTGCCGAGCGCTTCGAGGCGTTTCATCTCAAGCTCTGGAAGAACGATCACGCCTTTGCGCGGCTCTTGAAAAGCCTCGCTGGCATCCTGCCGCTGCGCGCTCCGTCCGATCTCGAAACGGACGCGGTTCGTGAAAGGATCCACACGCTCACCAGCGGCGTCACGTTCAGGATTTTCCAGCTGATCGAGACGGCAGCCGAGGAGGCGATCCGGTCGGGGAAGGAACGGCTCGACCTGATGAGCTTCGGCGATGATCTTGTCCTTCCGCTTGTGTCGATGACGCAATCGGCACGCCGGCGGATGCCGCAGCCGGCGGCCGGGTGATGGAGCCGGATCGTCTGCCCGTGGCGCCGCGGCCCTTTCGCGACGAATTGCTGTCCTCCTGGATGGCGCGGGTGGCATGCCGCTACGGCCTTACGGCGCAGCAACTAGCCGGCTATTTCAGTGGCCTGTCGTCACCCCTGCCGATAGACGACGGGGCTCCGGCGGCCGGGCAGACGAGGGTTTGGGCACAGATCTGCAGTGTCGACCCCGATCGGTTGCATCGCCTGTCCCTGAGCTGGCGCTACCCGCGACGCGCTCGAGCCTGGTACGTAAGCAGGGGACCGGAATGGACGCCGTCGGCGATGTCCGGGTCTATCCCAGTCTGTCTCGCTTGCTTCGCTGCCGATCGCGCTGCGGGCCACGACGCGCATCTTCGAGCCGGCTGGATGCTCGCCGAACGCTGTATCTGCCCAACTCATGGCGAGTTGCTGCACGATCACTGCGTATCGTGCCACTGGCGTCTTTCCGTGGCTTTCCACCTGCACGACGGAAGCGCGCGGCCTGTCTGCAGCCATTGCGCGCGGCTTCTCACCGATAGGGGAGGGAGGGCGGTCAGCCACAGGATCCCGCCCTCCTGGCGACGGCGCTGGCCACCCAGCAGCGGATCACGGCAAGCGTCAACGGTGAAAATCCCGAGGGCGACAGGCTCGAGAAGGCGCTCTCAGTGCTCTGGGCGCCGCTCGACCATCCGGCAGCAGCGCGGCCGGTGCTGGCGCTGTGGTTCAACGAAGCCGGCTGGCGCTGTCCCTATGAAGCCAGGCATGCCGTCGGCGCCAAAACTCCGCTCGGCCAGTTGCCGGTGCGCTGGCGCTTCCTGACGCTGCTGGCTCTGGACGACGTTTTCGGTACCGATCCGCGCGTGGACGGTGCAATGCCGCCTGTCGCCGCTCATCTCGCCCGGCGGGCCGCGCCACGACCGATCCGCCTCTCAAGGCCAAGCCGACGGCCGCACGTCCAGCTGCTGAAGCGCTCGGCGGCCGAGTACGAGCGCCTGGCACGTCAAATTCTGGCTGATCCGAACTGGACCGCAGCGGAAGAGCTGCCCCCGCGAAAGCGAGAGCGTGTCCGGGCTCGGCTGATCGATGCTGCGCTTGCCGGGAATCCGGCGTCACCCGGGGCATGGTTGTCGCCCAAACTATCGAGCGACGAGCAGGCGATTCAGAAATGCTGAGACTGCGTGCTGCGGGGCGTAGTCTCACGAATTTCGATTCATCCGGCCGTACAAGGATGCACGAGATTTCGTCCGCAAGCCCGATTGACGTCGATATCGGCATTCTGCTCGACGAGAGAGGCTGCCCGCTGCCGCTGTCCGGGGATTAAGCGCAAACCCGGTCCGCTCAATGAACGCGAATTCTCGTCGATCTGACGCCTAAAGGAGACTGTCCGCCGGTGAAAAGCGAGCCACAAGGCCATTTTTTAAGGGGTCTCACAAAACGAGCGATAATGCAAGATTATCATTCATTATTGTTTGCCGACAGGCAGGGCGCTTTAGGCATATTATCGTTGTCAAAAGCGCCGCCGTGATTCATCCTGCTTTTCGATGATTCTGCGGCCCAAACTCCTCTCGCGCCACCCCGGCAAGCTTCTTGACGCGGTGGCCGTCGCTCCGGTGGCCCTGGTCCCGGCCTGGCTGCGCCGGGCAATCCCGGATGCGCAAAGCGTTGCGGGAAAGGAAGTTGAGGAGGTCGCGCTTGCTGCCGGTGCTGCTATCGGCGCCCTCGATGCGGTAGTCCGCCGGCAGGAACGGTGGGCCGGGGTCTGGCGGCAGCGCCTGGCGCTTGTCGCGGCCGCGGTGACGGCACGACAGGCCGGCCGCGTCGAGGATTCTTTGGCATTGCGCGACGCCGTGCTGCTGACACGCCCCGGCGATTTTTTGTCCGTTGGCCCGGCCGGGCTTTTGCTGCTCGCCTGGCGCCGGTTGGTCGACACGCCTGCCGAGAAACTGCTGACCGAGCGGAGCATCGGCGCGGTGTTGGAAGAACTCGGCTACGCCCCGGATGAAGAGGTGGTCAGCGCTCTGGTGGGGGAACTCGGTCAGATCGGCGGCGGGGCAGAGACGGTCGGGATGCTGACCGGTGCTTTTGTGGCCGCCGAACGCTATGGTTTTGGGCCGGCTTTCGGCGCCTGGCTCGCCGACGGTCTGCTGGCGCAGCGGCTGGCGTGGCCGCATGCAATACCGCTGCTGGGCACCGAAGCTGCTTTTTTTGGCATGCGTGCCGGGCATTCACGTCGGGCGGCGACCGGTATGGCGGCAGCGGGCCCTGAGACAGAGCCGGAGCGTGCCAAAAAACTGCTGGCGGCACAGGCGCGGGCGGCGCTGCGCGCCATCGATCTTTTTGCTGAGCTCGGCCGCCGTGCCGAAAAACTGCTGGCCGTCGCGCCGAAACTCAGGGCCAAGGGAGCGGACGCGATCGTCGACCGGTTGTTGAACGAAGACGCGCTCATGGCCTCGCGCGGGGACAAAAAAATGGACAAAAAGATGAGTGACCGGGGGCTACGCCGCCTGTTCGACCGGCTTCTTGTCCTGGGTGCCGTGCGTGAGCTGTCCGGTCGCCCGACCTTCCGCACCTACGGACTGTGACGATGGCGGCTCGTTCGACCAAAACTCGGCGAGACAATGGGGATGGGCAACGACCGTTGCTTGACCGGGAGCTGGATCACCTGCCGCCGGAGGCGCGCTGGCGCGAATGGATGCAGCGCGTTGAGGCAACCATTTTTGCCGCCAGCGAGCCGGTGACACGTAGTGTCCTCGCGCGGGTGGTTGGCGCGGATTGCAACCTCGATCTCTTGATCGACGACATTCGCGAGGAGCTGCGCGGGCGGCCTTACGACCTGGTCGCCGTCGCCGGCGGCTGGAAACATTTGACCCGGCCGACCTATGCCGACGCCATCCGCGCCGCTATGGGCGGCAGTGAGAAGGCGATGGATCTCACGCAATCCGAGGTGCTGGTGCTGATGTGCGTGGCGTATTTCCAGCCGATCACCCGCGCCGAGTTGTCGTCTTTCTTCGGCAAGGAGATCAGTCGTGATTTTATTGGTCATCTGCGCGGCGCGAAGCTGATTGCGTCCGGCCCGCGCAGCCCGACGCCCGGCGCGCCCTACACCTACGTGACGACCAAAGAATTCCTGTTGGAGTTCGGCCTCGACACGCTGCGCGACCTGCCGGATTTCGAGGCGCTCGAAGACGCCGGGTTGCTGTCGAAGGAGAAGCTGCTGGCAGGGGATATTCCGATGGGGATTGCGGGCGGTGAAGATGATGGCGAGGACGAGCAGCCGAGCGTCGGTCTCGTCGACGACGCGATGTGATGAACGGATCATCCTGGTTTTCCTGCGCCCGCCGATGAGAACTCATGACCATGACGACTGATCGTGCGACAGGCGATGACCGGTGAACCTACATGGCGTTGCCGTCAAGCAGGCTGGCCGGAAATAGCACCAACTTGGTGCCGCCGGCATAGCGTCGCGGCGAGAACAGGATGTCACGAAACCCTGCTGCTTGACCTGGTCGGCGGGCTTCCAGGAAGATTCTGATGCTGTCCCGTGTCTTCCTGACGACCAGCACGAAAGCGAATTTGCTCGTGCGAACAAGGCCGGTCTATGCCGATGCGTCGTCTGGCGGGGCAGTTCGCTTTGGAGCGGTTTGGTGATCGCTGAGGGTCTGGGAGAGACTGTGCAGCGCCCTCAGCAATTCTCCCATCGCCATACTGTGGGACAGCCCGTCTTTTTCGACGACCTTGATCAGCGCCTCGATATGGGCGCTGTCGGTATCCCACGGATTCGAAGAAGTTTTCATAAAGCATCGATTCAGGGGCAACGCGCGGGCGGCCAGGAGCGGGATGCCGCCCGCCGTGTTGCCTGATTTGCGTACTCGTTACCTGGCGCGAATCCCAATCTCGCTGATTATGGTTAAAATAGCATTACAGACTGCGTTTGAATCAGCACCGAAGCATGCCGCTTTGTCGGGCGGATGCAGCGGCACGAGGGCAATGCCCGTGTCGAACGGACACGACAGGATGGCCTGCTCGATTGTCAGAAACTGAAAGCGAACAGTAGATGTCGGTGTGATCGCCAGGACTGCTGAGCGACCTTACGGAATTCGAGGATTTCGGCTGCCCGCTTTGGCATCGAATGCTCGGTCGTGGTGATTGAGTGTGAAATCGCACCGAACAGTAACCCCGCGTCGAGCAGGATTTATCGACCTGATTTCATTGCGAAAATTAGAATTGTCCAAGGATCTAAGAAGGCGCAAATCGCAACCCTTCGAAAATCTGGGAAAGAGCAGCTGAATCAGACACTTGAGCATGCTGGTGCTTGGGGTTACTGTTCGGCGCGATTTCACAACGTGTATGCGAAACTGATAAAGGTGAAGGCCGCGCCACCTCGATGACAACCTTGTCCGCTACAATGTCGCTTGCACCTATTCGCTGCTGGGCGAGACTGATGGTGCCATCAAATTGCCGGAAATTTGCCTGAAGCAGTTTGGGACCGACATGAAGCAATGGATCAAAAACGACTCTCGATCTCATCCGGGATCATCCGGCAATCAGACGCTTTTAGCGCCGTATTGATGTCCGTCAGCAATGCTATGTTAGGAAGTCAAATGGCTGAGCCGCCCTATCGCGTCCAGGCGTTCAACAGCGCCACGCACTCCGAAAACAGGATGCACGATGATGCGGTGGCGCAAAAATATGGCTTCAGCGGCGGCCTGGTGCCAGGCGTCGATGTCTTTGCGTATATGGTCCACGTTCCGGTGGCGAAGTGGGGACGAGCCTTCCTCGAGCGCGGCCTGATGGAGGTGCGCTTCGCGAAGCCGGTTTACGATGGCGAAACCGTGGTGGTTACGTCCGAGCCTTCAGACGAAGGCCTAGCGATTGCGCTCAACGGCAGCGACGTTCGAGCTGCCGGCAGTGCCTCGCTGCCGGACGCGCCACCCCCGATCTCCGTTGGCGATTATCCCGAGACTGCGCCGGTTGCGGTGCGGGGGCCGGTCGATCTCAGGTCTTACCAGGTCGGCAAATGGCTCGGAACGGCGCCGCGCTCCTGGCCGGGCCAATCTGGAGCGGACTATCGGGCGGAAGTACGCGAAACCGATCCAATCTATGCTCGCGAAGGGTTGGTGCATCCCGGTATGGTGCAGCGGGTTATGAACCGGGTCTTGATGGAGAACGCTTTACTGGGGCCGTGGATTCATCTCGGCAGCCGCATGCAGATGCTGTCCACAGCTGCTTGCGATGAAGAGTTGGTCGCGCGGGCACGCGTTACCGCGAACTACGAAAAGAAGGGCAACCGTTTCGTGGAAGTAGATGCCGTTGTTGTTGCGAACGGCCGGAAGTTGATCGCCCACTGCCAGCACATCGCGATCTATCAACTTCGCGAACGAGCAGCGTGAGGCACAAGGCTGTCGAGCAGCATCGTCACCGGCGCACCCGGTTCTGCAGGCCGTCAAAACAGATAAGGGAACGCAAGACACGCACGTGACAATCGCTCCACCAGACGCGGACGGGGATTCTAGTCGCCTTTCAAGTTTGTCCCCCAGGACAGCCCGTGTCTGCTTCGGCGGCGCGGGCATCCTTACAACGAAAGCAATCAAAGATGCCCAATGCGGCGCTGGTATATCCCGATACGAAGCTCTTTATTGATGGCGAATGGCGTGAGGGTCGCGAATGCCGGACTATTCCGGTTATTGATCCGGCGACCGAGGAGACGATCGGCTCGGTTGCACATACCGCGCGCCGGATCTCGACGCCGCGCTGGCCGCCGCCGATCGCGGCTTCAAACTCTGAAGCTCAACCTCGGCGTTTGATCGGTCTAAGCTGATGTGCAAGGCCGCCGGCTTGCTGCGAGAGCGCGGAGATCGCATCGCCTGGCTCCTGACGCGCGAGCAAGGCAAACCTTTGGCAGAGGCCAAGGGCGAAGTGATGGCGGCGCCGACATCATCGATTGGTTCGCTGAGGAGGCGCGCCGCACTTGCGGCCAGGTGATTCCGGCGCGCGCGCGAAGAGCCATGCAGATGACGCTCAAAGCTGCCGGTCGGTCCGGTGGCCGCGTTCACGCCCTGGAACTTCCCGTCAATCAAACAGTGCGCAAGCTCTCCGCGGCGCTCGCCGCCGGCTGCTCGATCATCGAAGGCGCCGGCACCGCCGCCGGCGGCGCCTGCCGAGCTCCTTGGCGCCTTCGTCGATGCCGGCGTGACCGCCGGGGGTCGTCACTCTGGTCTCTGGCGCGCCGGGGGAGATCTCCGAGTGTGAAAATGCGCCGGCCAGTGACCCCGCGTCGAGCAGGATTTGTCGTGCTGATTTCATTGCGAAGATGAGTGTTGTCCTAGGGATCTCAGAAGGCACGATTGTGACCCTGCGAATCTCACAAAGAGCAGCTGTATCAAACTCTTGAATGTTCCAGTACCTAGGGTCACTGGCCGGCGCATTTTCGCAGCCGATCGCCTAATCAGATTCACGCGCTCGAAGGCGCACTGAGTCAGTCGGTCTGGTCGGCATCGAGGTATCGTCCCTCGGTTCATTACGCTTCGGCACCTTGGGGTCGATTGCACTATTTGGTAGTTTGTTCCGGCGCCGCGTGGAGAGTCTGCCATGTGGCCAGGGCTCGGGACAAGTGTCGGTCCATCATTCCCACTGCCAAATCGGTTCGACGAGCCTCAATGGCTTCAAGTATCTCACAATGATCGTCGTAAGCTTGCGTGCCCCGTGAGTAATCTGAAAAGTATATTATGCGACGCTGTTTTGAGAATTCATAAAATAATTTCACCGTGCGAAGCAGTACTCTATTCTGTGTTGAAGCGACGATTCCAAGATGGAACGCTTCATCCTCAGCCTCAATTGTCTTTTTGCTATCAATTGCAAGCTTCGTTTTGTAGAGGATTTCCCTCAGCCGATCTACGTCCTGATCCCGCCTTCTATCGCAGGAAATCCGTACGCCCTGCAGCTCCAGAATACTTCGCACTTCAAACACGTCCTTAGTCTCTTCAGGCTGAAACGGCAGGCCAGAAGACGCACGAAGAACGAGGGCCTCGATGCTACTTTCCTCAGAATTTCTAAGATAGATCCCAGAGTTAGGCCTTCGCTCAATCACACGCATCGACTCGAGAGCGGCCAAAGCCTCGCGAACCGCCCCGCGACTGACATTGAACCTGTCGGCAAAGTCACGTTCCGACGGCAATCGTTCGTTCGGCTCATAGCGACGCTCATCAATGAATGAGAGTATTTTCCCTACAACGTTCGGGACACCGGCAATCCTATCGCTTTCCGTCTTCTCAAGCATTTTTCGGTCTTTTTTCCAGCCGTCAGTCCATCCCAACCAGGTCCATCCCGATACGGAAGGGTCATAAATCATACGCGTTGCTTGGCAACTCGAACCCAAAGTACCAGTGAAACCCTAGCCGGTCTACCAAATTGGTTAATCCGGCTCCGCGCTGAAGCTGCCATATGCCCGATGGTTAAGCCACCCGTTCATTAAACTCCCCACGGCATGCCTTGCGCGTAGAGATGGCCAAGCGCGGCGCCCGGCCAACACCAAGCCGATGGCCTAGCCGTAAACGCCGTCCGCCGTTCAGGGCCTTCCTCTATCGCCACCGCACCCTCGAGACGCAGGTCGAAACTACCTTGCTCTCGTCAAACTCATTTCAGCTAAAATCTAGATGCAATTCATGGGTCGGTGACCTATAAATGCCCCCGGAACGCTCGGAGAGGCGTTCAGGTAGGAGCCCGACCATGATCAAGATGAGCGTCTACTATCCGGCCCATGGCGGCTCGAAGTTCGACCACGATTACTACTGTGCCAGCCACCTGCCACTGATCAGAGAACGAATGGGCGATGCCTGCCTGCGCTACGAGATCGAGAAGGGCCTAACGGGCCGCGAACCTGGAAGCGCGCCGGAGTTCGTCGCAGCGTGCCACATCTACTCACCGAGCCTGGGGACATTCCGGGAGGCGTTCGGCCCACACCGCGCGGAGATCGTCGCGGACGTCGCCAACTATACGGACATCGCACCCATCGTGCAGATCAGCGAAATCGTTGGAGCGTAAGGGCTTCGGTGCGTCAGGCTTGGCCGTTGTCCGGGATCGGCGTCGTGCTCGCCATGACCAGCTAACCGGTGCCGAACAGGTCCACGATCAGGAACGTGTCATTGCCATTCATGCGACAACTACTTTGCTCTCGTCAAGCGCGCTTCAGCCAAAATCTGGATGCGCTCTATGAACCGGTGAAGTAGACCGGCGCTGGCGAACGGTTCCAGAAAGCACCCGAAGCCTGCATCATTAACTCCATCTATCTTCGAAGTAGGGGTCAAAGTTCGGTCGTGCGGATACCCGCCGGGACCAGCGCCGCGTCGATCATTGCCATGACCATGTTCTGCGGGGCCTTGCCGATGTCGATGACATGTCGGCGGTGTCTATAGTGAGGGTGAACATGCGTCTCTCTCCTCACCTGCGAAGAGTAGAGCGAAGGTGCAGCCCGCTCACCGACTTGAGGCCAGCCTGCCGCAAAGTTCATCGGCAAAACCCGCTTCCAAGCACATTCCGCACGCAAAAGCCGTTTCACGCTTTTGCTTGGAAATGGGGTTAGCCCTTGTCCGCGGCCAGGCCTACCTGTTCGACAGCGTGCGCCGCGCAGATTTCGTCGTTGTCCGATGTATCGCCGGAGATTCCGACAGCACCGAGGGTTTCGCCCGCTTCCCCGCGTATCAGGACACCACCGGGAACCGGCACGATCTTCCCGCCGGAAACGCCGGACAGGGCTTGGACAAAATGAACACGCTCGGCGGCGGCCGCGTTCAGCCAGCGGGAGCCCGAGCCGACCGCCAGCGCGCCATAGGCTTTGCCAAAGGCGATCTCGAAGCGGAGCATGGAAGAACCATCCTGCTTCTGGAATGCGATGAGGTGGCCGCCTGCATCGAGCACCGCGACCGAGAGCGGCTTCAGGTTGAGCTCCCGCCCCCGATCCAGCGCGGATTCGATGATGCGATTGGCGACATTCAACGTGATGGTATTCATTGTTTTATCCCGTTCCGAGAACGTTCTCGCCTGCCCCACTGGCCTTCAGCTCCAACCGGCGGGCGTGCAGAACCGGCTCGGTATAGCCGTTCGGCTGGGCGCGGCCCTGCAGCACCAGATCACACGCGGCCTGGAAGGCGATCGAATTCTCGAAATCCGGGGCCATCGGCCGATAAAGCGGGTCGCCCTCGTTCTGCCGGTCGACGACCGCCGCCATGCGCTTCATCGTCTCCATCACCTGATCGCGCGTACAAACGCCATGATGCAGCCAATTGGCGATGTGCTGCGAGGAGATGCGCAGCGTGGCGCGATCCTCCATCAGGCCGACATCGTTGATGTCCGGCACTTTCGAGCAGCCGACACCCTGGTCGATCCAGCGCACGACATAACCCAGGATGCCCTGGGCGTTGTTGTCGAGTTCCTTCTGGATCTCTTCGGGCGTCCAGTTCGGCCGCAGGGCGACGGGGATCGACAGGATGTCGTCGAGCTTGGCCTTCGGGCGGTTTTTGAAACCTTCCTGCACGGCGTGCACATCGACCTTGTGGTAGTGCGTCGCATGCAGCGTCGCGGCTGTCGGCGACGGCACCCAGGCGGTGTTGGCGCCGGCCTTCGGGTGAGCGATCTTCTCAACCAGCATCGCCGCCATCAGGTCGGGCATCGCCCACATGCCCTTGCCGATCTGGGCATGACCGGCAAGCCCGCACTCCAGGCCGGTGTCGACATTCCACGCTTCATAGGCGGAAATCCACGCCGCCTGCTTCATGTCGCCCTTGCGGATCATCGGGCCGGCTTCCATCGAGGTGTGGATCTCGTCGCCGGTGCGGTCGAGGAAGCCGGTGTTGATGAAGACGACGCGTTCGCGGGCTGCACGGATGCATTCCTTGAGGTTGACCGTGGTGCGGCGTTCCTCATCCATGATGCCCATCTTCAGCGTGTTGGGCTGCATGCCGAGCGCCTGTTCGACGCGGCCGAAAAGCTCGACAGCGAACGACACCTCCTCCGGCCCGTGCATCTTCGGCTTGACGATATAGACCGAGCCTGTCCGCGAATTGGCGCGGCGGCCATTAGGGCCGACATCGTGCAGCGCGATCAGGCTGGTGATCATCGCGTCCATGATGCCTTCCGGAACCTCATTGCCGTCGCGGTCGAGGATCGCCGGGTTGGTCATCAGGTGGCCGACATTGCGCACCAGCATCAGCGAGCGGCCGGGCAGAGTCAGTTTGCTTCCGTCGGGTGCCGTATAGTCGCGGTCAGGATTGAGCTTGCGCGTGAACGTCTTGCCGCTCTTCGAGACCTCTTCCTCTAAATCGCCCTTCATCAGGCCGAGCCAGTTGCGGTAGACGGCGACCTTATCCTCGGCGTCGACCGCGGCGACCGAGTCCTCGCAGTCCTGGATGGTGGTAATGGCCGATTCCAGAATAACGTCTGAAATTCCAGCCTCGTCTTGGCTTCCGATGACGTGTTGATCATCAAGGATGATTTCGATGTGAAGGCCGTTTCTCGATAAGAGCAACGAAGACGGATTGTCGACGTCACCTAGGTACCCCGCGAATTGTGAGGGATCGCGCAACCCACCCTCCGAGGAGCCCGTCATCAGTCGAAACTGACCATCTTTAATTTGAGAACTGGTCATGTTTGACCAGCTGTCTGTCTTCAACGGCACGCTGTCATCTAAGAATGCTCGCGCCCACGCGATGACTTTCTCGCCGCGCTTGGGATTGTAGCCATTGCCCTTTTCGGCGCCGTCGGTCTCGGGAATGGCATCGGTGCCGTAGAGTGCATCATAGAGCGAACCCCAGCGCGCGTTGGCGGCATTCAGCGCATAACGGGCATTCATCACCGGCACGACGAGTTGCGGACCGGCGACGGTGGCGATCTCCGGATCGACGTTTTCGGTGGTGACCTTGAAATCCGGACCTTCGTCCAGCAGGTAGCCGATCTCCTTGAGGAAAGCCTTGTAGGCCGCCATGTCGGACGGCGCGCCATTTTCGCGATGCCAGGCGTCGATCTTCTCCTGAATCTCGTCGCGCTTTTCGAGCAGCGCCCGGTTCTTCGGAGCGAGGTCGCGAACGATCTTGGCGAAGCCGGCCCAGAACTCTGCGAGCTTGATGCCGGTGCCCGGCATCGCGCGCTTGTTGACGAAATCGTAGAGCCCGCGATCGACCTGCAACCCGCCGACTTCGATTCGATTTGCCATGTCCAAAGCTCCGTTATGGCGCCCCCACAGGCGCGTATCGTTTCGCGGGTTCGGTGCATAGAAAAACCCTTCCACTTCCAGCTCTGCGCTGACGGAAAGGTTCGTGACGCCGGTCTGAACCCTGATGAATCGGTTTGCGGTATCAATCTCGCGAACATCCCGCACCACGCTATCGGCCGTCGGAAGTGCGCCGCCTGCCAACGATGTCTCCGCACCGCGCGGGATAACCGGAACCCGCAGATTGTGGCAAATTCTCATCGCCGCCGCTACCTCCTCGGTGGTGCGAGGCAGAACCACGGCGAGCAGCGGACATCGGTACGCCGTCAAACGCGTCGCATTCATATGCCTGGGTTTCCTCCGGGTCCGAGACGATCGCGTCCGCGGGCAGGACGGTACTCAACGCGGCGACGATCTCGGGCTTATGGGCGATGATCGCGGCGTCGGGAACGGGCATGGCGATGCTGGACATTGGCTCAATTCCGTCTGACCGAAAGCAGTGAATAACCGGACGCTCCTTCGCGCTCGCCTTCATCGAAGGCACACGAGATGCGCAGGCTCGCGACAAGCAGACTCACGAGCATCACAGCTATTTCCCGCGCGCCGCGCGAGAATCCGGAGCGAAGGGGAAGCGCGATATTCGCTGCGGCGGCTCGCCCGCGATGACCTTGGCGCGTCGAACGGCTGAGACCGAATCCGGAGCGCACGCAGCCGGCCCTGAATCATCCGCAATAGATAATCTTGTCCTTCTCAAGTCGCGATATTTCATCGTCGCCGATGTTGAGGATTGAATTGAGGATGTGCTTCGTATGCTCCCCAAGCATGGGGGGGCTGATGGTGTACTCAATTTCTGTCTGAGAGAATTTGATCGGATTGGCCACGAGCGGCACGGTCTTGCCCGTGGTGTGGGGAAGATTGATCTGCAATTCGCGATGGACGACCTGCGGATGCACGAATGCCTGGTCGAGTCGGTTGATCGATGCGCATGGTACGCCGATGGGTTCGAGAAGCGCGATCCAGTGCTCGGTTGGTTCCTGGGCAAGGCGTTCGGCCACGATCGGGATCAGAGCGTCGCGGTTTTCCAAGCGATCCGTGTTTGTGGTGAAACGGGGGTCGTCGCAGAGCACTTGCAGCCGGGACGCCGTGCAGAACTTCCTGAACTGCTGGTCGTTCCCCACCGCAAGCACGAATGATCCGTTGCTCGATTTGAACACCTGATAGGGCACGATGTTCGGATGGGCGTTTCCATATCGGCGCGGCGGCTTCCCCGTGGTCAGATAGTTCAAGTTCTGGTTGGCCAGAGCGGCAAGCTGGACATCAAGAAGCGCCATGTCGATATGCTGGCCCTCGCCCGTCCGCTCGCGATGCAACAACGCCGACAGCACACCTGTTGCGCTATACATTCCAGTGAGGAGATCGGAAATCGGGACGCCGACCTTCTGAGGGCCGCCGCCGGGCTTGTCGTCCGCCTCGCCCGTGATGCTCATCAGCCCGGATATGGCTTGGATGGCCATGTCGTATCCGGCTACGTTTTTCATCGGGCCGGTCTGGCCGTATCCCGTAATGGAGCAGTACACGATGTCCGGCTTTATGAGCCGGAGCGCTTCATAGTCTAGCCCATACCGTTTCATGTCGCCGACTTTATAGTTCTCTATGAGAACGTCGGTCTTCCTGACCAGAGATCGAACGATGTCCGCGCCTGCTTGCGTGGCGATGTCCACGCAAATCGAGTGCTTGCCGCGATTGGCGCTCAGGAAGTAGGCACTCTCGGTTGTTCCATCAAGATGCGGTGGCCCCCAGTGGCGAGTGTCGTCGCCGGTGAACGGGCGTTCGATTTTCCAAACCGTCGCCCCTAGATCGGCCAAGAGCTGCCCGAGCCAAGGGCCCGCAAGAATCCTCGATAAATCGAGAATTTGGTATCCGCTTAACGGTCCTGCCATATCAACAACCCACATTCGAGATTAATAGCTTCTTGACAGAAGCTGTGGGTAATGCGTAACTGGAGTTACCAGATTGGTCAATCCAATTTTGGCGCCCACCCATCCGGGGCAATATCAAATCCACGTCGCAGACATTGACGAAACTGCGAATCTGGTCTATCCAAATTGGTCTACAACAAGGCCGCCGGGAGGGCGGCCTGCGATGCCCGCACTGGGGATCACGTTTAGGGAGGTTTTGCTGCATGGCGCGAATATCGCTCCAAAATGTCTCCAAGTCGTTTGGTGGCGACCAGGGCCCTTGGGCCGTTAATAAATTCTCCCTAGAGGTAGAAGACGGCGAGCTCGTTGTTTTTGTCGGTCCTTCGGGATGCGGAAAATCGACGACACTGCGGATGATCGCTGGCCTCGACGACACCACGTCGGGCACCATCACGATCGGCGGGCGGGATGTCACCGGTCTGCCACCGAAAGATCGCAATGTTGCGATGGTCTTTCAGAACTATGCGCTGTATCCGCAGAAGTCGGTCTACGACAACATGGCGTTCGGCCTACGGGTGCGCGGTGAAGCGAAGCAGGAGATCGACCGGCGCGTGAGGGCTGCAGCGGCCAGCCTAGACCTCGAATCCCTGCTCCACCGCAAACCGCGACAGCTGTCGGGCGGGCAGATGCAGCGTGTGGCACTCGGGCGTGCGCTCGTGCGGGACCCCGATGTTTTCCTTCTGGACGAGCCGCTTTCCAATCTGGATGCGAAGCTGCGCGTCAAGATGCGGGAAGAAATCGCGACGCTCCATGCCCGTCTCGGGGCAACGATGATCTTCGTGACACATGACCAGGTCGAAGCAATGACGCTTGGAGACCGTATCGTGATCATGCGCGATGGCCTGATCCAACAGGCTGGGAAGCCTCTCGAACTCTACGATCGGCCTGCAAACACGTTCGTAGCCGGGTTTATCGGTTCGCCCGAAATGAACCTGATCGACGGGCAGTTGTCCGACGCAAGCGGGCGGCTCGAGGTGCGATCGGGAGACCTTTCGGTAGGCATACCAGAAAAGACCTTCGCCAGGAGCGGACAGAACGTGACGCTTGGAATCCGGCCCGAGCACCTCGTCATCTCTAACGGCTCGCCGCTTGAGATGACCGTGAACTTGGTCGAGCAGATCGGAGCGCAGACTTATCTCATGGGCACGCTGGCCGGCCATAAGATGCGTGCCGTCCTCCAGCGTCGTGATGAAATCCGCGCCGGTGACAAACTCCCTATCGCCTTCCCGAGTGAGCGGCTTCACCTGTTCGACTCCATTAGCGGTGCGTCGCTGCGGATGGCGCAAACGGGCGGCAAAATCGGCGTAATGGAAAATGCGTAATGGCCCCCTGCGAGAGCGGCGGGTCAGGCTGATACTGCGCCCCTGGACCGTGGAGGGCGTCACCGGACTTCAGTAGGAGCTCTGTGTCGCGTCCTAACGATAGCACCTCTGGAGCGTCATAAAGGAGGGTCAACGCTATACTCGATACCGGCGACGTTAATTCTTGGCATTTGGCTTGAACTGACAAGTTAACAAGGGAGGAGCAGGAAATGAGCATTTACATTCCAGGTAGAGTGAGAATGGCGGTAGGCTTGTCCGGCATGACCCGCCGCAACTTTCTTAAATCCGCTGCCGCCGTCGGAGCAGCAAGCCTCGCGGCGCCTGCGGTGGTGCGGGCCCAGTCCGGCGTCACGCTTCGGTTTCTCAACAACGAAACTTCGGTCGCTAGTCAGGCAGCCCTGAAAAAAGCGTGCGACGACTACGAAAGCAAATTCGGCGTCAAGATAATCGTCGATTCGAGCCCCATTAGCGGCACGATGCAAAAAGTGATGGCGGCGGTCGCTGCCGGCCAGCCCTATGACATCATGACTTCCGGGTTCATCGCTGGAATCTTGGAGTATATTCACGCCGGCGCCATCGTCCCGGTGACCGACCTGGTCAAAAAGTATGACTGGGGCAAGAAGGCCGCATGGGAGTATCAAGGTGAGAACTGGTACTATCCGTTCGATTACAACCTCGTCGTAAATTATTACCGGAAAGACCTCTATGCCCAGAAAGGTCTGAAGATACCGGAGACGTGGGACGACTTCTTGAAGAACTGCCAAGCGCTTACAGTCGTTAATGGTGGAAATGTTGACGTCGGCGGCTGTGTCATACCTCTTGCAAGCGACGGCTCGACCAACTGGGCGAGCTTCGGCAATATGTTCGCCGAAGGCGCGGAGCTCTTTGACAAAGACTGGAATGTCGTTTTCGACCAGGGCGAGAACGCTGATCGTGCCACGCGCTTCTTGGATTTCTACGGCGAGTTGTACAAGACGATGCCGCCCGGCATGAACGTCGTGAGTTATGCTCAACTAATGAGTCTCTTCGCCACCGGAAAGGCGGCACACAGTGTCTATTCTGGTCGGTTGGTCGAAGCGCTTGAAGCGACTAACCCAGAACTCGCCGATAAGTACGGAATATTCCCCTCGCCTGGTAGTACCGGTCAAAAGGCACTTTCATATGCTTTTGACGGCTTCTGCGTAGGGAAGTCGAACCAAAGCGAGGAGGCGATTAAGTTCCTTCAGTGGTTTGCAGAAGAGCATTACGTCGATTGGCTGCTTTCAGCATGGATGAACAACCATCCGGCGCGCCTGGACATCTATGAGAACGAGCGTTGGAAGAGCCATCCCATGATCAAGAAGCATTGGAATACGATGATGACGATGAAGTCCTACATTGAAGGCGACAACATCAAGATCATGGCAATCGACACCAGCGGTCCTTCGATCGACATGCGTGCTTGTAACGTATTCAACGCGAATGTCATGCCGGAAATGCTCCAGCAGAAAGTCCTCGGCAACGCCTCGTCGGCTGATTGCGTCGCCGCGACTGCGCAACGCATTCGCTCCGTCATCTAACTGCAGATCGGGGCGGCCTCCGCTGCCGCCCCGATCGTTCGTTCAAGGGATGATTCTTATGGTTCAGGACCGGCGAATTGTTGCATTGTTTATTGGCAGTATCTCCTTGCTCGCATTTATTATTGGCGGCCCGTTGATTTACGCGGTTATGCTATCATTCTATTCGGCCCGTTCGTTTATGAGCGAACCCGAGTGGGTCGGCCTGAGCAACTACATCAAGGTATTGCAAGATCCTCTTTTCTGGAATTCGTTGACGAACGGCCTCACAATCGCGCTTTCGTCGATTGTCCTGCAGGTAGTTCTGGGCGTTGGAATAGCGATGGTGCTTAACAAGCGCTTTGTTGGCCAGACCATTGCACGTTCGATCGCTATTCTTCCCTACTTCCTGCCGACAGTTGTCGCCTGCCTAGTGGCCCAATGGATTCTCGAGCCAAACTACGGATTGGTAAAGACCGCTCTGGCATCCATCGGTGTTGGAATGCTCGATTGGAGTTCTCATGCCTTCACGGCCAAAGGCACAATCATACTCGTCAGTGTGTGGTTGTGGACACCTTTTGTCGTAACCTGCGTTCTAGCTGGTTTGCAGACGATCCCAACGCAACTTTACGAAGCTGCTCGCGTCGATGGCGCCGGTGCTTGGACGCAATTCTGGCACATCACGATACCAGGCTTACGCTCGGTTCTGATCGTGGTCATCCTTCTGCGTGGCATCTGGATGTTCAACAAGTTCGATCTGATATGGCTTTTGACAAAAGGCGGGCCGCTCAACCAGACAGAGACCTTGCCTACCTTAGCCTATCGGAAGTCGTTTATTGAGTACAACCTGGGCGGGGGCGCCGCTGTGGCAACGATCTCCTTCCTCCTGCTCTCAGGCGTCATTCTCATCTATCTGCGCCTGTTCCCCATCGATGATGCAAAGCAAGGGCGATAAGAAATGAAGAGCCATGTAGAGCGATTGCCCGTTGATTCCAGTCGCCAGATACCTGAGCGCGAACCGATTCGTCCGAGATCGTCGCTGCAACACGGGAGCAAGGTTCAGGAAAGCACTTTCTGGAAACCATTCAAAAAGCTATCGGCAAAAATTGCCCTTTATGCAACAGTACTCGTTATCTGTCTTTATTCACTCTTTCCGATATACTGGATGATCATTTCGAGCCTAAGGCCCGCGGAACGCCTTTTTCTCGATACATCTCTCGTTTTCTGGCCGCCGGACCTGACGTCTTACGTCTCCCTCTTCCGGCAGACGAATTATATCGTCAATTTTCTGAACAGCGCTCTGATGGCGGTTGCGACGATTACCGTCTCCCTCGTGCTGTCGGCATTTGTCGCTTACGGCGCCACCCGGCTGCGCTTTCGGGGCAAGACTATGCTCGTTGCATCGATGCTTTTTGCCTACATGTTCCCACCCCTCATGCTGGCCATCCCAATGGCGGCAGCTTTCCGAACGATCGGCCTCACCGACACACTGTGGGGGCTGTTGATCGCCCATCTCGCAATTTCGCTGCCGCTGGCGGTGTGGTTGCTCTGGGGTTTCTTCAAGTCAATGCCGTTTGACCTTGAGGAGGCTGCGATGGTTGACGGCTGTTCTCAGTTCGAAGCGTTCATCAAGGTCGTCTTGCCATTGTCCGCTCCCGGGCTCATCACTGTCGCCATCTTCTCGTTCCTTCTCTCTTGGGCCGACTTTGTGTTCGCGCTGATACTTATTATGAGCGACCAAAGAAAGACGCTCCCCGTTGCTCTGCAGTCGTTGCTCGGCGCGCATGATTTGCGTTGGGGTGAAGTCTTGGCCGGCGCTTCGCTGATAGCTCTGCCTTTGTTTGTAATATTTATCTTTTGCTATCGGTACTTCGTCGCCGGGCTGTCAGCGGGTGCGGTGAAGGGATGATCCCGTCAAAAAGCGGCGGAAGATCGGTCGCGTTTTGATCTGGATTCCAAAAGCATCACCATCGGGAGAAGGTTTATGGCGAGCTACGACTATATTATCGTTGGTGCAGGTTCGGCCGGATGTGTTCTGGCAACTCGCCTGAGTGAAGACGCTAATGTGAGCGTATTGCTGATTGAGGCGGGCGGGGGGAAGTCGATGTTTGTCGATATGCCCGCCGGAATCAAGGTTCTCTATACGAGCGGTCGATACAACTGGCGGTTTTGGACTGAGCCGCAGCAACATCTAGACAATCGCCGGATCTATATCCCCAGAGGGAAGGTCATAGGAGGGTCGTCATCGATCAATTCCATGATCGCTATGCGCTGCAACCCGTGGGACTACGATTCGTGGGCGTCTCGGGGCATGCCTCAGTGGAGCTTTGCCGCGATGCTCCCCTATTTGCGCAGGATTGAGGATGCGAGCCTGGTCGCTGAACCTGATAATGGAACGCGTGGGCACACCGGGCCCATTAAGCTTTCCTACGGGCCACGGCGCCCGACCGCCCAGGCGTTTGTCGACAGCCTCCTCGCCGCCGGTTTACCAGAGAACCATGGATTCAATGGACCCTCGCAGATAGGCGCAGGTTTCTACGAACTTACGATAGCAAATGGAAAGCGGTCCGGCTCATTCAAGTACCTGGAACGCGCCAAGGGACGCCCGAACCTCACCATCCTCTCCAATAGTCATGTTCGTCGCATTAACGTTGAAAGAGGTGGTGCCCGTGGCATCGTCCTGGTCCAGAACGGCCGCGAGAAGACGATCAACTGCGATCGAGAGGTTCTGCTGACGGCAGGCGCGATCGGATCGCCGCAGCTTTTGATGCTGTCTGGTATTGGGCCTGCTGATCATATGAAGTCTTTCGGCATCAAACCCGTTCACGATCTTCCGGGCGTGGGCGAGAATCTTCAGGACCACCTGGACCTCGCGGTTCGCTTCGAGTCATCGCAACCGACGACGTTGACCCCCTATATGGGCCTCCTGAGGGGCGGCATGGCCGGCGCTCGGTATATTCTCAAAGGCGATGGTCCGGCCGCTTCGCAGGCCGTGGAGGCGGGAGCGTTTTGGGGCCCTGACCGATCATCTCCGTTGCCGGAGTGGCAGGCACACTTTGCCAACGTCCTCCGCAATCCGCCGGCCGGCGAGCGTATCGCTCACGGTTTCGCTGTTCGCGTATGTCAGCTCAGGCCACAAAGTCGCGGTACGGTAAGATTGCGAAGCGGAGACCCCGCCGTTCCACCGGCGATCGACCCGCGTCTTGCTTCCGAACGTGCAGACCTCGAGAGCCTGAGAGATGGCACGCGCGATATGTGCGATATGATGATGCGCGGACCACTCAAGAACTTCATAAAACGTCCGTTGGATGCGGAAGTGTTCGGCAATCTCTCCGAGCAGGAGGCTTTCCTGCGAGCGCGGGCCGAGACGGTGTATCACCCCGTAGGGACCTGTCGCATGGGCGCTGACGATGCATCGGTCGTGGACCCGAGCATGAAAGTCCGCGGTGTTGATGGTGTACGGGTGATCGACGGTTCGGTGATGCCAACGCTTCTAAGCGGCAATACGAACCTGCCGATTATGGCGATCGCCGAAAAAATCGCTGACGAACTCATCCACGGCGAAAGCGTTTCGCGTGATCACCCGATCGCTGGGGAGATGCTTGCGCACGGGCGCCACGCGCCCTCCTCCTGAAAGCCTCCGTTTATCGTCCGAGGAACGCTGTAGCGGTGCGAAAAGCGCCCAGGCTGTTTTCGCAAATTTTTTGAACTCGCAGGGTACGATGGCCGATTTTGATGTTGACTTGGCAGTAATTGGTGGTGGTTCAGGCGGGGTCCGCGCCGCACGGGTCGCTGCTAGCTATGGAGCCAAGGTCATCGTTGCTGAAGGAGATCGGGTCGGCGGCACCTGCGTTATCCGTGGCTGCGTACCAAAAAAGCTTATGGTCTACGCTTCAGATCTCCAGAAAGAGATCGGGAACGCGGCTGGCTTCGGATGGTCGGTCCCCCCAGCAAAATTCGATTGGGGAGTATTGACGGCAAACAGAAACAGGGAAGTCGCCCGTCTCGAGATGGCATATACGTCGACGATCGAACGTTCGGGAGCGCGCCTAGTGAAAGAGCGCGCAACGTTCCAAGACGCACGCACCTTGCGTCTTGCCAATGGGGAGACGGTGCGCGCTCGAAATATACTTATTGCCACTGGCAGCACGCCGAACCACGGGGAGGCAATACCTGGCATCGAGCATGTCATCTCGTCCGACAAGGTCTTTGAGCTTCGTGAACTGCCGCAGCGGATCCTAATTCAAGGAGGGGGCTACATTGCGGTTGAGTTCGCATGCATATTCGCCGGTCTCGGTTCGAAAGTGACCTTGGTTTGTCGCAGCGACAACATCCTGCGCGGTTTTGATGAAGACGTAAGGGCACATGTTCGTCGTGCTCTGGAGGAGCAGGGAATTCTGGTCGTCACCTCCTGCTGGATCAACAGGGTTGACAGGATTGACGAAAGCAGCGGGCTATTGAAAGCTAGTCTTTCAAACGCTGAACAGCTCGTCGCAGACCAAGTCATGTTTGCGATTGGACGAAAGCCCAACACGCAGGACCTAAATCTCCAGAATTCTGGCGTTGCGCTAAGCCCTGACAGCGGCGGCGTCGCGGTCAACGAGAACTCGCAGACCAATGTGCCCCATATCTACGCGGTCGGCGACGTGACAAACCGCGTAAACCTTACCCCTGTAGCGGTGCGCGAGGGCCAGGCCTTTGCAGATTCGGTATTTGGCGAGCGTCCCACGCAGGTCGACTATGCGGATATCCCGACTGCGGTTTTCTCGCGTCCGGAAGTCGGATCCGTTGGGCTATCAGAGGCACAAGCCTGTGCCCTGTTTGAAAGGGTGGACATCTACAAAACGGATTTTCGGCCCATGAAGGTCGCCCTCTCCCACAGCTCCGAACGAATGATGATGAAGCTCGTCGTAGATGCAGATTCCGGGAGGGTTGTCGGCTGCCATATTGTCGGATCAGGCGCGGCGGAGATCATCCAGGCAGTTGCGATTGCGATAAGAATGAAAGCCGTAAAGGAGGACTTTGATGCAACAATGGCTCTTCATCCAACAGCGGCGGAAGAACTTGTCACGATGCGGACACCGACCAAGCGCTGCGTTCGATAATGCATTTGTGTAGTCAGTCGGACTCTTCTTGCTTCACCTCAATGCGCTGGGAAGACCATGCTGAGGCGGTCGAACTTCGGTCTTAGGGGTGCTCGCAGCTCTCATCTTTGCTACCATGAAAGCTAATAACGGCTAATCACATGAACAGCCCCTCTAACCGCGTGTGGATAATAGTCAACGATGGATTCGAAGGCGTTGCGATAAGCTATTTGGACGTCTCAGCTGCTGGCAACTTCCAGCAGCCTTCAACTCATCCATTTTCACTCGTGAGAACAATTCGTCGATTTATCAGCAATTTATGTCGATCAGCATTCACGAGGACATATTAGCACATGCCTCTGTCGAGCCACGCATTTCCTAATCGAAGTGCTCTGAGTCAACCGCAGCACTCTGAATAGCCACAGGATCTCGGAGGCTCCATGTGCGGATGTATATGGACCCCGCCCAATTGCAACAGTCGGCTGGATCAGGATCGATGGTCACAACTGCTGATGTATATCCGGCTGCGTGATGCGGCTGGACAACGTCTTCGCCGCGAGCCTCGATGGGTTGATGGGTTTTCGCCGCTTCCACCTCAAAGCCCCGATGACATTGGTTAACGCCATGCCGGTCCACACATCAGGTTCTGGAAGCGACGGGGTGACCGTTTCGCCATCTCCTGCCATTGGCTGCAATTGGCGGGGTGGGACCTCCTTTAGTTATTGGCCGCTTCTATTCAGGCCGCCTTCACCGACAGCGCGGCCCCTTTGCGGAAGTCGACCGGCGTGCTCGCAACATAAACCGTCACGCCCGAAGGGATGCTTGAGTACGTTCAGCTGGCGTATCTGGTCTGGTCGGTGCAGGTGCGCCAGCGGACGCAGCTGATCGACGCTTTGCGCGGGCATCTTGCCGAACGCGGCATCATCGCACCACAAGGTCCGGCTCACCTGAAAACCTTAGCTGCCGCGATTGATGCCGCCGAACCAGCGATGCCCCAACTGGTCCTCGACCTTGGTCGCGTACCTCGAGCAGGTCGACCGGTTGAGCCGCGAAGATTGGAGAGCTGGAGAAATCCTTCGCCGTGAAGCCCCACGCGGGGAGGATACACCCACCTTCGGACCACGCCGGGAATTGGCCCGATCACGGCCATGGCGGTGGAAGCGTGTGCGCCCCCAATGGCGACCTTAAGCGAGGTCGCGACTATAGCGGTGGCGCAGTTCGGAGCGTGATCTGCTCCGAGAGCCATTGACTGAGAAAACTGGATATGCCAAATTGGTCAAACCAGATCGCGATGTTTTCCCAAACGATGCGCACCTGGATGGTTGGACGTCGAAAATCTCGAAGGAGGAAGCGCCGTGGCGAAGGAAAAGAGCGGCTACTATGGCACGCGAAGGAAATTCTGGTCGTGGGGATATGAAGGTGAAGATAACTCCCAGGACGAAATCCGTACCATGCGAGACCGCGTGGAGCAGCGGCTTGGGATTAAGGATATCGAAGTTCTCTCGGACCCGACCCTTGATGAGATTGAACTTTATCCGTCGCGCATAAAGATCCCGCGAACGCTGGAAGATTTCTGCACCACGGAAAAGTGGGACAGAGTTGTCCATACCTACGGTAAGGGTTTTAAGGACATGACCCTTATCTACCGGCGCGATTTCAAGAAGGCTCCGGACGTCGTGGCCTATCCGCGCGACGAAGAAGATATTGCCGCCATCTTCGACTGGTGTGGCGAAAACGGCTATGCATGCATACCGTATGGCGGTGGATCGAGCGTCACAGGAGGCTTCTGGGGTCCCGAGCGCGACGCCTTTCCCGGCGTGGTCGTTATTGACCTGGGCAACCTCAACCAGATTCTCGAAATCGACCCTGTGTCACGCTGCGCGCGGATCCAGGCAGGCATTCTCGGGCCGGCTCTGGAAGAACAACTGAAGCCGCACGGCCTCACCCTGCGCCATATTCCGCAATCGTGGGAATTCTCATCGCTGGGCGGCTGGATCGCAACCCGGTCGTCCGGTCACTATGCGACCCATCTCACGCATATCGACGACATGGTGGAAAGCCTGCGCGTCGTCACGCCAGCGGGGACGATCCAGAATCGCCGGCTGCCTGCCTCAGGTGCGGGACCAAATCCGGATCGCATGTTCATCGGGTCTGAAGGCACGATGGGCATCATCACTGATGCATGGATGCGTCTGCAGGGGCGTGTGAAATTCCGTGCGAATGCATCGATCTCCTTCAAGTCGTTCTATGAGGGTGCCAAGGCCGTCCGTCAAATCACCCAAGCGGGACTGTTCCCGGCGAACGCTCGCTATCTCGACGAGCAGGACGCCAAATTCTACGGCGCTGGAGACGGCACCGATTCCGTCTTGCTGCTGGGCTTCGAATCCGCCGACCATCCGGTGGACGCATGGCTGGAGCGTGGTCTCGAAATCTGCAAGGACTTCGGTGGCGTCGTGAAGCAGCGCGCGGGAACAGCAGACAACGCGCTGGAAACCAGCCGCAGCGGGCCGCAGGGTAACTGGCGGCACCAGTTCAGGTATCTGCCCCGGCTGATGCATACGCGCGCTGCGATGGGAATCGTGAGCTTCACGTTCGAAACCGCCTATACTTGGGATCGGTTCGAAGAAGTCGATACCGAGATCATGCGTCGCGTGCGAACGGCCCAGAAGGAACATCTTGGCGGTGGCATCGTCTGCCGCAGGTTCTCCTTCCTGTATCCGGACGGTCCGGCTCCATACTACTCGATCATGGCTCCTTCGACACATGCCAACAGCCTCGAAGCCTATTCGATGCTCCACGACGTGGCGTCGGACGCCCTAATAGAGCTCGGCGCCACCATCACGCACCATCATGCTGTCGGCAAATCGTTCCGTCCTTGGTACGACAAAGAAGTCGATCCGTTGTTCCGCCGTGTGCTGGCAGCCGCCAAGACCGAGCTGGACCCGAAGTGGATGTTGAATCCTGGGCTGATCGTCGACAAGCCCACAGGGCTCAAGATCGTCGGATAGGGGTTCTTCAGCGATGATTGATCTATACTTCTGGCCAACCCCCAACGGGTATAAAGCCGCTATAATGCTTGCAGAGCTGGACTTGGAGTACCGTGTTATTCCGGTTGATATAACCGCAGGAAAGCAATTTGAGCCGGAATTCCTGAAGATCAATCCAAACAACAAAGTGCCGGCCATCGTTGACCACGATGGCCCGCACAACAAGCCTTACGCTGTTTTTGAATCGGCGGTTGTTCTACTCTATCTTGCGGAAAAGTCCGGAAAGTTCCTTTCTCAGGACCCGGAAAAACGATACGATACGCTAAAGTGGCTTGTGTTTCAGAATACCACGATGGGCCCAATGCTGGGCCAAGCACATCATTTCATGGTGTATGCGACTGAGAAGATCGATTACGCCATCGAACGTTACGACCGGGAAGTTGGTCGAATATACAACATTCTCGAGAAGCGCCTTGCCGAATATGAATATCTCGCCGGCGAGTATTCTATCGCTGACATCAGCACATTCCCTTGGGTTCGCACGCGGAAATTGCATCGACGCGACCTGTCGGAGTACCCGAACATTGATCGTTGGTACCAGGCGATCAAAGACCGTCCGGGGGTTCGTGCGGGCATAGACACATTGTCCGACAGCAAGCAGTGGGAAGCGAAGCCGGGCACCGACGCTTGGAAGAATATGTTCGGAAAGAACGGCAGTTCGTAACAATCACACAAAATCCTCCCAGGCCTCAGGCGCGGCGGTCTATTCGTCGCGCCTGAGGCCGCGTAGGGGCAGTTGATGCAGGGCGGTCCCTATGGGGCTGGCGCAGGATCTTGGAAATTTTGCGCGGCCGAAATGCCGTTTGAAATCGCCCAATACGTGACCACGAACTCGGCTGATGGATCCACTATCTACTTGACAGCCAGTAAATTGGATGACCAAATTGGATATACCAATTGCCGCGCAGGCTATCAGGATTTGGGGAAATTGAGATGGATTTTTTGGCCGAGCTGCCTCGTCGCATTCATATGATCTTGGAGGAAGGGGCAACGTTCGGCGACTCCCGTATCGCCTTTACAGATGAAAACGGGATTGATTGGTCCTTCCGCCGGCTGATCGACACGGTCGCAGCTGTCTCTGATGAAATGCGACAACTCGGGGTTCGGCAGGGTGATCGGGTGATGATCATCTGCGAAAACTCGATCAGGGCTGTGGTTCTAATGTATGCAGCAAGCCGGTTGGATGCATGGGCGGTGCTAGCGAATGCCCGGCTCAGCAAGCATGAACTTGCCCTTATTGAAGAGGATTGCCAGCCGCGGCGTATATTTCGCACCGATTCCAACTTGTCTGCACAAAATGCGGACGACGGCAATGCTGATGTTCGGCTCTTTACTGATATCGGCGCCGTAACGGTTGGTCCGTTAAATGAGAACAGCCAGCCGGAAGAAGTTCACGAAGGATCCGCAGAGCAAGTCGCCGTTCTGATCTATACTACCGGGACCACGGGGCGCCCTAAGGGCGTCATGCTTAGCCATCGCAATTTGATTTTCGTCTCAAGCAGGGGAAGACGAACACAGTCTCTCGCTCCCGATGATGTCGCCCTGTGTGTCATGCCGATATCTCATTCGTACGGGCTCGTGTTGATGCAAGGCATGTTGTACGCTGGCGCGCGTATGAAAATTATGCCACGATTTTCACTACAGGAGGCCCTAGATGCTGTTCGCAGCGGAGAGTTGACGGTTTTCAACGCCGTTCCAGCCATGCTGACACGGGTGGTGGCACATGTTGAACAGACGGGCGAAAAGCTCACGCCAAATAACCTCCGGTACGTCTACACGGGCACCGCGCCGCTCGACCTGTCACTGCGTAAAAATGTCGAACGGCTGTTCGGCGTGGTCTTACAGAACGGATACGGATTGACTGAAACGTCGCCGACGATCAGCCGGTCTCACTATTCGATTGGCACCGACGACATCCATATTGGTCCACCGATAGAAGGGGTCGAGATCCGGATCGTCGGGCCTGACGGTCTCGATGTCCCAGAGGGAAAGCCGGGAGAATTGCTGGTCCGGGGCCCCAATGTGATGTTGGGATACTATCGCCAGCCGAAAGCGACCGCCGAAGTTATCGACGAGGATGGCTATCTTCACACAGGCGATATCGTCAGTCGCAACGAACGCGGCGAACTGGTTATTCAAGGCCGATCAAAGGAATTGATCATTCGCTCCGGCTTCAATGTCTATCCTCCGGAAGTCGAAGCCGCCCTGAATGCACATCCCAGCATTCTAAATTCCGCCGTGCTCGGACGTCCTGTTGAGGGAAATGAGGAAATTATTGCCTTCGTTGAAATGTTGCCTGAACGGCAGTGCGAGGTGGATGAGATTAAGTCCTTTCTGAAGAGCCGCCTTGCCCAGTATAAGCTGCCGCAACAGATTATCGTTATGCACGATTTGCCGGTCGCTCCGAATGGAAAGATAAAGAAGAACGACTTGAAGAAATATCTCTAGATAGTTTGAGCTGTCGGTTCGACACTTCCTTCCGAAGCGCTCTGGACCATGAGTCCGACCCATATAGTATCTCCGACAAGGTCCGCAATCCCGCAAAAAACTCGATATGGAGAACCCGCCTCGCCATGACAACCTTGCATGCTAACCTGATCGATGGAGCTTGGGTCGAAGGCGAAGCCGCGCCGAACATTAACCCCTCCAACACCAACGAAGTCGTCGGCACCTATGCGCGTGCTACTCGAGCTGACTCCCAAGCCGCGATCGCCGCCGCTAAACGTACGTTCCCGACATGGTCGCGCACGAGCCCTTTGGAGCGTCACGCGGTGTTGCGCAAGGCGGCAGACGAAATTCTCGCCCGCAAGGACGAACTCGGCCGACTTTTGTCGCGCGAGGAAGGCAAATCGTTGGCCGAAGCAGTCGGCGAAACGATTCGTGCGGCCCAGGTTTTCGATTACTTCGCGGGCGAAACGCTACGGCTGGCCGGCGAAACGTTGCCCTCTGTGCGTCGGGGTGTCGTGGTGGATGTGACGCGTGAGCCGGTCGGCGTGATCGCTATCATCACGCCGTGGAACTTCCCAATCGCCATTCCGGCGTGGAAAATTGCGCCGGCGCTCTGCTACGGCAACACTGTGGTATTCAAGCCGGCTGATCTCACCCCTGGCTGCGCTTGGGAGCTGGTTGACATTCTCCACCGCGCCGGGCTGCCAAAGGGCGTACTCAATCTCGTAATGGGCCGTGGTTCGGTCGTCGGCCAGACCATGCTCGATAGCCCCGACGTAGATGCGATAAGCTTCACAGGCTCAGTGGAGACCGGCCGGCGTGTGGCGGCCTCCTGCGTCGAACACGGCAGGAAGTTCCAACTCGAGATGGGCGGTAAGAATCCGCTGGTCGTGCTCGATGATGCGGACCTCAACGTGGCGGTCGACTGCGCCGTCAACGGTGCATACTTCTTAACTGGCCAGCGCTGCACGGCTTCCTCACGGCTGATCGTCACCGAAGGCATCCACGATCGTTTTGTCTCGGCAGTTACCGAAAAGCTTAGGAGCCTCGTCGTCGACGACGCGCTCAAGCCGGGAACGCAGATCGGTCCGGTGGTGGACGAGAACCAACTCAGTCAGGACGAGAAGTATATCGCCATTGGCCGTGAGGAGGGCGCTAAGCTGGTGTGTGGAGGCGAAAGGCTGAACCGTGAGACGCCCGGCTTCTTCTTGCAGCCTGCCTTGTTCACCGAGGCAACCAATAATATGCGCATCAGCCGCGAAGAGATTTTTGGTCCCGTCGCGGCGGTAATTCGTGTCAAGAATTATGAAGAGGCGCTGGAGACCGCGAACGATACGGCATTCGGCCTGTCCTCGGGGATCTGCACGGCCAGCCTGAAACATGCGACGCACTATAAGCGCAATGCCGACGCCGGCATGATTTTTGTCAATCTGCCCACTGGCGGCGTCGACTTCCATGTGCCGTTCGGCGGCCGCAAGGCATCGAGCTTCGGCCCTCGCGAACAGGGCCGCTACGCCGCCGAGTTCTACACGACCGTCAAAACGGCCTATACGCTGGCCTGACGGGCTAATGCCGGTCCGCTTACCAGCCCCGAGGTGCCCGCGCCGTGACGGCTTCGCCCATGGCGCAGGCCGCTGGAACGATCCCGCCGGGGCGACCTTGCCTCGCTCGGCCGCGCGAGAGTCGAATAACACCTGCCGCGATTGCCAGGCAGGTACTGGCGGCGCCAATTACTCAGGGAAGAAGCAGCTCGTGCAGCCGGAACGCTTCGTGAGGTCGAAGCATGCTCGGGATCTGCCAAATAATGCACTCTGCGATACTACGAGGTCGGCGCCTGAACTAGAGCAAGAGATGTTCCCACGGGCCTCCTAGGAAGCCGTGATAGCGGATCAACCACCAGTTCCTGCTGTTCGATCAGCCGGCGAAAATTCTGCTTGTGGACCAGACGGCCGGCATGCGCCTCCACCGCGCGCTGCTGCAACTGCAGCAGCGTAAACTGCGGCGGCATCAGTTTGAACACGCGTGATCTGGTCGAAAAGCCAGTCGTTCCGGCCGTCTGACTCTAGAGGAATTCGCCCGATGCAAGCCTTCACCTTCAATACGACCCCCTCGATCGTCTTCGAAGCCGGTTCGGCCAAGCGCTTCGGCGCGATCGCAGGCAAACGGCTGGGCCCGACGGTGCTGTTCGTGACCGATCCCGGCCTGCGCAAACTCGGCCTGTGCGACGCAGCCATCGCCTCACTGGAAAGCGTCGGAGCGTCGGTTGCGATTTTCGATTCCGTTGAAGCCGATCCTTCGCTGGCGACCGTGATGAAGGCGGTGGAAAATGGTCGTTCAGCCGGCGCGACCGGCGTCGCAGGCTTCGGCGGCGGCTCGTCGCTCGACGTGGCGAAAGTGGCCGCACTTCTTCTCGGCTCCGGCGAAGACATCGACGGCGCCTGGGGCGTGGCGCAGGCGAAGGGACCGCGCCTGCCTCTGGTGCTGGCGCCCACCACGGCAGGAACAGGCTCGGAAGTCACCCCGGTTTCAATCATTACCGTCGGTGACGAGGAGAAGCGCGGCGTGTCCAGCGCTATCATCCTGCCGGACATTGCGGTGCTCGATCCGGAACTAACGCTGGGCCTGCCGCCGGCAATCACCGCAGCCACCGGCGTCGACGCGATGGTGCACGCAATCGAAGCCTATGCCTCGAAGAACGCCAACAACAATCCGCTGTCGAAGATGCTGGCCAGACAGGCCCTGCAACTCATCGGCGCCAGCATCGAAAAAGCGGTGCTTGACGGTAAGGATGTCGAGGCGAGGGGGGCGATGTTGCTCGGCTCCATGCTCGCCGGTCAAGCCTTCGCCAATTCGCCGGTGGCCGCCGTCCACGCGCTTGCCTATCCGATCGGGGGGACGTTCCATGTCCCGCACGGCCTCTCGAACGCACTTGTCCTGCCGCATGTCCTGTGCTTCAACGCGCCCGACGCCGCCCATCTCTACGCCGAGATCGCCACGGACGCTTTCCCACGTCTCGCACAAGAGGAAGGTGTGCAGGGGCGCTGCGCGGCGTTCATTGAGGAACTGGCCTCGCTATCGAAAAGACTTGGCCTGCAGCCGCGCCTGCGGGATGTCGGCATCGGCGAAGAGCATCTGAAAAAGATGGCGGCGGATGCGATGAAGCAGCAGCGGTTGTTGGTCAACAATCCGCGCAATGTCTCGGAGCCGGATGCGCTCGCCATCTATCGCGCGGCATGGTGAGACGATGAGCGAGCGGTCTTCACCCACGTCGCGCAATGCCTACAACGCGTTTCGCACAATCACCACGGCTGGATGGATAACGACATCTATGGTGACATGAACAAATGCGGTGCATTATTCGCTGTTCGACACTGCGGTGAATGGCTGGCTGATCGGCGAGGGCCTGCTGGACATCCATGGCGGCGACCAGATTGGGCTCGTCGTCGAAACCGGGTGCCGCTATTTTTCTGAACTTGCTTTCCCCGATAAGGTAACGGCCGGTATCCGCGTCGCCAGGCTCGGAACGTCCTCCGTTCGCTATGAGGTTGCCCTGTTTCGGAATGAAGAAGAGATCGCCGCGCTGAAGGCTTCTTCGTCCACGTCTAGCTAGGGAAGGAGGTCGGCAACGCTCCTCACTGTGCGGTCAGAATACCGGCACCAGGGAGACATCTCCAAGACGCCGTCAGCTTGTCAGCAATCAGTCTGCTTGCCGTCCCCGGGCCCAGCAATCGCAGAAGCTACCCCACGCTCCAGTTTACCCGGAATGGCGCTGTTGTAGGGGTCAGAACAAGCACCGCAATCAGATCCACGTTCACTTCGTGGCCCTGGTCCCGTTTTCTGGTTCTCCTCAGTGTTTTTGGAGGGAGTATCTTCCATTGCGTACGGCTTGTGTCCGAAGCCTCCGTCGAGGCTGATTGGTTCAACTTCCGACGAACGTGGACTGCCCCCGACCAGCCGTCAACGTCTCCGGCGACATGAAGTTTTTGTTCTTCGCATCTGCACAAAATTGTGCCAAACGCCCTCAGGCGGTTAACGTAAGGGAAGGAATGCCATGAGCGCGACAGGTGAAGTGAAGGCCCTGACGCCCCCCGATATCGTGTCACACAAGGGTGGGACGCCGCTGGTTTGTCTCACTGCCTACACGACACCGATGGCGAGGCTTGTCGATACCACCTGCGATATCGTGCTTGTCGGTGACAGCGTTGGCATGGTGCTGCACGGCTTGCCGTCCACGCTGGGCGTCACGCTCGACATGATGATCATGCACGCACAAGCGGTGCGCCGTGGCATCGAGCGGGCACTGATGGTTGTGGACATGCCGTTCGGGTCCTATGAGGAAGGGCCCGAACAGGCCTTTCGCAATGCCGCCCGGCTGATGGCCGAGACCGGCTGCGCCGCCGTCAAGCTCGAGGGCGGCGAGAGTATGGCGGAGACGATCCAGTTCCTGGTCGCGCGCGGCATTCCGGTGATGGCGCATGTCGGCCTGACACCACAGGCAGTCAATACTTTTGGCGGCTACAAGGTGCAGGGGCGTGGCAACGATGCGGAACGCATCTTGCGCGATGCCGACGCGGTTTCAAAAGCCGGCGCGTTTGCCGTTGTGCTGGAGAAGGTGCCGGAAGCGCTCGCTCGCAGGATTACCGCCGACATTGCCATCCCCACCATCGGTATCGGCGCCTCGTCAGCCTGTGACGGCCAAATCCTGGTGGTCGACGACATGCTTGGCATGTTCACGGACTTCCGGCCGAAATTCGTCAAGCGCTACGCTGAACTCGGGGAGCGGGCACAAGCCGCGATCGCAGCCTACGCAAACGAAGTGCGCGAGCGGCGCTTTCCAGGTGCAGAGCATGTCTTTCGCGATCAGCCCAAAACGATCAAGGGTGGAGAAGCGGCATGAATGTTCCGATTGTCAGGGCCGTGGCGGATCTTCGCACGATCGTTGCGGGATGGCGTCGCGAAGCAGCCAGCATTGCTGTGGTGCCCACTATGGGTGCCTTGCATGAAGGGCATCTCAGCCTGGTGCGTGCCGCGCTCGAAAAGGCCGACCGGGTGATCGTGACGCTGTTCGTCAATCCAAAGCAGTTCAACAGCGCAGCCGATCTTGCCGCCTATCCGCGTACCGAGGTGGAGGACGCTGCAAAGCTGGCGCCACTGGGTGCGCATCTGCTTTACGCGCCGGACGCTGCTGAAATCTATCCGGAGGGTTTTGCCACCGCGGTTTCGGTCGGCGGCGTCAGCGAGGGCCTGTGCGGCGCGTTTCGGCCGGGTCATTTCGATGGCGTCGCCACCGTCGTCGCCAAACTGTTCCTGCAGACCGGAGCCGATCTCGCGTTTTTCGGCGAGAAGGATTTCCAGCAGCTTCATGTGGTTCGCCGCATGGCGCGGGATCTGGACATTCCGATCACCGTCATCGGCTGTCCGACAGTCCGCGAAGAAGACGGGCTGGCGCTCTCTTCGCGCAACGTCCGGCTCTCACTGGCGGAGCGACTGGCTGCACCGAAGCTCGCGTCGATTCTGCACACAGCAGCCGGACAGATCGCCAACGGAGCGCCGGTCAGCCTGACACTGGCTGAGGCGCGCGCTGCCATCCTTTCGGCAGGCTACCGGGAGGTGGAATATCTGGAATTGCGAGCAGACGCCGATCTTCGGCCTTTGAACGCACTTTACTGTCCCGCGCGTCTGCTGGTGGCCGCCTGGCTCGGCAACACACGACTGATCGACAATGTCGAAGTTGTTCCCCTGCTGTCGCTTAGCAGTTAACCGAAAGAATGCGCCGGTTTGGTTCGGGTTGACCATTTAATCATGAGAATATGGGCTGCGGGATTCTCAAATTAACTGCAATTGCAGGGAAGGCCTCGGCCGGTGGGCTTGAGCAGTTCGCCCTGCGGCTTGGTTAAACGGAGCCAGTCCGCCCAGTTATCTGGCTGGAGCACGACCACCTGACGATCATGGTAGGGCGCGACGTCCGGCCCTGGACTCGTCGTCAGCATCGTGAAGGAGGCTGGGTGATTGCCCTGGGCCTCACGCCATAGCCCGGCGATGGCCATGAAGGGGGCTCCGATCAGGCTGAAGCGATGTTTGGTTTTGGGGTACTTCTTGCCGGTGAATTCGTAGAATCCCGATGCCGGGATCAGGCAGCGCTTGCTGTCGGCGAAGTCTCGCCCTTCCGATCTAAAATTGAAGACCGGCCCACCCCTGGGCCCCGATGGCGGGAAGCTGAAGTTCATCTGGACGAGTTCGATCATGTCGCCGGCCGCACGCATGACCGGTCCCATATCGTTGATCCTGATATCGTCCGCCTGGGGCAGATCGAGTTCTGTCTGTTGCGTTGGTATCTCCAGCTCCAACGCCTGCATCATCTGGCAGTATTCAACCCAGCGAACGTGTTGCTCATAGGCATTGCACATCCGGTAAGGATAGCGTGAACTTCAAAATCTTTCGAGGGGTGGGGCGTCTTCCTCCGGAACCGGACTGTCGGCGAAGCTGAAGCCCCGCGGTGCGGGTCTTCACCCTCCGGGCGTCCATCCCTGACGCGGGCAGGGGCATTCGTGCAGTTGGGGGGAGTGCTTCTGAGATGCTGAGGGCGATTTTGGCGTGGGTAGAGAGGCGGCGTGCGATCCGTCGCCGATGGCGGGAAGACGCCAGGCGCCTCGTCCGTCTCCACGGCCCGACTGCCTATTATGAGGCACAACGGCTTGCCGCAACATCCCGCGCGATCGAAGACGGCCAGTTCCTCCACTGGGCAAAGGTAGCTGCCGAGGTGGCGCGGATAGAACCGTCGGCCGAGATGGATATCGACGTCGTCCGGTCGATTGTCGATCACGAACTTCGTCATCGAGTTCATTCGGATCCTGAGCCATGACACGAAGAGGCGGGTCGCCGCGACAATACTGAGGGCACGTCAAGCCCGGTCTCTGCAATGGCTCTCTGCTACCGGGAAGGATGCGACTGGGTGCGGATCCATCCACGCGCAGGTCCGCCCCCGCTTGCTGTGCTGGCTTCCTGGTCCAGGTCCGTCCTCCTCCAATCAACCCACAAGGGGTCCGCTACGCGAGCGTGCGGCCGCTGCGGCTTCGCCTGCGCGGTGATTGCGGCCGGGCCCCGGACCCGACGGGCACCAGAGCGGGGATCGGCCCCGCCCATGGACGGAGCCCTTCAATGTCGCACGATCTTTCACTCGCACAGAACCATGCCTGGAACCTCGCCCGCACCCTGATGGTGCCGGTTATTCTCTTCAAGGTCGACGACGAA
Source organism: Zhengella sedimenti (assembly GCF_046506625.1). Classification (NCBI taxonomy): domain Bacteria; kingdom Pseudomonadati; phylum Pseudomonadota; class Alphaproteobacteria; order Hyphomicrobiales; family Notoacmeibacteraceae; genus Zhengella; species Zhengella sedimenti. Next base: position 88,699 of record NZ_JBKFFP010000010.1, read on the forward strand.
TACGGCGTCATGCCCGCCGACGAACTCGACGACGCCGAAATCGAGCCGCTCTTCGAATACGATCCCTACCAGGGCGGTCGGCCGGCTCATTGAGCCGGCCTTCCTCGCGCGCCAAGCGCCCGGCCGTCTGAAGGCCGGGTTGCGCGTCGCATCGTCCTTTCCCTGCTGGTGGCGGGACGCCACGAGCCCTTATTGGGACGAGGTTTTGCCGCTTGCGCCGGGAAGCCCGCAAGGGAGGCTGCGCCGCCCCGGCAAGCCGGTGCGCCCCTGCGGCCTTCCGGCTTCGCGGCCGACCTCGAGGCCTGCCGGAAAGGTAGACAAACAGATCTGGACAAGGAAAGGGCCGGACGCCCCGCGGCGCCGGCGGGATTGACCCATGGAGCAGCATGAAATCGAGACATTGCGAGACAAGGTGCCCTGCGCCGCCGTGCTCGAGCGCGAGGGCTGGACGGTGGACGTCAAGGAGAGCACCACACGCGCCGTGAAGTACCGGCGCGGGGCAGGCGAGATCATCATCGTCATCCACAATGGCAGGGGCTGGTTCGATCCACTCTCGGATGCCAAGGGCGACGTCTTCACCCTCGCCGGTCACCTGGCCGGTATCGCCTTTCCGGCGGCCGTCGAGGCGGTTCGCAGTCTCGTCGGCTATGTTCCGGCCACGCCGTCCTGGAATTGCCCGAAGCGCACAGGCATTCCACTTTCGATCACCGACCGATGGCGGCGCCGACGACCTCCAACCATCGGGTCTCGCGCCTGGCGATATCTGGCAGATGAGCGTGCGATCCCAGTATCCATTCTGCAGGCCGCTATCGCACAAGGCCTGCTGCGCGAGGGGCCGAGCGGCAGCATCTGGACGGCGCATGTCGACCAAACCAGGCAACTGATCGGTTGGGAAGAACGCGGCCCCCAGTGGCGCGGCTTCTCCACCGGCGGCAGCAAGCAACTGTTCCGTCTCGGCAACGAGGCTGCGCTTCGGCTCTGCGTCACCGAGGCGGCGATCGACGCCATGAGCCTTGCCGCACTCGAGGGCATGCGTGCCGACACCCTCTACGTCAGCACCGGGGGCGGGTGGTCGCCCGTCAGCGATAACGCGATCCGGTCGATCGCCTCGAACCCCGACATATTGATGGCCGCAGCCACCGACAACGATCGGCAGGGCGAGATCTATGCCCGTCGTTTGCAGGAGATCGTGCGTGAGACTGGGTGCCGGTACGAGCGGCTGCGGCCATCCACGCAGGACTGGAACAGCGATCTGAAAGGACAGGGGAAAGGAAACCCGGGAGTGGAAGGGGATATCAGAGCGGAATCGCTGCCGCATGCCCGGCCGTCGCGTCAAGGGAAGCTGCGCCCGGCTGGCGCCGGCCCTTGACCCGCCGGACCGGAGAGGCGGCCGCGGGAATGGGTGATGAGAAGGCATGAAGGTGATGATCCGGTCGGATGGACAGGATCGCGCTTGATGCCGACGGACGACAGGAGCCGCCATGATCACCCAAACTTCCTTCCGCAAGGTCTTCGAGGGCGTCGCCACGCGCCAACAGATGTTCCATATGTTCGATCGCCATGGCCCGGCGCCGATGAGCAAGGCACGCCTCACCGGCCGCCTCTATGACGGCGAGTGGTTCGAGATCGGCCGGGCCGAGCACGACTACATGTTCGAGATCCTGCCGCCGCTCTGGATTCGCGGCGACATGTTCGCAATGCGCGAGTTCATGACCGGCTCGATCACCAGCGTCTTCTTCGCACTCTCGATCGATGGGCGGCCACGCTACTTCCACGCCTATTGCGATATGTCGGCCAAGGGTTCGGCCGAGCGCATGCGCGATGTGATCATCGAGCGGGAATCCCGCCCCGTCCGTGCCATGACGCGCGCGGAGCGGCTCGACCATATCTGGAGCACGACCCATGCCGACTATCGCGGTTATGCGGGTGAGCGGTGGCCCGAGGCCGACCAGGACAAGCGAACCGTGCTGGTCTATGGCGGCGGCCAAGGGACGGTCCTGAAGCTTCTGGACGATCTGACCGCCCCCGAGATCAGCGCCAAGCTGCCGGTCCATCTCCGCTACCTGCCCGCCGCGATTGCAGCCTGATCGGAGGCTGTCATGTTCACATTTCCTATTCTCGGCGTTCGCAAGGTCATCGAGCGCGGCATCGCCGATGCCGCCGTCAATGGGGGATTTCGCAATCCCTACTACGGCATCAAGCCCGGTAAGGATGAAAAGCCGGGACTTTGGCTGGTCGGCGATCAGGGCGTCTATCTCCTCTCCAACGGCAAGCTCGCCGAGGGTGAGCGCGCCCTCGTGATCTATTCGGATGAATGCCACCCGGTCGGCAATCCCGACTGGTGGCACTACAAGAACCGGCATTTTGGTGGTGACGACGGCATCGAGTTCCTCGACGCTGAAAGACTGATCCCGCTGTTCGACCGGAACACGCGCTGCACGCATCTGCGCGTGCAACTGACCGAGACGGACGTCTCGCTGTCGCTGATCGCCCGCTAGCCCATCCCACAACCCCGTCAGCGTTTCGCGCGGCCGCACACGCGGGTCGCGTGATCGCGCTCGCCATAATCCCAGGAGATATCCCGTGTCCCACGACGACCCCTTCACGCTCGACCTGTTCGGCAATACCGCACTTTCCTCAGGTCTCGGCCTTGGCGTGACCGCCTTTTCCGACAGTGCGGCCAACGATCCGGACGATGACGACCCGGCCCCGCATTCTCCCACGCCTGCCGTGCCCGCCACGGCGGATGCTCAACTCTTGCGCCGGGCGCCCAATGGCGAGAACTTCCATCTCGCCGGCACGCGCGGTCTCGCCAAATCCTGGCGGGAGCGCGCCCGCGACAACATCGCGGCGATCCGGCTCGCCGCCTCGATCGTCGATGAGCAGCGTCCGGCCTCGGTCGACGAGCAGGCCGCGCTGATCCGGTTCACCGGCTTCGGCGCTTCCGAGCTCGCCAACGGCGTGTTTCGTCTCCCAGGCGAGCTTGAGTTTCGCGAGGGCTGGGCGGACATCGGCGCCGACCTCGAGGACGCGATCGACGGCGGCGACTACGCGTCGCTCGCCCGCTGCACCCAGTATGCGCACTTCACCCCCGAATATATCGTCCGGGCCATCTGGTCGGGCCTGCAGCGGCTCGGCTTTCGCGGCGGCCGTGTGCTCGAGCCCGGTGTCGGCACCGGACTGTTTCCGGCGCTGATGCCGGCGGCGCTACATCCCGTCACCCATCTCACGGGCGTCGAGATCGATCCGGTTACCTCCCGGATCGCCCGTCTGCTGCAGCCGCGCGCCAAAATACTCAATCAGGATTTCGCGCGGGTCGATCTGCCGGCGCATTTCGACCTGGCGATCGGCAATCCTCCCTTCTCCGACCGCACCGTGCGCAGCGACCGCGCGTTGCGCGCGCTCGGCCTGCGCCTGCATGACTATTTCATCGTGAAGGCGGTTCGGGCGTTGAAGCCCGGCGGGCTGGCCGCCTTCGTGACCTCGAGCGGCACCATGGACAAGGCCGATGGCCGTGCACGCGGGACGATCGCGGCTGCGGCCGATCTTGTCGGCGCCATACGTTTGCCAGGGGGCAGCTTCCGTGCCGATGCCGGAACCGATGTCATCGTCGACGTCCTCTTCTTCCGCAAGCGCAAGGACGGAGAGGTGGCGGGCGATCAAGGCTGGCTCGATCTGGCGGAGGTGCGACCACTGAGCGAGGACGACGGGGGTATCCGGGTCAATCGCTGGTTCGCCGAGCACCCCGATATGGTTCTTGGCGAACATGCGCTGCGGCGCGGCATCTACGGTACCGACGAGACCTATACCTGCCTACCGCGCCCGGACGTCGATCTCGACGCCGCGCTCGCGACCGCGATCCAGGCGCTTCCAGAAGCCATCTATGACGGCAAGCCGGAAGACTGCGGTCCCGACGTAGACGACAGTGGCGACGACCCGGCATCAACTGCGACTATGCCGAACGGCGCGACCGCTCGTGAAGGCAGCTATTTCATAGGCAAGAACGCCGCCCTGATGCAAATGGTCGACGGCGAGGCCGTGACCATCACCGTCAGGAAGGGACGGGGAGGGGACGGCGTCTCCGACAAGCAGGCCCGCATCATTCGCAAGCTGATCCCGATCCGCGACGCCGTGCGCGAGGTGCTGAAACTCCAGGAATTCGACCGGCAGTGGAAGCCGGCGCAGGTCAAGCTGCGCATTGCCTGGTCGAACTTCGTGCGTGAATTCGGGCCGATCAACTTCACCACCGTCTCGACCACCGAAGACTCAGAAACCGGCGAAGTGCGGGAGACGCATCGCCGTCCCAATCTCCAGCCCTTCCTCGACGACCCCGACTGCTGGCTGGTAGCATCCATCGAGGACTACGACCTCGAGACCAATACCGCCCGGTCCGGCCCGATCTTCACCGAGCGCGTCATCGCGCCGCCGCCGCCGCCGATCATCACGTCGGCCGCCGATGCCCTCGCCGTCGTGCTCAACGAACGTGGCCATGTCGACGCCGATCACATCGCGGAATTGCTGCATCGCGATGTCGCCGATGTCGTTGACGAGTTGGGGCAGGCGATCTTCCGGGATCCGACGTCCGGTTCCTGGCAAACCGCCGATGCGTATCTCTCCGGCGCCGTTCGCTCCAAGCTCGCTGCCGCCGAGGCCGCCGCTGCGCTCGATCCAGCCTTTGCCCGCAATGTCGAAGCGCTCAAGGGCGTCCAGCCCGCCGATCTCAGGCCCTCCGACATCACCGCCCGCCTCGGCGCACCCTGGATTCCGGCGACCGACATTGTCACATTTGTCAAACAGACGATGGATGCCGACATCAGCATCCATCACACGCCCGAACTTGCATGCTGGACGGTCAGTGCGCGCCAACTCGGCTGGAGCGCCGCCGGCACGACCGAATGGGGCACGCATCGTCGCGATGCCGGGCAGCTGCTGTCCGACGCGCTCAATTCCTCCATCCCGCAGATCTTCGACACGGTGAAGGACGGCGACACCGAACGGCGCGTCCTCAATACCGTCGAGACCGAAGCGGCCAAGGAAAAGCTGCAGAAGATCAAGACGGCGTTCCAGAAATGGATCTGGAGCGATCCGGATCGCACTGACCGATTGGCGCGGCTCTACAACGACACCTTCAACAACATCGCGCCGCGAAAATTCAACGGCGACCATCTCCTGCTTCCAGGCGCCTCCGGCGCCTTTTCTCTTTATGGGCACCAGAAACGGGCGATCTGGCGCATCATCTCGGCTGGCTCGACCTATGTCGCCCACGCCGTTGGCGCCGGCAAAACGCTCTCGATCGCGGCGGCGATCATGGAGCAACGCCGCCTCGGGCTGATCAACAAAGCCATGCTGGTCGTTCCCGGCCACTGCCTGGCGCAGGCGGCCCGCGAGTTTCTGGCGCTCTATCCAAATGCCCGGATTCTGGTCGCCGACGAGACCAATTTCGTCAAGGAGAAGCGCCATCGCTTTCTGTCGCGGGCGGCAACCGCAAATTGGGACGCGATCATCATCACCCATTCGGCGTTCCGCTTCATTTCGATTCCCTCGGCTTTCGAGCAGCAAATGATTCAGGACGAGCTCGAGGCTTACGAGGAGTTGCTGACCAAGGTCGACCGCGAGGACCGGCTTTCCCGAAAGCGCATCGAGCGCATGAAGGAGGGGCACAAGGAGCGGCTGGAGGCGCTGTCGAGCCGCAAGGACGATCTGCTCACCATCTCCGAGATCGGCATCGACCAGATCATCGTCGATGAGGCGCAGGAGTTCAGGAAGCTCAGCTTCGCCACCAACATGTCGACGCTGAAGGGCGTCGATCCCAGCGGCTCGCAGCGGGCCTGGGACCTCTACGTGAAATCCCGATTCGTCGAGACGAGAAATCCGGGCAGGACGCTCGTGCTCGCTTCCGGCACGCCGATTACCAACACGCTCGGCGAAATGTTCACCGTGCAGCGGCTGATGGACAATGCTGCTCTCGCAGCGCGCGGACTGCACGAGTTCGACGCCTGGGCGTCCACCTTCGGCGACACCTCGACGGAACTCGAGCTGCAGCCGTCCGGCAAATACAAGCCGGTCACGCGCTTTGCCCAGTTCGTCAACGTCCCCGAGCTGATCGCCATGTTCCGGTCCTTCGCGGACGTGGTGCAGCCCGCCGACCTGCGGAAATATGTGAAAGTTCCGGAGATCGCCGGCGGCAAGCGGCAGATCATCACGGCGGAGCCGACCACTGCCTTCAAGGCCTATCAGCGTCACCTCGATGATCGTATCAAGGCCATCGAAGAGCGCGAGGGTCCGGCGCAGCCCGGCGACGATATCCTGCTCTCGGTCATCACCGATGGCCGCCATGCCGCGATCGACCTGCGCCTGGTCATGCCGGCCATGGACAATGAGGATGACAACAAGCTCAACGCGCTTGTCCGAAACACCTTCCGCATCTGGCAGGAGACGGCCGAGAACGAATATGTCCGCAAGGACGGCAAGCCCTTCGACAAGTCCGGCGCCGGCCAGCTCATCTTCTCCGATCTCGGCACCATCAATGTCGAAGCCTCCCGCGGCTTCTCGGCCTATCGCTGGATCCGCGACGAGCTCGTCCGCCTCGGTGTGCCGCCGTCGGAAATCGCCTTCATGCAGGACTTCAAGAAGTCGGAGGCCAAGCAGCGGCTGTTCAACGAGTTCAATGCCGGCAAGGTCCGCATCCTGATCGGGTCGTCCGAAACCATGGGCACCGGCGTCAATGTGCAGGCGCGGCTGAAGGCGCTGCACCATCTCGACGTTCCCTGGCTCCCCTCCCAGATCGAGCAGCGCGAAGGCCGCATCATCCGCCAGGGCAATCAGCACGACGAAATCGGACTCTATGCCTATGCGACGCTCGGTTCACTCGACGCCACCATGTGGCAGAACAATGAGCGCAAGGCCCGGTTCATCGCGGCGGCTCTATCGGGCGACACGTCCATTCGCCGCCTCGAGGATATGGGCGAGGGGCAGGCCAACCAGTTCGCCATGGCCAAGGCCATCGCATCGGGCGATCAGCGCCTGATGCAAAAGGCAGGGCTTGAGGCCGAGATCGCCCGTCTCGACCGGCTCCATGCCGCCCATATCGACGACCAGCACGCCATCCGCCGCCAGGTCCGCGACGCGGAGCGCGAGATCGAGCTTTCGAGCCGGCGCATCGCCGAAATCGGAACGGACATCGCGCGTCTGGTGTCGACCGCTGGCGATGCCTTCACAATGACCGTCACCGGAACCTCCTTCACCGAACGCAAGCTCGCCGGCCGCGCCTTGATGAAGGAGATCCTCACCCTTGTTCAGCTCAGCCAAGAGGGCGAGGTCGTCATAGCCGCGATTGGCGGCTTCGACCTGGAGTTCTCAGGCGAGCGCTTCGGCCGGGACGGGTATAGCTACACCACGGTGCTGATGCGCTCCGGCGCCGACTACGAGATCGACCTTGCCGTCACGGTCACGCCGCTCGGCGCGATTGCTCGCCTCGAGCATGCTCTGTCGAACTTCGAGGGCGAGCAGGATAATTATCGCTGTCGGCTGGAGGATGCCCGCCGGCGTGTAGCCTCCTATCAGCCACGTATTGGCGAAACTTTCGCCTTCGAGGCCGAGCTTGAACTGAAGCGGGAGCAGTTGGCCGATCTCGAAGCCGATCTCGCCGCCAGCACGGATGACGGTCCCGGCGTTGTGGTAGGGGCGGCTGATCATGCGACCCGCCAGGCGGCATGAATGGAAACCCGCTTTCCCGCCCTAAACCTAAATGCGGTTCTTGAGATCTTCGAGGCTGGCAAGCTGCTGGCGCCTGCTGGCGACGGCTTCGCCAAGCAGCGCCCCAAGCTTGTCGTTGTACGCCTCGATCTGCTTTGTCGAGGTTTCCACATATTCGCGCAAGAGCTGCTCCTGGCGATCGATCTCCCGCTTCAACGTCTCGGCGTCGTTCCGACCTGACATGCCGATAATGACCCGCCGGTTGCTGATTTCGCCATGAGGCAGGGTGGTTGAGTATGGATTGGTCCGCAACCTAAACAGGCCAGGGTCGCCGGAGAACGCGAAGCTACGAGTTGCACGAACTCCGTCGATCTCCACCATCCCGTCAAACATGTCGTGGACCCGCACGCGTGCCTCCTGCGCGTCCTTTTGTGGATTGTCGAAGTCCACCTTTAGCGGGGCGACACGAGCCTCGGGCAAAAGGGCGTGCACGATCTCCGCGTCAGACTTGATCAAGTCCACCCTGCTGACTTTCTGGCGGACGTGGTTGCCGACTGCGCCCTCCTGTGCGCGCAGGTACCGGTCGAGCGACTCTTCGAGAAACAGTACGTTGCCGATGATCATCGGACCTCCTATAGGCGCCGCGTAACGCGTGTTGCAGATTGATCGGGACTCACGAAAGCGCCTTGCGCAATGATCGAAGGAGCGCCTCGGCGTCATCGATCTTTTTCAGGATGTCGGGGTCGCCCTTGAGATCCTGCAACGTGGTCCAGGGTACCCCCTTCATCGCTTCAACCGCGGCCTCCAGATCCCCGGACAATCCGCCCTTTGGCTTCTTCTCGGTGGGTCCCAGACGCAACATTGCAGAATCGAGATCCCCCGCGTCGCTGAGGAAATGCGCGCGTGCCACCGGATCGGGGAGGATCGATCGTAGTTTGCGCAGGTCCTTGGAGTTGGTTATGCGCTTGTCGTTCACCTTCTTGACGACGGCGTCGACGATGCTGGGAGTGAACAGCTTCTTGCTGACGCCCATCATCTCACGCGCCCAGGTGATGGCGGCGCTTGGGTCGCGAAGGCTGGTGAACTTCTCCGACAGCTCGAAAATATCGACCAGTTTGTCCAGTTCCCGAACGGTGATTCCGAGTATGTTCGCGGCGCTGGCGCGTCCCATCAGGTCGACAAGGCGGTAGGCCACCATTTCCTTCTCTTTGGCGTCCCATTCCTTGCGCTGCCGATGGATATAGATCCACGCGCGAAGCCGATCCTCGTCACTCAGTGTGCGGTCGGTAACCTCGATGGGAAGCTGGCGGAATTCTTCTTTCCCCTGTTCTACCAAGGCCCGCGAATTCGTCCACCGGCGATCGCCATCGATGATGCGAAACTTTCCGGGGAAATCGGGATGGGGTTCGACGAGTAGTGGCTCGAACAAACCGCCATTGGCTTCGATCTGCCGTTGCAGTTCTTCGTCAACCTTAGGCCCGAGCCTCGGCTGCTTGTCATTGGGAAGGATGGAGTCGATGTCAGCCTTCGTGCGGTACGTCCGAAGAACGGTACGATCGAGCCGGCGCTCCTGGAGGTTAACGACGTTGTCGCGTTCGCGACCCGCCATCGGGACGGGGTTATTCATTATCCTGCTCCCACACCCCCGCCGTGCCGATGATCGTATCGATCTCATTACTCAGCTCAGCGCGCACTTTCTGCACCGACCGAATGAGCTCGCCCTGACGCTTCCAGACAGATTCGTGCGCCTTCTTTTCCTTTACCTGGATGTCGAGCAGGTCGTCCGTGTGAGTGTCGATCCGGGCAATCAGATCGGTACAGCGCTCCGAGGTAATGAAGTCATAGAGCGCAGCCGTCTTCTGGGTCTTCTCCTCACCGCTCATGCGCAGAATATGGGTCTGCACGATGTGGTGGCGGATCAGCTGAACCAGAGCGACAACGCGGGCAGGATTGGCTAGCAGAACGCCATCCTGATGGTGCAGCTGCCGCGCGCCGGCGGGAAACTTGCTCGTCGAAAGAATGGCATGTTCCGCCTTGGCTGCCATTTGGTCGGTTGCAAGCTTGCTGACGAAGTCGTTGCGCCATGCGCCATGGTTCTTCGAGTCGTAGATGATGGTGCCGCACTCCTTGCCGTTGTGAATGACGACATGGATAATGTCGGCACCGGGCTGCCCTTTGTTGACGCGGTCGATCCTGTCGCCCTCGAACTCAGCCTTCAGAGCTTCGAACAGATCGACCTCGGCGCCCTCGCCAAGCTCCTCGTTGGTCTTCTTGTCGAGAGCCCGAGTCAGCTCCGCCACCTTCGCGGACAGCTTGAGCTTTTCCTCAAACGCGAGAGCCTTCTCGGCATTGACGGCCGCAGTCTGAGCGAGCTCGAGCGCCTCGCGCTGTTCTTGGAGGCGCTGATCCAGCAGGGCTTGATGATCGGCGAGCTGCTTCTCGACCGTAGCCGCTTTGGCTTCCGCGTTCTTCCTCGCCTCTTCAAGCTCAGTGAGCCTGCTTTGGGCGGCCACAGCGGCAGCCTCAGAAGCTTCCGAACGGATTTCGATCTCGCGCGCCGCTGCGGACTCTGTCAGCGCCGTGATCTTCGCTTCCGTTTCAGCTGTAATGGTGTCGAGCTGTGCCTTGAGGCTCGTCCCGGCCTCTTCAGCCTTCAGCCTGGCGGCCTCCGCAGACGCGACCCGCTCGTTGGCCGCCGCTTCAGCGGCGACCTTGGCCTCTGCCCGAATACTGTCCTGCTTCGCAAGGGCCTCCTGCCGGACCGCCTCGATAGCGGCGCCGCGCTCCTGCTGTTGCTGGGCAAGCCGCTCCTCGAGAGCGACCCGCATCTGTTCGGCATTCTGCTTTTCGGCCTCCGCTTGCGTCACGCGGCTCAACAGGAGATCCTGAGCCTCTTTGCTTGCGAGTACCGTCGCCGCGATCGCCTCCTGGGCTGCGGCCTCGGCGGCCTTGCGGCCCTCTTCGCGGGCGAGGACGGCTTTGGCGGCGCCGTCCTTGTTGGCCTTGTCAACGGCATCGGCCTTCTCGCGGGAAAACTGCTCCTGAAGGCGAGCCGAGAGTTCCTCCGCAGTTTTCTTCTGCCGCGTCTCGATCCGCGCTTTAATCTCATCCATCTGGTCGTGCGGGATCTGCTGTTCACACAGCGGGCAAACCTCGTCGTGATCGTGCAGGAACGACGACGAGGGAACAGGAGTCGCCTTTAGAAGGGGTGATGCTGACGCGGCCACATTGACCTCCGGGGTTGCTAGAAACTGGGACCTATTTTCTCCTACTTGATCCTGAAGTCAAGTACTGATATTTTGTTGGATGTGGGCTCGCATCAGGCGCGCTCCGGAAAGGCAATCATGACAAAGACTTTCAAGCCGGGGCATGCTGCCCCGCGTTCTGGACAATACGGGATTCTCGGGCCCCGTGGTGGAGACACCGGCAAAGAGCGCACCGTTACGCGCGGCGAGCCGATGCCGCCGACGCCGAAGTCCGGCCAGACCTACAAGTTGGTCGATGCGACCCGGAACAAGAGCGGTCGCCCGTGATCCGAAAAGAACGGCGACCTTCTTTGGTCGCCGTTCATGCTGCCTTCGCCACGCGCGGGTCGAGGTCGAGACCGCAAACCCAGTTCGCCCATGATTTTGCGAAATGGAGGAAGGCTTCCTCAGTCGTCACCAGAACGCGATAGGTTTCAGCCTGCTCGCGTTGTTCAGGTGTTTCCTCGTAACGGGACAGGAAGGCCATATAGACCATCCGGTTTCCAGCAATCTCCTGACCGTTCTTGTCGAGATAGATGATATTGCCGTGCGCCAAGGCGTTGCGAAGCACGCGAAGAACCTCGCCGGCCTTGCGATTCTCGATGGTGTTCGCATCATCGGAAAGTGGATGCCTTCCTTCCTGATCGTGCCAGCCATGCACTTCATCAACGGAATTGACGATGCGCGATTGCCGCCATGCTCCTACGTCCGGCGCAGACTGCCAGAACGGCGCCTCAAAGAATTTGGTTTTTTCGAGCGTCTTGAGGCTTTTCACCAGATCGACGTCGCGCTCTCCATCAACCAGGACATGCGATGCCCGCATACGTTCGTAGGGAATTGTAAGGATCGCCGCTGCCGCCAGCAGACCGAACGAGCCGAGCAAATCGTGCTTGCGCGCAGGTTCTTCCAGCAATTCGATCAATTGTAATGCGCGTTGCGGATATTCGATGGCAAATCTGTCCGGTACGCCCATGTGTCCTCCTAGCCAAATGGCTTGCGATCGTAGCCGCGGAAATTCGCTAAAGCAGCCGTTCCGTTCCAGGGATCTGATGATCGCTTCTAGCGTCCTGCTCATTCCAGAAAGCGACAGGAACGGCGACATTCTCGGTTCTTGCGAGACGATCAGCAAGCAGCCGCAACCAATTGGCAAAATAGGGAGGGAAAGAAACCCTCCTCGCGGATCGGCCGCACCGCTGACGCCTGCGCTCAACCGCCTGGCTCGCGATCCCGGCCGCGTCGTCCTTCGCAGGGCTGATTAGCCCCGCTTGGCTTGCCGGGCAGGGATGCTCGACAGGCAGTTGCACCGGCCCGTCCGCTCCGCGGGCCGGGGGATGTCTTCAGAAAAGAAGACGGAGAAGGACCCGCGATCGGCGGTGTCCGCAACCCGAAACGGAGCATCCCAATGGAACTGAAGTTTGTCGATCCGCGCGCGCTCAAGGAGAATCCCGACAAGGCGCGGCGCTCCAAATCGAGCCCGCAGGCGGACGCCCTGTTGCTGGCCACGATCAAGGTTGTCGGCATCGTGCAGCCGCCTGTCGTCGCCCCCGAGACCGAAGGCGGCAACGGCTTTGTCATCGATGCCGGGCATCGTCGCGTGAAGCAGGCAATCGCGGCGGGCCTCGAGGAAATCGCCGTGCTGGTGATCGAGCGCGCGGAGGACGGTGGCGCCATGCGATCGCTGGCCGAGACGCTCGCCCATGAGCAGCTCAATCCCGTCGACCAGTGGCGGGCGATCGAGCGCCTGGTTGCGCTCAACTGGACCGAGGAGGCGATCGCCATCGCGCTGGCATTGCCGGTTCGCCAGATCAAGAAGCTGCGGCTTCTGGCGAACGTCCTGCCATCAATGCTCGATCAGATGGCCAAGGGCGACATGCCCGATGAGCGCCAGCTTCGCACCATCGCTTCCGCCGCACTCGAGGATCAGAAAGAGATCTGGAAGAAGCACAAGCCATCCAAGGCCGACCCGCAGGTCTCATGGTGGGCTGTCGCGCAGGGTCTGACCAAGACCCGCATGTTCGCAAAACATGCCAGTTTCGGGGATGATCTGGCACATGCCTACGGAATCGCCTGGGTCGAGGATCTGTTCGCCCCGGCAGACGAGGACAGCCGTTATACGACCGACGTCGACGCCTATCTTGGCGCCCAGCAGGAATGGATGGCCAACAACCTTCCCAAGCGCGGCGTCATCGTCGACGCGGGCCAATGGGGCGACGCCAAGCTGCCACCGAAGGCCGAGCGAGTTTATGGCAAGGCCGGCAAGTCCGATCATACCGCGATGTATCTCGACCGCGAGGGCAAGGTGCAGACGGTCGCCTATCGCATGCCCGAGGCAAAGAAGCCGAAGGGCAAGGGTGATGCAACCGACGCCGCAGGTACAGACACGGGGCTGGTCGCTCCCAAGGCCCGTCCGGACGTGACGCGCAAGGGGATCGAGATGATCGGGGACTTCCGCACCGATGCGCTGCACGAGGCGCTCGCCCGCGCGCCAATCGAGGAGGACATGCTGATGGCGCTGCTCGTTCTCGCCTTCGCGGGCAGGAACGTCTCCGTCGATTCCGGTTCCTCGGGCACGGTCTACGGCCACGCGCGGCTGGAGCGTCATGCAGCCCTTCTTTTCGGGGAAGACGGCAGGCCCGTATACGATCGTGAGACGCTCAACCAGGTCGCGCGTAAGGTCCTGATCGACGTCCTCTCATGCCGGGAGAACAGGACCAACAGCGGCATCGTCGCTCGGGTCGCCGGCGATACCGTCGGCGCCGACGGCTTCCTGCCGAACATGGGCACGGACGAGTTCATGTCGTGCCTGTCGCGGCCGGCGCTGGAGGCGTCCTGCAAGGACACGCCAGTCCTGCCGCGTGCCCGCGTCAAGGACACGCGCGCAGCCCTCGTCGAGCACTTCAAGGAAGGCCACTTCGTCCATCCCTCGGCCCTGTTCGCGCCCGACGTCGCCGAGCTGACGAGCTGGACGGCCCGGTACGCCGCGCCGGACGAGGCTGACGACGACACCGCGCGGGAAGTCGATGAGCTCGACGGTGATCAGACCGGGGCGACGGCAAACGAGCATCCGGTCGATGACGGCCACACCGTCGAAGAAACTGAAGCCTGGCGCGTCGCCGCCGAATAGGCCGCCAATCCACTTCCTCCCAACCCACCCCGCCGCCGGCAATCGCGCCGGCGGCGGTTCTGTTTTCATCAACAGCACCACTGGAGAAACAATATGTCCGCTCAATTGATCTACGATCTCGTGCCGCTCGGTTCCATCATCCGCTACTCCGACGGCACACCGCGCCCGCCCGAGCGTCATCGCAAGAAACTCTCGGCATGGGAGAGCGCCAATAGCGGCGGCCGCCTGATCCGCAAGACGCCAGCCCGGCAGACCGGGCAGTATTCGTCGCCCGCGCATTTCACGCTGCATGAAGGCGATTATGGCAGCGGCGGTGTCATCGTCCTGCGCGTCCACAAGAGCTTTTCGGTCGATTGCGGCTCGAAGTTCGTGGTGATCTCCCGACCCGCACCGGGCTCGGTCCAGGTCTTCGATCGCGCCGGCGAGGGTGCCGAACTCGTCTATCTCGCCGCCAACCGGCAGGACGCGGAGACCTGGCTGCAATCTCATCGGTATCCTAACGCGGTGCTCGAGGACGTATCGGCCGATACCGCGGCGGCCGACGCCGTCGAGGGGAGGGCGGCATGAACGCGACTGCTCAAACCGAGGCAACGATCGACAACACCTCCGGATTCCCGGAGGTGTATTACGGGCGAACGAGCGATGGCCTCTTCGCGGCACTGGTTGGGGAGAACGCTTTTGCGATGATCCCTGCCTACAATGGCGGACGCTATCTCGGCCATGCATGGAAGCTGCCTCTGCCCATCTCCGAATGGAAACAGTCCAGCTTCTATGGTCACGGCGGGCAGCTCGACGGCAAAGCGGCGTTCCGCGCCCGTGTCGAGGAGAACGCCCGACATCAGGCACAATTGCGTAGACTGGCCCGCCGCAGCATCCCGGCTCGGCAAGCAACCCCATGGGGGCTCTCGGATCATGCCACGCACTATGCCGAAGGCGTCGTCTGCCATTCGACCCCGAGCCATGGCGGGTTCCATCTCGACCCCGACCGCAATGCCCACATCCATCCCCTTCTGAGAAGCGCCGACGGCTTCTACGAGGAGGATTGCTGCTGGGCGGCCGTTGCGCAGGCCTTTCCCGATCTTTTCACCGATTTCGAGAAACGTTGCGCCGAAGAGACCATCCGGCACTGGTATCCCGAGGCCTGGCCGCGATCCCTCACGTCCACACCTAAACGATTGCGGGAGGCCGCCTCATGACGATTGCAGAGCACATCGCCATAATGGCGCGCATGGAAGCTGCCCGCCGGGAGACGCATGCCCATCTCGGGCTGATCGAGCGGCAGATTGCGGCGCGCGCGGAGCGCCTGATGACCACCTTCCGCGCCAGATCACGCGATTACCGGAAGTCCAGGTCGACATGGAGCCATGCCGACGAGCAGCTCTACCGGGCCACGCTATCGGAGCTGAACTTTTCCCGTCACCGCGAGGTCGATGGTCTGTCGCGCAAGCTCGCCCGCCAGGATGCGGCGATCGCCGCCTTCCGTCGCCGGCACGGGTTCTCGGAGGTCGATCCGGAGCTGGATATGGCGGTCCTCCGCGGCCTGATCCTTCGCAGCGCGTCTCCATGCGCGGTTTCGTGAGCCCCGACCTGCGATCAGGAGGGCAGCCCTGTCCGAAACCGTGTGGCGGGCTGTGCGGGTAACGGGGCAATATCCGGGTAGGGCCTGCGGCGACTGTCCGGCCGTGATGCCGGCGAAGCGGATTGATCTGTCGCACTTCCTCGCGCGAGCCAATTCATGGAAACGACCCCGTGCCGGTCTTCCCGGCGGGTTTGCTGCGGTCTGAACCGGCGGCTGACCCCTTCAAGGCCGCTTTGCGCCGCGATGCGGCCGGAGCCCGCCGGTCTCGACAAGGCTGGCCCGCGTTCCGCGCAGGGCTGTTAGCCCCGCTTGTCCGCAAGCCAACCTTGCTCGCCTGGCAGGCCCCGGACCCTGAAGCGTCCAGTTTCCGCCGGTTCTCTTTGACCGCACCCGCAGGGAAGACCGGCACGGGGCCGGATCGCCCGAAGGGCATCGCTAGAAAGGATTGCTTCATGTCCAGTTCAACCCGCTCCACCAAGACCAAGGCTCGCGTCGTCCAACTCCGCAAGGGCACCACCCTCGAAATGGTGCGCCTGTGCTGCCCGGATGCCAACCAGGCCGCACTCATCTCCGAGAGCTTCGGGCTCGCTGTCCTCGACAGCGACGGTATCCGGGACTTCCACGAGCGCACCCTGATCGAAAGCGCCGACACCCTCTCCGACGGCCTTTCCGAGAAGGCCATGCAGATCCATCTCCAGCGGATCGTCGGTTCCCATGTCGGGTCTGCCTACGGGGCGGGGCAGTTCTATTCCAAGGCTGTCACCGAGGCCAAGGACGCGACCGCCCGGCTCGCCAACGACATGCGCGATGAGGATCGCGACGGCCCGGTCGGGTTCGACAGCGCCGCCCAGCGCAAGCGTGAGTTCGCCGCCGACATGGGTATCCAGGCCCACGCTCTGCGCATGGCCGCCGAGGGCGTGGTCGCAGCCTACGAGCACATCGTCGGCGAGAGCTGGAAGCCCTACGAGCGTCAGGCCGAAAATCCCGGCCAGGCCGTCAGCCGGCAGGCCGCCGACCTGCAGATGGCCGCTCTCGGATAGGGGCCGCGGGCGGAGCTTCGGCTCCGCCCATCCTCGGGGGCTCCCACCCTTGGGATCGCCCGCCGTTCGAACGCCATCTATCCCGAGGATTATCGTCTCGAGGTTGAGGGACTTATCGAGGCATGGCGGCCGGAAGTGTGGGCCCGTTCGACAGAATCCCGCCTCGGCTGATAGCCTCGCATCCTCTTAGCTCGCAACAGGTCGAGGAATAGGCTGACCGCATCTAGCTCGTTGTCGAACGAATGCTGGACCGTTCGGCCTCGTGTTCCGATCCGGCCCCACCGGCGAACGAGGCGGGTCTGGCCGAACAGGGTCTCCTCGATCGACAGCGCGTAGAACCGCGCCATCCTCCGGTCCGGGTCTGTGCGTTCGACATAGAGATGGTATGGCTGCGCGATCATGCTGAGCAGAATCGCGCAGCCGGAATCCGTCGTCCAATGACAGGTTTGAATCACTGGGAAGGGATCGATTTATTCCCGTGATAGGTGGCGGGAACTTCAGCAGGTATAGGGCGGCCTTACCCGCGTCCGGCTTGCGCGGGACCGGGAGACGGAGGGAAGCAGGAAGACGCATGGCGCGGCCGGCGCAATCGCGGCCGTCACGATTGGTGGTCCTGCTCCGGTCCTCGTTCCGCGAAACGGCGAAGCCGTCCTCCACTGCCGTTCCGGCCCGGCTGCGACCTCTCTCATTCTTCCGATTCATCCTCCGGGTTCGCGGACCTGCGGTCCTCTCGCGGGCGGACCTCGTGACGGCCGCGATCGGCGCGGCCTCGAATGGAGGTTCGAATGATGAACAGGAAAGACAGCAAACCCCGCGTCGACATCTACGCGAAGATCACCGACCGCATCGTCGCGGATCTCGAGAAAGGCGTCCGCCCATGGGTAAGACCCTGGAGCGAAGCCAACACCGCCGGCCGCATCACGCGACCGCTGCGGCATAATGGAACGCCCTACCAGGGCATCAACATCATCCTGCTCTGGTCGGAGGCGGTCGCACGCGGCTTCGCTTCGCCCATCTGGATGACGTTCAAGCAAGCGATCGAGCTTGGCGGGCATGTCCGCAAGGGCGAGAGCGGCTCGACCGTCGTCTATGCCAGCCAATTCACCAAGACCGAAACCGACGAGCGCGGCGATGAGGTCGAGCGCGGTATCCCGTTCCTTAAGGCCTATTCGGTCTTCAACGTCGACCAGATCGAGGGATTGCCGGACCACTATTACGGTGCGCCGCCGCCGGTGACCGATCCCGTCACGCGCATCGCCCACGCTGATGCGTTTTTTGACGCGACCGGCGCCAGGGTCGTCTATGGCGGCGCCAAGGCATTCTACGCGCCCTCGTCCGACCACATCCAGCTCCCAGTCTTCGAGAGCTTCCGCGACGCGGAATCCTTCGTTGCCGTCAGGGCGCACGAGACCATCCACTGGACAGCTCCGGCCCACCGGGTCAACCGCGATCTCAGCCGCTACCACAAGGATCGTAGCGAACGCAGTCGCGAGGAGCTGATCGCCGAACTGGGGGCGGTTTTCCTCTGCGCCGATCTCGGCATCGTACCGGAGCTCGAGCCGCGGCCTGACCACGCCAGTTACCTCGCGTCCTGGCTCGAGGTGCTCTCCAACGAGAAGCGCTTCATTTTCTCGGCCGCCGCGCACGCTCAACGCGCAGCGACCTACCTGCACGATCTTCAGCCGGCGGCCAGGATTGCGGAGGCGGCCTGATGCCAGGGCCCGACCGTTGCCGTGCGGGAACTCTGCCGCTGGCCGGTCAATGACGGGAGGTCGGGATGGGGATGGCACCTCTCGCCGCGCGGGGATCCGCAAGGTGATGCCGATGTAGGGACGTCCGTCTTCATTCCGGTTGTTTCTGCTACGGGCACGCCCAACTGCGTCCTCGATGTGGCTGGTCTGACCGAAGGCCGATCTCG
>NZ_JBKFFP010000011.1:0-93380 GCF_046506625.1 Zhengella sedimenti
CTCAATCGAGCCCTTCTCGGAAACTCAAGGGCGCAGCCCGCTGTCGCCAGCAGCGCCGCCGCCCTCGTTGTGAGCGGCTTATAGGGTCGGGCAGCCTCGCCTGTCAACGCCCTTTTTTGCGGTTTTTCGCTTTTTCTTTCCGGGGCGCCAAAGTGACGTTGCGGCGCCGCTATTCCCGGCCTCCGATCGCCAGCGAACGGTATTGCGGTTCGATCTCGACGAAGTGAATCCGCAACTCCTGCGGATCGGTCCTGTCGGTCTTCCAGACCATGGAACCGTCGGCCTGCTCCTCGAAGGCACCGCCGCATACCGCGACGATGTCGCCGGGCTTGCCCGGCTCGATCCGGAATTCCATGCCGTAGATGCCGGTGAACTCCACGGCCGGGGATACCAGCGTCAGCGAATAGTCGCGGATCGTGTAAGGCCAGGCAGGCCCATCCCCGCCTATGGCACGAAACAGCGTCAGCACCCTTTTCTCCTGGTCATCGCTCAGGCAGAGACTGGAAACGGGCGGACCTTCTATCCCCAATTGCAGCTTGCCCGGATCGTGGGGGAAAACCGTCAGCCCCTCGACATATTCGCCCAGGATTGGCTTCGCCTCGGCCCGGAACTCGGTGATCTCGCCGGGCTGGAAGGAAACCGGCCACGATCGCGTCACGTTGAGCGCCCATTGCGGGCCGAACCGGGCAAGGATGCCCCTCTCCCGCAAGGTTTCAAGTTTCTCCGGGTCACCGCCTGCCACGCCGGATCGGAAAGGCAGCAGGCCGAGCCCCGCGGACGCCAGATCGTCACTGACCTCCATGCCCCTGAACAGGGCGCTGGTATGCAATTGGCCGGACAGCGGCGCATCGCCGACGGTCGCTTCGACAGCCAGCAGATCGGACCCTTCGAGCGGCCCGAAGGCCGGCGCATTGTCGGAATGCCACACCATGACCGGCTTGAACTGGAAATGGACGTGGCTGGTGACCGGCGCCTTGCCGTAGTTCTCCACCCGCAGGCTTGCGGAAAGCCGTTCCGGCGAGAGCACGTAGCGGCTGGCACGGACTGCCAGGCTTTCATCGCTGCCGATCGCCAGGCCATAGACGCCGACATGCTCGTAGACCGGTCCGTCATAGGCGGCTGCCGGCACGGCGGCGCCAGCGATGAAAACAGCCAGGCCCAGTCCTCTCGCAAAGTTCCTCATCGATTTCCTCCGGCAAGACGAATGATCTTCGTTTCGAGAAAACGCGATCCGTAGCCGCCGCGCCATGACACCGGTCAATACGCCTGCAGAGCCTTCGCATCGCGGCGCGCAGTGCACGTCCCTTCAGTCGTCCTTTCCGGACAGGCCGTTCATGCCGGCGACGAAATCGGCCAGCATGGGTACGAAACGCGCCCCCTCGCCCGCCGCCTCCATCGCCGCGAAACTGTTGCGTACTGCCGATTGCACCGGGTTTACCGCGCCCGTCGCCGTCGCGAGGTTGGACAGGTAGCGCATGTCCTTGTGGGCATTGGTGATGGTGAAGAGGTGGGCCTTCTCGTCGCGGTCCAGCGTCCATTTCATGAACGTCTCGTAGAAACCGTTGGCCATGCGGCCCGGCCGGATCACCGAATCCACCTGTTGCGGCGTCAGGCCCGCCTTGCGCGCCAGCGCCAGCGCCTCCGCATAGAGCGCGGCATAACCCATGGCGATGAAATTGTTGATGAGCTTCATCTTGTGACCGGAACCGACGGGCCCGAGATGGACGATCACGCCCGCCCAGCACTCCAGCACCGGCCGGATGCGGGCGAAGGTTTCCTCGTCGGCACCGACCATCGTGTCGAGCGTGCCGGCTTCGGCCTCTTTCGGCGTGCGGCTGAGCGGCGCGTCGGCGAAGGCGATGCCCGCGGCGGCACAGTCTCCGGCGAGGGCCAGCGTGCTGACCGGATCGGAGGTCGAGCAGTCGATGACCGTCAATCCGGCATGCGCGCCGGCAAGGATTCCGTCCTCCCCGCGCATCACGCTTTCCACCTGGGGACTGCCCGAGACGCAGATGTGGACGATGTCGCAGCGCAAGGCGAGGTCTTTTGCCGTCTTCGCTTCCTCTGCGCCGCGCGCGACCAGGTCGTCGACGGGCGCCCGATTGCGATGGCCCATGATGACAAGGGGATAGCCCTTCTCGACGATGTTCTTGGCCATGCCGTGCCCCATGAGGCCGACGCCGATGAATCCGATGACGGGTTTTGCCATGTTGCTCCTCCTCCATGCGCGTCCGGGACAATGACCGCGGGGCCACGACCTGTAAAGTATTGGCGCGAAAGGAAGGCCCTGAAACGCGAAACCCGGCACGGGGCCGGGTTCGTCGGGTGATGGTGCGGTCGAGAAGACTCGAACTTCCACGGGTTGCCCCACAGCGACCTCAACGCTGCGCGTCTACCAATTCCGCCACGACCGCACGTCACGAAAGGGCCGGCAGAACCGGCAGGCGGCGATGTAGCAAATCGCCCATGGCCTTACAAGTGCGAAAGCGCGCTTTTTGTCGACCCCGGTCGCGACGGTCCCGGTCTTGCCGCGAAAGCCGCCAAGCGCGATATAGAAGGCCAAGTCCACACGGGAAGACCACCATGAACGAACGCGCCGCCCTTGCCTCCGGATTCCAGCCCGCTCCGGGGTCTGCGCCGGTGGAATGGCGCATCGAGCCCGGCCTGACCGATTACGAGACCGCGCTGGCCTTCATGGAAGCCCGAGCCGAAGCGATTCGCGCCGGCAAGGCAGGCGAGATGGTCTGGCTGGTTGAACATCCGCCGCTCTACACGGCCGGCACCTCCGCGCGCGCCTCGGATCTCCTCGCACCGAACAGGTTTCCGGTTTTCCCGGCCGGGCGCGGCGGCGAATACACCTATCACGGCCCCGGCCAGCGCGTGGCCTATGTCATGCTCGACCTGAAGCGCAGGCGGGAGGACGTTCGCGCCTTCGTCGCCGCGCTGGAGGACTGGATCATCGCCACACTGGCCCGCTTTAACATTCGCGGCGAACGGCGCGAGGACCGGGTCGGAGTCTGGGTGATGCGGCCCGAAAAACCCGCTTTGCCGGATGGGAGTCCGGCGGAGGACAAGATCGCCGCCATCGGCATCCGCCTGCGCAAATGGGTCAGCTTCCACGGCATCGCCATCAATGTGGAGCCGGAACTTGAACACTTTTCCGGCATCGTGCCCTGCGGCATCTCGGGCCACGGCGTGACGAGCCTTGTCGATCTGGGACTTCCGGTTACCATGGACGACCTCGACATCGCGCTGAAAGCCGCTTTCGAGGATGTGTTCGGTCCCGCCGCCCCGGCCTGAGCAGCGGGCGCGTTGCGGGAGAAACCCGCGCCGGAGGACAGGACCATGGCAAGGCAACCGCTACTGACCGTCACGTTGGCCGTACTGGCCGGCCTTGCGATTTCCCCGCCTCGCGCCCACGCCCAGCAGGCAGCCGACGCCATTCAGCCGGAAGTCTCCTCCGCGCCGGCATTGGCGCAGCCGGCCGAACCGGTGCGCGGGTCCGGCCCCATGGTTGCCGCTGCCAATCCGCTTGCCGCGCGCGCCGGCATGGATGTGCTGAAGGCCGGCGGTTCGGCCGTCGATGCGATGATCGCGGTCCAGACCGTGCTGGGCCTCGTCGAGCCTCAATCGTCGGGCATGGGCGGCGGCGCCTTCCTGGTTCACTACGATTCGCAAACCGGAAGCCTGACGACGATAGACGGGCGCGAGACCGCCCCCTCGGCAGCCACGGCCGACCTGTTCCGGATGCCGGATGGCAAGCCGATGGACTTTTTCGATGCCGTGGTCGGCGGTCGCTCGGTCGGCGTTCCCGGTGTCGTGCGCCTGATGGAGATGGCCCACGCGAAATTCGGCAAGCGGCCCTGGGCAGACAACTTTGCCGCCGCCATCGACCTTGCCGAAGAGGGCTTTGCCGTCTCCCCGCGGCTGGCGGCGCTGATCGCCGCCGACAGGCACAGGCTGGAAGCCCAGCCATCCACCCGCGCCTATTTCCTTGACCGGAATGGGGAACCGCTGCAGGCCGGGGCGATCCTGCGCAACCACGATTATGCCGAAAGCCTGCGCGCCATAGCCCAGGCCGGCGCCCGCGCCTTCTATGAAGAGGCGATCGCCGACCGGATTGTCGATGCCGTGCGGCTTCATGCGGCCAATCCCGGCCTGCTGACGGTCGACGACATGAAGGCCTACCGCGCCATCGAGCGCCCGGCTGTCTGTGTCGCCTATCGCGGCCACGATGTCTGCGGCATGGGCCCGCCCTCGTCCGGCGCGCTGACCGTCGGCCAGATCCTCGGCCTGCTGGAGCCCTTCGACATGGCAGGGCTCGGTCCCGACGATCCGCAAGGCTGGCGCCTGATCGGCGATGCGACCCGCCTCGCCTTCGCCGACCGCGGCCGCTACATGGCCGACAGCGACTTTGTCTCCATGCCGAAGGGGCTGTTGAACGAGCAGTACCTGCGGGAGCGCTCGACCCTTTTGCGCCGCGACACGGCCCTGCCGGCTGAGGACGTGACGCCGGGCGAACCGCCATGGGACAAGGCCGAACGGCGCGACAGCGGCATCGACCTGCCGGTTCCCTCCACGAGCCACTTCGTGATCGTGGATGCGCAGGGCAACATCGTGTCCATGACGTCCTCCATCGAGAACGGGTTCGGCGCGCGTCTCATGGCTGCGGGTTTCCTGCTCAACAACCAGTTGACCGACTTCTCCTTCCTGCCCGAGACCGGCGACGGCCAGACGGTTGCCAACCGGGTGGAGCCCGGCAAGCGGCCGCGTTCATCCATGTCGCCCACCATCATCCTGAAGGACGGAAAGCCGGCCTACGCCATCGGTTCGCCAGGCGGCAGCCGCATCATTCCCTATGTTGCAAAGACGATCATCGCGTTGATCGACTGGCGGATGAACATCCAGCAGGCCGTGGCATTGCCGCATCTGACCAACCGTTTCGGCCCCTATGACCTGGAGGCGGGAACCGCTGCCGAAGGCCTGGCCGATGACCTGAAGGCGCTTGGCTTCGACGTTTCGGTGCGTGACCTCAATTCCGGCCTGCACGGAATTGCCTTCACGGCCCAGGGCGTGGAAGGCGGCGCCGACCCGCGCCGGGAAGGCGTGGCGCTGGCGGACTGAAAACTCCTTCCATCATTGCGCCGTTTTTTCCTGCGAGCGCTTCGCGGCGAAAAAAGCAGGAAACGGAACGGCGGGCGATGCAGACGGCCTTGATCATCATGACGCTGCTGGGTTGCGACGATACCGCGACCCGGTGCCACTATATCGAAACGGTGCCGCAGCGCTTCGAGACCGTGGCGGCTTGCGACGCGGCCACCGAAGCGCAGCTGACCCGTATCGAATCCCCAGATTATCCGGTGATCGTCGCCACCTGCCAGGCGCCGGCGCGCGATGATCCGCCAGTTGCTGCCGGCGATGGCGCTCGCGAAGCCCCCGCGATGATCCTCGTCGAGGCCGGCCGCGTTGTTGATCCGCCGCGCCCGAAGGCCGATGTGGGGTCTGTTCCTCCTGACGGCGAAACCGTAACCGGGGGCGAGCCGGCGCTGACCGCGCGCGCCCTTGCGGCCATCCGCGCCGCCCTGCCCGAGCGGCAAACCATTGCCGGCCTGGCGCAACAGCCGGTGCACATCGTCACGGATACCTATGCCTGGGCCGTTCGCAGGGTCAGCCGCTGACGGGTCCCCGGCTTTTGCGTATCAGAAGAAGACCTGCATGGCCCACACAACGCCGCTGCCGTGAACGGCGATGGCTGCGGCAAGTCCACAGGCAATCAGTACCGTCTGACGGCCGGTGATCGGCTTCATCGCCGCGCGCGGCTTCACCCCGGTATTGGCAGTCATCATGCTGAGCAGGGCCATGACGGCGCAGCCCGTGAGAAGGGCTTGCACCGACAGCCCGCCAAGCCAGCCGAACCCGGCCACGGCAAGCAGCACCGTCATCGACGCCAGCAGCCGACCCGGTCCTCGCTCCGGCGTGATCTGGCGCAGCACCTGCCCGCCATCGAATTTCCAGACCGGCACCAGGTTTGCCAGGTTGAAGAAAGCTGCGCAGGCGGCAAGCGCACCGAGAAACGCGGCCAGGCTGCCCTGGCCGGCAGCGCCGGCGAGTTCATGGCCAAGGATGGCCACCGGCACGAGCAGGGCCGAGAAACCGGCACCCATCAGAGCGACAAACGCGATTTCATGACGCGAATCATAGGGACGCCCGCCAATGGCGACGCCGCCCAGCAGGGGAATGAAGATCATGCGCGCGGAACGGTGTCCCATCAGACGGAACGCGGCGATATGGCCGAGTTCATGGAGGGCGATGGCAAGGGTCAGGGCAAGAGCCAGCAGGAAGCCGGTGGCGGTCAGGCCGAAGACGGGCCACAGGATGAGCGCCGACAGCCCGGCCATGGCGCTTTGCGTCAGCGGATGCTCGAACAGGCCGCCCGGCCGGTGGACGCCGGTTTCCGCCCAGGTCTTCAGCTTGACCAGTTCCCGGCGTGCCGCGAACCAGCGGAAGACAAGGAAGGCCGCGCCGCGATAGCGGTCCGTCCGTGTGACCGACACCCGCACCGCGCCGTCCGGCAGGTCCGTGAGCCGCACCAGGCTTTGCCAATGGGTCCAGAAGGAAGCATCCAGCGAACTGTCCTCCAGGACACGCTCGCGAAAGGCGAGGCCGGGCTTGAGCGTTTCCACGGCGACCCGGCGCCGGATCGGCTGGTTGTCCCGCCCGACCCACGACAGGGAAATCTCGCCGGTTTCGCCTCCCGCGTCCGGTGCCGCTGCAATGATCTGTCCCGACCAGCCGGCATGCGCGCCGAACGGATGCAGGGCGTCCCAAAGCCTGGCGCGGGGTGCGCGAATCACCTTTGAAAGGGTGAACTGCCTTGTCCCCAGCGGCGCTGCCATGGCAGCGAAGATGATGGCCAGGTTCAGGGCCGCGAACAGGATCAGCGCCATGTTTGTTTCCGCTCCGTCCCCCTGGAAAGCCGGGCGCGCAGTTTCGTCGCACCAACCTTAGGGAAGCATGAACGCGCGCCGGCCGGTCGCATTACGGTGAATCCGCTATTAAGCGGCCGGTGCTTGTTCAGAAATGCTCGCCCGGCTTGAATGGGCCGACCCGCATGCCCGCCGCGACGAGATAGGCTGTAGACCAGCCGATCAGCAGGAAACCGTTGACGCCTTCGAGCGCGGTGAAAAGCCGCCATTCCTCATGCGGCAGCACGTCGCCGTAGCCCAGCGTGGAAAAGGTCACCGTCGAGAAGTAGAGCGCCGTGGCGAAGTCATCGAAACTGCCGGTCAGGACGAAGGCCGCTGCCCAGACCCAGACCTCCACGGTCATGATGGCGAACAGGCCGAAGACCACCGTGATCATCGCCAGCACCCGCGAGCGGCGGCCATTCATGCGGAATTGGGCCGTCATCCAGGCCATGACCCGCGTCACCGCGATGAGCCCGAAGGTATGGATGACCACGGTAAGCGCGATCACGATGGTTCCCGCCACCAGGTTCTGCAGCATTGCCTCGCCTTCCCCGTTCGAGTCGCCGGCACTATAAACCGTCACGCCCGTTCCCGGCAGGCGCGCAGGACCGGTCCGCCACGAATTTCTACACAACACATGTCTATGGTTGAAAGCGCTCCGGTTTCCTGAAAATGTGCCGCCGACATTTTCAGAAAATCTCCGGAGGACACCGATATGAAAACCCGTGCCGCTGTAGCCGTTGCCGCTGGCAAGCCGCTGGAAATCATGGAGGTCGACCTGGAAGGTCCCCGCGCCGGCGAGGTCCTGATCGAGGTGATGGCGACGGGCATCTGCCACACCGACGAGTTCACCCTGTCGGGCGCCGATCCGGAAGGCATCTTTCCCGCCATCCTCGGCCATGAGGGCGCGGGCGTTGTGGTCGATGTCGGTCCGGGCGTCACCAGCGTGAAGAAGGGCGACCACGTCATTCCGCTCTACACGCCGGAATGCCGCGCCTGCCCGTCCTGCCTGTCGCAGAAAACCAACCTGTGCACCGCGATTCGCGCCACCCAGGGCCAGGGTTTGATGCCCGATGGTACGTCGCGCTTTTCCATCGGCGGGGAGAAGCTGTTCCACTACATGGGTTGCTCCACCTTCTCGAACTTCACGGTCCTGCCCGAGATCGCCGTGGCCAAGGTCCATCCCGACGCGCCCTTCGACAAGATCTGCTACATCGGCTGCGGCGTGACCACCGGCATCGGCGCTGTCATCAACACTGCAAAGGTGGAAATCGGCGCCACGGCTGCCGTCTTCGGTCTCGGCGGCATCGGCCTGAACGTCATCCAGGGCCTGCGGCTGGCCGGCGCCGACATGATCATCGGCGTCGACATCAACAACGACAAGAAGCAATGGGGCGAGAAATTCGGCATGACCCATTTCGTCAATCCGGCGGAAGTGGACGACGTGGTCGCCGAGATCGTCAACATGACCAAGCGCGGTGCCGACACGATCGGCGGCGCGGATTACACCTTCGACTGCACCGGCAATGTCAAGGTCATGCGCCAGGCGCTGGAATGCGCCCATCGCGGCTGGGGCGAGAGCGTCATCATCGGCGTCGCCGGCGCCGGCCAGGAGATTTCCACCCGCCCGTTCCAGCTGGTGACAGGGCGCACCTGGAAGGGCACCGCCTTCGGCGGCGCGCGCGGCCGCACCGACGTTCCCAAGATCGTCGACTGGTACATGGAAGGCAAGATCCAGATCGACCCGATGATCACCCACACGCTGACGCTGGACGAAATCAACAAGGGCTTCGACCTGATGCATGCCGGCGAGAGCATCCGCTCGGTGGTGGTCTACTGACCGGCGCCATGCCCGCGATCTTCGTCGATGCGGACGCCTGCCCGGTGAAGGCGGAAATCGTGAAGGTGGCCGAGCGCCTCGATGTGCCGGTCACCTTCGTCGCCAATTCGGGCCTGCGCCCGTCGCGCGACCCGTTGATCCGCAATGTCGTGGTCTCGGGCGCCTTCGATGCCGCCGACGACTGGATCGTCGACAATGCCGCGGCCAATGACGTTGCCGTCACAGCCGATGTGCCCCTGGCCGCGCGCCTTGTGGAAAAGGGCGTTCACGTGCTGGGTCCGAGCGGCCGGCCCTTCACGCCCGAGACCATCGGCATGGCGGTGGCCATGCGCAACCTGAAGCAGGACCTGCGCGAGGCCGGCGAGATCAAGGGCTACAATCCCGGCTTCACGGCCAGGGACCGGTCCGCCTTTCTTCAGGCGCTCGACCGGACAGTCCGCCACGCGCTGAAGGCCGTCCCGTGATCCGGACAGGCAGGCCGGGCGGCAGCCGCGCGCTCGTATGAAATCCTTTACTGAACAGGAACATCCATGAAAATCCTATCGCAGAACAAGTCCCATGGCGGCATGCAGGGCGTCTATTCGCACGAGTCCGAAACCTGCGCGTGCGAGATGACCTTCGCCGTCTTCGTGCCGCCGCAGGCCGCCGAAGGCCCCTGCCCTGTCGTCTGGTACCTGTCCGGCCTGACATGCACCCATGCCAATGTCATCGAGAAGGGCGAATATCGCAGGAAGGCCGCCGAACTCGGCCTGATCGTCGTCTGCCCGGATACCAGTCCGCGCGGCGGCGACGTGCCCAACGAGGCGACGAACTGGCAGTTCGGCTCGGGCGCGGGTTTCTACCTCGACGCCACGCAAGCGCCCTGGAACACCCACTACAACATGTATTCCTATGTGACGCGTGAGCTGCCGGCCCTCATCGCGGAGCATTTCCCCGCCGACATGGCCCGCCAGTCGATCTTCGGTCACTCCATGGGCGGCCATGGCGCCATGACCATCGCCCTGAAGCATCCGGACCGGTTCAGGGCCTGCTCCGCCTTCGCGCCCATCGTCGAGCCGTCGACGGCGGACTGGTCCTCCGGCGCCTTCATGAAGTATCTCGGCGCGGACAAGGCTTCTTGGCGCGCCTATGACGCCTGCGCGCTGGTTGCCGACGGCGCCCGCTTTCCCGAATTCCTGATCGACCAGGGCACGGCGGACGGCTTCCTGGACGAAGGCTTGCGGCCATGGCTTTTCGAGAGCGCCGTGAAGGATACCGGCATCGATTTGACCTTGCGCATGCAGGAAGGCTACGATCACTCCTACTTCTTCATCTCGTCCTTCATGGATGACCATCTGGAGTGGCACGCGGCGCGGCTGTATTAGTCCTTGCCGCGAACAGGACGGACGTATCGGCTGTCTTTTGCCACTCTGCTCACGATCACGACCTGAAGCGGAAACCAAAAGGAGTACGATCATGTCTGAACCGGGGGACACCCTTCCGGCCATTCCGGCATTTGACGACACGGGGACGATCTATGCCGGCGAGGCCGACATGGACACGATGGGCGGACGCATGTCGCGCGCCCGCGAGGCCGCCGGCATGACGCCGCAGCAACTCGCCCGGCGGATCGGCGTCAAGACGGCAACCATCCTTGCCTGGGAGAGCGACCGCTCCGAACCGCGCGCCAACCGGCTGACGACGCTTGCCGGCGTGCTCAATGTCGGACTGGCCTGGCTCATCCACGGCATCGGCGATGCCCCGGCGACGAGCAGCGAGGAGGATTTCGCCCGCACCGTCTCTGGCCACCTGGCCCGCATGAAGCGGCTGCACGATGAAACCGGCGCGGTCATCAAGCGCCTGGAAGCCGAGATCGCCCGCTTCAACCGCATGATCTGACCCGAACGCCAAACGGCCGGGGCGGCTCGACGCCGCCCCGCTGGTTTGCCATGCCGCCCGGCGGTTCCGGTCAGGCCACGCGATCGAGCAGCGGCCTCAGCAGCGGATGAATGTCCGGGCTTTGCTGCCGCAGGAAAGCAAGCAGCGCGGCCTCGTTGCGGTGGATCAGGCCGTCCCGGCCGATGCGCGCGGCCAGCCATTCGGCTTCCACGCCGTTGATGCCCTGCGCCGCTTCGTTTTCAGCGGCAAGCCGTGCGTTGCGCTCCGCATGCCAGGCCTCGATGCCTTCCTCGCGCCGGTAGGCAGAGAGGATGCCGGACAGGCCGCCCGAGACCATGCGGCTGAAGAATTGTCCGATGCCGGCTTCGCCTTCGTCGAGAAACCTTTCCCGGCGCAGCGCTTCCTCGCGCGTCGGCGGCGTGTAGCCCGATGCGCACATCATGTGGTTGGCCAGCGCCTTGACGAACAGGTCGTCCCAGGACGGATGGTTGTCCGCATGGGCAGTTCGGTCGTTGAGGTCGAACAGCACCTCTGCCTCGGCGCGCGAAATGCCGAGGGAGCCCTTGCCGCCTCCGGCATGGAGGATGCGGCGCAGAAGTTCGACTTCCGCCTCCATGATCGAGCCCGGCACCAGCGCCCCGCGCCGGCGGGCCAGAACGCCCTCGCCCTCGATGACGGCGACCGACACCTGCGACAGCGCGAAGGCGGCCAGGCCATCGGGAGCGCTGCGGGCCGTTTCCAGCACCCGGACCAGCAGTTCAAGTTCGCTCGCCGTGTCCACCTTGCCGTCGGTGGAAATCGCCCGGATGAGCCACGCGGCATTGTCATCGGAGACATGGCCTGCCGGCTTTTCCTGGTGAACGAGATAGTCGGTGACCGCCTCGACGAAGAAGTCGGACCATTCGGGACACTTGTCGTCGCAGGATGCATCGAGCGCGAAAAGCGATTCCGCCTCGCCGCGCGAAACGACGCCGTCGCGGAAGACCTCGCGCCGAAGCATCAGCACGTCGTCGGCCACGATCCGCTTGCGGCTGGTCAGCCCGGCGACAGGCGCCCCCAGAACCAGTTCACCCATGTCCGTTCCCCTTTTCCTGCCACCGGTCTTGCGCGCCGGCCCATCAGCTTTTTTCAAGCAGTTCCCAGTTGGCCTCGACCACCGGATCGTCCGGCAAGGCCGCTCGCGCCTCGCTCAAGAGCTTGCGCGCCTTCTTCTTGTCGCCCCTGAGCAGTTGCGAATAGCCCATGTTGTTGACGATGCGCGGCTTGCGCCCGGCAATGCGCAGCAACTGGTCATAGGCGCGATCGGCGAAATCGAACCGCCCGAGCTGGTCATATGAGGCGGCCAGACCCATCCATGCCTCGGAATTGTCGGCACGCAGTTCCACGGCCTTGCGGAAATGCTTCTCGGCCAGCCCGTAGTTGGATTCGATGAAATGCGCCTTGCCCTGCTTCAGGTCGCTCTCCGATATGTCACGCGAAACGCTCAGCGCGGCGGTCTCGGTCGTGTCGATCCTGCCCAGGCTTTCGGCCGAACAGCCAGCCAGCATGAAAACGGCGAAGAATGGCGCGAGTGTCCTGTAACGCATGGCCCTGCCCTTCAGTGCCCGGTTTCCGGGTCGTTCGATGTAGCCACCATAGCAGGAAGCGGTTAAGGCGCCGTGCCGAAACAGGGTCAAATTACCGTTTCCCGTTAAGGACCTGGCAACCCTTGATGAAGCGTCAGTTCATCGTGACAAGCTGGACGATGGCCGGGATCATCGCGACCATGAGGACAACGGGCAGGATGCACATCGTCACCGGCACCGACATCTTGGCGGGCAGCGCATGGGCCTTTTCCTCCGCGCGAAGCATGCGCTTGTGGCGCATCTCGTCGGAAAAGACGCGCAGCGCGCCGGACAGGGACGTGCCGAGTTCCTTCGACTGCTGCAGAAGCGTGGCGAAGGATCGGACTTCCTCGAGGCCGAGCCGGTCGCCCAGCGAACGCAGCGCATCGTTGAGATTGCGTCCGGCCCGCAGTTCGAGCGTCACCAGCTGCAGGTTCATCGCCAGCGCCGGGCATGTCTTCATCATCTCGCGCGACACGCGGTCGATGCCCGCTTCCATGCTCATGCCCGCGTCCGAGCAGACGACCATGAGGTCCATGAAGTCGGGAAAGCCGTTCCGGTATTCGATCATCCGCTGACGCACCTGCAGCGACAGCGCCAATCCCGGAAGGAAATAGCCCGTCAGGCCGAGCGCCAGCACGGGCAACCATTCGTTTGCCGCGATGGTCATGCCGAAACCGAAGGACAGGATGGCGCCCATAATGGCGAAGACCGCGAGAGTGGCAATGCGGGCGAGAAAGAAGAAACCGGTCGCCCTGGGATCCAGGAAGCCAGCCTTGATGAGTTTCAGGCGCAGCCTGGCGACGTTGTCCGGGTCCGTCTTCTGATAGAATTCCTGCGCCTTCTTGACCGCCTTGTCGCGCACGTCGCGGCCCGCCGCCGGACGCGCAGCGGCGGTCTCCTGTGCGGCCGGCGTCTGCGAACCGTCGACGCGCAGACGGCGCTTGACCTCCGAGCGCCCGCCCGCTCCGGCGACCAGCGGCCATGCCATCGCCACGCCACCGGCAAGCAGCAGGATCGCCGCGAGCGGCAGGACCGGAAAGCTGTTGAACATCTCCGCTACCATCGCCCGCGTCCTAGAACCTGAAGTTCGACATCTTGAACATCACGAGATTGCCGAGGATGAGCCAGAAGCCGGCTCCACCCAGCATCCACCAGGTCATCGGCTCCTCGATGACATTGCCGTAATAGCTGGGGTTAAGCCCCAGGATCGCCGCCATCAGCAGCACGGGAAGCGCCGTGAGGATATAGGCCGACATGCGCCCTTCCACCGAGATGGCGCGCACTTTCCGCCGCAGCTTGCCGCGCTCGCGTATCGTGGCCGAAAGCCCGTCGAGAATCTCGCGCAGGTTGCCACCCGTCGTGTTCTGGATGGAGACAGCCGTGACGAACAGCGGCAGATCCTCGTGTCCGACCCGTTCGAACAGCGAAGCCAGCGCCGAGACGAGGTCCGAGCCATAGGTGATCTCGTCGGCGACGATGCCGAACTCCGTCCCGATCGGGTCGGTCATCTCGCGCGCCACCAGCGCGATGGCCACCGGCACCGGATGACCGGCCTTCAGGCTTCGCGTGATCAGTTCGAGTGCTTCCGGCAATTGCACGCCAAAGGCCTTGTGACGGCGCTTGCGCAGGGTGCGCAACACGAAAACCGGCAGGATCAGCGCAATGCCCGACGCAATCGCGATCGCCAGACCCCGTCCGGTCCCGAACCAGACCGCGGCGGCGCCCGCGCCAAGCCCGATGAGCGCGCACAGGAGGAAGAGGTGCGACAGCGCCATCGTCATGCCCGACTGGGAACGCAGGCGGCGCAACCATGCGAGCGACAGCAGCGATGCTGCCCCGCCCTGGTCACCGCGCTCCTTGCGCAATTGCAGGAGCACGTCCTTCTGGCTCAGACGTGCGCCCTCGCGCAGCTTCAGGCGCCGGTTGATGGCCGTGCGCCGGTCCGCCTGTCCCGCATACAGCAGATACAGCGCTTCCGCGACGAGAATGCCGGCCAGCCCCGCCGCCGCATAGATGACCCAGACGGTGTCGATCTGAGGGATCATCGTCATTGGTCCTGCGGGCGGCCCGGCTCGAAGTAGTCGGACGGAAATTCGATTCCGATGGCCTTCAGGTCGTCGAGGAACCGCGGACGGATGCCGGTGGCCTCGAAATGGCCGAGCACTTCATGGTTCGGCCCCATGCCGGTGCGCACGAACCGGAAGATGTCCTGCATCTGGATGACATCGCCCTCCAGCCCTGTAACCTCGGACACCGCCGTGACCTTGCGCTTGCCGTCGGAAAGGCGGGTCAGCTGGACGATGATGTCGAGGGCGCTGGCGATCTGCGACCGGATCGACTGGACGGTCATCGGCATCCCCGTCATGCCGAGCATCTGCTCGAGGCGCGATATCGCGTCGCGCGGGGTGTTGGCGTGGATGGTCGCCATGGAGCCTTCATGCCCTGTGTTCATGGCCTGAAGCATGTCAAAGGCCTCTTCGCCGCGGCACTCGCCCAGGATCACCCGGTCCGGGCGCATGCGCAGGGCGTTCTTCACCAGGTCGCGCTGCTTCAGTTCGCCATGGCCTTCCACATTGGCTGGCCGCGTTTCCATGCGCGCCACATGCGGCTGCTGCAATTGCAGTTCGGCGGCGTCCTCGATGGTGATCAGGCGTTCGTCCTCTGGAATGAAGGCGGACAATGCATTGAGCATCGTCGTCTTGCCCGTTCCGGTGCCGCCGGAAATGATGGTCGTCTTGCGCGCGTGCACGGCCGCGGCCAGCACTTCCGCCATGGGCTGGGTGATCGCGCCAAATTCGACGAGGCGCTGCAGGCTCAGCTTGTTCTTGGAGAACTTGCGGATCGAGACCAGCGGCCCGTCCACGCCGATCGGCCGGATCGCCGCGTTGAAGCGCGAACCGTCCATCATGCGTGCATCGACCAGCGGATGGCTTTCGTCCACCCGGCGTCCGACGGCGGAGACGATCTTCTGGATGATGCGAAGCAGGTGGGCCTCGTCCTTGAACGGGACATGCACCTTTCGCAGCTTGCCGCCCTTTTCCACGAAGCAGTTCTCGTGGCCGTTGATCAGGATGTCGGCGATTTCCGGGTCGTTCATCAGCGGCTGCAGCGGTCCGAGGCCGACCATTTCATCGACGATGTCGCTGACCAGGGCATCCAGTTCCACAACGTTGATCGCCAGCCGCTCCGCCTTGGCCTTTTCCTGCACGAAGGCATGCACCTGCTGGCGCATCTCCTCCTTGGGCAGCTTTTCCAGCGCGACGAGGTTGATCTCGTCGATGAGCATGCGGTGCAGGCGCACGCGGGCATCCACCACGCGGTCGCTCGGCCTTGCGGCAGGCTCGGCCGGTTCCGTTGATGGTGCGCCCCGCCCCTTCAGAAGGCTTTCGACGGTCCCGGTCGTCTCGCCGGCATGGCCCTGTTGCTGCGTCTCGCGCACATCGCGCTGACGCAATGCCGAAAAGCGGCTTCCGCCCATCACCCTGCCTCCCTCTGCCTGCCGGTTCCGCGCATCGGTGTTCACGCCCTCCTCAGCAGACCACGGCCCAGGCCGGAAAACAGGCCTTTCGGCTTGGACACCACCACCTCCGCTTCCTCGGGCAGGATGATGCGCTTGAGGTCCTGGATGACGTTGGCATCCGGATCGATGTCCTGGAGCGGGACACCCCGGTCGACCGCTTCACGCACCAGCCGGTAATTGTTGGAGATTCCGCCGGCGAAGTGCTCGCCCAGGATCTCCTCCACGTCCGCCTGCTTGATCCCGTTCTCGAACATGCGCTGCTCGAAGCGGTTGACGATCACCCGAGGCTTCACCTCCTTGCCGCAATGCTCGTAGATCGCGCCGATCAGCCTTTGCGTGTGGCGCAGGCAGGGCACGGTCAGTTCGCTGACGACGAATAGGTCGTTGGAACCCAGCAGGACCGTTTCGGTCCAGGGGAACCATGTGCGCGGCAGGTCGATGACGACATTGTCGAAATAGGCCGAGACGAGGTCGAGCATCCGTACCACGACATCGGTATTGAAGGTGCGCATTTCGGTCGGCGCCGTCGGCGCGGCCAGCACGCAAAGCCCGCTGGAATGCTTGGACAGCATCACGTCGAGCAATTGCCGGTCCAGCCGTTCGGGCTGGTTCTCGATTTCCGAAATGTCGAAGCGCGGCTCCAGGTCCAGGTATTCCGCGCAGGAGCCCTGCTGGAAGTTGAGGTCGACGACACAGGTCGCCGCACCGCGCGTGGCGGAGGTATGCAACTGGAAAGCCGTCTGCAGGACCAGCGTCGTGGTGCCCACGCCGCCGGCCGCCGGCATGAAGGTCGAGATCTGCGCCTCCGCCTGCTCCTCGCGGCCCGGCCCCTGCAGCGCACGGATGCACGAACGCACCAGGTCGGTCGTCGTCACCGGCTTGGTGAGGAAATCGGCCACCTGCAACTGCACCAGGATGCGAACGGCTGCGGCGTTGAACTGCTGCGTGACGACCACCACCGGCACGGTCCCCTCCAGCCGCCGCTTCACGCGCTGGAGCGATTCCACCTCCTCCAGCCGTGACGCATCCATGTCGATGATGGCGGCGGCGCAATCGGCATCCTGTATCTCGCCACGAAGTTCGGAGACGGTCTTTTCGATCACGACGAGATGGATGTTCTCGGACGAGGCGAAGGCGGTGCGAACCGTCTGGATGAAATCCGCGTCCCGCGTCACCAGACCGACCCGCTTGTTGTTCGTTCCCTTGGCGCTCATTGTCGCTCCTGCCAGTCTTTTCATGCAGGCACTGCGGGGGTCTCACCCGCGTCCGTGCCTCAAAATCCCGTGGTGTTCGGCGCGTTGACCATCGACACCGGCGGCGCCTTCGGCTTTCCGTCCTCGCCTGTCCCGCGCTCGGCCGGCGTTTCCAGGTCCGTATCCTCGATACTGGCCGGCCACGGGTCGACCATCTGCATCACGGTGTTGGCGGCGATGGCGTTGCCCGCATAGCTGCTCACGCCCTCGTTGCGCTGGTGGGCCTCGTGGGTGCAGCCGGACAGCGCCAGCACACCGGCGGCAAGCATGAATTTCGTTGCAATGGCCATGACACGCCTCACTCGCTGTCCGGAAGATCGAGGAAATGACCGGCGCGGGGAACGGGCGCCCGGCCCTCGCCGGTCTTCGCGATGTTGATCCTCGACGTCTTCATCGTGTCGACATTGCCGAGGAAGAAGTCGGCCGTGCTCATCGGCTGTTCCGCGTCCAGCGGGGTCACCACCTTCTTCGTCGGATCGATC
Organism: Zhengella sedimenti; assembly: GCF_046506625.1. Taxonomy (NCBI): domain Bacteria; kingdom Pseudomonadati; phylum Pseudomonadota; class Alphaproteobacteria; order Hyphomicrobiales; family Notoacmeibacteraceae; genus Zhengella; species Zhengella sedimenti. The sequence goes on from NZ_JBKFFP010000011.1 coordinate 17,549, forward strand.
GGCTTGACGAGATGGGGGGTCACGATGATCACCAGGTCCGTCTCCCGACGCTGATAGGCCTTGGACGAAAAGAGCTGGCCGAGCACCGGCAGCTTGCCCAGCCCCGGCACGCGGTCGGAGGTCGACATGTTCTCGCTCTGCAGCAGGCCCGCCAGCATGAAGGACTGGCCGCTCTTCAGGTCCACCGAGGTGCTCGCACGCCGCACCACGAAACCCGGAATGGCGATGTCGCCGATACGGTAGGAGTTGGAGGTGTCGACGGAGGAAACCTCTGGCGCGATGTCGAGGCTGATGAGGCCGTCCTCGAGCACGGTCGGTGTGAATTCCAGGCTGACGCCGAATTTCTTGAACTCGACCGTCACCGTGTCGTTGTCGCTGGCGACGGGAATGGGAAATTCGCCGCCGGCCAGGAAGCTGGCCTTCTGGCCGGACCGGGCGATCAGGTTCGGCTCGGCGAGGCGGCGCGCCATGCCGCGGTCCTCCAGCGCCTTGATCGCAAGGTCGATCCCGAGCCCGCCCGAGGCATAGGCGCCGATAATGTCCACCGCCGAAGCCCCGCTCGTGCGCGCCGTGTTGCCGTTGAAGCTGATAACGCCCGCCGGTCCGACATAGGTGACCCCGATCTGGGCGCCAAGTTCCTGGCCGATATTGCGGTTCATCTCGACGAAACGGACATTGAGCTGAACCTGCTGCGAGGAGGTGAGCGTGACCGAGTTGATCACCTCTTCCTCGCCGGAAAACCGCTTGGCAACCTTCTGCGCCTTTTCGGCCTGCACGGCATCGCGGGCCTTGCCCGACAGCACCACCCGGCCATTGGCCGTGTCCACCCTGATGTCCGAACCCGGCGCCACGTCGCGGATGCTGCGTGCCAGCCCGTCCGTATCGAGCGTCACCTCGATGTCCACCGAGCCGACAAGATTGCGATTGCTGTCGAACAGCGCGATGCCGGTCGTCCCGAGATTGTTGCCGAGGACATAGAAGGATGTATCCGTCAGCGGATTGACATTGGCGATGTCCGGATCGCCGATCACGATCTCGTAGAAGGCCGCATTGGTGCGGATTGTCTGCGGCTTGCCCTTGGCCACCTTCACCTTGGCGGTGGAACCGGCCTTGATCTGGATGACCTGGGCCTGGGAGCGTGCATGGGCATCTGTCGCAAGGGTGGCGCCAAGACCTGCGAGAAATCCCGCGGCAACGAGCGCAGCGGCAAACAGGCGCGCCGACAAGGCCTTTCGGCCTCTCCGCCTCATCTGCTTTTCGTTCAATCCGTCCATGGTCGTCCCCTCATCCGGTCCCGTGCCGGCCTGCCCCTTCATTCGCGGCCCCGTCAGGGCCTGGTGTCCCCGTCCCCGCCACTCGACGGGACGTTGTAGACTTCCGCCTGCATCCCGCGTGTGACCTTGACTTCGATGAGTTCCGCGGGCTGCGCTTCGCCCTCGCCCGCCGTGATGGCCGGCAGCCCGGACGAGATCAGGCCGGTCAGCGACGAAAGCGTTGCGCTGTCCGTTGCACCGCCATCCTTTTCCGCCGCCGCAAGCAGCGACAGCGAGACCTGCCCGACGGAACGCGCGAGCGCGATGCGGCGCGCGTCCGAAGGCGTCACCTCCAGCGTGACCGTGCGCGAACCCGGCGTTCCGCCGCCCTCGGCACCGGCGTTCAGGACGCGTGCGCCCGAGACCACCGTTTCGGTGATCATCTCGGCGCCGTTGATCCGGCCGGATTCCTCCGCCCCGATCGAGCGGGCGACCACCGAACCGCCATTGCGCGTCAGCACGACATCGACCCGGTCCCCCGGTGTCAGGAAGCCGCCGACGCCGGTGATCTCGTCAGCCGCGATGGTGACCGCCTGCATGCCCGGCGTCAGCCTGTTGGAAAGCGTGGCGCGGCCATTGGGACCGGAGAGCTTGGGCAGAAGAACCGGTTCGTTCGCCTCGATCGGCGACAGCACCACACGGCTTCCATCGGCCAGCACATCGTCCACGCTTGAATAGGCCCCCTCGGGCAGCGCATCCTTCGGCCACGGGATTTCCGTCATCGCAGCGGCATCCAGCGCGGAGCCATAGGCAAGCGGCTGGCGGGCGACCACGATGGAGCCGAATTCGACCCTCGGCTCGGTCTCGGGGAGCACGGCCACGGGCTGCGGCTGGCGCGCTTCGGCGGCGTTCTCCAGCCACATGTTCGCCGCGAAGATCGAAAGCGATCCGAAGATGGCGGCGATGCCCAGCATGGGCACGATTTTCTTGTTCATCCCCTGCCCCCTGCAGCCGGAGTTTTTATTCATTAGCTGCACAACTATCAGACATTCCTAAAAAATATCGGAATCGGCGGGTAGGATTTGATTCAACATGTCACGAAACACGCGGGGGAAGGCTTGCCCCCCGGTCGCGCCAAGGGCGCGAAATGTGCCATGATCGCCAGTGATTCGATTTTTCCTCTCCGGGACACCGATGGACGACAGCAACGACCTCTTCTCGACCCTGAAGGATCATCAGGCCGCGCCTGAACCGCGCGCGTCAGAACCCATGGCGGAGCGTCGCGCGGCGCGCCAGGCGGATTCGGGCGAGACCTATTCGGCATCCGACATCGAGGTGCTGGAAGGCCTGGAACCGGTGCGCCGGCGCCCCGGCATGTATATCGGCGGTACCGACGACAAGGCGTATCACCACCTTTTCGCCGAGGTGATCGACAATTCCATGGACGAGGCGGTTGCCGGCCACGCCACCTTCATCGACGTCGAACTGGATGCCGGCGGCTTCCTGACAGTCACCGACAACGGCCGCGGCATCCCGGTCGATCCCCACCCCAAGTTCAAGGACAAGTCCGCCCTCGAGGTCATCATGACCACGCTGCATGCCGGCGGAAAGTTCGATTCCAAGGTCTACGAAACGTCCGGCGGCCTGCATGGCGTCGGCGTTTCGGTCGTCAACGCGCTCTCCGACAGCCTGGAAGTGGAAGTGGCGCGCGGCCGCAGGCTCTACCGGCAGCGCTTCTCACGCGGCCACCCCCAGGGCGGGCTGGAAGAACTGGGAGAGGTGCACAACCGGCGCGGAACCAAGGTGCGGTTCCACCCCGATCCCGAAATTTTCGGCAAGGCGGCACAATTCGATCCCGCACGCCTCTTCAAGATGGCCCGTTCCAAGGCCTATCTTTTCGGCGGTGTCGAAATCCGCTGGACCTGCGCACCGGAACTGATCGACCCCAAGTCCGGCGTCGAGCCGAAGGCCACCTTCCATTTTCCCGGCGGCCTCAAGGACTACCTGGAGGCCAGCCTCGGCAAGGAACACCAGGTCACACGCGAGGTCTTCGCGGGCAAGAGCGAGAAGCAGAGCGGCCATGGCTCGGTGGAATGGGCCGTGACCTGGTATGGCGGCGACGGTTTCGTCAATTCCTACTGCAACACCGTGCCCACGCCGGAGGGCGGAACCCACGAAGCCGGTTTCCGCACAGCGCTGACCAAGGGCCTGAAGGCCTATGCCGAACTGACCGGCGTCAAGCGCGCCTCCATCATCAGCAATGACGACGTGATGATCTCGGCCGCCGGCATGTTGTCGGTCTTCATCCGCGAGCCCGAATTCGTCGGCCAGACCAAGGACAAGCTGGCGACCGCCGAGGCCCATCGCATTGTCGAGAACGCCATTCGCGACGCCTTCGACCATTGGCTGGCGGCCAGTCCGCAACAGGCCTCCAACCTGCTCGACTGGGTGATCCAGCGCGCCGACGAGCGCATGCGCCGCCGCCAGGAAAAGGAAGTCAGCCGCAAGTCCGCCGTGCGCAAGCTGCGCCTGCCGGGCAAGCTGGCCGACTGCACGCAGAACGCCGCCGCAGGCGCGGAACTCTTCATCGTCGAGGGCGACTCGGCCGGCGGTTCCGCCAAGCAGGCCCGCGACCGCGCCACCCAGGCTGTCCTGCCGCTGCGTGGCAAGATCCTCAATGTCGCCAGCGCAGGGCGCGACAAGCTCGCCGGCTCCCAGCTGATCCAGGATCTCGTCCAGGCGCTGGGTTGCGGGACGCGTTCGAAATATCGCGAGGATGACCTGCGTTACGACCGCGTGATCATCATGACGGACGCCGATGTCGACGGCGCGCATATCGCATCGCTGCTGATCACCTTCTTCTACCAGGAAATGCCGGACCTCATCCGCAACGGCCACCTCTTCATGGCCGTGCCGCCGCTCTACAAGCTGACCCAGGGCGGCAAGACCATGTATGCCCGCGACGACGCCCACAAGGACGAACTCCTGAAGACGGAGTTCTCTGGCCGCTCCAAGGTCGAGATCGGACGGTTCAAGGGCCTGGGCGAGATGATGGCAAGCCAGCTCAAGGAAACCACGATGGACCCGCGCAAGCGTACGCTTCTGCGCGTTGAAATGATCTCCGACGCCGAGATCACGAAGACAGCCGTGGACGATCTCATGGGCACGAGGGCGGAAGCCCGTTTCCGCTTCATCCAGGACAATGCGGCCTTCGCCGACGCGGAGATGCTCGACGTCTGATCCCGTCGCTGCGGTGCTGGATCACGCGGCCGCGATGGCGAGCGCGTGACCGCGGGCGTTGAGCCGCAACTGGTCGAGGTGGATCGATCTCAGCAACGCGATCAGGTCGTCATTGCCGGCCTTGGGCGGCACCGTGGCGCCCGGCGTCCCGCCGAGTTCCTTCAGCATCAGCCAGGTCACTTCCTGAACGCCCGTGACCCGTTTGCCCAGCGCCACCTCGCGCCAGACGCCGAGCGCCCGCAGGATCACCGCATGCGATGCCTCGGCCAGGCCGCATTCCCGGAAAAGCGCCTGCAGGGCGTTGTCGCGGCCATGGCTGAGCAGGCCTGAAATGCGCTTCTCCGTCTGGCCGGAAAGCGAGACCAGGATGGCGCCGAAGAAATCGATCTTGCCATGGGCGACAGCGCGCACGATGAATCCGGTCGTCAGTTCGCCCTTGAGGCGGAGGTGTTCCACCAGGGCCGGCGTCTCATGCGCGGGCGTGTTCTCGATCAGGCTGATGGAGGCCTTGGTGCAGGCGTCCTTGACAAGCCGCGCGGCACGGGCCTGCCCGATCAGTCCCTTGACCAGCGGCGAGGCCGAGAGTGCCTCGCCCACCTTGACCAGCAGGTGATGACGGACATGGGCCGGAAGTGCGGGATGGGCGAGCAACGCCTTGCGCACCCCGGCCTCGTGGCCGAGACGCTCGGCGATGCGGGCCAGCGATATGGCCGCAATCTGCGCGCCGTCATTGCCGAGCAGTTCGATCACCGCTTCGCTTTCGCCGATCTCCGCCAGCACCGCGCACACGGTCGACGACAACGTGCAGCGCATGGCGATCAGTCTTTGCACCTTGCCGCACCCCTCCGCCGCCCGGTCGATCAGGTCGACGTCGCTGAGCAGAGGCGACCGCACCAGGACGAGCGCGGCGACTTCCGGCTGGTCGGCCGCGAGCGACGCGACCACCTGGGGCGGGGCGGAAGCCGACAGCGACAAGGCTTCGGCCAGGGCAGCGCGAACCTTCGGAGACGGATCGTCGAGCAGCAGCGTCAATGCCGATTCGGCCGCGCACCGATGCTCGAAGCTCATTTCGGAGCGCAGATAGGCCCTTGCCAGCGCGCTGGCCGCCGCCGCCCTCTCCGTCACGTTCGCCGTTTCGATCCACCGCAGGAATTTCTGGACAATCATGGGGCCCCACCGCCACTAGCTCTTTGATTTCCCACGCTAGGGGGAAATGGTTTACGAAGCGTTCACCATGTTTTTCCGGCCCCTTGCCCGCCCCACCATCCCCGGCCTATCAATGTGGCAGCGTAATCAGGGAGGTGATCCATGGCCGGTCTGTGGCTGGAGGAATTCGAGGTCGGGCAGGTCATTCGCCACCCGCTGACGAAATCGGTGACGGAAAGCGACAACATGCTGTTTTCGGTCATGACGCTGAATCCGCAGCCGCTGCACGTCGATTTCGACTTCGCCGCGAAGAGCGAATGGGGCAAGCCGCTGGTCAACTCCCTCTTCACACTGGGCCTGATGATCGGCATTTCCGTACACGACACCACCATGGGCACCACCATCGGCAATCTCGGCATGACCGATACGGTGTTCCCGCATCCGGTCTTTCACGGCGACACGATCCGGGTCGAAACGGAAGTGCGCTCCGTGCGCGAATCGAAGTCGAAGCGTGACCGTGGCGTGGTCGAATTCGAGCACCGCGCCTTCAACCAGGACGGTGTTCTCGTGGCGCGCTGCGTGCGCCAGGCCATGATGCGCAAGCGGCCGACGGAGGCCTGAGACCATGCGTTCGCTTCTTTTCGTACCCGGTGACAGCCAGCGCAAGATGGACAAGGGACTGGCGTCGGCTGCCGACATACTCTTGATCGACCTAGAGGATTCCGTCGCCCTTGCAGCCAAGCCGGATGCCCGGAAACTGACCGCGGACATGCTCGCGGCCAATGGCGGCGCCCATCCCGGCCGCCTCTTCGTGCGCGTCAACGCGCTCGACACCGGCCTCACCGGCGATGACCTCGACGCGGTGATGGCAGCCCGCCCGGCCGGCATCATGCTGCCCAAGTGCAACAGGGCGGCCGATGTCATGGCACTTGATGCGCTGCTGACGGACGCCGAGTCCGCCCATGGCCTTGAAACACGGTCGACGCGCCTCTTGCCGATCATCACCGAGACGGCGATGGCGGTACTGAACGCCCACACCTACGCCGCCTCGCCCCTGCCGCGCCTGGCCGGCATGACATGGGGTGCCGAAGACCTGTCTGCCGACCTTGGCGCCCGCACCAACCGCGATTCGCATGGCGCCTATACGGACGCCTTCCGCCTGGCGCGCACCGTCACGCTGCTGGCCGCCAATGCCGCCGGCACAGCGGCGGTGGACACGGTCTTCCCCGCCTTTTCGGACATGAACGGGTTCGAACGCGAATGCCGCGACGCCGAGCGTGACGGCTTCACTGCCAAGATGGCCATTCATCCGGCCCAGGTGGAGGTGATCAATCGCGTTTTCACGCCATCGCCGGAAGCGGTCGCCGAATCCCGCGCCGTCGTCGGGGCCTTCGAGGCGGCCGGCAATCCCGGCGTGGTTGGAATCGATGGAAAGATGTATGACCGGCCGCACCTGCGCCGCGCCGAGCGCATCCTTGCCCGCGCAAGGGCTGCCGGGATCATCTGATCGCGGCCGCCCCGCCCGGGACAATGCCTAGCGGCATTCGGGCATGGCAAGCAGTTCCAGATCCACCAGCCGCCCCTTGATGCGGAAGTCGCCGTAATCCGTGTCGAAATCGCGGGCAATGCCGCTGTCGTGCAGCTTGAAACCGATCCGGTAGATCGGTGTGGCATCGGTGTCAGGTTGCGGATCGTCGAAATAGGCGATGGATACGGGCCAATAGGGCATGTCCGACAGGGCCGCCGCGGCCGTGGTTTCCTCGTCCCCGGCGGAAGACTCCCTGCGCGAACCGATGATGACGGTCGTCGTGAGCACCTTGTCGGCGCCTTCGGTTCCGTCAAAGATCGTCGTCTCGTAGAAGTGTTCGCCGTTGCGCGCACGTTCCAGCAGGTCGATCATGTGTTCCGCCGGAAACAGCGCCGGGGTCAGCCGCACGGTGCCCTCGTCAGGTTTTTCCAGGTCCACCTTCACGCCATCGGATACGGCGTGCGCGGTGCCCTTCACTTCCTTGTCCAGTTGCTCGTCGACATAAGACTTGGTCACGAAGGTGAAGAGGTCCTGCTCCGGATTCTCGTAGGTGGCCACCTGCTGGTCGATCAGCCGTGCGTTTTCGGCCGTATGGAACTGGGTGACGGAACGGAAACTGACCGTGTAGCCGTCACAGGCAGAGCCGTTGAACTCGTAGACCATGCGCCCGCTGACCCCGGAAATGCCCGACCGTTCCGATGCGTCGATCAGGCTGAGATCGTAAACCGCCCGGTGCGGCGCCAGTTGCGGCGCAGACAGCGCCGGCGTGATCGCGCCTGAGACGACAAGGGCTGCTATCAACGGTGCACGCATCAGTTCATCCTGCTCTTGCGCCACGCTGGCTCACCGTGGCATCTCTTCTTCCATGTGCTGCCACGCTTTGGCATTTTCGTGGCCGGCCGGCAGGCACGCCAGCAAACCGTACTATTCCAGTCCTTCACAAAAAGGAAAAGCCGAACATGGAAGAATCCGCCGAGCAAAGGCTTGCCGCCATGGGGATCGAACTGCCCGCGCCAGCCGCGCCGGCGGCCAACTACGTCGCCTTCATGCAATCGGGCAATCTGCTGTTCACAGCCGGGCAATTGCCGCTGAAGGACGGCAAGCTTGCCGCGAGCGGACTTGTCGGCCGCGATCTCGACACGGCAGCCGGTGCGGAAGCCGCGAAATGGTGCGCGGTCAACATCCTGGCGCAGGCGCGAATGGCGCTGGGATCCCTGGACCGCGTCGCGCGGATCGTGAAGATCACGGTCTTCGTCGCATCCGAACCCGGTTTCACCGAGCAGCACCTCGTCGCCAACGGTGCTTCCGACCTGCTCGTCGCTGCCCTCGGCGACAAGGGCCGCCACGCCCGCTCGGCGGTCGGCATGGCGGCCTTGCCGCTCAACGCGCCCGTCGAGGTCGAGGCCGTCATCGAGGTTGCCTGATCCATGAAACCCTTCCGGGAATGGCTGACCGAGCGCCCCGTTGCCCACCGCGGCCTGCATGATCTCAATCGCCATGTCTGGGAAAACACGATGGCGGCCTTCGACGCCGCCATCGCCGGTTCCTATGCCATCGAATGCGATGTGCGTTTGACGCGCGACGGTGTCCCCGTCGTCTTTCACGACGACAACCTCAAGCGCCTTGCCGGACGCGACGGCCTCGTACACGAGACCGGATCGGCAGAAATGCTGGCAATGAGGGTCGGCAGCACAGCCCAGCGCGTGCCCTCGCTGGAAGCAATGCTCGCGCGCGTGGCGGGCCGGGTTCCGCTGGTCATCGAACTCAAGGGCGTCGAAGGGCACGACGAAGGCCTTGTGTCCGCCGTAGGCCGTCTGCTGACCGGCTATGACGGTCCTGCGTGCATCATGTCCTTCGATCATTGGCTGGTGCGGCGGTTCCGCACCGAGGCACCCGGCATTCCGGCCGGCCTGACCGCCATGGGCTTGCGGCCGGAGCAATTGGAGCGTCACTTCAGCATGCTGGCACATGATATTGACTTCGCGTCATTCTATATCGACGAGATCGACAATCCTTTCGTCCGCATGATGCGGGAGAAGCTCAATCGTCCGGTCATATCCTGGACGGTGCGCACCGCACGACAGGTCGCCGCCTCACGCGCTCTGGCTGACCAGATGACCTTCGAGGGCTTCGATCCGGACACGACGGACGGCAATTGAGCAAAGCCATGCTTGCCGCGCGCCGCCCCTGCGATATGTCTTTCCCATGACCGGGGCCGCACCGACACAGCCGGACGATTTCAGCCTGCGCGCCATCGCGGGAATGGACGGCTTCGACTCCATGCAATGGGCCTCCCTTTCCGGGACGAGCCGGACCGGGCCCGGCACCTACAACCCCTTCCTCTCCCATGCCTTCCTTTCCGCCCTGGAGGAATCCGGCTGTGTCGCCCGCGAGACCGGCTGGCTGCCGCGCCACCTTGCCCTTGAAGCCCCGGACGGACGGCTGGTCGGGGCTACTCCCTGCTATCTGAAATCGCACAGCCAGGGCGAGTATGTCTTCGATCACGGCTGGGCCGATGCCTTCGAGCGCGCCGGCGGACGCTATTATCCCAAGCTGCAGGTCTCCATTCCCTTCACGCCCGCCACGGGCCCGCGCCTGCTTGCGCCCAAGGGCGCCGCACGCGAAGGCGTGCAGGCGGCGCTTGCCGAGGGGCTCAAGACCTTTGCCGGCCAGTTGGGTGTCTCTTCGGCCCACGTCACCTTCGCTCCGCAGGAGGAAGTGCGGATCCTGCAGGATCGCGGCTTCCTGCACCGCATCGACCAGCAGTTCCACTTCACCAATGACGGCTATGGCAACTACGACGATTTTCTCTCCACCCTCGCCTCCCGCAAGCGCAAGGCGCTGAAGAAGGAACGCCGCGCCGCGCTGGAAAACGGTATTTCCATCGAATGGCTGACAGGGCGCGACCTGACCGAAAGCGTCTGGGACGATTTCCATGCCTTCTACATGGACACCGGCAGCCGCAAATGGGGCCGGCCCTATCTCAACCGCATCTTCTTTTCCCTCATCGGCGAACGGATGGCCGATGACATCCTGCTCGTGATGGCGCGCCGAAACGGGCGCTACATCGCCGGCGCGATCAATTTCATCGGCGCCAGTACCCTGTTTGGCCGTCACTGGGGCTGCGTCGAGGATCATCCTTTCCTGCATTTCGAGGTCTGCTATCACCAGGCCATCGATTTCGCCATTGCCAAGGGATTGCGCACCGTCGAGGCGGGAGCCCAGGGTGAACACAAGCTGGCCCGCGGCTACCTGCCGGTGATGACGCACTCTGCCCACTGGATCGAACACGAGGGTTTGCGCAACGCCGTCGCCGACTACCTGGAGCATGAACGCCGGCAGGTGCGCGGTCTTGGCGATCTGCTTGCAGGTAATGCCCCATTCCGTAAAACCGGTGACGGTGCCTTGCGGTGACGCATTCGTGCCTTGTTTTGCCTTCAGGCCATTGACGAAACACCGGCAGACCCGGATTCTGCCTGCCTGACCACACTGCCACAAACGGAATCCCTGTTATCGAAAAGACCGTTCTCATAACCCCCATGCACCGCGTCTTCTATGTCAGCACCGCAAACCAGCCATGCCGTTACGACGGGTGGAGCATGAAGCGCGTCGATGGCCTCGATTTCAAGGAATTGCTTGACGCGGCCATGGAGGACTGATCATCCCTTCCTCGCATGGCCGCAACACAGGATAAGAGGAACCCATGTCCGCCGTCTATGACAATGACAACGTCTTCGCCAGAATCCTGCGGGGGGAGATTCCCTCGCACAAGCTCTACGAGGATGACGAGACCTTCGCCTTCATGGACATCATGCCGCGTGGAGACGGCCATTGCCTTGTGATCCCGAAACGGCCCGCCCGCAACATCCTTGATGTCGATCCGGACAGCTATGCCGCTGTCGGCCGGACGGTTCAGAAACTTGCGCGCGCGGTGGTAAAGGCCTTCGGTGCCGACGGCGTCACCATCCAGCAGTTCAATGAACCGGCGGGCGGACAGGTGGTGTTCCACCTGCATGTTCACGTGATTCCCCGCTTTGACGGCGTCAAGCTCAAGCCGCATACCGGCGACATGGAAGACCAGGGTGTCCTGGCGTCCAATGCGGAAAAGATTCGCGCCGCACTGACCGCCGACTGAAGCCGGATGGCGTTTTCAGGTGGCGGTTGCGACCATGCCCGCCACCAGCGCCGCCTCGGCCGCCAGGATGCCGAAGATCATCCGTTTTCCGGTAACGAGATAGACCGCGAAGCCGGCCGCCAGCGCCCCGATCCGGACCGCAACCGGCAGCGTCGCCAGCGGCCCTTGCGGATAGACGACGAGATTGCCGATGACCGCTGCCACCAGCGCGGTGGCAATGCAGCGAACCAGAACGAGCCAGCGCGACGTCTCGTCCAGCCGCCCGCCGAGTGCAACGCCCGCCCAGCGCCAGAGGTCGGTCGGCAACCAGCCGGCAACCGCAATGAAGACGAAGGGCCACCACCAGGCATTGTCGCCCTGGAGCACCGTCATCGGCCACCCTCCGTCCTGGAAGTGAAGACGTGGAAGGCGAATGCCGCGAGGCCCGCGATCAGCCCGGCTGCCAGCAGGTCGAAGCCTGGCAGGACCGGATGCAGGACCGGGCCCAGCACCATTCCTGCCAGCATGGCCCCGTGGCTTGCCCGCTCACGCGCCGACGACCAAAGCGAGAACAGGAAATAGGCCGGGGTCAGGAAGACCAGCGCCGCCGCGGCCAGTGGCGGCAGGGCTGCCGCCGTGCCGTAGACGATCACGAGGACAACCAGCATGGCAGCGATCAGCGTGCAGCCGATACCGCCGTAGAAAGCCGTGCGCCGGTCGCGCGGAACATCGCGGAACCGCTCCATGGCAAGAACCCAGGAGGTCACGGCCACGAAGTGCGAAAGCAGGTAGAGCACCCAGCGCCGTGTCCGGCCGGTGCGCATTTCGGGAACGATGGCGACCACCATCGGCATCAGCCGGACGGATGTGAGCGTCACCGCGATGGCCGCCGCCGGCAGCGACGCGCCCGACGCCATGGCACCGAGCAGCACGATCTGGGCCGGAAGCGCCCAGATGATCGCGGTCATGAACATGGCCTCGGCCAGTGACAGCCCCGTGTCGCGGGCGATGGCGCCGAAACCGATAAAGGCCCCGCACAGGATCAGGCCCGGCAGTGAAAGGGCCGCGCGCGCGCCGTGCAGGAACCACCGGCCGGCGCTGCCGGGCGGCTCGTCGGTCTGGACTGGTTCGGGAGGCAATGCGGACGACATGAACCGCGCATAGCATTCCCGCATGGATGGCGCGATGCGAAAAAACCTGTCTTCCGGATCAAGCCGTTTTCACCGGAAAAGCAAACGGGCCGCTCGGAAGCGGCCCGCCTGAAACATGTTTAAAGCCGGTCAGCCCTTGCGGGGCACCTGCGGAACACCGGCGCGGCGTGGTGCCTTGCCGCCCTCGTCGGGCTTGACCGCGGGCTTCGCGGCCTTGGCGCGCGGCTTTTTTGCAGCCTTCGGCTTGGCCGCCGTTTTCGGCTTGCCTTCCGGGTCTTCCTTCTTCGGCTTGACAGGGACGTCGTCGGCAATCGTTTCGAGCTTCAGGGCGGTCTTGCCGTCTTCCTTCTCCTCGACGCCGACCCGCACCGTTCCGCCCTTCTTGAGCTTGCCGAAAAGCACTTCCTCGGCCAGCGGCTTCTTGATGTGCTCCTGGATCACCCGGCCGAGCGGACGTGCGCCCATGCGTTCGTCGTAACCGCGCTCGGCCAGCCATTCGATGGCGTCCTGGGTCAGGTCGAAGGTCACGCCGCGTTCGGACAGTTGCGCCTCGAGCTGCATGACGAATTTCTGCACGACCTTGTGGATCACCGGCACCGGCAGCGAGCCGAACGGGATGATCGCATCGAGGCGGTTGCGGAATTCCGGCGTGAACAGCTTGTTGATCGCCTCCATGTCGTCGCCTTCGCGCTTCGACGAGCCGAAGCCGATGGCGGCCTTGGCCATGTCGGACGCGCCGGCATTGGTCGTCATGATCAGGATGACGTTTCGGAAGTCGATCTTCTTGCCGTTGTGGTCGGTCAGCTTGCCGTGGTCCATGACCTGCAGCAGGATGTTGAACAGGTCCGGATGCGCCTTCTCGATCTCGTCGAGCAGCAGCACGCAGTGGGGATGCTGGTCGACGCCGTCGGTCAGCAGGCCGCCCTGGTCGAAGCCGACATAGCCGGGAGGAGCGCCGATCAGCCGCGAGACCGTGTGACGCTCCATGTATTCCGACATGTCGAAACGCAGAAGCTCGACGCCGAGCGAAGAGGCAAGCTGCTTGGCCACTTCCGTCTTGCCGACGCCCGTCGGACCGGAGAACAGGTAGCAGCCGATCGGCTTGTCGGGCTCGCGCAGTCCGGCGCGCGCCAGCTTGATGGAGGAAGCCAGCGCCTCGATGGCCAGGTCCTGGCCGTAGACCGTGGTCTTGAGCTTCGATTCCAGCCCCGCCAGCACTGCCTCGTCGTCGGCCGAAACCGACTTGGGCGGAATGCGCGCCATCGTGGCCACGGTCTCCTCGATCTCCTTGACGCCGATCTGCTTGCGCCTTTTTGAGACCGGCAAAAGCATTTGCGACGCTCCGGTCTCGTCGATCACGTCGATCGCCTTGTCCGGCAGCTTGCGGTCCGAGATGTAGCGGGCCGAAAGCTCCACGGCCGCCTTGATGGCGTCATTGGTGAACTTCACCTTGTGGAAGTCCTCGAAATAGGGCTTCAGGCCCTTCATGATCTCGATGGCGTCTTCCAGCGTCGGTTCGTTGACGTCGATCTTCTGGAACCGGCGAACCAGCGCGCGATCCTTCTCGAAGAACTGCCGATACTCCTTGTAGGTGGTGGAACCGATGCAGCGGATGGCGCCCGAGGACAGGGCCGGCTTGAGAAGGTTCGAGGCGTCCATCGCCCCGCCCGACGTCGCGCCGGCGCCGATCACCGTATGGATCTCGTCGATGAACAGCACGGCGCCCGGGAAATTTTCCAGTTCCTTGACCACCTGCTTGAGGCGCTCCTCGAAATCGCCGCGGTAGCGCGTTCCGGCAAGCAGCGTGCCCATGTCGAGGGAGAAGATCGTCGCGTCCTTCAGCACTTCCGGCACGTCGCCTTCGACGATGCGCTTGGCAAGGCCCTCGGCAATCGCCGTCTTGCCCACACCGGGATCGCCGACATAGAGCGGATTGTTCTTGGAACGGCGGCACAGCACCTGGATGGTGCGGCTGATCTCGGCGGCGCGCCCGATCAGCGGGTCGATCTTGCCGGCCCGCGCCTTGTCGTTGAGATTGACGCAATAGGCGCTGAGCGCGTCCTGCTGCTTCTTCTTCGCGCCCGCATCCTCCTCGTTGCTGCCGGTCGGCGGAGTGCTCTGCTCTTCTTCCGCCCCGCGCGGAGGACGGCTCTGGCTTGCGCCGGGCCGCTTGGCGATACCGTGCGAAATGTAATTGACCGCATCGTAACGGGTCATCTCCTGCTCCTGCAGGAAATAGGCCGCATGGCTTTCCCGTTCGGCGAAGATGGCGACGAGCACGTTCGCACCCGAAACCTCCTCGCGGCCCGATGACTGGACATGGATCACCGCGCGCTGGATGACGCGTTGGAAACCGGCCGTCGGCTTGGAATCCTCATCGTAGCCGGTGACCAGATTGTCCAGTTCCGTGTCCAGATAGTGGGTGATCGTGCGCCGCAACTCGTCGAGATCGACGTTGCAGGCCCGCATCACCGCGGCGGCATCCTGATCTTCGAGCAGCGCCAGCAGAAGATGCTCCAGCGTGGCGTATTCGTGGTGCCGATCATTGGCGAATGTCAGGGCCTGGTGCAGCGCTCTTTCGAGGCTTTGCGAGAAAGCCGGCATGAAATCCTCACTTTTTCTCCATCACGCATTGCAATGGATGCTGGTGCTGGCGCGCGAAGTCCATGACCTGGGATACCTTGGTCTCCGCGACCTCGTAGGTGTAGACGCCACATTCGCCGACACCGTGATTGTGAACATGGAGCATGATCCTTGTGGCGTTTTCGCGATCCTTGAAAAAGAACCGTTCAAGCACGTGGATGACGAACTCCATCGGCGTGTAGTCGTCGTTGAGCAGGAGGACACGGTAGAGGCTGGGCTTCTTCGTCTTCGGCTTCGTGCGCGTGATGACCGACGTCCCGCGCCCGGTTCCGCCGCCCTGCCCGTCCTCGCCGTTCATCCGCACCGAGTGCCTTTCCGCTGTCAACATCATTGCTATGCCCGGGCCCGGTTCGTTCTTCGTCCTGTCACGTCATCAACATGTAGTCTGTCTGGTCTGGATTTTAAGGCCTGGCCAGCGCCTTGCAAGGGCCACCGGCATACCCTGCGCCAAGTTTTCGATCCCGTGCGGAATAGGCTCAACGTTCGCTTTGTCCTGACAAAACAAAAAGCTCCGCCGCTTCACGCGACGGAGCCGGTCATTGCGCTGGTTCCGGCAGAAGAAAGCCGGCGTCGCCTTACTTGGCCTTGGACATGGCCGATTCGAACGGCTTGTAGGCTTCCTTGGCGAGATCGGCATAAAGGTCGCTCATCTTTGCCGTCTGGGCCACGAACTGCTCGTAGGCGCTCTTGGCATATTCGCTCTGCAGTTCGATGGCCTTGTCCATGGACTTCACGCCGGACAGCTTCTCGAAGTAGCCCGAACCCATTTCCATGGACTTCTTGGCATACTCGGCGGATTCGGTGGCGATGGTCTGGAACGCCTGCGAAAGGGACGCGAACGACTTCAGGCCGCTGTCCATCATTTCCTTGGAGGCGGCGTTCATCTCGTCGAAATTCTTCATCATGGGGTTGTCCTCTCGATGCTGGGCAAACCGGATTGTTGCGATGCACATACAATAGTGTGCAATGCACAATCCGTCAAGTGAATTGCTGCAATTCAGGGAGGAACGGCCGGCTCGCAACAATTAATGATTAAGTCAATCATTCAGCGATTCCGAAAAATCCGGTTCACACCTCGCTTACCATAAACGGATTGGTAACGCTGTTCCCGCAGGATGCCCCTGTCCGTTCGGGCGGCCCGGCCGTCCCTGACAGGAAACCCCGAACCTTCCAGGTGCAATCTTGCGTGCATTCCTTGTCTCGATAGTCTCCCTCGCCCGAAAGGCATCCGCCGCGACGCTGGCCGGATTGACCGTGGCCGGCCTGGTTGCGGCAACCGTTCCGGGCCATGCCGGATCGAAGTATGCCGGCATCGTCGTGGACGCCAACACGGGCAAGACGCTCTACGAATCCAGCGCGGATTCGCTGCGATATCCCGCATCCCTGACAAAGATGATGACGCTTTACATCGCCTTCGAGGCGCTGAAGAGCGGCAAGGTCTCCAAGACCACGCGCATCCCCGTCTCCGCCTATGCCGCCGGCCGCCCGCCGTCGAAGCTGGGCCTGAGGCCGGGCCAGACGATCACGCTGGAATCCGCGATCTACGCGCTCGTCACCAAGTCAGCCAATGACGTCGCTTCCGCGCTGGGTGAATACTTCGGCGGTTCGGAAGCCGGCTTCGCCAGGATCATGACCGCGAAGGCCCGGTCGCTGGGCATGAACCGCACGGTCTTCCGCAATCCGCACGGCCTGCCTGACGCACGCCAGGTCACGACCGCGCGCGACATGGCCCGTCTCGGTATCGCCCTGCGCGAGCATTTCCCGGAATATTACGGCTACTTCTCCACCCGTGTGTTCAACTACGGCAAACGGCGTTACCGCAACCACAACCGGCTTCTCGGCAAGGTTCGCGGCGTCGACGGCATCAAGACCGGATACACCCGCGCGTCCGGCTTCAACCTCGTATCCTCGGTGCGCAGCGGCGATCGCAGCATCGTGGCCGTGGTCATGGGAGGGCGCACCGGAGCAAGCCGCAACGCCCAGATGAAGAAACTGATCGCCGCCTACCTGCCCAAGGCATCGACCCGCGATCGCGGCAATCTCGTTGCCAGGGGCAAGGCAGCGAATGTTAAGGTCGCGGGCCTCCCCGTGCTTCCGCGCACCGATATTCCCGTTCCCGCGCCCAAACCCGTGTCGGTTGCCAATACCGAAACCATTGCCAGCGCATCCTCGACCCCCCTTGTCGATCCCGTGCGCACCGCCGCCGTCGCGCCCGTCACGCAAAGGGCCGCTGAGGCACAGGGTTGGGTTGTCCAGGTCGCCTCCTTGGCCTCGCGGGATGAGGCCTTGGCCTTCCTGGACAGCGTTCGCGGCAAGGCCGGGCCCATTCTCGCCAGCGCCGAAGGTTTCACCTCGACCTTCGAGAAGGACGGTACGCTCTATTATCGTGCCCGGTTCGGCGGCTTTGCCGGCAAGGATGCGGCCTGGAAGGCCTGTTCCAGCCTCAAGCGCCGGAAGATCAACTGCTACGCCACCGAGCAGTAGCTGCCCGTTTCGCGGGCGTCGGGGAACCGGCGCCGGCAAGGTCCGCCCCTTCTCTCCGGGGCTTTGTATTGCGTCGTTCGGAGAAAACGCCATGACACAGCAGAACCATGTGTCCGCCACGGGACCCAGCGCCGGACCGGCGCCGGCGCCTGCCAACGCCCTCCTGACTGCCCGCGATGCATTGGCGGCCGGGCGGAAGCCTGTTCGCCTGCGCACCCGCGATCTCGTCGGGCTGCTGATCAGCCACGGGGCCCGCGCCATGCGCCAGTCCCGTGCACCGGTCTGCGTGCGGCTCCGGGTGCTTGCCCCGCGCGGCGGCGTGGCCGTCCGGTACAGTTATCGGGGCTGACGGCGCAGGGCTCAGTCGGCGAAGATGTCAGGCAATGCGATCGTGTCGCCGGAACACGCCGTGAATTGCCTCCGGCGTTCGGCCCGGCGCAAGCCTTCCTCACCGATCGGCAGGCGCAGCGCGGCGACAAGCTGGCGGATTTCCTGACGCGCGGCCAGATGCGAAAGCGTCGGCCGGGCACCGAGAACGCGATCGTCGAGTTCGTCCAGCGCCGTCAACCCGAGCGGAAAGAACTCCCTGAAGATGACGCGCTCGGATATCCCGTCGGCCAAGCGGAAGCCAAGCCGTGCAGAAAACTTGCGCAAGCCATCATCGACCTTCATTTCGTTGCGCGATGAAATGGGCGACATGCGGTTTCGAACGACCACCCAGTCCAGCATGGTGTTGTCGGCGGCCCGGCGCTCGCGCCGCGCATCCCTCACCGACTGGGCATAGGGCGAAACATCCACAACATCGCCGGAAACAGGGTCGATCCTGGCAAGCACGTCGAGATCGACGAAACTGTCGTTAACCGGTGTGATCAATGTGTCGCAGATGCGATGGGCGAGCCGGTTGAGGTAGGTATCGGCTCCCGGCGTGTCGATGATGACGAAATCGTGCCGGTGCTCGATATCGGACAGCGCAGCCGTCAAGGCGCGCATCTCGGCGCTTTCGGCATCGGCCACCAGGGCGCGGCGAATGGCCGGGACATGGAAATGCTGCGGCATTTCAAGCGCCAGGCCGGCTGCGGCAGCCCAGCGGCGGCGGTTTTCCAGATAGCGGGTGAGCGATAGCTGCCGGCCATCCAGGTCTATCGTCGCCACGCGATTGCCCGCCTTCAGCAGGAAGACGGCGACATGCATGGCGGTCGTGGACTTGCCCGAACCGCCCTTTTCATTGCCGCAGACGATCACATGGGCCGCTGTGCGGCTCCTGCCCGGCGTCGGCCTGGACGAAGCAGAAATGAACATTTCCAGATCCCCGGCACAATGCGTGCAGGGAAAGACTGCCTCTTGAAGCGTGAGGTTGCAAGTTTTCGGCGACCCCGGACGCAAATACCTGCCGGATTGGTAAACCCTGGCCGGCTCCCGGGAGGGGACGGGCGGTCAGGTCACAGCAGTCCGAGTTCCGACAATTCGCTTTCCAGTTCCGCGGGCAGCATTCCGTCGGCGTTTCCGGAAAGATCGGCCGGCGCATCTTCCGGCTTGAGATAGCGCCAGCCCTGGAAAGGCCGTTTCGGCACGGGCCTTGTGCGCACAAGGTCCGTTTCCAGAACCAGCCGGCAGCGTTGCACGCCGTCTTCAGCCTGGAATGTCTCGATGTCGATGAACTTCTGGCGGCACAGGATCATGCCCTTGATGACCCAGTAGATCGATCCGCCTGCGAGGATCTCGGGAATGCGGCGCGGCACCATGCGGGTCGTGTGCCAGTATTTTTCGCCAAGCCCGGCGGCGCGCGCCTGCGCGCAGCGATGCGCGATCCAGCCTTCAAGATCGTCCACGCTTTCCGTGCCGACCGACAGTTTGAGCAGGTGAAGGGTCATGGCGTCAGTATCTATCCGACCCGTGCCGGCATTCAAGCGATCTCTCACACGTTCTCCACAGGCGGCGTTCGTCGCCGGCTGCTTCAGCACTCCGGTACGTTGACGGCCAGTCCGCCAAGCGCTGTCTCCTTGTAGCGGCTGTCCATGTCGCGGCCTGTTTCGGCCATGGTGCGGATGCAGGCATCCAGCGAGACGATGTGCGCCCCGTCGCCGCGCATGGCCAGCGAAGCCGCCGTTACGGCCTTGACCGCCCCAAGCGCGTTCCGCTCGATGCATGGCACCTGGACGAGGCCCGCCACCGGGTCGCAGGTCATGCCGAGATGGTGTTCCAGAGCGATCTCGGCCGCATTCTCCACCTGTTCAGGCGTTCCGCCCATCACGGCCGCCAGACCTGCCGCGGCCATGGCAGAGGCCGAACCCACCTCGCCCTGGCAGCCGACTTCCGCGCCGGAAATGGATGCGTTGTGCTTGATGATCCCCCCGACCGCCGCCGCCGTGAGAAGGAATTCGCGCCGCTGGACATGGTCCATGCCGTCATGGAATCGCATGGCGTATTTGAGAACCGCCGGCACAACCCCGGCCGCGCCATTGGTCGGCGCCGTGACGACCTTGCCGCCCGCGGCGTTCTCCTCGTTGACGGCCATCGCGTAGACCGACAGCCAATCGTTCGCCGCCATCGGGTTGAGGCGGTTCGACAGGCTTTCCTCGTTCAGCCGCGCATGCATCGCGGCGGCCCGGCGGCGCACCTTCAGGCCACCGGGCAATTCGCCGTGTGCCGCAAGGCCGCGTTCGATGCACGCATTCATCGCCTCCCAGATACGGTCGAGACCGCCATCGAGGTCAGCCCGCGCCATGCGTGCTTCCTCGTTGGCCCTTTTCATGGCCGCGATGGACCGCCCGCTGTCCCGCGCCATCGCCAGCATCTCGGCGGCATTGGAAAAGGGAAATGGCGCACCCGGCCGCTCCTCGGGTCCGGGACCCTGGTGGACCGTGTTGAGTTCGTCCTCGGTCACCACGAAGCCGCCGCCGACCGAGTAGTAGACCCGGCGCAGCAACACGCGCCCGTCCTCGTCATGGGCCTGGAAGGCCATCCCGTTGGCATGACCGGGCAGCGGGTTCCTGCGGTCGATCACAAGGTCGGCGTCCGGATCGAACCGGTAGGCCGGATGTCCTTCAGGCCTCACCATGCGCTCCGCCGCAACGCGTTCAACCACGCGTTCAGCCTCGTCCGGATCGATCTGCGAGGGCGCGTGGCCGTCAAGCCCCAGCAACACGGCCCTGTCGGTCGCGTGACCCCGCGCCGTGAAGGCCAGCGAGCCGTGCAGGCTCGCGGAAAGCTGCGTGACGCGAGCCCCGGCAGGCCGCGGCCATGACCCGCCCTTCACTTCCTCGAGGAAGCGCCGCGCCGCGTTCATGGGCCCCATAGTATGCGAACTCGAAGGCCCGAGACCGATCTTGAACAGATCGAATACCGAAAGGAACATGCACCATCTCTCTGTGCTGCGGGACCACCCCGCTCCGTCTTGCGGAATGCTGCATGGAAGATACACGCTTTTACCGGCCGGAACCGCCATGGGCTTGGCAATTGGCGACACGGCAAAAGAAAAACGCCGGTGCGTCAAGCACCGGCGCCTTTCGGCATTTTATATCCCGGAGAAATCAGTTTGTGGCGACAACCGAAACGGTATCCGCGCCACCGAACAGCCAAGCCAGCAAAATCACGCTGGCAAACGCCGCCACTGCCCAGGCTGTGACGCCCCAGCAGCTTTTCTGAACGGTATCGTCCATGAATGGTCCTGTCTTGCTGTTACCCCGCAGGTCGCCGCCGGCAAGACGG
The DNA here is from genome assembly GCF_046506625.1 of Zhengella sedimenti. Taxonomy (NCBI): domain Bacteria; kingdom Pseudomonadati; phylum Pseudomonadota; class Alphaproteobacteria; order Hyphomicrobiales; family Notoacmeibacteraceae; genus Zhengella; species Zhengella sedimenti. Next base: position 38,816 of record NZ_JBKFFP010000011.1, read on the forward strand.
CCTGTGCAACCCGTGAAGCGGACCGATACGCCCCCATGCCGTGCAATGCAAGCCGAAAAACGGCGCAAAAAAGGCTCGCCGCTTTTTCTGCTGCAGCGCAACATGAGCAACATGCTGAAATGTTTTATATTTTCGAGATAACGAAAGTTTACCGACTGATAACATCTGCGGCGGAATCGTGATCCGAGCGGCGGGTCATGGAAGTTCCGGCCTGTGGAAAAGCCCCGACATGGCCTGCAAGGGAATCGGCATGGACGGTCTTGCCAGACCGCAACCGGCATGAAATGACCAGCGCGCGAAACAGCCGGAAGGACACGGGCACCATGGACAAGAGCGATACCGATCTGCTCCGGCGGACCATCCTGAACCTGGTTGCCGGGCGTGGACCTGGGAAGTCGATCTGCCCGTCGGAGGCCGCGCGCGCGATCGCCGGTCCGGACGAAAAGCAATGGCGGCTCCTGATGAAACCCTTGCGCGCCGAGGCCGTCGCCATGGCGAAGGCGGGACGGATCGTCATCCTGCGCAAGGGCAAGCCGGTCGATCCCGGCGATTTCAGGGGCGTGTACCGTATCGCCCTTCCAGGCGGCGGTCAGGGCGACGGGAACAGCTGAGGGATTCGCCCCGTAAGATAGTAGGCGGTCAGGCCGATCCATTCCCTCAGGCCCAGCGTCAGTTCGTCAAGCGCGTCGACAGGCGCCCGGCGCGCCATGCCGAACCCGGCCGGACCCGGCGTGCGGTAATCGACCGGCCATGGCGTGACGGCGAAGCCGGCCATGCGGAAAAGCGCCATGGAGCGAGGCATGTGGAAGGCCGAGGTGACGAGCAGCCATGTCTCGCCCTCTTTTGGCGCCAGAAGATCGTAGCTGTAGCGGGCATTTTCCGCGGTATTGCGCGAACGGTTCTCCAGTACCAGCCGGTCGCGCTCCACGCCCAGCGCCGTCATCAGCCGTCCGGCGCTGTCGGCATCCCCCTCGCCATAGGCGATCAAGGCTCCGGAACCGCCCGAAATCACCAGTTTCGCCTGCGGATAGCGGCGCGCCAGGATCGCGCCCTCGACGAACCGGTCTCCGGCATCCTCCAGCTCGTGCCCGCCGCGCGCCAGGTTGACGGCTCCCGCCATTCCGCCCCCAAGCACGATGATTCCCGTAACTATTTCAGGGGGCGGGTCCGGCCTCGGGAACCGCTCCTCCAGCGGATTGAGGAGCATCTGGCCCGCATTGGTCCAGCCGCCCGCGACGAGCAGGAGAAGCCCGAGCGACGACATGACGACCGCCGCGCGCCGCCAGTTCATGAGCGCGGCAAGGGCCGTCGCCAGCATGATGAGAAACAGCAGGCCCAGCGGCTGGATGACGAACCAGGCCATCTTCGACAGGTAAAAGAACATCGGCGCCTATTCCTTCCGCCGCCGTCCGCGCCGTGGCGCGGCTTTCGCCGGAGCCGTGGCTGCGTCGCGGATATCCACCGGCGTACGCATGATCACCTCGCGATGCGGGAACGGAATGCCGACACCGTTTTCCTTGAAGGTATCCCACAAGGCCATCATCACGGCCCCGCGGACATTCGTGAGGCCTGCCTGTGGATCGGCAATCCAGAAACGCAGCACGAAGTCGAGCGAACTGTCCCCGAAACCGGTCAGCCAGCAGACCGGCGAGGGATGCGACTGCACCCGGGGTGCCGCCCCCTTGCAGGCCTCGACGGCCAGCTTCGAGACCTCGTGCGGATCGGAATCGTAGGATACCCCGAACTCCACGTCGAGACGGACAAGCTGGTCGCTGAACGACCAGTTCACCACGCGGTTGGTGATGAACTCCTCGTTCGGGATCAGGTATTCCCGCCCGTCCCGCGTGACGACGGAAACGAACCGGGCCCGCAATTCGCGGATCCAGCCGAAGGTCTCGTTGAGCGAGATCGTGTCGCCCGGCTTGATCGACCGATCGAGCAGGATGATGATTCCGCTGATGAAGTTCGAGACGACCTTCTGCAGGCCGAAGCCGAGCCCAACCCCGACCGCGCCTGAAAACACGGTCAGTGCCGTCAGGTCGATCCCCAGCGACGACAGCGCGACCGCACCGGCCACCAGCACCAGCATGATCTTGATGATCTTGCCGAGGAGAACGCGCAGCGATGGCGTCAGGTCATCGCTCATTTGCAGGCGCCGGTCGATGAAATTGCCGAAGGCCGTGGCGAGCCACAGCGTCGCACCGAGGGCGAACAACGCCTGCAGGGCGAACCATGCCGAGATGCGGGTCTTGCCGATGCTGAGCGCAAGGCTGTCGAGCATCGCCTGGATCTGCCCGGAGATGCCCAGCACGATGATCGCCGCCCAGATCCAGCCCGCATAGGCGACGACCCGCGCCAATGTCCGGTTGCGAATGACCCGCGAGAGCACCGAGATCACCAGCCAGAGCGAGGCCAGCGACAGGATGAGCTCGATCAGCCAGGAGCGGCTCGGCCATGTTGCCGCCCGCATCACCGCGAGTGTCAGCGCCATGGCCAGCACGAAAATCACCCATTCGGAGCGCCGCAGCAGCGCGACGATCATGCGCAGCAAACCGGGATTGCCCCGGATGCGCCGCGCGCGCTCCTCAAGTGCCGGCTCGACCCTGAGCGAGATGAGCCAGGCCAGCAGGAACACCCAGGCAGCGAGCGCCAGCTGGATTCCGGTCCACACGGGATCCATGGAGCCGATCAGTCCTTCGAAGTGCCGCGCCGCGGCGGAAAGCAGATCGGCGACCGTTTCGCTCATGCGGCATCCCAGACGGGAGAGAAGTCGAAATTGCAGATACGGTCATTGCGCTGGCGAAGCGCCGAGATGGCGGCCATTTCCTCCTCCGACAGGGCGAAGTCGAACACGGCGAGGTTCTCGGCAAGCCTTTCCGGCCGCGATGTCCGGGGAATCGCGATGACCCCCTTCTGCTGGACGTGCCAGCGCAGCACGATCTGGCCAGGTGAGCGTCCATGCGCCGCCGCTGCGTCGCGCACCGCCGGCTCCTCGAACAGCGCCCCGCCGCGATAGAGCGGGCAATAGGAAGTCATCGCCATCCCGTTGGCCGCCAGCATAGCCCTCATCTTTTCCTGGTTCAGATAGGGATGATACTCGACCTGGTTGCAGACCAGCGGCGCTTCGCTCAGGTCGATGGCCTGGGCCAGAAGCGCGGTCGGAAAGTTGGAAACGCCGATATGCCGGGTCATGCCGGAGGATCTCACTGCATTCAGCGCACGGATCGAATCGGACAATGCAATGGCGGGGTTCGGCCAGTGGATCAGAAACAGGTCGACCTGGTCGACGCCGAGCCGCTTGAGGCTGGCCTCGGCCGAACGTTGCAGGTCGCCATCCCCGATATCGGTGAACCATACCTTGGTCGTCAGGAAATAATCCTCGCGTGGAAGGCCGGACGCGCGCAGGCCTTCGCCGACCGCTTCCTCGTTGCGGTACATCGCGGCCGTATCCACATGGCGGTAGCCCACGCGCAATGCTTCGGCCACCATGCCGGCGCAATGATCGCCTTCCAGGGTCCAAGTTCCCATGCCGATGGCCGGAATGGCAGCACCCTTCGCTTCAACTCTGTGCATGTTTCACTCGCTCCCTCGTTCATTGCGATTGACCGGGACGCACCCGGTTGAAATACCTGTCATTCATGATGGAAACGCAGTCTATGGCATCGGGGGCGACGGGCAAGGGCCGCATAGCGGCAATCGATGCGGCGCGAGCCATCGCGCTGGCCGCGATGGCAATCTACCACTTCACCTGGGACCTCGAATTCTTCGGCTATGTGGAGGCGGGAACCGCGGCAAGCGGCGGCTGGAAGCTCTTCGCCCGCTGCATTGCCGGCTCCTTCCTTGTCCTGGCAGGCATGGGCCTGGTGCTCGGCCACGGGCAAGCCATGCGGTGGCGCTCCTATCTGGTGCGGCTGGCGCGCGTGGCCGCCGCCGCCGCCCTGATCACGCTGGTCACCTGGTTCGCCATGCCGGATACCTTCATCTTCTTCGGCATCCTTCACCAGATTGCCCTGGCCGGGGTCCTCGGCCTGGCATTCCTGCGGTTGCCGTGGTTCGCCACCGCCCTCGCAGCGTTGGCGATCATCGCCCTGCCCCAGGTCTTTCGCGATCCGGCCTTTGCCGCGCCCTGGTTGCGCTGGACGGGGCTGGCACCGTTTCCGCCCAACTCCAACGACTACGTCCCCGTCTTCCCCTGGACGGGAATCGTGCTTGCGGGCATGGCGCTGGCGCAACTGGGGCTCGCGCGGGGCTGGTTCGAGGCTCTGCGCCGGACCCGGCTGAATGCGCGCGTGCCGGCATGGCTTGCCTGGCCGGGCCGTCACAGCCTCGCGGTCTACCTTCTCCATCAGCCGCTTCTCATCGCACTTGTCTGGACCTGGGCCCAGTTTTTTCCTCCGGCCGTCACCGTCGGCGATGCGCGGCCCGGCTGCGAGGCGCAATGCATGCAGACCAACGACGAAGCCTTTTGCCGGGCATGGTGCCTTTGCGTCCTTGACGAACTGGATGCGCGCGGCATGCTCGCACCGGCACTGAGCGGCCGGCCCTCGCCGGATGCGCAGGACGCCATCGAAACCGCGCGTGCCATCTGCCAGGCGCGAACAGGAACAGGAGAGCAATCACGATGACCGGCGATCTGGAACGGCCCAACCGGATACCCTGGCCGCCTCTCCTCTATGGCGTGGCCATTCTCGCAGCCATCGGCGCTCAATTCGTGCTGCCGCTCGGTCTCGGCTGGATCCCGCGTCCCTTTTCCGACATCCTGTTCGCCATTGGATGGCTGGTGATTGCCGGCGCGCTGGCGCTGGATTTCTCTGCCATGGCGGCCATGCGCAAGGCGCGGACGACAATCCTTCCCCACAAGCGCTCCGATCACCTTGTCAGTTCCGGTCCCTTCAGGATCACCCGCAACCCCATCTATCTTGGTAATACCATGCTGATGATCGGTGTGGGCCTCGTCTCCGGCATTGCCTGGTTCATCCTGCTGGCCTTTGTGGCCGCCTTCGCCACGCAGAAGCTGGCCATCGAACGCGAGGAGGCGCATCTGACCCACCGCTTCGGCAAGCCCTACCGCGATTACATGAAGAAGGTCCGCCGCTGGATCTGACCGGCCGGGGGAACCGGTGCACCCGGCGGCATCAGGTGCTCACGCCCAGTTCCGCCATGCGCTCCAGGCAGGCCTCCTCGGCCCGGTCGAGTTCGGCCAGCGTTTCCTCGAGGTCGCGCCGTTTCTGACGCAATTCCTCGCGCCGTTCCTCGATCTTGGCGATGATCGTCTTCAATTGCCCGCCCTCGCCGGGCGGTTCGCGGTACATCTGGATGATGTCGCGAATCTCGGCGATGGAAAAGCCGAGCCGTTTGCCGCGCATGATCTGCTTGATCAGGTGCCGGTCGGCCGGCCGGTAGAGGCGTGTGCGCCCGCGCCGGAACGGCTGGATCAAACCCTCGTCCTCGTAGAAGCGCAGGGTCCGGGTGGACACGCCGAATTCCTTGGTGAGTTCCGTGATGGTGTAGAATTCGCGCATGCTTGCAGCCCGTTCACGATGGCATCCTGGCACAAGTCTGCATAACCCTTACGTAAAAGTCAAATAGCCAACCGAACCGCTTCGCCCGCCCCCGCTTCGGCCGGAGAGATCAACGTGTCCTCAGCCGATTGCGAACCACCACGCCGCCAGCGCCAGGAATGCGAAGAAACCGACGACATCCGTCACCGTGGTGACGAAGACGCCGGAGGCAATGGCCGGATCGGCGCCAACCCTGTCGAGCAGAAGCGGTATCAGGATGCCGGCCAGCGCCGCGGCCAGCATGTTGACGACCATGGCCATGGCGATCACCGCGCCAAGGCCCGGACTTGAGAACCACAGCGCCGCCACCACGCCGATGATGATGGCAAAGAGGATGCCGTTCACCATGCCGACCATGGTCTCGCGCCGGATGACCCGGCCGGCATTGTAGATGTCGATGTCCTTGGTGGCGAGCGCGCGCACCGCCACCGTCATGGTTTGCGTGGCGGCATTACCGCCCATCGAGGCAACGATCGGCATCAGCACGGCCAGCGCGACCATCTGCTCGATGGTTGCATCGAACAGCCCGATCACCAGCGAAGCGAGAACGGCCGTGCCGAGATTGATCAGCAGCCAGAGAAAGCGCGAGCGCGCGGCCTCGGCCACGCTGTCGGAGAGCTCCTCGTCACCGACGCCGCCCATGCGCTTAATGTCCTCCTCGGCCTCCTGCTGGATGACGTCGACGACATCGTCAATGGTCAGCACGCCGACAAGCCGTTCGTTCTCGTCCACCACGGCGGCCGACAGCAGGTCGTATTGCTCGAAGACCTGCGCCGCCTCCTCCTGGTCCATCGTCGCCGGAATGGCATGGCGCGTCTCGTGCATCACCTCCTCGACCTTGGTGCCGCGCTTGGTACGCAGGATGCGGTCGAGGTTGACCGCGCCGACCAGCCGGAAGGTCGGGTCGATGACGAAGATCTGCGAGAAACTGTCGGGCAGGTCCTTGTCCTCGCGCATGTAGTCGATCGTCTGCCCGACCGTCCAGAAGGGCGGCACGGCGACGAACTCCGACTGCATGCGCCGGCCGGCCGTTTCTTCCGGATAGTCGAGGGAGCGGCGCAGCCGGATGCGCTCGGTGAACGGCAGCTTGGAGAGGATCTCTTCCTGGTCTGCCTCTTCGAGGTCTTCGAGGATGTAGACCGCGTCGTCGGAATCCAGTTCCTGGACGGCCTGCGCGATCTGGTCGTTGGGCAGCGATTCCACGATCTGGAGGCGGATCGCCTCGTCCACCTCGGTCAGCGCGGCGAAGTCGAAATCCGTGCCCAGCAGTTCCACCAGCCCCCGGCGTTGATCCGGGAGCAGCGCTTCGAGGAGGTCCGCGAGTTCCGATTCATGCAGTTCGCTGGCGTCGCGCTTCAGCGTGATGGTATCGCGGTCGGCAATCGCTGCGCCTATGTGCGCCAGGTAGGACGCGCGCACATAGCCTTCATCGTCGTAGATGTCGGCCCCGGTCAGGCTCTCACCGGCGTCAGCCGGGACTTTTTCCAACTCTTCGTCTGACACCCCGCCCTCCATCCGACTCGCGCATCCACGCTCCTGTCTAGAGCAACATTTTCACCGATTGAAGGCATGGGACCGGTGTTTTAGCGTTGGGATGAAACTGCTTTCGTCCAAATCCCGTATCAAGGAGTCATGATAGACCGGAGGGAGGCTGCCATGCACGCTGCCACGAACCGCAGGATGTTCCTATTCGCCGCAGCGGCACTTCTTGCCGCGCCCGCCATGGCGCAGACGCAGGAGGAAATCACCGCGGCGCAATCGGCCATTTCCGGACAGATGGAGGCCTTCCTTGCCGATGACGGGGCCGCCGCCTATTCCTATGCCGCGCCCAATATAAAGCGGTTGTTCCCGTCCGTGGACGGATTCATGGGCATGGTCGACAGCGGCTACCAGCCCGTGCGCCGGCCGTCCGCCTATGCCTTCGGCAAGTCGATACCGCTTGGCACCGGCGATTTCCTGCAGGAGGTGCTGATCACGGGACCTGACGGCAAGGGCTGGCGGGCGCTTTACCGGATGCAGTTGCAGGCTGACGGCTCCTGGAAGATCGCCGGCGTCTCGCTCAAGTCGGCCGACCTGCCATCCGCCTGATCAGTTCGCCTCGGAAATGAAGCCGAAGGTCCGCAGGGCGAGGAAGGCGATGCCGGAGGACATCGCGCCGACGAACACGCCCCAGCTTGTGTCGGTGATTGCGACCACCGGATCGTACCCCTTGAGGACCGCAAGGTTGGTGCCGTTATAGGTCAGGTAGGTAAAGAGCCCGAACAGGGCGCCATTGACCACCGCCGTGGACAGGGCGCCGGAGTTCATCGCCGGGACAAGCGCGAACCAGACAAGGCCGGCCACCCAGATCACGTAGAACACGGCAGCCACGCCCATGCGGGGCTGGTCGAGAAGCAGTCCGTCCATCCGGCTCCAGTAGAAGTTCTTGGCGACGTAGCCCAGCCAGATGAAATCGAGGACCAGGAAGACCGCCATGGCGGCGAGGTAGGCGACAGCATATTTCACCTTGGTTGCTCCTTCGGGCTATGTCTGCAACCGGGATACGCGCCGCGCGCCATCGCGGTTCTGTCCCGCTCCGCAAAAACACGGGCGCCCGCGGATCGGTCTCACAACGGCGCCATGTCGCCCTTCTGCCAGCCGGCCTGTGTCTGCGCCATGTAGTCGCCATAGCGCCCTGCCTCGATGGCGTCGCGCGCGCCCTGCATCAACCGCTGGTAATAGGCCAGGTTGTTCCAGGTCAGCAGCATGCCGGCCAGCGCCTCGCCGGAGCGGACGAGATGATGAAGGTAGGCCCGCGAATAGTCGCGCGAGGCGGGACAACCGCTTTCGGGGTCGAGCGGGCGCGGGTCTTCGGCATGGCGGGCATTGCGCAGGTTGATCTTGCCGAAACGCGTATAGGCCAGCCCGTGCCGCCCGGCGCGTGTCGGCATCACGCAATCAAACATGTCGATGCCGCGCGCTACCGATTTCAGGATGTCGTCCGGTGTGCCGACCCCCATGAGGTAGCGCGGCTTTTCGCCGGGCAGCACCGGGCAGACGGCGTCCAGCATCTCCAGCATCACCGCCTGCGGCTCGCCCACTGCCAGCCCGCCCACCGCATAGCCCTTCAGGTCCATGGCCTTCAGCGCCTCGGCGGAGCGGACACGCAGTGCAGGCACGTCGCCGCCCTGCACGATGCCGAACATCGCCTTGCCGGGCTGGTCGCCGAAGGCCGTCTTGCAGCGCTCCGCCCAGCGCAGCGACAATTCCATGGCGCGCTCGACATCGCCGACCTCGGCGGGCAGGCGGATGCACTCGTCAAGCTGCATCTGGATATCGGAATCCAGAAGCCCCTGGATCTCGATGGAGCGCTCGGGCGTCATCTCGTACTTCACGCCGTCGATATGCGACTTGAAGGTCACGCCGCGTTCGTCGAGCTTGCGCAGCGCGGCCAGCGACATGACCTGGAATCCGCCGCTGTCGGTGAGGATCGGATGCGGCCAGCGGGCAAATTCATGCAGGCCACCCAGCCGCGCCACCCGCTCGGCGCCGGGCCGGAGCATGAGGTGATAGGTGTTGCCCAGGATGATGTCGGCGCCGAGGTCGCGCACCTGGTCCATGTACATGGCCTTCACCGTGCCGCCCGTGCCGACCGGCATGAAGGCCGGCGTGCGGATGGTGCCGCGCGGCATGGTGATCTCGCCGCGTCGCGCGCCGCCGTTCGTGGCAAGGAGAGTGAAGGTGAATTCGCTGCTCATGACGTTCGCATTCCCCGTTTCGTTCGTCAGTTCCCTTGCCCGTCCAGATCCTGATCCGCAAGGACTGAACGCCATGGCCGGCCGTTGCCACGCCCGCTTTCGCGTCTGGCCATTGCTTCAGGAGGAAAGACAGGCGGTCACCATCCCGCGTGTCTGAGAACAATTCATGCGATCCGGTGACCGCCTGCCGCATGTCTGTTCGCCGCCGCTCCGCCTTCCGTCCTTCCCGGCCTGTCCGGCCCGTGAACGGAGGTTTCGTGCCCCTCTGCCGCTGCCGGACATGACCGGCATCGGCGGGCCGCCCGCGATAGGGCGTTGACCAAAGGCCCATTGCAGGCCACGCGGAAGGCGCAACCGTCCGCCCGCCGCCGTCAACCATGCCTGCCCCCGCGTTTCCCGGTTCATGACCCGCGTTCCCGTGAAGGCAGCCGGACGAGGATAGCCCAGGCCAGGCACGGTGTGGAAAGGACATTCAGTCCTTTCGGAAAAGCAGGCTCGAATCGCCATAGGAATAGAAACGGTAACCGCTCGCGATGGCGTGGTCATAGGCCGCGCGCATGGTTTCCAGCCCGCTGAAGGCCGAAACCAGCATGAACAGCGTGGAACGCGGCAGGTGGAAATTCGTCATCAAAACGTCGATGAAGCGGAAACGGTAGCCGGGTGTGATGAAGATGTCCGTCGGGCCGGACCATTCATGCAGCCGCCCCGTCTCATCCGCCGCGCTTTCCAGCAGCCGCAGCGACGTGGTGCCCACCGAGACGATGCGCCCGCCCCGCGCCTTGACCGCATTGAGCGCGCTCGCGGTCTCGCCGCTCACATGGCCGATTTCCGAATGCATCCGGTGATCGCGCGTATCGTCCGCCTTGACCGGCAGGAACGTCCCCGCGCCGACATGCAGCGTCACGAAATGCCGCTCGATGCCGCGCGCCTCAAGCCGTTCCATCAGGCGCGGCGTGAAATGCAATCCTGCGGTCGGGGCCGCCACCGCACCTTCCTCGCGGGCATAGATCGTCTGGTAATCGGACCGGTCGCGCTCGTCCTCGGGCCGCTTCGAGGCGATATAGGGGGGCAGCGGCACATGGCCGACCGCGTGCAGCGCCTCGTCCAGGGCCGGGCCGGACAGGTCGAAGACAAGCTCCACGTCGCCCCCCTCTCCCTTTTCGCCCGCCGTCGCCTCCAAGGTTCCGAGGAAACAGGCATTGCCCTCGTGGCCGAAGCGGATGCGGTCGCCTGCCCTCACCCGCTTGCCGGGCTTCAGGAAAGCCTGCCAGCGGTCCGGGCCGGTGCGCATGTGCAGCGTGGCCGAGACACGCGCCTCGCCGCCGTCGCGAACGCGCACACCCTCAAGCTGCGCCGGGATGACGCGCGTATCGTTGAAGACGAGTGCATCACCCGGTTCCAGCAAGTCAGCCAGGTCGAGCACACTGCGATCCTCAAGCCCGCTGCCGGGCCGCACGACCAGCATGCGGGCCGCATCGCGCGGCTCGGCAGGCCGCAGGGCAATGGCGCTTTCGGGGAGCTTGAAATCGAAAAGATCAACACGCATGGACGGGCCTTTACAGCATTCCACGGTCTCGTCAAATCACCGGCCGCGCCGGAAGATGCCGGAAACGAAACGGTAGCGGGCATGGGCCCCACCGGACATGCCAAGGGCGCCGGCCTGGCCGGCGCCCTTTTTGTTCCGCAAACCGGCGCCGCTGGCTCAGGCGTCGGCGGCGACCTTCATCGAGACGATGGAATCGGGATCCTGCACGGGCTCGCCGCGCTTGATTTTGTCGACATGCTCCATGCCCTCGATCACCTGGCCCCAGACCGTGTACTGGCGGTTCAGGAAGCCCGCGTCCTCGAAGCAGATGAAGAACTGCGAATTGGCCGAGTTCGGGTTCATGGCACGCGCCATCGAGCAGGTGCCGCGCGCGTGGTTCATGTTGGAGAATTCGGCCTTGAGGTCCGGCTTGTCGGAGCCGCCCATGCCGGCGCGCGAAGGGTTGTAATCCTTGCCGCCCTTCTTTCCGTAACGCACGTCGCCCGTCTGCGCCATGAAGCCGTCGATGACGCGGTGGAAGACGACGCCGTCATAGGCGCCCTCGCGGGCCAGTTCCTTGATGCGGCCGACATGCCCGGGCGCAAGGTCCGGAAACATCTCGATGACAACCCTGCCCTGCGTGGTCTCCATGACCAGCGTGTTTTCCGGATCCTTGATCTCAGCCATTGCCTCTACCTTCCTGCTTTGATTCGATGAATTCAGTCTTCCACCCGCACCTTGATCATGCGGTCGGGCTCCTGCACGGCGCCATTGGCGGCGCGGCTGCCCTTCTTGATGGCGTGCACATGCTCCATGCCGCTCTCCACCGTGCCGACCACGGTATACTGTCCGTTCAGGTGCGGCGCCGGCGCGAACATGATGAAGAATTGCGAGTTGGCCGAATTCGGGTCGGACGAGCGCGCCATGCCGACCGCCCCTTCCTCGAATGCGGCGTCGGAGAATTCCGCCGGCAGGTCGGGCATGTCCGAACCGCCGGTGCCGACCATGCGCGGATCGAACCCGTCTTCCATGTCGCCGAACTGAACGTCGCCGGTCTGGGCCATGAAGCCGTCGATCACGCGGTGAAAGGCGACATTGTCATAGGCGCCCGATTCGGCAAGCGCCTTCATCCGCTCGACATGCTTCGGCGCCAGGTCGTCGGCCAGGTCGATGACGACGTCCCCGTCCTTCAGCGTGATGACGAGCTTGGAGGCGAAGGCCGGCAGGGCGGAAAGGCTCATGGAAGCGGCAAGGGCCGCGGCGGCGGCAAGGCGCAGGATCGACATGGGTCAGGTCTCCGGTCAGGTCAGGATTTCGCTTTCAGGGCATCGGCCACATTCGCCGGCACGAAGCCCGAAACGTCGCCGCCCATGGCCGCGATCTGGCGCACCAATGTGGCGGTGATATGCCGGACGGCCGGGCTGGCGGGAAGGAAAACGGTCTTGATGCCGGGCGCCATCTGCCCGTTCATCCCGGCCATCTGCATCTCGTAGTCGAGATCGGTGCCGTCGCGCAGGCCGCGAATCATCATGGTCGCGCCATGCTGGCGCGCCGCGTCCACGACAAGGCCGTCGAAGGCGACGACGCGCAGACGCTGATGGTCGGCGCCCAGTTCGTCCGCGCCGGCCTTTTCGATCAGCCGCAATCGCTCTTCGAAGGAAAAAAGGCCCTTCTTGCCCGGATGTATGCCGATTGCCACGTAGATGACGTCCGCCAGCGCCAGCGCGCCGCGCAACACGTCCAGATGACCATTGGTCAACGGGTCGAACGACCCGGCGTAAATCGCTTTTCTCTCGCTCATGGAAGCGCTTCTACCCGCCGGCACAACCCTTGGCAATCGGCTTCGCGCAAGCTTCGGCGGCGAACATGAACACCCGATGAACGGGCCGGTCACGGCGCATTCAACTCAACTCACGCAAGTTTGCATGAACGTGGTTTGAAACTTTTCTCGCGGTGATGCGTCATGTTCCCTGAGGGTCCGGCGCAACCAGACGGCACCGCCGGGACCCGGGAGCAAGGAGAAAGCGAATGATGATCGTGCTGCTCGCCTCTGCCATGACCGTTGCCATGCTGATCGCCACCGTGGTCGGCCTGCTGGGAGACATGAAACCGGAAACCCAGGCGGAACGTATCCGCCAGCCGTTCAATCCCTACCGCAATCCCCGCCGCCGCTGACGGGCTTACACCTCACCGGTGCCGCCGCCGGACGGATCGTCTGCACCCGTTGACGCGGACTGTTCCGCTTCTTCAAGCACCTCGTCCCCTTCGGCTTCGGGCTCGGAAATCCGCTCCACCGATACCACCCGCTCGCCGTCTCCCGTCTTGAAGATGGTCACGCCCTTGGTGGCGCGGCCGGCGAAACGGATGCCTTCCACGGGAACGCGGATCACCTTTCCGGCATTGGTGACGAGCATGATCTGGTCGCCGCTCTCGACCGGGAAGGCTGCCACCAGCGGGCCGATCTCGTCGGTCTTGGAGATGTCGGTCGCGCGGATACCCTTGCCCCCACGGCCGGAAATCCGGAACTCGTAGGATGACGACCGCTTGCCGTAGCCGAATTCCGAGACGGTGAGCAGGAACTGTTCGCGCGCGCGCAACTCTTCCACGCGTTCCGGCGAAAGTTCGGCGGCTTCCGCCTCTTCGCCGACAAGTCCGCCCGGCGCTTCCTCGTCATCGCCGTTGACGCCGCGCCGTTCGGCCGCCGCGATTTTCAGATAGGCCGCGCGCTCCGGCGCATCCGCGTCGACATGGCCGAGGATGGCCATCGAGATGACGCTGTCGCCCGCCCCCAGCGCGATGCCGCGCACGCCAATCGAATTGCGCCCGGCAAAGACACGCACATCGGTGACGGGGAAGCGGATGCACTGGCCGGCGGCCGTGGTCAGCACCACGTCGTCATGCTCGGTGCAGGTCGACACCGACAGGATCTCGTCGCCGTCGTCCTCCAGCTTCATGGCGATCTTGCCGTTGCGATTGACCTGGACGAAATCCGACAGCTTGTTCCGCCGCACCGTGCCGCGCGTGGTCGAGAACATCACGTCGAGTTCGCCCCAACGGTCCTCGTCCTCCGGCAAGGGCATGATCGAGGTGATGCGTTCATTGTCCTGCAGCGGCAGCATGTTGCGCAGGAACTTGCCGCGCGATTGCGGCGTGCCGACAGGCAGGCGCCAGACCTTTTCCTTGTAGACGATGCCGCGCGAGGAGAAGAACAGCACCGGCGTGTGCGTGTTGGCCACGAACAGCCGCGTGACGAAATCCTCCTCCTTCGTCGCCATGCCCGAACGGCCCTTGCCGCCGCGCCGCTGCGCCCGGTAGACCGACAGCGGCACGCGCTTGATGTAGCCCTCGTGGCTGAAGGTGACGACCATGTCCTCGCGCGCGATCAGGTCCTCGTCGTCCATGTCCGGACCGCCTTCGGCGAGTTCGGTGCGGCGCGGGGTGCCGAACTCGTCCTTCACCGCGGTCAGTTCGTCCTTGACGATCTGCTGGATGCGGGCACGCGACGACAGGATGTCGAGATAGTCCCGGATTTCCTCGCCGATCTTGTTCAACTCGTCGGCGATCTCGTCACGGCCGAGCGCGGTGAGACGCTGCAGGCGCAGGTCGAGAATGGCGCGGGCCTGTTCTTCCGAAAGGTTGTAGGTCCCGTCCTCGTTGACCTTGTGGCGCGGATCGTCGATGAGCCGGATCAGCGGCGCCACCTCGTGCGCAGGCCAGCGCCGGGTCATCAACTGCTCGCGCGCCGTCGCCGGGTCCGGCGCGTGGCGGATCAGCTTGATCACCTCGTCGATATTGGCAACGGCAATGGCCAGGCCCACCAGCACATGGGCGCGTTCGCGCGCCTTGCGCAGGAGATACTTGGTGCGCCGGCTGACAACCTCCTCGCGGAACGCGACGAACGCCTTCAGCATGTCCGCCAGCGCCATCAGTTCCGGCTTGCCGCCGTTCAGCGCCACCATGTTGGCGCCGAACGAGGTCTGCAGCGGCGTGTAGCGGTAAAGCTGGTTCAGGATCACGTCGGCATTGGCGTCGCGCTTCAGTTCGACGACCACACGGTAGCCCTGCCGGTCGGACTCGTCGCGGATGTCGGAAATGCCCTCGATGCGCTTGTCGCGCACGAGTTCCGCCATCTTCTCGATCATCGAGGCCTTGTTGACCTGGTAGGGGATTTCCGTGACCACGATCATCTCGCGGTCGCCGCGCATCGGCTCGACATGGGCGCGCCCGCGCATGATGATGGAGCCGCGCCCCGTCTCGTAGGCCGAGCGGATGCCGGACCGGCCAAGCACGATGGCGCCCGTGGGAAAGTCCGGACCGGGAATGTGCTGCATGAGTTCGGGCAGCGTGATGGCCGGATTGTCCATCAGCGCGATGCAGCCGTCGATCAGTTCGCCCAGATTGTGCGGCGGGATGTTGGTCGCCATGCCGACGGCAATGCCGCCCGACCCGTTGGCAAGCAGGTTGGGGAAACGCGCCGGCAGCACCTTCGGCTCGGAACTCGACGAATCGTAGTTCTCCTGGAAATCGACCGTCTCCTTGTCGATATCCTCCAGCAGGTCGTGGGCGACCTTTTCCAGCCGCGATTCGGTGTATCGCATCGCCGCCGGCGGATCGCCGTCGATGGAGCCGAAATTGCCCTGCCCGTCGATCAGCGGCAGACGCATCGACCAGTCCTGCGCCATGCGCACCATGGCGTCATAGATCGCGGCATCGCCATGCGGGTGATACTTACCCATGACGTCACCGACGATGCGCGACGACTTCACGTATTTGCGGTTCCAGTGGAAACCGCCCTCGTGCATGGCATAGAGAATGCGCCGGTGAACCGGCTTCAGCCCGTCGCGCACATCGGGAAGCGCGCGGCTGACGATCACGCTCATGGCGTAGTCGAGATAGCTGCGCTGCATCTCCTCGATGATGGAGACGGGCTCGATGCCTTCGGGAAGCCGGGGCGGTGTTGGCTGGTCAGTCAAATGCGTGTCACGATCACTTTGGAATCACTTGTTTCCGTATATAGGATTCCACGCGGCCATTCCAATTTCGGCGCCGGTTTTCCAAAGGCAAACGCCGGCACGCACGGGTCCTTGCGCCATGCCGTCACGCAAAGGTCGCCGGATCGCCGGGAAACGGCTAGGCTGTCGGCCGAATCCGGAGGCTGAAACTGGAAACGCCCATGTTCAACGACATGATCGCCACCGCTATTGTCACGCTGCTGGTCACCATCGACCCGGCCGGCCTCGCGCCGCTTTTCCTGGCCGTCACGCGCGGCATGGACCGGGCGCAACGCAACCAGGTCGCCTGGCGCGCCGCGGCGATCGGCTTCGCGACGCTTGCGCTGTTCGCGCTCGCCGGCGCCGGCATCCTGGCCGTCTTCGGCATCACCCTGCCGGCCTTCCGCGTCGCCGGCGGCCTGCTCCTGTTCTGGATCGCCTTCGAGATGATCTTCGAACGCCGCCAGCAGCGCCATGAACACACGGCGGAAGTGGCGATCAGCGCCGACGAGATCCGCCAGGTCGCGGTTTTCCCGCTGGCGATTCCGCTGATCGCCGGCCCCGGCGCCATTTCCGCCGTCATTCTCCTGTCCGGCCAGTTCGCCGAACCCGGCCCGCGCACTGCGCTTATCGCCATTGTCGGTGCCATCATCCTGCTGACGTGGTTGGTCTTCCTGCTGGCTGACAGGATCGACAAGATCCTCGGCGAAACCGGCCGGTCCATCCTCACGCGCCTGCTCGGCGTGATCCTGTCCGCCCTCGCCGTGCAGTTCGTCGCCGACGGCATCAAGGCGCTGGCAGCCGCCTGACGGCCACAGGTCCGGTCAGAAACGGCCCTTGAGCGGAAGCGTCATTTCCATGCCGCCCCAGCCATGAACGGAATCATGGGCACGCACCGTCACTTCTTCCAGGTGGTCCGGGATGACGATGCCGGACTGGCTGCGCGTGAACGGCTGCTCGTCGACATGGGGATGCGCCAGCACGCGTTCGCCCAGCACGGCGCCGTCCGGACCGATCACCTGCCAGCGGTCGGCATAATGGTCCCAGCCCTCGTCGGCGTGGCGGACCGTGACATGGAACGTGTAGGAGCCGTCCGAGGATTGCGAGTAGCGCGCATCGACGACGTCAGCCTCACCGGCCAGCGCCGGAAGCGCGAGCAATGAAAGGAGGATGGCAAGAAATGAATGTCTCATGACGCGGGAGAATGACCGCGCCTGCGGACACGCGCCAATCACGAATGGTTCAGCCCGGAATCTGTCCCCTGGCCGCAAGATCGCGGACGGTTCGATCCCGAAATGGCAAATCCCCGCGGCAGGCACGGGGATGATGCAGACGGGGCGTCAGGCGCTGCCCCCTGTACCGGAGGCCGTCGAGGAACCATTTGTCCGCCACGGCCTCGCAGGGGGATGAGCCACGCGAGGCAGGATCCCCCGGACAATCAGAACGGAATTTCGTCGTCGAGATCGCGGGAATAGCCGCCGCCCCCGCCGCCGCCCTGCTGGCCGCCGCCATAGCCGCCGCCGCCGGACGGTCCCGACGAGCCGAAATCCGAACGCCCTTGCGAACCGCCGCCGCCGCCATAGCCGACCTGGCCCTGGTCGCCGCCGCCGCGTCCGTCGAGCATCTGCAATTCGCCGCGATAGCGCTGCAGCACGATTTCGGTCGTGTAGCGGTCCTGGCCCTGCTGGTCCTGCCATTTGCGCGTCTGCAACTGGCCTTCCAGGTAAACCTTCATGCCCTTCTTGAGATACTGCTCGGCCACCTTGCCAAGCTGCTCGTTGAAGATCACGACATTGTGCCACTCGGTGCGCTCGCGCCGCTCACCGCTGTTCTTGTCGCGCCAGGTCTCCGAGGTCGCGATGCGCAGGTTGACCACCGCATCGCCGGAATTGAGGCGGCGCACCTCCGGGTCAGCGCCCAGATTGCCGACCAGAATGACCTTGTTCACGCTTCCCGCCATGTTCCAACTCCGTCTTTCGCCGCCGGGCGACAGTATGTAGCCCGCATGTCTCTTGAATTCCGCCGCACTCTAGCGGGCTGCGGCCATGATTGCGCGGTCCCCGCCCCCTGCTTTTCGCTCTGTCCACAAGCTAGATGGCGGACAAGCAACGCGACAGTGGCCAGCTTCTCGATGTTCTATATTTGTTCGCATGGACGCGGTCAAGGGGATGCCCTGGCAAGGTCACATGCGATCATCACCGGGCAGACTGCCACACGAGAAATTGGCCCGGCCGCGATCCTGTATCTTGCGCGCGCCGGGCCTTTTGGGGTCTGCCCTTCAACCGGTTTTGGCCGGAGGTGTGTCCGGGCCGGAACTGTATAGCCCGCCTTTCGTCGGCTGGCAGGCCGGCCCGGTTCTGTCAGTCAGATTGTCGGCGAATTGCCGGTGTCCCCTGTCACGCGGTGCCGCTCAGGCACCGGGGGCCTTGCAACCCGTGGCCCGCCGCATCTGGGCGGACCTTCCGGGATTCTTCGGCGGTTCCATCGAACAATCCCTTTCCCGTCGTCGGTTTGCATCCTGGCCGGAAAAACCGGCCGCTCGGGCATCCGCGGGGATCGTCTGCCATGGCGGGAGCATTCCCTGATGCTTCGTTCCGCCGGCGCCTCATCCTGTCCGGATGCTACCTTGCAGGATGCGCCCGCAGCCGCCGCCGGTCAATGCCCGCGCCGATCACATTTTGTGCCGGAACTGCCGGTTTATCCACCGGCTTTCCACAGGTGTTCTTGTTTTGTCCGCGATTCTGTGGATAGTGTGGGGAAAGCTGTCAGCAGGATCGCGGCCGCCTCTTTCCATGCCGTGAACAATGACTACATGAGACGCAATCCCGGCTGGACAGCGCCGGACGTTCCGGAACCAGTCCTGTTTTCCTGCCGGCCGCCGGGCCGGACCCGCTGCGAGCGATCATGACAGACCACAAGATGATAACGGTGCGCGGCGCGCGCGAGCACAACCTCAAGAATGTCGATCTCGACCTGCCGCGCGACAGCCTGATCGTGATGACCGGACTGTCGGGGTCCGGCAAGTCGTCGCTCGCCTTCGACACGATCTATGCCGAGGGCCAGCGCCGCTACGTCGAGAGCCTCTCGGCCTATGCCCGGCAGTTCCTCGAAATGATGCAGAAGCCGGATGTCGACCAGATCGACGGCCTGTCGCCGGCCATCTCCATCGAGCAGAAGACCACAAGCCGCAATCCGCGCTCCACCGTCGGCACGGTCACCGAGATCTACGACTACATGCGCCTGCTCTTCGCACGCGCCGGCGTTCCGATCTCGCCGGCCACCGGGCTGCCCATCGAGAGCCAGACGGTGAGCCAGATGGTCGACCGCGTTCTGGCCATGGAGGAAGGCACCCGCCTCTACATCATGGCGCCCATCGTGCGCGGCCGGAAGGGCGAATACCGGAAGGAACTGGCGGAACTCCAGAAGAAGGGTTTCCAGCGCGTCAAGGTGGACGGCGAGTTCCACGAGATCGCCGATGTCCCGCCGCTGGACAAGAAATACAAGCACGACATCGACGTGGTCGTCGACCGCGTCGTCGTGCGCGCCGACCTCGCCGCCCGCCTGGCCGATTCCATCGAGACCTGCCTGAGGCTGGCCGACGGCCTGGCCGTGGCCGAATTCGCCGACCGGCCCCTGCCGCCGGAGGAACTGTCGGGCGAGGCAGCCAACCGCTCCAAGAACGACACCCATGAGCGCGTCGTCTTCTCGGAAAAGTTCGCCTGCCCGGTCTCCGGCTTCACCATTCCGGAGATCGAGCCGCGCCTGTTCTCCTTCAACAACCCGTTCGGCGCCTGCCCGGGCTGCGACGGCCTCGGCCACCAGCAGGCCATCGACCCGGCGCTTGTCGTGCCCGAGCCGCATGTGGCCCTGCGCGAGGGCGCCATCGCCCCCTGGGCCAAGTCCACCTCGCCCTATTACCTGCAGACGCTCGAAGGGCTCGGCAAGGCCTACGGCTTCAAGGTGGGCGACCGCTGGCGCGACCTTTCCGAAGAGGCGAAGGACGCCATCCTGCAGGGCACCGGAAGCCGCAAGATCGAGTTCACCTATGATGACGGCCTGCGCACCTACAAGGCCGCCAAGACATTCGAGGGTGTGATCCCGAACCTGCAGCGCCGCTGGAAGGAGACGGAATCCTCCTGGGCGCGCGAGGAGATCGAGCGCTACATGTCGGCCACGCCCTGCCCGGTCTGTTCCGGCTTCCGGCTGAAGGCCGAGGCCCTGGCGGTCAAGATCGACGGGCTGCATATCGGCCAGGTTACCGAGATGTCCATCCGCCGCGCCAACGACTGGTTCGAGACCCTCCCCGAACGCCTGACGGACAAGCAGAACGAGATCGCCGCGCGAATCCTGAAGGAAATCCGCGAACGGCTGCGGTTCCTCAACGATGTCGGTCTCGACTACCTCACCCTGTCGCGCAATTCCGGAACGCTGTCGGGCGGCGAGAGCCAGCGCATCCGCCTCGCCTCGCAGATCGGTTCCGGCCTGACCGGCGTGCTCTACGTGCTCGACGAGCCCTCCATCGGCCTGCACCAGCGCGACAACGACCGCCTGCTCGGCACGCTGAAGCACCTGCGCGATCTCGGCAACACGGTCATCGTCGTGGAGCATGACGAGGATGCGATCCTCGCCGCCGATCACGTGGTCGACATCGGCCCGGCCGCCGGCATCCATGGCGGGCGCGTCATCGCCAGCGGCACGCCTGCCGACATCATGGCCCATCCGGACTCGCTGACCGGCAAATACCTGTCCGGTGCGATGGGCATTCCCGTACCCGCCGAACGCCGCAAGCCCTCGAAAAGCAAGCGCATTCGCGTGGTCGATGCGCGCGGCAACAACCTCAAGGGCGTCACGGCCGACATCCCGCTCGGCACGTTCACATGCGTCACCGGCGTTTCCGGTGGCGGCAAGTCCACATTCCTCATCGAGACGCTGTTCCGGGCCGCCTCGCGCCGCATCATGGGCGCGCGCGAAAACCCTGCCCCGCATGACCGCATTGAGGGGCTGGAGCATGTCGACAAGGTCATCGACATCGACCAGTCGCCCATCGGGCGCACGCCACGCTCCAACCCGGCCACCTATACCGGCGCCTTCACACCGATCCGCGACTGGTTCGCCGGCCTTCCGGAAGCCAAGGCGCGCGGCTACCAGCCCGGCCGTTTCTCCTTCAACGTCAAGGGCGGGCGCTGCGAGGCCTGCCAGGGCGATGGCGTCATCAAGATCGAGATGCACTTCCTGCCCGATGTCTACGTCACCTGCGACGTCTGCCACGGCAAGCGCTACAATCGCGAGACGCTGGAGGTCACCTACAAGGGCAAGTCCATCGCCGACGTGCTCGACATGACGGTGGAGGAAGGCGCGGAGTTCTTCGCCGCCGTTCCGGCCATCCGCGACAAGCTGGAAACGCTGGCACGCGTCGGCCTGGGGTACATCCATGTCGGCCAGCAGGCGACCACCCTGTCGGGCGGCGAGGCACAGCGCATCAAGCTGGCCAAGGAATTGTCGCGCAAGGCCACGGGCCGCACGCTCTACATCCTCGACGAACCGACGACCGGCCTGCATTTCCACGATGTCGCCAAGCTGCTGGACGTGCTGCATGAACTGGTCGACCAGGGCAACACGGTGATCGTCATCGAGCACAACCTGGAGGTCATCAAGACC
The DNA here is from genome assembly GCF_046506625.1 of Zhengella sedimenti. Taxonomy (NCBI): domain Bacteria; kingdom Pseudomonadati; phylum Pseudomonadota; class Alphaproteobacteria; order Hyphomicrobiales; family Notoacmeibacteraceae; genus Zhengella; species Zhengella sedimenti. Next base: position 60,288 of record NZ_JBKFFP010000011.1, read on the forward strand.
GCCGACTGGGTGCTCGATCTCGGTCCCGAGGGTGGCGACGGCGGCGGCGAACTGGTAGCCTCCGGCACGCCGGAGGACATTGCCGCCGAACCGCGCAGCCATACCGGCGCCTATCTGAAGGACCTGCTGGCGCGCCGCCCCGGCCGCAAGGTCGAGGCTGCCGAATAGGCCTCCGGTTCGCGGAATGCCGTCTTGACGCACGTCAATGACGGATTCCGCCGCCGCGCCATTCTTTTCGCGTTCCTGCCTGCCGCCCGCGGCAGGCTCGTGAGATGTGAAAGGATGAACCCATGTCTGACAAGAACACACGGCAGGACCTGTCCCTGTGGTCCGGCAATCCTTTTGCCGATTTCCGCAAGCAGATGGATGACCTGATGGAAGGCTTCTTCGGCTCCGGCGGCACGCTCGCCGCCCGTTCCGGTCTGCCCTCGCTTGACATGACCGGCGCGGTCCGGCCTGCCATCGACATTGCCGAAAACGACGAGGCCATCACGCTGACCGCCGAACTGCCCGGCATGAGCGAGGACCAGGTCGACCTGACCATCCGCAACGGCATGCTGACGCTCAAGGGCGAGAAGAAGATCGAGCATGATGGCGACCGCGATGATGTCCACGTCATCGAACGCTCCTATGGCGCTTTCCAGCGGTCGTTTCCGATTCCCGAGAGGGTGGATGCGGAAGCTATCGAGGCAAGCTTCGACAAGGGCGTGCTCACCGTGACCATGCCCAAGCGCAAGACCGCATCCGCCGGCGGCCGCAAGGTCGAGATCGGCAAGGGCTGAAACGCCCGGCGCCGGCCGGTCCGGTCAGGGCGCGGGGAAGCGGGTCCGCGCCAGTGCCTCCGCCAAGTCCTCGGCGATCGGCCGCTGGCCGGCGGCCTTCCCGGCTTCGCCGTGCAGCCAGACGGCGGCGCAGGCTGCCTCGAACCCGGAAACACCTTGCGCAAGAAGCCCGGTGACGATGCCCGCCAGAACGTCGCCGGATCCGGCTGTCGCCAGCACCGGCGTTGCATTGGTGTTGATCGCCGCCCGTCCGTCCGGTGCGGCGATCACCGTGTCCCCGCCCTTCAGCACGACCACGGCGCCGGAGCGCGAAGCAGCACGTCGCGCCCTGTCCACCCGGGACAGCCCGCATTGCGGACCGAGATCGGCGAACAGGCGCGCGAATTCCCCCTCATGCGGCGTCATCACGACATGCAGGCCGCTTGCGCCGATGGTCTCGAACAGGCTGGACGGACGGTCCTGGAACACGGTCAGCGCATCGGCGTCGAGCACCAGCGCCTTCAGGCCGCGGGCATCATCCCGCGCTCCCGCCGCGAGCATGGCCAGCACCGCAGCGCGCGTCTGCCCTCTCACGCCGCATCCGGGCCCGGCCAGCGCGGCGCGTGTCTTCCCCTCGTCCAGAAAGGCGGAAACGGCCTGTGCATCGGGCACCGCGCGCACCATGATCGAGGTCAGGTGCGCGGCATGGACCAGAACCGCCGAGGGCGGCGACAGCACGGTGACGGCCCCTGCCCCGCTGCGCGCGGCCGCCAGGGCCGCCAGCCTCGCCGCCCCCGTCGACGAGGCGCCGCCGGAAAGCACGGCCGCCGCGCCACGGGCATATTTGTGGGTGTCCGCAGCCAGGCGCGGAAGCGCATGGCGCCAGAGCGCTGGCCCGTTCTCATGGGTGCGCGGCAGGATTTCGTCGAGCACCGCGGCCGGGATGCCGATATCGGCCACCAGGAGTTCGCCGCACAGATCGCGACCCGGCAGCAGCAGATGGCCGGGCTTCTTGCGAAAGAAGGTGACGGTCAGCACCGCCCGGAAACAGGTCCCGAGCGGTTGCCCGCTTTCGCCCGACAGTCCCGACGGCAGATCGACGGCAACCACCGGCACCCCGGTTGCATTGCACGCGTCAGCCGCCGATGCCGCCGCACCGGAAAGTGGCTTGGACAATCCGGCACCGAAAAGCCCGTCCACCACCAGGTCGAACGCGCCAGGCTCGAAATCGCCGAGCGGCCGCACGGCGCCTGTCCAGGCTTGCGCCGCACAGGCCGCATCGCTGCCCGGCCTCGGTTCAGCCAGCGCGAAGAGATCGACGGAAAAACCGTCCTCCGCCAGCAGCCGTGCCACCACAAAGCCGTCGCCGCCATTGTTGCCGGGTCCGCAAAGGACGGCCACACGTCCCGCCCCGGCAAAACGCCGGAGGATCGCTTCATGAATGGCCCGCCCAGCGTTCTCCATCAGCCCTGAACCGTCGAAGGGACCCGCAGCGATGGCGATGGCATCCGCCCGTCCCATTTCTTCCGGCGTCAGAAGTTCATGCATCCTGGTACCCGCACTTGTCCGTGTTTGCTCTCTTCGGCACTGCACGTCTTATCAGCCCGGGCGCCGGAACGCGCAAGCGGCGAAGCCGACCCGCTATTCCGCCAAATACTTGCTGCCCTCGGGCTGCATATTTATTGTGCATTTTGCCTGTTTTTTCATCTGCGAAGACAGGCTAAGAATGCCTCTGGATCGGGCAACCGGTCGCGGGCATGCTGCACCGCACGATCACCTGCCTGCCGGAGGTTGGTGAAAGTGCAGGCAAGGCGCGGGATTCACACGGGAAACCCGGCCAACTCGGGCTGGATGAAATAATCTGGCACAGTTCATGCTTTCATTTCAGCGGAGCGGGCCGGAGGCCCGTTTTTCACCAATGCGGAGGCCGTTCTTTCCATGAAAAAGATCGAAGCGATCATCAAACCCTTCAAGCTGGACGAGGTGAAGGAGGCTTTGCAGGAAGTCGGCCTCCAGGGCATCACCGTGACAGAGGCAAAGGGCTTCGGCCGCCAGAAGGGGCATACCGAACTCTATCGCGGCGCCGAATATGTCGTGGATTTCCTTCCCAAGGTGAAGGTCGAGGTGGTACTGGGCGACGACGCCGTCGAAGCCGCCATCGAAGCCATCCGCAAGGCGGCCCAGACGGGCCGCATCGGCGACGGCAAGATCTTCGTCTCCAACGTCGAGGAAGTCATCCGCATCCGCACTGGTGAAACGGGCATCGACGCCGTCTGAGGCGCATTGCCGGTCCGTACGTCAAGTCATCGTCATTACAAAGGGAATTCAGCATGACGACAGCAAACGACATCATGAAGCAGATCAAGGACAACGACGTGAAGTTCGTCGACCTGCGCTTCACCGATCCAAGGGGCAAGCTGCAGCACGTCACGATGGACGTCTGCGCGGTCGATGAGGACATGTTCGCCGACGGCGTCATGTTCGACGGTTCCTCGATCGGTGGCTGGAAGGCCATCAACGAGTCCGACATGGTGCTGATGCCCGACACGGCCACCGTTCACATGGACCCCTTCTTCGCCCAGTCCACCATGGTCGTCATCTGCGACATCCTGGACCCGGTCTCCGGCGAGGCCTACAACCGCGATCCGCGCGGCACCGCCAAGAAGGCCGAGGCCTACATGAAGGCCGAGGGCATCGGCGACACCGTGTTCGTCGGTCCGGAAGCCGAGTTCTTCGTCTTCGACGACGTGAAGTACAAGGCCGACCCCTACAACACCGGTTTCAAGCTCGACTCCACGGAACTGCCGTCCAACGACGATTCCGACTATGACACCGGCAACCTGGGCCACCGTCCGCGCGTCAAGGGCGGCTATTTCCCGGTCCCGCCGATCGATTCCGAGCAGGACATGCGCTCCGAGATGCTGTCGGTTCTGACCGAGATGGGCGTCACGGTGGAAAAGCACCACCACGAGGTGGCCGCCGCCCAGCACGAACTCGGCATCAAGTTCGACACCCTGACCCGCAATGCCGACAAGATGCAGATCTACAAGTACGTCGTGCACCAGGTCGCCAACGCCTATGGCAAGACGGCTACCTTCATGCCGAAGCCGGTCTATGGCGACAACGGTTCGGGCATGCACGTGCACCAGTCGATCTGGAAGGACGGCAAGCCGACCTTCGCGGGCAATGAATATGCCGGCCTGTCCGAGACCTGCCTTTACTACATCGGCGGCATCATCAAGCACGCCAAGGCCATCAACGCCTTCACCAACCCGTCGACCAACTCCTACAAGCGTCTGGTCCCCGGCTACGAGGCCCCGGTCCTGCTGGCCTATTCGGCCCGCAACCGCTCTGCTTCCTGCCGCATTCCCTTCGGCAACAACCCGAAGGCCAAGCGCGTGGAAGTGCGCTTCCCCGACCCCACGGCCAACCCCTATCTCGGCTTCGCCGCGATGCTGATGGCCGGCCTCGACGGCATCAAGAACAAGATCCATCCCGGCCAGGCCATGGACAAGGATCTCTACGACCTGCCGGCCAAGGAACTCAAGAAGATCCCGACCGTCTGCGGTTCGCTGCGTGAAGCCCTGGTGAACCTCGACAAGGATCGCAAGTTCCTCACCGCCGGCGGCGTGTTCGACGACGACCAGATCGACGCTTTCATCGAACTGAAGATGGAAGAAGTCATGCGTTTCGAGATGACCCCGCATCCGGTCGAATTCGACATGTATTATTCGGTCTGACCGAAGTAAAAGATTGGCACCAGAGACCCCGGCGGAGCGATCCGCCGGGGTTTTTTCTTGGTGTGAATTTTCCCGCATACTGCGCCGCAAAACATGATTTTGCAGCGCATCTAATACCTTTGCCGCATATCCGAAAGCCGCATTGAGGATAAGAACTTTCTAAAGTTAGCATGACTCCACCTTCGGCCAATGGAGGATCGGCCGGCAGGTTTCAACCTGAAATCGGGAGGACTTCATGTCACGATTCATATTCAACCGGCGCGGAATTCTGAAGGCCGGCGTCGCAGGCGGCGCCGCGCTCGCCACGCCGATGCACTTCGTCAAGGGCGCGTTCGCCCAGGACATGTCCTGCAACATGCCGACCGGCGATACCGTAACGCTGGGCTTCAACGTGCCGCAGTCCGGCCCCTATGCCGATGAAGGCGCCGACGAGCTTCGCGCCTACCAGCTCGCCGTCAAGCATCTGAACGGCGAAGGCGACGGCGGCATGCTTTCCACGTTCTCGTCCAAGGCGCTCAAGGGCAACGGCATTCTCGGCAAGAAGGTCGCCTTCGTCACCGGCGATACCCAGACCAAGTCCGATGCGGCCCGCGACAGTGCCAAGCGCATGATCGAGAAGGAAGGCGCGGTGATGATCACCGGCGGTTCGTCCTCCGGCGTCGCGGTGGCCGTCCAGGGCCTTTGCCAGGAGATGGGCATCATCTTCATGGCCGGCCTGACCCATTCCAACGACACCACCGGCAAGGACAAGAAGCGTTACGGCTTCCGCCACTTCTTCAACGCCTACCAGTCCGGCGTCGCGCTCGGCCCGGTGCTCAAGGATGAATACGGCACCGACCGCCGCGCCTATCACCTGACCGCCGACTATACCTGGGGCTGGACGCAGGAAGAATCGATCAAGAACACCACCGAGGGCCTCGGCTGGGAGACCGTGGCCACCGTTCGCACGCCTGTCGGCGCCGGCGACTTCTCGCAGTACATCACGCCGGTTCTCAATTCCGGCGCCGACGTGCTGATCCTGAATCACTACGGCAAGGACATGGTCAACTCGCTGACCCAGGCCATCCAGTTCGGTCTCAAGGACAAGCAGGTCAACGGCAAGAACTTCGAGATTGTCGTTCCGCTCTTCTCGCGCCTCATGGCGAAGGGCGCCGGCGACAACATCAAGGGCATCCTGGGCACCACGAACTGGAACTGGTCCCTCGATGACGCGGCCTCGCAGGCCTTCGTCAAGTCCTTCGGCACGGAATACGGCTTCCCGCCGTCCCAGGCCGCCCACACCTGCTATGTGCAGACCCTGCTCTATGCCGATGCATGCGAACGGGCCGGAACCTTTTTCGCCCCGAAGGTCATCGAGGCGCTCGAAGGCTTCGAGTTCGACGGCATGGGCAATGGCCCGACGCTCTACCGCGCGGAAGACCACCAGTGCATGAAGTCGGCGCTGGTCGTGCGCGGTAACGACAACAAGCAGTCCGAGTATGACCTGCTCAAGGTCGTCAAGGTCGTGGACCGCGAGACGCTGACCTACGACCCGGCCATCTTCGGCGGCGATCTCGGTCCGGCCGACGCGAAGCAGTGCTGACCTGACCGGCAAACCCGAGGCCCGGCCGCACCTGTTTCGGAGCGGCCGGGCCATCATGGCACTTGGCAAGCCGCGCCGCCGGGAAAGGCGGACGGATATCGGGGCGCATTCCTCATGGACGCAATCATCATCCAGATCCTGAACGGGCTCGACAAGGGCGCCGCCTATGCGCTGATCGCGCTTGGCCTGACCCTGGTCTTCGGCACGCTCGGCGTGGTCAATTTCGCGCATGGCGCGCTTTTCATGCTGGGCGCCTTCTGCGCCGTCACCTTCAACAAGCTGATCACCTGGCCGATCCAGCCACCCAAGGCGGAAGGCCAGCTTTTCGCGCCGCCCGCCAAGCCATATTTCGAACATGCCTTCGGCGATGCCGGCGCATGGATCATCAACTGGTCGGTCCCCATCTCCATCCTGCTCGCCATTCCCGTCATGCTGGTCATCGGCCTGGCCATGGAGCGCGGCCTGATCCGCCATTTCTACAAGCGCCCCCATGCCGACCAGATTCTCGTCACTTTCGGCCTCGCCATCGTGCTGCAGGAGATCATCAAGAAATTCTACGGCGCCAATCCGGTGCCGCAATCCGCCCCCGAGATGTTCAACGGAACGGCCAACATCGCCGCTTTCCTCGGACTGTCAGACATGTTCATCGTCTATCCCTGGTGGCGCCTGATCTATTTCCTGTTCGCCTTCCTTGTCATCGGCGCTGTCTTTGCCTTCCTGCAATTCACCACCTACGGCATGGTGGTGCGCGCCGGCATGCGCGACCGCGAAACCGTCGGCATTCTCGGCATCAACATCGAGCGCCGCTTCACCGTCGTCTTCGGCATCGCGGCCGTCGTGGCGGGCCTCGCCGGTGTCATGTACACGCCCATCCTGCCGCCCGATTACCATCTCGGCATGGATTTCCTGGTGCTCAGCTTCGTTGTCGTGGTCGTCGGCGGCATGGGCTCGCTGCCCGGCGCCGTGCTGGCCGGCTTCCTGCTCGGCATCCTGCAATCCTTCGCCTCGATGAACGAGGTCAAGGCCATCTTTCCCGGCATCGACCAGATCATCATCTACCTGGTCGCCGTCACCATTCTGCTCACCCGGCCGCGCGGACTCCTGGGCCGCCAGGGCGTGATGGAGGACTGATCGAACATGTTTGGCAACCTGTCCCGCAACGACTGGCTCCTGCTGCTCGGCTTCTCGGTCGTCGTGCTCATCAGCCCGTGGACATTGACGCCGCTTGGCGCCGGCTATCCGGCCCTGCTGCAGAAGTTCTGCATCTTCGGCATCTTCGCCATGGGCTTCAACATCCTGTTCGGCCTGACCGGCTACCTCTCCTTCGGCCATGCGGCCTTCCTGGGGGTCGGCTCCTATGCCGCCGTGTGGTCCTTCAAGCTGTTCACCATGAACGTCATACCGGCGGTCATCTTCGGCGTGCTCTTCGCCGGCCTCTTCGCCGTCATCATCGGCTATGTCAGCCTCAGGCGCTCCGGCATCTACTTCTCCATCCTGACCCTCGCATTCGCGCAAATGAGCTACAACCTCGCCTATTCGGTTCTCACCCCGATCACCAATGGCGAGACCGGCCTGCAACTGACGCTGCAGGACCCGCGCATCATCGACAATGCCCTTGCCGCGCCTGGCGAAGGCCTGCCGGCCACCAACCTCTTCGGCATCGAGACCAGCGGCTATCCGGGCTTCTATTTCTGCGCGGCGGCACTGATCGTCTGCCTTTTCCTGACCCTGCGCATCTTCCGCTCCCCCTTCGGCATGATGCTGCGCGCCATCAAGTCGAACCAGAACCGCATGCGCTATACCGGCTTCAACACGCGGCCCTATCTGCTCACCGCCTTTGTGATTTCCGGCATGTATGCCGGGCTGGCCGGCTCCCTGATGGCGGTCACCGACCCGCTGGCCGGAGCCGAGCGGATGCAGTGGACCGCTTCGGGCGAAGTGGTGCTCATGACCATCCTGGGCGGAGCCGGCACGCTGATCGGCCCGATCCTCGGCGCCGGTGTCATCAAGTATTTCGAGAACATCTTCTCATCCTTCAACGACCGCATCCTGGAACAGCTCTTTTCCTTCCTGCCCGACGCGGCACGCGATGCCGCGGTCTGGATCACCGGGCTTTTCGTCGGCGACGGCTGGCACCTGACGCTCGGCGTCGTGTTCATGCTGATCGTGATCTTCCTGCCCGGCGGCATCATGGAAGGTATCCAGCGCATCCAGCGCCGCTTCGGCGGCGGTTCCGGGCCAGGCGCCACCGCGCCGGACACGGCCGCGGCGCAACCGGCGGAGTGAGGACATGACAACGGCAAGCGAGAACATCGTCCTTCACGTCGCGGACGTATCCAAGAGCTTCGGCGGACTGAAGGCCCTGGCGGATGTCGACCTCCAGGTGCGCGAAGGCACCGTCCATGCCATCATCGGCCCCAACGGCGCCGGCAAGTCGACGCTGCTCAACGTGTGCATCGGCCGTCTGAAGCCGACCGAGGGCCACGTGGTCTTCAATGGCCGGACGCTCGACCAGCACGAACCGCACGAGATCAACCAGCTCGGCGTCAGCCGGGTCTTCCAGACGCCCGAGATCTTCACCGATCTCACGCTGCTCGACAACGTGATGATACCGGCCTTCGCGCGGCGCGACGGCGCCTTCCGCTTCAACGCCATGGCCGCGCTTTCCGCCCAGCACGACATCCGCGAAGAGGCCGAGGAAACCTTGCGCGACATCGGCCTTTACGAGATGCGCCACCAGATCGCCGGCAGCCTGTCGCGCGGTGACAAGCGGCGCCTGGAAATGGCCATGTGCCTGATCCAGAAGCCCAAGCTCCTCCTGCTGGACGAGCCGACCGCGGGCATGGCGCGCCATGACACCAACATGACGATCGACCTGCTCAGGCGGATCAAGGAACGCGGCATGACGAAGGTCATCATTGAACACGACATGCATGTCGTGTTCTCCTTGGCGGACCGCATCAGCGTTCTGGCCCAGGGCCGCATCATCGCGGAAGGCACGCCCGAGGAAGTCCGCAACAATCCGAAGGTCAAGGAAGCCTATCTCGGGGAGGAGCACGGATGAACATGGCCGCCGTTGGAAATTTGAAAGGGGAGAGCGTAGCCTTGAACGAGAAAACCGCGTCACCCTATTTCAGCGTGAAGGACATCCACGCCTATTACGGCGAGAGCTACATCGTTCAGGGCGTATCCTTCGACATTGCCAAGGGCGAAGTGCTCTCCCTGCTCGGACGCAATGGCGCCGGCAAGACCTCGACCCTGCGCACGCTGGCCCGGGTGGAGACCCCGGCGCTCAAATCCGGCGAGATCTGGCTCGACGGCAAGCCGCTGCATGCGATGCGCGCCTTCGAGGCCGCGGCCGAAGGCGTTCAGCTCGTGCCCGAGGACAGGCGCATCATCGGCGGCCTGACGGTGGAGGAAAACCTGATCCTGGCCCAGGTCACCGAGCCGAAGGGCTGGCCGATCGAGAAGATCTACGAGCACTTCCCGCGCCTGGCCGAACGGCGCACCCAGGAAGCGACGACCATGTCAGGCGGCGAACAGCAGATGCTGGCGGTTGCCCGGGCGCTCGCCCGCGACCTCAAGATCCTGTTCCTCGACGAGCCGTACGAGGGCCTTGCGCCCGTCATCGTGCAGGAAATCGAGAAGATCGTGCAGCAGATCCGCGACATCGGCATCACCACCATCATCGTGGAACAGAACGCCGTTGCGGCATTGCGCCTGTCGGACCGGGCGGTCATCATGGATACCGGCCAGGTCGTGTTTCAAGGATCGGCCCGGGAAGTGCTGGAGAACGAGGAACTGCGGCACGAATATCTCGCCATCTGACGGAATAGCGGGATGCGGCGGACAAGGAAAAGGCCCGGGCTATGTCCCGGGCCTTTTCATGTGTCAGGTCAGTTTCGCGGTCCAATGCCTTGACCGGACTCCGCAATCAGGTGCTGACGGCATCGAAGAGCCGCCAGGCCGCCTGCATTTCCTTTTCCCGCGCAGCGCGGCGCGCCTTGGCCTCCGCGTCCTCGCCCCACAATTCGATGTTCCAGTCCTCGTCCACATGCGCGGCGGTCCAGGCATCGGCCCAGGTCATCGCCCGCCCGGCAACCGCCAGCGCCAGCAGCGCCGATCCGGTCAGCGTGGTCATGGAATGCAAAGCGGCAAGCCGGAACGGATCGTCGAAGCCGCGCAGGTGAATGCCGATGGCGCCGATGCTTTCGCGCGGTTGCGCGACATGCATCACCCCTTCCGCCAGCACGAAGCGCGCGCCGAGCGCACGCTCCACCCACTCCAGCACCGGATCCCAGGTTTCGTTCTGGCGCGCGACAAGGCGTTCCGGTGTCCCTGCCCGGTAACAGAGCAGGTCGGAGGAGGAAAATCGCTGGATGTCCTCGGCCACGGCCTGCATGTCGGCGGCCACGCCGTCGATGGCCGTGTTGGCAAGGCGCGTCACCGGCATCGTCATCGGGTCGATGATATCGCCCTGCGCGCCATATTCACCGGCGACGAGCAGCGCTGCTTCCTCCGTCGGCAGCACCATGGTGTTGCGCACCGGCGTGCGCACCAGGCGCCCGTCGAGCGTCACGCCGAAACCCTCTTCCTTCGCTGCGACGCCGGCTTCCTTGTAGAAGCGCTTCGGCAGCGGCTTGAGCATCTGCTTCTGGGCGCGGCGCACCGGATCGGGGTCGGACAGCCTGCCCGCGTCGAGGTCGTTGAGGATATCGCGCATGGCGGACCCTTTCGTCAGAGATGGTTGAGCAGGCCGGAGGGATGGTCGAGCACATCCATGGCCCCGTGCTGGCGCAGCGCATCGGGCGTGCTGTAGCCCCACGCGACACCGATGGCGCCGGCGCTTGCCGCGCTCGCCATCTGCATATCGTAGATCGCATCGCCGACGACAAGGGTATCGGCCGGATCGATGCCCGTTTCAGCGCAGCATTCCAGCACCATGGCCGGATGCGGCTTGGACGGGCAATCGTCGGCTGTGCGCACCGTCAGGAAATGACCGCCGAAGCCGTGGGTCTCGAAAACGGCGGTCACGCCGCGCCGCGATTTTCCCGTGACCATGCCGATCAGGATGTCGTCGCGCGCCGCCAGGCCAGCGATCAGGTCGGCAATGCCGTCATAGAGGTTTTCGCGGAAATCCTGCTCGGCGCGCATGGCGACGAAATGATGCTTGTAGCGCTGCACGAGGGCGCCGATGGCCTCATCCACGTCGCGCGCGAGCAGGCGCGCAATGGCAAGGTCCAGCGACAGGCCGATCACCCCGCGCGTGGCCTCTGGCGCCGGCAGCGGCAGCCGGGCCTCGGCAAAGGTGCGTTCCATGCATCCGTGGATCAGACCCGCACTGTCCACCAGCGTGCCGTCGCAATCGAACAGGACCAGTTTCATGCCACGCCCCCGATGCCGCGCCGCGCCGCGCGGTTCACGAGCAGCAGCCCTGCCCCGATCAGCACCAGCGCGATGCCGATCTGCGGGCTGAGCGGCTCGTCGAGCAGAAGGGCGCTGGCAGTCACCCCGGTCAGCGGCGTCAGGAAGGCAAAGCTGGACAGGCTTGCGGCGGAGTAGCGCTGCACCAGCCGGAAGAAGACGAGGTAGGTGATCGAGACGATGAACAGCGCCTGAAAGGCCAGAGTCGCCGTCGGCAGCCAGCCGATGTCACGCAGCGGCGGGCCGCCGAGCGGAATGAAGGGCAGCGTTACCACCGCCGAGACGCCAAGCTGGTACAGCATGCTCTTCTCCGGCGGTGCGGTGGAAAGCCGTGTCATCTTGATCACCAGAACGGTTGCCGCCCAGCACAAGGCCGCCAGGAAGACCATCAGGTCGCCGAAGAGCGCCATGCGCGAGGGCAGCGTCACCTTGTCGGCGAAGACCAGGGCCACGCCGCCGAAAGCCAGCGCCATCCCGGCAAGCTTGCGCCAGGTCAGCCGCTCCAGCCCCAGCAGGTGCCCGCCCGCCAGCACCCAGAACGGCATGGTGTTGAAGATCAGCACGCCCCGCGCCACGCTTGTCACATCCATGGCGATGAAAAGCAGGATGAATTCCGTCGAGAAGAAAAACCCGGCCAGCAGGCCCGGCTTCAGGGTACCGTCGCGGACCGTCAGCGGAATGCCGCGCCACAGGCACCAGCCGGCAATGCAGAGGGCCCCGATCGCCGAGCGCAGGAAACACTGCATCAGCGGGCTATAGCCGGTATTGGCGATCTTCATCGCCACCTGGCTCAGGCCCCAGCAGGTGGTAAGCACCACCATCACCGTGATCGCCCCCGCACCGGGTGCCAGCGACGTGTCGGAACGGGCGGGGGTGACGCTCATCCTGCCGCAGAAGCCTCGTCGAAACCGAGCAGGTTCCAGCTTTGCACCATGTGCGGCGGCAGCGGCGCGGTCACGTCGATCACGCCCGATCCGTCCGGATGCGGCATCACGATGCGCCGGGCATGCAGGTGCAGCCGGTTCTGCAGCCCGCCGGGGAAATCCCAGTTCTGGTCGGCCTCGAAATATTTCGGATCGCCGATGATCGGGCAGCCGATATGGGCGGCATGGACGCGAAGCTGGTGCGTGCGCCCGGTATAGGGCTCCATTTCAAGCCAGCTCAGGTTCTGCCCGGCCTGGTCGATCACCCGGAAATGCGAAACGGCATGGTCGGCGCCCGGTTCGCCGTGGCGCGCTATGCGCATCCGGTCGCCATCGGGCGTCGTTTCCTTCACCAGCCAGGTGGAAATGCGCCCCTCCCGCGTTTTCGGAACGCCCTTGACCAGCGCCCAGTAGGTTTTCTTCGTATCCCGCTCGCGGAACGCGGCCGTCAGCTTCACCGCCGCGCCACGCGTTCGCGCCACGACGAGAACGCCGGACGTATCGCGGTCGATGCGGTGGACAAGACGCGGCTTCTCGCCCTTCTGGCTGCGCCAGGCCTCCAGCATGCCGTCGACATGGCGATGCACGCCGGACCCGCCCTGCACCGCCAGGCCCGCCGGCTTGTTGAACACGAAGACCTTGCTGTCCTCGTAAAGCAGCATCTTGGACAGCACGTCGCCGTCGCCCTGGTCGCGGATGGTGCGCGCCGTCAGCGGGCCGCCCTCGCCCTTCAGGTCGGCGCCGAGCGGCGGAATACGAACCACCTGTCCGGCGGAGAGACGCGTGTCGGACTTCGCCCGGCCGCCATCCACGCGCACCTGACCCGTCCGCAACAGCTTCTGCAGCGCGCCGAATCCGAGCCCCGGCACATGCAGCTTGAACCAACGGTCCAGCCGCATCCCGTTCTCGTCCTCGTTCACCGTCACCTGTTCAACGCCGGCCATGTCCTGTCCTTCATTCGCCAGAAGCGCCGCCCATATCACCCCGCAACGCTTCTTGCGAGCCACAAACCGGCAAAAAGCGCCCCGATGGAGAGCATCACGGATCCGAGCACGTAAATCGCTGCGGAAAGGCCCTGCCCCCGTTCCCACAGCACCGCCACATCGAGGGAAAAGGCGGAGAAGGTGGTGAAGCCGCCAAGCAGCCCGGTCGCGATGAACAGGCGCAACTCGTTGCTGGTTCCACCGCTGCGCCGTGTCAGCCAGGCCACGAACAGGCCCATGGCGAACGAGCCGGCAATGTTCACGGCCATGGTGCCGATGGGAAAGCCCGGCCCCGCCAGCCGCAGCACGATCTGGCCGGTCAGATGTCTCAACGATGCGCCTATGGCCCCGCCAAGGGCAACGAGAAGAAGATGCTGCATGAAGCTGTTGATAAACCTTTCTCCACCGCCGGTGAAGCACACAATACGTCCGAAGTCGTTCTCGACAATCCCGAAGGTCATGCGTATTGGCAAACCTCCGGGTTTCAAAGGGGGACTTCATGTTACCGAGAATTGCTGTGCTCGTGGTGGCTTGCGCCGCCGTCACGGGCTGTGGAACCGTTGTCCGCGGCACGACCGAAGAGGTTCGCATCATCGTCGAACCGGACGATGCCGCGGTGACGACTAGCCTTGGCCACCGCTGCAGCGCCATGCCCTGCACGGTTAAGGTCGCGCGCCGCGACAAGTTCACTGTCACGGCCAGCAAGCAGGGTTACATCACCGAAAGCGTTGAGGTGGGCACGAAGGTTTCCGGCGGCGGCGCTGCGGGCTTTGCCGGCAACATCGTGGTGGGCGGCGTGGTCGGCATGGGCGTGGACGTGGCGACCGGCGCCGCGCTAGATCACACACCGAACCCCGTCGTCATCAAGTTGCGGCCGGAAGGCGCGGAACCGGCAACGGCCGAACCGGTCCGCCCGATGCCGAAGACCCGGCCGCGCCGCAAGGACGTGCCGGTTTCCTGAGGGGCATCACCGTCCTGCCGGGGCGTTCAATCGGCCAGGAATTCCTTCACGAAGGCGGCGAGCGCTTCCCAGTCGGTATATTCGTGATCTTCCGACGTATCGACGTCGCCGCCTTCCTTCGCCGCGATGTGGCGCATGAGCAGGCGCTTGAGGAAATCGTATTTCGTATAGCGCAAAGCACCGGCCGCATGATGCAGGCCGGACGGATGCCAGCCCGTCTCGGCGAGGAACTCGTCCGTGATCGCCGCGATTTCCCGCCGTTCCGCCTCGAACTGCGAGGCGGCGCCGAGCGAAACGGAAATGAAGCCGGTCTTGCGGCCATTGAGTTCCCCGGCATGATCCCCGACCCACTGGACGAAAGCCGCAGGGAATTTTCCGATATGCACGGGCGCGGCCGCGATCACCGCGTCGGCGATATGCAGGTCGACATCCCCGAGGTCAGCGGCATCGTAGACGGTGACGTCGTGCCCCAGGCTCTGGACGGTGCCGGCGACATGCCGGGCGATCTTGCGCGTCTGGCCCTCGACGGTGGCGTATATGACGATGACATGCATGACGTGTCTCCTCAGCAGACCTGTGTATCGCAGGCCAGGAACCGGAACGGTTGATCGGCGGATTCGCGGACGGCGTCGAACCGCCGTCCGTCGCGGCACTGCACCCGCGCTTCCTGCGTGGTCCTGCCGCCAAGGTCGCCTTCCCGCGCATTGAGGAAATACTCGACCGTGCAATCCAGCGTCTCGGCGGCCTGCAAGCGTATGTCGGCAAGCCAGGGAAAATCGGCCTGCGTCTGCGCGCCCGCCGGACCGGACAGAGCCGCCAGAAAGACGAGGGCTGCGGACAATCTCATGATGAGCCTCCTTTGACCTTGGATGAAAATGCGGGCAGACGCCGCCCGGCGCCTTGACCGGTATCAATCCCCCGCCGGGGTACGCCTTCGCGCTGCCAGCAGCTTGACGGCGATCAGCGCCAGCGGCCAGACATGCCAGAGGATGTCGAACCAGTCGATCGGGCGGAAGGGATGCCCTTCGATCAGCCAGCGCGCCTTCTCCACCAGATGCGGCTCGGGCACGAAGGGCGCACCGCCGATCAGCACGGCGATGATGATCAGCATCGGCCAGGAGATGGCGCCGATGAGATCAGCCAGCTTCTTCATGCCTTGTCCTCCGGTTGTCTGCGGTTCCGCTCGCGCCTGAGACGGGCCCACCAGTCCAGCCGCTTGCGGATTTCCCGTTCAAAGCCCCTGTCGGGCGGATCGTAGAACGTTTGCCGGCCCATGGCATCGGGAAAATAATCCTGCCCGGAAAAGGCGTCCGGCTGGTCATGGTCGTAGAGATAGCCGGCGCCATACCCCTCTTCCTTCATCAGCCTGGTCGGCGCATTGAGGATGCGCGCCGGCGGCAGAAGCGATCCGTGCTCCTTCGCCGCGCGCATCGCGCCCTTGTAGGCCACGTAGACGGCGTTCGACTTCGGCGCGGTCGCGAGATAGACGCAGGCTTGCGCCAGCGCCAGTTCGCCTTCCGGCGAACCGAGGAAATCATAGGCATCCTTCGCTGCATTGGCGATGACCAGCGCCTGCGGGTCCGCAAGGCCGATATCCTCCACCGCCATGCGCACGAGGCGGCGCGCCACGAACAGCGGGGTTTCGCCGGCATCCAGCATCCGCGAGAGGTAATAGAGCGCGGCATCGGGATCGGAGCCGCGCACCGCCTTGTGCAGGGCCGAGATCAGGTTGTAGTGGCCGTCCTGGCTCTTGTCATAGACCGGCGCACGGCGCTGCACCACGCGCTGCAGCCCTTCCTGGTCGAACACCTCGTCCTCCCCGGCGGCCCGCCAGACCTCCTCGGCGAGCGTCAGCACGGCGCGCCCGTCGCCGTCCGCCATGCGGATCAGCGACGCCCGGGCGCCCTCGTCCAGCGGCAGCGGCTTTGCCTCCACGCTCTCGGCGCGCTGAAGCAGGCGCTCCAGGCTTGGCGCATCATGCGGATGGAAGGTCAGCACACGGGCGCGCGACAACAGCGCCGCGTTCAGTTCGAAGGACGGGTTTTCCGTCGTGGCGCCCACGAGAATGACCGTGCCATCCTCCATCACGGGCAGGAAACTGTCCTGCTGGGCGCGGTTGAAACGGTGGATCTCGTCGACGAAGAGCAGGGTCTGGCGTCCGTTGGCGCGCCGCAGCCGGGCCGCGTCGAAGACCTTCTTCAGGTCCGCCACGCCGGAAAAGATCGCCGATATCTGCTCGAAAGCCAGATCGGTTTCCCCGGCGAGCAACCGGGCGACGGTCGTCTTGCCGGTGCCGGGCGGCCCCCAGAAGATCATCGATCCGAGCGATCCGGACCGGATCATGCGCGTCAGCACGCCATCGGGTCCGGTGAGGTGATCTTGTCCCGTCACATCGGCAAGGCTCGCCGGGCGCATGCGGTCGGCAAGCGGGCGTCCTTTCGGCGGCCCCGCTTCCTGCGGCTTTTCGGAGAACAGGTCGCCCATGGGTCCGGTCAGTAACGCAAGACCTGGCGCAGGATCTGCCCGTTGCGCTCGATCGCGAACCGCCACCAGCGGCTGCGCTCCATCGCGAGCCGGTTCAACTGGTCGGCATTGCGGATCTCCTCGCCATTGACCTCGACGACGATGTCACCGGGACGCAGGCCGAAGCGCGCCGACGGCGAATTGCGCGCCGTTTCGGTAATGACCACCCCCTGACGGCTCTCCGGCAGGCGCAGTTTCTGGGCAAGCCGCGGCGACAGTTCCGAAACCGTCGCGCCGGCAAACGGGCTGTCACCCTCGATCTGGAGCGTGCTCGTGGCGCTCATGCCTTCAGGCGCACGCTCCAGCGTGACCGCGACGGCTTGCAATCGCCCGCGCCGCAGCACTTGGAAATCCACCCGCGCACCCGCGCTTTCGGTCGCCAGCCGGTAGCCCAGCGCATCCGGGTTCTCGATTGCCCGGCCATTCATCGCCAGCAGCACGTCGCCGGGCTGCAGCGCGCCCTTCTCCGCCGGGCTTCCCGGCGTGATGTTCTCGACCAACGCGCCGGTGGGATGATCCATGCCGAGTGCCTCGGCCGTTTGCGCATCGACGGGGGCAAATGCGGCGCCGAGCCAGGGCCGCTCAAAATAATCCCCGCCATTGCGCGCCACGTTGACCACGGCGCGCACCATGATGGAGGGAATGGCAAAGCCGATGCCGTTCGATCCGCCGGAGCGCGTGAAGATCGCCGTGTTGATGCCGACGAGTTCGCCGGCCATGTTGATCAGGGCACCGCCCGAATTGCCCGGATTGATGGCCGCGTCCGTCTGAATGAAGAACCCGAAGTCGGTGACACCGATATGCGACCGCGCCAGCGCGGAAACGATCCCCGACGTCGTCGTCTGCCCGACACCGAACGGATTGCCGATCGCCAGCACCAGGTCACCCACTTCCAGCGCGTCTGAATCGCCAAGCTGCAGGAAGGGCAAGGGCCGGTCGGAATCGATTCTGAGCACCGCCAGATCGACGGTTTCGTCCTTGAGCAGCACCTCGCTCTCGAATTCACGCCCGTCGGCCAGGGCGACCTTCACCTCGTCGCCGCCGCGGATGACGTGATAATTGGTGACGACAAGGCCCGCGGCATCGACGATCACGCCGGAGCCAAGCGATTGCTGCACACGCGGGCGCGCAGGCCTGCCGCCGCCGAAGAACTGTTCGAAGAAGGGATCGCCCGCGAAGGGGGATACGGGCTGGCGCACCTCGGACTTTGCATAGACGTTGACCACCGCCGGTGCGGTTCGCTTCACCAGCGGCGCGAAGGACAGTTCCATCTCGCGGCGCCCGAAGGGCACACGCTTGCCACTATCCGCGGTCGCGGCCTGTCCAGCCGCTCCCTGTTCCTGCTGCGTGCCGCGCAGCAACTCGCCAAGCAGGTCACGCATCCCGCCCTCGCCTTGCGCATGCGATGCCGCAGCCGTCAGGACAAGGGCGAGCAGGCCAGCCAGCACACCGGAAAACAAACGCGCCATCCCTTGATACTCCCTCTTGAATGTCCCCGATCCCCTGATTCGGACCCTAACAAGTCTTGCATGCCACTTCGACCATTTGAGGACGAAGCGGCAACGGGGAAAAATTGCCGCACATTGGCGCGGACACGATTGCACCATGCAAAAAGGCCGCCCCGTTTCCGGAGCGGCCCTGGTCTGGTCCCGGCAGGACGGAAGCGATCAGGCTTCCTCGCCCTCGGCAGCCGCTTCGGCTTCCACACGGGCACGGTCGGCCGCGCCCTTGGCGTCGACGTCGCGGTCAACGAGTTCGATGACCGCCATCGGCGCGTTGTCGCCATGCCGGAAACCCGCCTTCAGCACGCGGGTGTAGCCGCCATTGCGCTCCTGGTAGCGCGGGCCGAGCACGTCGAACAGCTTCTTGACCTGCTGCACGTCGCGGATGCGGGAAATCGCCTGGCGGCGGGCATGAAGGTCGCCACGCTTGCCGAGCGTGATCAGCTTGTCGACGATGGAGCGCAGTTCCTTCGCCTTGGGCAGGGTCGTGACGATCTGCTCATGCTCGATGAGGCTCGCCGCCATGTTGGCGAACATCGCCTTGCGGTGGCTGTGGGTGCGGTTCAGCTTGCGGTTGGCGTTGCCGTGTCTCATTTGCCTTCTCCTTGAAGTATGTCCGCGCCCTAGGTCTTGAGAACGCGGCCCTGTTGGTCATGCGATGGAGGAACTGCCGGGAAAGCCCCGGCAGCCATGTCTCAGTACTGGTCCTCGTAGCGCTTGGCGAGGTCCTCGATGTTGTCCGGCGGCCAGTCCGGCACTTCCATGCCCAGATGCAGGCCCATCGACGCAAGCACTTCCTTGATCTCGTTGAGCGACTTGCGGCCGAAATTCGGCGTGCGCAGCATTTCCGCCTCGGTCTTCTGGATCAGGTCGCCGATATAGACGATGTTGTCGTTCTTCAGGCAGTTGGCCGAACGGACGGACAGTTCCAGTTCGTCCACCTTCTTCAGGAGCGCAGGGTTGAAGGCAAGCTCCGTGACCTGCTCGGCCGGCTGGTCCTTCTGCGGCTCGTCGAAATTGACGAAGATCGAAAGCTGGTCCTGCAGGATGCGTGCCGCATAGGCTACCGCGTCCTCGCCGGAGATCGAACCGTCCGTCTCGATCGTCATGGTCAGCTTGTCATAGTCGAGCACCTGGCCCTCGCGGGTGTTCTCGACCTTGTAGGAGCACTTGCGCACCGGGGAATACAGGCTGTCGACCGGGATGAGGCCGATGGGTGAATCCTCGGAACGGTTGCGCTCGGCCGGGACATAGCCCTTGCCGGTATTGACGGTGAACTCCATGCGGATTTCCGCGCCCTGGTCCAGCGTGCACAGCACGTGGTCGGGGTTAAGGATTTCAACGTCGCCGACCGTCTGGATGTCGCCTGCCGTCACAATGCCCGGACCCTGCTTGCGCACGACCATCCGCTTCGGGCCCTCGCCTTCCATGCGGATGGCGATTTCCTTGATGTTGAGCACGATGTCGGTCACGTCCTCGCGCACGCCGGCGATCGAGGAGAATTCATGCAGGACGCCATCGATCTGCACCGCCGTCACGGCGGCACCGCGCAGCGAGGACAGCAGCACGCGGCGCAGCGCGTTGCCGAGCGTCAGGCCGAAACCGCGTTCCAGCGGCTCCGCGACAAGCGTCGTCAGGTTGCCCTTCTTCGACGTGAATTCCACGCCGTTGGGCTTGATCAGTTCTTGCCAGTTCTTCTGGATCATGTGGACTTGTCCTTCCGGTGCTCCCGCACCATCCAATCGTGCGGGGCGACATGGAAACCGCAGAGGACCGGACGAAACCGTTCATGCGGAAGGTGACAAAAGGGCCGCGTCAGACGCGGCGCTTCTTGCGCGGGCGGCAACCGTTGTGCGGGATCGGCGTGACGTCACGGATCGAGGTGATCGTGAAACCGGCGGCCTGCAGCGCGCGCAGGGCCGACTCACGGCCGGATCCCGGACCGCGCACTTCCACTTCCAGCATCTTCATGCCGTGCTCGGCCGCCTTCTTGGCGCAATCTTCCGCCGCGACCTGGGCAGCGAAGGGGGTCGACTTGCGCGAACCCTTGAAGCCCTGCGCACCGGCCGATGACCAGGCGATCGCGTTGCCTTGGGCATCGGTGATCGTGATCATCGTGTTGTTGAAGGTGGAGTTGACGTGGGCGACGCCCGACGAGATGTTCTTGCGTTCGCGGCGGCGAACACGAGCGGCTTCCTTGGCCATGGTCTTCCTTTCGTTACGATATCAACACCGCCGTAACGCCGGCGGCTACACCTGGAACCGAAACCGGCAAAGCGGCGGCCGGGGCGAACCCGTTGCGCCAGCCGCTTCCCGCGTTCGGCTCCGGATTACTTCTTCTTGCCGGCAATCGCCTTGGCCGGACCCTTGCGGGTGCGCGCATTGGTATGCGTGCGCTGGCCACGGACCGGCAGGCCGCGCCGGTGACGCAGGCCGCGATAGCAGCCAAGGTCCATCAGGCGCTTGATGTTGAGCTGGACTTCGCGGCGCAGGTCGCCCTCGACCCGGTAATCGCGGTCGATGGTCTCGCGAACCTGAAGCACTTCCGCGTCGGTCAGTTCGTGCACGCGGCGCGCGGCCGGGATGTTGCACTTCTCGATGATTTCCTGGGCGAACTTCGGACCGATCCCGTGGATATACTGCAGCGCGATCACGACGCGCTTGTTGGTCGGAATGTTCACACCGGCAATACGTGCCATCTTCTTTCACTCCATGTCGGCCGGCCATGCCGGCGCCTGATGATCTAGACCCGCGTCCGGTGGAGGCCGGCCCATGCGGGCGGTTCAATGAACAAACCGCCCTTGAAGGGCGGCTTGATCCATTCTGTCCATGAGACGCGCCGCTATGCCACGGGTCGGCGTATTCGTCAACCCTTGAAAACGGGCATCAGTACTCGCCGGTCAAAGCGAGGCGAGTACGTCTTCGATCTGCGCCGTGACACCGTCGATGGAGTCCATCCCGTCAACGGTCCGCCGCATGCCCTTGGCATGATAATAGCCGGTCAGCGGCGCGGTCTTCTTGTAGTATTCGCGCAGGCGCTCGTCGAAGACCTCCGGGTTGTCATCCTTGCGGACAGGCTCCCCGGCGGCCTTGGCGTCTTCGGCGCGCTTCACGATGCGCCCCACAAGGGCCTTGTCGTCGACAACCAGTTCGATCACGGCGTCGAGCTTCATGCCCTTGGATGACAGCATCTCCTCCACGGCATCGGCCTGGGCCAGCGTGCGCGGATAGCCGTCGAGGATGAAGCCGTTGGCGCAGTCGGGCGCGTCGATCCGCTCCGAGACGATGGCATTGACGATCGCGTCGGACACCAGCTCACCGGCATCCATCACGGCCTTGGCCTTCAGCCCCACCTCGGTTTCCGCCTTCACGGCGGCCCGCAGCATGTCCCCTGTGGAGAGCTGGGGAATGCCGTGTTTTTCGACCAGGCGCGTGGCCTGGGTGCCCTTTCCCGCTCCGGGCGGTCCCAGCAGTATCAGTCTCATCGTCCCCTCTTTCCCCCTCTCAGCTTGGATTTCTTGATCAGCCCCTCATACTGGTGGGCGATCAGGTGACCCTGGACCTGCGCGACCGTGTCAAGCGTGACGCTGACGACGATCAGCAGGGATGTTCCGCCGAGATAGAACGGAACGCCGGTCGCCGAAATTAGAAATTCGGGTAAGAGACACACCAGAACCAGGTAGATCGCGCCGACAAGCGTGATCCGGGTCAGGACATAATCGATGTATTCGGCGGTCCGCTCGCCGGGCCGGTAGCCCGGAATGAAACCGGAATGCTTCTTGAGCTGGTCGGCCGTGTCCTTCGGGTTGAACACGATCGCCGTGTAGAAGAAGGCGAAGAACATGATCAGCGCGGCATAAAGCGCCATGTAGATGGGCTGGCCGTGACCGAGCGCCGCCAGGATCGTGGACGCCCATGCCGGCATGTCGGTATTGCTGGAGAAGCCTGCAATGGTGGCGGGCAGCAGCAACAGCGACGACGCGAAGATCGGCGGAATGACGCCGGCCGTGTTCAGCTTCAGCGGCAGGTGCGACGTGTCGCCCTGGAACATCCGGTTGCCGACCTGACGTTTCGGGTACTGGATCAGCAGGCGCCGCTGGGCACGCTCGAAGAACACGATCACGGCGATGACGATGATCGCCAGCGCGATGATGGCGAGAATGATGCCCGTCGACAGCGCGCCGGTGCGGCCCAGTTCCAGCGTTCCGGTGATCGCGGAAGGCAGGCCCGCGACGATGCCGGCGAAGATGATCAGCGAAATGCCGTTGCCGATGCCGCGCGCGGTGATCTGCTCGCCGAGCCACATCAGGAACATCGTGCCGCCGACCAGCGTGATCACGGCGGAAATGCGGAAGAACCAGCCCGGATCGGTAACGATGCCTGCCCCGCCTTCAAGCCCGACAGCGATGCCGTAGGCCTGCACGGTCGCCAGCAGAACGGTACCGTAACGGGTGTACTGGTTGATGATCTTGCGGCCCTGCTCGCCCTCCTTCTTCAGCTGTTCGAGCGTCGGCACGACCGACGTCATCAGCTGCATGATGATGGAGGCGGAAATGTAGGGCATGATGCCGAGCGCGAAGATCGCCATGCGCTCCACGGCGCCGCCGGCAAACATGTTGAACATGCCGAGCACACCGCGGCTCTGCTGTTCGAACGCCTGCGCGAAGGCATCCGGGTCGATGCCGGGAATGGGAATGTAGGTGCCGAGCCGGTAAACCAGCAGCGCGCCGAGCGTGAACCAGATTCTCTTCTTGAGATCCTCGGCCTTCGCAAAGGCGGAAAAATTCAGATTGGATGCCAGTTGTTCAGCAGCCGACGCCATGTATCGATCTCCGCTAGTGTGCGGCCCTGGCGAATGAGGCTTGATGCTGGTCGCCGGGCCACCGGATCAGGCAGGTATTGCGATCGCCCGAATAAGGCCGAGGACACGAGATAGGCCCCGGCTGGCAAAGATGCAAGCGGCGGCCGGAGCCGCCGCTGTCACATCCGCGCTTATTCAGCGCTTTCCTTGGCCGGGACGGCAACCGAACCGCCCGCCTTCTCGATCTTTTCGACCGCCGACCTGGAGGCACCAGCCGCCGTGATCGTCAGCTTGGCGGAAAGTTCGCCGTCACCGAGGATGCGGACGCCGTCCTTGACCCGGCGGATCACACCGGCAGCCACAAGGGCGGCCGCGTCGACGGTTGCGCCGGCATCCAGCTTGCCCGCATCGACGGCAGCCTGCAGGCGGCCGACCGACACGATGTTGAGGTCCTTGCCGAAGATGTTCTTGAAGCCACGCTTCGGCAGACGGCGGTAGATCGGCATCTGGCCGCCCTCGAAACCGTTCACGGCAACGCCCGAACGGGACTTCTGGCCCTTCACGCCGCGGCCGCCGGTCTTGCCCTTGCCGGAACCGATGCCCCGGCCGACGCGCTTGCGCGAATGGGTCGCGCCTTCGGCATCACGAAGTTCATTGAGTTTCATAATCGTGCTCCCTGCCGCTCTCAGGCTTCGTCGACGACGCGCACGAGATGCGCGACTTTGGCGATCATGCCGCGGACGGCCGGAGTGTCTTCCAGCGTGCTGCGGCGATGCATCTTGTTCAGTCCCAGGCCGACGAGCGTGGCGCGCTGGTCGGCGGGACGGCGGATGGGGCTTCCGGTCTGTTCGACGGTCACCGTCTTGCCCGTTTTCTTCTCAGCCATTTTCTCATTCCCAATCAATGGAGCGCCCTGCGATTGCGGCGCTGACGACATCTGCCGGCGGGATTATTCCTCGCCACCAACCGTTTCATGGCGGCGCGCCTGCAAGGTGGCATACTTGATGCCACGCTGGGCGGCCACGTCCTTCGGATGAAGCTGGTGCTTCAGCGCGTCGAAGGTGGCGCGAACCATGTTGTAGGGGTTGGAGGTGCCGAGCGACTTGGCAACCACGTCCTGGACGCCCAGCGTCTCGAACACGGCGCGCATCGGACCACCGGCGATGATGCCGGTACCGGGCTTGGCGGCGCGCAGCAGGACCTTGCCGGCGCCATGGCGCCCGGCCACGTCGTGGTGCAGCGTACGGCCGGACCGCAGCGGGACGAAGATCATGTCGCGCTTGGCCGCCTCGGTGGCCTTGCGGATCGCCTCCGGCACTTCGCGGGCCTTGCCGTGGCCGAAGCCCACGCGGCCCTTCTGGTCGCCGACGACGACGAGCGCGGCAAAGCCGAAGCGGCGGCCGCCCTTGACGACCTTGGCGACGCGATTGATGTGGACAAGCTTGTCGACGAATTCGCTGTCGCGCTCTTCACGCTCGCGGCGATCGTCCCTGCGGTTCTGTGCCATATCCTGGTTCCTTTTTCTTTTCCGGTAGCACGGGTTGACATAAAACGCCCGAAGGCCGGCCGTCCCTTACACGGGCTCGCGGCCGGCCTCAAGACCTTGTTTGCACCTGGTCAGAACGCCAGGCCGCCCTCGCGGGCCGCATCGGCGAGCGCCTTGACGCGGCCGTGATAGATGTAGGGCCCGCGATCGAACACCACTTCGGTGACACCGGCCTCCTTGGCACGCGCCGCCACCAGCTTGCCGACTTCCACGGCAGCGGCCGTGTCGGCGCCGGTCTTCAGCTTGCCCTTGAGATCCTTGTCCAAGGTCGAGGCGGCGGCAACGGTACGGCCGTTGGCGTCGTCGATGATCTGGACATAGATGTTCTTGGACGAACGGTAGACCGACAGGCGCGGACGCCCGCTGGATACCGCCTTGATCTTGCGGCGGATGCGGGATGCCCGGCGCTGGGTCGCAACTTTCGAAGCCATGACGGCCGCTCCTTACTTCTTCTTGCCTTCCTTGCGGACGATGCGTTCGCCGGCATACTTGACGCCCTTGCCCTTGTAGGGCTCGGGGCCACGGTATTCCCGGATCTCCGCAGCGACCTGACCGACGACCTGCTTGTCGATGCCGGACACGACGATTTCGGTCGGCTTCGGCACCGCGATGGTCACGGTGTCGGGCGTCTGGTAGACGACCTCATGGGAAAAACCCAGCGAAAGCTGCAGGTTCTTGCCCTGCATGGCGGCGCGGTAGCCGACGCCGCTGATCTCGAGTTTCTTCTCGAAACCGTCCTTCACGCCGGTCAGGATGTTGGCGATCATCGTGCGGGACATGCCCCACTTCGAACGCGCATCCTTGCTCTCGTCCACGGGATCGACGGCGATCGCGCCGTCTTCCATCTTCACCAGGACCTCGTTGTTGACGACGAACGTCAGTTCGCCCTTCGGACCCTTCGCCGTGACGGTCTGGCCATCAACCGTGGCCGTCACGCCGGCCGGCACCGGAACGGGCTTTTTGCCAATACGGGACATTGTCTTATCCTCGCCTTTGTCTCGGTTGCGCCGATCAGAAGATCTGGCAGAGAAGCTCTCCGCCGACATTCTGCTCGCGGGCTTCATGATCGGCCATCACGCCCTTCGGCGTCGACAGGATCGCGATGCCCAGGCCATTGGCCACCTGCGGGATCGACTTGACCGACACGTAGACGCGGCGGCCGGGCTTGGACACACGGGCGATCTCGCGGATCACCGGCGCGCCTTCGTAGTATTTCAGCTCGATTTCGATCTCGGACTTGCCATCGCCGAAATCGACGGTGGTGTAGTCGCGGATGTAGCCCTCGGACTTGAGGACGTCGAGAACGCGTGCCCGCAGCTTCGAGGCCGGCGTCGAGACCTTGGTCTTCTTGCGGCCGACGGCATTACGGATGCGGGTCAGCATATCGCCGAGAGGATCACTCATGGACATGATATCTATCCTTCCTTACCAGCTCGACTTGACCAGGCCCGGGATCTTGCCCAGGGAACCCAGCTCGCGAAGCGCGATACGCGACATCTTGAGCTTGCGGTAGTAGGCGCGCGGACGGCCGGAAACCTCGCAACGGTTGCGCAGGCGGTTCTTGGCCGAATTGCGCGGCAACTCGTTGAGCTTGAGCTGTGCACGGAAACGCTCGTCCATCGGCTTGGAGCGGTCCATGATGATCGCCTTCAGCGCGGCGCGCTTCTTGGCATAGCGATCGACAAGCTCCTTGCGGTGCTTGTTCTTTTCGGTCGCACTGACTTTAGCCATGTATATTGTCCTTTTCGCGAGCCGTTACTGCCGGAAGGGGAAGTTGAAGGCCTTGAGCAGCGCCCGGGCCTCGTCATCCGACTTGGCAGTCGTACAAACGATGATGTCCATGCCCCAGATCTGATCGACCTTGTCGTAGTTGATCTCCGGGAACACGATGTGCTCCTTGATGCCCATGGCGAAGTTGCCACGGCCGTCAAAGCTCTTCGGGTTCAGGCCGCGGAAGTCGCGAACGCGCGGCAGCGCGATGTTGACCAGGCGATCCATGAATTCATACATGCGCTCCTTGCGCAGCGTCACCTTGGCGCCGATCGGCATGCCTTCGCGCACCTTGAAGCCCGCGATGGAGTTGCGGGCCCGCGTGATGACCGGCTTCTGGCCGGCGATCTGCGCCAGGTCTTCCGCGGCCACGGAGGGCTTCTTGGAATCGCCGGTGGCTTCGCCGACACCCATGTTCAGCACGATCTTTTCGACGCGCGGGATCTGCATGACGTTGGCATAGCCGAACTGTTCACGCATGGTGTCGCGGATCTTGGTGTTGTAAAGCGTCTTGAGGCGCGGCTCGTACTTGTCAGCCATTGATCACTTCTCCCGAACGCTTGGCCACGCGGACCTTCTTGCCGTCACGGACCTCGAAGCCGACGCGGGTCGCCTTGCCGTCCTTCGGATCGGCCACCGCCAGGTTCGACAGGTCGATGCCCGCTTCCTTGGTGATGATGCCGCCTTCCTGGGTCTGCGTCTGGCGCTGGTGGCGGCGGATCAGGTTGATGCCGCGCACGAGCGCCTTGTTTTCCTTAGGCATGACCTTGAGGACTTCGCCCGAACGGCCCTTGTCCTTGCCAGCCAGCACGACGACCTTGTCGCCTTTGCGAATCTTCTGCATTGGTGCTGTCTCCTCAGAGCACTTCCGGAGCGAGGGAAATGATCTTCATGTGGTTCTTGGCGCGCAGTTCGCGCGGCACGGGGCCGAAGATACGCGTTCCGATCGGCTCTTTCTTGTTGTCGATCAGGACAGCCGCGTTCTTGTCGAACCGGATCACCTGACCGTCGGGCCGGCGGATGTCCTTGGCCGTGCGCACGACGACCGCCTTCATCACATCGCCCTTCTTGACGCGGCCGCGCGGAATGGCTTCCTTGATCGAGACGACGATGAT
Source organism: Zhengella sedimenti (assembly GCF_046506625.1). Taxonomy (NCBI): domain Bacteria; kingdom Pseudomonadati; phylum Pseudomonadota; class Alphaproteobacteria; order Hyphomicrobiales; family Notoacmeibacteraceae; genus Zhengella; species Zhengella sedimenti. The sequence continues at coordinate 87,919 of NZ_JBKFFP010000011.1, forward strand.
GTCGCCAACCGAAGCATACTTGCGCTTGGAACCGCCCAGCACCTTGATGCACATGACACGACGCGCGCCGGAATTGTCCGCGACGTCGAGGTTTGTTTGCATCTGAATCATGACTGACCGCCTTTTTTCTTCTGGTCCGGGAGCGTCGGCGCGACCCCGGCATGCATGATTGGGTTACGCCTGGTCGCCGGAAACGACGACCCAGCGCTTGTCCTTGGAAATCGGAGCTGATTCCTGGATGAAGACCGTGTCGCCCACCTTGCAGGCATTGGCCTCGTCATGGGCCTTGTACTTCTTGGACTGACGCACCGTCTTCTTGAACAGCGGATGAGCAAAGCGGCGCTCGACCCGGACCACGACGGTCTTGTCGTTCTTGTCGGAGACGACGGTGCCCTGCAGAATGCGCTTCGGCATGGTTGTACCCCTTACGCCTTGTTATCCGCCGCCTTCTGGCGGGCAATGGTCTTGATGCGTGCGATGTCGCGGCGGACTTCCTTCACGCGGTCGGTTTTCTCGAGCTGGCCGGTCGCCTTCTGGAAGCGCAGGTTGAACTGCTCTTTCTTCAGCTTGGCCAGCTCCTCGTTCAGCTGGTCGGGGCTCAGGGCCCGAACGTCTGCGGCTTTCATGGCCTTGACCTTTCCTACTCGGCAATGCGCTGGATGAAGCGCGTCTTGATCGGCAGCTTGGCAGCGCCCAGACGCAGCGCTTCACGCGCGATTTCTTCGTTCACGCCGTCGATCTCGAACATGATGCGGCCGGGCTTCACGCGGCAGGCCCAGTAATCGACCGAGCCCTTGCCCTTACCCATGCGCACCTCGGTCGGCTTCGACGTCACCGGCACATCCGGGAAAATCCGGATCCAGACACGGCCGGCACGCTTCATGTGACGCGTGATCGCGCGGCGGGCCGCCTCGATCTGGCGGGCCGTGACGCGCTCCGGCTCCAGGGCCTTCAGGCCGAAGGAACCGAAGTTCAGGTCCGTTCCACCCTTGGCGGTGCCGTGGATGCGTCCCTTGAACTGCTTGCGGAACTTTGTGCGCTTGGGCTGCAGCATCGTTCTCTACTCCAAATCCTCAATTTCGCAAGCCCGAAGCTTACGCATTTTCGCGGCGGCGGCCGCCCTGGTTGTCGCCTTCCACGGCGCGGCGCTCGGAGGCCAGCGGATCGTGCTCAAGGATTTCGCCCTTGAAGACCCAGACCTTGATGCCGCAGATGCCGTAAGCCGTCTCGGCCTCGGCAAAGCCGTAATCGATGTCGGCGCGCAGCGTGTGCAGCGGAACGCGGCCCTCGCGGTACCATTCGGTGCGCGCGATCTCGGCGCCGCCGAGACGGCCCGCGCAGTTGATGCGGATACCCTCGGCACCGAGGCGCATGGCCGACTGGACGGCGCGCTTCATGGCGCGGCGGAACGCGACGCGGCGCTCAAGCTGCTGCGCGATGGACTGCGCGACCAGGGTCGCGTCGGTCTCCGGCTTGCGCACCTCGACGATGTTCAGGTGCACTTCCGAATTCGTCATCTGCGACAGCTTGCGGCGCAGCTTCTCGATGTCGGCGCCCTTCTTGCCGATGATCAGGCCCGGACGCGCGGCGTGTATGGTCACGCGGCACTTCTTGTGCGGACGCTCGATCACCACCTTGGAGACAGCGGCCTGCTTGAGTTCGCTCTCAAGATACTCGCGGATCTTGATGTCCTCGTGCAGCAGCTTGCCGTACTCGCCGGTATTGGCATACCAGCGGGAGTCCCACGTGCGGTTGATGCCGAGGCGCAGGCCGATCGGATTGACTTTGTGGCCCATCAGGCGGCCTCCCCTTTCTCTTCGACTTCGCGCACGACGATCGTCAGGTGCGAGAACGGCTTCTCGATGCGGCTGGCGCGGCCGCGGCCACGGGCATGGAAGCGCTTCATGACGATCGACTTGCCGACATAGGCTTCCGCCACGATCAGCGCGTCGACGTCGAGGTCGTGGTTGTTTTCCGCGTTGGCGATCGCCGATTCCAGCGTCTTGCGGACGGTGCCGGCGATGCGCTTGCGCGAGAATTCCAGGTCGGCGAGTGCAGCAGACGCCTTCTTGCCGCGGATCATGGCGGCAACCAGGTTCAGCTTCTGCGGGCTGACACGGATCGTGCGGGTAACCGCACGGGCCTCGTTGTCAGCAAGACGGCGGGGAGCTTTGGCCTTGCCCATGATTACTTCCTCTTCGCCTTCTTGTCCGCGCCATGACCGTAATAGGTACGGGACGGGGCGAACTCACCGAACTTGTGGCCGACCATGTCTTCCGACACGGAAACCGGCACGTGCTTCTGGCCGTTGTAGACGCCGAAGGTCAGACCGACGAACTGCGGCAGGATGGTGGAGCGGCGGCTCCAGATCTTGATCACCTCGTTGCGGCCGCCTTCGCGGACCTTGTCGGCCTTCTTGAGCAGATAGCCGTCAACGAACGGACCTTTCCAGACTGAACGGGTCAATGAAATGTCCTCTCTTACTTCTTGCGCGCGTGACGCGAGCGCATGATGAACTTGTCGGTCGCCTTGTTGGAGCGTGTCTTCTTGCCCTTGGTCGGCTTGCCCCACGGCGTGACCGGATGACGGCCGCCCGAGGTGCGGCCTTCACCACCGCCGTGCGGATGGTCGACCGGGTTCATGACGACGCCGCGAACATGCGGGCGCTTGCCGAGCCAGCGCGAACGGCCGGCCTTGCCGAGGTTGATGTTGGCGTGGTCCGGGTTGGACACCGCGCCGACCGTGGCCAGGCAGGTGCCGTGCACCAGGCGCTGCTCGCCCGAGTTCAGGCGCAGGATCGCCATGCCGGCATCGCGGCCGACGAGCTGGGCATAGGCACCGGCGGAACGGGCGATCTGGCCACCCTTGCCCGGCTTCATCTCCACATTGTGGACGATGGTGCCGACCGGCATCGCGCCCAGCGGCATCGTGTTGCCCGGCTTGACGTCCACGGCCTTCTCGGAGGCAATGACCTTGTCGCCGGCGGCCAGGCGCTGCGGCGCCAGGATGTAGGACAGCTCGTCATCGGCATAACGGATCAGCGCGATGAAGGCGGTGCGGTTCGGGTCGTATTCCAGACGCTCCACCGTGCCGACCACGTCGAACTTGCGACGCTTGAAGTCGATGATGCGGTAGGTGCGCTTGTGACCGCCACCCTGGTAGCGCGCGGTGACCCGGCCCAGGTTGTTGCGGCCGCCCTTCTGCGACAGGCCCTCGGTGAGACCCTTGACCGGCTTGCCCTTGTGCAGGCCCGAACGGTCGACGATGACCAGCTGGCGCTGGCTCGGCGTTGTCGGTTTGAACTTCTTGAGTGCCATCTCTTCTCTTCCTTAGCCTGGCCTCAGAGACCGGTCGTGACGTCGATCGACTGGCCTTCGGCAAGCGTCACGACGGCCTTCTTGACGTCGGACTGACGCCCGGCGACGCCGCGGAAACGCTTGACCTTGCCCTTGCGGACGAGCGTGTTGACCGCCTTGACCTTGACGCCGAACAGCGCTTCGACAGCGGCCTTGATCTCGGTCTTGTTGGCCGACTTGGCGACGTTGAAGACAACCTGGTTGTTTTCGGACGCCGTGGTCGACTTCTCGGTGATCACCGGAGAGACGATCACGTCATAGTGACGAATATCGGTCATTTGAACCGCTCCTCCAGAGCTTCGACGGCCGCCTTCGACAGCACGAGCTTGCCGCGGCGCAGGATGTCATAGACGTTGATGCCCTGGACCGGCAGCACGTCGATGTTCGGGATGTTCGAAACCGCGCGCTTGAAGTTCTGGTCCAGTTCGGAGCCGCCGATCAGCAGCGCATTGGCGAGGCCAAGGCTGGCGAACTGGGCGACCAGCGCCTTCGTCTTGCCGTCCGTGGAAGCCATGTCGTCGATGACGATCAGCTCGGATGCCTTTGCCTTTGCCGAAAGCGCATGCTTCAGGCCGAGGGCGCGGACCTTCTTGGGCAGGTCATGCGCATGGCTGCGGACGACCGGACCGTGGGCCTTGCCGCCACCGCGGAACTGCGGGGCGCGGGCAGACGAGTGACGGGCGCGGCCCGTACCCTTCTGTTTGTACATCTTCGCGCCGGTGCGGGAGATTTCGGCGCGGCCCTTGGTCTTGTGGCTGCCCTGCTGCCGTGCGGCAAGCTGCCAGCGCACGACGCGCTGCAGGATGTCCTCGCGCGGCTCCAGGCCGAAGACCTCGTCGGAGACGGAGATCTTGCCGGCATCCGCGCCGGCGAGCGTGGTAATCTTGAGATCCATTATTCGGCTCCCTCGGTAGCCGGCTGCGCGGCGGCGGCGTCGTTGTTGGCGGCGCGGATGGCGGCCGGCTTCGGAGCGCTCTCCGGAAGCGGCGCCTTCACGGCGTCCCGCACGAGGATCCAGGCGCCCTTGGAGCCGGGAACGGCACCGCGCACCAGGATCAGCCCGCGCTCGGCGTCGGTCGACACGACTTCCACGTTCTGGGTCGTCACGCGGACCGAACCCATGTGGCCGGCCATCTTCTTGCCCTTGAACACCTTGCCCGGGTCCTGGCGCTGGCCGGTCGAACCATGCGAACGGTGCGACACGGAGTTACCATGGGTCGCGCGGCCGCCACCGAAATTGTGGCGCTTCATGACACCCTGGAAGCCCTTGCCGATCGAGGTGCCGGTCACGTCCACCTTCTGGCCGGGCACGAAATGCTCGGCGGTGATCTCGGCGCCCACGTCCAGCAGGTTTTCCGGCGTCACGCGGAACTCGGCCACCTTGGCCTTCGGCTCCACGGAAGCGGCGGCAAAATGGCCGCGCATCGCCTTGGACGTGTTCTTCACCTTGGCCAGGCCGACGCCCAGCTGCACGGCCGTGTAGCCGTTCTTCTCTTCGGTACGCTGCGCCACGACCTGGCAGTTCTCCAGGCGGAGAACTGTCACGGGCACATGCTCACCCTCGCCATTGTAGACGCGGGTCATCCCGATCTTTTGTGCGATAACACCAGAACGCATCGGTCAATTCCTTCCCAAGCGTTGTCTTACAGCTTGATCTCGACATCGACGCCGGCCGCCAGGTCGAGCTTCATGAGAGCGTCGACGGTCTGCGGGGTCGGGTCGACGATGTCGAGAAGCCGCTTGTGCGTGCGCATTTCAAACTGCTCACGGCTCTTCTTGTCGATATGCGGACCGCGGTTCACGGTGAACTTCTCAATCCGCGTCGGCAGCGGAATGGGGCCGCGAACATTCGCGCCGGTACGCTTGGCGGTCGACACGATCTCGCGCGTCGAAGCGTCGAGAATGCGATGGTCGAACGCTTTGAGGCGGATGCGGATATTCTGTCCGTTCATGCGTCTTATCCTTGAAAAGGCATTTCGGGAGGCGGGCGGTTTCGACCCGCCTCGCCGTCATTCCTTGCAGCGTATGGTCACTCGATGATGGAGGCGACGATGCCGGCGCCCACCGTGCGGCCGCCTTCGCGGATGGCGAAGCGCAGCTTCTCTT
>NZ_JBKFFP010000012.1:0-40116 GCF_046506625.1 Zhengella sedimenti
TGGTGGGTGATGTAGGGATCGAACCTACGACCCGCTGATTAAGAGTTCTATCGTAAATTGTTACTTTTCAATGCCTTGAGACATATTGCCATGGAAACAGGATGAGCATAAAGCACAATGTTTTCAATGCGCCCTGTTCAAAGTGTAAACCGAAATTATGGAGCGGTTGGCAGGTTCACTTGAACCGCCATCACATCACCGGCATTTCCAGCCGATGACAGATCCAGCGCGTGAGTGGCCACGAGCGCAGCCATTCGAGCCGCGCCGGCAATGGCTTGCCGCGAACCCGCCACAGGACATAAAGCCCGGCGAGGTCAATCGCGACGAGCGCGACGTGCGGTAGATAGTCTAGCATGTGACAGCACCCCCATGATGGTCAGTGCGGATGCGGCGTAGAGGCAAAGGGAAAGGAAATTCCAGAGATTGAAGCCGACGCCCTTGCCGACAAGCGGAATTCCAAACGGAGACCACAGCGCGGTGACAACGGCCATGGTGAAGAAAACCGACCCGATCAACCGCCCATAGACGGACAGAATCGGGCCGAAAACGAAGGCCCACCCGATGCCCGTTGCCAATGCCGCAAGTTCAAGCGCGGGATCGGCGGAATTCCAGACAATCCAGCGGCCCCACAGATGATAGAGCGCCAGCGCGACGACAGCCCACACAAGCTGCCACTGGCGCGACATGACCCATATCACGGCGACGGCCGCGACAACGGCAGCGTCGAGATTGTCGAACATGGTGATGTTTCTCACTTGCCGAATCCGGGCGGCGCGATGCCGTTCAGCAGTTGATGGAGATCGGCGAGACGCCGCGCCGCGATACCGAGCGCGCCGGCCACATCACCGCCGGCTTCCCTCGCCTTGGCCACGCCGCCGAACGTCAGGTCATTTTCATCCACGTAGGCCTCGCACTGGCTATTGAGTTGCGCGGCCGTCTTGCAGGCGTTCGACAGGTGCGTTTCGAGATTGGTGAGCGTCGTCTGGATCTGTGCGGGCGTGACAGGCATGGCCGTCCCTTTCGAGTTGGTCGATGATGAGTTGGCAACACCCCGGCCCGCCCTCGCCAGGGCATCGCTTGTTGTCGTGCCAGCCGAGGAACGGGCAGATGTGCCCGGTCATGGTTTCGGTCATCGCGGGCGCTCCAGCGGGCCAATTGTCGCCGTGCGCGTCACCCCGCCATCGAACGAGCACGGAAGCCGGACAGACACGCTTTCGATGCGGCGCAGGATTGCCGGCCGGTCCTCGATCACGAACGGGCCGACCAGGAATTCCTCACCGGTCAAGATGAGCGGTGCGCCCTCGATCATGTCGCCTTCGGGCGAGAACGCCGGATACGATTTGTAGCGCGTGCTGCTTGCCTCGCTCCATCGGGCGACCAGCGTGACCGGGGAACCGTCGCGCACGGTGCACGGCTCCAGCTTGCGCGAGACGGCGGCGACGATCAGCAGCCTGTCGCCGTCTATGCGCCATTGCACCTGAGTGACCGGCGCGTAGATTTCAGCGCGGGCTTGGCGCAGCCGTTCTTTCCGGTCTTTGAAGTCCTGCCATTCGCCATAGGCAGAGAACGAGGCCACGGCGAGCAAATAGGCGATGACCCCGCTAGCGATCTTCACCCTCATTTCTTGCGCTCTCCGCTCTGGCCGGTGAACTGCCGGATCAGGTCGGGCGCGTCGAAGCCCATAAGTCCGAACGGCGCGGACAGGATGATGATGTGCAATTCCTTGAACATCACATGCGTCACCATCAGCGCGGCGAACATGATGACGCCGACGACGAACCGCGTCCATTTCCAGATTAGGTCTTGCTGCATCATGGATCACCGCGCACCAGAATTCTATGCAGCGCCCGTCCCGACTTCCACGCAAGGGGGGCCGCAACAGCCAATGCAAGCCAGAACGGCACATGGCCCATGGTCGCCAGATGATCGAGAAGCCACACCCCCGCCGCGCCTGCCGCGGCTATCATCGTGTTGTGCATCACGAACAGCCCTTGTCCTTCGCGCATTGGCGGTTATGGGCGGCGACCTGTCGCGCAAACGGCAGGTCGTTGGCGATGATGTGCGCTCGCGTGCTCGCGTTCGGCGTCAACCGCTTGTAGCCGGTCCCGTCACTCGCACCGCCCGTCGCGAAACACCCCGCCAATGAGACGGCACAAATCAGCATCGTCCATGTCGCCAATTTCCGCATCGGTCGCGCTCCTTTCCTGCAATTGTTCGAGGGTTGTTTTGATGGCTTCGGCGCGGGCCGTGGCTCGCATGTCTGACCGGCCCTTGAGATAGCCGGCACCGAAAGCGAGGCCCGCGGCGACGATGCCGACGCCGATCAGTTTGAGCGTCGAGACGCCGGGGATGAGGTTGAGCAGGCTCATGCGATCACCCCCACGAAAGCGGCGACGAGCGAGAGCGCCACGAACATGAGCGCTACGATGCCGAGGATGAACGCGGTGAACGCCCGGTTTGCTGTCTGCGCGCTCTTGCCGGTGAACCAGGCGGACAAGCCAAAGGCGATGGCGATGATGAGGGAAAGCGTGCTCATCGGATAATCGCGGCCGACGCGGCCACCCCCAATATCCATGCGATCACCATGGCGCCGAACGTGTATGTAGAGCCGATGTCCACAAAAAGCCCGGCTACAAAGAAAATCATGCCGACAACCAGGGCCAGCGCAGCGCCGGCGCTGAAATATATGAACCAGACAAAGCCGCTCATGTCAGGCATCACTCACCCCCGACTGCATCGGAGATTTCGCGCACGGCGGCCGCGATCCGCGTGCGCAAAATCACGATGACGACGAGCAAGACGATGACCGCGCCGGCCAGGACGGCAACGGTCTGCCAGTCCGCGCCGAGCAGCCCGGCCGCGCCAGCGCCAGCGCCACCGCCAAGGCCGGTCAGCCAGCCCCAGAAGCCGGTTTTCTTCTTGACCGTTTCCTCCACGGCAGGCGGAACGACCGGCTTCTCGATGGTCTTTTCCACCGTCTTGATGTCGGCAGGCCGGCCGACCATGGCGAGAGCATCACGCTCCACGTCATTGACGCGGCGCGTCCACCCGCGCCCGAAGGTCGGCCAATGCTTGAGGCGCTTGAGCCATGCCAGCCGCATTTCGCACAGCGCCTTGATGGTCGCGCGCGCGTCCGCCTTTTCTGCCGCTTCGATGGTCTTTGGCCCAACGCGCCCGTCAACCGTCACGCCAAGAACGCGCTGGAGGAACTGCGCCGCCCGCGACGGACCGGAATTGACCGCGAAATCGAACACCGCGTAGTCGAGACCGGCCGGTAGCGCTTGCGCATTTACGGCGCTCCAGTAGTGCCGGTAATAGACGGTCGCTACCTGCTTGTCGGTGATAGCGCGCAGATCCGCTTTTGTGCCGTCGGCCTTCACATAGCGGCGGAAGGTCGCCAGCGTGACGCCTTTGTTTGTCGCGCCGCCCGGATCATTCGGGTGATCCACGTAGCCACCTTCATGTTTCAGGACGAGCGGGAGCGCCCGCGCGAAATTGCGGTCGGTCATGGTCTTTCCTTTCGGGTCGGATCAGGCGGGCGTGCGGACCGTCACTTTGCCGGTCGAATGCACGAATGAGCCGTCGCCTTCATCGGCGATCAGATAGGCGTCGTATACGCCGTTCGTCAGGTCTGCTAGGTCGGTCGGATCGAGCGTCACGATGCCCGATCCAGCGTTCGTGAGCGTGATAGTCTCGCCCCCGATTTTCATTGTCACCGTCGCCGCGTCATCGAGCGCGGCAGTCGTGCCGTCCACGGTCACGTCAACGTCAAACCGTTTCGGCAGCGTCTCGCCCTTGAAATAGGTCATCTCGAATTTGTCGCGCGTGATCATGCGGCGTCCCTCATGGTGACGGGGATGGCGGAATTGTCGGCGGCCAAGGCGAGCGGGCCGTTCGTGGCCGTGAGTGCATCGGCGCTGTTGTCGCAGGCAAGCGCAAGCGGTGCGTTTGCAGCCTCAAGCGCAGTCGTTGAGATGACCGCCGTTAGCGAGGCCGTCACGGGCAGTTCTGCCGGGTCAATGACGATCTGGATGGACGCAACGCCAATGCTGCCCGTCAGCGAAAGGCTGCCCGATGTGGCAAAGGCAGAGACGTTTTCCGTGACCGATGCCGAACCAGCCAAACCGGACAATGAAACGGTGCCAGGATCGGCAAAGGCCAACACGCCAGAAGTCACCGATGCAACGCCCTGCGTCCCCGTCAGGCTGGCAGACGCCGCCGCCGCATAGGCCCATACATTCGCGGTCGCCTCCGCAATCCCCGCCGCGCCCTGTGCGCCGATCTGCCCAGCCGTGGCGATAGCTTCGACATTCGCGGATGCCTGCGCAAGGCCGGTTGAACCGGACAGCGTGAGCGAGCCGGAAACGGCGATGGCTGACACATCGGCGCTTGTCGTCGCGGTCCCGGTTTGGCCTGAAATGCTGACCGCCGCAGCCGTGGCGAAAGCCGAGACGTTGGCCGTCGCGCTTGCCTGCCCCGTGGATCCGGTCAAGGACGCGCTTGCTACCGTCGCATAGGCAAAGACGCCAGCCGTAGCGGATGCCGTTCCTTGGCTTCCTGTTGCCGAAATAGCGGCACTTGTGGCGAACGCTGAAACGTTGGCGGTAGTCGACGCAATGCCCGCGCTGCCCTGCCCGCTGATCTGGCCTGCTGTCGCCAGCGCCTCGACATTGGCCGTGGCAACAGCCGTTCCAACATTGCCGGAAAGCGAGAGGGTGCCAGCCGTGGCGATAGCCGATGCCGCTTGCACCTCCAGCAGGAGCGCGCTGCTACCGTCATTGAGCAGGAGCAGGCTTGATCCGTCATTGAGTAGGAGCCTGTCAGCCATCAGGCCACCCGCAGGCCGATGGCGCGCCTGTTGCCGTAGTTGACTTGCCGCCGCGTGATTGTCAGAGCAGACGTGTCAGCCGGGAGCGCGCCATAGGTAAACGACGCATCGCAGTAGCCTATCGGGAAATAGCTGCTACCGAGGTTGTCCTGTCCTACGAACGTCGCGCCGAAAATCGTCGTATAGGCAAAAGAGCGGAATGTCGCACCACCCGTGCTGACAGCCGCAAGCCAGAACTTGCTTGGCAGGGCATAGTCGCTACCCAAAGCCCCGTCCTTGATGCCGGTCGTTGACGTGTCGATTTCCGCCGACGATGCCAGCAACTCATCCGGCAGTCCGTCCGCGCCCGCCGAATAGATGCCCATGCGCGCATTGCCAGTAGCTGCCGTTGTGACCTCTACGGAAATGGCATCAACCGTCAGCGAACCGATGCACGGATAAAACTGGATCAGGTTGTCAGACGGAACAATCGTGCCGTTGGAAAACCCAAAAAAGAGCGTCGGCAGGATATATTCGCCCGCCCCGGCAAACTGGAAATCGAATGAACCCCCACCACCAAACAGCGATGCAGCAAACTGTTTGTCAGTGCCAGCCTGGACGCCATAGACAACCGCGCCCGTGGTGTCCGTCGCCGCTGTCAGGTCGGTGAGTTTGGTATCCGCCATCGGTCAGCCTCACGCATTCACGGTGAGCGTAAACCAGCCGTTTGAGGCATCCGGCCCGACCGTCAGCGTGTTGCCATCCGTCGCCGTCAGGTCGGCAGGCGTCGTGTCCAACAGCAGATAGCCGAGAAGCAGGTCCGTGGCGGACGTGTCGTCATAGATGACGGCATACCGTGCCGCGATGGAACCGCCGCTGGCCGTCCATACCTGATCGTTGCTGTCGAACTTGGCCGCGCCCGAAGTCTGCGCCCATGTCACGCTTGCGAGCGATGCGCCGCCGGTCGTGTAGCCGTTGCCGTCCGCCACCTCGTTGGACGATACCTGCGACCACGTTGTATGGGCCGCAGATGGCGTGTAACTGGACGTGACGAGCGCAATCTTGAACGTGTCGTTGTCCAGATCAATGGAGCCGTCGCCGATGATTTCGGCAACGTGGTCATAGAGCGTGAATGTGCCAGCGGCCATGTCTTTGCCTCACAGGTTGATGGATTACATTGCGGCCCAGCCGGTGTTGCCGGTGCCGCTTTCCTTGACGTAAAGGGTTGTCCCTGCCCCGCCGTCGGTGCGCAGATACATCGTGCCGACAGGTGCCGCGACGTTGCTTTCAGGTGTCCCGCTGCCAACAATGGTTCGCGTGTCGGCAAGCGCCGTGCGCCAATTGATCTGCTCAAGAGCAAGCCGGTAGATGTAGGGCGATGCCACGGCAGACGGGTGGTTGATTGTCGTCATGCCCTTCCATGTGTTGCTTGGAGGCGTCCACATGAGGCTGTCATTGATCGTTGGGATCGCCACACGGGGACGGCCATGGTAGAATGTCACGCTGTCAAGCGGGATATTCGTCAGGCTGGAAACGGTTACATACGGCACCGTCAACCCACCATTACGAACGACAGGCCCTGACCAGATAGCCTCTTTGCCGGCACCTGTTGACGTGTCATCGTCGTAAACCGTCACCATGTCGTCATTGACTTCAAAAACAATCTTTGACGTTGATGAGGTCGCCGCCGTGTAAGACGTGTTTTCAAAGTCGCTGACAATGCCGCCAGAATAGCCGCCGTTCCAAAGCACTTGCCATGTGCCACCGGCCAGCTTCTTTACCTGAACGTAATCAGCACCCGTGCCGCTTCCCGTCCGCACCCGGATATAATCTGCTGATCCGTTTGTCCAAGACGACGCGTCGTATTCAATAACAACGCGCCAGTTCATCGCGGCTTCTGTGCTGTTCGTCGTCGCTGCTGGTGTCGGAGACACGCCCGGCCCGAACTCGCCCGACAAGCGCGGATCAAATCCGGAAACCGCAAGGCATCCCATGCGGTGCATGTCGATGACGCCATGGTTACGATAGCGGGCATAGGAGCGCGTCAGGCCCGCCACGCCGTCCAGCCGGTTGATGCGATCTTCCGTAGACGAACCGGAATACTGCGCCGACTGCGAAAGCGTCGTCTCCCACACGATGGACGGAACCGTGGTCCAGCTTTCGATCTCGTCCGCAATGTCCTTGAGTTCGGTGACAAGCAGGTTTGTCCCGGCGTTGTTCTGGCCGAAGGCGACAATGACCAGATCCGGCGCGAACGCCTCGACATAGGAAATCCACGTGTTGCCAGCAGTCGTGAACCACGGGTAATCCGACAGCGTGACGCCCGCCGCCGCAAGGTCCGTGCCGGTCTTGTCCCAGTCGTCGAACGTCTGGCCGCCGATGCTGAAATTGTTGAGCGTGACGGTGACGCCGGGAAATGCCTTGGACAGTGCCGAACGATAGGCTTCAACCTTGAGGTCCATCCGCCCGAAGCCGTCGCCGGGCCGGTAGGTGCCGAGGCTGTCCCCGAAGATGGCAACCTTGATTTCCCCGTTCCACGCCGCAGCCCTGTTCAGGCGCAGCAGATGTTCGGACGGGATCACGTCTCCGCCGAGGAACGCATACGGGTTGCCCCGGTTTTGCGGTGTCACCCATTTCCGGTTGGGCCGGTTGTAATAAAGGCCCGTAATGTCATGTTCTTCCTTGCCCACGAATGTCGCGTCGGCCACGTCGCCAAGCAGGACCTCCGTGGTAACGGGCGCATCGTCCAGAAGCTGCACCTGATTGCCGCCGTGAAACTTCGCCGTCTTGGCCGCAGCGGCAAGCGCAGCATTGTTGTTCGTAACCTCTGGCCCGCCACCTGCGATGGACAGGGGAACCGACTTGTCGAACAGCGCCACCCATGCGCCATCGGCCGCCGCGTTCGGCGCGACATAGTAGAGTTCGTTCGTGTCGCTCTGGTGGGTGGCAATCGGCACCGTCGAAACCCACACATACGGGACAGCGGCACCGGAAATGCGGGCCACCACCACGGACACGTCGCCGGTATCAACCTCTTTCAGCGCAGCGGTGCTGTCCACGATGTTGGTTGACGCGCCGTTTTCGATCTCGTCAAACTTTGTCTCTGCGGTCGTCATCCACAGTTCAAGGTCAGTTGGCACGATGGCCGACACATCAGCGAAGATGGCAGCGGCTAGCTTTGTAAAGATGGTCGCCATTGGTCACTTGTCCTGAAAGTAGGTTTCGACGTATTCGTGAAAAACTTCGGTCAGCCGTGCGCTGCGCCCGTCCGCATAGGCCGGATTGAACTGTCCGTAACTGACAGAGCCGGGGACGGCCCGGAGCGCGAGACGCGGTTGCAGATTGGCCCTGTGAGTGCCTGCCGTGAGCGCCGCCCGGATTGGAGGCCAGACGCGATATTCGCCGCTGCCATAGACGCCTGTGACGAAATGGCAGCCCCAATAGGACGGGCCAAACCCGATGGCATCGCCGTAGTTAAGCCGATGGCCCCAAAGGCTGTTTTCGAGCGTGACGGTCGTTGCGCCCTTGGCGAGATTGGCCGACAGGGCAACGGTGCCGTAGCCAACAGCCCACGCGCCGCCTGCCCATGCCCCGCCCCCGGACCACGCGCTTGTGGCAGGCACATTCGCCTCGGCCGCCGTCATGCGCTGCCCGTCCAGATACTCGTATCGGGTGGCATTCGCGCCGTTGAACAGGGCAAGAAGCCAGCCGTATTCGGACCGCGACCGCTGCCCCTGCGAGGGCGGCAAGGTCATCTCGAAAGCCAATGCCGTGTTGAACCCGGCGAACGTCTGTTCCGATCCGTTTGCCAGCGTGTTGGAGCCGGACCCGGCAGACGCAGGTCCGTTGGCGAGGGCCATTTGAGCGACCCTCGCCTGCCATGAAAGCAGTCGTGCCATGTGCTAGATGCTCTCGAAGTGTGATGATACGGCGGATGCCGTGCCCTCGGTGCCGTCCGTGGTCAGGCAGACGGCGCGAATTTCGGTTGTGAAAGGCGGCGCTCCGCCCTCGGCCGTGACCGATATGCCGGTTGCGCTTGCGCCTGGCCGAACGTCGATGGTGCTGGCATCGTTCCAAGACCCAGCGCCAAGGCGGGTCTGGAATTTGATGGCGACGATCTGGATTTCCTGCGGGACGGTATAGTCCACGTCCCAATTGCCGGAAACGTATGTCGCCGTGACAGTCGGTGCCGATGGTGCGGTGTTGTCGGTCGCCATGCTCGCCACGATGAACTCGTCGGACAGATTGGAACCGTCCTCGTTCACGTCGAACAGGCGCACACGCCACCTGACTTTCTCGCCAAGCAGGTTAAGGTCCGTTTCGTAGGCTAGCCACCGCGCATCCGCGCCCGTGTCGCCGTCGATGATTTCGGCCTCTGCGAGCGATTGCGGCGCATCCAGTTCGCCGTCCGTATATGTCTGGTAGACCGCCTCCGCGATTGTCCCGCCTGCAACGCCGTCGAACGTCACCCGCGTTTCATAGTCGCCGGAGATCGGATATTGCACCACGGTTGCCGCGTCCGGTGCATCCGGTGTTGCTACCTCGCTGTCATAGGTTCCCGGCAGGACCGTTGGCGGCGCTTGTGCCTCGTCCGTCGCCGGGTTGAACGCCGTCTTGAGAATGTCCGGGATGACCCGGAAAACCGCCTCGCACGTCCCGTCGCCGTTATTGATGACCAGATCGTCCAGGATGCATTTCAGCGTCCCAATGCCGCCATTTTCGCCCAGCCCGTCAATCTCCACGTTGACGCAATAGAGGCGGTCAAGCGCGATGCCTGCGAGGCTGGTTTTGATCACCAACACCGGCGCACGGTCCATGTGAAATATGCGCCGCGCAATCCTCTGCGCCTGGCTGGCGTCGCAGCAGAACGGCAGTTCAATCACCCGCTCCTTTTCGCCGTTCGCGGTGATTTCATCCTCAACCCGCGCCCATGGCAGTTCGGGAACGCCGGGGATTTCCTCGACGGTGTAGAGGCTTTCCGGGCTGAAATACTTGACCCGGCAGATGTTGGGCCGTTCCACACCCTCCGGCCCGTCCTGCATTTCCCATTCAAGGACATGCTCCCACGGGAACGTCAGTTCCGCGTCCGGGTTGTCCTCAATGCCCTCGAAATAGGCGCGGCCATCGTCAGCAGTGCGGACATGCAGCCCGCCGCCTTCGAGCATGGCAAGCACCTTGTCCGTGTTCAGGACACCTTCCCATCCGCCCGAAATGCGCGAGCGCGCATCAGTCCCGCCAAGGACAGACACCGTTTCATCGCACCAATCCGCCGCATCGCCACACCGGCCAAAGTCAATCTGGCTATCCGAATATCCCGACACCTGCCGGAAATAGTGCAGCGCAATAAGCGCGCTGTTCAGCGTCCAGTTTGTCGTCGTGCTGCGCGGGTCATAGAACTGCCCGACGCGCGCCAATGCCGTGACCTGGGGAAACCCACGCTGAAACCGCTTGGCAAACCGCGCGGACTGGACGCCAGGAGAATTGGCCTGCGCCAAGAACTGCGCAATACCGCGCGCCCGGTGGTCGCTCGTCCATTCGGTCGGATAGAAACTGATCAGGTCAGCCCACGCCGTTTCCGTGCCGTCGCCCACCTTGTTCTTGATTTCGAGATATGAGCCATTCGGCTTGGCCCATGGCGGGGACGAGACCTCGCCCCCGGTCTCGACAACAACAGGGATGCCGTTGACATACCATTCCTCAATGCCGTCCAGTTCGCCAAAGCACATCAGGCCCAAGCGATGCAGCGTCCTGTCGCTGGTGCGGCCATAGGCGATGCGCGAGCCGAGGATGACGCGCCCGAAAGCATGGCGTCCCGGCCCCGTCTCGCCTGCCGCCGTGTTCTTGATCGCCTCCGGCCTTGGTAGGTTTGGCTTGGACAGGAATTGCCCAGCGATGGAAGCCGCCGTGATGGCAAGGCTTAGAACGGTCGATCCGATGGACGCAGCCGAAGCCGCGCCGAACAGGGACAGAATGGCCGTGCCTCCCGGAACAGCCAAACCAGCCGACAGCACAAGGCTACCGATGGCAAACGTGAGCGTCGGCATCGCATGTGCGGCGACGGTCGTCCAAAGCAAAGCCGAGGACGCTGCAAGGGCGATTTTAAATGTCTTCATTCGACCCGCCACGCCCCTGCAACGTGCTTTTCACGAATGCCGATCAAGCGGACGCCGGTCGTCGCCCGGATCATCACCATCGTCCCGTATTTCATGAAGATGCAGCCAACATCGCCATGCGCGAACGTGTGAATGACGCCGATATCACCGGCACGAACCGGGCCATGAACGCGGGACAGGCCGTTGGCTTCGGCCACGGCATCCCATACCGGCACAAGCCCGCCATACGATGCTATCAGCGCCCGGCCCTCGTCCTCGCCCTCATAGGACGGGAACACGAACTCCCGGCCAAGCCGGTCCGCAGCCCATTGCGCGGCGAACATCGAGCAGTCGTCCAGCCCCCACGTCACCGGAACGTCTGTGAACCGCTCGCCATAGGCCAGAACGGCCTTGTTGGTCTCAACGTCACGATCAATCATCGCGTCAACGTCGATCATCGCCACGTCTCCACGATATCCGACTTCATGAAGTCCAAACCCTTGTCACCGGGATAGCGCGCCCGTTGACCGGCAGGCGACCAGTCGCCCAATGTCGCCGGGAAGTTCAGCCCTTCCGTGACTGCCACCACCTTGAACGCCAAGGTCCGGTAATGCTGACCAGCCCGCTTCATGCGGCCCGCCGTCAACTTGCCGGGGAACATCAGGCGAGGCGCAAGCAGTTCGTCGCCCGTCTCCTGGTCCACAACCCGGTAATACATATTGCAGGCCGCGCCCTCGAATGAGCCACGGTCCACCCAATAGGCCCGGAAAAACTCGGTCGTGGCCGCCGCAATGACGATATCAACGTATGGAGCCTGGCCGAATTTCGGCATCCGCATGGCCCCGATTGCGACGATCTGTGAGCCTGCCGGATCGTTGACTCCCTCCCACGTCTTGCCGCCCGTCTCGATGGAGCCATAGCCGTCATGGTAGTAGCGCCAGCCGTCCGGGTAGCGGATTTCAGCAAGCCAGTTCTGCGCGACGTGAGGCCGCGACAGCAGGTCCAGCAATTCCGCCGAAGTCGCCATTAGCCAACACTACGCTTTTGCGGTTCAATGCGCCGGACTTCGACGTTGCGCATTGCCATTTTGACGCGATCAATAGCCTTTTGGGCTTCTTGTTGCGAAATCTCTCTAACGTATGCTTCAAGCTCTTGGATTGATGAAATCTCGCGCATATTTTTAGACCTATTCATTAGCCAACAAGCCTTTGCGTCGGCGCAATGCGGCGCATGTCGGTATTACGCATGGTCTGCTGCGCGACCAGCGGCATGGCCTGCCCGACTTTGCCAGCAGCCGTGGCAGCTTCCGTCTGCGCCACGTTCTTCACGTAGGCTTTCAAGTTGCCGTCATTGTCCACGGTGACGCCCACGGACACCGCTACTGACTGACGACGCGATCCGCCATCCGCGACCTGCACACCGAGCGCGCCATTAGGACCACGCTTGAGCGGCATGATTGCTTCCGGCCCGGCTTCACCCATCAGACCCGTGCCGTTCTTGAACGGAAACACGGTCGGCGAATTGACAACGCCGCCACGGGCAAATGCCGTCACGCCGCCCGGCCCGAATACGCCGCCCTTGGCAAAGCCTGACAGCCCCAGGAACCCGCCAATGAGCGACTGGAAGAACCCGCCGCCGAACAGCCCGGAACCGCCTTTCGCAAGGTTCATCTGGTTGAGATAGGTGAGGACGGATTTCAGCGCCTCAAGCGCGGCATCCTTCCAGTCCATCGTCTTGTCGAGCAGCCCCTTGAAAATGCCGCCGATGGACTGGCCGAGCGAGTTGGTCGCGTCCCGCACCTTCTGCAAGGTTTCATCGGTCGCCTTGCGCAATCCGTCCCATGCGTCTTTTGCCTTGTCAGCAGCGCCCTTAAGCGCCTTGCCCGCTCCGCCTGCCGCCGTCTCGACTTCCTTGAGCGAATTGGCAATAGCCTGCGCCTTCACCGCCTCGCCAAACTGTCCGAGCGGATCGGACCCCATGATTTCAGCGATGCGCGAATTGCGTCCTGCTGCTGCTTCAGAAAGCGCCCCTGAATAGGGATTGTCAATCCGGCCAATCGAGACGTTGCCGATGGTCGGCAACTGCATCCCGTCCATGCCGGGGATGACAGAGACGAGGCTGTTGACCTTGCCGATCAGCGTGTCGAGCAGACCCGTGGCCTTATTGATCATGCTCTCAATCGCGGCAATGACCGCATTGGAAGCGCCGATGGCCGCAGCGCCTACGATGTTCGGCGCTTGGTTCCAGACGAATTTCACGTCCTCGAAAGCCGCCCGGAACGAGTTGATGACCGTGTTGCCGATCCATTTCGCCTTTTCGGCAATCCAGTTGAAGATTGGGGCAAAGAATGATGTCAGGCCAGCGATGGCGGGCTTGAGAACGGAATTGACGCCCTGCAAGACCACCTGAAACGCTGCCTTGGCAATGTCCGCAAAGCCGATGGCGGAATGCCCGGCTGCGTCTAGGTCGCGCTTGATGCTTGCCGCGCCAAGGCCGAGGCCAGCAAGCGCGGCGACAGCAACAGGAGCCGCAGCAGCAAATGCCGCGAGTGCCGCCACGCCGCGAAGTATGAACCCGGTCACGCCACGTATCGTCTCGCCGAGCGACCCATACATGCCCTGAATTTGCGGCCCCTGCTGCAAGAGAACCTGCATCGGAGACAGGCCAAGGGCGAGGGACTGCGCCACGTCACCAAGCTGGATTGCCAGCATCCTGTTCTGAAATGCCGCCTGCTTGGACGTGGCCGCATGGGCAACCAGCGCGGCATTATTGGCCTTGACCGCGCCAGTGTTCGTTACAAGGCGGGTTGTGTGCATCTGCACCGCCGACGCATTGCCCGTGGTCGCCGCCTTCGCCTTCATGGAAGCGCCCGCAGCAGCCGACGATGCACCAGCAACGCCCGTAGTTGCTGCTTCGGCCCGCTTTGCAGCACCAGTCAGCTTGTCAAGGCTCCTTGCGCCCTGATCTGCGCCCCGGCTGTCAACGGCAATGCCGAGCGTGGCAATATCAACCATTCTTCGGCTTCCTCTTGGCAAACTCGTTCAGATATGCCGCATCCATGGCCTTCAATGCCCGGACTTCCCACGGCAGCGGCTCCGCGCCGGTAAGTTCCCGCCACGCCGCAATATCTGGATAACTGATAGGATTGGCCCCAAAGCCATTTGATCCCCGCGCAGCGTCCAGTTCATAGAACCAGTGCAACACGTGCGAGGCTTCAAGCGGAACATCTGCGACCGGCACAGTTTGGCCGATGTGCTCCATCTTCATTCGCTTGGACACGCCGTTTTCGTCCAGCGTATCCCATTCCGCATAGAGCCTGACCGCTTCACATAGATCGGCGGTCAGTTCCCGAAAAAAAGCGCACGATCCTGCGCCGCCGCGTCGATCTGTTCCGCGATGAAGGGATATGCTTCAAGAATCATCCGCGCGTTGTCCCGCGTGAACGGCAATTCCTTGCCGTCCTTTTCCAGCCCGGACCATCCGACAATCGAAGCAAGCGCAATCGCAAATGTCCGGTCCTCGATGGCCTCGACCGTATCCACCTTGCGGCTGTTCTTCTTCTGATCTGCAAGCGCCCTGTTCGCAATCTCTCGCGCGACCGCCTTGACCCGCTCGCTTTCGTAGGACGCCACGGTGATGACAATCCCGGTTTCCTCACCCGTCGCCGGGTGCTTGATAGGAACCGGGATGCCCTCTTCCTGCTTCTTCTTGCCTTCGTCAAAGGCGGAAAGGTCAAAACCCATCAGGCAGGCGTCCTTGTGATAACGATGTTGGAGGCATCGGAACTTGACCGCATGGCCTGGAAGCCGAGAGAAACGAGAATGCCGTCATTCGCGCTCTGCACGTTCAGGTCGCCCGTTGTGTATTTGATCCGGGGAATGTCGATTTCCAGATCCCCACCGCTTGCGCCTTCCAGCGTCAGGACAATGGCGCTTTCCGTCTCGTTCAGGAACTTGTTCAACAGGGCTTCCGTCTCGAACCATGCCTCTACGGTGCCGGTAAGGACAGACTGCCCGTAGATGATCTGCGGCGCTGTGTCGGAGCCAATCACGTAGGTCGGCTGCAAGTTGTTGTTCAGTTCCAGCGACAGGCTCGTAATGTTCGCAGCAGAACCGCCTTCGGTGATCGACCCCGTAAAGCCATCAAAGGGCGGATTGGTTGCCGCCGCCGTTGGCGAGCCAAGCGAGGAAGATGCAGGCGTCATTGCGCCCGTGCCGATCACGCCAAACGAACCTGTCACCATCGCGTTTGGCTGAATATCCAGCGTCATGGTGTTGACCATAACGCCCGTGAACGGCTGGTATTCGCTGATGTCGGTAAACAGGCGTTCGACGGTGAAGGACTTTGACGTGGTGCCAGCCTTGAGGACATTGGTGCTCCACGTGCTGAACAGCGCCGCCTCAAGCCAGTCATCGAACGCCCCGTAGGACAGTTCAAAGTTGATCTCGCCATCCGCCCGCTTGACGCCATGGCGAAGGTCGACAATCTGCCGGTCCGACCGGATTTCCTCGCTGACGTAGTTGTCCTTGCGCACAGCAAGCGTGGTGCCTGTGTTGCGCAGTTCCAGCATGGTGGGGCTTCCCGGCGTCGTGCCGAAGGTGCTTTCCGCCACATAGCTGATTGCGTGGCGGGAACCGTGAGACTGTGCCATTTACTTGCCTTTCGCCTTGATGCGCTTCCCGCGCCCTGTCAGTTCGTGAAACATCGCCGCATCCTCGCTGGCGACCGTGTATTCCTGCCCCGCTTCGATCCAGACGAGCGCATCCCCGTCCGCCAATCGAAACCGGCGCAAAGCCTGCATTTTCATCATGGGTTGTCTGCGTCCACCTGATAGTTGATCGAAACCGGCACCTGGAAGAAAGGCCCGTCGACAAAGCCGGAACCGGCCAACGGAGGCCGAAGAATGCGGATGCTCAAGCCATCGTGGCTTATGACCGTCCCGCGCTTGAAGTGATTGGCAACATCTGCCGCGATCTCCCTCGCCGCGACCTCGCCACGGTCCTTCGGATAGAACACCGAAACCTGAAACACGCCGATAAAGCGGTTCCGCCCGTTATCGCCTAGTTCCTGCTGCAATGCCGCTGCCGGAAAATAGGAAACGCCGAGATAGCCGGCTGCAGGATCGGGCGAGAAAGACACGTTCGGCCACGCAATCGGCATCGAAGGAATGACGGCTTCGTCAAGTTTTGTGCAAAGCCCGTCAATGATGCTGGCATCTATGCCTGTTGCCATTGTTGGCCCCTTGCGCCATGGTCACGGGATGGATGAAAGACAGGAAACATGGGATCGGCTCGGACGCGCCGTCGCTGCCCTAGGCCCGGACGATCTGCACGACACCGCAAGCCAGTTGGCCCTTCGCCTTGCCCGCAATCATCTCGTTGAATTGCAGACAAGCATTCTCTTGCTTATCGAACGCTCCGAGCCTTCAGTTCGGAAGCCACCTCGTTGACCGTCTGCGGCCACCGTGCCGCCGCTGTGCGAACGAACGCACGCCCCGGCCTGCCATTCGCCCCGTATTCGACATACCGCGCATAGTTGGCGGTATAGGTGGCGTAGAACACGTCGCCCAATTCCATGTTGGCTAGCGTCATGGAAATGTCGCCGCCATCGTAACTGTATGTCCCGCCCGGATTGGCCCGCACTGTCATGACAGGCGCATCCAACTGGCCTTGAATGCTTGCCCGCAGAAAGCCCGTGTCAACCGGCATGTTGCCGCCCTTGTCTGTTGGCTTCTGCATGTCCTCGACCACTCGCTGCGCACTTTCCTTGACGACAGCTTCAATGCGCGCCTTGCTCTCCTTCACCCATGCATCAACCTGCGCTGTGAAGTTCTGCGCCATGCCGTCACCCAACGTTGGCGAGGAAGTCGATACGAACCCGGACCACGCAACGGCAGTTGATCACCTGTTCCGGCCCGCCCGCAGGATCGCCGGGATATTTCATCTGACGCCCGCCGACTGTAAACGTCTCGTTCAGGCCGACCGATTGGCTGTCAGCAGCCAAGTGGTCAAGCCGCGTTCGCGCATCGCCGGTTGCGTCCCAAACCCGCCTGATCTGGCTTGCCTGCACCTTGCCGGTGTCGACCAACTGCTGCAAAGCCTCATGCTGCGCCGCGTGAAGGCTTGCCAGTGCCTCCGTGCGCCCGATGGTGTCGCCACGCAGTTTCAACAGCCGGTCACTGTAGCGGCTGATGATGGTCGAGATTTCCTTTGCCGTCAGGCCGCGCCCCTCGCGTTCCGCCTTGGCAATCGTCCGGTCAAACCGCCTGTCTCTGCGCTCCCGCTGCCGGTAGGCTGCAAAATCGCCGCTTTCCAGTTCACGCCGCGCATTGGCAACGGCTCGTTCCTGCGGCCACGATAGCCCGACAATCCCGCCAGTCCTGCGCCCTGTCTGTCGATCTATGCGGCCCACAATGTCAAGCGCAACCGTTCGCGGGTTGTTGCCTTCCCGCATCCCTTCCTCAAGCGCATTGCGGATGTTGAGCCGCTGCTCCTGAATGATACGCGTGACCAGACGGCTTGAATGCTCTTTCAGCCATTGTTCAGCCCGAAGGTTACGCACGTCGAACCGAACAACGAACCCGTTGCCATCGGCGTCCCGAAGTCGCCCAAGATCGTCAATGACAGCCTTGCCGCCTTCGCCGTAGGCTTCTTCTATTGCCCTCTCAAACGTCTCGAACGCCGACCTGTCCATGTATAGCGCGTCAAGCGCGCCTTGAACGTCGCCACGCTCCAGAGCCTTGGCAATATCCGCGACACGGGCTTTCGATGTGACTTCGCGAACAGCCTCAAGAAATGCGTCCCGGATGGCAGGCTCGAAACGGTCGAGCAGGTCCGCCATGCTTGGCTTTCGTGCCATTCAACCAGCCCAATCGCATGTAATTATTCCGCACCTTCTGCATTGCGCACCGTCAGGAGTCAGCCAAAACAAGCGTTCGCCGCAATTGCACCTCCATGAAACCGAAGGAACAATAGCGTGCTTTGCCGCGCCCCACATGCGCTTGCAGTTCGGACATTCTAAATGATCCTCGTCGCCAACCGGCGCAACCGCTTCCCATTCATGGGAGCAAGCCCCGCAAAGCGCAGTTCCCTGCCAATGCGGGCCATCGCTTTTATGCGGAAACTCGATAACATTTACAGTCATCGCCTGACCTGCAATGTCCACATGACCACGGTTCCGCCCGGATTAAGCGGATCAACGCGGATGATGGAATGAACCACGCCGCCAACCGTCAATGTGTCAGTGGTGTCCGGTTCAACCGTCAGACCTTCAGTCGACAGGTAGACCCGCTTGTCACCTGCCTTGATAACTGTTCCGTCAATCTCCCGGTCGGCGTAGTCCATGACTGCGCCAGTGGCTGAGTATTCCGTTAAATTTACGCCAGGGTTCCAGTCGTTCCAGACTTTAGTGACCTTTGTCAGCGTGACGGACTGCCCAAACTTCGCAATGAGCCGCTGCGCTGTGGCCTCTGGCCGCGTGTAGTCATACGTCATGCCCGGACAACCCGCATCGTTCCTGTGGAGCCGTTCACCGACGCGCCGCCCGTCACCAGATCGGACAGCCAGTTTGTCACCTGCGGGTATTGCGCTTCCAGTGTCGCGCCGTCCATGTAGGTGACGGAGATCGGGCCGACCGTCTCGGACTTCACCGCCCGGTCAATCGTGGCCTCAAGGCTGGTGCCGCCGATGAGCAAAAGCGCCGCCTCGAACTGCGCATTCTTGACCTGCGTTGGGATCGTGTTAGGGTCGACGGCATAACCCTCGGCATTGACCACCCATCCGCGCGGCCATGCCCGCGCCTGCGTCATGGTCAGCGCCCGGCCCTTCCAGCGCCCACGATAGACGTTGTCCAGATACGTTGCCGCCTTGATGAGCGCCGCCTCCTTGGCAGCGTCCGTGCCTGTCCACGACGAAACGCCACGGGCCAAGAAATAGGCGTCAGCCTCGGCCACGGTGCCGTATGTGTCGGCAGATGCGCCGCCAATCGTCGCGTCAAGCGCCATCGTTTCAGCCCTTCGCGTTCAGTTCGTTGAACTGTTCAACCAGCTTTTCACGCGACGTGCGCGGCCCAGGAGCCTTGCCGGTCGCCTCCTTGATCGCGTCACGCAATTGCGCGTCGGAGAATTGGTCGCCGCTGTCCGTGCCGACGCCAGACGGCGCAACAGCAGCATCTGCCGGAACGATCCGGCGTCCCTTTGGTGCCTTCGGGTCATCAATGACCTTGAAGCCTTCGCCAATCTTCATTGCACTGTCCTTTCGGTTTGTGAGACGGGCGACCAGCGCCGCCCGTCATGCCAAGCCGAACGATCAGCCGAGCAGGGTTGCCACGAAATCGGGCTTCCAGACCTTCACGCCGTAGAACGTGGTCACGTCGATCATGGCCTTGCCATAGCCCTTGTAAACCGCGATCTCGTAGACGAGGCCCGAAACCGGGTCCTGCACGGTCATCCGGTCAACCGCCGCGTCACCGCCAAACGGCTGGTCAGGCGGGCGAACAACCAGTTCGACAGCCTGCCGGTGGAACGCGACGTTCGCCGTGTAGCTGTTGCCGATGGTCATTTCCGTGGTGTCGGCCAGCGTGGCGCGCAGACCGGGACCGCCAATGATGGCGTTGCCGGATGCAGCCGTGAAGCCGGTGTTGACCACATACTTGTTGACCGTATCGCCCGCGAACGTCACCACGTCGCCCGAAAGCAGGGTGCCGCCGTCGCCGCCGTCCAGCGCGATGGTGGTTTCGCCGATCGGCTCACCGCCAGCCGCGTCAAGGCCCGTTGCCGTCCCCTTGGTGTGGGACTGCACCTGCGCGCTCTCCTTGAGCATGATGCCCTGGAGATCGAGCAGCGTGCCACGGCGCAGAAGCTCCGTGCCGCCGGCCTCGTTGGCCTTCTGGAGATTGGCGAGGTTGCGCAGCTTCGTGCCGGCGGCGGTATTCAGAACCAGCGTGGTCTGACCGTCGATCGGCATCCCGTTGTCAACGAGGATTTGCCGGATTTCGGCAACGGCGTCGAAGTCGGAGCCAAACGGCGTGGTGCCGGCGGTGCCGAACGCGCGGGACGAACCCTTGTAGATCGTGGTCAGGGTCTCGGCCTCGATGGCGTTCGTGATGCCGCGCATGGCCTGCGCGATCTGGTCGCCATAGACGGTCTCGAAGCCCGCACCGTTGCGAACGTGGCGGATGTCCTCGCCGGTCCACGGAATCTGGACGTTCGCCACCTTGTTGATGGTCATCGTCTTGTTGTCCACGGTCTGGTCATCGCCTTCCGGGATGGTCATGGCCGGGGAATAGGACGTGTTGACCGTGGCGGCGCGCGTGAACGCGGCCCGGACGGTATCGTTAAAGGCGGCACGCTCGGAGCCGGCATTGATCGTCACGGACGGGATTGCGCCCACGAGTTCGCGGCCAACGATATCCGCAGCCTTGTAGATATCGGCTGCGAGGTCAGTAAGGACATTCGCCATTGTGATTTCCTTTCGTAATGGCGCTAGCCGTCAACGACCTTGCCGCCTTCACGCGCGAAGTTCGCGCGCTCACTGTGCGACATGCCGTCAAACTGGCTTCGGGTTACAGTTCGTGCTTCCGTGCGTCCCGCACCATTACCGCCGGGCTGCGTCCCGCTCCCGGCCTTTACCTTGCTCTTGAAGAGCGAGGGGTATTCTTCGGCGGCTTTCGCCGCCAGATCGGCCAACGTGGCGTCTGCCCCGCTCGTCCCAAGCATGGGCGACCCGTCCGCGTCGAGAACCCGGATGACGCGCTTGCCGTCCACCGTCTCGATCTTCGCGTTGGCCTGATAAATCTTTGGAAGGAGTTTCATGCCCTCTTCCGTCGCGCCCACGTCCGCAAACGCGCTCAAAAGTCCCGCCTGCACCCGTGCCTCGTGTTCGCTCTTGGCGATGGCGTCGAGTTCACCGCGCAGCCGTTCCAGCTCTGTCTTGTGCTGATCTTGCAGCTTGGCGCGCAGCTTGTCCCATTCGCCCGCCTGTTTGGCCTTGTTTTCCTCGGCCTGCTCGCGCATGGCCTTGAGTTCCGCCACCTCTTCCGGCGACATGCCCAGGTCATCCCAAGCCTTAAGCGCCTTGCGGCGTTCGATGGCCTCGGCCTCGGCCTTCTTCGCCTTGTTCTGCCAGCGCTCCAGTTCTGCGGGATCAACGGTCACGGCTTCGCCGCCCGTCTGTTCAACGGTTGCTTCTTCACTCATTGCTTAGCGTCTCGCTAGTTGGTGGGCATCACGCCCGGTTGCGGCAAGGCTGCGTCCTGCATGTCCTCGCCATCCATGATGGAGTTCAACGCATCCTGTGCGATGGCGTCCATTTCCATTTCCGGCGTCACGTCATCGGACAGGAACCCGCGCCGGATCATTTCCTTTATCGCCGTCTCAAGCGAAATCATCCCCGCGCCGTGGGCCGTGATGATGGACTGAATGTCCGTAGCGGCCCGTGCCGAAATACCAAAGTCCTTGTTGACGATCAGCGACCCGCCGTCATTGCCGATGCCGCCAAGATCAGCCATGAACGAAAGCGCATTCTCAAGGCAGTCCTTGAGCGCGTCGGCCCACATCGCCAGCCGGCTGTTCTCCTTGATATCGTCCCGGACCTCGCCCGTCGCGGACTGGCCCGGCTGCGAGACGAGCAGTTGAAGACCCATCATCTGCATCTGGAATTCGAGGTCCTTCAGGTCGTCGCGACCCGATGCAATGGCCGCGCCGGAATGCTCAACGTAGGTCAGTTTTGCGCCCGGATCGGAATTGCGCGTCATCACGCCGGAGCCGACTACAATTTCGTCGGTGTCCTGGAAGCCGGAGCCGAACAGGATCGGCACGCGGGCCACGTGCAGGATATTGCGCTGGTCGCTCGATGACTGCCAGTGCGCCACGTTGAGGTCAGCCAAGTCCTGCAACGGAGGCTCTGCCTTCATGAACCCTTCGCGCCGCAGGTAGAGCGTGGCGAGCGGGATATACTCGACCTCGCGCCGCCCGGTCTCGAACAGCGTCCATTCCTTCTGTCCGTTGCGGTCCTCGGCCTTGCGCCAGATTTCATAACCGAACGGATACAGAACCCGGATTTGCCGGATGCGCTCGACGTGGTATCCGTCCTGTTCCTCGACGCACTCGTAGAAGCGCAGCGAGGTCAGCTTTACACCGTCCGCTGTCGTTTCGTTCGTCCAGCCGATAACGTCTTCGGCCCGCAGATGCACGAAATACGGACGCCCGCCCGAAGCCCTGTTTTCGCCCGGTTCGTTAGGCGTGTCCACGAGGATATGCGCGATGCCGACCTGCAAGGCGTCCAGAAACAGGCCGTTGGCGAACACGTTGATGTGCTGGCCGGTCAGGTCGATGTTTTCCGCCCATGCCCTGATTTGCGCCGGCACATCGTCACCGAATGCAATTTCCTTGGCGAACACGCGGCCAGCCATGTCCTGCACCGTCTTGCCAAAGCCATTGAAAAGCACGGTTCGATTGAGCCGCGCCTTGTATCCGTCCTCGCTCTCGCCTTCCTCTTTCGGCAAATACTTCTTGCCCTTTTCACGCATTTCGTGCGTGCCGTCATAGAGCGAGCGTGGCAAATCCCAATGCTCCGCCATGTCCGCAACGTCGGGATGCGGCGTGTCGATTTTTGGCTTGTCGATCAAAACCGCAATTCCTGTGATTTCGTCGTGCGCCGCTTCACCATTGGCTCGGCTGCATAACGGATGGCGTCGATATAGTGGTTATCGGCGTCCACGATGTCGGGAAGCACATCGCCGGTCAGCCGGTCCACCTTATGGCTGTAGAGCCTCAATTCGCGCTGCACGTTGGTGCATCGGGGATGCACGATGATCTGACGGAACGAGCGCAGGAAAGCGATGCCGTCCTCTACGCTCCCGGTCCACTTCTTGACTGCCATGGACCTTTGCAATCCGTGGCGCTTGATATGGCTAATGCTTTCCGGCCTCGCGCTGTCCCATCGCGTCACGTAGTCGGCAAAGCGCGGAATACGGTCGATAATGAAGCGCGCCGTATCGTCCAGTTCCAGCCCGACGCGCCCGGCCTCGTGCTCCACGTAGAAGCAATCGTCCTTGATCCAGCACCGCACTGCCGCTGTCGGGTCTTGCGCAAAGCCGAAGTCGCCGCCCTGGTATGGTCCCTGCCAGTCGTCGCCTGGCGTGAAATCCGCCACGGACCATTTGCCGCCGAACACCTGCCTGTCCGAGTTGCTGAGATATGCCCCCTCCCACACATGGGCGTATGTGTTTGGGTCTAGGCGTTCCTGCTCGCGCCTGCGCAGCGTTTCGAGGCCAGCCGGGAAGAAAACGTTATCCTGCCAGTTGATTTCTTGGATGATCGCATTCGGCGGCGGTGCCTTGCGAAGCCGCTTGTCCACCGGCGACCCGTCCGTGCGCGGGTTCCAGATCGCCCACAGTTCGGACTTCGGCTGGCGGAACACGGTCGCCTCAAGCGACAGCCAGCTTTCCTCCGGCACGTCCTCGGCTTCTTCAACAATCGTCAGGTCTATCTTGGCGAGCGACTTGATGGACTGCGTGTTGCGCCGAAGCCCACGAAACAGAAATTCGGTTCCGTTGCGTCCGCGCAGATAGTCCCGCCCAACATCGTAGTGATCCTGCAGCCACGGAACCGACACAATGGCCGCTTTCAGTTCGGCGTGGAAGCTCTCGGCAATCGAAACCTGGAACTCACGGGCGCACAGGATGCGCAGCGGATCCGCGTAACCCCAGACAGCAGCGATGAGCGCCGCCGAATAGGACTTGGCCGACCCACGCCCCCCGTATAGCGCCCTGTATTGGACCGAACCGCGCGCCGGAGCGAACACCGGGACCAGCTTGGGCGGCAGCTTAATCTGCCCGGTCTGCATCCGTTGCCGCGACGATCTCAATACGGCTTGGCCCGAAGGCCGACCCGTCAGGATTGCCGACCGTCATCGCCTGCGATGGCTTGCCATAGCCTCGGTCAAGGATGGCAACAGCAGCAGAAACCCGCGCCGCCTCGCTTTCGCCTTTGGTAGCGATCTTCACGAGAGCATCAAGCGCCGCCTCGCTGTGCATCTTTGCCAGTTCGGACAGATTGGCGATCTGTTCCTTTGTCGCCGCGCTACGGCTGCCCTTTGGACGGCCTGCACCTGGGCGCTTGCCTCCACTCGGCATGGTTTGATTTCCTTTGATTTTTATCAAGTGACAAAAGAGAAAGACGCCACCGGCTTTGTGCTGGTAGCGGCATTCCGCGCCTTATGCGCAAATCACCCAAAGTAAGAAGATGGTTTTTAATGTGGCATTTTCGCTACAATGTCAACACCTGAAAAAGCGGGCAAGCGCATTGCAGGCCACACGGAGCGCGCCGAGCATGTGCGGCATTTCCTCATCCCGGATGATGCAGTAGTCAATCGCTGCCCACAGGTTGACCGTGCGGTTTTCGTTCTGCGCGTCCTGGATGGCTTTGCGGCACTCGCTATAGCGTGCAATCGTGCGCTTGCACCAATCGGCGTAGTCGTCGGAAATTTCCGGGAATGTGTTGCCGACAGTGTGCCGGTCCAGTTCGGCGTTCGGCGCAGCGATAGCGCGGAGGTTGGCATCGCGGAGAGACTTGAACTGCATGGCGGCTTCGTATTGGTCCTGCGACAGCCCGTCAGCGCGCCCGAGGATGGCGAGATAGCCAATATAGGTTCCTGCTCGCTGGTCCTTGGCTTGAGCCTTGGACAGGCCGCGATGGCGAACCCTTGCTTCGATGGCGACGGCATCCGGCGCGCCGTGGTCGGTTCCTGACCTCGAAATGCGCCCGTCCGGTTCACGCGCTGCTGTCGTCATCCTTGGCCTGCCTTTCTTCGCCCGGATACGGGCTGCCCGCGTCATGGCTTTCATGGTGTCACCGATAGACTGTTTGCAGTAGCGGGGAATAGGCCGCGCCTTCGCCCCACTGGTGGTTCTTCGCGCCGCGCTTGAAATCATCCAGCGAAACGCCTTCCGCGATGATTTCGCGCCCTTGCAGCGACGTGCGAGCGCGATTGATTGACCTGCCGATAGGCGTTCCTTCAAGGATGCGTTCGGCGCGGCGATTGTCGTCACGGAACCGCTGCTTGATTTCGTCCGTGGTCGAGCGCGGCGCGTTGAGTGCGCGCTGGTAGGTTTCGCGCTCGTGCCGGTCAGATGCGGCGCGGGCTTCGGCCTTGCGCTGCTCGAAAACGGGCCGCATGGCAGCCTCGTAGAGGTGGCGCAATTCAGCGGTGGACGGGAAGAACTTTGACCCGTGTCCGCCCTTGAGTGCCGCCTGGGTGGCCTGCGAAAGCCCGTAGCGCGTGACGCCATGGAGTGCTGCGAGATAGGCGCTTGTGCGCAGTTCGCCGTCAGACCCGGCGCGATACGGCAAGGAGGTCGACAACAGGGCCAGAGCCTGCAAAATCTGCTCTTCCGTTGCCGGTGTCGTCGTGTCTTTCGGTGCTGCGATCTGGTTCATGGGCTTGGCTCAATCTGCGTTGAATGGCGGCTTGGAAGCTGTCTTGTGGCGGTGGCTGGCCTTGACGTGGCAGCGGGGCCGCCCGTGGTCGGTTTTGTTCGCGATCAAGCCATGAGACGATAAACCGCTTGATGCCGCGCGCTGTCTTGCGCTTGCTCTGGTTGGCGTTGAGCCAAGCGCGCATCGCTAGAAGCTGCTGGCGCACATCTACGGCAGGGAATGACTCCGACCATTCCAAAACATCGCTTTCGAGAACGACAAAATCATCCCCGGAAACAAGCGGCAATCGGCACGCGACCGGAGCGGATTTTTCCGGCTCCGGGCAAGAGGCGTTAGCCTCTATACCCTTTATGGTATCTGGTATCTGACTATGCTTCGGCATTTGCTTGGCATTTGCCATGCGTGTTTTGTTATTTTTCAATGCCTTAGTGTTTCCGCCAAGTTTTCCGATGGCGCTCCGTTTCTCGCTTATCGAAACCGCTTTTTGGTGCTCCCGAACAAGCCGCTTCTGCGTGATTTCGCCGCCATCGATGTCAAAGAATTCCATCACGTCATCGGCGATCATGTGCCACCTGCGCGACGAAACGCGGGCAATCCTGGCCAGCTTTGAGGGATCGTTTGGCAGGCGACCACCATGACGCCACATGGTCATGAGCAAGAGCAAATAAGCCCCGTGCTGTTCGGTCGTCAGGTGCATCGTGTCGCCTAGATAATCGGCGACATAAAGCTGCATGAATGGCGTATTTGTCATTCAGCGCCCCGCCTCAAAGAAACTTGCCCCAGAAACAAGCCAATCACGGCCCGGCACGCCTATGTGGTCAGCGCAGTCTACATACTCTTCATAGTTTTGAGCGCATAACCGATTGACGATAAAGTTGTCTAGGCACTGCTTCATCAACCCGACAGCATCAGAAGGGTAAATGTCGAACCATTCACCGTAGACGCGCTGCCCGCTGCATACGTTGTGGAATTCTTTTTCTACAGATGCGGCGTGAGATCGTTTCCAAAAACAATACGTCGCCACTAAAACAACGAGGCTGCTTTCTTCTTTTTGTATCTGTCTCCTGCGAATTCGCGGATGCTTCGATATCCCAACTTTGCAAGGCGGGACGAGTTCACCGTGGCAGTTTAATTTTGCCATGATATAGACAAAGTGGTCTTCATCATCCCTTGATTTCCATTCCATAAAGCTCACAGCCTCACCCCCTTCAACGGAATGCCCCATTCCTGGCACTGGTCGCGCACGTCCTCGACAGACCGGCAAACGGCAGCCGGGACGGCCCGTTCCGCGCACCAATCGAGGAAGTTGGTTTGATGATCGGAAAGCCTGCCCTTGGCCGTCTTGAGTTCGATGAAGGCGATAGAGCCGCCTTCACGGATGATGGAAATGTCAGGAATGCCACGGGTAAGGCCCGGCTGCCCGCGAGCGCCGTCATTGGCATTGGTGAAGGCGCGGCATGTGGACGGCAGGGCAACCCGCAGGTAGTCAATGACGGCCTTGTGAAGCGCGCGCTCTGTCATTCAGCCGCTTCCCTTTCCTTCTGCCGGGCCAGTGCCGTTGCATAGCCCCTGCGCAGCCACAGGAAGCCCGTCAGCTTGGATTCGTGCTGCTCGATGGACATGGAGCCGTGACGCTTGTGCTTCGGCGCGTCGGGGCCGAAATCGTGAAGCCACACTTCCTGCTCGCGGATCATCAGGTCACAGAAGGCGACCAGATCGGAAAGCGGTGGCGCGGGGGCCCCGTCGGAAAAAGGCGGAAGGCTCATGCCGCCACCTTTCCTGTCGGGCGCGTCAGGCGCAGACCGTGATGCTTGCACCAGCTAGAACCGGGCTTTTCCGTCTCATGGCCGCAGAAAAGATGCGGATCGCCCTTGGCTGCGTTGTTCACCGGCCATTTGCACATGCCGGGCTTGAGTTCCGTCATCGAGACGTTCAGCGCCGTCGCGTCGTATTCGTGCTTTTCGGCCTGCGCTTCGAGCCGTTCCGCGATGCGCGGTGAAGGCGCGCCGCTCTTGCCACGTGACAAGGCCTTGTTCCAGCCCTTGCCGCGAGGCGGGCAAAGATCGGGACGGCTCAAGGCCCTGTTGTGCGTGGCCTTCGCGCCGCGATTCAGGCGCTGCGCAATGACCGAGACGACGACGCCCTGCCGCCACATCTCCGACAGGATGCGCTCATCCTCCGCCGTCCACATGTTCTTTGTTTGCCGTGGGCGCTGCCCGTTTGGCTTGTTGGCAAGAGGGATACGCATCCTGTTGCACTTGCCAATCACAGCATTGCGTGACCGGCCCGAAAGCTGCGCGGCAATCTGTGCTGCCGAAAGCCCTTCGCGCAAGCCAGCCTCAATCGTGTCGATCTCGTCTTGCGTCCACGGGTTCATTGCGCGGCCTCGAATGTCGGGGCTGCCTCGTGCAGGCGCACGTGCGTAGCATCAATCGTGCCAGTTCCATGGACGGCGCTCCAATAGAGATCAAAAAGCGCCTCTTGCTCATCGCGCTCTGCCGCGTCCTTCTTGCGCGCGGAAACGACAGCCTTGAGCGCCTTCACGTCATAGCCGTTGGCCTTCGCCTCGGCGTAGAGGTCGCGCTTGTCCGTGTTGAGCGCGTCAATCTCTTCCTGGACGCGCTCGATGCGTTCCACGATGGACCGCAATTGGTTGTCAGTCATTCCGGTGACTCCTCTTTCTCGCCAGACACAAGATCAGCAATCCGCACAATCGCCGTATCAGGCGCATGTCTGGCCCTTTCGTTTTCATATGCACGTTCCGCCCGGACACATGCGGCCTCGTAAGCCTGCGCAAGCGCGACGAACGCGCTGGCAGGCATGTCCTTGATTTCCCGGTAACGCAGGCGAAATATCCAGCTTGCCGGGACGCCATACTTGCGCTCTGCGCGATGCGCGGCGGCCTCAATGGTGTCCCCCGGCCCGCGATGTTCACGGCGCAAGATGAACTCCGCCATGCCCTTCGCCTGATTGATGACTGCGACACTCATCTTGTTCGCTCCGACAAAAACTCTGTCACCCATGTCCGTTTCTCCGTGGTGTGTTGGGACCACGGTTGAAGGAGCCGTTACGGATGACTTTTGTGAAACTCGGGACTGTGCTTCGGATCGTGGTCAGACGGGCCGAAGGGAAATCGCGGCTGGTCAAAGCCGCAAACGACAACCGCGCGTGGAGCGCGCCGGAGGGAATGGCGGGCGGTGTCACGGATCATGAAGGAAACGTTCGGAGTTCCACCGCCGATCCCCACCGCTCGCCTACCGTGGGCGAAAGGACCGGCCCGAAAGATCGCAGCGTGTGCGCCGGGACGGGCGCCGCACTGCCCCACGGGTCTGGAAATGATGGCCGGTGACGCCGGAAGGATGGTAGCGTCACCGGCCCGGCCCGCCGCCCGGAGAAGGAGGAAAAACAAGCGCGGGCCATGGGAATAAAAGGACGGAGCGCGAAGCCCCGCCAAGGTAGGCAGCGCGTGGCACTCGTAGGGGTGCGCTGCCGGGGAGGAAGTCATTGCACAACGCCCATTGCAAGCAGGGCGGCGCGAGCCGAAACGGCGATGAAGATGACGCAAGCGCCGATGGTGAAAGCTGCGGCTGCACCTGCCAGCCAGTCCGTCAGGATGGCGCGGCGGTTTGCCTCAGCCAGCCCGTCAACCGGATCGGCCCATGCATCGCGGATTTCACCGGATGCGGCATCGTCATGGATCAGGCGGCGGCGGTTCATTCTGCGGCCTCCAATACGGGCGCAATCCGCTCCGGCGTGGTCCGCAGTTCGCGGGCCAAGTCAATTCGCCACTTCGCAGGCACGTTGCCGCGCTGCGCCCATTTGCGGATTGCCCATTCACCAGCGCCAAGTTCGCGCGCCTTCTCGGTGATCTTCTGCCAAGGGAGAGGTTTCTTGCTCATGGCTGTAAAGATTGGACGATTTGTCCAATTTGTCAACAGCCGTTTTTGTCCAATGCGGAATTTTTGTCCAATTCATAGAATTGAGGGATGAGCGAGAGTGAGGAATTCATTTTCAACAATAGCCTTTGCGAGCGGACGAAACGCTTTCGCGAAGAGACCGGCATGACCGCCGCGCAGATGGCTGACCTCCTGCACGTCCCGGCTGACCGATACCGCAAGTATGAGCGCCGGTCGCCGTTGCCAGCCTATCTCATGGAGCGGTTCTGCACTGCCGTTGGCTGCGACCTGGAACACCTTGTGATCGGCAAGCAGCGCAAGCGGATGAAACCTGTTATTGTCGCCCGGCCTCAATTTACAGCAAGAGATGGAACTGATGGATAAAACGAAGGGAATTTTCATTGCGGGGATGCTGGCCATATATGGTTGCGGCGCTTCGCCTAACGTCAATGCGGAAAGGTCCACGTTCTCGCGCGACCTGACCCGCCCAACGCCGCCGCCGGTCGAAGGCGTCGAGATCGTCGATGATGGCCCGCGCGTGTCAGCTGTGAACAAGCGTGTTACCGGCACGTCTTGCACTGTGCAGGCATGGGACCCCGCCCCGACCGAGGAAAACGCCATCAACCTGATGAAGGCGCAAGCAGCGGAAATGGGCTTCAATCGCGTTCACTCGGTTAGCGTGAAGCGCGACCCGCGCGCCTTCCTGATGAATTGCTGGCGCGCCATCACCGCAACCGGAATAGGCTTCCGCGCCGCCGAATAAAGACCGGCCATCCGCCATTGATTCTGCCCGGCCATTGTGCCGGGCTTTTTCATGCGCGCTTGACGGGCTGAAAATGAATTGGACGAATTGTCCGATTTTGTGCTTGACGTATTGGACAATATGTCCCATTGTCTCCTTAACAACACGGGAGACACCAATGCCCACCGACCGCGAAAAACTCATTGAGGCCGTGGACTGGTCACGCCGTCGCCTCTCGACCATCGAGGCGAACATCAAGCCCCTGTCCGTCAACGGATACCGGGATCAGGCGGAAAGCTGCCAGCTTGCCATCAGGTATGCCGAACAGATCACGGACGCATTCATCCCGACGATCCTTGAGGCCGTTTCGGTCGCCTGTTCGCTTGGCGAAAACGAGATTTCCGAAGCCGCGCTTTCGGAGATCAAGGAGCGCATTGAGGACGAAATCAAATACGCGCTGATGGATGCCCGCGAATGGTCCGAGCGCGTCGATGCGGGAGAGATGGCATGAACGCGATTGCAGAGAAGATGAAAGACAAAGGCGTTGAGCCGCGCGATGTGCGGCTGAATATCGCCATTGCGGAATTTATGAACAACGGCGGGACGGAAGCGCGCGCGATTGCGCTTGTGAAGTCCGCCTACGAACGCGCGCGGCAAGGCCATGCTGGCAGCTCCGATAAGGCCGCTGATGAATTGCCAACGCCGCGCGCACCGAACGACAGTGACAAGGGCCACAGTCCAGGTGCCGACAAGGCCAGACGGAAAACGCCCGCGTCACTGTCACCCAACGACGATGCAGAAGGCCACGCGCCAGACGCCGATAAGGCCACCCGGTTGTTGCCAACTGCATCGTCCACCAATGGAAGCGAAGGCCATACGTCATTTGCCGACAAGGCCACGGTCCACATCCCCACCGCTTCCGGTCGCGCTGCTGTCATGCGCGCGGCCACCAACATCGCCCGTTCCGTTCTCGACAGTTTCAAGCTGCGTGACGGTCGAGCCATCGGAAGCATTGCCTTCTGTGAACTGGAAGGCCTGCGCTTTGAAAACGCGAGGGAAGCCGCCGTCATCCGCCAGATACAGAGGCATTACGCGAACGCCCCCGGCGATGCGCTGGTGCGCGATCTGATCAAAGAGGATGACTTGAACAGGTTTATTCAGAAGGCCGCAGAGGTTGCGGAGTTCTGATGGAGACGCGCGCGGCACGGCCATTTTGTTTGTGCCAACAAGGCCACGGCGATGGTGCCAACCCCGCGCGCACAGAATGACGACAAGGGCCATTTTGGCCGTGCCGATAAGGCCCATGAACGGTTGCCAGCGTCGTCCCCCAATGGAAGCCAAGGCCATGCGGGTATTTCTGAAAGGCCACAAGTCCGATGCCAACCGCTTCCACACCACGGAGAACCAACAATGCCAGTTGATCCCAACACCATTGCAGAAATTCGCCACCTTCACCGGCAGCGCCAATTCGCCATGGTCCAGCGCAAGCGGGCGCACCTGTCCCTCGGCGCCTTCATTCGCACCAACCTTGGATGGACAAAGGACGGAGACGCGAAGGCTAACGCCGAAATCCGCAAGCTGACCTCTGACATGATCGATGGCAAGGCAGATCGCCAGGACTTCGCGGAAATCATCGAAGCCGCGCTTATGGCCGTTGATCCTTTCGTGAAGATCGAAGCCGATTGCCAGAAGGCAATGACGAAGCTGGCAAAGAAACTGCCGGTTTGGAACGCATGGGGATATGCGATCAACGGCTTTGGCCCTGTCGGTCTTGCAATGATTGTTGGCGAAGCTGGCGATCTGTCAGCCTACCCGAAAAAAGGCCACCTGTGGAAGCGCATGGGTTTGGCCGTGATCGACGGGACGGCACAGGGACGCCCCGGCAAGGGCGCAAGTGCATCCGACTGGATAGCGCGCGGATATAACCCGAAGCGCCGCAGCATCATCTACCAGATCGGCGACAGCCTCATCAAGAAGCAGAGCGAGTACCGGGATGCCTACCTAGAGCGCAAGGCGTATGAGCGCGCCCGTGCCGAAATGATCGGTTTGCAGATTGTCCCGGCGGCGAAGATACCGCGCAAGAACGCTGATGAGTTCATGAGTGAAGGCCACGTCCACAATCGCGCGCAACGCTACATGGAAAAGCGCCTGCTGCGTGATCTGCATAAACAATGGGCAATCACATGACCGCGCTGATCAACGCCCGCGGCGAAGTTTCGCCGTTCCGCGTCGCGCTGCTGGTCGCAGTTGCTGTCCTGTTGGTCGGTGCATTGGAGGTGCCGCTGTGATTTCGCGACATGACACCGCGCAGACCAGCTTTGCGACCGATGAACTGGAGGCGCGCGGCATTGCGACGGCTGTTTTGCCGATGAGCCGCGCCGATGCGCTCGACTATCTCGAAAGGCGCATGGCGCTTGGGCTTGGCCCGCACGCCCGCGCCACGGCACGGCGGCTTTATCTCAACCTGACCGATCTGGAGAAGTGAATCATGAACGAAGTCGCACACATCGAGCGCGGCACTGCGCCTGCGGCACAGACGGAAACGAACGCCATCATTTCCGTGATCGAACGCGCCGCCGTCAATCCTGCGGTGGACATGGACAAGATGGAGCGCCTGCTCGAGATGCAAGAGCGCATCATGCAGCGCGAGGCATTGGCAGCGTTCAATCGCGCTTTCGCCGCCGCCAAGTCCGAGTTGCCCGCCATATCGAAGAACCAGAAGGGCCACAACAACCGATACGCTGATTTTGCGCACGTCGCCCGCGCCGTCGATCCTGTATTGAGCCGTCATGGCCTGTCCTATCGGTTCAAGACGCGCCAGGACGATCAGATCCATGTGACGTGCGTCCTGTCGCACATTGACGGCCACAGCGAGGAAAACACGCTGTCTAGCAAGCCTGACACGGCAGGATCGAAAAACGCCACGCAGGCCATCGGATCGGCGCAGACGTATCTCATGCGCTATTCGCTTCTGTCTGCACTAGGCGTCCAACCGACCGACGACGATGACGGGCGCGCCGCGAATATGGGCGATACGATCACCAAAGAGGACGTTGAGGTC
The DNA here is from genome assembly GCF_046506625.1 of Zhengella sedimenti. Classification (NCBI taxonomy): domain Bacteria; kingdom Pseudomonadati; phylum Pseudomonadota; class Alphaproteobacteria; order Hyphomicrobiales; family Notoacmeibacteraceae; genus Zhengella; species Zhengella sedimenti. Next base: position 33,036 of record NZ_JBKFFP010000012.1, read on the forward strand.
CTGCGGGCGATGATCGAGGAGGCCAAAGCCGACACTGCGCAGTTCTGCGAATATCTCCAGATCGAAAGTATCCCGGCGATGCCCGCTTCCATGTTCCGCCGCGCGGTCGCGTCCTTGCAGGCGAAAAAGCGCAAGATGGCGCAGGAGGGCAAGGCCAATGACTGACCTTGCAGCAATCGAACAGCGCAGCGATGAATGGATGCAGGCCCGGCTTGGCAAGGTGACGGCATCCCGCATTGCCGACGCTACCGCCAGGACGAAAACGGGTTGGGGTGCGATGCGCGCCAACTACATGGCAGAACTGTTGGCTGAAAGGCTGACCGGCGAGCCGCGCGACACGTTCACCAATGCCGCGATGCAATGGGGAACGGACATGGAGCCACAGGCCCGCGCCGCCTATTGCTTCATGAACGGCGTTCAGGTGCAGGAGGTCGGCTTTGTGCTGCACCCGTCAATCGGCGGGAGCGGTGCCAGCCCGGACGGACTGGTCGGATCGGATGGCCTTGTCGAGTTCAAGTGCCCGAACACTGCAACCCACATTGACACGCTTCTAGGCGCGTCCATCGACGGGAAATACATCAAGCAGATGCAATGGCAGATGGCCTGCACGGGCCGCGCATGGTGCGATTTCGTGTCCTTCGACCCGCGCCTGCCGGAACGGATGCAGATGCATTGCCGCAGGGTTGAGCGCGACGACGCGATGGTTGCCGAGCTGGAGCGGGACGTTGCCGAGTTCCTAGACGAACTGCGCCGAAAGGAAGCCGATCTTTTGGCCCGCTATGGCGACGAGGAACTGCCGGAGGCCGTGCGTCTTCTGGCAGCCGGGTGAGCGCGATGACCGACGCCCCGATCATCGTTGAATGCCTGGACGATGGCGCGGCGCTTGTGCCGGTCTATCCGGGCGGGCGCAATGGCGAGATATGGCGCCAGGCATTCGCGCCTGGCGGGCGCTATCGGATCCAGCTTGTCGAGGAACGGTCCCGTTCGTCTCACAACCACTATTTCGCCGCGATTGGCGAGGCCTGGAAGAACCTGCCTGACCACATGCTTGATGAGTTCCCGTCCGACGAGCACTTGCGCAAGAAGGCGCTGATCCGCGCGGGGTATGCGGATGGGCGAACTTTCGTTTGCTCCAGCAAGGCCGAGGCCGCCCGCTTTGCCGCCTTCCTTCGCCCGGCGGACGAATACGCCATCGTTTCCGTTCGCGAGGCCACGGTGACGGTGTGGACGGCGAAAAGCCAGTCCATGCGCGCTATGGGCAAGGCAGAATTTCAGAAATCCAAGGACGCAGTCCTCGACGTGATTTCGCGCCTGATCGGCGTGAGCGTTGATGACCTGCGCCAGAACACCGAGAGAGCCGCATGAGCGATGTTGAGGAAAAGGAACTAGGGCCATGTCCGAAGTGCGGGCACGAGTCATCCCAAAGCCCCTGCTACGCGTTCGATGACAGGACCATGCTTGTCCAGATCGTTTGTCTCATATGCGGGCACGAGACAGCCGAGACGCGGTTTGCAAAATCCGCCGTGGAAGAATGGAAAGGCAGGCCGGCATGAACCGCCTCATCCGCCGCGCCCTGCTTGGCTGGCAGGCATGGAAAACGCGCAAGGTGCTTGACCGCGCTGTGCCAGAATTGCGGGACGCCCGCGAGACGATTGCAGCCGCCCGCGCGAAGCATGGGAAAGGCGCACGGCAGGCCATGAGCCGCGCCCGGAGCGCCATGACAGAGCGGCTGCGGGCCGAAGTGGAGGCAAGGCAATGAGCAAGCCCAAATGGACGCCGGAACCGTGGGTGAATGATGATGGCCTGGTTACGGGGCAAGAAAGCCGCGAGCGGTTTACCGGGCAAACGTCACTGGACATTTTCGACGCGAGCCAGTGGCCGGAAGAACTGGCCGACGAGGCAGAGGCAACCGCGCACCTGATCGCCGCCGCGCCTGATCTCTATGAGGCGTTGGAAACGGCCCTGAATTTCATTGCCAATACAGAAAACGAACTTGGCGTTACGCTAGATAGCGGAGATTTGGCGCGGATGGCCCTCGCCAAGGCGCGGGGGGAGACATGACCCGTTCCGAGTTTCCCGCCAAGGTCCGCAAGTCTGTATTCGCCCGCGCCAACGGCAAATGCGAAAAGTGCGCGGCTGCGCTCAAGACTGGCGAGGGCGAGATTGACCACATTTTGCCGTGTGCGCTTGGAGGCGAGCCGACGATTGCGAACGCCCGCCTGCTTTGCCGCGTGTGCCATGTCGAAAAGACCGGCGACGATGTGCGCAGAGTGCGAAAGGCTGACCGGCAGAAGGCGAAACAGACCGGCGCAAGCAGGCCGAAGGGCAAGCTGAAATCGCGCGGATTCGAGCCGACAGAAAAGCCCCGCAAGATCGACAAGTCGGCATTGCCGCCACGCCGCCTGTTTGAACAGAAGGAAGCCCGATGAACCAGCATTTTACACCACTGAGCCCGGAGGCGGTTGCAAAGCTCATCGGCGTTCCCGTGTCCTATATCACGGCATCGCACAATCCGACCAAGGTCAGGGCAGCCAAACTCGAATACGTGCGGCAATTGCTTTTCCACAGCCCGAACATGCCGCGCCAGAAAGTCGCGCGCGCCATTTCCGTCTATGTCGATACGGCTGGACAGATGATCCACGGCATTGCCAACACTATGGCAAAAACGGCGATTGATAACGCCTGTTTTGCTGGCCTTGATGATGACGTGCGCGAGATCGCCCGCGCTGTGTCAAAGGAGCACGGCATTGCCATCGGAATCATCCGCGCATACCGGCGCGTGTCTGCGCCCATCGTTGCCGCTCGCTACGATCTTCTGACCCGCGTTCGCGCCGTCAAGCCGTCGCTCACATCGCCCGAACTGGCCGACATTTGCTGCCAGGATGCATCGCATATCCGCCACCTCATCCGCGAAGGGAAAATCTAATGGCCGGAAGCCTGAACAAAGTCACCTTGATTGGTCGTCTCGGAGCCGATCCCGAAGTGCGCCGCCTCAATTCCGGTGACGCCGTTGTCAACCTGCGCCTCGCCACGTCCGAAACGTGGAAGGACAAGAACACTGGCGAGAAGCGCGAGCGCACCGAATGGCACAGCGTCGTGATCTTCAACGAGCAGCTTGCCAAGGTCGCGGAAGCCTATCTCCGCAAGGGCGCGCTTGTCTATCTCGAAGGCCAGTTGCAGACGCGCAAATGGCAGGACCAGCAGGGACAGGACCGCTACAGCACCGAAATCGTGCTGCAACGCTATCGCGGCGAATTGACGATGCTGGACAGCCCCGGAGAGCGTCAGGAACATCGCCAGGAGCGCAGCAGCTACGACGAGCCGCGCCGTGCGCCCGCCGATCTTGACGATGAGATCCCGTTTTGATGGAGCGCGCCATGAACATCAACGAAATCCTCGACCAGATCGAGCGCGGGCTGGAAGGCGTGACGCCGGGACCGTGGAAGCCGCACCGAAACAATGCGTTTTGGGAGTTGGTCCCGAATAACGCTGGCACGAACGGCATTCCATACAGCATTGCCGATTTTTGCGCGTCTGACCCGTCCGATACCAGAGGGCTTCAAGAAGCAAACGCCGCCCACATCGCCCGCTGCGATCCTGGCACCATGCGCGCCATCATCGACGCCTACCGGCAGATGGAGGCCCGCGCCGAGGCCGCAGAAGCGGAATGCAAACGCCTTGAAAGCAGCCGCGACGGTTACGCCAGAAAGAGCGATGCGCACGAAAAGATCGCGGGCGAATGGCAGTCCCGCGCCGAGGCCGCAGAGGCCAAGGTGGCGAGGATGCGTGAGGCGCTGGAACCGTTCGCAACATTCGGGAAAGAGAACACGGACGAGGGCGGATGGGCTGGTTTGATGCGCGACCGTGATCGCATCTTTGTCTGGTTTGGCCCGTCCGACTTCCGCACCGCACTCAAGGCAATGGAGAACACCGATGACTGACAAGGAAGCCGTGGAGGCTGTGGCGCGGGCGATTGCCGAGCGTTGGGGCGAACACTGGGAATGCTGCTGCGATGCAGAGCGAGGCATGGACTGCGACTGTGGTGATGCCATGAGTGACGAGCGCGACAGCTACGAGGATCGGCTTTGCAGGAACGATTGCCGGGTTGCTGCCCGTGCAGCCCTCGCCGCCGCCCGCCCGTTCCACTTCGAGGAAGCGGCGCGGGACGCGATTGAACGCGCCGAGATTTACGAACAGTCAACCACCGCCAACACACCGGGATACAAAGACGCAGAAATCGCACTTCGCGCCTTTGCAGCCTACCTCCGTGCGGAGAAGGAGAACTGACATGCCGAAATATGCAGTTTACGCAATAGCAACAGCCTCTTGGCTGCTTGCCGAGGTGGATGCCGATAGCGAAGAATACGCCATCCAGTTGGCGCTTGAAACCGGCGATCTACACAAGTGCCTGTGCCACCAGTGCGCGAGTGAAATTGAACTTGGTGATGCGTATGAAGAACAGGTTGAATTGCTCAACCCCCTGCCACCCCGCCAGAACAGGAGCGGTGAGCGATGATCAGAGACAACATAGGCACAATTGCAATTATCATCGTCGGCGTGCTTGGCTATGCGCTTCTTTTCGGGTCGTTCGCTTCAATGATGAACAAGGTGAGGGAAGCCAATGAACAGTGTGAAATTCAGGCGCACCTGGGGCAACACGTCCGCATCAAGTCCAGCCCTGAAACGTCAGGGTTTGTGTTCGATACCGTAGGAGAGCCGGGTTTTTGTGCCGCGAAGGTCCGGTTTCCGGATGGCAATTGGCGATATTATAACGCGATCGAACTTGAGCCAGTGAAGCGATGATCTACACGCCAGAACGCCTTGCGGAGCGTTGGGAATGTTCGCCCCGCACCATCCGCCAGATGATAGGGGCCTGACATGCAGAGAGCAGAGCGACTGGATGACAAATACAGGCCACCGGCGACCGTGCCTGACGGTCCCACTCCAACGTTCATCTATTTCTTCGTGAATGCGAGCGAAACGGCGGTAAAGATCGGTCATGCAGCCAATATCATCAACCGTTTTCGAAATATCCAGAACGGCAACCCGGAAAAACTGGACCGCTTATATCACCTATATGGCGACCCGGCCATTGAGGGGATTTTGCATGAACAGTTTCGAGAGCACCGCTTGCAAGGCGAATGGTTCCGATACCATGGCGGGATTTCCGACGATATCGACGTGTTCATCGATGGCATTTTCCTGCTCATGAAGATCGTCGGCCACCAGCCCGGCGACGTTATCAAGGCAGACGAGGCACGGTTCATTCTTGAGACAATCCCGCACGCATGGGACACGCCGGAGGCAATCAAGATCAGCCACAAGTATCTTGGCTTCGACATTTCGGACGCGATCCGCGAAGGCGGGAGGCCGCTACTATGAGCTCACGCCCTCGCCGTTTCTTGAAATGCGAAATCATGGACGCAGCCGAGGCCGCGGCAGAACACGGCCTGACCGTGCGGATGATGCCGACTGGAGAAATCGAGTTTACGTCAGGCCGGAAACCCGCCACGATAGCCAATTCAGCAGATGAGGCTTTGGCGGGATGGATGGCGAATGAAAGTAAGGCTCGTGGGCGTTCACACCGTTAGAAAACGCCTCTCCGATGGCCGAATTGCTGAATACCACTACGCATGGCGCGGAGGCCCGCGACTGCACGAAAAGCCGGGGACAAAAGCCTTTGCCATCGAATACGCCCGCCTAACACGGCACATGGAGGATAAGGCCCGCCCGGACACACTAGGCGCATTGGTAACCGCCTATCTCCAAAGCCCTGAATTTCGCAAGCTGGCAACATCAACCCGCCGCGATTACGAACGCGCCGTTGATCTGATCCGCGCCAGTTTCGAGACGTTCCCTGTTTCGGCCATAGAAGCCCGTGGAGCGCGAACGCTGTTCAGGGATTGGCGAGATAGCATGGCAGACACGCCGCGCGCTGCTGATCTCTATATGGCAGTCCTGGCCCGCATCTTTTCATGGTCGCTTGACCGCGAGGAAATAGGCAGGAACCCGCTTGAGCGCATCGGCAAGCTGTCCAAGGGAACACGCCGTGATAGTGTTTGGACAGTAGAACAGATAAACGCCGTCCTGACACGGGCAAGGCCGGAAATAGCCAACGTTGCCCGCGTTGCGCTCCTGACGATGCAGCGACAAGGCGATGTGCTGTCAATGCCCGCGATGGCATGGGATGGCGAACGGGCGCTAATCAGGCAAGGGAAAACAGGCGCACGGCTCCGCGTTTGGATTGCGGACGAATTGAAGCCGATCTTCGAGGAAGCCCGCGCAACAGGAAGGCAGCGCGTCCTTGTCAATTCCCGTGGCGAGAACTGGACTTCATCAGGCTTCCGCGCATCTTGGCGCAAGGAAATGCAAAAGGTGGGAGTGTCAGGCGTCACGTTTCACGACTTGCGCGGATCGGGGATAACCTACGCTTACGCCCTTGGCATCCCGATAGATCGGATTGCCGAGATTTCAGGGCACTCGGAAAGCCAGTGCGAGACGATAATTCGCCGTCACTATCTGGCAGGCGCAGATGTTGTGGACGCTATCAGGCGGGGAACGAAAGGCGCATGAAGAAAGTTGAATGGGAATACGGCAGTGCCGAAACGGACGGGACGATTGTCCGTTTCAATGTTAGCACGAAAGCATACGGTGAAAAGTGGGCCGTGGTTGACGCCGATGTGTGGGGCCAAATATGCCACCTTAAATGGCGCGCGACACGGCGTAAGAACAAATTCTACGTTAGATACAGAGACGTTCTTTTGCATCGCTTCATCATGCAACCGCCGCCCGATCTCGTGGTGGACCATATTGACGACGATGGGTTAAACAACACGCGTCGCAACATGCAGATTTGCACGAAAGAACAAAATATCAGTTGGGGCGCAGACCGAAAACGCGGCTGCACTATGGCCGAGTTCCAGTTTTCTAAATGGATTTCATCCAACCCGCAATGGAACGTAACGCGCTCAAAACTGTAGAAGATGGCTTTTCTGTAAACCGGCAGGCAATCGGCACCCGCTAAGTCATTGAAATTGGTGGGTGATGTAGGGATCGAACCTACGACCCGCTGATTAAGAGT
>NZ_JBKFFP010000013.1:0-25840 GCF_046506625.1 Zhengella sedimenti
GCTCGCCAGAAACTTTCTCTCCGCCGTCGCACTGGCGACCCTCGTCGCATTCTGGCTATGATTGAGTCTGAACCCTAACGCAGAGGATGGTCAGAATAGGAAGTTCATATTAGTTCAGCTTGATGAAGTGCCAGATCAGAAATCAACTGCGGCAAAGGAAGGATTTGCGACGATAGCCGATTTGTCGGCCGAACGCATCCGCCGTGCCGGCAAGAAAATCCTCGAAGGCGAATGCCACCCCGACTGGAACCGCGATGTCGGCTTCCGGGTGCTGAAGGTCGACACCTCGAACATGAAGGATGTCTACTACCGCCCCGACGAGCTGAAGCAGTCCGACCTGCTCGACATGGTCGACAACGTGAAGGAGGGCCGCACAGCCGAGGATCTGCTGTTCCAGGTGCTGGTCGATTGGGGCGTGGACCTGACGCTACCCATCCGCCGCGAAACGGTGCAGGGCAAGACCGTGTTCTTCGTCGACGACAACGCCCTTGTCGCCTGTTTCGACCGCGGCATCACCGAGGATCTGGTGAAGGAGCTGGCGGGCCACGAGCCCCTGCGCGTGGTCTTCCGCGACAACGGCTTCGCCTCGGACGCGGTGAAGATCAACGTCGAACAGATCTTCCGGCAGCTCTCGCCCATCACCGACGTGAAATCCATCTGACCATGCCCCTCGGCCCCTCCGCCCTGTCAGACTTGTTCAACCGGTTGCTTGCCGATTGGGAAAGCGAGGTCGTGGAGTTCAAGCGTGGTATAGAGGGCTTTTCCAGCGACGACCTTGGAAAATATTCCTCTGCCCTGGCGAATGAGGCGAACCTGCGTGGTGAGGCGCGCGCCTGGTTGGTCTTCGGCGTGGACGACAAGACACGGGAGGTATGCGGCACGGCCTACAAGGAAGACCCCGAGCGCTTGCAGGCTGACAAGCAACAGGTGCTGAACGGTACTGGGAGCTTCACGTTCCGGGACATACACGTGCTGAGACATCCGCTGGGCCGCGTGATCTTGTTCGAGATACCGGCCGCACCGCGCGGAATGGCCATTAGCTGGAAGGGGCACTACTTCGGCAGGGCGGGACAAAGCCTCGGCCCACTTGGCCAAGACAAGTTGGACGAGATCCGGTCGCAGACACTGGCGACAGACTGGACGGCGCAGGTTGTCGCCGGGGCCAGTATTGCCGACCTCGACCCGCAAGCGCTGAAGGTGGCCCGGGAGCGGTTCGCAGCCAAGCACGCCAACCGTTTCGCGGCAGGCGATGTTGCGGGATGGTCCGACATCGCGCTACTGGATCGCGCGAAGGTCACGCAAAACGGTCAGATTACCCGTGCGGCGCTGTTGCTGTTAGGCAGGGCCGAGGCGGCGTGGCGACTCAGCCCGCATCCCGCAGAGATCACTTGGCGGCTGGAGGGGGCGGAGCGGGCCTACGAGCATTTCCGTCCGCCGTTCCTGCTGGCTACAACGCAGTTGTTCGCCCGTATCCGCAATGTGCAGTTGCGGATCCTTCCGGAGAACGAGCTACTGGCGCATGAGGTGGCGAAGTACGACCAGAAGGTCGTGTTGGAGGCGCTGCATAACTGTATCGCGCATCAAGACTACGCCCAGTCCGGGCGGATCGTCGTGATCGAGTATCCGGATCGGCTGGTGCTGGAGAATGTTGGTGGTTTCTACGAGGGAAAGCCGGAGGATTACATCCTGCGGGACCATGTGCCCCGGCGGTATCGCAATGCTTTCCTGGCGCAGGTCATGACTGAGCTGAACATGATCGATCACATGGGGTACGGCATCCTCGATATTTACCAGCGCCAGCGTCAGCGGTTCTTCCCGATGCCTGATTATGACCTGGATGAAAACGAGATGGTACGCCTGACGATCCACGGCCGCGTCGTCGATCCGGCCTACAGCCGTCTGTTGATGCAGGAGGCCGGGTTGCCGCTGGTGGATGTACTGGCGCTGGATCGGGTTCAGAAGCGTCTGCCGGTGGCGGACGATGCCCTGCGGCACCTGAGGAGGCACAAGCTGGTCGAAGGGCGCAAGCCCAACATCCATGTCTCTGCCAAAGTGGCAGCCGCGACCGACAGCAAAGCGGAGTATATCCGCACCCGTGCACAGGATGATGAGCATTACGCCCGATTGATCTGCGACTATCTTGGAAAGTTCGGAAAGGCGGATCGCGCCGAGTTGGACAAGCTGCTGATGGACAAGCTGAGCGAAGCCCTGTCCGGGGAACAGAAGCGGGACAAGATCAGCAATCTCCTGACCAAGCTCAGGCGACAGGGGCGCATTTTTAATGTGGGTTCACGAGGCAAGCCGGAATGGCGCCTTGCAGAAAGAAATGAATGAGTGAATTTGTGAAAAAGACGCAAATTCAACGGATTGTGTCTTTCTGCATGTGTGTCGTCAGGCACGTCTTGCAGATAGGTTGCAGAAAGAAGATCGCATGAAGCTCAAGTTCAAGGTCCAACCCTATCAGACCAATGCCGTCATCGATGTGGTCGACTGCTTCGCCGGCCAGCCCATGACCTCTGGCCTGACCTACCGCATCGATCCCGGTCGCAAGGCGCAGACCAGCGCGTTCGAGGAAGGCTTCAAGAACGCCGACCTCGCCCTGACCGACGTTCAGATCCTGGAGAACATCCAGAAGGTCCAGCGGCGCCAGAACCTGCCCGTCTCGCAGTCGCTGACGGACTTCACGACCTTCAATGCGCGGGGCGAGCGCGCGCCCGTCGCGGCAACCTACAAGCGCGACGCGCTGGCCGCGACCCGCGTTCACCTTGACGTCGAGATGGAGACCGGCACGGGCAAGACCTACTGCTACATCAAGACCATCTTCGAGATGAACAAGCGGTATGGCTGGTCAAAGTTCATCATCATGGTGCCGTCGATTGCCATTCGCGAAGGGGTCTACAAGTCGCTGCAGATCACGGCAGACCACTTCACCGAAAGCTACGGCAAGAAGGCGCGGTTCTTCATCTACAATTCCAAGCGCCTGCACGAGCTGGAGAGCTTTTCATCCGACGCCGGGATCAACGTGATGGTGATCAACATCCAGGCTTTCAACGCGCGCGGGGCCGACAACCGGCGCATCTACGAGGAGCTTGACGATTTCCAGTCGCGCAAGCCCATCGACGTAATCGCCTCGAACCGGCCGATCCTGATATTGGACGAGCCTCAGAAGATGGAAGGCGCGGCGACGATGGAGGCCCTGCCAAAATTCAAGCCGCTGTTCATCATGCGCTACTCGGCGACCCACCGGACCCAGCACAACCGCGTTCATAGGCTGGATGCGCTGGACGCCTATAACCAGAAGCTGGTCAAGAAGATCGCGGTGCGCGGCATCCAGACCCGCGGGCTGGCCGGCACCAACGCCTATCTCTATCTCGAAGGCATCGACATCTCGAAGAAGGCGCCCGTGGCGCGGATCGAGATGGAGGTGAAGCTGAAGTCAGGCGAGATCAGACGCCAGCTTCGGCGGCTTGAGTTCCGGGACAACCTGTTCGTGGAGTCGGGCGAGCTGGACCAGTATCGCGGCTTCACGATCAGCCAGATCGACGCCGTCAATGACACGGTCGAATTCACGAATGGCGAAGTGCTACGCGCTGGTGAGGCGAACGGCGACATCTCCGAGCGTGACATCCGCCGCATCCAGATCCGCGAGACGATCAAGGCGCATCTCGACAAGGAAAAGCAGCTGTTCGCGCAGGGCATCAAGGTCTTGTCGCTCTTCTTCATCGACGAGGTGGTGAAATACCGGGACTACGACCAGGCCGATGAGAAAGGCGAGTATGCCCGGGTCTTCGAGGAAGAGTACGAGTTTTTGAAGTCCGAATACCTCTCAGAGCTCGCCATCGATAACGAGGTGTATCGGCAGTATCTCGCCGGCATCGACCCAGCCAAGACCCACAACGGCTATTTCTCGATCGACAAAAAGACGAACCGCCTCAAAGACCCGGCCGTTGGCGCCCGTTCGGTCGATTCCGACGATGTGGACGCTTACGACCTGATCTTGAAGGACAAGGAGCGCCTGCTTTCTTTCGCCGAACCCACCCGGTTCATCTTCTCACACTCGGCCTTGCGCGAGGGCTGGGACAACCCGAACGTCTTCGTCATGTGCATGTTGAAGCACAGCGACAACACCATCTCCCGGCGCCAAGAAGTGGGGCGTGGCTTGCGGCTGAGCGTCGACCAGAACGGGGACAGGATGGACCACCCGGCGGTGGTGCATGACATCAACGTGCTGACCGTCGTGGCGAGCGAGAGCTACAAGGACTTCGTGGCCGGTCTGCAGAAGGAGATCGCGGAGACCCTCTCGTCGCGTCCGCGGCAGGCTACGCAAGCCTACTTCGAAGGGAAGCTGCTGCAGGCGGATCAAGGAGCGGTCCCGGTCACTGCGGACATGGCAGCTGGACTGGAATTCTATCTGGTCCAAAACGGGTATGTTGATCGCCACAAGAACATCGTCGACAAGTATCACGACGCGCGGAAGACTGGGACACTGGCTGAATTGCCGGAAGATCTCAAACCTCATGCGGAGCGGGTGTTCCAGCTCATCGACAGCGTCTTCAGCGATGCGCAACTGCCCAAGGTCGATGACGGCCGCAAGCCAAAGACGAATCCTCTCAATGCGAACTTCGAGAAGAAGGAGTTCCAGGAACTTTGGGCGCGCATCAACCGCAAGGCGGTCTACCGGGTTGATTTCGACTCCGCTGAACTGATCCGAAAGTGCGTCAGCGCGCTGGATAGCCAGCTGCGGGTCACGCCTCTGCAATACATCATACAGGAGGGCTTGCAGAGCGACGGATTAACGGACGGCCAGCTTCGTAGCAGCGACGGCTTTGCCGTCACAAACACGACGACCGAACATGGTAACTCGATCCATTCCCGCGTGAAGTATGACCTCTTGGGCAAGGTGGCCGAGAACGCGCAGCTGACCCGAGACACGACCGCCAACATCCTCGGCCAGATCACCGCGGGGATATTCGAACAGTTCACCGAGAACCCGGAACACTTTATCGCTGAGGCCTCACGCATTATCGTAGAGCAGAAGGCAGCCATGGTGATCGAGCACCTGACCTACGACGAAGTCGAGGAGAGGTATGACATCGACATCTTCACCGCAAACCAAACCGGCCAGGATTTCTCGCGGGCAACGGCGAAACTCAAGAACCACGTCTACGACTATGCGATCATCGACTCCGAGGTTGAACGAGATTTCGTCAGGGAACTGGATACTAGCAACGAGGTGGTTGTTTACGCGAAACTTCCGCGTGGCTTCCTGATCCCAACGCCAGTCGGGGACTATAACCCCGATTGGGCCATTTCCTTCAAGGCTGGCAGTGTGCGGCACATCTACTTCGTCGCCGAGACAAAAGGGGCGCTCGCGTCATTGGAGTTCCGGGAAAGGGAAGAATTGAAGATGGCATGTGCTCGCAAGTTCTTCGATGAGATCAGCAAGCGCATCACGACGGATCGTGTGAAATACAACGTTGTGACTAACTACGGCAGCCTGATGGACCTGGTCGGTCGCGCCGCCTGATGAAGCCCCGCTGACCTGCCATAGGACTCGTTCTCACCCATCGGCCACTGGTTCGCCTCGATGGTCTGCCGGCCCAGTCCGCAGAGCGGAGCCAAGGGCCGGCAGTTTGTGGAGATAGGCCCAATGGCCGCAAGAGTGTCTTGGGACCCCTCTGCGCCCGAACAAAAGGCTCGGGCTGCCAATCGGCTACTACACTTCAAGACCGCTCGATCAGGCAGCCCAGCTAAGGTGCACGCGGCAGGCCCCGCTACATGTCCTGACGCCGACGCAGTTCAGCCTTGGCTTCAAGCTCAGCACGGATCTCAGCCATGCGCTTGTCGTCGGGCCTCCAGTTGATGTCGGGGTCGAGATCCCAGCAATCATAAGCATCGCTGTTCTCAGGGTAGAAATCCGAACGTATCGCTTCGAAATCAGGTCCATAGTGCGGATCTTCATTCGCAACCCACCGCAATACTTCGCCGACCGGAACAACGATACTCGACCACCCATGAAGTTCCCAGCACTCCTTGGGGAATACAATTTCGACCAAGGTAGGGTATTCGTCCTCCACATATGCTTCAGATGTCACAGACTGACAATTGCCGTCGTTTTCGTCCGGCAGGGCATCCAAATTAGACACAGCATTAAATACATCCATCACCTTGCTGCATTGTTCTTCATAACGAATTACTGATTTTTTATGCTTACTTTCCATTTTTCTTCCTTAATTTTTTCGCTGATGCCTTCATGTTGAGGATTTGCACATTCTGACTACCCGCGCTCTTCCGTCATGTAACGATAGAGCATCGAGGTAACCGCTCTTCCGATCCAATCGGCATCCCCGAACGAGAGGGCCTTCAACTCATCGGTTTCGACAAGAAGCGTCATCCATTCCGTGATTTGAAAGCCGGTCCACTCTTCCGGGGCCGGCGGATCTGCCCCGAGCATGAACGTTTGACTGAATGCCCTGAGGTCGGATCGCTTCTGCATGATGTCTTCGGCATGGTCCTTGAAGCGCTGGTGAAGGGTATCGATGTCCGAAGATGCCCCGTTACTCTTTTCCTCGAAACCGAACGGCGCCTGGGTTATCATGCCTGCCACGAGCCCACCGGTCGCCGGATTCTCGGCGTCGGACAGGGTTTTCACGCGCGCCCCGGCAACCTCACCCCCGATCAGCGCCGCAAGCCGGTCCTCGCCCATGTGCGGCAAGGCTTCGGCAATCTTGCGTAGCGGCCAGTTGTCGGCAACGAGCGCCTTCGCCGCCAGAAACTGGAGCAGATGGCGGTAGGAATAGATGGCTTCACGGCCGCGACGCTCGGGTACGTCGACGATCTTTCGCTGAACGTAATCACGCACGAGACGAACGTTGGGGGCCGGCTGACCCTGGAATATGGGGTCACTCGCCGCGAGCCTTGTGGCGACCGCGACCAGCTGATCGGCTGTTCCGTTCCAATTGACGTATTCGGCGAGTTTCATGGCAGTCCTTTCATTTGCAAACAGCTTATAATATACATTATTTAATGTCAATGACATTTTTTAACGTCATTGTGAGAATGAGCGCCTTCAGCCGCGGAATCTTGTTGCCGAACCGCGTTCGGCAGGACCGGCGCGGGCAGCGTCGTCCGGCTCGGCCTCCGCCTCCAAAGGCTCGGAAAATACGGATACCGGCCATGCAGGTGGGAGGCGGAGGCGTCGATGTAGCGAGGCGGAGGCGTCGATGTCATGCGCGCCCAAACACGGCGGTGAACGTCGGGAGGCCGGAGGCAGCTCTTACCTTCTACGCGCGAACGTCATCCCTTGCCCGGAGACAGCATTACCGGACCGATGTCACGCCATCCAAGGTTTCTTGTATACTATCTATAGAATATACTTATACCTTGGCAGGCGTGACACCTTCGGGCTTTCCAGGCAGGCATGCCGTCCCTCTCTAGGTAGGCGTGACGTTCCCTTCTAGGCAGGCGTGACGTTCCCTTCTAGGCAGGCGTGACGTTCCCTTCTAGGCAGGCGTGACAACCAGATGTGTCACACGCTCCGGCGCCGGAGGTGTTGCTGACATGGCGGCCTTGGCTCTCTCCCGCTGGCGCTGCTTGCGCAGGCGGGCCTGCACGCGCTTCCTGTCCGCTGCTGGGTCGTCAGAACCGTGGCGCTCCACCAGCTTCAGCGATATCCCGGCTGCCACCCGGCTGCACAAGTCAGCCAACGGACAGGAAATGCACGGCGCCACCGACAGGTCCTGCACATTCGGCAGACCGAGACAGCTGGGCCACAGGTCGTGCTTGCGGCACTCCAGCTCCTGCGTCGGTTCACACAATTCCGACCACTTCTCCCAGCTCGCTTCGGTATCCTCGACGGCGCTCTGGTAGATGTCCTCCGGCACCAACTCGCGAAACATTTCCGCCGGCACCTGGCGCTTCTGGAAGGTGTATGTCTGAAGGAGACCTCCGACGTTCCGGTGGTGCCTCCTGCCCTCACCGACAATGAACATGCGATAGGCGTCCTGGGCTGGCAGACCGCAATAGTTCTCGATGAGGAACGCCGGGTCATTCGCCACATCAGGTGACAGGTCCCGCAGACATTCCTCCCAATAGCGGTCACGGAATTCCGTCCACGCCTCGTGTGCGCTATCAGGAAAATGCAGCTGGCTCGGCTGCGGCAGCCACTTCCGCTGACGGCGCTCCGCAAACTTGAAAGCCGCAGACAGGTAATGGTTGTAAGGCATTCCCGTTTCGTCTGCGCGCTGCCGCGCCCGCCACACCTGTGTGCGGACGCGACGGTTCTCGAACATGGTCCTGGAGTTGATGCCCGAGACATTCTCAGCCTGCCGGAAGTCAATATTCGCCGCAAAAGAGCGCCTGAACGCCTCCCTGTATTCCTGAGCAAAAAGGCTCGTTGCCTTCGCGGGGGACATGAAACGGTATTCGAACCACTTCACGTTCATGAGCTCGCGCTCCTTCCGGAGGCAGGACATTTCGCAACACTCTGCAGTTTCAAGGATCCTGGCGAGACGCAGTTCCTGGCTGCCACGATAATCAAGATTCACGACGACCTCCTTGTCAGTGAGCTTGGCGCATTGATGCAACCGGTCGCGCGCTCGCGCTTCCGTTGCGATTCGTCTTCTGGGTTGGGTTAGCGGGTGTGAGGCGAGGCGGATGGTTTGGCGCTCCGCACACGTGTTGCGGAGCGCCACTGGTCATCCGGCAAATGCCGGCGAGATGCCGAGCCCAGCTTGGCTCGACGAAACAACAAACGTCAGCCTATTGGGACTGCCCTACGCTACTCAAGACAGCCCCAATTGCCGAGATATTATATGGAAATATTGGATTCCGTCTCTATGTTATCCAATATTTAATTATCATTACTTATTTTTTATTTCTGCATAATGCAAACATACATTATAAAGAACCTCAATCGCCTCTTCCATAATAGAAACGTTAATAACAATATACGAGATGGGATCATTAGAATGAATAATTTCATCCTTCGATCCAATATTGTCAATCAAGAACTGATAATAATCAAGATTATTCGGATAATTCTTGTATTCTCGCGCATTCAAAGAATTATTAAACTTTTCTCTCATTTCGCTCTTGTACTGATCTTCGATCATGCGAGAAATTTCATTGCATTCGGACTCAATCTCGGGCATAAAGTTGTCCTTTCTAGATAACGCAGCTTCAAAGGTAGCGGTATTTGGATTTGGCGTGACCGAGCGGCCACTCGGTCACGCCCATTTCATTCAGACATGTTCTGTCTGCCTTACCCTCCTTTCACTTTCCATTGCGGCAGGGTCCACCGAGCATTCCTATCAAGATGCTCGCGCAGCTTCATAAGATGAGACGCGTCGCCTGACTCGTTGCTCGCCAGACCCCGGTCGATCTCCTGTTTCTTGTAACGGTTGATGACGCCCGCAAGACCAGCGGCAGCATCAAGCAGGCAGTCCACGATCAGTTCTGCGCGCTCGACCGAGTTGCTGGCCGACGGCAGATCCAGACCGGCAAGGTCATCCGGAAAAGCCGCACCCTTGTCATCCTCGAACACGGGCGGTTCGATGTTCGCCAGCCTCAACGGGATGACAAATTCGCTCGCGTTCGGGTCGCTGCCGAAGAACTCGAAGAAGGGCATCTTCTGTATGGGGCTCGTGTCGTCCCCAGGCAGGCGCATTGCCTGCTTTCGCCGCTCGTAGTGTCGCCGTTGCCGTTCTGCATTTGTCAGTGCCATGGGTCGATCTCCAGTTTTTTCGTTACTATCAAAACCTAACGTTCGTGTCAATCAAATTCTAACGAGATGGCAGCAAAAAGTTCTGCCGGCCTCGCGGTCCTCTGTTTAAGGCTTAACCAGCCAAGCCCCCCTCTCCCCCGTCACAGGGAGAGCCGGCCTGGCAGTCACGCCGCATCGGATCCGGCTGAAACGCCTGTTCACACACCAAGATCGGATTGCTTGACCGTGAAGCTGCTTGAAGAGGTCCAATGGCCCAGAACGCCGGGGTCATCTGTATGGTCTCACCTTGCCCCGGCCAGGCTCATGAACACGCTGGCGCGGTTACCCGAAGATAGCCAGCCAAGCGACTGTTCATGTCCCCACACGGGGGCCGGGTCTCGGACCTGCCGACGATGTCACAAACCCACCATGTCGCCGCAAGAGCACCCATATCCGGGTCGCTCACCCATGAAGCCGTCGGTCGTCTGACCTCGGCGCGCTCATGACGCTGAGCACCCCTGTCATGGCGTCACGTCCGCGCCTTCTGCGGACCTGCTTTCGGCGAGCATTTCCATCCCATGTCATGCGGCACAATCGCATCACCCGTGATCGCAAGCGCGTCAGTTGATAGGGTTTGTCTCCGATCAGGTAGTATAGTTACGTATAGCGTCATGAGACAGATGACTGAGAATCGGTCAGATACACGGCCTGAATGGTCGACCTCGCTCCGGGGCTGGCTACGAACAGTCATCGCAACCAACAGGTGCCCGCCGGCTTTCACACACGTCACCATTGCGTGCCCTGGCAAGGGCGCACAAGAAATCGATGGCGTCAGTCGGATGTCACGTCGACATGCCCCATGGCTCGCAGCGACCCGACCCAGGGTGGCGCTTCAACGGACTTTGGCTGTCAGATGTGCGAAGAGCGTTCGCGCATTCTCCTGCCCCGTTGCCGTACCTTGCCGATGGCACCGGTGACAGTGGAACCGGCCGATGACCCGGCATGCATGATCGAGGGCGAAAGGATTGCCAGAACAGCGGTCCAGGGCAAGGAATGGCTGACTCGACGACGCCACTCAGGAACCAAGACACTCCCGTTCAGCGCCGGATCCCGCCATGTTGGCAAGTCGAAGTCCTAGGGCTACCCGCACGCACCATGGGGATGCGTTCTGGCGCCGCCGACATGACGGTCTGGAACCACCTGTCTGACCGGTATGGGCGGGGTGTAAGCCTTCCAAGGCACAAGACCTTCATTGCCCACAATCACACCGGTTATCAGGAGCATCGCTGTAAACCGCGATAGCCGGCCCGGAGGCCCGCTCCAAGGTGGAGACAGGGCCGTCATTCCGGCGCCAGTCTGCCTCTTACTCGGACAGGCGTGCGCCCGCTCGCTCCTATGGCTCCAGACATGGCAGCCATTGCCGGCGGCCATCTACATGGCAACGAGCATGCTTCTGACGATCGGCTTCGAATATTACTACACCGAAGTGTGCCTGCTATGGACCGATTCGGATCTCATACCGAGCGTGGCACCCCCTGCCACCAGTCTTGACCCGCTCATACAGTGGCTGCTGATCCTCATCCTTGTCGTGCTGGCGATTGCCGCCCTGATCAAATACCTGCGCAGTTGAGGCGGGCTGCTCTAACCGACCGTAAACTGGCCCATCATGCCGGCATCCTCATGTTCAAGGATATGGCAATGGAACATGTAAGGCGTCTCACGGCTGGCGGGTTGCGTGAAGCGGACGAGCAATTCCGATTCGCCGCCCGCCGGCACAACCACGGTGTCCTTCCAGCCCCTGCTCTCGGGCCGAGGTGCGACACCGTTTTCCCGGACGACCTGGAATGAAACGCCGTGAACATGAAAGGGGTGTGACAGCATAGGGCTTGATACCACCCAGCGCTCCACCGTATTGCGCTTCACCTCAAGGTCGATCCGGTTCATGTCGAAGGGTCGGCCGTTGATCGCGAAACCGCCCATCATTCCGCCACGGCCCATCATTCCGCCCATCATGCCACCCATACCCATGTCGAGCGAGAAGCGACGCGTCGCCACGACCTGCCCCGCCAGGTCCGGAAGCGCGTCGGCAAGACGGTCGGGGACGGTGCTGATGCGGGCCGGCAGGGTTTCGTCCACCAGCAGCGGCATGACCGGAAACGAGCCGGGGATCACGGCATCCATCATAGCGCCGAAGCGCCCCATCATGCCTGCGGGGCCCTGGTTGGGGTCGTCCCGGCTCATCAGTGTCGTCGGCTGTCCTCCAGTGAAATCGACAAGGACCTCCGCCCGTTCCCCCGGCCCGAGACGCAGCGCGTCGAGGGCAACCGGTTCCGGCAGGTATCCGCCATCGCTCGCAACGAGGTGAAGCGGCCGCCCGTCTTCGGCGAACAGGGTGTAGATCCGGGCATTGGACCCGTTGATCAGGCGAAGGCGGACCACGGCGCGCGGAATGACGGCAACAGCCGAGGCCTGGCCATTAACCAGCATCGTGTCGCCCGTGAAGCCGTGCATCACGTCCATCATCGACAGGTCATAGACCATCCGGCCCCGTTCATCGAAACGCCGGTCCTGAAGGACGAGTGTGAGATCATCGATGCCGTAGGAAGCCGGCAGGCCGCGTTCATCATCACGGCCATCTTCCAGGTGGATGACGCCGGCCAGTCCGCGGTAGACGTGGCTGGCGGTCTGGCCATGGACATGGGTATGGTAGAACGGTGTTCCGGGCGGCTGGTCCAGTTGCATGTCCGGCGACCAGACGCCGCCTGGACGGATTGGCGAATGCGGGCCGCCATCATGCTCGCCCGGCACGATCAGCCCGTGCCAGTGCACCGTCACCGGATCGTCCAGCGCATTCTGCACCCGCGCCGCGAGCGGTCCGTTGCGCATGCGGATGGTGGGGCCGAGATAGGCCTGGTTGTAACCGAAGGTGACGGACGGAGCGCCGCCGAGGAAACGCGTTTCTCCGGCAAGGGCCGTCAGGTCGAGCCTGCCGGTTCCAGTCGTATCGAGCAGCGGCGGCATGGCCAGCCGGCTCCGCCCGTCTGCCAGCGCCTCGGCACTGACCCGGCTGCGCGTGAGACCGTAGCCACCGGCTGCGGCAAGCGCCAGCACACCTGTGCCTGCGAGAAGGGTTCTGCGATTGATCGACTTCATGATGTCACCTCGAACCAGCACGTCATTCCGGCCGCCGCGTGCTCCAGCATGTGGCAGTGATAAAGCCACTTGCCGGGATTGTCCGCGACGAAGGCGATGGAGACGGTTTGACCGGGCGCCACGAGAAACGTGTCACGCCAGGGCTGGCGGTCGTCCATCCCTGAACCGTTGACGGAAATGACGCGGAAATGATGTCCGTGGATGTGCATGGCGTGATCGAACGCCGTGTTGTTGGCTGTTTCGATGATCACGGTCTCGCCGCGCTTCACCGAAGCGATCGGCTTGTCCATGGCGTTCGCAACGCCGTTGAGGGCCCAGACCTGCCCGGTCCTGCGATAATCCTCGCCGTCAAGAACCTTGCCCTTGTGGGTGATGGAGACAGGCCCGCCCATGGCGCCGCCCCGCATGTCCACCTTGATGACCTCCGCGCCGGCAAGATCGGGTTCCGGCAGCGTGTTCGGCGGCAGCGGTGCCGGCATCGTGCCGGTGCCGGACACCGCCTCGCCACCGACCCGGAATTCGGCGAGCGGAAACGGCTGGTCGCCCGAAACCTCGTCGAGCATGAAATCGTCCCTCGGGATGACCAGAAGGTCGACGCGCTGGCCGGGCCCGAGCGGCAGGGGGCCGCCACCTGGCACCACCGCCTCGCCGAGCGGCTGACCGTCCCATGCCAGGATGCGCGCGCCGAGGCGCGCGGGATCGAGCGCCAGGATACGGGAATTGCAGACGTTGATGAGCCGCAGGCGCGAGGGCTCTCCCCTTGCAAGCGCGAGAACCGGCCGGCTCTCGCCATTCACCGTGGCATGGTTGCCAAGCCTTCCGCCATGGCTCCAGTCCATCAGAGATCCGAAGCTGGCCGTTTCCAGCACGCCCTCGCGGGTCAGCCGCCAGTCGTCCAGCACGAGCACCAGATCGCTTGCCCTCGGATAGACCGGTTCCGGCTCCTCGACGATCAGTGCGCCGTAAAGCCCGCGCCCCACCTGGTTCCAGCTTCGCGTATGGGCGTGATACCAGTAGGTGCCGGCATCCGGGACGACGAAATCGTAGTCGAACGTGCCGCCCGGCGGAACCGCCTCCTGCGTCAGGCCGGCAACGCCATCCATGGCGTTGTCGATCCGGATGCCGTGCCAGTGGATCGATGTCGGCTCCTCCAGGGCATTGACCAGGCGCACCCTCACCCGGTCGCCCTGCCTGACACGGATTTCCGGCCCCGGACAAACGCCGTTATAGGTCCAGAGGCTGGAGACCGGCCCGTCCGGACCCGCCAGCCGGCCATCCGCTGGCATGGCCTTGAGTTCGATGACGCGGTCCCCGGCGGCTCCGGCTACGGTGCCAGGGAAAAGCAGAAACGCGGCGGCGGCGGACGTGGCGGCGAGAAAACCGCGGCGGTCAATGGTCATGACGGGTGTTCCTTGACGGTAGGGAAATGCGCGGTGCGGCAGCGAGGCACAGGATCACCATGTCCGGCTCACCCGGCAAAGCGTGCAACCAAAGGCAAGGTTCCCTCCCGCCCGCGGATCATCGGCGCCGGCAACCGCCGCAAACCCCGCCAGCACGAACCGCCCGCTCATCGCCCGCTTTCCCCGGCAAGGCTCTCGATGATCGGGCAATCCGGCCGGTCATCGCCATGGCAATGCTCCACCAGCACGGAAAGCGTTTCGCGCAGCGATTTGAGCTCCTCCATCTTGCGCTCGATCTCGCTGATCTTCTGCCGTGCCAGTGCCTTCACATCCGCACTCGCGCGGTGCTTGTCCTCGTAGAGCGAAAGCAGCGTGCGGCATTCCTCGATCGTGAAGCCGAGGCTGCGGGACCGCTGGAGAAAGCGCAGCCGGTGAACGTCAGCCTCCGAATAGTCCCGGTAGCCGTTCTCGGCGCGATCCGGCTTGATGAGCGCAATGTCCTCGTAATAGCGGATGGTCTTGGGCGGAAGGTTGGCGCGTTGCGCCGCCTGGCCGATATTCATGGTGGTATCCTCTTGTCATGCCGAACGGACAATCGTCCGTCATTCAATTCTGGTGATCGCGGCCTTCCCTGCCAATGGCGGACGGCCGGGCGGATCAGGCGGACATGGGAGGATGCAGGATCGCCGCAGGGTCTGCCGCCTGGAGCCTGAGGGCAGCCGGCGGCACCTGGAAGCAGGCGCCCCGCGAAGCAAGACCCGCCGGATGCGAGGCGATGAACCCGCCATCAAGGCTGCAATGGCTGGCCTTGCCCTGGGTGACGGCTCCGGCAGCCATGCCCGGACAGCAAGGGTGCCCTTCATTTGTCAGGACAAGGTGACCTTCGTCATGGCCATGGACGTCCGTATTGGCAGAGGTGGTGACGGCTGCCGCCTCCACCTGTCGCGCAAGTGCAGGTCCGGTCGGCACGCCCGGATGGACGAGCACGAAGACAAAGGCCAGGCAAATCGCGAGAAACATGCGCATGGCCTTCAGTTAGACCTTCTACTCGCTGGAAGGTCAAGTATCGAGGTCGATACGGCGCAGTCGCAGCGAATTGGAAATCACCGAAACCGAGGAGAGACTCATGGCCGCAGCCGCGATCATGGGTGACAACAGGGTTCCGGTCAGCGGTTAGAGCACGCCCGCGGCGACGGGCACGCCCGCGGCGTTGTAGACAAAGGCGAAGAACAGGTTCTGCTTGATGTTCCGCAGCGTCGCCCGCGCCAGGTTGCGCGCCCGCACGATGCCGGTCAGGTCGCCGCGCAGCAGCGTGATGCCTGCGCTTTCCACGGCCACGTCGGCCCCCGTGCCCATCGCGATGCCAACTTCCGCCGCCGCCAGCGCCGGCGCGTCGTTCACCCCGTCGCCCGCCATGTCGGCAAGTCGAAGTCCTAGGGAAACCCGCACGTCCCATGGGGATGCGTTCTGGCGCCGCGAGCATCCCGGGTCGGATCCACCGCTATGGCGGCGTGGATCTTGAAACGAACAGCGCTCAAGCCTGGGGTTGACAAAGGTTAACGCCAGGTTGACGCAAGATCGCCGATCCGCGGTTTTTCGCCTGGACGTAAACTTCAAGGACCACGCGCGGGAACCGGAAATGTCCCCCGTGACCGGATCGTGTGGTCAGGGTTCAGGACCAGACGGAACGCATGTTCCGCATGGTAGAACGTAATCCGCCAGCGGCCCTGGTCTTCGCCTTCGCCCGCTTCGGTCTTCGAGGTGATGCGCCCGTCGCGCATCAGGCTCCGGATTTCCTCGACCGGTAGTCTGAACCCGGATGCCAACACAGAATTATGGGTGGGCCGTTCAGCGCGCCCGTTACATGGCCAGCGATAATACCCTCGTTAGCCTGCCAGTCGTGGCGCTCTGGTCAGTCCGGCAATGCCGGAGAGTGCGGCGACCAATGCCGCCAGCTACACCACCTATCGGGACGTCACCAAAGCCACCGCCTTCAACACCGTCGGCAAGGGTGTATTTTTCCAGATATGTGCTCGAGCCCGTTCTTCGCGATTCATGTGTCTCAAAGAGCGTAGTGCTGTCATTTGTGCTTTCGAACGAAATCACCACTTCACGCATTCCGGTCCGATCGAAACCGGCGTCAACAACGGCAATAAACGCATAGATCTCGCGCTACGCGTGGTTGATCTGTTGCCGGACGTCACACCCATGCAACTCGCCTGGACTCGGGCCGATCCCACGATTTCGCGCTAACTGGAAAAATTCCGGCGCTACGGTGTTTCGTTCAACGCAAACTACGAGCTTGCGCACGGGTCGGCATCGTATTGCCGGAACTGCTGACGATTGACCGGTTCATAGCCACGCTCGACGATGCAGAGGAGAGAGAGAAGCACATAGCCAAGCCACCTTGACCACGCGCTCTCGCGCTCGTTCCGTGGCGCGGCGGGCCCTATTCAGCGGCGCGCGCGCCCCAAGTGTACCCGTCTCACTTTTCTAGCGCCTTGCGCCGGCGGTCGAACTCTTCTTCGTCGATCTCACCCGAAGCAAAGCGTTCGCGCAGTATCTCGATCGCGTCGCGCTTTCCACGATTTCCACCGCTCTGGTTGTCGGTGAACCATTTCACCGCAAAGACGATCAGGGCGATGACGATGCCCCAGAACAAGATCATCATCAGTCCGCCAAACATGCCGTATCCACCACCCCACATCATGTGACCATATCCTCCTTGCCAGTTTTCGCCAGGGTCCGCGACGGCCAGTGTTGGCGTCGTTAGACCAATGATAGCCAAAATTGCCATTTGTCTCATTTCATGACTCCTTCTACTCTTTCTCTTTGTTGATGGGTACGCCCTCAGTTAAGGGGATGAAGATCGAAGCTTTCAACCCGCCTTCGGCACGGTTTTCTAGCCTGATGTCGCCGCCGTGTCCCCGTATGATCGCCCGTGCGATAGCGAGACCCATCCCGTACCCCCCTGTTTCGAGAGAGCGGGACGCTTCAAGTCGATGAAACGGTGCGAACACCTCTTCAAGTTCTTCCTCAGGAATCCCTGGGCCCTGATCAATTACCTCGATCACAAGTTGGTCGCCCGTGTTGTGCCATCTTATCGTGGCGCCGCCCCCGTAACGGGTGGCGTTCTCGACCAGGTTTCGCACGGCCCTGCGGAGCGCGAGGGGACGTATGCGCACCGTCATCGACGGGCCCCCGGTCAGTTCGAACGGAGTAGCGTTGTCGCCTGCAAGTGCCTTGAGCCAGTCGGGCAAATTGACAAGCTCCGAAGCTTCGCGTCCCATGAGCCCTTCAGCGAAGTTGAGCGTGGCTTCCGCTATGGCCTGCATTTCGTCGATCGAGGCAACCAGGCTCTCGCGGACCTGCTCGTCATCGACCAGTTCGGCATCAAACCGCATCGCGGTAAGAGGTGAGCGCAGATCATGGCTGACAGCGGCTAGGATCCGGGTGCGATCTGCAAGAAATCGCGTCAGCCGGTCCTGCATGCGGTTGAACGCGCGGGTGAGGTGCCGCAATTCGTCGGGACCTGCAACCGGCAGCGGATCAACGGAATCGCCGCGCCCCAGTTTGTCGGCAGCCCGCGAAAGTCCCCGGAGGGGCCCGATCAATCGGGTCATGACGAACCAGAACGCCGCCATGAGGATGAGCGCGGCCGTCAATCCGAAAGCCAGAAAAGAGGAAAGAGGCCATTGCAGCGGCGGGCGTTCGAACCGTGTATCGATATTTAGCCACTGGCCGTTGGTCAATGCAATCGACAAGGTCAACTCGACCGCCTGCATCCGGCCACGCATCATCTCTTGATGCATCTGGACCATTTCCTTGGAAAGGTTGGGGATCGGATGTAAAGGAACTTTGGATTCCCTGAGGTTGACCCTGACATCCCGACTGAAGCTGTCGTCCAACAAGGCCCGGACACGCGTTTCGATATAGGCTGCGTGATGGTGGTCGGGTGCTGTAACGCTTGGCAGGGGCGAAAGGTCGAACCGAACGAGTGGCGAATTCGCTGCCCGCACGATCGAGGCGGAAAGATCCGGCGGCGCTTCTTCCAAAAGGCGTACGACGTTGGCCGCGCGCCCCGCTGCTTCGAAACCCAGGGCTGCGCGAACGGCCAGGCTGCGTTCGTCGGCGAAAAGCCACAGGCTTACCGTTTGGGCAATAGCCAATGCTCCGAGAATGAGAAGCACCAGCTGCGCCCGCAGGCTGCCTATCCATGGCCGGGTCATGCGACCACCTCGACATCCGCATTCAGACTGTAGCCGTGGTTCCGAACGGTTATGATGAGCCTCGGATGCAGCGGATCCGTCTCGACCTTGCGCCGTAACCGGCTGATCTGGTTGTCGATCGTGCGATCGAGCGGCCCTGACGACCGCCCGGCAGTGAGGTCGAGAAGCTGCTCACGGCTCAGAACAGTGCGCGGGCGCGTAAGAAGAACTGTCAAGAGCCGGAAATCCGCCGTCGTCAGTTGCGCGTGAGTGCCTGCCCGGTCGGTAATGACATGGGTGTCTGTGTCCAGCGTCAGACCATCGAAGCGAAGGATACGCCCCGAAAGCGCCCCGGCCTCTCGCCTTTCTTCCCCGGCGCGGCGGAGTACCGCCTTGATTCGTGCAAGAAGCTCGCGCGGATTGAACGGTTTCGGGAGGTAGTCATCTGCGCCGATCTCCAGACCCACGATGCGGTCGTGATCCTGCCCCAGCGCCGTGAGCATAATGATCGGAAGCCGTGTCTCTGCCGACAGGCGTTTGCAGACAGAAAACCCGTCCTCGCCCGGCAACATGACGTCGAGCACCATCAGGTCGTAGTGACCTTTTGCGAGCTTCTCGTCCATTTCCCGGGCATCCTTCGCGGCTGTCGCCCGCATTCCATTTCGTTCCAGGAATCGGGTAACCGAGTCCCGGATCTGGCGGTGATCGTCAACGACGAGTATATGCGGCAAACTAATCATCCTTCTCATTTGGCAGCCAAGCGACACAAGGTCAGCATTGGATTTGTAACGCTTTGTCTCAGGCACCTGCGTTGCGACGAGCGGATACAAAACTGGAAATGACGCAGCCTTGGCGTTCTCTACTATTTTCCCACGTCAGTTGGACGTTTCGTCAGAGAAAGGATGCAGAAATGAAAACTGGAGCGAAACTTGTGGCGGCTACTGCCGTTGTGATGTCCTTAGGCGGCGCCGCGCTGGCCGCAGGAGGGCATGGCCATAGTGCTCAAGGTGTCCCCGCAATGCAGGGTGCGGGTACCGGTAATCACGACATGATGCAGATGATGATGCGAATGCACGCGCCGATGATGGGTGGCGATGGCGGTATGGGCGGTGGCGTATCAATCGTTGGCATGGGCATGCCCATGGAGCTGTTTGACGCCAATGGCGATAGCGCGGTGACTTTCCAGGAGGCCAATCAAGGACTGCAGGCCCTGCTGACGGAATACGATGCCGATGGCGACGGCTCCTTGTCGCTGAGTGAATTCGAAACCCTGCACAGCGCGCTTTTGCGTAAAGCCATGGTCGACCGCTTCCAGTTCCTCGACGACGATGGTGACGGCGCAGTATCAGTGATAGAGATCGTGAAGCCCGCTGAAATGATGGAGCGCATGGAAACCATGCGCGATGCCGTGATGCCTGGACCGAACGACGGCATAATGGGCAATGGCGGAATGATGGGGACACCGGGTCAGGGTCGGACGGGTAACAACTGAGTCCGAGTTACCACTGCTCTTGCCCGGCCCGCACACTCGGGGGGTGCCTGTCGTTTCGTTGGCCGAGGCCTTGTCTCCATATGGGAGGAATTTTGCCTGACATGCCCCAGGAAAGCGACGAAGAAAAGACGTCCGCCCTCACCCTCGGAAATTGCGCCGTCACTTTAGTCGGCATCATCCTGATGCTTGGCATTCTAGGCTCGGCGGCAGGATGGTGGTCGCTCGACATCGACCGGACGAAGGTTGTGGCATGGGTCGAGCGTGCCGGACCTTTGGGACCGCTCGCGGTCGTTTCCCTCATGACGATCGCGGTCGTTGCCAGTCCAATTCCTAGCGCACCGATCGCGCTGGCGGCGGGCGCGGCCTACGGCCATTACGCCGGCACCCTCTATGTCGCCCTCGGATCCGAGATCGGCGCACTTACGGCGTTCTTCATTGCCCGAGGACTGGGGCGTGAGCCTGTCGAGCGTATTCTGGGTGAAAGGGCAAATTACGGCTTACTCGGCTCGCAGAACGCACTGACGCTCACGGTTTTCATTAGTCGTCTCCTACCTTTCGTCTCTTTCGACGCGATGAGCTATGCGGCCGGGCTCAGCCGTCTCCACTTCTGGCGGTTCGCGCTGGCAACGATGGCGGGCATCATCCCCGCGAGCTTCGTGCTCGCGCATTTCGGAAGCGCCGCGATGAAGGGCACATTCGGAGGCGCCGAATTTGTTACGCTCGGACTGGGACTGGTCACGGGGCTTCCCTTTCTAATTCTCGCGCTTCGGCGTAGCCCTGCTTCGAACGAGGAAAGCCAACCGAAGACCGGCAGAGGGGCAACGCGATCATGAACTCTGTCTATGAGAAAAACAGCCTGTCGCTCTTCGACACAGTGGCAATGGGAACCGGCGTAATGATCGGTGCGGGCATTCTCGCACTGACCGGACAGATCGCCGAACTCGCCGGCCCGTGGTTCCCGCTGGCCTTTGTCGCTGGCGCCGTGGTGACGGGATTCAGCGCCTACACCTACGTCAAGATGTCCAACGCCTGGCCGTCTGCGGGCGGGATCGGGATGATCCTGACCAAGGCCTACGGGCCGACGACAGTCGCGGCCGGTGCCGCGCTGCTGATGGCGCTGTCGATGGTTATCAACGAAAGCCTCGTTGCACGGACCTTTTCCACATATCTGCTGCGGGGGCTCGATCTGGAGCCCGAGGGCTGGCTGGTCCCCGCCATCGGCGTGGGCCTCATCATCTTCGCCTACCTCGTGAATGCGGCAGGCAACCGCTCCGTGGGTTTTCTGTCGCAGCTCATGGCGGTGCTCAAGGTGGGCGGCATCGCGGCCTTTGGCATCGCCGGGCTCTGGGCCGGCGGTTTCTCGTTCGAGGCGGCGGAAGGCGCGGATGGTGGCGCGGCTGCGGGCTTCCTTGCCTCGGTGGCGCTCGCGATCCTGGCCTTCAAGGGCTTTACGACGATCACCAACAGCGGCGCCGAGGTCACCGACCCGCACCGCAACGTCGGGCGCGCGATTGTCACCTCCATCGCGATCTGTGTCGTCGTCTACCTACTCGTCGCCTTCGCCGTCGGCTCCAGCCTGCCCCTCGATCGGATCGTGGCGGCAAAGGACTATGCGCTCGCCGAAGCGGCGGAGCCCGCGCTCGGACGGATCGGCTTCTACCTGACCGTCGCACTCGCACTGGTCGCGACCGCTTCGGGCGTGATCGCCAGCATCTTCGCGGTGTCGCGGATGCTGGCCATGCTGACCGACATGAAGCTGATCCCGCACAGCCATTTCGGCATGCCGGGCACGATCCGCGACCATACGCTCGTATATACGGTGGTTATCGCCGGCGCGCTTACGGTGTTCTTCGACCTCAGCCGGATCGCCTCGCTTGGGGCCTTCTTCTACCTCGTCATGGACATCCTGATCCACTGGGGTGTCTGGCGGACCCTGCGGGAGGAGATCCGCGCGCGGGGGTGGATCCTGATGACGGCGATAGGGCTGGACGCGGTGGTCCTCGCAGCTTTCGCCGCGCTCAAATGGCAGAGCGACCCGTTGATCGTCGTCATCGCGCTCACCGGCATGACCGCCGTTTTCCTGTTCGAGCGCGACTTCCTCGCGCTCAACCCGCCACCGCGCGAAGCGGCGCATGGCAGCCACCATTCTGCACAAGACGAAAGACACGAACCCACCTCTTGACCTTCCAACGACTGGAGGCCGCATATCAGGGTGGAAAGGATATCACTCCATGGCAACCCACCGTCACCATCACGCTGCCTCCGACATCAAACCGGGCGCCGATACCGCGACCGATCCGGTCTGCGGGATGCAGGTCGAGATGAAAGAGGGCGCGCGGACGCGCGACTACGGCGGCGAAACGTTCCATTTCTGCTCGGCCGGCTGCCAAGAGAAATTTGACGCCGACCCCTACTTCTACGCCTCAGGCAACGCGAAGAAGGCCGGACAGCGGGCCCAGCCCGGCACGCAATATACCTGTCCGATGCATCCTGAGATCGTCCGCGACGAGCCGGGCAGCTGCCCGATCTGCGGCATGGCGCTGGAGCCAATGGTGCCGTCGGATGAGCCGAGCCACGAGCTCGTCGACTTCACGCGACGCATGTGGATCTCGGCGGCGGCGGCCGTGCCGCTCGTCATCATCACCATGGGCGAACTCATCGGGCTCGACGTGCGCGGATGGATGGGCCACCGCCTGTCGGTCTACGCGGAATTCGTACTGGCAACTCCGGTGATCCTCTGGGCGGCGCTGCCATTCTTCCGACGCGGGATCGACTCGATCCGCAATGTCTCGCCGAACATGTGGACGCTGATCTCGCTCGGGGTCGGTGCCGCCTATCTCTACTCGCTGGTCGCGACCTTCGCACCGGGCGTGTTTCCGGAAGAGTATAGGATGGGCCATGGCGTCGGTACGTACTACGAGGCTGCCGTCGTCATCGTCGCGCTGATCTTCGTCGGCCAGGTGCTGGAGCTGCGCGCGAGAGAGCGCACGGGCGACGCGATCCGGGCGCTCTTGGACCTCGCGCCCAAGACCGCTCGGCGCATCCTGCCCGACGGGTCGGAATACGACGCGCCGCTGGAGAACATCGTGGAAGGCGACCTGCTGCGGGTGCGGCCCGGCGACAGCGTCCCGGTCGATGGCGAGGTGGTCGAGGGACGGTCATCGGTCGACGAAAGCATGATCACGGGCGAGCCGGTGCCGGTGGAGAAGGTTGAGGGCGACCGCGTCACCGGCGGCACGATCAACAAGAACGGCACGCTGGCGGTGCGCGCGACGAAGGTCGGTGCGGACACGGTGCTGTCGCAGATCGTGGATATGGTCGCAGGCGCGCGTCGCTCGCGGGCGCCAATCCAAGGGCTCGCAGACAAGGTCTCGTCGATCTTCGTGCCCACGGTGGTTCTGGTGGCTATCGTTGCCTTTAGCGTCTGGCTCTGGGCCGGGCCCGAGCCGGCGCTGGCCTTCGCCATCGCCTCGGCCGTGTCGGTCCTGATCATCGCCTGCCCCTGCGCGCTGGGGCTCGCGACGCCGATCTCGATCACCACCGCAGCTGGCCGGGGTGCGCAAGCGGGCGTGCTCATCAAGGACGCCGAGGCACTGGAGCGCATGGCGCGGGTCGACACCGTGATCGTCGACAAGACCGGCACGCTGACCGAAGGCAAGCCGCGACTGACCGATGTTGTGGCGCTTCATGGCGACGAGGCGGAGGTGCTGGGCCTTGCCGCTGCCCTCGAGCGCGGGTCAGAGCATCCACTCGCCGAAGCGATCGTGGCCGGCGCGAAGGACCGGAGCTTGACGCTCGATGCCGTACGGGACTTCGAAGCGGTTACCGGCAAAGGGGTTCACGGCACTGTCGGCGGCCGCAGGGTGGCCCTCGGCAATGCGGCGATGATGTCGGAACTCGGTCTTGTGACAGACGAGGCCGAGCCGGAGGCCGACACGCTCCGCGCCGACGGCAAGACGGCGATGTTCGTCGCCGTGGATGGAACGCTCGCGGGGATCGTCGCCGTGGCGGACCCGATCAAGGAGACGACCGAGGCGGCGATCCGCGACCTGCACGCGCTGGGTCTCACCATCATAATGGCCACGGGCGACAACCGCCGCACCGCCGAAGCTGTGGCCTCGAAGCTCGGCATCGACGAGGTGCGCGCGGGCGTTCTGCCGGAAGACAAGCAGAAGCTGGTCGAGGAGTTGCGCGCGAAAGGCAAGTCGGTCGCGATGGCGGGCGACGGGGTGAACGACGCGCCTGCGCTGGCGGCCGCCGATGTCGGCATTGCCATGAGCACCGGCGCCGACGTGGCCGTGGAAAGCGCAGGCATCACGCTCATGCGCGGCGATCTCGTGGGGCTTGTCCGTGCGCGGAAACTGGCCGTCGCCACGCTCAGGAACATCAAGCAGAACCTGTTCTTCGCCTTTGTCTACAACGCCGCGGGCGTGCCCGTCGCCGCGGGCGTGCTCTATCCACTGACCGGCCTCCTGCTCTCGCCCATGATCGCGGCGGCGGCAATGAGCCTGTCTTCGGTCTCGGTCATCACGAATGCGCTTCGGCTCAGGCGGATCGACCTCTGAGCGCACCCAACTTCGATCACCAAAGGAGAACTACATGTTTCAGGATACTATCTCTCGCCGCGGAATGCTGATCGGCAGCGCGACGGTGTTGTTTGCGGGACTGCCCCGGCTGTCGCTGGCCCAGTCTGGAGGACCGTCGATGCATGTGCTGAAGGACCCGAACTGTGGCTGCTGCTCGGCCTGGATCGAAATTCTCGAGCGCGATGGCTTCTCCGTCACGCTCGAGGCGAGCGAGGGGGCAGTGCTCGCGCGCTACAAGTCGGAGAACGGAATCCCGCGGAGCATGGTCTCCTGCCACACAGGACGCATTGATGGCTATATGGTCGAGGGTCACGTGCCGGTCGCCGATATCCGGCGGCTTCTGATGGAACGCCCTGATGCAATCGGTCTTGCCGTGCCGGGCATGCCCTACGGCTCGCCCGGGATGGGGCCGGAGAGCGAACGCGAGGCCTACGACGTATTCCTCATCCGACACGACGGCAGCACCAAAGTGTTCACCAGCTACAACGCAGCCTGACGTTCGACCGGGGTCTACTTCTTCATCGAGTTGGGGATCGGTCTCTGGACCGGATCAATAGCGGTAATATCGGAATGGCGGGTTGTGATCGTCGTTATCGTGTTCCAGTCGCCGGTCGACCTGTTCGGCGTGCTGGCATATCTCAGGTTGGTCCTGCGGCTGCTTGCCGCGGGCTGATCTGCTATACGTCACCAATATGAAGCCAGCCTTGGATGCTCAATGACTGGAAAAGAGACAATTCTCACCAGTAAGATCTGCTGTCCGTCTTGCGATCATGTCGAGATGGAAACGATGCCGAAAGATGCGTGCCAATGGCTCTACGAGTGCAAGTCATGCGGCACTGTCTTGAAGCCGAAGCCCGGCAACTGCTGTGTTTTCTGCTCGTATGGCACGGTCCCGTGCCCGCCGATCCAGACGGGCGGATCATGTTGCGGCTGAGACCGATGTTACCCTTGTATCAGAAAAAACGTCACCACAAGGAGGCTACGGACAGCAATCATGGCGGCCTGATTGCCGGCAATACTCTCGACCATGATTTCAGTTGAAACGGTCCTGATTAGAATTGGGGCGCAGACATCAGCTACATCTGGACGGAAGAGGGCTGGCTCAATCTGGCGATTGGACTTGATCCGCGGCGCATATTCGGCTGGGTAACGAGCGATCGACTGACCATGGGCCAGTCCATAAATGCGCCGCCGCCGAATCGGCCGCGTCATCGACGACCTTAGGGTCAAAACCCATTGATAGCGTGGATTTAACGTAGCAAATCAGATTCAAAGCGCCAAATCAGTTATTTGGAGGC
>NZ_JBKFFP010000014.1:0-17536 GCF_046506625.1 Zhengella sedimenti
GTCTTGCCATGGTCAACGTGGCCGATCGTGCCAATGTTCACATGCGGCTTGTTGCGCTCGAATTTACCCTTCGCCATTGGGCCTCTCCATTCCTTGCGGCCCCATCCCGGAGCCTTTGAATTAGCGTTTCAGTGAAGCGTGCCGGTCAGGCGTACTTCTTCTGGATTTCCTGTGCGACCGCGGACGGGACCGGCTCGTAATGATCGAAGATCATCGTGTACTGGGCACGGCCCTGCGACATGGAGCGCAGGCTGTCGACGTACTTGAACATGTTGGCCAGCGGCACGAAGGCGTTGACCACGGTCGCGATGCCGCGGGCCTCGGTGCCCTGGATCTGCCCGCGCCGCGAATTCAGGTCGCCGATCACGTCGCCGACGTAATCTTCCGGCGTCACGACCTCGACCTTCATGATCGGCTCGAGCAGCTGGGCACCGGCCTTCTGCGCACCCTCGCGGAAAGCCGCGCGGGACGCGATCTCGAAGGCCAGGACCGAGGAGTCGACGTCGTGGTAGGCGCCATCGATCAGCGTGGCCTTCACGCCGAGCATCGGGAAGCCCGCGACCGGACCGGAGGTGAGAACGCTCTCGATGCCCTTCTGGACGCCGGGAATGTATTCCTTCGGAACCGAACCGCCGACGATCTTGGATTCGAACACGAAATCCTCGCCTTCCGGATTGGGCTCGAACACGATCTTGACGCGCGCGAACTGGCCCGACCCGCCCGACTGCTTCTTGTGGGTGTAGTCGATCTCGGCCTGCTTGGTGATCGTCTCGCGATAAGCCACCTGCGGCGCGCCGACATTGGCCTCGACCTTGAACTCGCGCTTCAGGCGGTCGACGATGATGTCGAGATGCAGTTCGCCCATGCCCGCGATGATGGTCTGGCCGGATTCCTCGTCGGACTTGACGCGGAAGGACGGATCCTCGGCAGCCAAGCGGTTGAGCGCGAGGCCCATCTTCTCCTGGTCGCCCTTGGTCTTCGGCTCGATGGCGATCTGGATCACCGGATCCGGGAATTCCATGCGCTCCAGGATGACCGGCTTGAGCGGATCGCACAGCGTGTCGCCCGTGGTCGTGTCCTTCAGGCCGGCCAGCGCGACGATGTCGCCGGCAAACGCTTCCTCGATGTCCTCACGCGAGTTGGAGTGCATCTGCAGCATGCGGCCGATACGCTCGCGCTTGTCCTTCACCGTGTTGGCGAGCGACGAACCCTTGGTCAGGACGCCCGAATAGATGCGGGCGAAGGTCAGCGAGCCCACGAACGGGTCGTTCATGATCTTGAACGCCAGCATGGACAGCGGCTCTTCGTCCGCCGACTTGCGCGTGATCTCGCCTTCGGTCTTCGGATCGATGCCGCGGATCGCCGGAACGTCGACCGGCGACGGCAGGAACTCCGTCACTGCGTCGAGCAGCGGCTGCACGCCCTTGTTCTTGAATGCCGAGCCGCACATCATCGGGAAGAACTGAACGGCGATCGTGCCCTGGCGGATCAGCTTGCGGATCTCGTCGTTGGACGGCATTTCCCCTTCGAGGTAACGCTCCATCGCCCCTTCGTCGATTTCGACGACGGTCTCGATCATCTTCTCGCGCCACTCTTCGGCCTGGTCCTTCAGGTCGGCCGGAATCTCGACGATGTCCCAGGCAGCGCCCAGCGTCTCGTCGCGCCAGACATAAGCCTGCATCTCGATCAGGTCGACGACACCCTTGAAGTCGTTTTCCGCGCCGATCGGCAACTGGATGACGACCGGGGTCGCGCCGAGGCGGGAACCGACCATCTCGACGCAGCGGAAGAAGTCGGCGCCGATCTTGTCCATCTTGTTGGCGAAGATCATGCGCGGCACATGGTACTTGTCCGCCTGGCGCCACACGGTCTCCGTCTGCGGCTCGACGCCGGCATTGGCGTCCAGCAGCGCCACGGCGCCGTCGAGAACGCGCAGCGAGCGCTCCACCTCGATGGTGAAGTCCACGTGGCCGGGCGTGTCGATGATGTTGTAGCGGCGGCGCTTCTTGTCACGGCCTTCCCAGAAGGTGGTCGTGGCAGCCGACGTGATGGTGATGCCGCGCTCCTGCTCCTGTTCCATCCAGTCCATGGTGGCCGCGCCGTCGTGCACTTCGCCGATCTTGTGCGACTTGCCGGTGTAGAACAGGATCCGCTCGGTCATCGTCGTCTTGCCGGCGTCGATATGCGCCATGATGCCGAAATTGCGGTAGTCTTCGATCTTGTATTCGCGGGCCATGGGAGGTTGCCTTCCTGGATCGTCGCTCTTTGAATTACCAGCGGTAGTGCGAGAACGCGCGGTTGGCTTCGGCCATCCGGTGCGTGTCTTCGCGCTTCTTCACCGCGGAACCGCGGTTGTTGGCCGCATCAAGCAGTTCGCCGGACAGGCGATCGACCATCGTGGTCTCGTTGCGCGAACGCGCAGCGTTGATCAGCCAGCGGATGGCAAGCGCCTGGCGGCGCTCCGGACGGACATCGACCGGGACCTGGTAGGTCGCGCCGCCGACACGGCGGGAACGCACCTCCACATGCGGCGCGACATTGTC
The DNA here is from genome assembly GCF_046506625.1 of Zhengella sedimenti. Lineage (NCBI taxonomy): Bacteria > Pseudomonadati > Pseudomonadota > Alphaproteobacteria > Hyphomicrobiales > Notoacmeibacteraceae > Zhengella > Zhengella sedimenti. Next base: position 2,544 of record NZ_JBKFFP010000014.1, read on the forward strand.
GAGTGCCTGGTGGAACATGGCCAGCGGATCCTGCTTCGCCTTGGACTCCATCTGGTCGAGAGCGCCGTACACGATGCGCTCGGCAACCGACTTCTTGCCATCGAGCATGACGGCGTTCATGAACTTCGTGACGACCAGGTCCGAGAATTTCGGATCCGGGTTGATCTCACGCTTTTCTGCACGGTGACGTCGGGACATGGGTCTTCCTGTCTCTCACTGATACGGCCAGGCGCGCTACGCGACCGGAGGCCGGAAATCCTTACTTCGGACGCTTGGCGCCGTACTTGGAACGGCGCTGCTTGCGGTCCTTGACACCCTGCGTGTCGAGCACGCCGCGGATGATGTGGTAACGTACGCCCGGAAGGTCCTTCACGCGGCCGCCGCGGATCATGACCACGGAGTGCTCCTGAAGGTTATGGCCTTCGCCGGGGATGTAGCCGATGACCTCGAAGCCATTGGTGAGGCGGATCTTCGCCACCTTGCGAAGGGCCGAGTTCGGCTTCTTCGGCGTGGTGGTGTAGACGCGCGTGCACACGCCCCGCTTCTGCGGATTGGCCTGCATGGCCGGCACCTTGTTGCGCTTGACCGGCGCGGTGCGCGGCTTGCGGATCAGCTGGTTGACGGTAGGCATTCAAACCTTCCTCTTCGCTCAATAATTCCGTGTCCAGGCCCGTTCAGGGCGGTTTTCAGCGCCGTTATCATGCGCAAAACGGGCAACAAACCACCTACCTGGTGGTCCAGCCCGCAAACAAAGCAGAGGAAACGGAAACCCGTCTCATGCCCCAATGATGTGCGTCGCTCGTAAAACGAACCCTGTTTGAGGCGAAACTCCAAGGCTTGGCGCCCCGGAAAACCGGCCTCACATCGGCTCAGACGAGGCGGGTACTACTCGCTATCCCCCGGTCCGTCAAGCCTGAAACGCCAGTTTTATCGCGCATCGGCCGCGCCCCGCCTGCGGGGGTAACTTTATTGCGCGCGGAAGCGCCGAAAGACATGCATTGTTGCCGCAGGTACCATGTCCGTCACCCCTGCCCTTTACCTTGGCAGGCCGCTTCACTAGCGTGGCGTGGAATCGGCCGCCCTTTCCGGGCTGCGGCACCAACAGACAGGGAATCAGAAATGTCCGACCCAGCCGAATTGCCCGTCATGATCATCGTCGGCCGGGTATGGCGGGAAACCGGTGGCGAATCGACCGGCGTTCACGTCCTGCTGACGGCGCCCGATGACGATTCGGCTGTCCGTCGCGCCCTCGAAGCCCTCGCCGACGAGGGCTATGCGGAGGCCGAGTTCGACCAGATCGGCGAAATGGAAGGACAGCCGGACGAGGAGCCCCACGCTTCCGCCTGGCAGGGCGCCACCGAAGGCGAAGTCGCCATCGTCACATTCACCGAAACAGACTGACGCCTGCCCGCGGCACCCACCCGCCCCGGATAAAAAAGACCGTCCGGTGGGGCAACAACCGAACGGCCTTTGGAAGTGGCGGCTTGGGAGGTCACGGACCCGATCGACTGCCGCAGGGGAATGAGACCACAGCGGATTTCGGATCGTCTGTGAAGAAGTTCACATAACCAACGCATTCGAATCGGGAAATTGGCGTTGCAACGAAACGCCACAAGACCGGCTTGCGCAACTGGAGATGAAAGAAGCCGCCGCGGGTTGCCCGCGGCGGCTTGACTTTTGACAGGAGGCGCCGGGCTTACTCGCCGGCGGTTTCCGTCATGTTCGAGATCATCGGCGAGGCTTCTTCCGCGCCTGTCGTGCGGCGGCGCTCCTCCAGGATCAGGTCGTCGCGCGACGTGGCGATCCGGCGGATCTGGTTCATCGCGCCGCCCGTGCCGGCCGGCACCAGGCGTCCGACGATGACGTTCTCCTTCAGGCCCTGCAGCGTGTCGATCTTGCCGGCGACAGCCGCCTCGGTCAGCACGCGCGTGGTCTCCTGGAACGAGGCCGCCGAGATGAAGGACGGGGTCTGCAGCGACGCCTTGGTGATGCCGAGCAGGACCGGCTCGCCCTTGGCGGGCTGCTTGCCTTCCTCGACGAGACGTTCGTTGATCTCGTCGAACTCGATCGCATCGACATGGTCGCCCGGGATGTAGACCGAGTCGCCCTGCTCCGTGATCTCGATCTTCTGCAGCATCTGGCGGACGATCACCTCGATGTGCTTGTCGTTGATAAGCACGCCCTGCAGGCGATAGACCTCCTGGATCTCGTTGACGAGGTAGGAAGCCAGCGCTTCCACGCCCTTGATGGCCAGGATGTCATGCGGCGCCGGGTTGCCGTCGAGCAGGTAGTCGCCCTTCTCGATGGTGTCGCCGTCCTGGAGATGGAACGGCTTGCCCTTCGGAATGAGATACTCGACCGGCTCCACGCCTTCCTCGAACGGCTCGATGACGATGCGGCGCTTGTTCTTGTAGTCGCGGCCGAAGCGGACCGTGCCGGACACTTCCGCAATGATCGCATGATCCTTGGGACGGCGCGCCTCGAACAGTTCCGCCACGCGCGGCAGACCGCCCGTGATGTCCTTGGTCTTGGCGCTTTCCATGGGGATACGGGCCAGCACGTCGCCCGGACGCACCGTTGCACCCGGTTCCACCGAAAGGACCGTCGAGACCGACATGAGGTAGCGCGCCTCGCCGCCACGCGGCAGCTTGGCGATCTTGCCGTCCTTGCCCTCGATGGCGATGGCCGGCTTGAGGTCCGTGCCGCGCGGCGTCGAACGCCAGTCGGTGACCTCGCGCTTGGTGATGCCCGTCGTCTCTTCCGTCGCCTCCTGCATGGAAACGCCGTCGATCAGGTCCTCGAACGCCACCCGGCCCTCGACTTCCGTCATGATCGGACGCGTATACGGGTCCCACTCGGCAATGCGCTGGCCGCGCTTGACCTTGTCGCCGTCGTCGACGAACAGCCGCGCGCCGTAGGTCACGCGGTGCGACGCGCGTTCTTTGCCGCCCTCGTCCTTGATCGTGACCGCCATGTTGCGGCCCATGACCACGAGATTGCCCTCGGAGTTGCGCACCACGTTGCGGTTCTTGATCTCCACCGTGCCCTCGTAGGAGGCCTCGATGAAGGAGGAGTCGACGACCTGCGCCGTGCCGCCCATGTGGAAGGTACGCATGGTGAGCTGCGTTCCGGGCTCGCCGATCGACTGCGCCGCGATGACGCCGACCGCCTCGCCCATGTTCACGGGCGTGCCGCGAGCAAGGTCGCGGCCGTAGCAGACCGAGCACACGCCGGTCTTGACGTCGCAGGTCAGCGCCGAGCGGATCCGCACCGACTGGATGCCGGCCTTCTCGATGGCGTCCACGTCACGCTCGTCCAGCAGCGTTCCGGCCTTGGCGATCAGTTCGCCCGAAACCGGATGGTTGATGTCGTCGAGCGCCGTGCGGCCGAGAATGCGCTGGCCGAGCGAGGCCACCACCTGGCCGGCATCGACGATGGGCTGCATGGTCAGGCCGCGATCGGTGCCACAATCCACGGCATTGACGATGCAGTCCTGCGCCACGTCCACAAGGCGGCGCGTCAGGTAGCCGGAGTTGGCCGTCTTCAACGCCGTGTCGGCCAGACCCTTGCGGGCGCCGTGGGTGGAGTTGAAGTATTCCAGGACCGTCAGGCCTTCCTTGAAGTTCGAGATGATCGGGGTCTCGATGATCTCGCCCGACGGCTTGGCCATGAGGCCGCGCATGCCGGCAAGCTGGCGCATCTGGGTCGGCGAACCGCGCGCGCCCGAATGCGACATCATGTAGACCGAGTTCATCGGCTTCTGGCGGCCGGTGTCGTCGAATTCGACGGCCTTGATGCGCGCCATCATCTCGTCGGCGACCTTCTCCGAGCACTTGGCCCAGGCATCGACGACCTTGTTGTACTTCTCGCCCTGGGTGATCAGGCCGTCATTGTACTGCTGCTCGTATTCCTTTGCGAGCTTGTCGGTTTCGGCCACCAGCTTCGCCTTGGTGTCCGGGATCACCATGTCGTCCTTGCCGAACGAGATGCCCGCCTTGCAGGCATTCGTGAAGCCGAGCTGCATGATCCGGTCGCAGAAGATGACCGTCTCCTTCTGTCCGCAATGGCGGTAGACCGTGTCGATCATCTTGGAGATGTTCTTCTTGGTCATTTCCTGGTTGCAGATGTCGAAGGGCACGTTGACGTTCTTCGGCAGCAGTTCGCCGATGATCATGCGGCCGGGTGTCGTTTCATGGATCTTCGAAACCGGGTTGCCCTCGGCGTCGACGGTCTTGAAGCGGCCCTTGATCTTGGCATGCAGCGTCACCGCGCCGGAATCCAGCGCGTGGTGAAGCTCGCCCATGTCGGCAAAGACCATGCCTTCGCCGGGCTCGTTCTGGTTCATGATCGACAGGTAATAGAGACCCAGGACCATGTCCTGCGACGGAACGATGATCGGCGCGCCGTTGGCCGGGTGCAGGATGTTGTTGGTCGACATCATCAGCACGCGCGCCTCGAGCTGCGCTTCCAGCGACAACGGCACGTGGACGGCCATCTGGTCGCCGTCGAAGTCGGCGTTGAAGGCGGTGCAGACCAGCGGGTGAAGCTGGATCGCCTTGCCCTCGATCAGCACCGGCTCGAACGCCTGGATGCCGAGGCGGTGGAGCGTCGGCGCACGGTTGAGCAGCACCGGATGCTCGCGGATGACCTCGTCCAGGATGTCCCAGACTTCCGGCTTTTCCTTCTCGACCAGCTTCTTGGCCTGCTTGACCGTGGACGAATAGCCCTTGGCGTCGAGACGGGCATAGATGAACGGCTTGAACAGTTCCAGCGCCATCTTCTTCGGCAGGCCGCACTGGTGCAGCTTGAGTTCCGGTCCGGTCACGATGACCGAACGGCCGGAATAGTCGACGCGCTTGCCGAGCAGGTTCTGGCGGAAGCGGCCCTGCTTGCCCTTCAGCATGTCGGACAGCGACTTCAGCGGACGCTTGTTGGCGCCGGTGATGACGCGGCCGCGCCGGCCGTTGTCGAACAAAGCGTCGACGGCCTCCTGCAGCATGCGCTTCTCGTTGCGGATGATGATGCCCGGCGCGCGCAACTCGATCAGCCGCTTGAGGCGGTTGTTGCGGTTGATGACGCGGCGGTAGAGGTCATTCAGGTCGGAGGTCGCGAAACGGCCGCCGTCCAGCGGCACCAGCGGACGCAGGTCCGGCGGGATCACCGGCACGATCTTCATGATCATCCATTCCGGCTTGTTGCCGGATTCCATGAAGTTCTCGACCACCTTGAGGCGCTTCAGCAGCTTCTTCTGCTTCAGTTCCGACGTGGTCTCGGCCAGTTCGTCACGAAGCTGGACAGCGATGCGCGGCAGTTCCAGCGATGCCAGGAGCTCGTGGATGGCCTCGGCGCCGATCATGGCGGTGAAGCTGTCCTCGCCGAACTCGTCGACGGCCAGCATGTATTCCTCTTCAGACAGGAGCTGATGCTCCTTCAGCGAGGTCAGGCCCGGCTCGGTGACGATGTAGTTCTCGAAATAGAGGACGCGCTCGATATCCTTCAGCGTCATGTCGAGCAGCGTTCCGATGCGGCTCGGCAGCGACTTGAGGAACCAGATATGGGCGACCGGCGCGGCCAGTTCGATATGGCCCATGCGCTCGCGGCGCACCCGCGACAGCGTGACCTCGACGCCGCACTTCTCGCAGATGATGCCCTTGTACTTCATGCGCTTGTACTTGCCGCAAAGACATTCGTAGTCCTTGATCGGGCCGAAGATGCGCGCGCAGAACAGGCCGTCACGCTCGGGCTTGAACGTGCGGTAGTTGATCGTTTCCGGCTTCTTGATCTCGCCGAAAGACCAGGACAGAATCTTCTCAGGGCTGGCCAGCGAAATCCGGATGGAGTCGAAATTCTGGGCCGGTGCCTGAGGGTTGAAAAGATTCATGACCTCTTGGTTCATGCCGTTCTCCTTGGCGGGGTCCGGGACGACCCCTTGAAATGATCCGGCGGAGCGGGCGCCCACGCCCTGGCCTTCCGCCCTTGTTGCGAAACGGTCCGCCTGCCGGGACAGTTCCGCGATGGACCGGCGCGCCGCGTGACGGATCACGCGGCGCGCGCCTTTTCGTCTTTACTCGGCCGCGTCCGGCAACTGCTCCGGCGCATCCTGATCCGGCACGCGCGCGGTCGCCAGTTCGACATTGAGGCCGAGCGAACGCATTTCCTTGACGAGCACGTTGAAGCTCTCCGGAATGCCCGCCTCGAACGTGTCGTCGCCGCGCACGATGGCCTCGTAGACCTTGGTGCGGCCCGCCACATCGTCCGACTTCACGGTCAGCATTTCCTGCAGCGTGTAGGCGGCGCCATAGGCTTCCAGCGCCCAGACCTCCATCTCGCCGAAGCGCTGGCCGCCGAACTGCGCCTTGCCGCCCAGCGGCTGCTGGGTGACGAGCGAGTACGGTCCGATCGAACGGGCGTGGATCTTGTCGTCGACCAGGTGGTGCAGCTTCAGCATGTAGATGTAGCCCACCGTGACCTGGCGGTCGAACTCCTCGCCCGTGCGGCCGTCATAGAGCGTCGACTGGCCGGTGGTCTTCAGACCTGCCATTTCGAGCATCTCGTTGATGTCGGCCTCCACCGCGCCGTCGAAGACCGGCGTGGCGATCGAAACGCCGCGCGTCAACTGCGTGCCGAGGCGGATGATCGACTCGTCATCATACTGGCGGACCGGTTCGTTGCGGTCATTGGCCGGAATGATGTCCTCGATCGTCGCCCGCAGCGGCTTGATGTCGCCGTTCTCGTTATAAGCCTCGATCATCTCGCCGATCTTGCGGCCCATGCCCGCGCAGGCCCAGCCCAGATGCGTCTCCAGGATCTGGCCGACGTTCATGCGGCTTGGCACACCCAGCGGATTGAGCACGATGTCGACATGCGTGCCGTCCTCCAGGAACGGCATGTCCTCCACCGGCACGATCCGCGACACGACACCCTTGTTGCCATGGCGTCCGGCCATCTTGTCGCCGGGCTGGATCTTGCGCTTCACGGCCACGAAGACCTTGACCATCTTCATGACGCCGGGCGGCATTTCGTCGCCGCGCTGCACCTTCTCGACCTTGTCCATGAAGCGCTGCTCGAGCATCTTCTTGGACTCGTCATACTGGGTGCGCAGCGCTTCCAGCGCGTTCTGCAGACCTTCGTCCTCGACGGCGAACTGCCACCACTGCGACCGCGGATACTCGCCGAGCACCGACTGGTCCAGACGGCCGCCCTTCTTGTATCCCTTGGGCCCCGCAATGGCTTCCTTGCCGTCCAGCATCTCGGCCAGGCGGGCGTAGGTGTTGCGGTCAAGGATGGCCTGCTCGTCGTCGCGGTCCTTGGCCAGGCGCTCGATCTCCTCGCGCTCGATGGCCATGGCGCGCTCGTCCTTCTCCACGCCGTGGCGGTTGAAGACGCGCACTTCCACGATGGTGCCGAACGTGCCGGGCGGCATGCGCATGGACGTGTCGCGCACGTCGGACGCCTTCTCGCCAAAGATGGCGCGCAGCAGCTTCTCTTCCGGCGTCATCGGGCTTTCGCCCTTCGGCGTGATCTTGCCGACCAGGATGTCGCCCGGGCCGACTTCCGCACCGATATAGACGATGCCGGCCTCGTCGAGGTTCTTCAGCGCCTCTTCCGAGACGTTCGGAATGTCGCGCGTGATCTCTTCCGGTCCGAGCTTGGTGTCGCGGGCCATGACCTCGAACTCCTCGATATGGATCGAGGTGAAGACGTCATCGCGCACGATGCGTTCGGACAGGAGGATGGAATCCTCGTAGTTGTAGCCGTTCCACGGCATGAACGCGACCAGCACGTTGCGGCCGAGCGCCAGGTCGCCGACATCGGTGGACGGACCGTCGGCGATGATGTCGCCCTTCTCGATCCGGTCGCCCACGCTGACCAGCGGACGCTGGTTGATGCAGGTGTTCTGGTTGGAGCGCTGGAACTTCATCAGCCGGTAGATGTCCACGCCGGACTCGCCCGGATCGACATCTTCCGTCGCGCGGATGACGATACGCGTCGCGTCGACCTGGTCGACCACGCCGGTCCGCCGCGCGGCAATGGCGGCTCCCGAATCGCGCGCCACGATCGGCTCCATGCCGGTGCCCACGAACGGCGCCTCGGCACGCACCAGCGGCACGGCCTGACGCTGCATGTTCGAGCCCATCAGCGCGCGGTTGGCGTCGTCGTTCTCAAGGAAGGGAATGAGCGCCGCGGCCACCGAAACGAGCTGCTTGGGCGACACGTCCATCAGGTCGACCAGTTCACGCGGCGCCATCATCACTTCGCCGGCATGGCGGCAGACGACGAACTCCTCGACGAACCGGCCTTCGGCGTCAATGTCGGCATTGGCCTGGGCAACGTAGTGCTTGGCCTCTTCCATGGCGGAGAGGTACTGCACGTCGAGCGTCACCTTGCCGTCGATCACCTTGCGGTACGGGCTCTCGATGAAGCCGTACTTGTTGACGCGGGCAAAGGTTGCGAGCGAGTTGATCAGGCCGATGTTCGGGCCTTCCGGCGTCTCGATCGGGCAGATGCGGCCGTAATGCGTCGGGTGCACGTCGCGCACCTCGAAGCCGGCGCGCTCGCGCGTCAGGCCGCCCGGTCCGAGCGCCGACAGGCGGCGCTTGTGGGTGATCTCCGACAGCGGGTTGGTCTGGTCCATGAACTGCGAAAGCTGCGAGGAGCCGAAGAACTCGCGCACAGCGGCCGCCGCCGGCTTGGCGTTGATCAGGTCCTGCGGCATCACCGTGTCGATCTCGATGGAGCTCATGCGCTCCTTGATCGCACGCTCCATGCGCAGCAGCCCGACGCGGTACTGGTTTTCCATCAGTTCGCCGACCGAGCGCACGCGGCGGTTGCCGAGATTGTCGATGTCGTCGATCTCGCCGCGCCCGTCGCGCAGTTCCACCAGCGTCTTGACGATGGCGATGATGTCGTCCTTGCGCAGGACGCGCACCGTGTCCTCGGCATCGAGGCCAAGACGCATGTTCATCTTGACGCGGCCGACGGCCGACAGGTCGTAACGCTCGGCGTCGAAGAACAGCGAGTTGAACATCGCTTCCGCGGTTTCGATCGTCGGCGGCTCGCCCGGACGCATCACGCGGTAGATGTCGAACAGCGCATCCTGGCGGCTCTCGTTCTTGTCGACGGCCAGCGAGTTGCGGATGTAGCCGCCGACATTGACATGGTCGATGTCGAGCACGTCGAACTCGTCGATACTGGCTTCCGTCAGGACCTTGAGCGCCTTCTCGTCAAGCTCGTCGCCGGCCTCGAGATAGATCTCGCCGGTTTCCGGATTGACGATGTCCTCGGCGAGGTAGGAGCCGTAGATGTCGTCCTCGGTCGCCTTGACGGCCTTCAGGCCCTTCTCGGCAAGCTGCTTGGCGAGGCGCGCCGTGACCTTCTTGCCGGCCTCGACCACCACTTCGCCGGTATCGGCGTCGATGATGTCGGTGATCGCCTTGGCGCCCTTGTAGCGTTCCACCGAATAGGGAATGCGCCAGTTGTCGCCGTCGCGCACGAAGGTCAGCTTGTCATAGAACGTGTCGAGGATTTCCTCGCCGTCCATGCCCAGCGCCATCAGCAGCGAGGAGACCGGGATCTTTCGGCGCCGGTCGATGCGCGCATGCACGATGTCCTTGGCGTCGAACTCGATGTCCAGCCACGAACCGCGATAGGGAATGACGCGCGCGGCAAACAGCAGCTTGCCCGACGAATGCGACTTGCCCTTGTCATGGTCGAAGAACACGCCGGGGGAACGGTGCATCTGCGAAACGATCACGCGCTCGGTGCCGTTCACGATGAACGTGCCGTTGGACGTCATGAGCGGCATGTCGCCCATGTAGACGTCCTGCTCCTTGATGTCCTTGATCGACTTGGCCTGCGTGTCCTCGTCGATGTCGAACACGATCAGGCGCAGCGTCACCTTGAGCGGCGCGGCATAGGTGAGATCGCGCTGACGGCACTCGTCGACGTCGAACTTCGGCTGCTCGAATTCGTACTTGACGAACTCCAGCATGGACGCACCTGAGAAATCGGTGATCGGAAAGACAGACTTGAATACCGCCTGCAGCCCCTCGTCGGGCCGCCCGCCCTCGGGTTCATCGACCATCAGGAACTGGTCATAGGATGCTTTTTGAACCTCGATCAGGTTCGGCATCTCCGCAACTTCCGGAATGTTTCCGAAGAACTTGCGTACGCGCCTGCGACCGTTGAATGTCTGGGTCTGGGCCATCGTCGCTCCTCGTCTCGCATTGGCCTTGTCTGGCCGAATTCTTCCGCTCCGCCGGGAACGGAATCCCTCAAACGGTTAAAACCCGTTTCCTGAAGGCCCTCTTCCGGCCCTTCAGGAAATGGGTTCTCGCCACCTGCCCCGTGCCTGGTCCGGAAGGACCGGAGACGGGACTGGCGGACAGGTTTCCCTGCCCGCCAAACGCCTGGAAAACCAGACGGTTACTTGACTTCGACCTTGGCGCCGGCGTCCTCGAGCTTCTTCTTGAGGTCTTCGGCTTCGCCCTTGGAAACGGCTTCCTTGACGGCCTTGGGAGCGGACTCGACGAGATCCTTGGCTTCCTTCAGGCCCAGGCCGGTGATGGCGCGGACTTCCTTGATGACGTTGATCTTGTTGGCGCCGGCATCGGCGAGGATCACGTCGAACTCGGTCTTTTCTTCCACGGCCTCGGCGGCGGCGGCAGCGCCACCGGCGGCAGCCACGGCAACCGGAGCAGCGGCGGAAACGCCCCACTTCTCTTCGAGCATCTTGGACAGTTCGGCAGCTTCCATGACGGTCAGGGCCGACAGGTCTTCAACAATCTTGGCAAGATCAGCCATTTTCATATTCCTTCACAAAGGTTCGAACGTTGGTTTCGTGCTGAGAACGGCCTCACGCCGCTTCGTCCTTCCGGGCATAGGCGCCGAACACCCTGGCCAGCTGGCTGGCGGGTGCCTGCGTGACACCGGCAATGCGCGTGGCCGGGGTGTTGATCATCGCAATGATCTTCGCCCTGAGCTCGTCCAGCGACGGCATGGTGGCCAGAGCCTTCACACCTTCCTGGTCGAGAACGGTCGCGCCCATCGCGCCGCCGAGAATGACAAGCTTGTCATTGCCCTTGGCGAAATCGGCGGCAACCTTCGGCGCCGCAACCGGGTCATCCGAATAGGCAATCAGCGTCTGACCCTTGAAGAGGTCCGACATGCCTTCGGATTCCGTGCCCTGAAGAGCGATCTTGGCGAGGCGGTTCTTCGCGACTTTGACAGTGCCTCCTGCGTTGCGCATCTTCGAACGAAGATCGTTCATCTGCGCAACCGTGAGGCCGGCATAGTGGGCCACGACCACTGAACCGGTGCTCTTGAACACCTCGTTCAGGCCCGCGACGAATTCGCGTTTTTCCGCTCTTTCCACAGCCTCTCTCCAGTTGACCGGCAGGCGTGATTGCCATGCCGGCGGTTGGGGATTACCGTACGTTGCGCCGCGGAGATCCCCGCATTGCCGCGCACGGCGTCTCAAGGATCCTGCCCCCACCGCCCCGGAACATTCCGCAGACGGAAGGATTACACGGTTCGAACCTTCCAGCAGGGCCAGCGGCCCCTCTTTCCGGTCTAAACCCCGTCTCATGCAGGCTCATGCGAATTAAGGCGAGCCACCCGCAATCTCGGACAGGATGTCCGGAAGTTTCCTTCCGTATCCGGGCCGCGAACGGCCCGGAATTCTTGTTCAGGCGGGCTTGCCCGCCGCTTGGCCCGGTCAGGCCTGCGAGATCGTACCCAGGTCGATCTTGATGCCCGGCCCCATGGTCGAGGACAGCGCGATGCGCTTCAGGTAGTTGCCCTTCGCACCCGACGGCTTGGCCTTGATGACAGCGTCGGCGAAGGCTCGCACGTTTTCCTCAAGCGACTTGGCATCGAAGGATGCCTTGCCGACGCCGCCATGCACGATGCCGGCCTTCTCGACGCGGAACTCCACGGCACCGCCCTTGGAGGCCTCGACAGCCGCCTTGACGTCCATGGTCACCGTGCCGACCTTCGGGTTCGGCATCATGCCGCGCGGGCCGAGAACCTTGCCCAGGCGGCCGACGAGCGGCATCATGTCCGGGGTCGCGATGCAGCGGTCGAAGTTGATCTCGCCCTTCTGCACGGTCTCCACCAGGTCTTCCGCGCCGACCACGTCGGCGCCGGCGGCCTTGGCTTCCTCGGCCTTGTCGCCACGGGCGAACACGGCCACGCGCACGGTGCGCCCGGTGCCGTTCGGCAGGTTGACCACGCCGCGGACCATCTGGTCGGCATGGCGCGGATCGACGCCGAGGTTCATGGCGACCTCGATCGTCTCGTCGAACTTGGCCGTGGCGCGCTCCTTGATGAGCGAAATGGCCTCGCCGAGCGGATACAGCCTGTCGCGGTCGATACCCTCACGCGATGCGGCAATGCGCTTTGCAATCTTCTTCGCCATCGGATCAGCCCACCACTTCCAGGCCCATGGAGCGGGCGGAACCCTCGACCATGCGCATTGCAGCCTCAACGTCGTTGGCGTTGAGGTCCTTCATCTTGGCTTCGGCGATTTCGCGCACCTTGTCGCGGGAAATCTGGCCGGCCTTGTCGCGGCCCGGCGTCTTGGAGCCGGACTTCAGGTTGATCGCCTTCTTCAGGAAGTAGCTCACCGGGGGCTGCTTCATCTGGAAGGTGAAGGACTTGTCCTGGTAATAGGTGATGATGACCGGGGTCGGCTGACCCTTTTCCATCTCCTGCGTGGCCGCATTGAAGGCCTTGCAGAATTCCATGATGTTGATGCCGCGCTGACCCAGGGCCGGACCGATCGGAGGCGACGGATTGGCCGCTCCGGCCGGGACCTGAAGCTTCAGCTGGCCTGCAATCTTCTTAGCCATTTCAGCTCTGCTTTCCCGTTTTGTGCCGTTCCCTCGCGGAGACGGCGGTTGCAAAGTCGGTGGTCCGGGCCTGCATGGCGGCCGGCAAAAGCCGCCTGCCCTCCCACCGGTTCAGGATGCCGGCCCCATGGCCGGCAACCTTTCGGTCAGCCCTTTTCGACCTGACCGAATTCCAGGTCGACCGGGGTTGCCCGGCCGAAAATCGAAACTTCCACCTTCAGGCGCGAACGCTCCTCGTCCACTTCCTGGACGATGCCGTTGAACGAGGCGAACGGGCCGTCCGACACGCGCACCTGCTCGCCGATCTCGAAGGAGACCGACGGCTTCGGCCGGTCGACGCCTTCCTGCACCTGGGTCAGGATGGCCTCGGCCTCCCTGTCCGGAATCGGCACCGGCTTCGAGTCCGTGCCGAGGAACCCGGTGACCTTCGGCGTGTTCTTGATCAGGTGGAACACGTCATCGGTGAGGTCCGCACGAACCAGCACGTAACCCGGAAAGAACTTGCGCTCGGCATCGACCTTGCGGCCGCGGCGCACCTCGACCACCTTTTCAGTCGGGACCAGAATCTTCTCGAAGCGGTCCCACAGGCCCTTGGCCTTGGCCTTCTCCTCGATGGCGTCGGCAACCTTCTTCTCGAAATTCGAGTAGGCGTGGACGATGTACCAGCGCGCGGTCATGCTAGGCGTCTCCCTCGAATTCGCGAATTACCGGCCGATACCCAGGATGAGCTCGACGCCGAAGGCCATGACCTGATCGGCCAGGAAAAAGAAGATCGCGGCAAGGAATGCCATCACGATCACCATGAAGGTCGAAATCGTTGTCTCGCGGCGCGACGGCCAGGTGACCTTGGAGGTCTCGCTGCGCACCTGCTGGAGAAAAACGAAAGGATTCTTGGTCTTTTCCGCCATGACTGGCCCACTTCCCATCCGCGGACGGCGCGACCGCCCGTTTTTTCCTTCATGACGCCCGCCCTTTCAGGGACAGGCCAACCGGCGCAAGCCAAAGGGCAAACGCCGGCGAATTGATTAGCCAGACCTGGAATCCGCGACAACCATCCAATCGTTGCCACCTAGGATCAGCTCATGTCGCCTCTCCGCCGCGGGGAGGGACCGGCCATGCGTTTAAGGTGCGGAAAAGCGAATCTCTGCCTTCACGCACCTGACGCTGAAAGCGGTACATATAACCACCACGCCCTCGATGCAAGAGCGGAATTTCGCGGATGCCGGATTTTTCATGACAGGGAATTGGCCGTTATGATGCCGGCTGGCAGGGGCAGAGGGGCTCGAACCCCCGACCTGCGGTTTTGGAGACCGCCGCTCTACCAACTGAGCTATACCCCTGTATCCGTGCGGCGCTTCTTGCAACATGCGCCGCGCGATTTCAAGCGCGTTTTTCGTCTTTGCCGCCGCTGCGGCGAAAATAGGTTCTTGCGCGGCGCAAGCCCGCCAGCAGGGCCCGCGATCTGGCGGCCGCGGCACTGCCCGCGGCCAGTCCTCACCCTTCGAGGACCTGGTGAACCTCGACGACATTGCCTTCCGGATCGTGGAAGAAGATCTGGTGCCAGGTGCCCGTGGCCACGCCCTTGTAGTCGCTGTAGGGAATGCCGCGCTCCTCCAGGTGGCCCTTGAAGGCTTCGATGTCATCCGTCCGGAAGGCAAGATGCCCGCGCTCCACCGGATTGACCGCCTTGCCGGCCCGGTAGGAAAGGCCGAGGTCCTTCTCCGCCAGGTGCATCTGCAGATTGCCGTCGCTGAGGAAAGCGACGTCGCCGGCATAGTCCCGCGTCGCCTCGCGCACCGGCAGGTCGTCCTCCTGCGGCCCCAGCCCCATCACGTCGCTGTAGAACCGCCTCAGCCGGTCCACATCCTCCGAAACGAAATTGATGTGGTGCAGCCACACTTTCATGCCCGTCGCTCCTTGCCTTCCAACCATGCCGAGACATAGGCAAAATGACGCGGCCGGCCAAGGGCGAATGTCATGTGCAGGAAAAGCAAACAGGCGCGGACCGGACGTCCGCGCCTGTTCCCGATGATTTCATCCCGGCCAGCCTCAGGCTGGCAGCGGATCACTCGATGATGGAGGCGACGATGCCGGCGCCCACCGTGCGGCCGCCTTCGCGGATGGCGAAGCGCAGCTTCTCTT
>NZ_JBKFFP010000015.1:0-3440 GCF_046506625.1 Zhengella sedimenti
GTGTCGAGAAGATTATGTTTCATGCGTTTTGCAGACCTGGCGGCGACCTACTCTCCCGCGTCTTGAGACGAAGTACCATCGGCGCTGGGGCGTTTCACGGCCGAGTTCGGAATGGGATCGGGTGCTTTCCACCCCGCCATGACCACCAGGTCGGCGAAGCGCATGAAGTCGAGAAGCCGGAATTGAGCGAATAGGGAATAGCGGGTAGCGAGTAGAATGCCCTACTCGCGATTTGCCATTCGCTATTGGCCTCATCGACCTTTGGTCGATGAGATGGTCATTGGCACACCATCGCGCTTGGCGACGATGGTCATTGGCAAATGAGAACGATCAAGCCGATCGGGCTATTAGTACCGGTAAGCTTCACACATTGCTGCGCTTCCACACCCGGCCTATCAACGTGGTCGTCTTCCACGGCCCTGATAGGGACCACTCGTTTTCAGGTGGGTTTCCCGCTTAGATGCCTTCAGCGGTTATCCCGTCCGCATATAGCTACCCTGCTATGCCGCTGGCGCGACAACAGGTCCACCAGAGATGCGTCCATCCCGGTCCTCTCGTACTAGGGACAGATCCTGTCAATAGTCCTGCACCCACGGCAGATAGGGACCGAACTGTCTCACGACGTTCTGAACCCAACTCACGTACCGCTTTAAATGGCGAACAGCCATACCCTTGGGACCTGCTCCAGCCCCAGGATGCGATGAGTCGACATCGAGGTGCCAAACAACCCCGTCGATATGGACTCTTGGGGGTCATCAGCCTGTTATCCCCGGCGTACCTTTTATCCGTTGAGCGATGGCCCTTCCACGCGGGACCACCGGATCACTATGACCGACTTTCGTCTCTGCTCGACTTGTCAGTCTCGCAGTCAGGCAGGCTTATGCCATTGCACTCGACGACCGATTTCCGACCGGTCTGAGCCCACCATCGCGCGCCTCCGTTACGCTTTAGGAGGCGACCGCCCCAGTCAAACTACCCACCATACACTGTCCCGGACCCGGATGACGGGCCGCGGTTAGACATTCATGACGATAAGGGTGGTATTTCAAGGATGGCTCCACGCCAGCTGGCGCCGGCGCTTCAAAGCCTACCACCTATCCTACACATGCCGACACGAATGCCAGTGTAAAGCTATAGTAAAGGTGCACGGGGTCTTTCCGTCTAACCGCAGGAACCCCGCATCTTCACGGGGAATTCAATTTCACTGAGTCTGCGTTGGAGACAGCGGGGAAGTCGTTACGCCATTCGTGCAGGTCGGAACTTACCCGACAAGGAATTTCGCTACCTTAGGACCGTTATAGTTACGGCCGCCGTTTACCGGGGCTTCGATTCAGAGCTTGCACCCCTCCTCTTAACCTTCCGGCACCGGGCAGGCGTCAGACCCTATACGTCGTCTTGCGACTTCGCAGAGCCCTGTGTTTTTGATAAACAGTCGCTACCCCCTGGTCTGTGCCACCCTCCCGCGGTTGCCCGCAAAAGGGTCACGCTTATTCCGAAGTTACGCGTGCAATTTGCCGAGTTCCTTCAACGCAGTTCTCTCAAGCGCCTTGGTATTCTCTACCAGTCCACCAGTGTCGGTTTCGGGTACGGTCTGTAATGGAGGTGCTGTTTCCCGGGACCGCTTCACCGCACACCCAATCCAGTAAGGGCATACGATACACGCGATCCGTCACAATCCTCCAGGCCCAGGAATATTCACCTGGTTCCCATCGACTACGCCTTTCGGCCTCGCCTTAGGGGCCGGCTAACCCTGCTCAGATTAACTTTAAGCAGGAACCCTTGGACTTTCGGCGAGGGAGTCTCTCACTCCCTTTATCGTTACTCATGTCAGCATTCGCACTTGTGATACCTCCACGGGTCCTCACGGATCCCGCTTCATCAGCTTACACAACGCTCCGCTACCGCTTGTCAAAGACAAGCCCAAAGCTTCGGTGCATGGCTTGAGCCCCGGTACATTTTCGGCGCAAGGACCCTTGTTTAGACCAGTGAGCTGTTACGCTTTCTTTAAATGATGGCTGCTTCTAAGCCAACATCCTGGTTGTTTTGGGATCCTCACATCCTTTCCCACTTAGCCATGACTTGGGGACCTTAGCTGTTGGTCAGGGTTGTTTCCCTCTCCACGACGGACGTTAGCACCCGCCGTGTGTCTGCCGGACAGTACTTCCAGGTATTCGGAGTTTGGTTAGGTTTGGTAATCCGGTGAGGACCCCTAGCCCATCCAGTGCTCTACCCCCTGGAGTATTCATCCGACGCTCTACCTAAATAGATTTCGCGGAGAACCAGCTATTTCCGAGTTTGATTGGCCTTTCACCCCTAGCCACAAGTCATCCCGATCTATTGCAACAGATATGGGTTCGGCCCTCCAGTTGGTGTTACCCAACCTTCAGCCTGCTCATGGCTAGATCACTCGGTTTCGGGTCTAATGCGACGAACTGAAACGCCCTGTTCAGACTCGCTTTCGCTGCGCCTACACCTACCGGCTTAAGCTTGCTCGTCACACTAAGTCGCTGACCCATTATACAAAAGGTACGTGGTCACCATTCCAGGCTCCCACTGTTTGTAGGCATTCGGTTTCAGGTACTCTTTCACTCCCCTCGTCGGGGTGCTTTTCACCTTTCCCTCACGGTACTGGTTCGCTATCGGTCATGCACGAGTACTTAGGCTTGGAGGGTGGTCCCCCCATGTTCAGACAGGATTTCACGTGTCCCGCCCTACTCAAGGACTGACAAGCAAATTACGCATACGGGGCTGTCACCCACTATGGCCCGCCTTTCCAGACGGTTCCGCTTCTCACTCGTCAGCCACTGGCCTGGTCCGCGTTCGCTCGCCACTACTAGCGGAGTCTCGGTTGATGTCCTTTCCTGCAGGTACTTAGATGTTTCAGTTCCCTGCGTTCGCCTCTTGTCCCTATGTATTCAAGACAAGATACCTTCTTGACGATAGCTAGAAACCAGAACCGCTTCCGTTCAAAGCGAATGGCGAATAGCGAGTAGCCAATAGGGATCACGCCCCATGCCCAACTCGTTCCGCCAAACGCACGGACAGCAAAAACAGAAAGTCAAAAGTACCGAACATCCCTGTTCGCTACTCGCTACTCCCTATTCGCCGTCACAGAAGCGCAACTGATTTCCTAGCTATCAAAGGTGGGTTGCCCCATTCGGAGATCTCCGGATCAAGGGGTATTCGCACCTCCCCGGAGCTTTTCGCAGCGTATCACGTCCTTCATCGCCTGTGCATGCCAAGGCATCCACCAAATGCCCTTAAGACACTTGATCGTTCTCATTGCCAATGACCATCGCAGGACAAACCCGCTAACGGCCAGTGACACAAAAAGACCAGCTTCTCGAGATTTCCCCGGTGGCCGCGGCTAAGAGGCCAATCATCATGCGCCGGCTTATGAGCGTGCCAGCGCGACAGCGCATCAACAATACCCCAAGGGA
>NZ_JBKFFP010000016.1:0-852 GCF_046506625.1 Zhengella sedimenti
TAGGGTTCAGACTCAATCATAGCCAGAATGCGACGAGGGTCGCCAGTGCGACGGCGGAGAGAAAGTTTCTGGCGAGCTTGTCGTAGCGGGTCGCGATGCGTCTGAAGTCCTTCAATCGACAGAAGGCATTCTCGATGAGATGGCGGCTTCTGTATCGCTTGGTGTCGTAGCGGATGGCGCGCTTGCGGTTTGACCGGCCCGGTATGACCGGGACAATGTGAGATTGGCGCAGGTGCTTTCGCAGGCTGTTTGCATCATATCCCTTGTCGGCCAGCAGATACCTTGCCCCCTTCAGTCCGGCCAGCAGATGGGGCGCCACCGGGCTGTCTGCCGCATTGCCTTCGGTCAGCATGAACGCAAATGGGCGGCCGATCACGTCGGTAAGGGCATGGATTTTCGTGGTTTGCCCGCCCCGCGAGGGCCCGATAGCCTGATTTTTCGCCCCCCTTTACCGCCGTGCGCCGAGCGGTGCGCCTTGACGTAGGTGCTGTCGATGGACGTGCTCTTCGTCACCGCTCCGGATGTCGCAAGCGCCTCGACCAGATCGATCCAGAAGCGTTTGCGTGACCATCTGTTGAAGCGGTTGTAGATCGTGGTCGAAGGCCCGTAGTCTTTCGGGCAGTCGCACCACCGGCAGCCCACCTTGAGAACATGGATGATGCCGGAGATCACCCTGCGATCATCGACCCTGCGGGCTCCACCCTTGTTCGCCGGAACAAGCGGCTCAATCACCGCCCATTGTTCATCCGACAGCCAAAACAGATGTCCCATCCAAGCCTCCAAATAACTGATTTGGCGCTTTGAATCTGATTTGCTACGTTAAATCCACGCTATCAATGGGTTTTGACCCTA
>NZ_JBKFFP010000017.1:0-669 GCF_046506625.1 Zhengella sedimenti
TCACTCGATGATGGAGGCGACGATGCCGGCGCCCACCGTGCGGCCGCCTTCGCGGATGGCGAAGCGCAGCTTCTCTTCCATGGCGATCGGCACGATCAGCGTCACGTCGACCGTCACGTTGTCGCCCGGCATCACCATTTCCGTGCCTTCCGGCAGCGTCACGATGCCCGTCACGTCCGTCGTGCGGAAGTAGAACTGCGGACGGTAGTTGGTGAAGAACGGCGTGTGACGGCCACCCTCCTCCTTCGTCAGGATGTAGGCCTCCGCCTTGAACTTCGTGTGCGGCGTCACCGAACCCGGCTTGCACAGCACCTGGCCGCGCTCCACGCCCTCGCGGTCCACGCCGCGCAGCAGCGCGCCGATGTTGTCGCCCGCCTGGCCCTGGTCGAGCAGCTTGCGGAACATCTCCACGCCCGTCACCGTCGTCTTCGACGTCGGACGGATGCCCACGATCTCCACTTCCTCGCCGACCTTCACGATGCCGCGCTCGACGCGCCCCGTCACGACCGTGCCGCGGCCCGAGATCGAGAACACGTCCTCGATCGGCATCAGGAACGGCTGGTCGATCGGACGCTCCGGCGTCGGGATGTAGGCGTCGACGGCGGCCATCAGCTCGCGGATCGCGTCCTCGCCGATCTTCTTGTCGCTGTCTTCAAGAGCGGCAAGCGC
>NZ_JBKFFP010000018.1:0-104 GCF_046506625.1 Zhengella sedimenti
GCGGCGACAACCGGCGCGTCGTTCGTCCCGGTGATCGTCACCGTCACCGTCTCGCTCACCGGACCGCTGCCGTCATCCACCGTGTAGGTGAAGGTGTCGGTCGC
>NZ_JBKFFP010000018.1:203-614 GCF_046506625.1 Zhengella sedimenti
GAACGTGTGGGTGTCGCTCGTGTCGGCATCGGTGAAGTCGGCCGAGACCGTGATCGCCGGACCGTCCTCGCTGGCCGAGCCCGTCACCGCGGCGACAACCGGCGCGTCGTTCGTCCCGGTGATCGTCACCGTCACCGTCTCGCTCACCGGACCGCTGCCGTCATCCACCGTGTAGGTGAAGGTGTCGGTCGCCGTCTCGCCCTCGGCCAGGTATTCGAACTGGCCGTTCGGGTCGTAGCCGAAGGTCCCGTCATTGTTGTTGGTGACGCTGCCCAGCGTGCCGGTCGTGTCGACCGAGAACGTGTGGGTGTCGCTCGTGTCGGCATCGGTGAAGTCGGCCGAGACCGTGATCGCCGGACCGTCCTCGCTGGCCGAGCCCGTCACCGCGGCGACAACCGGCGCGTCGTTCGT
>NZ_JBKFFP010000019.1:0-518 GCF_046506625.1 Zhengella sedimenti
TATCCCGGACGCGCTCCGGACAAATCTTCTCTTCACAATGTCATGCCAAACAGGCGAGGCACAAAACCCCGCAAAACCAAACTCTCCCGCAGATGATGATTGTTGCCAAGGCAATGCTGAACCGAGCCGCACGCGCTTTGCTGCGCAACCATTGCCGCTCCCGGCGCCGGCCTGCGGCCTTGCCTGCCGCGGCGACGTCGTCGGCGCCTGAACCACAGTGCCTTTTCCTGCACCGGGCCGCACGCGCTTTGCTGTGCAAAGACGCTTTCGCCGCCCCGCATCCGGCTCCGCCGGTTGCGGTTGGTGGAGCTGAGCGGGATCGAACCGCTGACCCCCTGCTTGCAAAGCAGGTGCTCTCCCAGCTGAGCTACAGCCCCAAGCGATTTTTTGCCAAAGGCAAAAAACGCGTTGCGCCGGCAGGCAGGTGCCGAAGGCACGTGCTGAGAGGCGCCGGTCAGTTTCGTCCCTGCAAGGCCGCACCCCGAATGCGCAGCATCTCGCCGAGGCCAAGGGCCGTC
>NZ_JBKFFP010000001.1:0-1149093 GCF_046506625.1 Zhengella sedimenti
CGAAGTGCTCTGACCGGCCTGCTTTTCTTCACGCAATTTCGCGGACGCGAAAGTCTGCAACTTTCGCTGAAATTGCTCCCTTTCACGCAATTTCACGGGCGCGAAAGTCTGCAACTTTCGCTGAAATTGCTTGTCCGACCACGTGCGCATCACCTTTTTCGAAGTGCTCTGACCGGCCCGGCGAGTTTCAAGCCTTCGCCTGCCTGTTCGTCACCAGCACATGACTGGCCGGTTCACCGGCATAGATGTCCTCGATCAGGTGAGCACGGGCGGCCATGACAGCACGCTGGTTGATCGAGCCCTTGTCGGTGACCTCGTGATCGTCCAGCGAGGGCGGACTGTCGACGATGATGGCGCGGGCGACGAAATTGGAACTTCCGGTCGACGTCGCGCCGAGCGCATCGAGGCGTTCCTGGAAGATGCGGCGTACTTGCGGATGCGCGGCGACGGCGGCATCGTCGGCGTCGGCCAGTTCCGGCGCGATCCTGCGCACCGCATCGTGGTCGGTGAAAAGCAGGGCGCCGATGAAATTGCGGTTCAGGCCCGTCAGCACCGCATCGCGCACATAGGGCGCGAAGGTCTTGACGATCCTGGCCCGCACACCGGCGAAATCGACCCAGGTGCCGGTGGACAGCTTGAAGTCCTCCGTCACGCGGCCGTCGAAGATCAGGCCCTTGCCCGGGTCCTGCGGATCAACGAATTTCAACGCGTCGCCCATCATGTAATAGCCTTCCTCGTCAAAGGCCTCCCTCGTCTTGTCGGGCTGACGCCAATAGCCCGGCGTGATGGAGGGGCCACGCAAGCGTACCTCAGTCTTCTCCGCATTGGGCACGAGCTTGAGTTCGAGACCGGGCGCAGGCAGGCCCACCTCGCCCGGCCGTTCCACCGCCCAGGTCGTGGTCAGCGCGAAGGGCGCGGTTTCGGTGGACCCGTAGCCCGTGACGATGATGATCTTTTCGCCCACCGTCTGCTCGGCGAATCTCTCCAGCGCATCCCAGACATGCTGGGCAAGCCCGGCGCCGGCATATTGCATCAGCTTGAGGCGTGAATAGAAATTCCGCCGCAGCGCCTCATTGACCGCGAACTGGGCCGTCAGCATTTCGTAGCCCTTCGGCACGTTGAAATAGAGCGTCGGCGCGATCTCGGTCAGGTTGCGCACCGTTGCCGCAATGCCATTGGGCGTCGGCGCGCCATCGTCGATATAGAGCGAACCGCCATTGTAGAGCACCAGGCCGAAATTGTGATTGCCGCCGGCGGTGTGGTTCCAGGGCAGCCAGTCGACCAGCACCGGCGGTTCCTCCTTCAGGAAGGCCAGGGCATTGGCGATCATTTCCTGGTTGCAGGCCATCATGCCGTGGGTGTTGATGACGGCCTTGGGCATGCCGGTGGAACCGGAAGTGAAAAGGAACTTGGCCACCGTGGCGGCGGTGATCGCCGCATGGGCTTCGTCCACGGCCTCCGTGACAGGCGTTTGCGCCAGTTCGTCGAAGAAATGGGTGTCATATCCGTCGACCGGATCGCGGGCGAGAACCAGCGTCATGCCAGGCTTCATGATCGCGGCCAGCGCCTTCTCGTAAGGCTTGCCCACGGCGGTGAACACCATGCCCGGTGTCAGGAGATCGCAGACGTGCTTCAGCTTGGCATGGTCCTGCGAGACCAGCGAATAGGCGGTGGAGACCGGTGCATAGGGGATGCCGGCATACATGGCGCCCAGCGCCATCAGGCCGTGCTCGATGCCGTTGCCCGACAGGATGACCAGGGGCCGCTCGGCCGAAAGGCCATGGGCCAGCATGTATTCGCCTATGGCACGGACCTTTTCCAGCGCCTGCGCATAGGTCACCGTGCGCCAGTTCCCCTCGAAACGGTCCGCCAGGAAGATGCGGCCGGGCGCCTCGGCGGCCCAGTGCTCCAGCCGGTCCGTGACGGACCGGGCCGATTCCGCCAACCGGTATGGCGAACGCAGGATCACCACGCCGTCGGGCCGCCGCTCGGCCTCCACCGCCAGATCGCCGAGCAGGACAGGACGCATGCCGGGAACGTCGAGTAGCGCCATGAAAACCTCCCTCACGCACTTTGTTATCTTGTATAACTATAAGCGACTTCTGTCCACAGGCTTCGTCTCAGGGGCGCCGGACGAGGTGGTCCGCAAGGCGCAGGGCGAGAAGCACGATCGTGGTGGTGGGATTGGCATGTCCCGATGTCGGGAAAACCGAGGATCCGGCGATGAAAAGGTTCTCCATGCCGTGGACCCGGCAATCGGCATCCACGACGGAGGTTCGCGGGTCGGTGCCCATGCGCGTTCCGCCCATGTGGTGATGGGCGGCCAGCGGCGCGGTGCGGGGCAGGCTGCCCTCGCGCAGCCAGGGCGCCAGGCGCACACGGCCGGCGCCCGCACGGATCATGGCCTCGCCCGTCATCGTCATGGCCTGGCGGATCGTGTGCAGATCGCTGTCGGCAATGCGCCAGTTCAGGACGATCCGCGGCACGCCGGCGGCATCGCGTCCGGTGGCGGAAAGCGCGACGTGGTTGGACCAATCCGGCGCCTGCTCCCAGCCGACGTGCAACTGCGCTGCGCAACGCAGGCGCAATCCGGCCCGGCGTGCACCCCACTCGGCAAGTCCCGGCGCGACACAGGCCAGTTGCGCCAGGAGATGCTTGGCGCCCGGATAGGGATCCTCGATCAGCCGGACATGGAAGTTCAGGATTTGTCT
Organism: Zhengella sedimenti; assembly: GCF_046506625.1. Lineage (NCBI taxonomy): Bacteria > Pseudomonadati > Pseudomonadota > Alphaproteobacteria > Hyphomicrobiales > Notoacmeibacteraceae > Zhengella > Zhengella sedimenti. The sequence continues at coordinate 2,712 of NZ_JBKFFP010000001.1, forward strand.
TGCCTCCAGCGCCGCACGGGACGGGCCGAAAAAGGCCTCTCCATCGTCATCGGTGGCAAATGGCGGGTCACCGAACAAGACCATGTCGCCTGCCTGGACGGCAGGATGCTCCATCCAGTAACGTCCAAGCGCGGCATCCATCGGGACAACGCCACGGCCCGAGACGATGTTGGACCAAAGCAGGAGCCGCGCGTTTTCCAGGCCGCCGGCGGCGACCACGACATGGCCGGCCGCGACCCTGCCCGCAGGCGCACCGCGTGACCACAGGTCCAGTCCGGTCACACGGCGGCCGTCGCCGTGAAGAGCGGGCACATAGGCATCCGTCACCAGCGCGACATGGCGCGATGCCGCGATCTGCGCACGGAAGTTCCGGGCAAAGCGCACCGGTTCGCTCTTGATGAAGCCGATCTGTTCCAGATCACCGGCAAACGTCCGGGCGGGCGGGAATGGCGGCAGTTCCAGGATCGACCGCGCCTCCTCCAGCCAGGGAGCAAGATCGGCCGCCCCGACAGGCCAGCCGCTTTCGGGGACGTGCGCCCGCGGTTCGAAATCATGGGGATCGAGCAAGCGGCACCAGCCTGCCCAATGGTTGGAGGATCCGCCGAAATGGCGCAGCCGGGTGATGTCGAGGTCGAAATAGGGATCGCCCCGCACCTCACCGCGATAGAAGGCCTGCGAGCTTTCCGTGAACGCCTCGCTCCCGGCCTCCAGGATGGTCACGGGAATGCCCGCGCGGCCGAGCGCAAGCGCGATCGTGACGCCTGCGGGACCGCTGCCGACGACAATGACACGCGGCCGGAACCCGGAAGACCGATACTGCTCCGGCCCGGAAAAGATCACCCGAGATCGCTCCGTGCGAGAATCCAGCCATCCCGTTCGACGAGCCCGGCCTTGCCGGTCCGGTTGCCCGCAGATACCCGGCTGCAGGCCAGCAGAGCAAGGCACGCCCCCATGAAGAAGCGGCGCGTAACGTAACGCATCAAGTCAATTCCCCCTTGCGGCCGCACAAACCGCATGAACCGGCTGATTGCCGCACGGCAATGAAAGTCAGCCGGGAGGAAATGTCAAATCAGCAACTCAAGGGAGAAGCACCAGCATGACGATCCCGGCGACGATCATGGCGCAACCGGCCACCTCCAGCCGGTTCATGTGCTCGCGGAACACGAAGACGGTCGAGGCGAAAATGAACAGCATTTCCACCTGGCCCAGCGCCTTGACCACGGCGGCCTGTTCCAGCGTCATCGCGGCGAACCAGAGGAAGGAGGCGGTCGCGCCCGCCAGTCCGGTCAGGGCGGACATGCGCCAGGCGGCGCGGATGCGGCCAAGTTCGGCGCGGTCGCGCCACAGCATCCAGCCCAGCATGAGAACGGTCTGGAGAAGGATGGCGACCACCAGCACACAGGCCGCCTGCACGAAATAATCCGGCACCGCCATGGTCTGCGCCAGCGAGAGCGACGCGGCGCGATAGGCCACGGCGGCGATGCCGAACATGGTGCCGGAGGCAAGCCCGATGGCAGCGGTGCGCGTGAAGACCGAGGCGACCAGCGCCCGGGCCGTGACCGGACCGCGCGCAACCGAGATCAGCATGACGCCCGCCACGGAAACGCAGATGGCCACCAGTGCGCCGGGCGAGACCCGGTCGCCCAGGAAGATGAGCCCGAAAACGGCGGCCTGCGCCGGCTCCGTTCGCGAATAGGCGCTGCCGACGGCAAAATTGCGCAATGAGAACATCTGCACCAGCAGGGCCTGCGCGGCGATCTGCGACAGCGCGCCGACCACGACCCAGACAGCGAAACCCGTGTTTGGCGCGGGAAGCGGGAGACTTGAAAACTGCAGGGTGGCGAGCAGGAAGACCAGAGCGAAGGGCGCGCCGAAGCCGAAACGGACAAAGGTGGCGCCGGTCGTGCCCATGGCGCCCTTCAGATGCTTCTGGAGGCTGGAGCGGATGTTCTGGATGAAGGCGGCAGCGATCGTGATGACGATCCAGGCTTCCATGGGGGACTCCGGGCGGGGACAGGCCCAAAGCCTTTAGCCTTCCGGCAACGCGGGAATCAAGCTGCCTGAGGCCTTGCCCCGTCGATCACGACGAGATTGCGGCCGCCGTTCTTGGCCTTGTAGAGGGAGGTGTCGGCGCGACGCAGCGCCTCGGGAACCGGCAGGTCCTGGGCTTCCACGACGCCACCGATCGACACGGTGAGCGGATGGCGCCGTCCCGCTTCCGGCTCAAAGACGATATCCGCGACAGCCCTGCGTACCCGCTCGGCGACAAGAAACGCATCGTCCTTGCCCGCGCCGCGCAGATAAACGGCGAATTCCTCGCCGCCGATGCGGCCGACGATGTCATGTGCGCGCACGCTCTCGCGAATGCGCCGGGTGATGGCGATCAGCGCCTCGTCGCCGATGAGATGTCCATAGCTGTCATTGATCGACTTGAAATGGTCGGCGTCGAGGATGAGGAGCGTGCCGCGGTCCGTCTTGCGGCGCAGGGCAGAGAGCTTCTTCATGAAATATTCACGATTGAGGAAACCGGTCATCGGATCGATCTCGACCTTGCGGCGCAAATCGGCATTGGACCGCTCAAGGTCCTCGCGAAGCGAATCGAGGTCGGCGATCGCCTTGCGATGCCGTTCGGACTGGTAGAGGAGATAGCCGACAAGCGGCATCGAGATCGCGTAGGGTGCAAGCAGGGCCATCAGGACGCTGGCCGTGTTGAAGCCGAGATGCGCCATCTTCTGCACAACGATCGTGAGCGCCGAAGTGACCAACAGGGCGGCGGTGCAAACCAGGAAGGCTTTCCACATGATCGACTTCATGTCACGAACTCCTGTTCCGCCGCCAGAATTAGCACTCCATTTTTAAGATATCTCTCATTTAACGATGACAATTTTCGTCAATTGCGCGGCGGGATGCATGCCGGCGCGGCGCGTGCAATAGTGACGTCATGAAACCGATTCCGCCGAGCGCTTCCTTCGCGCATGTCCGCAACTGGGTGTTCGACCTAGACAACACCCTTTATCCCCACCATGCCAACCTTTTCGCGCAGATCGACGTGCGCATGACGCAATATGTCGCCGACCTGCTGCAATTGCCGCGCGAGGAAGCGCGGAAGCTGCAGAAGGACTTCTACCGCGATTACGGAACGACGCTGAAGGGCCTGATGGAGGTCCATGGCATCGACCCGGACGATTTCCTGGAGAAGGTCCACGACATCGATTATTCCTGGCTGGCGCCGGACCCGGAACTGGGCGAGGCGATTGCCGCGCTGCCAGGGCGCAAGTTCATCTTCACCAATGGCGACCGGGGCCATGCCGAGCGCACCGCCCGGCAACTCGGTATCCTCGATCATTTCGACGAGATCTTCGACATCGTCGCCGCCGGCCTCGTCCCGAAACCCGCGCAGGAGACCTATGACAAGTTCGCGGCGCTGCACCGGGTGGCAGGCGCGCAGTCGGCCATGTTCGAGGACCTGGCGCGCAATCTCACCGTGCCGAAAGCACTCGGCATGAAGACGGTGCTGATCGTGCCGCGCAATTTCGAGCCGGATTTCGCAGAGGTCTGGGAGCGCGACGAACCGGGCGAAGGGGTCGTCGATCACGTGACCGACGACCTGAAGGGCTTTCTCTCGGCCATACTGGCGGATTGAGGGAAGCGGTCAGCCGCCCTGCTTCATCATGCCGCCATGGCCGCCGCCATGCATCATGCCCTTGCCGTCGCCCTGGTTCATCTTCATGCGGCCGTGGTCAAAGGGCATGACCTTGAGCGTCACGTCGACCTTGCCGGCCTTCTCGAAGGTGAGCGTGGCGGGCACGGTGCTTCCCTCCTTGAAAGGCTCCTTCACCTCAAGAAACATCAGGTGAAAGCTGCCGGGCTTGAGTTCGACGGTTTCCCCGGCCGGGATTGGCAGGCCATCGGCCAGTTCACGCATCCGCATCACGCCATCGGTAACGGCCATTTCATGCACTTCCCCGCGCGCCACCGGCGTCTCCACCTTCAGTAGGCGGTCATCCTGCGTGCCGGCGTTGCGGATGGTGACAAAGCCGCCGCCGGCCGGCTGGTTCGGCAGCATGGCGCGGGTCCAGAGGCCGGTGAGTTCGAGGTCGCCCGCCTTCAGCGGGGCCTGGTCCATGGCCATGGCCGCCTTGTCTTCCGCCATGGCGGGCTGAACGGCGGCAACAGCCGGGATGGAAAGCGCTGCCACAGCAGCCAGCGTCCTGAGGGTCTTGTTCATGTCTTTGCTCCTTGCGGCATGGGCTTTCGCTGCGCCATCCGCTGCACGGGGGTCCTGTCCGTGTCGAAATACTGTTCTGCGCCAGGCCAGAAAAGCAGGCGCGCGCCGTCACTTCGTTGCTCAAACGCAAACCGGCGGGCCGCGAATGGCCGGCGGCAGCGTGCGGGCCGGTTCGCCGCCACGCTCCTGCCCGATGGTCCAGCGCACCGGTGAGGCAGTGCGCGCAAGGACCGGCAGGGCCGGAGGCGAAACGGACAACAGCGGCTGGGCATGCCCCCCGGCCAGACAGAACGGGCAGTCGTCGGCGCCGGGCGGCGTCCCCGGCAACGGGCCGGAACCGGGCTGCACGGCGCCGAAGGATGAGCAGATCACGCCGGCAAAGGGAGAGCCTGCCGCCTTCGCCTCGGCAAGCGGCTTTGCATGCACGACGAGCACCACGACCGCCGCAAGGATGGCGAATGCCAATCCATCGCGGCGCAGCATTGCCAGGAAAGTGCGCGGCTGCCTGCTCATGCCTCTCAGATAAGCCGGATCAGACCGTTTTGGAAGTCATCGCGCTGCGGCATTTGTTCCGCACGCCATGAAAGCAGGACCCGAAAAGGGATCAGAGCCCGTAGAATTCCGCCACGGCCTTCCAGGCTTCATCCGCCGTGTCGACAAAGGTGATGAGATCCGGATCGTCGGGCGAGATCGTCCCCTGCGCGGCGAGGAAGTCCAGGTCGATGGCGTTGCGCCAGAAGTCCTTGCCGAACAGCAGGACGGGCACGCGCTCCATGCGGCCGGTCTGGATGAGCGTCAGCGTCTCGAACAACTCATCCATCGTGCCGAAGCCGCCGGGAAAGACCGACACCGCCTTGGCGCGCATGATGAAATGCATCTTGCGGATGGCGAAGTAATGGAAATTGAAGCACAGCTCCGGCGTCACATATTCGTTGGGCGCCTGTTCGTGCGGGAGCACGATGTTGAGGCCGATGGAAGGCGCGCCGACATCCTGCGCGCCGCGGTTGCCGGCCTCCATGACGCCCGGCCCGCCACCGGTGACGACGACGAATTCGCGGTAGCGCGACTTGGCCGATTCCTCCGAACACAGGCGGGCGAACAGGCGCGCCTCCTCGTAATAGCGGGCATTGGCCTCCAGGTTCTTCTTCTGGACGTCATTCTTGGCGGCCCAGGCCGCGCCGCCCGGCTCGGGAATGCGGGCGCCGCCGAACAGGATCACGGTGGAACGGATGCCGCGCTCGGCCAGCATCATTTCCGGCTTGAGCAGTTCCAGTTGCAGGCGCACGGCGCGCAGTTCGCGCTGGGTCATGAAATCCTGGTCGGTCCATGCCAGCCGGTAGGCCGGCGCCCGCGTCTGCGGCGTGTCGGGCACCGAACGCGCCCGCGCCGCGTCCTCGCCGGAATGCGGCAGCGGCGTCCAGCTCGACTTGTCTTCAGGATTCATGCGTCATTGTCCCCGACTGAAAGAAACGGGCAGCGATTCGCCCGCGATTGACCCCGTCCGGTCCTTCGCATAGGTTCCGCGCGATTTTTCCCGGAGGGAATCCTATTTCCCAATCCCTTAACACGACGTGTAGCGGAGCCTGCCGATGTCCAAGCCCGACCTTGCCGCCCTGGAAGCCGTGATCGAAAAGGCGTTCGATGAACGCGAGGGCGTTTCCACATCGACCCGCGGCGAAGTGCGCGATGCGGTGGAAACCGCGCTCAACCTGCTCGACCGGGGCGAGGCGCGCGTCGCCAGCCGCGGCGCGGATGGCAACTGGGTGGTGCACCAGTGGCTGAAGAAGGCGGTCCTGCTTTCCTTCCGGCTGAACCCGATGGAGATCATCAAGGGCGGTCCGGGCGATTCGACCTGGTGGGACAAGGTGCCCTCCAAGTTCGATGCCTGGGGCGCGAAGGACTTTGAACACGGCGGTTTCCGGGCCGTGCCCAATTGCGTCGTGCGCCGCTCCGCCTTCATCGGCAAGGGCGTGGTGCTGATGCCGTCCTTCGTCAATCTCGGCGCCTATGTGGACGCGGGCACGATGGTGGACACCTGGGCGACCGTCGGTTCCTGCGCGCAGATCGGCAAGAACGTGCACCTGTCCGGCGGCGTGGGCATCGGCGGCGTGCTTGAGCCGTTGCAGGCGGGCCCGACCATCATCGAGGACAACTGCTTCATCGGGGCCCGTTCGGAGGTCGTGGAAGGCTGCATCGTGCGCGAGGGCGCGGTGCTCGGCATGGGCGTCTATATCGGCAAGTCGACCAAGATCGTCGACCGCGAGACCGGCGAGATCCACATGGGCGAAGTGCCGGCCTACTCGGTGGTGGTCTCCGGCTCCATGCCCGGCAAGCCGCTGCCGAACGGCGAACCGGGACCGAACCTCTATTGCGCTGTCATCGTCAAGAAGGTGGACGAGCGGACCCGCTCCAAGACATCCATCAACGAGTTGCTGCGCGACTGACTGCCATGCCCTTCCCCGCTCCGCTGCAAGGCGGCGGAGCGGAACCGGCCTCGCAAGGCTTTTTCAAGGCTTTGCCGATAGAAAGGGCTCATGCCCTATTCGAAGCTCGACGCCGACAAGATCATCGCCACGGCCGAGCGGCTGGAACGCCGCATCGCGGAGCGCTTTCCCCAGTCGGGCCTTTGCAAGGTGGCGGGCGAACTGACCGAAACCGGTCGCGGGATCAGCGCCGAGGCGGCAACCATCGAGAAGAACGACTGGTACTGGCGCGCGCTGTCGCTGACGGGCATCGCGGCGGGCGCCGCCGTGCTGTTCCTCGCGTTCCGCTTCCTGCGCTTCGACCGTATCGAAACCGGCACGTTCGACATTCTCCAGGGCATCGACGCGCTGTTCAACACGGCCGTGCTGACCGGCGCGGGCGTCATCACGCTGATGGGGCTGGAACGGCGCCAGAAGCGCAAGACCGTGCTCAAGGGCCTGCACAAGCTGCGCTCGCTGATCCACATCATCGACATGCACCAGCTGACCAAGGACCCGGCGGCGCTGTCACGCGACTTCATCATGACGGAAAGCTCGCCGCTGCGCACCATGACGGCCGCGCAACTCAAGCGCTATCTCGACTACTGCTCGGAGATGCTCTCTTTGACCGGCAAGTTCGCCGCGCTCTACGCGCAGACGCTGCCGGACATGGAGGTCGTCAACGCCGTCAACGACGTGGAGGCGCTGGGCACCAACCTATCGCGCAAGATCTGGCAGAAGATCATGCTGACGGGCGAACAGGGCCGGACCGACGCTCCGGTTTCCTCGCCGGGTTCCGTCGATATCGTCAAGGCCTGATGACAGCCCGTTGCCGTTCGGCTAATCAGGCGGTCATGACCCGCTTCACCGATCCCGCCGCCATCCTGGCCGACCTCATCCGCTGCCCCTCCGTCACGCCGGCGGAAGGCGGCGCGCTTTCCGTTCTGGAAAACCTGCTGAAACCGCAAGGCTTTACCGTCGAGCGCCCGGTCTTTTCCGAAGAGGGCACGCCGGACATCGAGAACCTCTATGCCCGCATCGGCAAAGACGGTCCGCACCTCATGTTCGCCGGCCATACGGACGTGGTGCCGGTCGGCGATGCGGCGGCCTGGAGCGCCGGTCCGTTTGCCGCGGAGATTCGCGACGGGGTCATGTACGGGCGCGGTGCGGTGGACATGAAGGGCGGCATCGCCTGTTTCGCGGCCGCCTTCGCGCGCTATGTGAAGGATCACGGCCTGCCGCCGGGTTCGCTTTCCTTCCTGATCACCGGCGACGAGGAAGGCCCGGCGGTCAACGGGACGGTCAAGCTGCTGGAATGGGCGGCGGCGAAGGGCGAACGCTGGGACGGCTGCCTCGTCGGAGAGCCGACCAATCCGGGCCAGATCGGCGACATGGTGAAGACCGGCCGGCGCGGTTCGGTGTCCGGGCGTATCGTCGTGCACGGTGTGCAGGGTCACGCGGCCTACCCGCATCTCGCCGACAATCCGGTGCGCTCGGTCATCATGCTGGCCGAGGCGCTGATGACGCCGCCCTTCGACGAGGGATCGCGCGATTTCCAGCCGTCGAACCTGGAGGTCACCTCCATCGATGTCGGCAACACGGCGGCCAATGTCATCCCGGCGAAGGCGGAGGCCCGTTTCAACATCCGTTTCAACGACCACTGGACGGCCGAAACCGTGATGGCGGAAATCCACAACCGGCTCGACCGGGCAGCGCAGGACACGCGCCTGCGGCCGGGCGGACGGGAACCGGTCAGCTACGAGCTTATCTGGGCGGACCGGCCGAGCCATGTGTTCCTGACCCGTGACGAGGACCTGATCGCGACGATCACCAGCGCGGTGGAGGCGGAAACCGGGCGCGAACCGGCGCTTTCGACCTCGGGCGGCACGTCGGACGCGCGCTTCATCAAGGATTACTGCCCCGTGGTGGAGTTCGGACTGGTCGGCCAGACCATGCACATGGTCGACGAACGCGTTCCGGTTTCAGACCTCGAGACATTGACGCGCATCTATCATCATTTCATCGCCTACTGGTTCGCTGCCAAGGCGGGCGGAGCCTGAGGGCCATGCTTGACGCCGACTACGTGCAGGCCCACCTGTCCGCCGCCTGGCGCATCATGGCGACGGCGAAGGGTGACGCGTTGGCGCGCATGGATATCTCGGCGGAAGGGTTCTGGCGGTCATTCTGGTCGATCCTGCTCGCCCTGCCGCCCATGCTGCTTTCCTGGGTGGCGGCCGCGCCCGATTTTTCGGACGGCTCCGCGCTGTCTGCGACCGTGCTCCGGCTGGGATTGGCCGACCTCGCCGCATGGCTCCTGCCGATAGCCTTGCTCGCGCTCATCGGCAACGGCATCGGCATGGGCCGCTCCTTCGCGGCCTACGTGATCGCCACCAACTGGGGCAGCGCAATTCTCGTATGGCTGGCCGTGCCGCCGGCGCTCGTGCGGCTCTTGTCGCCGGGCGAGCCCGACCCGTCCGGCTTTCTCTCGCTGACGATCTTCCTGGTCTCGCTGGCCCTCGGCTGGCGCATCACGCACGGATCCATCGGCCGCGACGCCATGTATTCCACGGCGATCTTCATCGGCATGGCGGTCACGTCCGTGCTCGTGCTGGTCGCCATGCACAGCCTCCTCGGCCTGACCTCTCAACCGTAATCGACGCCGGTGAGATAGAGCCCGTGCGGCGGGGCCAGTGCGCCGCAGGCCTGGTGGTCGCGGGCTTCCAGCGCATGGCGCAAGTCGTCCCTGGTCCAGCGGCCCTCGCCCACAAGCTTGAGCGATCCGACCATGGACCGCACCTGGTTGTGCAGGAAGGAGCGGGCCGAGCAGCGCACCTCGATGCAGTCCCCGGACCGCGTCACGGCGATGCGCTCCATCGTCTTCACAGGGCTCTTCGCCTGGCACTGGGCGGCCCGAAAGGTGGTGAAATCATGGGTGCCGATGAGCACTTGCGCCGCATCGGCCATCGCCTGCTCGTCGATCACGCCCTTCTTCACCCACCAGGCGCGGTCGCGGTCCAGCGCCAGCGGCGGGCGGCGGTTGACGATGCGATAGAGGTAATGGCGGCGGGTGGCGGAAAAGCGCGCGTGAAAGCCCTCTTGCGCCTTTTCGACGGACAGGACCGACACCGCCTCGCCGGCCTCGCGCAGCATGGCGTTGACCGCCTCGTGAAACTTGAAGGGCGGCCAGTCGCGCTCAAGATCGGCATGGCTGACCTGCCCCGTGGCATGGACGCCGGCATCGGTGCGGCCGGCCACCTGCAAGGTCACATCCTCGCGGGCAAAGCGGGCGATGGCGGCCTCGATGGCGGCCTGGACACTGTGGCCGTTCTTCTGGCGCTGCCAGCCCTTGTAGGGCGTGCCATCATATTCGACCGTCATCCGATAGCGCGGCATGGCGTCAGTCCAGCCTCGTTCCGGGACCGACCGGCGCTCCAAGGAGAAAACCCCTGGCGTCGAGCGGCTTGCCGCCGGCCTTTTGCAGCCGGGTGAGGCGAACGGCGCCCTGGCCGCAGGCCACCGTCAGCGCATCGTCCAGCACGGTGCCGGGCGCGCCCTCGCCCTTGCCCAGCGTCGAGCCCAGAAGCTTGACCCTTTCGGGGCGGCCTGCGCCGAGCGTCATCTCGCACCATGCGCCCGGGAAGGGCGAAAGCCCGCGAATCCGGTTGTGAACCTCGCGAGCCGGGCGCGACCAGTCGATCCGCGTCTCGGCCTTCCCGATCTTGCCGGCATAGGTGACGCCGTCTTCCGCCTGCGGCGTCAGCGTCAGCGTTCCGGTGGCAAGCGCCGCCATGGCTTCCACCATCAATGGCGCGCCGGTTTCCATCATCACGTCGTGCAGTTCGCCGGCCGTCATGTCCGGGCCGATGGCGACGGGCGCCGTCATGGCCACCGGGCCCGTATCCAGCCCCTCGTCCATCTTCATGACCATCATCGCCGTTTGCGTATCGCCGGCCATGATGGCGCGCTGGATGGGCGCCGCGCCGCGCCAGCGTGGCAGGGCGGAGGCATGGCCGTTGAAGCAGCCCAGGCGCGTGCCTTCCAGAACGGCCTTCGGCAGGAGAAGGCCATAGGCGACAACGACCGCCACGTCCGCCTCCAGCGCACGAAACGCCGCCTGTTCCGCTTCTCCCTTCAGCGAGACAGGCGTGCGCACCTCAAGCCCGAGTGCTTCGGCGGCCTTGTGAACGGGCGAAGGCGTCAGTTCAAGGCCACGGCGGCCGGCCCTGCGCGGCGGCTGCGAATAGACGGCAACGATCTCATGCCCGGCCGCGTGAAGCGCGCGAAGCGTTGGCACGGAGAAATCCGGCGTTCCCATGAAGACGATGCGCATGGCAGGCTCCCCCGGCTTCCTGAAGGCGGCGCGGACGCGTCAGCCCACCATGGTGCGGGTGCCGCCGCGATCCTTCGCCAGTTTCCTGAATTTCTTGATGACCATGTCGCGCTTCAGGCGCGAGATGTGGTCGATGAAAAGAACCCCGTTCAGGTGGTCGATCTCGTGCTGCAGGCAGGTGGCCATCAGGCCCTCGGCCTCCATCGTGCGCTGCTTGCCGTCAAGGTCGAGATAATTGACCGTGACGCGGGCGGGCCGTTCGACCTCGGCGTAATAGTCGGGGATCGACAGGCAGCCTTCCTCGTATACCGACCGGTCGTCGCTGGATGCCACGATCTCCGGGTTGATGAAGACATGCGGCTGCGGTTCCTCGTCCTCCTTGGCCAGATCGATGGTCAGCATGCGGATCGGCTCGGCCACCTGGATGGCGGCAAGGCCGATGCCCGGCGCATCATACATCGTGTCCAGCATGTCCCTGGCGAAATTGCGCAAGGCATCGTCGACGCGCTCGACAGGCTTTGACACCTCGCGCAGGACGGGATCGGGCAACAGGACAAGCGGCTTGATCGTCATGGCGTGCACATAAGCGTTCGCGCGCGAGGCGTCAACGCGCCTGCTTGCGTTTGTTCGCGTTTTGATCTCGCATCGGCGATGCAAAACTGTTACCGTCACGATCATGGAATCGTTGATCATGCTGCTTTCGGAGCCGGCTGGCACGCTCGGCCGGACCATCATCACATTGGGACATGTCGCGCTTGCGGCCGCGGCGGTGCTGGTGGGGGCCGGCCTCCTGGCATGGCGGCGGGGGGCGCGGCGGAGCGCCGAAGCCGCCGCGCAGGCAGCCGAGCAGCAGCGCCTGCTGGCCGACCTGATGAAGGCGCAGGGCGAGATGCAGGGACGCATGGCGACGCTGGCCGAGGTGTTCGGATCGCGCCAGGCCGAGCTCAACCAGTCGATCCGCGAACGCCTCGACGGCATGACGAGCCGGATCGGCCAGACGATGGCCGAGCAAACCAAATCGACCCATGAAAACCTGGCGAAACTGCAGGAGCGCCTGGCGGTCATCGACACGGCGCAGACCAACATCCAGTCGCTGGCGGGCCAGGTGGTGGAACTTCAGGCCATCCTTTCCAACAAGCAGACGCGCGGGGCCTTCGGCCAGGCCCGCATGGAAGCGATCATCGCCGACGCACTGCCGGCGGGCGCCTATGAATTCCAGGCGACGCTCGCCAACGGTTCGCGGCCGGACTGCCTGATCCTCATGCCGAACGGCGCTCCGCCCTTGGTCATTGACGCGAAATTCCCGCTTGAGGGCTGGAACGCGGTCCGCGAGGCGGAACACGCGGAAGCCGAGAAGCAGGCCCGCCAGCGCTTCCGGCGCGACATGGAGGTGCATGTTTCTGCCATCGCCGAGAAATATCTCAACCCCGGCGAAACACAGGACACCGCCTTCCTGTTCGTGCCGTCGGAATCGATCTTCGCCGACATCCACGAACACTTCGAGGCGCTGGTGCAGAAGGCGCACAGGGCACGCGTGGTCATCGTTTCCCCATCGCTGCTGATGCTGTCGGTGCAGGTGGTGCAGGCGGTGCTGAAGGATGCCCGCATGCGCGAGCAGGCACACCTGATCCAGGGCGAGGTGGCGCATCTGATGAACGATCTGGGGCGGCTGAACGACCGCGTGATGAAATTGCAGAGCCACTTCGGACAGGCGGCGCGGGACATCGAGCAGATCGTCACCTCCACACAGAAGCTGTCGCGGCGCGGCGAGAAGATCGAGGCGCTGGAATTTGCACCTTCCGAAGCCGATCGGCGGCGCCAGGGCATGTCCTTGCAGGATGGCGCGCCGCCCCCGGGCGGCGAAAACGGGGGTGGACGTCTCAGGTTGCGCCTGGTCGACGAGGATTGACCCGAAGCCCGGTCTTGAGCCAAATCAAGAAAAATCACGCAAGTCCGGTTATCGTGCCGGAAGACGAGCCGCGCACGACGCGGCCTACAAGAGGAAAGACAAATTTCATGGTCGATGTCGCCTATTTCAAGAACAAGCTTCTCGCCCGCCAGGCCGAACTGCGTGAACGTCTCGCGGAAATCGAACATGACCTGGACGAACCGGCGAGCGCGGACACCGAGGAGCGGGCCACGGAGCGCGAAGGCGACGAAGTGCTGGAAAGCCTCGGCAACCAGGGCATGGAAGAGCTTCGGCGGATCGACGCGGCGCTCAAGCGCGTCGAGGACGGCAGCTATGGCGATTGCGTGAAATGCGGCGAGGAAATCTCTGTCGACCGGCTGGAACTTCTGCCGGCCACGCCCTTCTGCCGCAATTGCGCCTGACCGGCACCCTTCGCCTGACGATCACCGTTTGACGCGAATGCGCACCGGCTGAAGCGCCAGCCGGTCGCAGGCGCGCAGGAAAAGTGCGCGACGGGCGAGTTCGCGCGCCTCGGTCAGCAATCCGCCCTGCTTGAGCAGTCTAGCCTGCTTGATCATCATCATGGCGAGGTCGTTCAGGCGGCCGTATCTTTTCATCTCTCATCTCCCTGTGCCCCATTCCCTTTTACGCCGATCGTGCCAAACGGTTTCGGGCTTCACGTTCTGTTTACCAAGGCTCATACGGCACGGCCTGCTTGCCCTCGCCGGTCGCGGGCCTATAGTCCCGGCTCGACGATCGCCATCAGAGGAGAACAACATGGGCGCGAACGGTCAACGGATCATCCTGACGGCTTATCCGAAAGGAATGCCGGGCCATGACGAACTGAAGCTGGAAGCCCATGACTATGCCTCGCCGGGCAAGGGCGAGGTCCTGCTCAAGGTCATCTACCTGTCGCTCGATCCCTACATGCGCGGGCGCATGAGCCCGGCCAAGTCCTATGCCGCCTCGACCGAGATCGGCGGCGTGGTGACGGCGGAGGCGGTGTGCTCGGTGGTGGAAAGCGGCGATGCCTCGCTTTCGGCCGGTGACATCGTGCTGGCACGCACCGGCTGGCAGAGCCATGCGGTGCTGCCGGCCAATGCCTGCCGCAAGCTCGACCCCGCGGCCGCGCCCATTTCCACCGCGCTCGGTTGTCTCGGCATGCCGGGCTTCACGGCCTATGCCGGCCTGATCGAGCATGGCAAGCCGAAAGTCGGCGAAACCGTGGTCGTCTCGGCGGCGAACGGCGCCGTCGGCCAGCTCGTCGGACAGATCGCGAAGATCAAGGGCTGCCGGGCTGTGGGCATTGCCGGATCGGACGAGAAATGCGCGCAGGTGGTGGACGAATTCGGTTTCGACGCCTGCGTGAACTACAAGGACGCCGATTTCCCGGAGAAACTCAAGGCGGCCTGCCCGGACGGCGTGGACATCTATTTCGAGAACGTGGCGGGCGACGTGCTGAAGGCCGTGATCCCGCTGTTCAACGAATTCGCCCGCATGCCGGTTTGCGGCACCATCGCCTATTACAATCTTTCGGGACTTCCGGAAGGGCCGGACTTCCTGCCCATGTTCATGCGGGCGATCCTGGTGAAGCGCCTCACCGTGCGCGGCTTCATCAATTACGACCACGAGGCGGAGCATCGCGTCGCCTTCGAGCGCGAGATGGCGGAGTGGGTGCGTGACGGCCGGATCCGCTACACGGAAGACATCGTGGACGGACTGGAAAACACCGTGGACGCCTTCCGGGGCCTGCTCACGGGGCGCAACAAGGGCAAGCTGATCATCCGCGTCGCGGACGATCCGACGGCCTGATCCGGGTCAGCGGATCGCCTTGACCAGTGCCGCACTGGGAAAGCAGGTGGGCTGGCGGCCGTTCTTCGCCTGCCAGGCGCCGATGGAGCGCCGGGTCTTGAAACCCGGCAGGCCGTCGGCGCCGCCCACGTCATGGCCCTGGCTCTCCAGGACACGCTGCATGGCGGCAATGTCGGAGCGCCAGAGCTTGTCGATCTTCCCCCAGCCTTGGGTAAAATCGCCGACATTCCATTCGATGCGGTCGCCGACATGGCCGACGAAGAGCGCGTAGAGGTCGCTCTCGTTGTAGTCCTTCAGCACGTAGAAGTTGGGCGTGACGATGAAGGCCGGACCAAGGCGTCCGGCCGGCATCATGAGATAGCCCTCGCCCCTCAGTTCGTGGGCGGGGAAGGCCTTGCCGTTCACCCGGCGGATGCCCATCGCTTCCCATTGCGCGATCGGCCGGCCCCGGTCCGGACCTTCCAGCGCGCAGGAAACCGATTGCGGCACGACCACCTCGAAGCCCCAGTCGCGGCCGGTCTGCCAGCCGTGATGGCGCAGGTAATTGGCGATGGAAGCCAGCGTATCGGCTTGCGATCCCCAGATGTCGGCGCGCCCGTCGCCATCGCCGTCGGCGGCATGCTTGAGATAGGATGAGGGCATGAATTGCGGCTGGCCGAGCGCGCCGGCCCAGGAGGATTTCATGTTGCGCGGCGGCACGCCCCTTTCGGCCATTTCGAGGGCTGCCAGCAGTTCGGCGCGAAACAGGTCCTTCCGGGTCGACATGAAGGCCTTGGTGCCAAGCACCTCGAAGACATCATGCGGTATCTTCGCGCGCCCGAAACCGCTTTCGCGCGCCCATATGGCAAGCAGGACGCGGCCCGGCACGCCGTAGGCGCTCTCGATGCGTTGCAACGTGGAGGCCAGGCGGGTCTTGTGCTTGCGCCCGCCGGCCGCCGCGCCCTGCACCGTCCCGGGATTGAAATACCGGGCGGGCGCGCCGAACTCCGCCTGCCGCTGCTCCCTCGGTGTTTGCGGCTTCGTGCCCGGCGGCACGAGGTCCGGCAGTTTCCAGTTCAGCGTCACGCCGTCGAAGGCGGCGTTGAACGTAGCCGCGCTGACGCCGCGCTGGCGGGCCTGCGGCCAGAGATCGCTCGCCAGCCAGTCGCGGAACTGGCGTTCGACGGCAGCCGACTGCGCAAAGGCGGGCATGGCCGTGACGAGGGACAGCAGGCAGGCTGTGATGATGCGGCGCATGGCGGGCGGCCTCCGGCGTTCGTCGTGCGATTCGAAGGCCATCCTACCATTGCAAGCGGCGGGAAAAAGGCGCGCGCCCGGCTCAGAAGCTGGTGCGGGCGCGCAGCGCGGCGGCCAGCGTGCCGTCGTCGAGATAGTCGAGTTCGCCACCCACCGGCACACCGTGGGCAAGGCGCGTCACCTTCACGTCGAACCCGGCCAGCCGGTCGGTAACGTAATGGGCCGTGGTCTGGCCCTCCACCGTTGCATTGACCGCCAGGATGATCTCCGACACACCGCCCCCGGCAACGCGGTCGACCAGGCCGGCGATGTTGAGATCGTCGGGGCCTATTCCGTCGAGCGGCGAGAGCGTGCCGCCGAGCACATGGTATCGGGCCGCCGTCATGGCGCCGGCGCGCTCCAGCGCCCAGAGGTCGGCCACATCCTCCACGACGATGATGACGGCGCCGTCGCGGCGCGGATCGGTGCAGATGTTGCACGGATCGACCGTGTCGACATTGCCGCAGACCGAGCAGGTGCCGACCTTCGCGTAGGCATCGGCCATGGCGCCGGCCAGCGGTCCCATCAACTGGTCCTTCTTCTTGATGAGATGCAGGGCGGCACGCCGCGCCGAGCGCGGCCCCAGCCCGGGCACCTTGGCCAGAAGCTGGATCAGTTTCTCGATTTCCGGGCCTGCGATTCGCTTGGACATGGGCGAGAAATAGACCGAAAGGGGCATTTGAGCCAGTGCGGATCAGCCGCCGAGCGAAGCCAGCAGCCCCTTGAGGTCGGCGAGCGTGTTGATTTCGGAAACCGGCTTGTCGGTGCGCCAGCGGGCCATGCGCGGGAAGCGCAGCGCAATGCCGGACTTGTGGCGGCTGGAGGCCTGGATGCCCTCGAAAGCGATCTCGAAGACCTGGACGGGGGGAACGGAACGGACCGGGCCGAAGCGCTCCAGCGTGTTGGCACGCACCCAGCGGGTGATCTCGCGGAACTCGGCGTCGGTCAGGCCGGAATAGGCCTTGGTGAAGGGCACGAGATTGCCGTGCTCGTCGGGCACGGCGAAGGTGAAATCGGTGAACAGGTTCGCACGCCGGCCATGGCCGGCCTGGGCATAGATCATCACCGCGTCCACCGTCAGCGGATCGACCTTCCACTTCCACCAGTCGCCGCGCTTGCGGCCGACATGATAGGGGCTGTCCAGCTTTTTCAGCATCAGTCCCTCGGCGCCGCGTTCGCGCGCGGTATCGCGGGCAGCGGCAAGATCCGCCCAAGCTGTTGCCGGGACCGTTGGCGAAAGGCGCAACGGCGCGTCACCGGGCAGGCTGGCGACCAGTCCTTCCAGCCGGGCGCGGCGTTCGGCGAACGGCATCTGGCGCAGGTCCTGGCCATCCTGTTCCAACATGTCATAGGCGGTCATGACGACGGGGGTTTCCGCCAGCAGCCTTTTCGAGACGGTCTTGCGGCCGATCCGGGTCTGGAGCGCCTGGAACGGCAGGGCGGCGCGATCGCGCCAGGCCATGATCTCGCCGTCGATCACCGTGCCGTCGGGCACGAAATCCAGCGTGGCGGCAAATTCGGGAAAGCGGTCCGTGACCAGTTCCTCGCCGCGCGACCAGACGAAAACCTCGCCGTCGCGGCGCACCAGTTGCCCGCGAATGCCGTCCCACTTCCATTCGGCCAGCCAGTCCGAAACGTCGCCGAGGCTGTCCGGCTCAGCCTCCAGCGGATGAGCGAGGCAGAAGGGATAGGGTCGGGACGTGGCGGCCTCGTTGTCGCCGGACAGGATGAGGCGTTCGAAGGTGGTGGTATCCGGCGACCAGTCGCCCATGATGCGGTGGGCGAGTGCCGTCTCCTCGATGCCGGTGGCCGCCGCCAGGGCCCGGGTCATCAGCTTCTGCGACACGCCCATGCGGAAGCCGCCGGTGATCAGCTTGTTGAACAGGAAGCGGCCTGTGCGGTCCAGCCGGTCCCAGGCCGACAGGATGGCCGCCTTGCGGGTCTCGTCATCGGCCTCGCGCAGCGCCCGCGTCTCGTCGATCCAGAAGGTCAGGCTCTCGTCACTGGTCTGCCCGGGTTCGGGAAGGACGAGGGCAATGGTCTCGGCCAGGTCGCCGACCACCGGATAAGCCTCCTCGAACAGCCAGAGGGGAATGCCCGCGCGCTCGGCGGCCCATTCGCGCAGGTTCGTTGCCGTCACGGCGCGGCGCGGCCGGCGTCCGGAGAGCAGCGCGACGGTCCAGAGCCGGTCATCCTCGGGTGCTTCCCGGAAATAGTCCGCAAGCGCCGCGACCCTGGCATTGGTGCTGGTGGTCTGGTCCAGCGCGGTGAAGAGCGCGGCGAAGCGGTTCATGCGCCTTCCCCGGCTTCCTCGCCGGCCGGTGCCGTGTCGAGGCTTTCACCCTCGTATTCGGTGGACACGACATAGGCGTCGTAGCCGCGCGATTCCAGCCACCTGCGGAACGGCCCGGTATAGCCGTGGGTGACGAAGACGCGTTCGGCGCCGGTCGCCGCGATGGCGGCGTTCAGGCCGTTCCAGTCGGCATGGTCACTCATCACGAAGCCGCGATCGGCCGCGCGCCTGCGCCGCACGCCGCGCAGCGCCATCCAGCCGGAGGCATAACCGCGCGAGACCGGGCCGAAGCGGCGCATCCAGCTTCCGTCCATGGCCGAGGGCGGTGCGATCACCAGCCCGCCGGCAAAGGTGGCGCGGCCCATGTCCGGCGTGACGCGCGTGGCCGGCGGCAGGTCAACGCCCTGTTCGCGCAGCACCGCGTTCATGTTCTCCACGGCGCCATGGGCGAAGACCGGGCCGATGGAGAGATCGAGGCTTTTCAGCACACGCTGCGCCTTGCCCAGCGAATAGGCGCCGATGACGGCCACCTTGCCGGAGGCCGCGCAATCGCGCCACCAGGCGTTCAGTTCGGCGGCGAGATCGGCCTGGCTTGCCCAGTTGAACACCGGCAGGCCGAAGGTGCATTCGGTGATGAAGGCATGGCAGGCGACCGGCTCGAAGGGTTCCGACAGGCTGTCTTCCTCGACCTTGTAATCACCGGACACCACCCAGACCTGGCCGCCCGTCTCGACGCGGATCTGGGCCGATCCCGGCACGTGGCCGGCCGGATGAAAGCTGACGGAGGCATCGCCGATCTTCAGCATCTCACCGTAGGCAACGGTCCGGGCCGACACCCCGAGGCGGCGCTGGATGACCGGTGCGGCGGCCTCAGTGCACAGATAGCTGCCATGGCCGAAGCGGGCATGGTCGGCGTGGCCATGGGTGATGAGCGCACGGTCGACGGGCCGCCAGGGATCGATGAAGAAATCTCCTGCGGGGCAATAGATGCCCTTTTCCGTGAAGGTCAGCACGTCGCGCATTCACACCTCGCTCGAACGGTCCATATAGGCGCGATGACGCGCTTTTCATCCATGCGGCGGATGGCAAATCAGGCGGCAGGCGCTAAAAACCGCGTCAGGGCGTGCAACAACAGCCCATCACGGACGGGAGAAACGGAAATGAACGATGTCGTGATCCGGCGCGCGACAGCCGATGACCGGGATGCGCTGGAAGCGCTGATCGAGGCCTGCTATTCGGCCGTCTATCCCGGCTGGTACAGCGACGACATCCTGACCGACGCCCTGCCGGCCATGCTGCGCATCGATCCGGCGCTGCTCAATTCGGGGCGCTACTTCGCCGCATCGGTCGGCGGGCAACTGGCCGGTTGCGGCGGCTGGAGCGTCGCGACGCCCGGCACGGGCCGCATCGAGGACGCCACCGGCCATATCCGCCACTTCGCCACCCATCCGGACCTGATGCGCGGCGGCGTGGGCGGCTCCATCCTCACCGCCTGCATGGCGGAAGCCCGGCGCGAGGGCGTGCGCCGGTTGATGTGCTTTTCCTCCCGCCCGGCGGAAAAATTCTATGCCCGTCACGGCTTCCGCCGGCTGGAGGAGGTTTCGGTGATGCTGGCCAGCGACATCGCCTTTCCCGCTGTCCTCATGGAGAAGGATCTGGGTTGAGCGGCGGACCTGTCCTTCACGTTGCCGCGAAGGGCTCGCGCCGCGGGCGGCGCAGGAGCGTGTAGAGTCCCGACGCCAGGATCAGCAGCGAACCGGCCAGCGTGGCGCCATCGAAGGTTTCGCCGAAGACAGCGATGCCGAGCGCGATCCCGAACAGGAGGCGGGTGTAGCGGAACGGCGTCACCACGGCGACCTCGCCCATGCGCATCGCCGCGGTCAGGCTCCAATAGGCCGTGACACCGAACAGCGAGGCGGCGGCGACGAAGCCGAGGGCCTCGGGCGCGGGGGCGGTTGGCGCGCCCGTGAAGGGCAGGAGGACAAGCCCGGCCACCGTCAGTGCGGCGAACCCGTGCGCGCCGAGTTGCGGATTGGAAAGCACCTTCGGCGCGGCGCGGGAGGCAAGGTCGCGACCGGCAAAACCGAACATGCCGATCACCGTCCACAGGGCGGCGGGCACGAACCCTTCCATGCCGGGCCGCAGCACGATCAGCACACCGAGGAAGCCGATGCCGACCGCCAGCCAGCGGCGCATGCCGACCTTTTCGCCGAACAGCACGGCGGCGCCGGCCACCACGACCAGCGGCGTGGCCTGGAGGATGGCGGACGCATTGGAAAGCGGCGTCATGGCGATGCCGAGCGTGTAGCCAAGCCGGCCGATCACCTCGAACACCGCTTTCAGCATGAGGGTCCGGCCCAGCATGGCCGGATGCCATGGCCGCTGGCCGCGCAGGGCGGCGATCAGCGAAAAACCGGCCATTCCGGCCAGTCCGAAAAGAACCAGCACCTCACCGACGGGCAAGGCCATGGCGGCGCGCTTGATGAACATGTCCTCGACGGCGAAGCAGGCCATCGCAAGGACCATCAGCATCGCGCCACGCAGGTTTTCCTGCGCGAGCGTCATCGCACACGCCTCCGGAAGTCGCCGGACCCTGCCGGCAGGAAGGGAGAAAGGCAGGGACCCGACGGGCAGGACCCCGCCGGGTTCAGAATGGCAGTTTCATGCCGGGCGGGATGGGCAGGCCGGCGGTCAGTTCCTGGGTCTTCTCGGCCATGACCTGCTCCACCTTGGCCTTGGCCTCGTTGTGGGCAGCCACGATCAGGTCCTCGAGGATCTCGACGTCATCCTCCTTGAAGAGCGACGGGTCGATCTTCAGGCCACGCATCTCGCCCTTGCCGGACAGGGTGACGGTCACGAGGCCGCCACCGGACCGGCCGTCGGCGGTGATGTTGGCCATCTCCTCCTGAAGGGCCTGCATCCTGGCCTGCATTTCCTTGGCCTTGCTCATCAGGCCCATGAGGTCTTTCATTGTCTCTCTCCCGGTTTCGGGTCCATGTCACAAGATGTCGTCGTCATCGTCATCGGGCAAGGCCTCGACCGGCATCCCCTCGCCGCCGGGCAGTTCTTCCGGCGCGGCGGGCAGGCGCACATCGATCACCTTCGCGCCGGGAAATTTCTGCAGGATGGCGGCGACGGCCGGATCCTTGCTGGCATCGGAGAACAGCGTTTCGCGCGTTTCCTCCTCGATCTCGGCAAGGGTCCGCCCGCCCTCCTCCTGGCTGAGCGAAACCATCCAGTTGCGCCCTGTCCAGAGCTTGAGGCGCTGGGCGAGATCGGTCAGCAGGGAGCGGTCGGCATTGGCCGTCAACGAGACCGAGAGGTGTCCGGGTGTCAATGAGACGAGGCGCACGCCATTGCGCACGCCGATCTTGATCCGCAAGTCGCGATGCCGGTCGGCCAGCGCGACGATATCCTCCAGGGAACGGACCGGCACGGCCTCGGCGGCCTGCTCGGTCTGCGGGGCGGTGTGCATTTCCGTCGCGGGTTCCGGCCGGCTTTCGACAAGCCGCATGGCGGGTCCGGAGACGGGCTGCGCCGCCTGGGTGGACCGGGAAACCGCGGGCGCCGAAGACGCGGCCCGCGATGCGGGCGAACCGTGGCCACCGGAAGCTCCGCCGCCCTGTGGCGCGGCCGGCATGGCGGGCTGCTGGCCGCCGCCCTCGCCGATCGCGCGGATGGCCTCGTCCAGCGTCGGCAGGTCGGCGGCATGGGCGATGCGGATGAGAACCATTTCCGCCGCCGCATAGGGCCTTGCGGCGCCCTGCACCTCGTGGATGCCCTTGAGCAGCATCTGCCAGGCGCGCGAGAGTATGCGCACCGAGAGGTTCTGCGAAAATTCGAGGCCGCGCGTGCGCTCGTCCTGGCTCAGAGAGGCATCGTCGGCCGCTTCGGGAACGAAACGCAGCCGCGTGACGAGATGGGTGAAGCCGGCCAGGTCGGTCAGAACGATGGCCGGATCGGCACCGGCATCATATTGCGCCTTCAATTCGCCCAGCGCGCCGGGCAGGTCGCCGCGCATCAGCATTTCGAACAGGTCGATGACGCGGGCATTGTCGGCAAGGCCCAGCATGGACCGCACGGCCTGCGCCGTGACGTGGCCGCTGCCATGGGCAATCGCCTGGTCGAGGATGGAAAGCGAATCGCGCACCGATCCTTCCGCGGCGCGCGCCATCATGGCCAGCGCATCGGGTTCCACCTGTACGTCTTCCAGTTCGGCGATACGGGCGAGGTGGCGGGTGAGCGCCTCGGCGTCAACACGGCGCAGGTCGAAACGCTGGCAGCGCGACAGGACCGTGACCGGCACCTTGCGGATCTCGGTGGTGGCGAAGATGAACTTGACGTGCGGCGGGGGCTCCTCCAGCGTCTTGAGCAGGCCGTTGAAAGCCTGGTTGGACAGCATGTGGACCTCGTCGATGATGAAGACCTTGTAGCGCGCCACGGAGGGCATGTAGCGCACCTGCTCGATGATCTCGCGGATATCGCCGATGCCGGTATGGGAAGCCGCGTCCATCTCGATCACGTCGACGTGGCGGCCTTCCATGATCGCCTGGCAATGCTGGCCGGGGACCGACAGATCGATGGACGGAGCGTTCACGGTATCGGTTTCGTAATTGAGCGCCCGGGCCAGAATACGCGCCGTCGTCGTCTTGCCCACGCCACGCACGCCGGTCAGCATCCACGCCTGGGCGATGCGGCCCGAATGGAAGGCGTTGGTCAGGGTGCGCACCATCGGCTCCTGGCCGATCAGGTCGGTGAAATCGCGCGGACGGTATTTGCGGGCAAGCACCCTGTAGGGTGTCTTCTGGCCGCCGGACTGTTCGCTCATGGCTCGGGCCTGGTCTCCGTTCCCGGCGATACTTGCAGGGGGGCGCGGCGCGGTCAATCCGATGCCCGCATGGGGATGGGGATAGGCGGGAGGCTGGCACGATGACCCGCGCCATGGCTCGTTGGGGCTGCTTCCTTCCGGACCTGACCCGGTTGGCGAGTGGCTCGTCCACCACCAGCCTCCCGCTGCCCATATCGTTTCTTTTCCGCCCGAATGCAAGCGGCTCGCGGCGGTTTTCGAGCGCGGCCCGGTAGCGGGAGCCGAAAAATCACAAGACAGAAGGAAAAACTTGAGTCAGGATTGTTTTTTAACGACAAGACGAAACAGAGAGCGGACACAAGGGAATGTTGCCACGGGCAAAGGCGGGTTTCGAACTCGACAGAAGGCTGGAAACCGACACGTTTCCGGTGCTGTGGCTCGGCCTTTGCGAATTGCGGCTGATGAACGACAGCCGGTGGCCGTGGCTCATCCTGATCCCGCAGAGGCCGGACATCCAGGAACTGCACGATTTGACACCGCTCGACCAGGCGATGCTGACCTTCGAGACAAACCTCGTGGCCGCGGCGCTGAAGAGGGTCACCGGCTGCGACAAGATCAATGCCGGGGCGCTCGGCAATGTCGTGCGGCAGTTACACTGGCACATCGTGGCCCGCAACGAGGGTGACGCGAACTGGCCCGGGCCGGTCTGGGGCCACGGCGAACGAACGCCGTGGCGCAAGGAAGACCGGCACCAGTTCGTCTCCCGCCTCAAGGAGGCCGTCTCGGCCGCCTGACACCCCGCCTTCACCTGTCCCCTTCCGCACTTCTCCCCCCAGGAAACCGCCCCCATGACATTCCCGTTCTTCGACGCGCCGGCCGACGAACCCTCAACACGCGTCGGCTTCGCCGGCAACCGGATCGACCGCCAGTCGGAACACCGGGCCGACGATTGCGTGGAAAAGGCGCTGGACGACCCGTCGGCGCGCGTGTTCGTGGCTCGCGCCGGCCGGCTCTACATGCTGGCCGACGGTGACGGCATGCAGGGTCTGCACGATGTCGCCACGGCGCAGGGACTCGGTGCGCGGCTGGGCGATGCCATCCTGCTCGGCCATGAGGACGGCCACCCGGTGCTGGCCGTTCCCTCCTCGCTCGATCCGGAAGCGCTGCCCGCCTCGGTCAAGGCGATCGACTACCGCTCGCTCTACATGCAGCAATTGCTGACCCGCGAAACGGAAGCGGCGCTGGCGCAAGGCGCGGCGCTGCTGGCATGGCACGCCACGAACCGGTTCTGCGGCCGCTGCGGCGAAAGGACGGCCATGGGCGGGGGCGGCGTCAAGCGGGTCTGTCCGGGCTGCAAGGCGGAGGTCTTTCCGCGCACCGACCCGGTGGCCATCATGCTGGCGCTCGACAATGACCGCTGTGTCCTGGGCCGCAGCCCGCATTTCCCACCCGGCATGTATTCCTGCCTCGCCGGGTTCATCGAGCCGGGCGAGAGCATCGAGGACGCGGTGCGGCGCGAGACGCTTGAGGAATCCGGCATCGCCATCGGCCGGGTTGCCTATCATGCCAGCCAGCCCTGGCCCTTTCCCCATTCCCTGATGATCGGCTGCTATGGCGAGGCGGTGAGCTTCGACATCGACCCGGACCGCACGGAACTGGAGGATTGCCGCTGGTTTTCGCGTGACGAGGTGCGTGAGATGCTGACCCGGACACCGGGCGATCCCGACCGTCCCGCGATCCCGCCGTCGCGTGCCATCGCCCACCGTCTGATCGCGGACTGGGTGGCGGCGGGCTGAACGGCGCCACGGTCTCAGGTTGATGGCAGGCGGACCTCGCGCCATGCCGCCTCGGCGAAGCTGTAGAGACAGAACAGGATCAGCCCCGCCCCCAGTCCTGCCAGCACGGCGCCGCCCCAGGGCAGGCTTTCCGTCCAGGTGAGCACGGTTTCGGTGTCGGGCATGTCCCGCGCACCGTAGTCGATACGCCGCGCCCAAAGCAGGAAAGCAATGAGGGCGAAGACGGCGCCGCGGGCGAGCAGTCCCCCGATCGAGACAAGGTGGACAGCGTTTTCAAAGCGGGCCGGCGGGTGAATGAACTTCGTGTATCCGGCCGTCAAGGCCTTCCAGCCATGGGCGAGCGCGATGGCGGCAAAGACCAGCGACAGGATGATCGTTCCGGCCCACGACCCCGTGAGCGCGACCAGAAACGCGACGGCGTCGTTGCCGCCACCGCCAGAACCCGCGCCGGCCAGACCGGCCAGACCCAGCGCGTAGAGTGCAAGCGCGCCATAGCTCAGCCCGCTTGCCAGCAGGCCGGCCCGCACGGCAATGCCACGCCACCCAAGGCCGTGATCGTCGGCGTCGAGGACGGATTGCGACAGCCGCCAGGCGGCATGGGAAACGAGTCCGACCGCGATGACGATCAGGATCAGCGGGCCGAAGTCCTCTCCCATCAGCGCGCGCAGGGCGCCGCGCGTGCCGGTTTCCTCGGCCGTGCCGAGCGCTGCCAGGAGCGCCAGTCCTCCCGTCAGCAGATAGACGACGCCGCGGGACGCATAGCCCCAGCGGGCCAGAAGCCGCAGCCATCTGCGCGGCCGGGCGTTCATGACCGGCGCCTTTCATCCGCTTCGCTGGCCGCGCCCTGCGCGGCGCGCATCCGGGCATCGAGGCCGAAGACCAGCGACACCCATGCGAGTCCCAGCGCCCAACCGGCCACAACGTCGCTCGGCCAGTGGACACCGAGATAGACGCGGCTGAGGCCCACGAGCATAGCCAGAACGATCACGGCGCCGGTGAGCCAGATGCGCACCGCCGGGACGCTGACGTGGCGCGCCAGAACCAGCGCAAGGGTCAGCCAGGCGACAAGCGACACGGTGGCGTGGGAACTGGGAAAGCTGACATGAACGATGGTCGGGTCGAGATGCGCGACGAGATCCGGCCGCTGGCGCTCGAACACCTGTTTCAGGCCAGAACTCAGCGCCGAACCGCCAGCCACCGACATTACCACCAGAATGGCAGCCTGCCGTTCGCCCGACAGGGCAAGGATGACGACGGCGTTGAGCACGGCGAAGACGATGACCGGATAGCCGCCCAGCGCGGTGAACGCGCGCACGGTATTCTCGAACCAGGCGGGGCCGAGCGCATCCGACAGATCGTCGGCCGAGCGCAGGCTTTCCAGGATCCATCCGTCGATACCGGCCGTCAGGCCCAGCGACATGAGCGCGGCGACCAGAAGGAAAAGCGCGGTGCCGCCCGCCACGCCGGCAGTCCATCCCGAATGTTGTCCCGTATTCCGGCCGTCCGGCCACCGATCCATCGCGCTCTCCATTGCTCCTGAACGGAACGGCGCGCGGTTGGTTCCGCCCGCGCCGCGTCAGCGCCCGTCGGCTTCCTCCGCCTGGGTGGCGCGGAAGGGGTGGGCCTCGTAGACCCCCAGCACGCGCACGTCGCGCGAGAAAAACGCCAGTTCCTCGAGCGCCAGGCGCACATTGTCGTCGTCCGGATGACCCTCGATATCGGCATAGAACTGGGTGGCGAAGAACTTGCCGCCCATCTGGTAGCTTTCCAGCTTGGTCATGTTCACGCCGTTGGTGGCGAAACCGCCCATGGCCTTGTAGAGCGCGGCCGGAATGTTGCGCACCCGGAAGACAAAGGTGGTCATCATCATCTCGCCATCGACGCGGGCAGGGATGACCTTGTCGCGCGACAGGACGACGAAACGGGTGACGTTGTTCTCCTGGTCCTCGACATCCGAGGCGATGATCTTCAGGCCATAGAGGTCGGCGGCCAGGCGCGGGGCGAGCGCGGCCTGGGTCACGTCGCCAAGGTCGCGCACGAAGCGGGCGGCGCCCGCCGTATCACCAGCCACCACAGGTTTCCAGCGATGCTTGCGGATGATCTTGCGGCACTGGCCGAGGGCATGGATGTGGCTGTGCACGGCCTTGATGCCGGCCATGTCGGCCTCCGGCAGGACCATGAGCTGAAAGTGGATCGGCAGGAAATATTCGCCGACGATATGCAGCCGGCTTTCCGGCAGGAGATGGTGGATGTCCGCCACGCGCCCGGCGATGGTGTTCTCGATCGGGATCATGGCGAGATCGGCCTTGCCGCCTTCCACCGCAACGAAGGCATCCTCGAAGGTGGGACAGGGCATCGGCTCCATGGCGGGGAACATGTCCCGGCAGGCAGTATCGGAATTTGCGCCGGGTTCGCCCTGGAAGGCAATGCGGTTGGTCTTGGCGGCCATGGTCATGTTCCTTCAGCCCAGCATCCGGCGGGCGCGTTCGAGGTCGTCGGGCGTATCCACCCCGAGAGGCACCGTGTCAACGATTTCGGCGTCGATGCGCATGCCGGCTTCGAGTGCACGCAATTGCTCCAGTTTCTCGCGCCGTTCCAGAATCGACGGCGGCAGGGCGACAAAGCGCGCCAGCGCGTCGCGGCGCCAGGCATAGAGGCCGATATGGTGGAACAGCGGACCTTCGCCCCAGGGCGCCGTTGCGCGGGTGAAATAGAGCGCCCGCAGGCGGTCCGCCGCGACGGGCGTCCCGACCACCTTGACCACGTTGGGATTGGTCCGTTCTTCCTCGCGGGTGATCTCCACGGTGAGCGTGGCGATGTCCACGCCGGCGTCTTCCAGTGGGTTCAGGGCAGAACGAACGGTCGCCGGATCGATGGTCGGCAGGTCGCCCTGCACATTGAGGACGACATCGTGGGCGCCTTCAGGATCAAGCGCCTGCAGCGCCTCGAAGATGCGGTCCGATCCCGACTGGTGGTGGCTTCCGGTCATCACCGCCTCGAAACCGGCAGCGCGCACGGCCTCGAACACCTCCGGCGCATCGGTGGCGACGACGACGCGCCCGCAATCCGCCTCGGCGGCCCGTCGGGCGACCTGGACGATCATCGGCGCGCCGGCAATGTCGGCGAGCGGCTTTCCGGGCAGGCGCGTCGAAGCCATGCGGGCCGGGATCAGGACAATCGGTTTCATGAAGGGATCACTCGCGGAAAGTGGCAAAAAGTCTCAGTGGGAGGCTCTTTATATGTGTTGCAACGAAGGTGCAAAAGACATAGGTTCCGCGCGACCAAAAACCGGCCCGCCGGTCGAGGGATAGGTGTGCCCGCACGTCATGGTGAATGCCGCGGCAGGGGGCAAAGCGGCGGGAAAGCATGCAGGAGCCTCTGGGAAATGGACTCGTTTGAACTCAACAAATTCATCGGCGCGACACTGGGCACCGTCTTCGTGGTGTTCTCGCTGGCCATTGCCTCGGATGCGATCTTCGCGACGCATGCTCCGGAGACGCCCGGTTACGTGATCGAGGTTGCGGAGGACGCCGGCGGCGCAGCGCCCGAGGCCCCTGCCGATACCGGACCGGAACCGGTCGCGCCGCTGCTGGCCAGCGCCGATCTTGGCGCGGGCGAATCGGTGTTCAAGAAGTGCGCGTCCTGCCACACGGTCGAAAAGGGTGGCGCCAACAAGGTCGGCCCGAACCTGTGGGGCGTGGTCGGCCGTCCGGTCGCCAGCCACGAGGGCTTCTCCTATTCCGGCGCCATGCAGGAATATTCCCAGGGCCAGTCGGTCAACTGGGAATACAAGAACCTGAATGCCTTCCTGGCCGCGCCGAAGAAGTATATCAGCGGCACCTCCATGGGCTTTGCCGGCCTCAAGAAAGTCGACGAGCGCGCCAACCTGATCGCCTGGCTGCGCGAGCAGGCCGACAGCCCGCTCCCGCTGCCCGCCGAGGGTGATGCCGCAGAGGCACCGGCCGAAGGCGACACGGCTGTCGCGCCGGCCGACGGCGCAGCCGCCGAGGGCGAGAGCCAGGCCCAGTAAGGTCTGCTCACGACGAATTGAAGAAAGCCGGCCTCCGCGCCGGCTTTTTTAATGCTCCCGTAATGTTGGCGGCTGCGGGCGCCCTTTCATTCGCCACAAAAAGCCATAGGTTACAAATCGTGACCGGCGCGGCCGTGGCGGCGCCGTTTCCTGGCCATGGCATGAAAGGACACTTCCGACGATGGCGTTTCCCGATCTCGTCCTGACCCGTCGCAGCCTTCTTCTTTCGGCTGCCCTGTCTCCCCTGATCCTTGGTCGCGCGGCCGCCGTCGAAATCCCCATCGAAAACCCGTCCCTGCCCGATCAGGCAGCGCGCGAGGCCGAGGATTGGCATCACGCCACCGCGCTGAGCGGCACACCGCGCTATCCGGCCGATTTCACCCATTTCGACTATGTGAACCCCGACGCGCCCAAGGGCGGGCGGGCGCGCATGGCCACGCTCGGTTCCTTCGACAGCTTCAATCCCATCCCGCCGAAAGGGGAAGTGGCGACAGGCCTCGGCCTCGTCTTCGAGACCCTCATGACGACGAGCCTCGACGAACTGAACATTTCGGCCGAATACGGGCTTCTGGCGGAAGCGATGCGTTACCCGGCCGATTTCTCATGGGTGTCCTTCCGCATGAACCCGAAGGCGCGCTGGCATGACGGCAAGCCGGTGACAGCGGAGGACGCGATCTGGAGCTTCCAGAAGCAATCCGAACTCAACCCGCAGATCCGCTTCTACTACCGCAACGTTGTCGGCGCGGAGAAAACCGGCGACAACGAGGTCACCTTCTTCTTCAACGTGAGCGGCAACCGGGAACTCCCGCACATCATGGGCCAGTTGATGGTGGTGCCGAAACACTGGTGGGAAGGCACGGGGCCGGACGGCAGCCCCCGCGACATCTCGCGCAGCACGATGGAGCCGCCGCTGGGATCCGGGCCATACCGCATCGGCCGGGTGGATGCGGGGCGCTCGGTGACCTTCGAGCGCGTTGCCGACTATTGGGGCGCCGATCTGCCCACCAATGTCGGCCAGAACAATTTCGACGAGGTGGAATACGAATACTACCGCGACGGCGCGGTGATCGTGGAGGCCCTGAAGGCCGACGCCTACGACTTCCGGCTGGAAAACTCGGCCAAGAACTGGGTCACGGCCTACGAGCCGTCCATCTTCCCGGGCCGCGCGGCGGGTCATGTGAAGCTGCTCGCCTATCCGGACAAGGCATCGGGTTCCATGCAGGCCTTCGTGCCGAACCAGCGTCGCAAGCAGTTCCAGGACTGGCGGGTGCGCCGCGCGCTGAACTATGCCTTCGACTTCGAGACCACCAACCGCACGGTGCTGTTCGACCTCTACCTGCGCAATGACAGCTACTTCGCCGGCACGGAACTGGCGTCGAGCGGGTTGCCGGAAGGCCGCGAGCTCGAAATCCTGGAGAAATACCGCGACCTGCTGCCCGAAACCGTCTTCACCGAGGCCTATGCCAACCCGGTGGGCGGAAGCGACGCGAACCTGCGCTCCAACCTGCGCGAGGCGGTTCGCCTGCTGCGCGAGGCGGGCTATGAATTGCGCGACCGCAAGATGGTCCATGCCGCAACGGGCGAACCCCTCGCCTTCGAAATCCTCGACATTTCGGGCCGCGATTTCGGCAAGATCGTGCTGCCCTATGTGGAGAACCTGCGCAAGATCGGCATCGATGCCAGCTATCGCGAGATCGAGACCTCGGCCTTCATCAACCGGTGGCGCAGTTTCGACTATGACATGGTGATCTCCAACTGGGGGCAGAGCCTGTCGCCGGGCAACGAGCAGCGCAATTACTGGGGATCGGAATCGAAGGACCGGGCGGGCTCGCGTAATTACGCCGGCATCGCCGACGAGGGCATCGACCGCCTCATCGACGAGATCATCTTCGCCCGCAGCCGGGAAGACCTGGTAGCGGCGACGCGGGCGCTCGACCGCGCCCTGCTGCACCATCACTATGTCGTTCCGCAATGGTATTATCCCTTCGACCGCATCGTCTACTGGGACCGGTTCGGCCATCCCGACCCGCTGCCGGAATACAACCACGGCTTCCCGGCTGTCTGGTGGTGGGACGCCGAGAAGGCGCAACGCGTTGGCAAGCAGGGCTGAGGCCATGACCGTGAGACCGACGCGCAGGAGCTTCCTGACGCTTGCCGGTTCGGCGGCGCTCCTGCCGCTGACCGGGCTGCCGGGGCTCGCCGCCCTGCCCGCCGAAACGCCGCTGCACGGCCTGTCGGCCTTCGGCGAACTGAAATACGGGCCGGACTTCAACCATTTCGCCTATGCCAACCCTGGAGCACCGAAGGGCGGAACGTTCAATTTCTCGCCGCCCAACTGGGCCTTCAACCAGGGTGCCCAGACCTTCGACACGCTCAACAGCTTCACGTTTCGCGGCAATGCGCCCATGCGCATGGAACTGTGCTTCGACGCGCTGATGACGCGGGCGCTCGACGAGCCGGACGCGATCTACGGCCTGCTGGCCGAAAGCGTGACGATTTCGCCTGACCGCAGGACCTACCGCTTCGTCCTGCGCGAGGGCGCCCGCTTCCATGACGGCTCGCCGGTGACGGCGCAGGACGTCGCCTTCTCCTACCGGACATTCAAGACGCCGGAGGCGCACCCTTCGCTCAGCCAGCCGCTGCGCGAACTCAACGACGCCGTGGCGGTGGACGAGCGCACGGTGGATCTCGTCTTTTCCGGCCAGCATTCGGACCGGACCATCCTGACGGCGGCGACCTTCCCGATCCTGCAGGAGGCGTTCTTCGAGGGTTTCGCCTTCGACCAGACCAAGATGACTCCCTTGATGTCTTCAGGCCCGTTCCGCGTGGCCGAGGCGCAGGCCGGGCTGTTCATCGAATATGAGCGGGTGGCCGACTATTGGGGCCGCGATCTGCCGGTCATGCGCGGGCAGTTCCATTTCGACCGCATCCGCATCGACTACTACCGCGACCGGCAGGCCGGCTTCGAAGCCTTCAAGAAGGGGATCACCCTGTTCCGGCAGGAATTCACCTCCAAGACCTGGGCCACGGAATATGATTTCCCGGCCATCGCCGAAGGCAAGGTCGTCAAGCGCACCTTCCCGCGCGAGAAATACGCCACGATGCAGGGCTGGGCGATCAACCGGCGGCGGCCGCACCTGGCCGACCGGCGCATGTCGCAGGCCATCAACCTGTGCTTCGATTTCCAGTGGACACGCGAGAAACTGTTCTACGGCTCCTACGAGCGGTCGCAGTCGCTGTTTTCCGGCTCCGGTTTCGTTGCCAGCGGGCCACCCTCGGCGGAAGAACTGGAATTGCTGGAGCCCTGGCGGGGCAGCCTGCCCGACGAGGTGTTCGGCGAGCCGGTGACCATGCCCGTCTCCGACGGTTCCGGCCGCGACCGGCGGCTCCTGTCGCAGGCGGCACGGCTCCTCTCGGATATGGGTTACAGCCGCGGCGGCAACGGCTTGCTTGAGGATGGTAACGGCGCGCCGCTGACGCTGGAAATCCTGGTGCGCGACCAGACCTTCGTGCGCGTCCTGCAACCCTTCATCGAGAACCTGCGCGCCGTCGGCATCGACGCGTCCTCGCGGCTCGTCGATGCCTCGCAATTCGAGACGCGTCTGCGCGACTATGAATTCGACATGGTCGGCATCGCGCTCAACCATGGCGCCACGCCGACCCGCGAAGGGCTGGCGCTGATCTTCTCGTCGGAAGCGGCACAGGCGCCCGGAACGCGCAACCTGCCGGGCACGGCCGACCCGGCGGTGGACGCGCTCATCGACACGATCGGCCGGGCAGAGACGCGCGAGGCCATGACGATTGCCATGCGCGCGCTCGACCGGGTCTTGCGCGCGCGGCGAGACTGGATTCCAAATTGGCATGCGGCGAATCACCGGGCAGCCTTCTGGGACATGTTCGGTTATGCCGAACCGAAGCCGGATTACGGCTTTTCGCCGGAGCGGCTCTGGTGGGTGGATGAAGAGAAGGCAAGGGCGATTGGCAAGGCGTGACGACGCACGACAGGCCGTGACGAAGCGGGGACACTCCTAATGGGCGCCTATATCCTCCGGCGCCTGCTGCTGATGATCCCGACCCTGCTCGGGATCATGGCGGTATCCTTCGCCGTCATCCAGTTCGCGCCGGGCGGACCGGTGGAACAGGTGATCGCGCAACTCACCGGCCAGGGCGGCAGCGCCACGGACCGCATATCCGGCGGCGGCGGGGATTTCGGCGGCCAGAACCAGGGCTTCGATTCCGGCGGAGGCGATGTTTCCTCGAAATATCGCGGCGCACAGGGTCTCGACCCGGAATTCATCCGCCAGCTCGAACAGCAGTTCGGCTTCGACAAGCCCTGGTACGAGCGCTTCGGCCTGATGCTGTGGAACTATGCCCGGTTCGATTTCGGCGAGAGCTATTTCCGCTCCACCTCGGTCATCGACCTCATCCTGGAGAAGATGCCGGTCTCGATTTCGCTCGGGCTGTGGCTGACGCTCATCTCCTATTCGATCTCGATTCCGCTCGGCATCCGCAAGGCGGTGAAGGACGGATCGGCCTTCGATGTCTGGACATCGGCCGTCATCATCGTGGGCTATGCCATTCCCGGCTTCCTGTTCGCGGTGCTGCTGATCGTGCTGTTTGCCGGCGGATCGTTCTGGGACCTGTTTCCGCTGCGCGGCCTGACATCGGAAAACTGGAACGAACTCTCCTGGCCCGAACGCATCATCGACTATTTCTGGCACCTCACCCTGCCGCTGACGGCCATGGTGCTTTCGCAGTTCGCCACGCTGACGCTGCTGACGAAGAATTCCTTCCTCGACGAGATCAAGAAGCAATATGTGGTGACTGCGCGCGCCAAGGGGCTGACCGAACGCCAGCTGCTTTACGGCCATGTCTTCCGGAATGCCATGCTGATCATCATCGCCGGCTTTCCCGGCGCCTTCATCGGCGCCTTCTTCACCGGGTCGCTGCTGATCGAACAGATCTTCTCGCTCGACGGACTGGGCCTGCTCGGCTTCAAGTCGGTCATCGACCGTGACTATCCGGTGGTTTTCGCCACGCTCTACATCTTCTCGCTGATGGGCCTGCTGATCGGGCTGATCTCCGACCTGACCTATACCTGGATCGACCCGCGCATCGACTTCGAGCGGAGGGACGTGTGATGGACAAGACCGTCCACGACCGGACCGCCACCGCAGGATCGATGCCGCGCAAGCCCTTCCTGTCGCCGCTCAACCAGCGGCGCTGGCAGAACTTCAAGGCCAACCGGCGCGGCTACTGGTCGCTGTGGATCTTCCTCGTGCTGTTCGTCGTGACGCTGATGGCGGAGTTCGTGGCCAACGACAAGCCGGTGCTGATCTCCTACAAGGGCGAGTTGCTGTCGCCGGTCCTGGTCGATTATCCGGAGGAAAAGTTCGGCGGCTTCCTGGCCATCACCGACTATCGCGACCCGGTGATCCAGGAGGAGATCGAGGCCAATGGCTGGATGTTGTGGCCGCCGATCCGCTACAAT
Source organism: Zhengella sedimenti (assembly GCF_046506625.1). Taxonomy (NCBI): domain Bacteria; kingdom Pseudomonadati; phylum Pseudomonadota; class Alphaproteobacteria; order Hyphomicrobiales; family Notoacmeibacteraceae; genus Zhengella; species Zhengella sedimenti. The sequence goes on from NZ_JBKFFP010000001.1 coordinate 37,145, forward strand.
TACCGCACGGTGAACCGTGAAATCCCGGAAGCGGCCCCCGCCAAGCCGTCCTGGATGTACACGCCGGAGGAACGCTGCAGCCAGTATGCCGATGGCGCCGCCGATCCCAACTGCAACATGGGCAACTGGAACTGGCTGGGCACGGACGACCAGGCGCGCGACGTGCTGGCGCGCGTCATCTACGGCTTCCGCATCTCCGTGCTGTTCGGCCTGACGCTGACGCTGTTCTCGGCGGTCATCGGCGTCAGCGCGGGCGCGGTGCAGGGCTATTTCGGCGGCTGGATGGACCTGATCTTCCAGCGCTTCATCGAGATCTGGTCCTCGATCCCGGTCCTGTTCCTGATCCTGATCATCGCCTCGGTGCTGCCGCCGGGCTTCTGGATCCTGCTCGGCATCATGCTCCTGTTCTCGTGGGTCTCCTTCGTCGGCGTGGTGCGGGCGGAGTTCCTGCGCGCGCGCAATTTCGAATATGTCAACGCGGCGCGCGCGCTCGGCGTCTCCAACCGCACGATCATGTTCCGCCACCTGCTGCCCAATGCCATGGTGGCGACGCTGACCTTCCTGCCCTTCATCCTGAACGGGTCGATCACCTCGCTGACCTCGCTGGACTTCCTTGGCCTCGGCCTGCCGCCCGGCTCCGCCTCGCTCGGCGAATTGCTGGCCCAAGGCAAGAAGAACCTGCAGGCACCATGGCTCGGCATCACCGGCTTCGTGGTGATCTCGCTGATGCTTTCCCTGCTGATCTTCATCGGCGAGGCAACGCGCGACGCCTTCGACCCGAGAAAGACGTTCCGATGAACAAGGCGCCCCTGCTCTCCGTCCAGGACCTGTCCGTCGCCTTCAAGGTCGGCGGAAACGATGTGACAGCGGTCGATCATATCTCCTTCGACATCATGCCGGGAGAAACGGTTGCGCTGGTCGGCGAATCGGGATCCGGCAAGTCGGTCTCTGCTCTGTCGGTGCTCAAGCTGCTGCCCTACCCGGCAGCAAGCCACCCGTCCGGCAAGATCCTGTTCGACGGCGACGACCTGCTCGACAATGACGAGCGCGACCTCATGCGCGTGCGCGGCAACGCCATTTCCATGATCTTCCAGGAGCCGATGACCTCGCTCAATCCGCTCCACACGATCGAGAAACAGATCGCGGAAGTGCTCAAGCTGCACCAGGGCATGGATGACAGGAACGCCCGGGCGCGCGTGCTGGAACTGCTCAACCAGGTGGGTATCCGCGAGCCGGAAAAGCGGCTCGGCTCCTACCCGCACCAGCTGTCGGGCGGGCAGCGCCAGCGTGTGATGATCGCCATGGCGCTGGCCAACGAACCGCGCCTGCTGATCGCCGACGAACCGACGACGGCGCTGGACGTGACCGTGCAGGCGCAGATCCTCGAACTGCTGGCCCGGCTGAAGTCGCAGCACAACATGTCCATGCTGTTCATCACCCATGACCTCGGCATCGTGCGCAAGATCGCCGACCGGGTCTGCGTGATGACGAAGGGCAAGATCGTCGAAAGCGGGCCGACGCGCGAAATCTTCGACAACCCGCAGCACGACTATACCCGCCACCTGCTGGCCGCCGAGCCCAAGGGGCATCCGCCCGCCGGAGACCCTTCCGCCAGGACCGTCATGCAGGGCGAGCAGATCAAGGTCTGGTTCCCGGTGCGGCAGGGTTTCTTCCGCAAGGTGGTGGACCATGTGAAGGCGGTGGACGGCATCGACGTGACGGTGAAGGCCGGCCAGACGCTGGGTGTGGTCGGCGAATCGGGCTCCGGCAAGACCACGCTCGGCCTGGCGCTGGCGCGCATGATCCAGTCGCAGGGCGCCATCACCTTCGAGGGCAAACGCATCGATACGCATTCCTTCAAGGACATGCTGCCCTTGCGTTCTCATCTGCAGATCGTGTTCCAGGACCCTTTCGGTTCGCTCAGTCCGCGCATGTCGGTCTCCGAAATCATCGAGGAAGGCATGACGATCCATTTTCCCGGCCTCGGCCGGGCCGAGCGCGACGAGCGCGTGGTCGCCGTGCTGAAGGAGGTGGGGCTCGATCCCTCAAGCCGGCACCGCTATCCGCACGAATTTTCGGGCGGGCAGCGGCAGCGCATCGCCATTGCGCGCGCCATGGTGCTGAACCCGCGCTTCGTCATGCTGGACGAACCGACATCGGCGCTGGACATGAGCGTGCAGGCGCAGGTGGTGGACCTGTTGCGCGACCTGCAGAAGCGGCACGATCTGGCCTACCTCTTCATTTCCCATGACCTGAAGGTGGTGCGGGCGCTGGCCAACGAGGTCATTGTCATGCGCGGCGGACGCGTCGTCGAATACGGCCCCGCCGACCAGATCTTCGAGAATCCGCAGACCGACTACACGCGGGCACTGATCGCGGCGGCCTTCAACATCGAGACGGCGCCGTCCGGCGTGGTGAGCCAGTGACGGGCCCGGGTCTGGAAGACCGGCCGGTCGAGACGGAGATCAGCGGGCGTTCGGTCCTGTCGGAGGGTTTCCGCCGCATGTTGCGCTTCGTGCTTCGCCACCGCCAGCATGATGGCGGATGGAGCGGCGTCATGACCCGCGACATCCACGAGGGCGCCAAGGTAGCGGCCGTCATCGCCTGGGATCCGGACCGCGACAGGCTGGTCCTGATCCGCCAGTTCCGGCCGGCGGCCCATCTTGCGACCGGCTGCGGCTCGCTGGTGGAAATCGTGGCGGGCGGCGTGGAGGATGGCGAAACACCGGAGATCGCGGCGGCGCGCGAACTGCGCGAGGAGACGGGACTGGCCGCACTGGCGATGATGCCATGCCTTGAATTCCTTCCCTCGCCCGGCATCACGACGGAACACGCCTTCCTGTTCCTGGCACGCGTCGACAGTTCGCGGCTGCCGGAACGGGCGGGCGAGGACGACGACGAGGACATCCGGCCCTTCGCCGTGCCGGCCGGCGACGCCATCGATGCGGCCGGGCGCGGCGCCTTTCGCAACGGTTTCGCCTTGCTGGCGCTCAACTGGTTTGCCGGGCAGGACCGGGAGGCACTGAAAACGAGAATGACGGAGGCCGCGACATGAGCGCAGAGGCGATCCTGATCGCCGTGGGCGACGACCGGGCGGAAGACTGGCTGCCGGTCTTCGCCCAACATTACCCCGATGAAGCCGTGCGCTGGTATGAGCCCGGCATGGACGATGCCACGCTTCGCGATTGCGCCTATGCCATCGTCTGGGCGCCGGATGCCGCGCTGCTCGACAGGATCGGCCACATGAAGGCGCTGTTCTCGCTGGGGGCGGGCGTAGACCACATCACGCGCTCCGGCGTTGCCCTGCCGGCCATTCCGGTGGTGCGCTATGTCGGCGACGACCTCACCAACCGGATGAGCGAATGGATCGTGCTGCAATGCCTGCACCATCTGCGCCAGCACGGCCGCTACCGACTGCAGCAACGCGACCACGTCTGGCGGGCCCTGCCGCAGCCGGGTGCGGAGGATGTGCGGGTCGGGATCATGGGGCTCGGCGTGCTGGGCAGCGATGCCGCGGCCAAGCTGAAGCCCTTCGGCTTCAGGCTTTCCGGCTGGAGCCGGACGCGCAAGGCCACGGACGGCATGGAATGCTTTGCCGGCGAAGAAGAGCTGGATGCCTTTCTCGGCCAGACCGATTTTCTCGTCTCGCTGCTGCCGCGAACGGCAGAGACGGAGGGTCTCGTCAACCACGCCTTCCTTGAGAAGCTGGCGCGAGACGGCGTTTTCGGCGCGCCGGTCTACATCAATGCCGGGCGGGGCAAGACCCAGGTGGATGCCGATGTCGTGGCCGCCCTGCACGACGGCACGCTGGCCGGCGCCTCGCTGGACGTGTTCGAGACCGAACCGCTGCCGTCAGGGCATCCGGCCTGGGACGCGCCCAATCTCGTCATCACGCCCCATGCGGCGGCCTGGTCGAAGCGCAGCGCGGTCGTCGATTATGTCATGGGCCAGATCGCCCGCCTCCGGCAGGGCAAGCCGCTGGAAAACGTGATCGACCCCAAGGCCGGCTACTGAACCCGCCTGAACGCGGTCGGCTGTCCATACAGGTAGCTGATGCGCGTGACCGCATCGTCGAGCGGTTCCGTGGCGACGGTCATGGTATGGCCGTTGGCATGGATGAGCGTGGCCGCATCGGTCATGATGGCGACATGGCCCTTCCAGAAAACGAGATCGCCGCGCCGAAGATCCGTGCGCGCAATGGAATGACCGAGCCCTGCCGCCTGCATGTCGGTGTCGCGCACCACATCGCGTCCCGCCATGCGCAGGCTCAACTGCACGAGACCCGAACAGTCGATCCCGAAGGCCGACGTGCCGCCCCACAGATAGGGCGTGTGCAGCAGGATTTCGGCAATGCTCACGTAATCGGCGGTCAGAGGCGCGGCGGCGAGCGGCGCGAGATGGCCCATGACGATCCAGTCGCCGGCCTCCGTCCGGCCATAGGCAAGGCCGCGCGTCTCAGCCTGCCCGGTGACCGCAAGCCGGCTGCCAATCGACAAATGGCGCGTCACGGGGCGCTTCATGTCCGGTTCCGCGTAACAGACCGTGCGCGGCACCGACACCTGTTGCGTCAGGTCCGCCGCCACGGGACCGAGGGCCGTTTCCGCGACATAACCGACATAGTTGTCCCGCCTGCCCTGCACCCATGCCCAGCCATCCAGGCGCTCGAACACCTCCACGTCGTCGCCCAGCAGGAATTGCGTATCCATGCCGGCGGCGGCGTCCGGCGCGGATTTCACGTCGGCGACGGGGACGGCGATGCGCGCCGGTTCGCCGGCCACGAAACGCGCTGCCTCGACGCGTCCCTGAAGGCGGATGTCTGCCAGATCGGGCCGGAAGACATGAAGACGGCGATCAAGGGCGGTCACAATGGCAACTCCGCGGCCTTCGCGACGATCCGGTCGCCGAACCGCTCGACATAGAGCGCGCCTTCGACGGTGCGCCTGACCAGCACGTTGCGCCGGTCATCAGGATCGCGATGGCGCGAGACAAGGTTCATCGCGCCCATCGTGTCGAGCGCGCGCGTGATGACCGGCTTGGTGACGCCGAGGCGGGCGGCAAGGGCGCGAATGGTATGCGGCGGCGGATCCAGATAGATCGTCAGCAGGATGGCCGCCTGGCGAAAGCTGAGGTCCGGGTGGCCTGAACGGACCTCATCCAGAGCGGTCTCCTGCCAGAGGCGCAAGGCCTGGCTCGGTCTCATGTGAACGGACATCGGGGCCTGCCTGCCGGTTGAACGTTTCGGAACCGTATCCGTTTTCCGGTCCGGGCGGAAGGTCAGCCATAGCGGTCCGCGATCACCTTTTCCAGGGCGCGGATGGCCTGCGCCTCGCCACCGGCGGGGCCATGCGGACGGGCCGACGGATTCCAGGCGAAGATGTCGAAATGAACCCAGCTTTTCGCCCCGCCCGCGAAACGCTGGAGGAAAAGCGCGGCGGTGACGGAGCCGGCGAAGCCGCCAGTGGTGACGTTGTTCACGTCGGCCACCTTCGAGGCCAGGTCGCTGTCATAGGGCTGCCAGAGCGGCATGCGCCAGAGGGGATCGGCGCGTTCGCGCGCGGCATCGGCAAGCGCGGCGGCAAGCGTCTCGTCGGCGGTGTAGAAGGGCGGCAGGTCGGGGCCGAGCGCCACGCGCGCCGCGCCGGTCAGGGTCGCCATGTCAACCAGCAGATCGGGTGCTTCCTCGCCCGCCAGGGTCAGCGCGTCTGCCAGCACCAGCCTTCCTTCCGCATCCGTATTGCCGATCTCGACGGTCAGGCCCTGCCGGCTCTTCAGGATGTCGCCGGGCCGGAAGGCATTGCCGGCGATCGAATTTTCCACCGCCGGGATGAGCACGCGAAGCCTGATCCTAGCGCCGGCGCCCATCAGCATGTCCGCCAGACCCAGGACATTGGCCGCGCCGCCCATGTCCTTCTTCATGTTGAGCATGGAACTGGGCGGCTTGATGTCGAGCCCGCCGGTATCGAAGCAGACGCCCTTGCCGACCAGCGTGACCTTCGGGGCGTCATCCTCGCCCCATTGCATGTCGATGAGGCGCGGCACTTCCGCCGCGGCGCGGCCGACCGCGTGGATCATCGGAAAATTGTTGTCCAGCAGGCTGTCGCCGGCAATGACCGTGATCGATGCGCCATGCCGGGCGGCCAGGTCACGGGCCGCCGCTTCCAGCGCCGACGGGCCCATGTCGCAGGCCGGGGTGTTGACCAGGTCGCGCGTCAGGCGGTGGGCTTCGGCCTGCCGTGTGACCGCTTCCGGATCGACGCCACCGGGTACGGCAAAGGTGAGCGCACGCCCGTCCTTCTTTCCATAGCGGGTAAAGGCATAGCCGCCCAGCATCAGGCCGAGGCAGGCCAGCGCGGCGTCTTGCGGCGGCGCCGCGAAGGTCCAGGCACCTTCCGGCAACTTGCCCGCCAGCGCACCGTAGCCGAGCGCGCCATACCCTGCCTTCATTCCGTCTCCGGTGCCGAACAGCGCACCGGCCAGCCCGCCATCGATGCCGGGCAGGACAAGCACTTCGCCCGCCGCGCCCTCGAAGCCGTTCGCCCTGGCCCAGTTGAGCGCGGCGGCATCCAGGCCGGCGGTCTCCAGGCCACCCTTGCCGACGCAATGAACAGGACGGGCTTCGGGCAGCGGCGCTGCGACGAGGGTGACAGGCATGGAAACTCCTTCGGGATGCGGGAATTAACGAACTGTTAGGGTTAACAGATTATTGCTCACAGGGAAGAGGACCGGCCGGGTCCGCCATCGTTTCCGCAGGTGAGCCGCATGATTTCCAAGCGCCGTCAATCCCGCTTCCGCATCGCAAGCCTGGCCACGACGAGCCTCCTCGTCCTGGCACTCGGCCTTTCCGGATGCGCCAGCAAGCGCCTGACGACCGGTTCGGTGGGAGCGCGCATCTCCAAGCCCGTCGAGCAGATGAACGAGAGCGAGCTTGGCGCGGCGGCTGCAAGTTTCGGCAAGGCCTATTCCGGCGATCCGAAGAACAAGCAGACCGCCATGGCCTATGCCAAGGTTCTGATGATGACCAATCGCACGGACCAGGCACTGGCCGTGATGCGCAAGACGGCCATCTATCATCCGAACGACCGTGACGTGCTGGCTGCCTATGGCAAGTCGCTCGCCGCAGCCGGCCAGCTCGAACCCGCGCTCGACGCGGTGCGCCGCGCCCAGACGCCGGAATATCCGGACTGGCGCCTCGTTTCCGCCGAAGCGGCCATTCTCGACCAGCTCGGTCAGGCGGATGCCGCGCGCACGCTCTACAGGAAGGCGCTGACGCTTCAGCCCAACGAAGCCTCCATTCTGTCAAACCTGGGCATGTCCTACGTGTTGTCCGGCGACCTCGCCACCGCGGAACAGCACATGCGCCAGGCCGTGCAGGCACCGGGCGCCGACAGCCGTGTGCGCCAGAACCTCGCGCTCGTCGTCGGCCTGCAGGGCCGTTTCGACGAGGCCGAGCAGATCGCCGCACAGGAACTCGACCCGCAACAGGCCAGCGCCAACGTGGCCTATCTGCGCTCGATCCTCGCGCAGCAGAACAGCTGGGCCAAGCTCTCCGACAAGTCGAAAAAGACGAACTGAGCCAGCAAGGCCGGATCGCCGGACCGGCGCGCCGACACGTTCACACGCGTTTGCGCGCCCTTTGCAGCAATCGGGTTCCCGCGTCGCTTCCGGCAGGCGGCGACGCCCATCCCTCCCCGCCTATCCTGACCCTGTGAAAAAGCCCCGGCCTGCAAGACCGGGGCATCCGTCACCGGCTTGCCGCGCGGCAGGCAAGGCTGCCGGCTGCATGATTGAGGGAAGGGCGCCGGCCCGGCGCCTTCCCCTGTCCGGTCAGTCGAGCAGTCCCTTCTGGGAGATGTTGATGCCGGCCGGGCCGAGAATGACGATGAAGAGGACCGGCAGGAAGAACAGGATCATCGGCACGGTCAGTTTGGGCGGCAGCGCCGCGGCCTTCTTCTCGGCCTCGTTCATGCGCTGCTCTCGGCTCTCGTTGGCAAGGACGCGCAGGGCGTGGGCAACGGGCGTGCCGTAGCGTTCGGCCTGGATCAGGGCCTGGGACACGCTCTTGACCGAATCGAGGCCGGTGCGGATGGCCAGGTTCTCATAGGCCTGACGGCGTTCGGGCAGGAAAGACAGCTCGGCGTTGGTCAGGACGAATTCCTCGGCCAGGTCGATGGACTGCGTGCCGATTTCCTCCGCGACGCGGCGGAAGGCGGCTTCCACGGACATGCCCGATTCCACGCAGATCAGGAGCAGGTCGAGCGCGTCGGGCCATGCCTTGCGAATGGAGGTGCGCCGCTTGGACGCCAGGTTCTTGACATAGATGATGGGCGCGTAGAAGCCGGCATAGGCGCCGACGATACAGACGACCAGGCGCATGAAGCCCGGCTGATCGGCAAGGGCGCCCAGTCCGTAGACATAGAGCGCGACCAGGGCGAAGCCGACCGGCGGCAAGACCAGGCGGAAAAACAGAAACTTCGTGAGCGGGTTCTGGCCGCGGAAACCGGCCATCCTGAGCGAGTTGACGGTGTTTTCGTCCGCCAGCATCTTGCGCAGGTCCAGCCGGTCGACGATGGACTTCATGCCGCCGACATCCTGCTCGCGCAGTCCCCGCCGGTTGCGGTCGTTCTCTGCAGCCAGTTGCGCGCGCTGCCGGGCGCGCAACTCGTCGCGCTCCAGCGCGACCGACTTCATGCGGCCCTTGAGTTCGTCGCCGCCGAACGACGGCACGACCGTCAGGATGGTGGCGAAGACAGCAAGTCCGACGAGTAGGGCGACAAGGAATGCCGGGCTGAAAATCTGTTGTGCGATCTGATCGGCTGTCATGGGATCAAACCTCGAAATCCATCATTTTCTTCATCATGAATATCCCGATTGACATCCACACTCCGGCGCCTGCCAGCAGCATGTGACCGGAGGAGGTGGTGAAAAGCGGCATGATGTAATTCGGGCTTGTCACATAGACCAGCGTGGCGACGATGAACGGCAGGGCGCCGATGATCATGGCTGAGGCCTTGGCCTCGGCGGCCAGCGCCTTGACGCGATCCTTCATCCGCTTGCGGTCTCGCAGGACGCGCGACAGGTTGCCAAGCGCCTCGGAGAGATTGCCGCCCGCCTGCTGCTGGATCTGGATGACCACGCCGAAGAAGGCGGCCTCGGGGCAGGGCATGGTCTCGGGCATGCGCATGGCCGCCTCGGGCGCCGACATGCCCACCTGCTGCGCTTCCACGATACGGCGGAACTCGGTGCGGACCGGTTCCTGTGCCTCCGAGGCAATCAGGCGAATCCCGTCATTGAGCGGCAAGCCCGACTTCACCGCGCGCACGATGACATCGAGCGCGTTGGGGAATTCGATCAGGAAGGCCTTCACGCGGCGCCCGCGCATGAAACCGATGAACCATCGCGGCAGGCCGAACGCAGCCGCAACGAAAAGACCGGGAAGCGTGAGCAGCGGCATGGGCGCTATGCCGGCCACCGCGACCGGAACGACCACGGCGATGCCGACGAAGACGGAGACAATGTAAAATCGCTGGAGCGTGACATCCATCCCGGCCTGCCTGATCTGAACCTTGAGCGGCGGCCGCTTGATGACGGAGGCGGCGTTGCGCTGCTTGGCTTCCAGATCCTTCAGCGTGTCCTGGATGTTCTTCTTGCGCTTGGCAGCTTCCTGGTTGCGGTCGCGCGCGGCCTTGACGACGGACCGGTCGGTCTCGGCCTTCTTGATGGTCTCGAGGCGCCGTCCGCTCTGGCGTTCGGTCTCGATCCTGTTGAACAGGAAGGCATAGGCAACCGCGCCGGCCGAGAGCCCGGCCAGCGCCACGATCGCCAATATGGTGATGTCAATGCCGAACATGCCCGTTCCCTCTCAACTTGCCGCACTCACGTCAGGCACGCTGGCTTTCCTCCATGGCCGACAAGGCACTGGCCAGCCGCGCTTCCTCTCCGAAGTAGCGGGCCCGCTCCCAGAAATGGGGGCGTCCGATGCCGGTCGACCGGTGTTCGCCCACGATCTTGCCGCTCGCGTCCTCACCCTTCATGTCGTAGAGGATGATGTCCTGCGTGGTGATCATGTCGCCTTCCATGCCGATCACTTCGGTCACGTGGGTGATGCGGCGTGAACCGTCGCGCAGGCGAGCCGCCTGGATGATCACGTCCACGGAGCCGACGATGATCTCGCGCACGGTGCGCTGGGGCAGCGAAAAGCCGCCCATGGCGATCATGGATTCCATGCGGTTGAGACATTCGCGCGGGGTATTGGCGTGGATCGTGCCCATGGAGCCGTCGTGGCCGGTGTTCATGGCCTGAAGCAGGTCGAAGACCTCAGGGCCACGCACTTCGCCGACGATGATCCGCTCCGGGCGCATGCGCAGGCAGTTCTTGACCAGATCGCGCATGGTGATCTCGCCCTCGCCCTCCAGGTTCGGCGGGCGGGTTTCAAGGCGCACCACATGGGGCTGCTGAAGCTGCAGTTCGGCGGAGTCCTCGCAGGTGATCACGCGCTCGTCGCGGTCGACGTAGTTGGTCAGGCAGTTGAGCAGCGTGGTCTTGCCGGAGCCGGTGCCGCCGGAAATGATGACGTTGCAGCGAACGCGCCCGATGATCTTGAGCACCTCCGCGCCTTCCGGCGAAATGGCGCCGAACTTGACAAGCTGGTCGAGCGTCAGCTTGTCCTTCTTGAACTTGCGGATGGTGAGCGCGGTGCCGTCGATGGCCAGCGGCGGTGCGATGACATTCACGCGCGATCCGTCGATGAGGCGGGCGTCGCAGATCGGACTCGATTCGTCGACACGGCGGCCGACCTGGCTGACAATGCGCTGGCAGATGTTGAGAAGCTGCTGGTTGTCGCGGAAGCGCACCGCCGTCTTCTCGGTCTTGCCGTTCACTTCGATGTAGACGTTCTGCGCACCGTTGACCATGATGTCGGCGATGTCGTCGCGGGCGAGCAGCGGTTCCAGCGGTCCGAAGCCCAGGACGTCATTGCAGATGTCCTCGAGGAGTTCTTCCTGTTCGGCGATGGACATCGCGAAGTTCTTGATCGCGATGATGTCGTTGACGATGTCGCGGATTTCCTCGCGCGCCGCTTCCGGATCGAGCTTGGCAAGCTGCGACAGGTCGATCGTGTCGATCAGGGCCGAGAAGACCTGGCTCTTGGTGTCGTAATAGGTGTCGGAGCGCTCGCGCTGCGGCCGGCTTGCAGGAGCGGGCGGCGGCACGGGAACGTTCTTCTGCGGAGCCTTGGCCTGTGCCTGGTGGGAAGGCGAAGGCGCCACGTCTCCGGCCTGCTGCGCGGCCACCGGGGCCGGCGCGCGGAACTCGGGAACGCCCCTGCCGGCGTTGTCGTTGCCTTTTCTTCCAAACATCGTGTCCACCAATCCCCTGGAAAGGCCGCGTTACTTCTTCTTGCCCAGCTTGCCGAGGAACCCGGCCAGTCCCTTGGTCTCCTTCTTCCGGATTTCCATCCGGCCGGTAAGGACATGGGCGATCTCGTTGACCATCTGTGCGATCGCATGGCTGGCGTCCATCTCGCCGAGCATGCGGCCGTTGTTCGATGCGGTACCGAAAAGTTGCGGATCGAACGGAATGATGGCGATCGGTTCGAGATCGAGCGGATCGGCGAAATCGGCCGGTTCGATCTCGGGCCGCTTCGGCACGGCAACCTGGTTGAGAATGAGCTTGGGCGGCGAGTCGTTCGGGCGCAGCCGCTTGAGCGTGTCGGCCAGGTTCTTGGTGTTGCGCAGGTTGGCCAGTTCCGGCGTCGCGACCATCACGACCTCGTCGGCCTGGGCGAGCGTGTCGCGCGTCCAGGCGTTCCAGGTGTGCGGGACGTCGAGAACGATGAGGGGCGCGGTGCGCTGGACAACCTCGACCACGGACAGGAAGGCATCGGACTGGAAGTCGTAGACCCGGTCAAGCGTCGAGGGCGCGGCCAGCAGCGAGAGATGCTCGGAACATTTGGCGAGCAGGCGGTCGAGATAGACCTCGTCGACGCGTTCCGGCGAGAAGACCGCCTCGGCGATGCCCTGGGCCGGGTCCTGGTCGAAATTGATGTTGGCCGTCCCGAACGGCAGGTCCATGTCGGCGATCACGGTCTCGGTCTGGAACAGGTTGGAGATCGACCAGGCGACATTGTGGGCGATCGTCGACGATCCCACGCCGCCCTTGGCGCCGACGAAGGCGATCGTCCGGCCGAGCGGTTCGGCATCGGGATTGACGAAGAGGCTCGAGATCACCGTCATGACATCGGCCAGGGTGACCGGCGCGACCATGTATTCGGAGATGCCGTTGCGGATCAGTTCGCGGTAGAGGTTCACATCGTTGTAGTGACCGACGACGACGACCCGCGTCGAGGGATCGCAGACCTCCGCCAGGCTTTCCAGTTCCGCCATCATGTCGGCCGGCGACACGCGGCTCTCGACGATGATGAGATTGGGCGTCGGATTGGACGCGTAGAACTCGGCGGCCGCGGCGACACCGCCGCGCATCACCTTGACATGGGCGCGCGCCATGCGCCTGTCCTCGGCGGCCCGCTCGACCGGCTTGGCGACACCTTCGGTTTCGCAGAAGGCATGGATCGAAATCCGCGGCACCGGACGCATGGCCTGCAGTTCCGCGGTATCGCGGGCTGTCGCGGCAAAATCTTCCGCCGGTTCCTGCTCGTATGCCAGATTGTCCATCGTCTTCACCCGTTCATGAATCAGTAGCTGATGTTGGGAACGAGCACGGATTCACCGGTCTCGTACTTGCCGATGACGTCGGCACGGCGGGTGCCGTCGATCTCGCCGACCGGACGCGGTCCCAGCAGATCGGCGGGGTTGGCAACCTGCGCCGCCAGGTTGTTCTGGTAGGAGCAGCCGAAGTCGGTGTAGTTGCGGTTTTCCGCCGTGTTCGTGAGATCGTCGGTCCAGCGTCCGCATTTGCCGGTCGACGCCGTCAGGCGCGTGTAGGAAATGCGCACCGGTGCGGAATGGGCCTCGGCGCCGCCTTCGTAGGAGAAGGTGGTGATCCGGTTTGCCGGAACGCCGTGCCTTGTCAGCAGGTTGACGATATCGCCCGCAACACGGCCGGCGCCTGCCGCATTCGGCGTGCCCACCGGGACGATCACCCGGACTTCCGATCCGCTGGCGCGCTCATAGCCGGACATGAAGCCCTTCAGCGCATCGGCCTGGGATGCGGAAAGCGCCCTGGCGTCCTGCGTGACCGGCAGGTCATAGACGGCCTCGCGCTCGGCGATGGTGATGGGATGGTTGGTGCGGTAATCCTGCGGCACCGAACCGACGGTGACGTGATCCCGCTTGAGCGCGGCGCACCCGCCCAGGGCGGCCATGGCGGCGGCGGCCGCAATGACGGGCAACAGCGCCCGGGCCCGGGACTTGCCCGGATTGGCCGCGGCGGTCTTCATGCTTGCTTGCGACATGACACTCATTCCCCGATCACTTGTAGATGTAGCCGACGACGCCGTGGTATCGTCCGGCAGGCCGGTTGGTCTTCATCGTCCCGTAGACGCGGTTGACACGTCCGAGGAACATGCCGGCGCCATCGCTCGGCGGATTGAAATTGTCGTCGGGCTTGGCCAGCGCATTGCGGGCGACGGGCCGCGACAGGTAGGGCGTGACCAGGACGACGAGTTCGGTCTCGTTGCGCTCGAAGGAGCGGCTGCGGAACAGGGTTCCCAGCACCGGCAATTTCATGAGACCGGGCATGCCGTTGATGTTCTGGCGGACATCGTCCTGGATCAGGCCTGCGATCATCATCGTGCCGCCCGAGGGCAGTTCGACGGTCGTATCGGCGAGGCGCTTGCGGATCGAGATGATGTTGGTTTCCGCGATGGGCACCGAACCCTGGGTCGTGGGCTCGGAGACGGTGGTGCGGATCTTCAGGCTGATGCGGCCCGGCGACAGGACGACAGGCAGGAATTCCAGCCCGATCCCGTATTCGACCTTGGCGACGGTGTAGGTCACCTGGCCGTTGTCATCGCCGCGGTCGTTGACCATGTTGAATTCACCGCCGACACGGAACTGAGCCTGCTCGCCGGACACCGCCGTCAGGGTCGGTTCAGCCAGCGTCTTCATCACGCCGGTCTGCTCCATCGCGTTGAGATAGGACTGGAGCGTCACGCTGCCGATTGTGGCGGTCAGCGAACTGGAGAGATTGGTGAGCGGCTTTCCCAGGCCTGTGAAGCTGTCGGCCACCGAGGCAAACGAGATCCCGTCCGTCGATCCGGCGGCCAGGGCCCGCACACCAAGCTGTTTCATGACGGTGCGGCTGATCTCGGCGACCGTGACCTTCAGCGTGACCTGGTCCTCGCCGACGATCTTGAGCAGGTTGACGATCCTGGATGTACGGCGCTCGCTGTCGGGGTTGGAGATGTCCACATCGGCGCCGCCTCCCGAGGGACCCACGCCGGTCGCCGTGGTGGCATACTGGCCCGTGGTCGCCTCACCGCCGGAGACGAAGATCGTGGCGAGTTGCTGGGCGCGCTGGGCATCGAGCGGCGTGGCGACTTCACCGGTCAGGACGACGTTGTCGTTGATCAGTTCCACATTGATCGTGGAATCGGGCAGGAAGCGCTTGAGGTAGTCCTCAAGACCCGAGACATCGCGTTCGATCTGCAGGTCGAGCGAGGCGATCTGCTCCCCGTTGGGGCCGAAGACGAAGATGTTGGTTTCGCCGACCTGCTTGCCGAAAAGGTAGATGCGGCGAGCCGTGCGGGTGACCGCGTCGGCGACCGCCGGATTGGCCACCAGGATGTCGTAGGCATCGGTCGGCAGATCGATGACGATCGACTTGTTCAAGCCGAGCTTGACGCGCTGGGTTGCCGTCGATTCGGTCACGCGCGTGCCTGCGGCCTGCGCAGACTGTTGCACAGCAACCGGCGTCAGGGCCGTCGCGGCCAGCGCGAGGGCAATGGAGGCCGCCAGGCCGGCGCCGGACGAAAAGGCAATGCGGGGAAAACGGGTTTGGCGTGTCATTTCTTCGTAGCCTCTTCGGAAAGTTCGCCGCCCTTGATCATCCGCACGACGCCGCTCCGGTCGCTGTCGGACGAAACGAGATAGTCTGCTCCCTGGCCGGTCACCTCATCGGCGTCCTCGACGGAACGGAGCGCCAG
This sequence comes from Zhengella sedimenti, assembly GCF_046506625.1. Classification (NCBI taxonomy): domain Bacteria; kingdom Pseudomonadati; phylum Pseudomonadota; class Alphaproteobacteria; order Hyphomicrobiales; family Notoacmeibacteraceae; genus Zhengella; species Zhengella sedimenti. The sequence goes on from NZ_JBKFFP010000001.1 coordinate 52,245, forward strand.
TGTCAGGCGGTCGGCCATCTGCTGGGCCACCGTGATGATCTCCGCCTGCTGCGGCGTCAGCTCCAGGGTGGCCGTCTCGCCCACCTTGACCTTGCGGCCTTCCTCGTCCTCCTGGATCGTCTGGTCGATGGCCAGGACCCGGATGTTGCTGAGGATGGTCTCGGTCTTGAAGGCTTCCCCCGCGGTACCCGAGGCGGAGCGCCGGGTCATGATGACGTCCACCTTGTCATTGGGCAGGATGAACCCGCCTGCCGAGGTATCGGCGGAGATCTGCGTCGCGATGGCGCGCTTGCCGGACGGCAATATGGACGACATGAAGCTCTTGCCGAAGCCGACGAGCCGGGTCTTGCGCAGCGGCTCGCCCGCCGACATCGAGGTTCGCACGACCACGCCAGCCAGCTTTTCGACCGCCTCGGGTTCCTCTGCGCGGGTGATGTATTCCGGGTTCATCGCATCGACCGGCCATTCCTGCCAGCGCAACTGCCCCTCGATCGGCGCGCCGACCGGCATGTCCTCGGTCACGATGAGGATTTCCGCCAGTTCGATGGCGGGTTCGGAGGGAACCGGCGCCATCACGACCGTCTCGGCCGGCGGCGCCGAGGCCATATTCTTGGCGATCATCCCGGCACCGCCAGCGGCGGCCACGGCGACACCCAGAACGATGAGCTGGGAGGTTTTCATTTGCGCTGCACCCCTTACCCGGTGGACCTCAACTTGCGGCCACAGTGCAGGTGCAATCGTCAAATTATGGTTAACGAGACTTTTAAAACCTTGATTAATGAGGTGTTAGGTTTTGCAGCCTGGAGAAAACGCCGTGCGGGACATCATGCGGGGTGTTGGAAGGGCCGGCGCGGCACGGGGCCGTCCGTCAGGCCGCCGATGCCTCAGCCGCCGGCAATCGCGGCGAGCGCCCAAAGGCCGAGCGGGCTTTCGGGAAAGGTGAGAAGACCGGCAATGCCGAGCGCGATGCCATAGGGAATTCCGCTTTGCGGATCGGCGATGCGGCGCAGAAACTCCACACGCCAGGCAAAGACGGCGACAGGCGATCCGCGCAGCGACAGGATGGCGAGCGTCAGGAAGCCGCCTAGGATGGCGGTGAAAAGAAGGTAGTGGACGGTGACCGTGCTGAATCCGAACCAGAGCCCGGTTGCGGTGAGCAGCTTTGCATCGCCGCCGCCCATCTGGCCAATGGAAAACAGGAAGAAGGTGATGGCGAGAACGGTCGCGGCCACGGCGAAATGCGTTGCGTAGGTGCCCCAGTCCATGCCCGTCAGCGGCGCGATGACGGCGAAGGCGCCGACCAGCAGCAGCGAGACCCGGTTCGCAATGGTCATCGACAGCAGATCCGAGATCGCCGCGAACACCATGCAAAAAGGAAAGATCACAAGGATTGCAGCTTCAAGCATCGGTTCATCCTGCCCTGTTCCCGGCCCTGCCCGCTGCCGGGCCGGACGCGTCTTGATCTTGTGCGGACACTAGCGGACCGGGCTTAAACAATGGTGAAGCGTGGCGGACAGCCCGGTGCCCGCCCGCAGGACACCGGGGCAATCCTTGCCGGCTGGCAGACCGATCAGACCCCCGTACCGGCGACGCCGTTCGACACCCGCTGGAACTTGCCATTGAGGTTGGTGCCAAGCGTGGTGAGCGTGCCCATGATGACAACCGAAATCAGCGCCGCGATCAGCCCGTATTCGATGGCCGTCGCACCGGATTCATCCATGATGAAGGATTCGAACTTTTTCATCTTGCGTTTTCCCTGTGTTGCAAACGCCCTGTTTCCAGGGCAGTCATCGTCTTTTCACATCATTTCCGCGCCCCGGGGCGCACACATGCCCCGGACCGCATCGCATTGGCCGGACAGGCGGCGGTCATGCAGCGGAAAGACCGGTGCGGACCGCATCCGGCAGAGCCGGGATCCGGGGCGTCTAGCCGCCGGGCCAGCAATTCGTGCACCAAAGGCGGGTGAACTTGCCGGCGACCTTGTCGCCGAGGTCGGTCAACCCGGCCATGATCGCGACCGATACGAGCGCTGCGACGAGCCCGTATTCGATGGCGGTGGCGCCAGACAAACTCCTGAGAAACAAGCAAAGCCTTCGCATCGATCTACCCCTCTTGCCTGCGGATGAGCGATGCGGTCCCGAAGCGCGCGCGCAGCAGGATAGGCATTGGCCATGGCCGTTCAGACCATGGAAAGGCAGGATGCAACCTTGGGATTATGGCCATCGTTTCGCCCCTGGCCGGGTGGCTCGCCGGCCTTGCCGTCCTTCGTCCCCGCACACGGGACATCAAGACACGCATCTGAAAGAAAAAGGGGCCACCCCGGATCGAGGCGGCCCCTGTCGTACCCTGCGGTCGAGACCGCCCCGGCGATCAGCTGCCGGCGAGCTTGGTGGCGACCGAGTTGAACTTCGTGTTCAGGTTGGTGCCGAGCGTGGTGAGGGTGCCCATGATGACAACCGAAATCAGCGCGGCGATCAGGCCGTATTCGATAGCCGTGGCGCCAGACTCGTCCTTCATGAATGCAACAAACTTCGACATGGTAGAGCTCCTTTGTTTATGCCTTGGTTGACAGCCGTTCCGTGAGTTCTTGTTCGCTCATCGGATGGGGGCAATCTACGGAGAACGTCTTGCGGTTCAGTTACGAAACGCAGTTTCCAAAACATGAACAGGGGCATGGTTAATGAAGGCTGAGCCGGAAGCCCGTTTCCAGGGCGTCTTCGGGATGGAGCGGACGGGCCATTCAGTCCGGGGCGTGCGCGGGATTCCTTTATTACGCGAACAGGCAGTCCATGCCGGGCCTGGCAATCGCGGACAGCATAGCCGGGGCGACAAGCGGCCTGCGGGCCGGCATGGCTTAACCGGCGGTTTACCATTCACGGGCATTTTCATGCAGAGAGTTCATTCCAGATCCGACCGGAGCACCCGTCATGATCCGCACCCTTGCCTTCGCCGCAGTTCTTGCCGCCGGGTTCGCATTCCAGGCGGGCGCGCCGGCATCGGCCGCTGAAGCGGGTATCGAGATATCGATGTACCAGGCCAAGATCATCAAGCTCACCCGCGCCGCCGACACCGTGGTGGTGGGAGAACCGAAGATCGCGGACGTGACGGTCAAGGATTCGACGACGATCGTCCTCACCGGCAAGGGATTCGGCGTGACCAACCTCGTCATCCTCGACCCGGAGGGCAAACCCATCGTCGACGAGCAGGTCTATGTCCGCCGTTCGCAGAACCAGTCGGTCCGGGTCTACAGGCGCAGCCAGGTGCAGACATTGTCCTGCTCGCCCTATTGCGAGACGGAATACCGCAACGAGGCGGTCATGGCGTCGGAAGCCGCCATGGCTGCCAACTGAACCGCCAGGCAATCCGCCACTCGCAATGAAGGTTAAGGCCGGGTGAATCCGGCCTTTTCGTTTTTCCGCAATCCCAAAACCGGATTTCAACCCATTCGCTGTAACGTCCTTGCCATACCAGTGCGTTGTCAAAAGGTATGGATATGGCACAAGAGACCAATGGCGTGATCCGGGCGGGGGAGATCGCGGAACAGGGCAAGACCCGCCGTACCGGCTTGTTCAGGCGCTTCGCGCGAAACAGGAAGGGCGCCACGGCGATCGAATTTTCCGTGCTGGCCATTCCGTTCTGCCTTCTCGTCTTCGCGATTCTCGAAAGCAGCATTTCCTTCGCCGCCCAGCAGGTCATGGCGAATGCCGGGGACAGCGTTGCCCGCCAGCTTCGCACCGGACAGATCAAGCCGAACGCCATCAACGAAGCCGCGCTGAAGCAGCTCATCTGCGACAAGCTCGAGATCATCGTGGCCGACGGTTGCCCCGGCCTGGAGGTCGACCTGCGCGAATTCAACACGTTCGACGCGGCCTCGAAGGTGCGCATCAAGCTGACAGCCGACAAGGACATCGACACGTCCGATTTCGATGTCGATCCGGGCGGCGCACTGACGATCAACATGCTGCGAGTTTTCTATCGCTGGCCGGTGATGACCGACCTGATGCGTTCGTCCATGTCCAACCTCAAGGACGGAAAGACGCTTCTGTTCTCGACCGTCACCTGGCGGAACGAGCCTTACAGCTGATGCGCGTGCGGAAATACCGGGGAGCAAGGGAAAAAGTCATGATGTCCTGGGCAAGAAAGACCAAATCAGGCGTGCTGGCACGCGTCCGCCGTTTCCAGGGCGACCGCAAGGGCATCGCCGCCGTCGAGTTCGCCATGATCGCGCCGATCCTGATCGTGATGTATTTCGTCACGCTGGAACTCGGCCTCGCCATCGAATCGAGCAAGAAGGTCGGGCGGACCGCTTCGATCGTCGCCGACCTTGTGACGCAGAACCAGTTCGTCACCAAGACCGACATCGACGCCATGATGCGGATCGGGGAAGGCACGCTCCAGCCCTACAACCGCTCGAACCCGGAAATCCGCATCACCGCCATCCAGTTCGATGACCAGGATCCGCCCGTGGGCCGGGTCACCTGGTCCCGCAAGGCGATCGGCACGACCACGTCGCAGCATCTTTCCAAGGACACCGATGTCACGCAACTCGTTCCAGCCAAGCTGCGCATCAAGGACACCTTCCTGGTGCGGGTCGAAACGCGGCTGTCCTACAAGCCGGTCATGGCCTGGACCTCGGACGAGAAGGAGGGGCTCGGCCTCACCGCCGCCTTCGATTCCATCGACATGGGCGAAACCTTTCACCTGCGGCCGCGCATGAGCGCGACCATCGGCTGCGGCGACTGCTGACACGGTCCGCCACCAATCCTCGAACCGCAAGGCCCGCCGGTCATTCCCCGGCGGGCCTTGTCTTTTCCTTCTCCAGGATCCCGTCCAGCATGGCTGCCGCGCCCTCGTAGCCTGCGTCCCCGACAAGGTGGAAGCCGCCTGGAAAGCGCGGCGACAATGCCTCGACGAGGTCCGGCCTGGCTTGTGCAAGCCCTGAAAGAAATCCGCGCAGGATCGTTTTCGCTTCGGCGTCGAGCGTTGTACTCACGGCGTGCGGCCCGAAGGCCAGGACAGGGCCGCGCAAGGCGATGGTCAGGCCGGCCGGCGAAAGGCCGCGCGCGCCAAGCAGCGCCATCGTGCCCGTCCCGGCGATGTCACCGCCGGGCCCGGTCAGCACATGACCGGCGAGCGCGTCGGTCCTGCCGTCGATGAAGGCCTGCAGCGCTTCCTCGCCGGTCGCGAAGCCGACCGGGCTGGCGCCCTCGGGATCGCCGCCCGGCGCCAGCGCCTCCAGGGCGCCCGGAAGGCCCGTCTCAACATGGGCCAGGATATAGGACCCGCCATCGCCGGAAACGGGCAAGCGCCGGATCACGACGGCACGCGATCCCGTCGCGCCCGTCGCGGAGACCGGCGCGGCAATCGCCTCGACGCAGGCGCAATAGCGGCGTGCCGCCACATAGGCCATGGCCGAATAGATCCCGTAGTCGACCCGTCCGGCAGCCTGCGCGTCGATCAGCGCGGCATAGTCGCGTGCCACCACAAGCTCGACCGGCAGGCCAAGGGCATCGGCATAGGCGGCCCGGATCAGGGATGCGCCGGCAGTGTCCGGGGGGCCGCCCTGCGCCGCGATCCCGATGCGGAACGTTCCCTTCTCCTCGCGCCAATCCGCCCCCGCGGCGGCGCCCGGCAAGGACGCCACGAGGACCGAACCGGCAAGAAAGGTTGCAGCAATGCGGGTCACGGCGTTCTCCGGAAGGTGCGGACAGGCGGCATTGGCGGAACGATCGTGCACCGATATGGTTTCCGAATTGCCAACAGCCCGGAGCACGCTTATCTCTGGGTCCGGCAAACCTGCATGAAAACGGAACGAAAACATGGCGCGTGCTTTCCTGTTCGTCCTTGATTCCGCCGGCATCGGCGGAGCGGCGGACGCGGAGCGTTTCGGGGACACCGGCGCCGACACCATCGGACATATCGCGGAAAGCTGCGCGCGCGGCGCAGGAGACCGCGCGGGCCTGCGTTCAGGCCCGCTTCGCCTGCCCCACATGACCGCGCTCGGCCTGGGACAGGCCGCGGCCATCGCGACGGGGCGCGTGCCGCCCGGGCTGGAGGGGCCGGTCCACGGCTTTCACGCCGCAGCGCAGGAAATCTCGAGCGGCAAGGACACACCTTCCGGCCATTGGGAGATGGCAGGCCTGCCCGTAACCTTCGACTGGGGCTATTTCCCTGACACGGACCCTTCCATGCCGGAAGAACTGCTGCAGGCCGCCGTCGGCGAGGCCGGCCTTCCGGGATGGCTGTGCAACCGGCACTATTCCGGCACGGCGGTGATCGACGACTACGGCCTGGAACACATCGCCACCGGCAAGCCGATCATCTATACCTCGGCCGATTCGGTGATCCAGATCGCCGCGCACGAGACGCATTTCGGACTGGACAAGCTGTACCGGCTATGCGCGATCATGCGCGTTCACGCCGACGCGTGGAAGGTGGGGCGCGTCATTGCGCGCCCGTTCACCGGCGAAGCGCCCGGCGCGTTCGTGCGCAATTCGGCCAGGCGGCGCGACTATGCGGTGCCGCCGCACGAGCCGACCCTGCTCGACCGGCTGACGGAGGCCGGCCGCAAGGTCTTCGCAATCGGCAAGATCGGCGACATCTTCGCCCATCGCGGCATTTCCGACCTGCGCAAGGCATCGGGCAACATGGCGATGTTCGACGCGGCGCTCGGCGCCATGGAAGAGGCCGGCGACGGCGATCTCGTCTTCGCCAATTTCGTCGATTTCGATTCCGAGTTCGGACACCGCCGTGACGTGCCCGGCTATGCCGGCGCGCTGGAAGCCTTCGACCGGCGGCTGCCTGAGGCGCTTGCCCGGCTCAGGCCCGGCGACATGCTGATGCTGACGGCCGACCATGGCAACGACCCGACATGGCGCGGGACCGACCATACGCGCGAGCGCGTTCCCGTGATCGGGACAGGTCCCGGCCTGAAGCCGGTCTCGGCGGGCCTGCGCCCGACATTCGCCGATATCGGCGAGACGGTCGCGGCGCATCTGGGCATCGCACCGGGCCGCCACGGCACATCCTTCCTCGACCTGATCCGCGCCGATGCCTGAGCTGCCCGAGGTGGAAACGGTGCGCCGAGGCCTGGCGCCGGTGATGGAGGGCGCCTGGATCGAAAGGGCGGACATCCGCCGGCCGGACCTGCGCTTTCCCTTTCCCGAGCGGTTCGCCGACAGGCTTGAAGGCCGGCAGATCACGGCGCTCGGGCGGCGCGCGAAATACCTGCTCGTCCATCTCGACGACGGCACGGTCGTCATCTGCCATCTCGGCATGTCCGGCTCCTACCGGATCGAGGCAGGCGAGACGCCGGTCCTGCCCGGCGACTTCCATCACGCGCGATCCAAGGACAGCGCGCACGATCACGTGGTGCTTCACCTTGCCACCGCCAGCGGCGCGGCCGTCCGGGTGGTCTACAACGATCCGCGCCGGTTCGGCTTCATGCTCTTGGCGCGCGAGGAGGGTCTCGCCGAACATCCCGCGCTGAGCGGACTGGGACTGGAACCGACGGGCAACGCGCTCGATGGCGCGGCGCTGGCACGTTTGTTCCGCGACAGGCGGGCGCCGCTGAAAGCGGCGTTGCTGGACCAGCGCCTGGTCGCAGGGCTGGGCAACATCTATGTCTGCGAGGCGCTCTGGCGGGCCCGGCTTTCGCCGCTGCGCAGCGCCGGAACGCTGGCCAGGCGGGACGGCGGGCCGGGCGTGCGGGCGGAACGGCTGGCGCAGGCCATCCGCGCCGTGATCGCCGAGGCCATCGCGGCGGGCGGTTCGTCGCTGCGCGACCACGTCCAGGCCGACGGGACACTCGGCTATTTCCAGCATGCCTTCGCGGTCTACGACCGGGAAGGTGAACCATGCCCGGCGCCAGGCTGCCGCCACGCCGTGCAGCGCTTCGTCCAGGCCGGAAGGTCCACATTTCATTGCCCGGCTTGCCAACGCTGACTAGGTTGGTCGCAAACCGGGCCCAGCAAGGGGAGAACCATGGCATACGAAACCATCCTGACCGACACGCGCGGACGCGTCGGCATCATCACGCTCAACCGGCCGAAGGCGCTCAACGCGCTCAACCTGACCGTCATGGAAGAGGTCTGCGAGGCGCTTGCCGGTTTCGACAGCGATGACAAGATCGGCTGCATCATCATCACCGGCTCCGAGAAGGCCTTCGCGGCGGGCGCCGACATCAAGCAGATGCAGCCGCTGACCTACCAGGACACCTATTCGAAGAACCTTTTCGCCGGATGGGACGCGGCAACGCGCACGCGCAAGCCGATCATCGCCGCGGTGGCCGGCTACGCGCTCGGCGGGGGATGCGAACTGGCCATGATGTGCGACTTCATCATTGCCGCCGACAATGCGCGCTTCGGACAGCCGGAAATCACGCTCGCCGTCATTCCCGGCATGGGCGGTTCGCAGCGCCTGACGCGCCTGGTGGGCAAGTCCAAGGCCATGGACATGTGCCTGACAGGCCGGATGATGGACGCCGCAGAGGCTGAACGGTCGGGGCTTGCCTCGCGGGTCGTTCCATTGGCCGACCTCATGGAAACGGCGATGGATGCGGCGGAGAAGATCGCCTCCTATTCCCTGCCCGCGGTGATGATGGCCAAGGAGGCCGTGGACCGCGCCCTGGAGACGACGCTCGCCGAGGGCCTGCGCTTCGAGCGGCGGCTGTTCCACTCCACCTTCGCGTTCGAGGACCAGAAGGAGGGAATGGCCGCGTTCACCGAAAAGCGCAAACCCAATTTCAAGCATCGCTGAGACGCCGGAAAGGGTCTGCAAAGCCGTGCGGGAAAGCGTTGACTGGGGCGAAAAGCTGCACTATAAGCCCCGACAACCGCGGCGGCCTTCTGGCCGCCCGACATGTTTTCGCGTCCCCACGGCCGAAAGGCCGGACGCCCCAAGCTGAGAAGAAGAGAGAGGCACCATGGCCAATACACCTTCGGCCAAGAAGGCTACGCGCAAGATCGCCGCGCGCACCGCAGTGAACAAGACGCGCCGTTCGCGCGTCCGCACCTTCATCCGCAAGGTCGAGGAAGCCATCGCTTCCGGCAACAAGGACGATGCCCGCGCGGCCCTGCAGGCGGTGCAGCCGGAACTGATGCGCGCGGCCTCGAAGGGGGTGATGCACAAGAACACGGCCTCCCGCAAGGTCTCGCGCCTGGTGTCCCGGGTGAAGGCCCTCGGCTGACAAGCCGGAATTCCTTCCTACAGCTTACCGGAAAGGTCCGCGGTGTTGCGCTGCGGGCCTTTTCCTGTTGCGGGTGCGGCAAGTCGTTAACTTTGTTTTCCTTTTGCCGGCACAGAAAGACCGCGGCCTGACACAAGGCCCGGAACGAATTCAGGACGATATTTTCCAGGTCACTAATTCGTCATTTATTTCATAGAGTTATCCAAGGTTATCCACAAACCATCCCCATGGCGGCAGGACAAGTCCCCGAAGCGGGGAGTCAAGCAAAATCTTTGAAAAAATTTCTTTGCCGCCTGCCCGGTTCGTTCGTTTGGCGAAAAGATATGAATCCAAACGATTTATCAGGCGGGGGTGAAACAGGGCACCGGAGTCAAGAGGTCTTGCGACCCAGATTCGTTAAAAATTGGTAAGTGCAAGGCTTGCCCTTTCCACAGTGTTTTTTGTAATCTCCAGACATCGAGAGGGACGGGCCCGGGGGCCTGAAACACCGTCAAAAGGCAAGAATTCCATCCCGGATGATCAATCCGGGAGCGGTGGAGTCTGCTCTCTCGACCGGTTGTTCGCAACCGGCAGCAGGATCGGGTGCGGCGTCATGCCGTCACAACGATCCGGCCTTTTTGCCAGTAGCCGGCTCTGCCGGTCGGGTGGGGCGACCTGCAGGCAAGAGGGTATCAGGACATGGGCAAGGCCTACCGGTTTGCGAAACCCCTCGGTTTCGCAAGACAGGGAAGTCTTGCCTGCGAGAGGGGGCGGCCTTTTCTTGGGCCTTCCCGGATCAGGAAGGGTTCTTCGGGGTTGCGGGCGTAGCGGCGGCGCTCCGGAGCGGGACAAGGGAACGAGGACAGATGCAGGGCGCGATGCAGACTGCAATGGCCGGGCGGAACGATGGCGTCTGCGCGGATACGAGGAACCATGAAATGACAAAGAAAGGGATGAACGCGGAAGCGTCGTTCGACCGCGTGCGGGCTCAACTGAAGGCGAAACTCGGCAACGAGGTTTACCAAAGCTGGTTCGGACGGATGAAACTGGTCGAGGCTTCACGGTCCGTCGTCCGCCTTTCGGTCCCGACCGCATTCCTGCGGTCATGGATTTCCGGACACTACAACGATCTCCTGACGCAACTCTGGCAGGCCGAAAGCGCCGAAATCCTGCGGGTCGACCTCATCGTCCGCTCGGCGACACGCAGCCGCAAGCAGGATCAGGAGGCGCAGGCCGAGCCGGCCGTTCGCCAGGCGGTGAAGGCCGGAATGCAGTCCACGGCGACAATCGCCCAGTTTCCGGCTTCGGTGCAGCGCGCTCCGGCGCGGCCGCGCCACGAAGATGGCGGGCGCAACAGCGTTCTCGGCTCGCCGCTCGATCCGCGTTACACGTTCGATACCTTCGTCGAGGGCTCGACCAACCGGATGGCACTGGCGGCGGCGCGGACCGTCGCCGAATCCGGCTCGCCCTCCGTGCGCTTCAACCCGCTCTACATCCATGCCTCGGTGGGCCTGGGCAAGACGCACCTTCTGCAGGCCATCGCGGCTGGCGCGCTCAAGCGGCAGTCACAGACCCGCGTGGTCTATCTGACGGCAGAGTATTTCATGTGGCGCTTTGCCACCGCGATCCGCGACAATTCCGCGCTGACACTGAAGGACCAGTTGCGCGACATCGACCTGCTGATCATCGACGACATGCAATTCCTGCAGGGCAAGACGATCCAGAACGAGTTCTGCCACCTGATCAACATGCTGCTCGACAGCGCCAAGCAGGTGGTGGTGGCGGCGGACCGCCCGGCCGGCGAACTGGAATCGCTGGAGCCGCGGGTGCGCTCCAGGCTGCTCGGCGGGGTGGCGCTGGAAATGGGCCAGCCTGACTACGACATGCGGCTCAACATGCTGCGCAACAAGCTGGCCGAGGCGAAGGCCGAGGACCAGAGCCTGGAGATCGGCGAGGACATCCTGGACCATGTCGCCCGCACGGTGAGCGGATCGGGCCGCGAGCTGGAAGGCGCCTTCAACCAGCTCCTCTTCCGGCGGTCGTTCGAACCGCAACTGACAGTGGACCGGGTGGAAGACCTGCTGGCGCACATCTACCGCTCCGGCGAGCCGAAGCGGGTGCGCATCGAGGATATCCAGCGCATCGTGGCGCGCCACTACAACGTTTCGAAGTCGGAACTGCTGTCGAACCGGCGCACCCGGACGATCGTCAAGCCGCGGCAGGTGGCGATGTACCTGTCCAAGGTGATGACGCCGCGTTCGCTGCCCGAGATCGGCCGGCGCTTCGGCGGCCGCGACCATACGACCGTCCTGCATGCCGTGCGCAAGATCGAGGACCTGACCACCGGCGACCAGACGCTCGCCCAGGAAATCGAACTGCTCAAGCGCCTGATCAACGAACAGGCCTGACCTATCGGGACGGGCCGGGCATTCCGGCCCTGCCCGCGGTTGCGCCATTTTCGCGGCGGACCGGACCGGCGGCGCAAAGATGCCACCGGTCGAGCCAGGCGGGAGACGCGGCAAGCAGCCGCGCCTCCCGTCCCGCCCACTGACCGGCCGCAGGCGGCGCGCCAGCGTCCGGGCGCATCCGAAATGGCGTGGATAGGCGTGTCCGCAACGCTATGCGCCCTTGCCTTCGGAGCGGTTTTCCTGTTGTTTTGCACGCTACTTCCGGCCGTCCGGCCGGACGGTCCGCCCAACCGGCAGGACCGGTTCCCTGTTTCGGTCAATCTTCCCGGGTCTCTCCCATGCGCGTCACGCTTGAACGGTCAAACCTTCTGAAGTCGCTGAACCACGTGCATCGCGTGGTGGAGCGCCGCAACACGATCCCGATCCTGTCCAACGTGCTTCTCAAGGCCGAGGGGCAGAGCCTGGAAATGAAGGCGACCGACCTGGACCTCGAGATCACCGAAGCCACGGCGGCGCAGGTCGAGCAGGCCGGTGCGACCACCGTGCCCGCCCACCTGCTCTACGACATCGTGCGCAAGCTGCCCGACGGGGCCGAAGTCATGCTCAAGGTGGAGGAGGACGGCGGATCAATGAGCGTCATTTCCGGGCGCTCCAGTTTCCGCCTGCAATGCCTGCCGCAGGCCGATTTCCCGGAACTGACGGCCGGTTCCTTCAGCCACGTCTTCCGCATGGATTGCGAAGACCTCAAGGGACTGATCGAGAAGACGCAGTTCGCGATTTCCACCGAGGAGACACGCTATTACCTCAACGGCATCTTCTTCCACACGCTGGAAGACGGCGGCAAGCTGAAGCTCAGGGCGGTGGCGACCGACGGGCACCGTCTCGCCCGAGCCGAGATGGAAGCGCCGGCCGGCTCGGAAGGCATGCCCGGCATCATCATCCCGCGCAAGACCGTCAGCGAGTTGCAGAAACTGGTCGACGCGCCGGACATGAAGGCGACGGTGGAGCTTTCCGACACGAAGATCCGCTTCACGCTCGGCTCGGTGATCCTCACCTCCAAGCTGATCGACGGCACTTTCCCCGACTATCAGCGCGTCATTCCCACGGGCAACGACAAGACCTTGCTCATCGACCGGCAGAGCTTCGGCCAGGCGGTCGACCGCGTCTCGACCATCTCGTCGGAACGCGGACGGGCGGTGAAGCTCTCCATCGGCAACGGACAGGTGGTGCTGACGGTCAACAATCCCGATTCCGGTTCCGCGACCGAGGAAATCGCCGCGGGCTACGAGGCGGATGCGCTGGAAATCGGCTTCAACGCCAAGTACCTGCTGGATGTCACGTCGCAGATCGGCGGTGCGCAAGCCCGCTTCATGCTGGCCGATGCCGGTTCGCCGACGCTGATCTCCGATCCCGACGATCCGGACGCCCTCTACGTTCTCATGCCCATGCGCGTGTGAGCGGGGTCCCAAGGGCGATGGAGGAGACGGGCGGACTTCCGCCGCGCGTCTGGCTTTCGCGTATCCGGCTGTCCGATTTCCGCAATTATGCGAGCCTGTCGCTGGCACTGGGCGACAGCCATGTCGTGCTGACCGGCGAGAACGGCGCGGGCAAGACCAACCTGCTGGAAGCCGTGTCCCTGCTTTCGCCAGGACGCGGCATGCGGCGCGCGTCCTACGAGACGGTGGCGTGCGGCAATTCAGCGGGTTTCGCCATTCATGCCGTGGTCAACGGGCCGGATGGCGAGACCGAGATCGGCACCGGCACGGCCGGGCTTTCGCCGGGCGAAGCGGGGCGGCGCATCCGCATCAACGGCGCGACCGCCCGTTCGGCCGAGGACCTCCTGGCGCATCTGCGCGTCGTCTGGCTGATCCCGGCCATGGACGGGTTGTTCACCGGCCCGGCCGGCGACCGGCGGCGCTTCCTCGACCGCATGGTGCTGGCCATCGACCCCGCCCATGGCCGCCGCGCGCTGGATTTCGAGAAGGCCATGCGCGCGCGCAACCGCCTGCTAGCGGAAGACCGCCAGGACGACCGCTGGTTCGAGGCCATCGAGGCGCAGATGGCCGAAACCGGAACGGCCATCGCCGCGGCGCGCGGCGAGCTGATGACCCTGCTCAAGGCCATGAACGAACGCCTGCCGGCCGGCAGCCCGTTTCCCAGGGCCGATCTGGCGCTGACCGGCGACCTGGAGACCGCCTGCGCGGCGCGACCGGCGGTGGATGTGGAAGAGGAATACCGCGCTGCGCTGCGCCAGGGCCGCGCCCGCGACCGGGCGGCGGGCCGCACGCTCGAAGGCCCGCACAGGTCCGATCTGGAGGTTCGCCACAGGCCCAAGGACATGCCGGCAGCGCTGTGCTCCACGGGCGAGCAGAAGGCTTTGCTGACCGGCCTCGTCCTGTCGCATGCCCGGCTGACGGGCGAAATGGCCGGCATGGCCCCCGTCCTGCTGCTCGACGAGATCGCGGCGCATCTGGACGCGGGGCGGCGGGCGGCCCTGTTCGAGATCATCGACGGCCTGAACGCCCAGGCGATCATGACCGGCACGGACGCGGCCCTGTTTTCGGCATTGTCGGACAGGGCGCAGTTCTTCCGCGTATCGGCCGGCACCGTCACGCCGGAAGAGCCGCCTGACAGCGGCAAGGGAAAGCGATAGGCTCCGCCCATGGACACGAAGCTCAGCGACAGCGAACTGGAACGCTATGCACGCCATATCGTCCTGCCGGAAGTGGGCGGGGCGGGGCAACAGCGCCTCAAGGCGGCGCGCGTGCTGGTCATCGGCGCGGGTGGGCTGGGCGCACCCGTGCTTGCCTATCTTGCCGCGGCCGGTGTGGGCACGCTCGGCATCGCGGATGACGACACGGTGTCGCTGTCCAACCTGCAGCGCCAGGTCATCCACGGAACGGACGACGTGGGCGCGGCAAAGGTGGAAAGCGCGGCGCGGGCAATCGCCCGGCTCAACCCGCATGTCAACGTCGAGGCACACGCGCTGCGCCTGACGCAAGACAATGCTGCCAACGTCGTCGAGCGTTATGATCTGGTCGTTGACGGGTCGGACAATTTCGCCACGCGCTACCTGGCGGCCGATACCTGCGCGGCGCTTGAAAAGCCGCTGGTGACGGGAGCCGTCGGGCGGTTTGACGGATCGGTGACGGTGCTGACGCCCTTTAACCGTTTTCCCGACGGCACGCCCTGCCCCGGCTATCGCGACCTGTTTCCCGAGCCGCCGCCCGCCGGCGTGGTGCCGTCCTGTGCAGAGGCCGGCATCCTCGGCGCCCTGACCGGGGTGATCGGCACATTGCAGGCCATGGAGGCGATCAAGGTCATTGCCGGGACGGGAGAACCGCTGATCGGGCGCCTGCTGCTCTACGATGCGCTGGCCGCCCGCTTCGAGACGATCCGCTACCGGGCACGCGGGAGCCGCTGACGTGACGGTTCATCTCAACGGCGAGGAAAAGGCCATTGCCGCGGGGCGGGACGGCGACGGCACGGCCATGGCCATGCGGCTTGTGGCCGAGACCGCGCGGCTGATGGGCGCGCCTCGCCTCATTCCGGTCGCCTCCGCGCATATCGACGGGGCTCTCTACCACGGCGATTCGGGCACGCTGTTCGCGGAAAAGCTGGTGGAAGGCGGTGCGCGCGTTTCGGTGCCCTCCACGCTCAATGTGGGGGCGCTGGACCTGACGGGCTGTTCGCGCCAGCGCCTTGGCGACCATGAACGGGCGATGGCGCGGCGGATGATGCAGGCCTATCTGAAGCTCGGCTGCCTGCCGACATGGACCTGCGCGCCCTACCAGGCCGGACACAGGCCCGCGGCGGGCACGGATGTCGCCTGGGGCGAATCCAACGCCGTTGCCTTCTGCAATTCGGTTCTCGGCGCGCGCACCAACCGCTATGGCGATTTTCTCGACATCGCCTGCGCCATCGCCGGCCGTGCGCCAGCCTATGGACTGCACCTGCCGGAGAACCGGGTCGCGCGTTTCGTGTTCGACCTTTCCGGCGCACCCGACGCCTATCTCGCCGACCCTTCGAACTGGCCGGTGCTGGGCTCGCTCTATGGGCGCATGGCCGGCGATGCGGTGGGCGTGGTGACAGGCGTCACCGCGCATCCGGGTGAAGACCAGTTGAAGGCGTTCGCGGCAGCGGCGGCCTCGTCCGGTGCTGTCGGGCTGTTTCACGTCGCTGGGATCACGCCCGAAGCGCCCGACCTGGAAACCGCGCTTGGCGGAAACGCGCCGGATGAGATCATCGCTGTCACGGCGGCGATGGCGCAGGATGCCCGCGCGCGCCTTTCCACCGCGGCCGGCGGCCGGCTCGACGCCGTGGCCATCGGCAGTCCGCACCTGTCGCATGAGGAATTCATCGTCCTCGACCGGCTGATCGGCGACCGGCACCTGGCCCTGCCGTTCCATGCCTGCACCGGGCGCCATGCGCTGGAGGCACTGGTCCGGAGCGGATTGAAGGACGCGCTGGAAGCCCGGGGTGTGACCATCGTGGCCGACACATGCGTGGTCGTCACGCCGATCATGGCGGCTGTCGAGGGGGGCGTGCTGATGACCAATTCGGGCAAGTTCGCCCATTACGCGCCGGGCAATACCGGATATGCCACGCTGTTCGCCTCGCTTGCCGATTGCGTGGAAAGCGCTGTCGCCGGACGGCCGGTGTTCGCGGAGCGGCCCGCATGGAACTGAAGGCTCAGATCCTCTGCGCGGGCAGGCCTGGCCGGGGGCAAGGCCTCGTGCTCGATGCACCGATCAGCTTCTGGGGCGGTGTCGATCCGAAGACGGGGCGCATCGCCGATGTGCGCCATCCCCAGCACGGTGCCTCCGTGGCCGGGACCGTGCTTTTCCTGCCCGGCACGATCGGCTCGTCCTCGGCTTCGGCGGTGATGTTGGAACTGGTCCATTCGGGGCATGCACCGGCCGGGCTGGTCATGCACCAGCCGGATGCCATCCTGCTGCTCGGCTTCCTGACAGCGGCGGAGATGGGCTGGCGCCCGCCCATGGCAGTGAAGCTGGACAAGGCGCACCACGCCCTGTTCGCAGGCCGTGACGTGACGCTGCATGAGGACGGCACGCTGGCCGCGGACATCGCCACGGCCTGATCGCCCGCACCCTCCCTCGATGATCTCTCAGGCCTGCGAGGGCAGGACGCGATCCGGCGGACGGTGTCCGTCCGCCATGGTGCGGATATTGATGATGACCTTTTCGCCCATGTCGATGCGGCCCTCGATCGTGGCCGATCCCATATGCGGCAGGATCACGACCTTGCCAGCCTCCGCCAGCTTCAGGAACCGCTTGTCCAGCGCCGGTTCGTGCTCGAACACATCGAGGCCAGCGCCGGCGAGGTGGCCGCTTTCGAGGCAATCGGCCAGCGCCGCGCCATCGACGATCTCGCCGCGCGCGGTGTTGACCAGATAGGCGCCGGCCTTCATCAGCTGGAGCCGGCGCGCCGACAAGAGGTGGAACGTTGCCGGGGTGGACGGGCAGTTGACCGAGATGATGTCCATGCGCGCCAGCATCTGGTCGAGACTGTCCCACCAGGTGGCTTCCAGCTCTTCCTCGATGGCAGGGGCGACGCGGTGGCGGTTGTGATAATGGATCGACAGGCCGAATGCCTTGGCACGGCGGGCCACCGCCGTGCCGATCCGTCCCATGCCGACGATGCCGAGCCGCTTGCCGTGGATGCGGTGGCCGAGCATCCAGGTCGGCGACCATCCGGCCCAGGTCCCGTCGCCCTTGAGCAGGTCGGCGCCCTCGACGAGCCGGCGCGGCACGGCAAGCATCAGCGCCATGGTCATGTCGGCGGTATCCTCATTGAGGACATTGGGCGTGTTCGTGACATGGATGCCGCGCCTAGCGGCAGCCGCCACGTCGATGTTGTCGACACCGTTGCCGTAATTGGCGATCAGTTTCAGGTTCTCGCCGGCCTGGGCGATGAGCGCGGCATCGATCCGGTCGGTGATCGTCGGCACCAGCACGTCGGCCTCCTTCATGGCGGCCAGAAGCTGGGGCTGGCTCATCGGCGCGTCGTCGACGTTGAGCCGGGTATCGAAGAGCTCGCGCATGCGCGTTTCAACCTGATCCGGCAGCTTGCGCGTGACGATGACGAGCGGCTTCTTTTTTCCCGGCATGTGCGACCTCTGCTCCCGATCCGTTGAGACCTCTTTAACCAAGACCGTTCACAGTGCAACGGCTCATGGCGAGAGGCTCCCCATTGCGGGACTGCGGCAGCACCCCCGGCAATGCGAAACCTGTCTAACAAGCGCCGTGACGGATGACAAAGAAAATCAGGCCGGGCCGCCCGACGTGGCGTATCCGGCAAGCAGGTCAGTTCGAAGATGCGTCATTTGGTCCTTTCCGGTCTCGCCATCGCGGCCGTTCTCGCCACCCCGTTCATGATTGCCGCACCGGCAGCCGCCGGCGAAGCCCAGGCTGCCGTGCTGGGGCCAAGCGGCCTGCCGCTGCCCCGATTCGTCTCGCTGAAAGCCAGCCAGGCAAACCTGCGGATCGGTCCCGGCACGACCTACCCGGTGGACTGGACCTATGTGAAACGCGGCCTGCCGCTCGAAATCATCCAGGAATATGACACCTGGCGGCGGGTGCGTGATGCCGACGGAACGGAAGGCTGGGTCTCCCAGGGCCTTCTGTCTGGCCGGCGGACCGTGGTCGCGGCCCCCTGGGATGCCGGAACGGGCGCGCTGCTGGACCTCATGGCCAAACCCGGCGAGGGCGCCGGGCGGCTGGCCCAGGTCGAGCCCGGCGCCATGGGGGATGTCATTGCCTGCGGCGGGCAATGGTGCCATGTCAATTTCTCCGGGACCAAGGGCTGGATGGAACAGGCCCGCCTGTGGGGCGTCTACCCCGGAGAAAAGGTCGAGGACTGATCCCGGCACGCGGGCGGCACTGCCGTCTTCGCGGAAAAATGACGCCAAAAGCTTGCGTATTAGCTCTTTCGGCTTTGCCCCGGCGCGCGCTTTCCTGTAATCGCGAACAGGACGCAGCTGCCTGCGGCACCTCATGCCGGCGCGGTGGTTTTCGGACGTGCCGCCTCCGTGCTAGGGATGCGGCCAGCCAGAAACAGAAAGACGGAACGACGATGGCCGAACGGAAGAACGCTTACGACTACGAAGACCTGCTGGCTTGCGGGCGCGGGGAACTGTTCGGCCCCGGCAATGCGCAATTGCCTGCCCCGCCCATGCTGATGTTCGACCGCATCACCGACATTTCCGAAGACGGCGGCGCCCATGGCAAGGGCTATATCCGCGCCGAACTCGACATCAAGCCCGACCTCTGGTTCTTTCCCTGCCATTTCATCGGCAACGAGATCATGCCGGGCTGCCTCGGCCTCGACGCCATGTGGCAATTGACGGGCTTCTACCTGGGCTGGCTCGGCGAACCGGGCTACGGGATGGCGCTTTCCACCGGCGAGGTGAAGTTCAAGGGCATGGTCACGCCGAAGACGAAGCTTGTCGAATACGGCGTCGATTTCAAGCGCGTGATGCGCGGGCGGCTCGTTCTCGGCATTGCCGACGGCTGGCTCAAGGCCGACGGCGAGACCATCTACACGGCATCCGACCTGAAGGTCGGCCTGTCCAAGGAAAAAGCCGGCGCATGATGCGCTTGGCCATGCCATGCAAGGAGTATCCATGAGACGAGTGGTCGTAACCGGCATCGGGATCGTATCCTCCATCGGCAACAATCCGGCCGAGGTGACGGCATCCCTGCGCGAGGCCAGATCGGGGATCACCTTTTCGGAATCCTTCGCGGAGCACGGGTTCCGCAGCCAGGTCTGGGGACGCCCGACCATCGACGGCGCCGACCTGGTGGACCGCCGCGCCATGCGCTTCCTCGGCCAGGGCGGCATCTGGAACCATATCGCCATGCAGCAGGCCATCGACGATTCCGGCCTGGAAGAGGGCGATATCACCAACGAGCGCACCGGCATTGTGATGGGCTCGGGCGGCCCTTCAACGCGCACGATCGTGGAAGCCGCCCTGACGACCGAGAAGAACGGCAGCCCGAAGCGCATCGGCCCGTTCGCCGTGCCCAAGGCCATGAGTTCGACGGCCTCAGCGACGCTTGCAACGTGGTTCAAGATCCACGGCGTCAACTACTCGATCTCGTCGGCTTGCTCGACATCCGCCCATTGCATCGGCAACGCGGCGGAGCTCATCCAGATGGGCAAGCAGGACGTGATGTTCGCCGGCGGCCACGAGGATCTCGACTGGACCATGTCCAACCTGTTCGATGCCATGGGCGCCATGTCGTCGAAGTACAACGAGACTCCGGGTTCGGCCTCGCGCGCCTATGATGTCGGCCGCGACGGCTTCGTCATCGCCGGCGGCGCGGGCGTCGTCATCCTGGAGGAGCTGGAACACGCCAGGGCGCGCGGCGCCAAGATCTATGCCGAACTGGTCGGCTACGGCGCGACATCTGACGGCTATGACATGGTCGCCCCGTCGGGCGAGGGCGCGGTTCGCTGCATGCGCCAGGCGCTTTCGACCGTCGACGCCAGGGTGGACTACATCAACACGCACGGCACCTCGACGCCCGTCGGCGACAGCCGCGAAGTCGCGGCCATCCGGGAGGTCTTCGGCGAGGACATGCCATGGATAGGCTCCACGAAATCGCTGACCGGCCACTCGCTCGGCGGCGCCGGCGCACAGGAAGCGATCTATTCGATCCTGATGATGCAGAACGACTTCATGGCCCAGAGCGCGCATATCGAGACCCTTGACCCGGAATTCGAGGGCACGCGCATCCTGACATCGCGCCAGGACGGCGCCTTCGATGTCGCCCTGTCGAACTCGTTCGGCTTCGGCGGCACGAACGCGACCCTCGTCTTCCAGCGTCACAACGGCTGAGGTGGTCCCATGACATCGTTGATGGCGGGCAAGCGCGGCCTCATCATGGGCGTCGCCAATGACCATTCGATCGCCTGGGGTATCGCGAAAGCGGTTGCGGCCCAGGGCGCGGAACTGGCCTTCACCTACCAGGGCGAGGCCTTTGGAAGGCGGGTCAAGCCGCTGGCCGAACAGGTCGGCTCCAAACACCTGCTGCCCTGCGACGTGGAGGACACGGCCTCCGTCGATGCCGTCTTCGAGACGCTGGGGAACGACTGGGGCTCGCTCGATTTCGTGGTCCATGCCATCGGCTTTTCCGACCGCAACGAACTGAAGGGCCTGTACGCGGATACAAGCCGCGACAACTTCGTGCGGACGATGGTCATTTCCTGTTTCTCTTTCACGGAGATCGCCCGCAAGGCCGCCGCGCTGATGCCGGATGGCGGCTCGCTGCTGACGCTGACCTATGCCGGTTCGACGCGGGTCATGCCGAACTACAACGTGATGGGCGTTGCCAAGGCCGGCCTGGAAGCGTCCGTGCGCTATCTGGCCAGCGATTACGGGCCGCGCGGAATCCGCGTCAACGCCATTTCGGCAGGTCCCGTGCGCACGCTGGCGGGCGCCGGCATTGCCGATGCGCGCTTCATGTTCACCTACCAGCAACGCAACTCGCCATTGCGCCGCACCGTCACCATCGACGACGTCGGCAAATCGGCGCTCTACCTGCTTTCCGACATGGCGTCCGGGGTCACCGGCGAAATCCACTACGTGGATTCGGGCTACAACACCGTCTCCATGCCATCGATCGACACGCTGAAGAAGCTCGACCAGGTTTCGGATTGAACAACGGTTGGCAGCGCTTCGTTAACGCTTGTTCTTGGGGCAAGCGTTAACGTCTCCCCGGTTATGGTTCCCGGACGAAGGGGACCAACATGGCTATGACGGGCAATCCCAAGCGCAGCATGCGCTTCAGACTGATCACGATCGCCGCTTCCGGCATTGGCAGCCTCGGGCTTGGCCTGTGGGCGGTGAGCACCGGGCTTCTGCCCGTGCATCTGGAGACCGTGTCCCCTGCGGTACTCTGGGCGATCATCGCGAGCCTGTGCACGATGTCAGCCAGCCTGGCGGCCATGTCGTTCTTCGCCGGCGTCGACGAATCGGAAGAATATGTCTACCAGGAAACCCATGTCGACAAGCTGACCGGCTTTCATACCCGCGTCGCAATGATCGAGAAGATCGCCGACGCGGTGACATCGGTGCTGCGATCCGGCAAGCCGGTGTTCATGATCGACATCGATATCGACCGCTTCAAGCAGATCAACGAGGCGATCGGTTACCAGCAAGGCGACCAGTTGATCCGTGCATTCGGCGAGCGCCTCAAGGGACAGTTTCCGCGCGAGGTGGACATCGGCCGCATGGGCGCCGGTGAATTCGTGATCCTGCTGCCCGATGAACTGATGACGGACTCCATCGAAGACTTGGTGGAGGGGCTGCTCACGGAAATGATGAAGCCCTACCAACTGATGCACAATCCGCAATCGGTGAACCTGTCGGCCGGAATCGTCGCCATGCCCAAGGATGGCCAGGACCCGATCGTCCTGCTGCGCCGGTCGAACCTGGCCCTGCAAAGGGCGCGCGCCAGCGGTATCGGCACATGGTCGATCTTCCACCCGGAAATGAGCCGGGTTGCCGACTACCGGCACTGGATCGAAAGCGAACTGCCCGTCGCCATGCGCCGGGGAGACTTCGACCTGCACTACCAGCCGCAACTCGACCTGGCTTCGGGGCGGGTCGTGGGATACGAGGCGCTGCTGCGCTGGCGCCATCCCGAACGCGGCATGATCCCGCCGTCGGAGTTCATCCCCGTCGCCGAGGAATCCGGCATGATCCTTTCGCTTGGCGAATGGGTGCTGCGCCGCGGCTGCCTCGATGCAACCAAACTGCCCGAGGACGCCTATGTGGCGATCAACCTTTCGGCGATGCAGTTCATGGCCGGAGACCTGGTGGAGACCGTGCGCTCGGCGCTCGGCGCAGCCGGGCTGGCGCCGGATCGCCTCGAACTGGAGATCACCGAGACCGCGATGACGCGCGACCGGGGCAAGGCGGCTGGCATTCTCAAGGCGCTGACAGAGATGGGCGTGTCGATCGCCATCGACGACTTCGGGACCGGCTATTCCAATCTCAGCTACCTGATGGATTTCAACTTCAAGAAACTGAAGATCGACCGTTCCTTCGTTCAGAGGCTCGACAGCGACGAGAGTTCCGGCGCGGTGGTCTCGACCATCGTCGGCCTGTCGCGCGCGCTCGGCGCCCATACGCTGGCCGAGGGCGTCGAGACCGAGCAGCAGGCCATCCTGCTGCGCGCGGCCGGTTGCGATGCCGTGCAGGGCTTCTACTACGGAAAGCCTGCGCCGCTTGACTACAACCGCGCCCATGCCGCCGATCAGGCGCCGGGGAAAATGAAGGAACTGACGGTCCTGCCGGCGCAGGCCACAGCCATGGTCCACTGACGCCCGGAGGCGGACCGGGTTAGCGGCGGGCGACGAACACCTTGAAACCGCCCTCCTCGGCCAGTCTTTCCATTTTGGCGAAAGAGGCAGCCAGTTCGTCTTCATAGGGCAATTGCCGGTTTGCGACCATGAGCAGCACGCCACCGGGCCTGAGGGCAGCCGCGGCGCGGCGGATCATCGCCCGGCCAAGATCGGGTTCCGCCTTGCGCCCGGTGTGATAGGGCGGATTCATGACGATGGCATCGAAGCGCCGCTCCACCGGTTCGGCCGCAAGGTCATGCCAGTGAAACGCCACAGGGAAAGGCACGTCCGCGAGGTTCAGGCGCGCAGCCGCCAGCGCGGCATGGTCCGCCTCGTAGAGATCGAGCGCTGAAACCTTCGGACACCGCGCGCAAACCTGCGCTGACAGATAGCCCCAGCCGGCACAGAAATCCGCCACGCGGCCGGAAAGGCTTTCGGGAAGACAGCTTGCAAGCAGGCGTGAGCCGGCATCGACCCGGTCATGGGAAAACATGCCGGGCGCGGTGCGATAATGCCCCTCGACCAAGGGCGCCGGGGCGGCTTTCGGAAAGGCCCGGGCCACCGTCGCGTCATCGGGCCGATCAAACCACATGGCAAGCCCGTGATGTTTCGCGACACTGTCCACCGCGCCGGGAAGGGCCGCCTTCAGCCGCTTCGCAAAGCTTTGCGCCCCTTCGGTCTTGCCGCCGGCAACGAAGACAGGCGTGCCCGGCTTCAGGCGGATGAGCGCCTGGCGCAGCCATTCCTCGTTCTGGCCGCGATGGCGGCCGAGAAGGATCAGGGCGCCATCGAACTCCTGGGTGTCAGAATCGGGCCAATCGGGGCTGACGGCAAATCCGGCGCGGGCCAGCGCGTCGTGGTCGGGCCGAAAGCCCTGGACGAGATGCAGTTGCGCGCCGAAGTCCTCCGGCAGCACCAGACCGGCCCCGATACCGGCGGCGAGCCAGCGTCCGCCGTCCGGCATGGCGGCAAGGCCCGAGACAAAGGGGTGAAACAGGATCTTCAGCCGGTCATCGTTCATCGTTCATCCCCTTCAACGGAATGAAGGCGCGGATGGAGACCACCCGCGCCTTCCAGGATGCCATGGAAAACAGCGCCTCAGTCGGCGTCGTCTTCCTTGCGGTCCCGCTTCTCGCGGACGATTTCCTGACCCGTTTCCTGGTCGACGACCTTCATGGACAGGCGCACCTTGCCGCGCTCGTCGAAGCCCATCAGCTTGACATAGACCTTGTCGCCTTCCTTGACCACGTCGGTGGTCTTGGCAACGCGCTCGGGGGCAAGCTGGGAGATGTGCACCAGACCGTCACGCGGGCCGAAGAAGTTCACGAAGGCGCCGAAATCGGCGGTCTTGACGACCGTGCCCTGGTAGATCTCGCCCACTTCCGGCTCGGCGACGATGGAGTGGATCCACTTCCTGGCCGCCTCGATCTCCTTGGCATTGGACGAGGCGATCTTGATGGTGCCGTCGTCCTCGATGTTCACCTTGGCGCCGGTCTTTTCCACGATCTCGCGGATGACCTTGCCGCCGGTGCCGATCACGTCGCGGATCTTGTCGGTCGGGATGGTCATGACCTCGATGCGCGGGGCAAACTCGCCGACCTCGCCACGGCTCTCGGAAATGGCCTTGGCCATCTCGTCGAGGATATGCAGGCGGCCGTCGCGGGCCTGGTTCAGCGCGACATCCATGATCTCCTCGGTGATGCCGGCGATCTTGATGTCCATCTGGAGCGAGGTGACGCCGTTGGCCGTGCCGGCCACCTTGAAGTCCATGTCGCCGAGATGATCCTCGTCACCCAGGATGTCGGACAGCACGGCGAAGCGGTCGTCTTCCTTGATGAGACCCATGGCGATTCCCGCCACGGGAGCAGTCAGCGGCACGCCGGCATCCATCAGCGCCAGCGAGGTGCCGCAGACGGTGGCCATGGAGGACGAACCGTTGGATTCGGTGATCTCGGAGACAACGCGCAGCGTGTAGGGGAACTGCTCGGCGCCGGGCAGCATCGGGCGGATGGCGCGCCAGGCCAGCTTGCCGTGACCGATCTCGCGGCGGCCGGGCGAACCCATGCGGCCGGTCTCGCCCACCGAGTAGGGCGGGAAGTTGTAGTGGAGCATGAAACGCTCCTTGTAGGTGCCGGTCAGGCTGTCGACATACTGCTCGTCCTCGCCGGTGCCCAGCGTGGCAACCACGATGGCCTGGGTCTCGCCGCGGGTGAACAGGGCCGAACCGTGGGTGCGCGGCAGGATGCCGACTTCCGAGACGATCTGGCGCACGGTGGACAGGTCGCGCCCGTCGATGCGGCTCTTGGTGTCGAGGATGTTCCAGCGCACGATCTTGGCCTGGAGCGACTTGAAGACCGTGCCGATCTGCTCGCCGGTCCACTTCGCTTCCTCGCCCTCGGCCGGAGCAAAGGCTTCCTTCACCTTGGCCTTGACGGCGTCGACGGCCTCGTAGCGCTTCTGCTTGTCAACGATCTTGTAGGCCTCGCGCAGGTCGGCCTCGGCGACCTTGAGCATCTCGCCTTCCAGTTCCGAAAGATCTTCCGGCTGGAAGTCGCGCGGGTCCTTGGCGGCAACCTCGGCCAGCTTGATGATGGCCTCGATGACCGGTTGGAAGGCCTTGTGGCCGAACATGACGGCGCCGAGCATGATGTCCTCGGACAGTTCCCGGGCTTCCGATTCCACCATAAGCACCGCATCGGACGTGCCCGCGACGATGAGGTCGAGCTTGCTTTCGGGCATCTCGTCGACATGCGGGTTGAGCACGTATTCGCCGCCGATATAGCCGACGCGCGCGCCGCCGATCGGCCCCATGAAGGGAACGCCGGAGAGCGTCAGCGCGGCCGACGCGGCCACCATGGAGAGCACGTCCGGATTGTTCTCAAGGTCATGCTGCACGACGGTGATGATGACCTGGGTGTCGTTCTTGTAGCCATCGGCGAAGAGCGGGCGGATCGGACGGTCGATCAGGCGCGAGACCAGCGTCTCGTTCTCGGAGGGACGGCCCTCGCGCTTGAAGTAGCCACCGGGGATCTTGCCGGCGGCGAAAGCCTTTTCCTGGTAGTTGACGGTCAGCGGGAAGAAGTCCTGGCCGGGCTTTGGCTCCTTGGCGGAGACGACCGTGGCGAGCACGACGGTCTCGCCATAGGTGGCCAGCACGGCGCCATCGGCCTGACGGGCGATCTTGCCGGTTTCAAGCACGAGCGGGCGGCCGCCCCACTCGATCTCTACCTTGTGGTGGGAAAACATGTCTTGTCCTTTTCATCGGCGGAACGGGCGCGCCCCCATGCGTGCGGCGCACCTGTGCGTTCCTCATCTGGCGTCTCGGACGAGCCACGGGCAAGACAGCGGGATGCTCGATCAAGGCGAAGGCGGCCACGCGCCTTCCGAGCATCCGGCAATCCTGCCCCATGACCTGTCCCATGGGCGGCTGTCCCTTCCGCGCGGCCTGTCTGCCGCCTGCCGGACCGGGACACCGGCCGGGCCACCATGGCCCGAAAAGGCAACGCAGCCGGCTTGCGTCCGGCTGCGTTTCCAGGTCTTAGCGGCGGATGCCCAGCTTGCCGATCAGCGTCTTGTAGCGCGCTTCGTCCTTGGCCTTCACATAGTCCAGGAGGCGGCGGCGCTGCGAGACGAGCATCAGGAGACCACGGCGGGAGTGATTGTCCTTCTTGTGGTCCTTGAAGTGTTCGGTCAGGTTGGTGATCCGCTCGGTCAGGATGGCCACCTGCACTTCCGGCGAACCGGTGTCGTTTGCGGCGGTGGCATATTCCTTGATGAGCGCCTGCTTGCGCTCAGGCGTAATCGACATCGGATATTCCTTTCGAAAAAGAGGATCGGGACGCCCAGAGCCGGGATGCCGTCCAGCACGGGCCATGAAACACGGCGGCCACCGGGGCCGCGATGTTGCGCTGGCTATAATGCAATTGGCGGCGGAATGGAAGCCCGCATCTCGGGCGGGGCAATTCACGGCTTGCCCGTGCTTCATCATGGTCTAAAGTCAGCCGCGACACGAAGAGAAGAAAGGACCAGAGGGAGGATCCGCATGACACCGAACCGATTGACCCGCCGCACCTTCATGAGCGCCGCCGTGGCTGCTTCCATGTTCGCCATGACAGCCGGCCACGCCGCTGCCGCCGACAAGATCAAGGTCGGCATCCTGTCGCTCACCTCGCATGCGGGCGCCTATGTCGCCCATGAGCGCGGCTATTTCGCCGACGAGAACCTCGATGCCGAACTGGTGATGTTCCAGGCCGCAGGCCCGATGGCCGTGGCGATCGCCTCCGGCGACATCGACTATGGCGTCACGGCCATGACCGGCGCGCTCATCAACCTGGCCGAAAAGGGCGCGGTCAAGGTGATCGGCGGCGCGCTGACGGAGGAAAAAGGCATTGACGGGCAGAAGATCCTGGCGTCGAACGCGGCCTTCGACGCCGGCCTGAAGACGCCGGCCGACCTCAAGGGCAAGCGCTTCGGCATCACCGGCACGGGATCCTCCTTCCACTACATGGCCTCCAAGATCGCCATGAAGGAAGGCTTCTCCACCGCCGACATGGAGCTTGTGGCGCTGCAGAAGGTTCCCGCTGTCATCGCCGCGCTGAAATCGGGCCAGGTCGACGCATGGTCGATCGTGCCGCATATCGCGGCGGGCCTTGCCGGTTCGGACGGCGCGAAGATCATTGGCGACGTGGCCGACTATATTGACGGCTACCAGGTGACGAACGTCTTCACCTCGACAGCGAACACGACCGAAAACCGGGACGTGACCGAGCGTTTCCTGAAGGCCTATTCCAAGGGCATCGCCGACTACAATGCGGCACTCGTCGACAAGACAGCCGGTGAGGATGCCGCCAACGCCATGGTCGAGCTGATCCACAAATATGTCTACACGGACCGGCCGCTGGACAAGGCGGCGGGACCGATCAAGGCCGGGGCCATGCGCCTGCAGCCCGGCTGCAAGATGAACATGGCTTCCGTCACCGACCAGTTCGAGTGGTTCAAGGCCGAGAAGCTGGTGCCCGACACGGCGAAGCTGGAAAACCTGGTGGACACGTCCTTCGTCGAGACCTACTGACGGGCAGGGACAGTTGCGGGCGGCGCCGGCATGCGCGCCGCGCCGCCAAGCCTTCACGCGGAGGACGCTAAAGGTTGGAACTCTCGCTGCGCTCGGTCGCGAAATCCTATGGCGGCCTCACCGTCCTGGACGGCATCTCGCTGGACATCGCCTCGGGCGAGATCCTTTGCCTTGTCGGTCCGTCGGGCTGCGGCAAGTCCACGCTCCTGCGGATGATCGGCGGGCTGGAGACGCCCGACAGCGGCGCCGTGCTGCAGATGAGCGAGCCGCCGGCCAATTCGCTCAACCCGCTCACCTACATCTTCCAGGATTTCGCCCTGCTGCCCTGGCGCAGCGTGCATGACAACGTGGCGCTCGTGCTGGAAGGCCAGCCGTCGGTGTCGCGGACGGAACGCGAGGCGATCATCGCCGATGTGCTGGCGCGCACAAAACTCACCGGTTTCGAGAAGGCCTGGCCGCGACAGCTTTCCGGCGGCATGAAACAGCGCGTGGCCATTGCGCGGGCGCTTGCGGTGCGGCCAGCCGTCTTCCTGATGGACGAACCGCTGTCGGCGCTGGATGCGCAGACGCGCGACCTGCTCATGGACGATCTCGTGCAACTCTGGCTGCGCGAACGCTTCACCGCCGTCTACGTGACGCACAACCTGCAGGAGGCCGTGCGGCTCGGCCATCGCGTCGCCATCCTGTCGCGCCGGCCCGGGCGGCTGCGCGATGTCGTGACCATCGGCACGCCCATCGAGACGCGGCGCCACGACGACCCGGCACTGATCGCCATCCAGCAGCGGCTTTGGGACGCGATGCGCGAGGAGGCGGAAGCCGCCGACAAGGAACTGGCGGATGCCTGACAGGGACGAAGAGCGCGGCCGGCCCGTGGCCTATCGCGGCGGCGGGTTCGACTACCGGCCTTCGAAGCTGACCGGCATCCTGACATTCGCGGCCCTGGTCGCCATCTGGGAAACGGGCAGCCGCACCGGTTTCATTTCCGGCCTCGTGCTGCCGGCGCCGTCCGAGGTGCTGGCGGCCTTTGCCCAGTTGTGGCGCAGTGGCGAATTGTGGGCGCATCTCAGCGCCTCGCTCACGCGCCTTGTCATGGGCTGGACGCTCGGCACGGTGCTGGGCATCGCTGTCGGCTTCGCCATCGCGCTGTTCGCGCCGGTGCGCGCCAGCCTGACACCGCTGGTCGCCGCCATCTTTCCCGTGCCGAAGATCGCGCTGCTGCCGCTGTTCATCATCTGGTTCGGGATCGGCGAAGCCTCCAAGGTGGGGCTGATCCTGTTCGGCACCTTCTTTCCGACCGTCATCGCCACCTATGGCGGGGTGGACAATGTCGACCGTTCGCTGATCCGCATGGGGCAGAGCTTCGGGCTTTCGCGCCTTGCCATCGCGCGCAAGATCCTGCTGCCGGGCGCCATGCCGGCCATTTTGTCGGGCATGCGCATCACCTCGGCCATCGCGATCATCCTGATCGTCGCCGCCGAACTGATCGCCGCACAGAAGGGCATCGGCGCCTATATCCAGATGGCGGGATCGCTGTTCGCAACCGACCAGCTCATTGCCGGCGTGCTGGTGCTCTCGGCGCTCGGCCTCACGGTGAGCTGGCTGATCACGCTTGCCGAACGCTGGCTGTTGCGCTGGCGCGGCTGAAGGCCGTTCAGGCAACCGCGATCATCCAGACAGCCGTGCCGCCGGCAATCCAGACGAAGGCGGCGATCGCCAGCCACTTCAGGATGCTGTCGATCGGTCCACCGTGGCGCATGTCCATCCCCTCGTCCTTTGCATAGCCGCCGCGCAGCCATGCCAGCCAGGCAAAACCGAGGGACAAAAGGGCAAAACCGGCATTCAACCAGAATGTATGGTCGAAGGCGAAGCGTTCGGAGGGTGTGACCTGCCTGCCCTGCACCTGGGCTTCGGGCAGCAGGCCGAGGAGCGCGAAGCCGTAATGGACGGCAAGCGCCGTCACGACGAGGCCGGCCAGAAACACAGCGGCGATATAGAGCGCGAACTTCCAGCCATAGAACAACGCGTTGACGCGGATGACCGGAAAGACCACGAGATCGGAGAAGATGAAGGCCATGATCCCGGCCATGGACACGCCATTGGCGAACAGGACGCCGGCGAGCGGAATGTTGCCCATGGAGCCGATGAAGGTGAAGAAGGCGGCGACCGGCCCGACCAGCGTATCGCCGAGCGTGCCGAAAAACGTCGCTTCATTGCCGCTGCCGGGAAACAGCGCGGTGAAGAAACTGCCGGGGACGAATGCCGCGATGATACCCGCGACGGTGAAGCCTACCGTCACATCCTTCCAGACCATCAGCCATTCGTCGAAATAGGCCTTGGCGACGTCTATCCACCCCTTTTCGGAACGGACGAGTGCCCGCCAGTCGGGCACCTCGCCATCCCCGTCCAGCTCAAGTCTCTCGCGGACATTCTCGACAAGCGCCGACGGGCGGGTGAGACGGACAAGCAGCCAAACCACAAGGATCAGCAGCAATCCGCCTGCATATTCCCCGACCACAAAATGCCAGGACAGGAAGGCCATGATGACGATGCCGAGTTCGATCACAAGGTTCGTGGAGGCCAGCAGAAAGGCGAACGAGGGCACGAGACCCGCCCCCTTTGCCAGCAGGCTGCGGGTCGTGGCAAGCGCCGCGAAGGAACAGGACGAGGATATGAAGCCGAAGAAGGAGGCGAGCGCGACGGTGCGCGCATTGGTCTTGCCGATGGCGTTGCGCATGCGCTGCCGCGACACGAAGACCTGGATGGTCGCCGACACGAGATAGCCCAGGCCGAAAGCCCAGAAGGCTGTCCAGAACCAGCCCAGCGTCGTCAGGGCGGACTTGCCCCAGAGTTCGAGGAATTCCATGACGGGCAAACCGGGCGCTGGCGAAAAAGTTCCGTCTCGGCCGGACCGCCGGCACCGCGCCGCTCAGCAGCCGCGCTTCACATAGGCCTTCGGCACCATGTCGGTCCAATGGACGTTTTCGGCCTGCGCCTGCGATTGGAACGGGCCATCCACCACGCAGAAAAGACCGGGATTGAAGTTCGGATAATCCCCTGTCTCCACGACATGCGTGCCCGCACTGCCCGGCAGAACGACCCCGCGAACCTCTTCCAGCACCTTTTCCGCCTCGTAGGCATCGGGCGAGCAGCCGAGGATGACATACCAGCCGCACTGGCGTTCCCCGGCTCCCGCGGGCAGGGCCATGCCTGCCAGAACCGTGAGCGCCGCTGCCATTCGCATGATCGGGACCATGGTGCCGCCTCCCCTCTGCCTGCCTGCCGCTACAGCCATCGTTTCCAGCGGAACCAGCCCAGCAGACCAATCGCCACGGCAGCCATCAGGCCAAGCGCAACCGGATAGCTCCAGGCCCAGTGCAGTTCCGGCATATGGTCGAAGTTCATGCCCCAGACGCCGGCCAGGAAACTCAGCGGTATGAAGATGGTGGCGATCACGGTCAGGACCTTCATCACCTCGTTCATCCGGTTCGACATGCTTGAAAGATAGAGATCGTGCAGGCCGGTGGCGATCTCCCGGCAGGTTTCGATGATGTCGATCAGCTGGAGAACGTGGTCGTGGACATCGCGCAGGTAGCGGCGCGTGTCCTGCTCGATGATGTCATTGCCCTCGTTGCGCAGTTCATTCATGACGTCGCGGGTGGGCCACAGCGAGCGCTTGAGTGCCACCAGATCGCGTTTGAGTTCGTGGAGCGCGTCGATGTCCTCCGGGTCCGGATCGAAGGTGACCACGTCCTCGATTTCCTCCAGGCGCTCGCCGAGCCTTTCGACGACGGGGAAATAGGCGTCGACCACGGCATCCATGATGGCATAGGCGAGATAATCGCCACGGGCGGCGCGAATGCGCGGCTTGCCCCGGCGCATCCGTTCGCGCACCGGGTCGAGGCAGTCGTCGGACCGTTCCTGCACCGTGATGACGAAATCGCGGCCGAAAATGAGCGAAAGCTGCTCGCGCGAGCTGGCCGACCGGTTCGTGACCATGTGCAGGACGACATAGGCATAGCCGGGATAGTCCTCCGCCTTGGGCCGCTGTTGCAGGTCGACGACGTCTTCCAGCACCAGGGGGTCGATACCGAACAACTGGCCCAGCGTCTCGAAGAAGGCCGTATCGCCGGTGCCGACGATATCCAGCCACAACCGCTGTCCCCCGGAGCGCAGGTCTGCGACATCCTGCAGCCGGATGTTTTCGCGCTCCTTGAAGCCGGTTTCGCTCCAGGCGATGACGCGCATGACGGGATGGGCGGCGGCCGGATCGGCCACCAGCGTTCCCGGTGGCGCGCCGACAGGCCCGCGGCTGCGTGTGACGATCGATTTGCGCCGGCCGCGCGCCCGTCCCGCCATGGTCCGGCCTACCAGCCCGAGACGATCTTGACCTCGGTGAAGTCCTCAAGGCCCCAGACGCCGCCTTCGCGGCCGTTGCCCGACTGCTTGTAGCCGCCGAAAGGCGTGCCCGCCGACAGGCCGCGGCCATTGAGCCGGACCATGCCGGCACGCAAGGCCCGCGCGACACGGCGGCCCTTGTCCTGGTCGCCGGTCTGGACGTAGGCGGCCAGGCCATAGGGCGTGTCGTTGGCGATCGCCACGGCGTCCGCCTCGTCGTCAAAGGCAATGAGCGAAAGCACCGGACCGAAAATCTCCTCGCGGGCGATGGTCATGTCATTGGTGACATCGGCGAAGATGGTGGGCCGGACGAAATAGCCGCGATTGAACCCTTCCGGCCGGCCCGGACCGCCGAGCACGAGGCGCGCGCCCTCCTCCATGCCCTTCTGGATGAGCGCCTGCACCTTGTCGAACTGCGTCTGGCTGACAAGCGGGCCGATATGGTCGCCGCGCTCCTTGGGATTGCCGACCTTGACGGCCGAGCCGTGCTTGACGGCGAGATCCACCACCTCGTCATAGACCGAACGTTCCACGAGCATGCGCGTGGGCGCATTGCAGGACTGGCCGGTGTTCTCCATGCAATGGGTCACGCCCTTGCGCACCGCCTTGTCCAGGTCGGCATCGGCGAAGACGATGTTGGGCGACTTGCCACCCAGTTCCAGCGTCACGCGCTTGACCGTGTCGGCTGCAGCCCTGGTGATGAGCGCGCCGGCGCGGGTGGAGCCTGTAAACGACACCATGTCGATGTCCGGATGGGTGGAGATGTCCGTGCCGACACCCGCGCCATCGCCGTTCACCAGGTTGAAGACACCGGCCGGAAAGCCCGCCTCGTGCATCATTTCGGCAAAGAGAAGCGCGGAAAGCGGGGCGATCTCGGAGGGTTTCAGCACGCAGGTG
This sequence comes from Zhengella sedimenti, assembly GCF_046506625.1. Taxonomy (NCBI): domain Bacteria; kingdom Pseudomonadati; phylum Pseudomonadota; class Alphaproteobacteria; order Hyphomicrobiales; family Notoacmeibacteraceae; genus Zhengella; species Zhengella sedimenti. The sequence continues at coordinate 85,555 of NZ_JBKFFP010000001.1, forward strand.
CAGCCGGTCGCGACCGCGGGCAGGACCTTCAACGCGATCTGGTTGACCGGCCAGTTCCAGGGCGTGATGAGGCCGCAGACGCCGATCGGCTCGCGGATGATGCGCTCGCCGCGGTCGTTGAAATCATATTCCCATTCGAAGGCCTTGAGGGCCTTCAGGAACCCCTTGAGATGCCAGGGACCGGCGCCGGCCTGGTCGTTGTCGGCCAAGTCGCGCGGGGCGCCCATTTCGAGCGTGATCATCTCGCCCATCTCGGGCAGGCGCGCGGTCATGATCCCCATCAGCTTCTCGAGCAGGGCGACGCGCTCTTCCAGCGGCGTGACGGACCAGGTTGCAAAGGCGCGCCTGGCGGCGGCGACAGCCTTGTCGACGTCGGCCCTGGATCCCAGCGAGATGACGGCGCAGGGCTCCTCCGTGGCCGGGTCGATCACCTCGAGGTCCCGTGCCACGGCGGGCTTCACCCACTGGCCGTCAATGTAGAATTCGCGCTTGTCGAGCATCATGCGTCTCCCGGTCGATTGCATTCCGGCCGCATGCGCGCGGCCCTTTCCGGCGCGCACTCTTGCAGGCCGGAGACGGATTTTCCAGAGGAAAACCCGACCGCAAGCGCCGCCGCAGCGTCAGGTGAAGACGCGGCGCGGATGGAACTGCCCGGCGGAGACGGCGCCGATGGCGACGAGGCGGCCGCGCGCGGTGACATAGGCCTCCTCGGCTTCCACCGGGGCGTCGCGGCCGCGCAGGATGACGGGATTGCCGAGACGGACCCGGTTGGCCGCGTCGTCGGTCAGCGCCATGTGCGGCAGGTCTTCGAGCGCTGCCTGCGTGTCTATGAGCAGCGCATCCAGCGCCGCGAAGCGTTCCTTCGCGGAGGCTTCGCCATCCAGCGCATCGCCCTTTTCGCGGGCGGCCTCCAGGGTCTCCACGGTAACGAGATCGTCCGCTGTGAAGGGGGCGACCTCTTCCCGGCGCAGAACGGCGACATGGCCGTAGCAGCCCAACTGCCGGCCCATGTCGCGAGCCAGGCTGCGAACATAGGTGCCCTTGCCGCAGGCGACCTCGAAGGTCGTCGTGTTGTCGTCCATGGCGGTGATGTCGATGGAGAAAATCTCCACCTCGCGGGCTGGTATGTCGACATCCTCGCCGTCGCGCGCAATGTCGTAGGCGCGTTCGCCATCGATCTTGATGGCGGAGAATTGCGGCGGAACCTGCATGACGATGCCGAGATAACCGGGCAGGATGGCCTCGACGTCGGCACGCGCGGGGCGTTTGTCAGACGTGGCCGTCACCCCGCCTTCCAGATCATCGGTGGCGCGTTCCTCGCCCCAGGCGACGGTGAAGGTGTAGATCTTCTCGCCGTCCATGACATAGGGCACCGTCTTGGTGGCATCGCCCAGCGCGATGGGCAGCATGCCCGAGGCCAGCGGATCGAGCGTCCCGGCATGGCCGGCCTTCTGCGCGTTGAACAGCCACTTCACCTTCGAGACGGCCTGGGTGGAGCCCATTCCGGCCGGCTTGTCGAGGATGATCCAGCCGGAAACGTCGCGGCCCTTCTTCTTGCGTTGGCGCGCCATGTCTATTCTTCTTTGTCTTCGTCGTCGTGATGGAGGTCGCGCGCCACTTCCGGCGAATGGAGCAGTTCGTCGATCTTGCGGAAATTGTCGAAGGACGTGTCGAGGCGGAAGCGGAACTCCGGCATGTATTTCATCTGCCGGAGCGCGCCCGATACCCGGCCGCGGATGAACTTCGCATTCGCCGCCAGCGCCTTGATCACCGGCTGGCCATCGTCGAGGCCGAGCGGCGTGACATAGGCGGTGGCGATCTTAAGGTCCGGCGACATGCGCACCTCGTTGACGGAGATCACCGTCGTCTCAAGCAGCGGATCGCGCACCTCGCCGCGCTGAAGCACATCGGCCAGCGCGTGGCGCACCTGCTCGCCCACCCGCAGCTGGCGCTGCGACGGGCCCCTGGAACTTTCTGGTCGTGACATGGTCCTGTCCCTGATTCACGGGCGCGGAATGGAACCACGGCCCATGCGTCAAAAAACGCCGGACCGGAATGATGCCGGTCCGGCGCGTCTTTTCCAACCCGCCGTTACAGCGTGCGGGCCACCTGCTCCACGCGGAAGCACTCGATGACGTCGCCCTGGCGGATGTCGTCGTAGTTCTCGAAGGCCATGCCGCATTCCTGGCCGGCATTGACCTCGGAAACCTCGTCCTTGAAGCGCTTGAGCGTCTTGAGCTTGCCTTCGTGGATGACGACGTTGTCGCGCAGCAGGCGTACGCCGACGCCACGCTCCACCTTGCCTTCGGTCACGCGGCAGCCAGCCACCTTGCCGACCTTGGTGATGTTGAAGACCTCCAGGATCTCGGCATAGCCGAGGAAGGTCTCGCGGCGCTCCGGCGAGAGCAGGCCCGACATGGCCGCCTTCACGTCATCCACGAGGTTGTAGATGATGTTGTAGTAGCGGATCTCGATGCCGGCCTGCTCGGCGGCCTCGCGCGCCTGCTTGTTGGCGCGGACGTTGAAGCCGATGATGGCCGCATTCGAGGCCTCGGCCAGCGAGACATCGGACTCGGTGATCGCACCGGCGCCGGAATGGATGATGCGCGCGCGCACTTCCTCGGTGCCGAGCTTGTCCAGCGCGGCGGCGATGGCCTCGACTGAGCCCTGCACGTCGCCCTTGATGAGCAGCGGGAACTCGGCGGTGTCGGAGGCCCTGGCCTGCGCCATCATCTGTTCCAGTGACCCGCGCGAACCGGCCTGGCGGGCCACGGCCATCTCGCGGGCCTTGCGCTGGCGGTATTCCGAGATCTCGCGTGCCTTGGCCTCGTTCTCGACCACGTGGAATGTGTCGCCGGCCTGCGGCGTGCCCTGCAGGCCGAGGATCTCGACCGGCATGGCCGGACCGGCTTCCTTGAGCTGGTCGCCACGGTCGTTGACCAGGGCGCGCACGCGGCCCCACTCGTTGCCGGCGACGAGAATGTCGCCGGTGCGCAGCGTGCCGGCCTGAACCAGGACCGTGGCCACGGGCCCGCGGCCCTTGTCAAGCTTGGCTTCGACAACGGCGCCTTCCGCCGGGCGGTCCGGATTGGCCTTCAGCTCCAGCACTTCGGCCTGCAGCAGGATGGCTTCCAGAAGACCGTCGAGATTCGTGCCCTTCAGCGCGGAGACCTCGACGTCCATGGTCTCGCCACCCATGCTTTCGACGAAGACCTCGTGCTGCAGCAGCTGCGTGCGGACCTTTTGCGGATCGGCGGCCGGCTTGTCGATCTTGTTGATCGCCACGATCATCGGCACGCCGGCGGCCTTGGCGTGATTGATGGATTCGATCGTCTGCGGCATCACGCTGTCATCGGCTGCCACCACGAGGATGGCGATATCGGTGATGTTGGCGCCGCGGGCGCGCATGGCGGTGAAGGCCGCGTGGCCGGGCGTGTCGATGAAGGTGATCTTCTGCCCGTTCTTCTCCACCTGGTAGGCGCCGATGTGCTGGGTTATGCCGCCAGCCTCGCCGGACACGACATTGGCGTTGCGGATGGCATCGAGCAGCGAGGTCTTGCCGTGGTCGACGTGACCCATGATGGTGACGACCGGCGGACGCCCCTTCAGGTCCTCGGCCTTGTCCTCGACATTGAGGATGGCGTCCTCGACATCGGATTCCGACACGCGCTTGACGGTGTGGCCGAAGTCGTTGGCAATCAGTTCGGCCGTGTCGGCGTCGATGATGTCGCCGGGCTTGATCATCTGGCCCTGCTTCATCATGTACTTGACGACATCGACGGCGCGCTCGGCCATGCGGTTGGCCAGTTCCTGCACGGAGATCGTCTCCGGGAGGATGACCTCGCGCACGATCTTCTCGCGCGGCTCCTGCTGCATGGAGCGCTTGAACTTCTCCTGGCGGCGGCGCATCGAGGACAGCGAACGGCCACGGCCCTCGCCATCGTCGTTGAGCGCGCGGTTGAGCGTCAGCTTGCCGGAACGGCGGCCCTCGTCGCTGCGCGGGCGGGCCGGGGCACGCGGGGCGGCCTCGGGCTTGGCCGGCGCGCCACGCTTGGCACCGCGCGCCTTCTCCTCCGCGTCATCCTCTTCGACAACCCCGGGAACCGGCTTGGCCGCCTTGGCGGGCTCGACGTCGCGCTTGCGCTGCTTTTCCTCGGACATGGCCTGGGCTTCCGCCTCGGCGCGCTGGCGCGCTGCCTCCTCGGCCTCCTGGCGCTCGCGCTCGGCGCGCTCGCGGGCGCGGCGCTCGTCCTCCTCGGCGAGGCGGCGTGCCTCTTCCTCGGCGCGAATGCGATCCTCCGCCTCGCGGGCCTTGGCTTCCTCGAGCGCGCGGCGGCGGGCATCCATCTCGCCACTCGACAGGCCAGAGGCTCCGGACGGCGCCTGGACCGGGCGCGGCGCGGGCTTGGGCCGCGCGGGCGCCTGCGGCGCGGCGGCGGCGGCAGCCGGCCTGGCGGTTTCTGCGGCCGGCTTCTCGTCCGGCCGGGTAAACTTGCGCTTCTTCGTCTCGACGACGACCGCCTTGGTACGCCCGTGGCTGAAGTTCTGCCGCACCACGCCCTGCTCGTTGCCGCCACGCTTGAGCGTGAGGGTCTTCTTGGAGGCTACGTGGAGGGTCTTGTCGTCGCCCGATTTGCTATCGCTCATCTATCATCCTTCGCGGCTTGTGCCGCATCCGTCTCGTTGCCGGGACCTTCCCGGTATTCCTGCAACGCAACAATGCGTCTGACCGCCGCCCGCCCGGCCTGTCCGTCGAGCACGGCTGCATGTATCACATTTGCGCCCCCGATTGCCAAACCCAATTCGGCCTCGGGAAAGAGTTTGAAGGCCGGTATAACCGGACCATCCATATATTCAACCGCCCGGCGCGCCTGATCGAGCTTGCGGACCCCGTCGGGCGCGGCTTCATGGGCGTGAAGAACGGCAACTGCCTGGCCGGAACGCACCGCGGCGTCGCACTTGGCGGCGCCGGTCACGAACTGTCCGGCCTTCCTTGCCATCAATATGGCCCCGAGCGCGGATTTTACCAGCAATTGGTCCACGAGGGCACCCAGGCCGGGGTCGGCGTGAACCTCCGCCTTCAAGGCGCGGCGGAACAGCTTCTTGCGAACCGCCTCGTCGACATGGGCGCGACTGGCCGTCACCCAGCAGCCGCGGCCCGGCAGGTTTCGCTTGAGATCGGGCACGACGGACGAATCCGGCCCGGCGACGAAACGGATCAGCCGATCCGGGTCGCCCGCCTGGCGCGTGACAATGCAGGTCCGTTCGGCCATTGTCTCCAATCAGCGCTCCTTGCCCAGCTTGCCGCCGCGATCCGGGCCATCAGGCCCGGGCCTCCGGCTGCGTTTCGCCAGCCTCGGCATCTTCCACCAGGTCTTCCTCCTGCGCGTCGCCGGCGAGATCTGCCTCGGAAACCCAGCCAGCCATGACGCGGGCGGCCATGACCATCTCCTCCGCCTCGGCATGGGTCGTCCCGAATGGCGTGAAGACGCCGTCGTGGATGATCGTCTCGCCATCCTTTCGCTCGCGCCAGCCGACCAGGTCGTCGGCGGCATAGCCGGCGAAGTCCTCGATCGTCTTGACGCCATCCTCGCCACAGGCCGCCATCATCGCGGTGGTCATGCCCGGCACCTGGCGCAATTCGTCCTCGACGCCCAGCGCGCGGCGCTTCTCGTCAAGTTCCGCCTCGATGGCCTCCAGGAAGTCGCGTGCGCGGTTCTGGATTTCCTGCGCGGTATCCTCGTCGAAGCCGTCGATGGAGGAAATCTCGTCGAGATCGACATAGGCAACTTCCTCGACGGAGGTGAAGCCCTCCGAGGCGAGCACCTGGCCGACCATCTCGTCCACGTTCAGCGCATCCATGAACAGGTTGGACCGCTCGACGAATTCCTTCTGGCGGCGTGCCGATTCCTCTTCCTCGGTCAGGATGTCGATGTCCCAGCCGGTCAGCTGCGAGGCGAGGCGCACGTTCTGGCCGCGCCGGCCGATGGCCAGGCTCAGCTGCTCGTCGGGCACCACCACCTCGATGCGCTCGGCGTCCTCGTCGAGGACGACCTTGGCCACTTCGGCCGGCTGCAGCGCGTTGACGATGAACGAGGCGGCATCCGGCGACCACGGGATGATGTCGATCTTCTCGCCCTGGAGTTCGCCCACCACGGCCTGGACGCGGCTGCCGCGCATGCCGACGCAGGCGCCGACCGGATCGATGGAGGAATCGCGGCTGACGACGGCGATCTTGGCGCGCGAACCGGGATCGCGGGCGACCGACTTGATCTCGATGATGCCGTCATAGATCTCCGGCACTTCCATCTGGAACAGCTTGGCCATAAACTGCGGATGGCTGCGTGACAGGAAGATCTGCGGACCGCGCGGCTCGCGGCGCACGTCATGGATATAGGCGCGCACGCGGTCGCCATACTTGAAGATCTCGCGCGGGATCAGTTCGTCGCGGCGGATGATCGCCTCGCCGCGGCCGAGATCAACGATCACGTTGCCGTATTCGACACGCTTGACGGTGCCGTTGACGATCTCGCCAATGCGGTTCTTGTACTCGTCATACTGCCGGTCGCGCTCGGCCTCGCGCACCTTCTGGACGATGACCTGCTTGGCCGACTGGGCGGCGATGCGGCCGAAATCGAGCGGCGGAAGCTGTTCGGCGATCTGGTCGCCGATCTCGGCGGCGGGGTTGCGCGAGCGCGCCTCCTCCAGCGAGATCTCGGTGGAGAAGTCCTCGACCGCCTCGACCACGTCCATGATGCGCTGCAGCTTCATCTCGCCGGTGTTCGGGTTGATGTCGACGCGGATATTGGTCTCCTGGCCGTAGCGCGAGCGCGCCGCCTTGCCGATGGCGTCCGCCATGGCCTGGATGACGATGCCCTTGTCGATCGACTTTTCGCGCGCCACCGCATCGGCGATCTGGATGAGTTCAAGCCTGTTTGCACTGATGGCCATGTTCGGTCTCCCTTGAGGAAATCCCGCCCGGCATCGCCTGGTCGCGGGACTTCACGCCGTCAATCCTCGTTGTCCGTTTCGCCGGCGGACGGCCTCTCCGCCGCGCCGCCCTTCTTCTTGCGGGCCTTGCGCGCCGCCTTGTCCTTCTTCAACGCGTCGCGGATCAGGTCGTCGGTGAGGACGAGCCTTGCATCGGCAATGGTATCGAAGGGGATGTCCACCACCGGCTCGTCGCCATAACTCGCCTGGTCGCGCTCCAGCGTGAACCCGTCCTCGCGCACCGCGGCGATGCGGCCCTTGAAGCGCTTGCGGCCTTCCACCATGACCGCCGTCTCCAGCTTCACCAGATGACCCTGCCAATCAGAAAAATCCGACTTGCGGACCATGGGGCGGTCGATGCCGGGCGAGGACATTTCGAGGTGATAGGCGCCGTCGACAGGGTCTTCGACGTCAAGGGCCGGCGAAATGGCGCGCGACAGTTCCTCGCAGTCCTCAACCGTCATCGTGCCGTCGGGACGTTCTGCCATGATCTGCAGCGTCAGCCCGTTCTGGCCGGACAGGCGGACCCGCACGAGGCGAAAGCCCATGCCGACGATCACCGGCTCGACGATGGCGGCAATGCGCGCGTCGATGCCTGTTTCCCTGACGATGCGGTCGTCCGTAGGTTCCAAGTGGTTTCCCTGTCCTTCTGGCGCCAGCCGCAGACGGCTGCCCCCTGCCGGGTAACAAAAAAGAGCGGGACCGGCGGGACCCACTCTCCGTCATGCGACCAAGAATTCGAGGTTGATATAGGCCGGTTCAGCGCAAAACGCAAGCGCCAAGGCGCCGGCTTGCCGAAGCAGCCGGATCACGGCGCTTCGCAGCGCGGCATTTTCGGTGTGCGCCGGGTGCGGCAGCGATCCGAGCAATAGCGGACATTGTCCCAGTCGCGCGCCCATTTGCGCCGCCACGCAAAGGGCCTGCCGCATGCCGCACAGGTCTTTTCCGGAAGACCGTCCCGCTTGAGATGCCGTTTCCTGCCGATGCCTTTCATGCGGCAGAGATGGCGTGACCTGTCTCCAGGGCAAGCGGTCAGGCGCGGATGAAGGTCAGATAGGCAGGCCGGCGGCCCTCGCGGATCGCCTTGGCCTCGTAGCGGGTGCCCGGCCAGCCCTCATAGGGCGTGTGCCAGTCGGAAGCGACTTGCGCCTGCCAGCGGAAGTCCGGATGGGCGCGGCAGAGGATCAGCGTCCAGTTGACATAGGTGTCGATGTCGGAGGCGAAGCGGAAGCGTCCGCCGGGTTTCAGCACGCGGGCAAAGCGGTCGAGGTTGGCCGCATTGACGAAACGCCGCTTCCAGTGGCGTTTCTTGGGCCAGGGATCGGGATAGAAAAGGTCGATGCCCGAGAGCGATGCCGGCGGCAGCCAGTCGAGCACGCGGGTTGCGTCATCGTCGTAGAGCCTCAGGTTCCCCCTGGGCTCGTCGTCAAGCTGGCGGCAGAGCTTTGCCATGCCGTTGACGAAGGGCTCGACGCCGATGAAGCCGATTTCGGGAAAACGGCCGGCCTCATTATGCAGGTGTTCGCCGCCGCCGAAGCCGATCTCAAGGCGCACGGCGGTGACCGGCACATGGAAAAGCGTTTCAAGCGGTTGCGGCGCGGGAGACGCGAGGTCCAGGCGCAGGCGCGCAAGCGTGCCGTCCATGCTTTCGGCCTGGCGCGGACGCAGCGTCTTGCCGTGGCGGCGGCCGAAGAAGGCTTCGCTCGCCCTCGTCTTGCGTTGCTCGGCGTTCATGCCCTGAGCCCCGGTTGCGTTCAGAGATCCTTCACGACGGCCTTGAGCGCCTTGACGAGATCGGTCTTCTCCCAGGAAAAGGATCCGTCGCGGCCGGCCTTGCGGCCGAAATGGCCATAGGCGGCCGTGCGCGCGTAGATCGGCTTGTTGAGGTCCAGGTGCTTGCGGATGCCGCGCGGCGTCAGGTCCATGACCTTCGCCACCGCCTTTTCCAGGACCGCGTCATCGACCTTGCCGGTGTCGTGGGTGTTGACATAGATGGACAGCGGCCGGGCCACGCCGATGGCGTAGGAAAGCTGGATCGTGCAGCGCTCGGCAAGGCCCGCGGCCACGACATTCTTGGCGAGATAGCGCGCGGCATAGGCAGCGGAACGGTCCACCTTGGTGGTGTCCTTGCCGGAGAACGCGCCGCCGCCATGGGGCGCGGCGCCGCCATAGGTGTCGACGATGATCTTGCGCCCGGTCAGGCCGGCATCGCCGTCCGGGCCGCCGATCACGAAGGCGCCGGTCGGATTGATGTACCACTTGCAATCCGCGGCGATGCGCAGATCGCCCAGGGCCTCGCGGACATAGGGCTCGACGACGGAGCGGACCTTGGCGGAATCCCAGCCGGCGTCCATGTGCTGGGTCGAGACCACGATCGAAACCGCCTCGACCGGCTTGCCGCCCTCGTAGCGCACCGTCACCTGGCTCTTGGCGTCCGGGCCGAGCAGGCCGGCCTCACCCTCATGGGCATGGCGGGCAGCGGCAAGGCGTTCGAGGATCTTGTGGGCGTAATAGATCGGCGCGGGCATGAGTTCGGGCGTCTCGTCGCAGGCATAGCCGAACATGATGCCCTGGTCGCCGGCGCCTTCGGAACCCTGCTCGTCGGCCGCGCTGTCGACGCCTTGCGCGATATGGGCCGACTGGCTGTGCAGGAGCACCTCGATCTTCGCCGTCTTCCAGTGAAAATCGTCCTGTTCATAACCGATGGAGCGGATGGCCTTGCGCGCCGCGGACTTGAACTTTGCGGGGTTGATCACCGGTTCGCCGCGCTTGTTGAAAAGGATGTTTCCGTCCTTGTCCTTCTTCATGAGCGAATCGGGGACGCGGACCTCGCCGGCGATCACGACACGGTTGGTCGTCGCCAGGGTCTCGCAGGCCACGCGTACCGACCAGGGATCGGTCCCGGTCTTCTTCGCCTCGCGATAGACCAGGTCGACAATCTCGTCGGAAATGCGGTCGCATACCTTGTCGGGATGGCCTTCGGATACGGATTCACTTGTGAAGATGTAGTCTGCACGCGCCATGGGAGATCCCCTCAAGAAAAACGGCGCACCATCGCGGTCGCGCCGGGCGGACGCCTTGTGCCAACAGCGCAGATATCCGTCAACCGTTTGCGGATTTCAAAACCCGCAAACGGCCTGACGTTGCAGCTTCGCAACATTGTTCAGCGAAAAATGATCGTCCCGCACCGGGCACGGTGCCTCATTCGGTGTCGGCGTCGCCGAGGGTGCGGACAAGGTCGATGACCTTGCGGCGCACCTTGGGATCGGAAATCTTCACGAAGGCGCGGTTGAGCTGGAGGCCTTCCGTCGAGTTGAGGAAATCGACGACATAGGAGGTCGAATTGTCCTCGGCCAGTCCTTCCGTGGGTCCCGACTGACCCGGCGCATCCTCGAAAAAGAAGGCGACCGGCACCTGCAGGACATCCGATATCGCCTGCAGGCGGCTGGCGCCGACGCGATTGGTGCCCTTTTCGTATTTCTGGATCTGCTGGAACGTGATGCCCAGGCTTTCGCCCAGCTTCTCCTGGCTCATGCCAAGCATGTTCCGGCGCAGCCGGATCCGGCTGCCGACATGGATGTCGATCGGGTTCGGTTTCTTCTTGTTCTCTGCCATTTTGTCCTCGCCGTGCGCCACGGCCGTTTGTTCGGTTTGTTACCCGGTGAGAGACCCTGGCGATCCGCATGCCCCCACATGCATGAATTTCGCGGTCAGCCGTCCTATGCCGGAGGTTGCACTATGACCCTGCTTTCGCCAGAGTGTCAATTCGGCCGGATTCTCGCCAAAAAGGCAAAAAAGGCGGCCAGGAGGAAGGTTATCACAATAGCGAACGCACTGTTCACTAAATTATTGCCTCCTGATCCGTCAACAGTCCGCAGCGGCACCTTCACGTCAAGGTTGGCCACCGAATCGAGCGCGAGGGCATCGATGACGCGGCCCTTCCCGTCAACATAGGCGCTGATGCCGTTGTTGGCCGCCCTGAGAAGCGGCAGGCCCAGTTCCACCGCGCGTATCTGGGCCTGGCGGAAATGCTGCCACGGGCCGGGGGTACGCCCGTACCAGGCGTCATTCGTCACGTTGACGATGAGGTTCGGGGCATTGCCGGCCGCCTCTCCGGCTTCAAGCGGAAAGATGATCTCGTAGCAAACGAGCGGCAGGGCGGTCACCCCGCCCGGAAGGTCCAGGGTGCGGCGGCCCGGCGCCGGCGTGAACTGCCCCGGGGCGTTGACGAACTGCGTCAGGCCCAGCGAAGTCAACAGGTCCGACAGCGGCAGGTATTCGCCGAAGGGGACGAGATGCATCTTGTCGGCGGCGCTGATGATCTCACCTTCGCCATTGATCGCGGTGACGGAATTGTAGAAGCGCGCGGAGGGGCTTTCGACGTCACCCTCGGCCCTGACGGCACCGGCAAGCAGCACCTGTCCGGGCTGGAGCGCCCCGGCGATGGCCGAAAGCACTTCGGGCCGTTCGGTCAGCAGCCAGGGGACGGAGGTTTCCGGCCAGATGACGAGTTGCGGGGCGGATTCGCCCGCGTCCGGCTTGCGCCTGGTCATCTCCAGATAGGTCTCGAAGATCGCATTGCGCGTTTCCGGGTTCCATTTCATCGCCTGGTCGATGGACGGCTGGACCAGGCGAACGGAGACGGCCGGCAGGTCCGCCGGTTCCGGGCGGCTCAACCGCCAGTAGCCGAAACCGGCATGGACGATGGCGAGTATGAAGGCGAGGACCAGGCCGGTCTCGCGCCAGGCACGGCCCGCCAGCAGCGCCGGCGCCGCGAAGACATAGACGGCAAGCGTATTGACGCCGAGGATGCCGATGACCGATGCGCTCTGCATGAGAACCGGAACCGGCATGGCGGCCTGGCCGACCGGGTTCCAGGGAAAGCCCGTAAAGGCGACCGCGCGGAGCCATTCGGCAACGCCGAAGCCGAAGGCAAGGGCGAAGATGCGGCCCAGATCGTGACGCCAGAGCGCGCTGGCCAGGGCGCAGGCGAGGCCGAAGAACAGCGCGAGGACCGTCGGAAGGCCCAGCACCGCGAAGGGCATGGCCCAGGCATGGGCGTCGGCTTCCACGAGAAGGGCCCGCCCGATCCACCACAACCCGGCGACGAAGTAGCCGAAACCGAACCACCAGCCGGTGGCGAAGAAGGGAAGGACGCGTGACAGGAAACCGCGGCCACCATCGCCGGCCGCCCCGTCGAGCAGCCAGACGAGCACCGGAAAGGCGATGAAACAGACCGCGAAGAAATCGTAGGGCGGCTGCGACAGCACGGCCAGGGCGCCTGCCGCGAATGCCGCGGCACGCCGCTTCCAGCCCCACAAGAGGACGATCCTGCCTGCCAGCCGCTCCATGGAGCTCCCGCGTCGTTGCGCCGCGATCCAAACGCGAATCACGGTCAACCAGACTTAGAGTATTTCGGCCGAAGATTGAATCGTCACGGCCGCAGCCGTGCGGCCAGCCCGCGGACGACGGACCGGACGCCCGCCTGCAGGCCATGGCCGGCCCTAGGAACCGGTGGCCTCGCGCGCAGGCGCTGCGGAGGGCTCGATTGACGGCTCCCTCGACGGTTCGCCGGACTGTTCATTGGCCGGTTCCGGCGCTCCGGCAACGGGCTGCGGAGGCGCACCGGCGCCTGGCGCCTTCTGCGGCTGCCTGCGACGGCCGTGACCGGCGCGCACCTGCACGATCCGCACACGCTTGACCCGGCGCGGATCGGCGTCCAGCACATGGAACTCGAAGCCCGGAATGGCCTGGACCACCTCGCCGCGCACCGGCACCCGGCCCAGCGTGTTGAAGATCATGCCACCGACCGTATCGACGTCTTCCTCGTGCTCCCCGGCGGAAAAGCCGCTGCCGATCATGCGCGCGACCTCGTCGATCTCGGCGCGGGCATCGACGACGAAGACGCCGTCCTCGGTGCGGGTCACCATCGGTTCGTCGTCGTCGTGTTCGTCCTCGATGTCGCCGACCACCATCTCCACGATGTCTTCGAGCGAGACGAGACCGTCGGTCCCGCCATATTCGTCGATGACCAGGGCCATCTGGATGCGCGCGGCGCGCATGCGCGCCATCAGGTCGGCGGCGAACATGGACGGCGGCACGAAGAGAACCGGACGGATGACGGAGAGTTCTGAAACAGGGCGCGACAGTTCCACGACGGAAAGGTCCAGATCCGCCGGACGCTGGGCGGACTCCTTGCGCGGTCGTCCGCGCCGCTTGCCGCGGGCCAAGCGCGTGATGTGGTTCAGCACGTCGCGGATGTGGATCATGCCGCGCGGGTCGTCCAGCGTCTCGTGATAGACCGGCAGGCGCGAATGCCCGGAGTTTTCCAGCGCCACGAGAAGTTCGCCCAGCGTGGTGGACAGATCCACCGCGTCGATCTCGGCGCGCGGCACCATGACGTCCTCCACCCGCAATTCGCGCAGGGTGAGGATGTTGTTCAGCATGGCGCGCTCTTCGGGCGTGAAGGCGTGCATGTGGCCGTCCTCGCCGGCCAGCGCGTCGGTCAGGTCCTCGCGCAGGCTGGAGGTGTTGCGCGGGCGAAATGCCTCTGCAATCCGGCGCAGCAATGGCCGGTTACGCGCGGATTCGGCTTCCTGCCCCGGACTGGGGGGCTCCTGTTGAGGTTCGGCTGGTTTCGGCGCGCCTGCCGCCGCTTGTCGGTCGTTCATCTTTCCTTCGCTGGCCCGCTCTCCCCGTCCGCATAGGGATCGGGGATGCCGAGATCCTCCAGGATGGCGGTCTCGAGGCCTTCCATTTCTTCGGCGTCTTCGTCTTCGAGATGATCATATCCCAAAAGATGAAGAAAACCATGAATCACCAGATGCGTGAGATGGTGATCAAAAGGCTTGTTGTCCAGTGCCGCCTCGCGCTCGACCGTCTCACGGGCAATCACGATGTCGCCGAGGACCGGTGGAAACGGATCGCCCGGCGCCAGGTCGAAGGCCGGAAAGGACAGGACATTGGTCGCCTTGTCCTGGCCGCGCCATTGCCCGTTGAGGCCGCGGATGGCCTCGTCGCCGGTGAAGACGAGGCTGAGTTCGCAGCCTGCGGCATCGCGGTCGAGCCGGTTGAGCACGGCCGCGACGGCACGGCGCGACAGTGCGGCGAGCTGCTCCTCCGGCAGCCAGCCGTCGTCCTCGATCATGATGTCCATTTCCGGCAGTGCAGCCGTCATGAGCGCGTTCAATCCGCCTCTTCGGGTGGTCTAGCCGCCCGGACCGGCGTCCGGCCGGCCGTGTCCGCATCGTATGCCTTGACGATTTCGGCGACAAGCGGATGGCGCACCACGTCCTTTTCGTTGAAGCGCACGGTAACGATGCCCGGCACGCCGGTCAGCACACGCAGCGCCTCCACCAGCCCCGACTTGACGTTGGGCGGCAGGTCGATCTGGCTCGGGTCGCCGGTCACGATCATGCGCGCACCCTCGCCCAGGCGCGTCAGGAACATCTTCATCTGCATCGACGTGGTGTTCTGCGCCTCGTCCAGGATCACCGCGCAATGGGCGAGCGTGCGCCCGCGCATGAAGGCCAGCGGTGCGATCTCGATGACGCCGGCGGCCAATGCGCGTTCCACCTTGTCGGCGGGCATCATGTCATAGAGCGCGTCGTAGAGCGGGCGCAGATAGGGGTCGACCTTTTCCTTCATGTCGCCGGGCAGGAAGCCGAGCCGCTCGCCCGCCTCCACGGCCGGGCGCGACAGGATCACGCGCTCGACCTGGCCACGCTCCAGCAGCATGGCGGCGTGGGCGACGGCCAGATAGGTCTTGCCGGTGCCGGCCGGACCGATGCCGAAAACCAGTTCGGAACGGTCCAGGGCGCGCATGTAGGCATCCTGGTTGGGGGTGCGGGCGTGGATGGTCCGCTTGCGCGTGGAAATCTGGGCAGCCGCGAGCTTGCCGCCGGTCTCCATGGTCGGCAGTTGCAACTGGTCATCGGCGGCGATGGCCATGCGGATGGCCCCGTCGACATCGGAGGCTTCCACCTCGGCGCCCTTCTGCAGGAGGCCGTAGAGGTAGTCGAGCGTGCGGCGGGCCTGTTCGGCCGAACCCGGCGGTCCCTTGACGGCGACCTGGTTGCCCTTCGAGCGGATGTCGACACCCAGCTTCTGCTCGATACGGGCCAGGTTCTGGTCGAACTGGCCGTACAGCGCCGAGGCCAGACGGTTGTTGTCGAAGGTCAGGACAATGTGCGCCATGTCGGAGGCGCCGGCGGGGATCTGCTTCAGTTCGCTTGAAGCGGTCAACGAATTCTCCTCGTCAACTGGCCGCGACCCTTGACCCGAAAAGGCTGTTGGAGCCGGCCTTCGTGATTCGCACTTTCACAATGTCACCGATTTCGATGGCGGTTTCATCAAGAATCACCGGCTGGAGCCAGGGGCTGCGGCCGACCTTCTGGCCATCATGGCGGCCGGGCTTTTCCACCAGCACGTCCATGGTGCGGCCGACCAGCGAGGCGGCGAAGGCGGCCTGCTGCTCCGAGAGGAGTGCCTGGAGCGCCTGCAACCGTTCGTCCTTGACCTGCGCGGGCACCTGGCCGGGAAGATCGGCGCCGGGCGTGCCGGGGCGCGGGGAATACTTGAAGGAGAAGGCCTGGGCATAGGTCACGTCGCGGATCAGGCGCATCGTGTCCTCGAAATCCGCGTCCGTCTCGCCGGGAAAGCCGACGATGAAATCACCCGACAGCGCGATGTCCGGCCGTGCGGCACGGATGCGGTCGACGAGCCGGCGGTAATCGTCGCCGGTGTGCTTGCGGTTCATGGCCTTGAGGATGCGGTCGGACCCGGCCTGCACGGGCAGATGCAGATAGGGCATCAGCGCGGGCAGGTCGCGATGGGCGGCGATCAGCGCGTCGTCCATGTCGCGCGGGTGGCTGGTGGTGTAGCGCAGCCGCTCCAGCCCGTCGATTCCGGCCAGCGCGAAGAGCAGTTGCCCGAGGCCCCATTCCCTGCCGTCCGGGCCTTCGCCATGCCAGGCATTGACGTTCTGGCCGAGCAGGGTGATCTCGCGCACGCCCGCTTCGGCAAGCTGGCGGGCCTCGGCCACGATCTGCGCCACCGGCCGTGATATCTCCGCCCCGCGCGTATAAGGCACAACGCAGAAGGTGCAGAACTTGTCGCAGCCTTCCTGGACCGTGAGAAAGGCGGTCACGCCGCGCGCCTGGACGCGCCTTCGGTCGGCGGCGGGCAGGTGCTCGAACTTGTCCTCGGCGGGAAAGTCGGTCTCGACGGACCGCACGCCGGCCCGGGCCTGGCGCACGAATTCGGGGAGCCGGTGATAGGTCTGCGGACCGGCGACCAGATCGACGGCGGGCTGACGGCGCATGATCTCCGCACCTTCGGCCTGGGCGACACAGCCGGTGACGCCGATGACGAGGTCGGCGCCCTGCGCCCTGCGCCCGTCCTTCAGCTGGCGCAGACGGCCCAGTTCGGAATAGACCTTCTCTGCGGCCTTTTCACGGATATGGCAGGTGTTGAGCAGGACGAGGTCCGCCTCTTCCGGGGACGCGGCTTCCGCGTAGCCTTCGGCGGCCAGCGCATCGGCCATGCGCTGGCTGTCATAGACATTCATCTGGCAGCCATAGGTCTTCACATAGACCTTTTTCTGCCCGTGACCGGCGGTGCCCGCAGCCGGGATCCCGCCCTGCTTGTCGATCGTCTCAGTCGTCATGAGGCTTCCTTAGTCCAATAGGCAGGCGAAATACAGGATTTTCCGATAAAGGCGGATCACGATTGCAGGGGAATTCCGGCCGACCGGCGGCGCTCCACCATCATGGCGCGCACACGCGCTTCCAGCTCCCGGGTCACGGCCTTGCGGTCGGACCCGGCGGTAAACGCGATGGCCTCGCCGACAATCACCTCGGCGTCGACACCGCCGTCTCCGACGATGCGCATGAGGTGGGGGGCAAGATCCTCGTCGCCGATCCAGGACAGCGCGGCCTGGTCCTTGCGGCCGGCCGGAAGGCCGTGATGGCGGGCATAGACCAGCGCCACGGGCTGCACGAAGACCTCGTTGACGCCGGTCTCCGCTATGGTGCGGCTTGCCGCCGACAACAGCGCGCTCTTGAACGGGAACAGGTAGTTGCCGTCGCCGGTCGTGCCTTCCGCAAAGAGGGCGACCGGATCGCCGCCGGCGAGGCGAAGCGCCATCTCACCGGCCTGCTGGGCGGACTTGTGGCGGCGCTCACGCTCCACGAAGATGGTGCGCGCCAGCCGTGCCAGGTGCTTGACGACGGGCCAGTGGCGCATGTCGGCCTTGGCGACAAAAGCCACCGGGGCGGCCGAACCGAGGACGAGGATATCGGTCCAGGAGACGTGGTTGGCGACGACGAGCAGCGGCCGTGCCTTCAGGAACGTGCCCTGGACGGAAACCCGGATGCCGAGGAAGGGCAGGACAAGCCGGTACCAGAGCTGCGGGATGCGCCGGGCGACCGGCCACTTGAAGGCCATTGCGGGAAGCTGGACCGGCAGCAGGACGAGCGTCACGCCGAAAGCCACGAGGACGGCCAGGGCGAGGCGCAAGCCCCTGAGGACGGCCGGCGTGGCCGCCTCCTCTCCCGGAAAGGCGCTCACCGGAAATCCACCCGCATGACGATGGCACTGTTGCGGCGCCCGTTTCCGGCTTCGTAGTAGGCCTTGCGTTCGCCGACCTTGCGGAACCCGAAGCGCCGGTAAAGCGCGATGGCCGCGGCGTTGGTCTCGTCGACTTCAAGGAACAGGCTTTCAGCGCGTTCGCCATGCAGCTTGCGCATGACCGCGTCCATGAGCAGGCGCCCGATACCGCGCCGCCGGAAGGCGCGCGCCACGGCGATCGTCAGGATTTCGGCCTCGCCCGCGGCAAGCCTGGCCAGAACGAAGCCGGCAGGCTGTCCGCTGCCCTTGCCTTCCTGGCAGGCGACGAAGGCGAAGACCGTGTCCTGCTTGAGCAGTTGCAGGAATTCCCCGTCGGTCCACGGGCGGATGAAATCCTCTTCGTGAAGGCGCGCCATGGCCTGCGCGGCCTCGATCCCGGCCGGGACCACGACGAAATTTTTCGCAAAGAAGCCGGGCCATCCCCACATCGTCAGCCGGGCCTCCGAGGCAAGGCGAAACCCTCCTGCGGCCTGGCATCCGCGCCGCGCAGGTAGAGCGGTTTCGGCTTTTCCTCCGCCGCCGGGCGCCGGGCAGCAAGCGCGGCGACCGCGGTAATGTCCGGTGCGGCATCCTCCGGCCCGAAATCGAGGCCGGACGCACCCGATGCCTCGGCCAGAAGCCTCGCTGCCGAACCGCACAGCGCCATGCCGCCGGCAACCATTTCCCCTGCCGCCGCGACGGTCATGGCGCGCGGACCGTCCAGCGGCCGGCCATCGGCGTCGAAAACCTGCGCGTAGACCTCGCCGCGGCGCGCATCGAGAGCGGCAAGGACGGGGAGGCCGGGATGCCGTATCCGCGTCTGCGCGGCCAGTGCCTCCAGCGTGGTGATGCCCGTGAGCGGCAGGTCCAGCGCCAATGCCAGCCCGCGCGCCGCCGCAACACCGACGCGAATGCCGGTGAAGGAACCCGGCCCGACGGTGACGGCCAGTCGCGTGAGGTCCTCCCAGCCCTTTCCGGCACGGCCCATGGCGGTGCCGATCACCTCCATCAACTGTTCCGCATGACCCTTGCCGATGTCTCGCGCATCGACGCCCAGGACCGCACCCGTCGCGGCATCGGCCAGGCAGGCGGCGCAGAGATTGGCGGCAGTGTCGATGGCAAGCAGCGTCATGGAAAAGCCGGTAGCCGAAAGCGAGGCGCGCGGCAAGCGCGCGAACGGCTGCCGGCGCCCTGGCCAAGGCTTGCAAGCGGCAGCGTCATGGCGCTTGCCAGCAGCGCGCTTTGCTGTATCGTCACATGCGCAAAAAGCTATATTTCAGAGGGAGGACTGAAACATGAAAAGATTGGCCACATTCGGCCTGGCTGCGGCGCTGGCGCTCGGTTCCTGGTCGGCGGCGCTCGCGGAGGCCGCGCACAAGGTCGCCATCCAGGTGAACGCCAACGATCCGGCGGTGATGAACCTGGCGCTCAACAACGCAAAGAACCTGCAGGCCTATTACGCCGGCAAGGGTGAAACCGTGGATGTGGAAATCGTGACCTACGGTCCGGGCCTGCACATGTTCATGGCCGACAGCCCGGTGAAGGACCGCATTTCCGCGATGTCGATGGAAGCGGACGGAACGATGCATTTCTCCGCCTGCGCCAACACGATGGCAGCCATGGAACGCAAGTCCGGCAGCAAGCCGGAACTGCTCGCCGAAGCAAAGGTGGTTCCTTCCGGCGTCGTGCGCCTGATGGAACTGCAGGAGCAGGGCTACAGCTATATCAAGCCCTGAACGCGGGGGCGAACTCCGGCGAAACGGAGACCGGGCGCCGGGGCGCCCGGTCTTCGCCCGTCCGGAACCGGCGCCAGCGTCACACGATCGACACGGCGGTATCCTAGCAGCCGGTTTCCCAACAAAGCGAATCATCAACGGAGCATTTCATGAGCAACGTGGAAAACTGGACGCCGCAGCAGGTGAAGGACGCGCTGGATGCCGGCGAGATCGTGCTGATCGACGTGCGCACACCGCCGGAATTCATGATGGAGCATATCGAGGGCGCGCTCCTGATGCCCATGTCGTTCTTCAAGCCCGAGTCCCTGCCAACGCAGGATGGCAAGCGCATCGTGCTGCATTGCGGCTCCGGCGTGCGCTCGGGCAAGATGTGCGAGAAGATGGGGGCGGCCGGTCTTTCGCCGCTGGCGCACATGGAAGGCGGTTTCGCCGCATGGAAGAACGCCAAGCTCCCCTATATCGGCATCGAGATGTCGAGCGGCGCGCCGGTCAAGGTGAACGGCTGAACGGCTGAACGGGGCAGGCAGGCAAGCAGTCCTGTATTTGACAAGACCATTGTCATCGTGGATGCATGGATCATGCGTCCTACTCGCGAACAAGACCTCGCCGCCCTCCTGACCCTGCTGCGGATCGTGCCGGCCGACCTGGCCGGCGCCTATCAAAGGTTGCACGAGGAGGCGGGCGTCAACCGTTCCGACCTGACGGTGCTGGAGCGGCTGGCCGACGATGGCGCGGCGACCGTGCCGGACCTGGCGCGGGCCCAGGGTGTAAGCCGGCAGCATGTGCAGCAGGTGTGCAACGGGCTGGAGGCGAAAGGGCTGATCGCATGGGGCGCCAACCCGGCGCACAGGCGTTCCCGGCTCGCCGCCGTCACCGACGAGGGCTACAAGACCGTGGACCAGGCACGGATGCGCGAAAGCCGCTTCATGCTCAATCTCGCCGGACGCTTTTCGGCCAGCGCGCTGGACACGACACGCCGGACGCTGGAAAGCCTGCGCACCATGCTCTGAGGACGAAGGCCGGGGCTTTGAGCCCAACCACGCCAAAGCCGGGGAAGAGGCACGGGAGCCCCGCGCCGTCTCACCTCCTTGCCTTTGGTTCAGCCGGCCGCGCGCTGCGCCTTGAGTTCCAGCCTGCGGCGGTGCAGCACCGGCTCGGTATAGCCGTTGGGCTGGGCCAGCCCTTCGAAGACGAGATCGCAGGCGGCCTTGAAGGCAATGCCATCAAAGCCCGGCGCCATGGGCACATAGGCCGGATCGCCGGCATTCTGGCGGTCGACGACGGCGGCCATTTCCTTCATGACGTCCATCACCTGTTCCCGGGTCACCACGCCGTGATGCAGCCAGTTGGCGATATGCTGGGACGAGATGCGCAGCGTGGCGCGGTCCTCCATCAGCCCGACGTCGTTGATGTCTGGCACCTTGGAACAGCCGACGCCCTGGTCGACCCAGCGCACGACATAACCCAGGATGCCCTGGGCATTGTTGCGCAATTCGGCCAGCTTGTCCTCTTCCGACCAGTTCGGGCGGACGGCCACCGGAACCGACAGGATGTCGTCCAGCTTGGCGCGGCCGCGGCTCTTCAGGCCTTCCTGCACCCCGGCCACGTCGACCTTGTGATAGTGGGTGGCGTGCAGGGTGGCGGCGGTCGGGCTCGGCACCCAGGCGGTGTTGGCGCCGGCCTTCGGATGACCGATCTTCTGTTCCAGCATGGCATGCATGAGGTCGGGCATGGCCCACATGCCCTTGCCGATCTGGGCATGGCCGTTCAGCCCGCACTCCAGCCCGACGTCGACATTCCAGTTCTCATAGGCCTGGATCCACGCGGCTGTCTTCATGTCGCCCTTGCGGATCATCGGGCCGGCTTCCATGGAGGTGTGCATCTCGTCGCCGGTGCGGTCGAGGAAACCGGTGTTGATGAAGACGACGCGCGACTTCGCCGCGCGGATGCATTCCTTGAGGTTGACCGTCGTGCGGCGCTCCTCGTCCATGATGCCCATCTTCATGGTGTCTGGCGCCATGCCGAGGACCTGTTCGACGCGGGAGAAGAGTTCGACGGCGAAGGCCACCTCTTCCGGCCCGTGCATCTTCGGCTTGACCACGTACATGGAGCCGGCGGCGCTATTGGCGCGGCGTCCGGCCGGGCCGATGTCGTGCAGGGCGATCAGCGCGGTCACGAAGGCGTCCATGATGCCCTCGGGGATTTCCGACCCGTCCTCCAGCAGGATGGCGGGATTGGTCATCAGGTGGCCGACATTGCGGATGAGCATCAGCGAGCGGCCCTTGAGCGTGGCCGCAGAACCATCCGGCGCGGTAAAGGACACATCCGGAGCCATGCGGCGCGTCATCGTCTTGCCGCCCTTCTGGAAGGTCTCCTCCAGATTGCCCTGCATGAGGCCGAGCCAGTTGGAATAGACCAGCACCTTGTCCTCGGCATCGACGGCGGCGACGGAATCCTCGCAGTCCATGATGGTGGTGAGCGCCGATTCCAGCACCACGTCGGCGACATGCGCCGGGTCGGTGCTGCCAATGGGGTGGCCGGCGTCGATGACGACGCGGGCATGCATGCCGTTGCGCACCGTGATGATCTCGGAGGGATCGGCCGCGTCGCCGACATGGCCGGCAAACTGGCCGGCATCCTTCAGCCGGGTCGCGCCGTCGGCGGTCTTCACGACCAGCTTGCCGTCCTCGACCGCGAAGCCTGTGGCATCGGACCAGCTTGCCCCTTCCAGCGGCGCGCTGTCATCGAGGAAGGCCTTTGCCCAGGCGATGACACGGGCGCCGCGTTCGGGGTCGTAGCCGCCGGCCTCCGGCTTGTCGCCCAGCGCATCGGTGCCGTAGAGCGCGTCATAAAGCGAACCCCAGCGGGCATTGGCGGCGTTCAGGGCGAAGCGGGCATTCATGATCGGCACGACAAGCTGCGGACCGGCGACCGAGGCAATCTCGGGATCGACATTGGAGGTCTCGACCTGGAAGGCCGGGCCCTCGGGCAGCAGGTAGCCGATCTCACGCAGGAAATCCTTGTAGGCGTCCATGTCGGCAGGCGCGCCGTTCTCGCGATACCAGGCGTCGAGCTTCGCCTGAAGGGCGTCGCGTTTTGCGAGAAGCGCGCGGTTCTTCGGGGCAAGATCGGCAACCGCGGCGCCGAAACCGGCGAAGAAGGCATCCGGCTCGACACCGGTTCCGGGCATGGCCCTCTCCACGATGAAGTCGTGCAATTGCCTGTCGATCTGCAAGCCGTTGCGGGTGACGCGTCCGGTCATGGGGGCCTCCTCGATTGGTCCGTCAGGCGCATGGGCGCCACGCTCGCCGTTCAAGAACACGCGCAGGGCTTTTCCGTCAATCGGCGAAAGTCGAAAGCACTTTCTCCATTTCGGAAAATATGCTTTTCGCCCGCCGCCGGGTGTCAGCCGGAGGCCAGGCGCGGACGGCCCGATGCGGTGGCGCTGACCGTCGCGGCGACGAGGAAGCGCTGGCCCTCCAGTTCGCTGGCCCTGATATCGCGCGTGACGACCGCCTGGGCTTGCGCCGCACCGGCCGAAAGGGCCAGTTCCACGGCGATTGCGGCAGCCCGTTCGCCGGCATGGTCGAGGGCTTCGGTCTCGGTGTCGAAATCCGCGACATGGTCGCCGATCATCACCCGGAAACGGCCATTGGCGAGCGGGGCCACTTCCGCGCTGGCGGTGAGGCGCACCTGCCCGGCCACCGCGCCGACGGCATTGGCGACACCGGCATCGGCCGGCACAATCACCTCGGCGCCGGTGTGACGTCTCAGTTTCGCGTAATGAAGGCCGGCGGAGGCGCCCAGCCCGATGACGGGCCGGTCCAGCGACAGTGCGGCATGGACGAAGCCGTCCGTCCGGTCCAGTGCACGCTGGGCCAGCGGATGGGCCATCATGGCCGCGCCGTCCAGACCGTCCTCGACCAGTGCCGTTTCGAGAATGACCTCGGCGGATCGCCGGGTGACGGCGGCGAGCACGCGGTTCGCCATCTCCTCGATGGAGGCGGCGAGCGGGCGGCCGCGCCCGTCCTTCCTGCGCATGAAAAGCGCGGTGCCCAGCCGGGCGGCATCGGTGTTCCAGTTGTCCTGCAGTCCCGCCGCATGGGCCGCATCGGACGGGGTGAAGCCGGCGACATGGGCGAGGCCGCCGGCGACCAGCCTTGCAAGCGCATTGGTCATGGGCAGGGCCGTCAGCAGGCGATCGAGCGGCTGCGGCTCGGCGGTCAGCAGGTCGAGAAGCCGCGCCTCGGACCGGCCCAGGCCTTCGGCTTGGCCAAGCCCGGTGGCCCAGGCGAAGCGTCCGTCCTGGCGTGAGGGCCGGCTGGCGGCAAGCTGACGCTCCAGCATCGGCGCGATGCGGCCCGGAAAGAGGGTTTCAGCCAGCGAAAGCGGGATGAGCCTGCGCGGCCCGAGCACGAGTTCTGCTTCCAGCGCCCCGTCGGCGAGCGTGATTTCGGAATCGCCACCAAGGCCGAAGGTGCGCATGGCCACGGCCTCGACCATGGTGCGCCAGCCGCCGACCATGGCGCCTTCCGGATCGAGGCGAGGCAGGCCCTTGTCGAGCACGGCGACATCGGTCGTCGTGCCGCCGATGTCGGAGACGAAGGCATCGCCCAGCCCCGTCAGCGCGCGTGCGCCGGCAAGGCTTGCCGCGGGGCCCGACAGGATGGTCTCGATGGGACGCTGCCTTGCGAAGGCGGCGGAAACAAGCGCGCCATCGCCGCGCACCACCATGAGCGGCGCGGCGATGCCTTCCTCTGCGAGAAAGCGCTCCATGGCATCGAGCAGCGCGCCGATCATCGGCACGAGGCGGGCATTGAGCAGCGTCGTGAGCGCACGGCGGGGACCGCCGAGCCTGGATGTCAGGTGATGCGAGCAGGTGACGGGCAGGCCCGTGCGTTCGGCGACCAGCCGGGCCGCTGCCTCTTCATGGGCGGAATTGCGCACCGCGAAGAGGCCCGCCACCGCCACGCCGGCGCGGGTGGCCGCCCAGTCGTCCAGCACCGCTTCCAGCGGCCCCAGATCGAGCGGGCGCGGACGGGCGTGGATGTCGTGGCCGCCGGGGCAGAAGACCACCGGATCGCCACCCAGTGCGCGGGCAAGCCCGTCGCGTTCCAGGTCGGCCGGCTCGAAGCCGATCATGACGAGCGCGGCGGGCGCGCCCTGTCCTTCCACCAGCGCGTTGGTGGCGAGGGTGGTGGACAAGGAAGCGAGCGCGATTTCCGACGGGGCGATACCGCTCTCGGCGATCACCGCGCGCGCCGCACCGGCGATGCCGATGGCGAGATCCCGGCGTGTTGTCAGTGCCTTGGCCCGGGCGATGACGCCGCCGCCCTCGCGCCAGAGCACGGCGTCGGTATAGGTGCCGCCGGTATCGATTCCAAGAAAGACCGGCTGGCCGGACGCGCTGCTCGTCATGTTTTCCCCTCTCCAGCAACGCGCAAAGGCTTAGGGCGGGCGCACCGAAAAGCAAGGCAAAACCGCTTCCCGCAAGCCGGACAGTGCCGGGGAAGCGGCGAAACGCGCTCGCCCCGACGGCGGCTGGCGGCCTACTCGCCGCAGTCGGCCTCACCGACCTCAAGATCGAAGCGGCGCGGGCCCATGACATCCTCGCCGCCCGGAACATCGACGATCGTCACCATCACGGCGCAGTCGCCGGCATAGACGCGGTACTCGTCCTCGTCCGTCCTCTCGATGGCATCGATCGGCTCGGAGTCCAGCGCTTCCATCACGCGCCCGTCGGCAATGATGCGCTCCAGTTCCTTCTGGCGCTGGTACCAGGGCGACAGGGCGGCAAGCGCGGGGAGCGCGAACAGGCAGGCGGCTGCGGCAATGAGGGTGCGCGGGGGCATGAACATGGGCTTTCTCCTCGGGGTCGTTTCCCGTTCCTATTCGTGATGCAGGGCCTCGATGGGATCCAGCCGCGCGGCGCGGCGCGCCGGGAAATAGCCGAAGACGATGCCGATGAAGGCCGAAAAGACGAAGGCCAGCGCCACCACGCCCCAGTCCGGCGAGAATGGCACGCGCATGAAGACCGACCCCGCATAGCCCAGGCCAAGCCCGGCTACGATGCCGATCAGGCCGCCGATCAGCGACAGCACCACGGCCTCGACAAGGAACTGCATGAGCACCTGGCCCTCCGTGGCGCCGATGGCCAGCCGGATGCCGATCTCGCGGGTGCGCTCGGTGACGCTGACCAGCATGATGTTCATGATGCCGATGCCGCCGACGAGCAGGCTGACGGCGGCCACGGCGGAGAGCAGGCCGGTCATCACGCCGGTGATGCCGGTCAGCATGGAGGAGAGTTCCTTGGTGTCCATGACCATGAAATTGTCCTCGTCGCCGGGCCGGACACGGCGGCGCTCGCGCATCAGCACCTCGATGGCCGTCTGGACCCTGGCGGTGGACACGCCCTGCTCCACGCCGACGAAGATGGTCGTCACGTCCTGTTTGCCCGATACGCGGCGCATGAAGGTGCGTACCGGCATGAGCAGGATGTCGTCCTGGTCGGAACCGAAGGCGGAAGCGCCCTTTTCCGTCAGGAGCCCGATCACGCGGCAGGCGATCTGTTCGAGCCGCACCGTCTCGCCCAGCGGATTGCCGCCGCCGAACAGTTCCTCCCGCACGGTTTCGCCAAGGATGCACACGGCCGCGCCGGAGCGGATCTCGCTTTCGAAGAATTCACGGCCCTCCGCGAGGTCCCAGTCACGCGTCGTGAAGAAGGCATTGTCGGTGCCTGTCACCTGGCCGGTGTGGTTCTCGTTGCCGGCAACGACGGTCATGGTCTGCGAATTCATCGGGGCAACCGCCTCGACGCCGGGCACCTGCTGGGCGATGGCGTCGATATCCTTCATGGTGAAGGGGGTGGCCGGACGGCCCGTGCCGGGCGGACCCCGGCTCAATCCGGGACGCACCATCAAGAGGTTGGTCCCGAGCTTGGAGACGTCGGATTCGATCTGGACCGTGGAGCCGCGTCCGATGGTGACCATGGCGATGACCGCCGCGACGCCGATGATGACGCCGAGCACGGTGAGGAAGGAACGCATGGCGTTGCGCAGGATCGCGGCAAGCGCCTGAAGCACGGTTTCACGAAACATGCCCTTGCTCCTCAAGCCGGATGCGGTCGTGCGCCGGTCGCGTGACGTCGCTTTCGATCAGGCCGTCGACGAAACGCACCACGCGGTCGGCATAGGCGGCCATGTCCGGTTCGTGGGTGACCATGATGACGGTCAGCCCCTCATCGCGGTTCAGCCGCGTGATCAGTTCCATGATCTCCACCGAGCGGGCGGTGTCGAGGTTGCCGGTCGGCTCGTCGGCCAGCAGGATTTCGGGCGCGGTGACGATGGCGCGGGCGATGGCGACGCGCTGCTGCTCGCCGCCCGAAAGCTTGGAGGGTTCGCGGTCCATGCGCTGCCCGAGGCCGACCTTTTCGAGCATGGCGGCAGCGCGGGCGCGGCGCTGGCCGCGCGGCACACCCTTGTAGATGAGCGGCAGTTCGACGTTGTCGATGGCCTTGGTGCGGGCCAGCAGATTGTAGCGCTGGAAGACGAAACCGAGATAGTCGCGGCGCAAGAGCGCCCGCTGGTGGCGGTCGAAGCGGGCGACATCGGCGCCGGCGAAGAGGTATTGCCCCGAAGTCGGCTTGTCGAGGCAGCCGAGTATGTTCATCGCCGTGGACTTGCCGGATCCGGAAGGGCCCATGATGGCGACGAACTCGCCCTGTGCAATGTCCAGATCGATCCCGCGCAGGGCGTGCACCGACGCATCGCCCTCGCCATAGACCCGGGTGATACTGCGAAACGAGATCAGCGGCGCCGGGGAACCGCCTGTCTGCTTCGACGGCGCGTTCATCGTCCGTCCGTCACGTCGGTGATGACCGGATCGCCGGCGGAGAGGTCGCCGGCCAGTATTTCGGTGACGATGCCGTCCGTGGCTCCGGTCTTCACTCGCACCTCGGCGGCCCGGCCGTCGCGCAGGACCCAGAGCGGGCGCATGCCGTCCTGGCCAGCGGCTGCGGGCGGCTGGCCGCCGCCGCGCGTCCGGCGCGGCATCAGCATGCCGAGGAGCCCGGAACCGCCCGTGGTCTCCTGCTCGACCGGCGGGGAGAAGCGCAGCGCCGTGTTGGGAACGGTCAGAACCCCGTTCTTCTCGGCCACCGTGATCTCCGCCGTTGCCGTCATCCCGGGACGCAGCAGGAGGCCGGAATTGTCGACGTCGAGAATGGCTTCATAGGTGACGACGCCATCGACCGTTTCGGGCGCGAAACGCAGCGCGGTGATGGCGGCATTGAAGGTGCGGTCCTGGTAGGCCTCGACGGTGAAGGTCGCCTCGTTGCCGATCACCACCTGGCCGATATCGGCCTCGTCGATGGCGACGGTCAGTTCCATGGCGGTCAGGTTCTCGGCCAGCGTGAAGAGGACGGGTGCGGAAAGCGTTGCGGCGACGATCTGGCCCGGTTCGACCGAGCGCCTGAGCACGATGCCGTCAATGGGCGCACAGATGCAGGCCTTGGCGAGATTTGTCTCCTGCAGCCGCAGGTCGGCCTCTGCAACCCGGATGGTCGCCTGCGCCGTCTTTATTGCAGCCTCGGCGCGCTGCCAGGCGGATTTTGCGGTCAGAAGGTTTTCGGTCGAGGCGATGCCGCGCTCGTTCAGCCGCACGGCCCGGTCATAGCCGTCGCGCCGCTCTTCCATCGTGACGCGGGCTTCCTCCAGCGCTGCCTGGCGCGCGGCAAGCTGGGCGCGGGCCGATGCGACGGCCGCCTCCAGCTTGTCGGTATCGAGGCTGGCCAGCACCTGGCCCTTTTTCACCACGTCGTTGAAGTCGGCTTCCACCGAGCGCACGGTGCCGGACAGTTCGGAGGAAATGTCGACCTGGCTGATCGGTTCGATCGTGCCGGTGGCTGTCACCGTGACGGTGATGTCCTTCACCGCCGCGGGCACGGTGGCATAGGCCACGGCCTCCCCGCCCGGGCGGCCCTGCCACCACCACAGCGCGCCCACCGCCATGGCGGCCAGCACTCCAAGCGCCAGCCAGCCCGGCCATCGGCGGCGGCCCTTGCGGCCCAGGGCCTCGATTTCAGCGGTTGTCGGCATGGTGCGATCCTGTCCCGTTCATGCGGCACACTTTGTCCAAGCGCCGCGGGCGTGCCTTGACGCGTGTCAAGCATGCGAAGGGAACTTAGGCCATGTTGCAGCGCAAGACGAGTTACATATCGGAAAGGTCCCTTGCCCGCTTGGCGCTTGCGTTTCCTTGGCCCCATGGTAAATGCGCGGGCATGACCGATACGCCACGCTCCCATATCCGCAACTTCTCCATCGTCGCCCATATCGACCATGGAAAGTCGACGCTCGCCGACCGGCTGATCCAGATGACCGGGTCCATCGAGGACCGGGAAATGAAGGACCAGATCCTCGACGCGATGGACATCGAGCGCGAGCGCGGCATCACCATCAAGGCCAATACGGTTCGCCTCGAATACGACGCGAAGAACGGCCAGCACTATGTGCTGAACCTGATCGACACGCCGGGCCATGTCGACTTCGCCTATGAGGTCTCGCGTTCGCTGGCCGCCTGCGAAGGCTCGCTGCTGGTGGTCGATGCCAGCCAGGGCGTGGAGGCGCAGACGCTGGCCAATGTGTACCAGGCGCTCGACAACGACCACGAGATCGTCACCGTCCTCAACAAGATCGACCTGCCGGCCGCGGAACCCGAGCGCATCAAGGCGCAGATCGAGGACGTGATCGGGCTTGACGCCTCGGAGGCCTGCATGATCTCGGCCAAGACCGGGCTTGGCGTCGACACGGTGCTCGAAGCCATCGTCAACAAGCTGCCGCCGCCGAAGGAAGGCGAGCGGGACAAGCCGCTGAAAGCCATGCTGGTCGACAGCTGGTACGATTCCTATCTCGGCGTGATCGTGCTGGTGCGCATCATCGACGGCGTGCTGAAGAAGGGCCAGACCATCCGCATGATGGGCACGGATGCCAAGTATCCGGTCGAGCGGGTCGGCGTGATGACGCCGAAGATGGTCATGGTGGACAGCCTCGGCCCCGGCGAGATCGGCTTCATCACCGCATCGATCAAGGAAGTGGCCGACACGCGCGTGGGCGACACGATCACCGAGGACAAGAAGCCCTGCGAGAAGCCGCTGCCGGGCTTCAAGCCGGCCCAGCCGGTGGTTTTCTGCGGGCTTTTCCCGGTGGACGCGGCCGATTTCGAGGACCTGCGCGCGGCCATGGGCAAATTGCGGCTCAACGACGCCTCGTTCTCCTTCGAGATGGAAACCTCCGCCGCGCTCGGCTTCGGCTTCCGCTGCGGCTTCCTCGGCCTCTTGCATCTCGAAATCATCCAGGAACGGCTGGAACGCGAGTTCAACCTCGACCTGATCGCCACCGCGCCGTCGGTCGTCTATCACCTCAACATGACCGATGGTTCGGTGATGGAGTTGCACAACCCGGCCGACATGCCGGACGTGGTGAAGATCGCCTCGGTGGAGGAACCGTGGATCCGCGCCACCATCCTGACGCCGGACGATTATCTCGGATCCATCCTGAAGCTGTGCCAGGAGCGGCGCGGCGTGCAGATCGACCTCAACTATGTCGGCAAGCGGGCCATGGTCACCTACGACCTGCCGCTCAACGAAGTGGTGTTCGACTTCTACGACCGGCTGAAGTCGATCTCCAAGGGCTATGCCAGCTTCGACTACCAGCTCAAGGACTATCGCGAGGGCGATCTCGTGAAGATGTCCATCCTGGTCAATGACGAGCCGGTGGACGCGCTGTCCATGCTGGTTCACCGCAGCCAGGCGGACCGGCGCGGGCGCGCCATGTGCGAGAAGCTGAAGGAGCTGATCCCCCGCCACCTGTTCAAGATCCCCGTGCAGGCGGCGATCGGCGGCAAGGTGATTGCGCGCGAAACCATTTCGGCCATGCGCAAGGACGTGACCGCCAAGTGCTATGGCGGCGATGCCACGCGCAAGCGCAAGCTGCTGGAGAAGCAGAAAGAGGGCAAGAAGAAGATGCGCCAGTTCGGCCGCGTCGAGATCCCCCAGGAAGCTTTCATCCAGGCCCTGAAGATGGGTGACAACTGAGGGGCGGCAGGGGCGCTCCTGCCAGCCTTCGACTGTCGACTCCCCCATCGAGCGGAGGGAGGCGGCAGCGTTTTGCCCTGTTTTCGCATGATCTCGATCAATGCGAGCCCGGTTGAGCAGGCCTAAAAGTTCATCTTGGATGAATGAATTGCCCCGGGAGGCGCGCGATGCGGCTGACGACACGAACGAATCTCGCCATGCGCACGCTCATGTTCTGCGCGGTCAACGACAGGCGCACCGTGCGCAAGGTGGAAATCGCCGAGGCCTGCAATGCCTCGGAAAACCATCTGGCGCAGGTGATCCGCCTGCTCGGCCAGCACGGTTTCATCCATGCCGTGCGGGGGCGAAACGGCGGCATGCAGCTTGCCCGGCCCGCAGGCGAGATCAATGTGGGTTCCGTTTTCCGCGTCTTCGAAAGCGAACTGCCCTTCGCCGAATGTTTTTCGGGCGCGGAAAACCACTGCCCGCTGACCGAGTTCTGCTGGCTGCGCCCGGCGCTGGTCAAGGCGCTGGACGCCTTCTATGCCACGCTGGACGCGATGACGCTGGCCGACCTGACAGCCGGAAACGAAAGGCTGGAGCGGCTGTTGCGCCTGCCCGCGCTGCCGCATGGCTCCGCCCGCAGCCTGTGCGGCGTGGCCGCCCATGCCTGACGGATCGCCCGTCACACGGTGAGGTGCGCGCGCACCTCCGGACGGTCCAGCGAGGGCGCATCGCCCGCATGGACGACTTCGCCGCGATCCATGATGTAGACATCATCGGCCAGTTCCCGGCAGAACTCCAGGTATTGCTCCACCAGCAGGACCGCGATGCCCTGGGTGTCGCGCAGGAAGCGGATGGCGCGGCCGATATCCTTGATGATCGACGGCTGGATGCCCTCGGTCGGCTCGTCGAGGACGAGGAGGCGGGGCCGGGTGACGAGCGCACGGCCGATGGCAAGCTGCTGCTGCTGGCCGCCGGATAGGTCGCCGCCGCGCCGGTTCAGCATGTCCTTGAGCACCGGGAACAGTTCAAACACGTAATCAGGGATGGAGCGGTCGCGCCGCTTCACCGGCGCATAGCCGGTCTCCAGGTTCTCGCGCACGGTCAGCAGCGGAAAGATCTCGCGGCCCTGCGGCACGAAGCCGATGCCGGCGCGGGCCCGGTCATAGGCGGGCGCGCGGCCGAAAACCTTGCCGTCGAGCGCGATTTCGCCGGCGGTCAGGCGGTGATGGCCGACGATGGCGCGCATCAGCGAGGTCTTGCCGACTCCGTTGCGCCCCAGGACGCAGGTGATGCGGGCGGGCTTTGCCTCGATGGACACGCCGCGCAAGGCCTGGGCCGCGCCATAGTGGAGGGAAGCGTTGGTGACGGTCAGCATGGATCAGCGCCCCAGATAGACTTCGATAACACGGGGATCGGCGGAGACGTGGTCGAGCGAGCCTTCCGACAGGACGGAGCCTTCATGCAGGCAGGTGACGCGCACGCCGAGATCGCGCACAAAATGCATGTCGTGTTCAACGACGATGACCGAATGGGTCTTCGCGATGTCCCTGAGAAGCCGGGCGGTCTCCTCGGTCTCGGCGTCGGTCATGCCGGCCACGGGTTCATCGACCAGCAGCAGCTTGGGGTCCTGGGCCAGCAGCATGCCGATTTCCAGCCATTGCTTCTGCCCGTGGGACAGGTTGGCGGCGAGATCCGACCGGCGGGCCGACAGGCGCGTGATCTCCAGGATTTCGGCTATGCGCCCTTCCCCGCTGGCCGCGGGATCGGAGAACAGCGTGCCGAAGACGGAGCGCGTTCCGGCCAGGGCGAGCGCGAGATTGTCCTCAACCGTATGGCTTTCGAAAACCGTCGGCTTCTGGAACTTGCGGCCGATGCCCATGGTGGCGATGTCGGCCTCGTCATGTTTCGTCAGGTCAATATCGCCGCGGAAGAAGACCTGGCCGGTATCGGGCCGGGTCTTGCCGGTGATGATGTCCATCATGGTGGTCTTGCCGGCGCCATTGGGCCCGATGATGGCGCGCATCTCGCCTTCCTGCAGCACGAGGGACAGGTTGTTGATGGCCCGGAAGCCGTCAAAGGAGACCGAGACGCCGTCGAGATAGAGCAGGGTCTCGCGGCGGCGCGAGACCTCCGCGCTTTCCGGCTGCGCCTGCGGTGCGTCCTCGATGTCGCGTGCCGCATAGGGATGCGGCAGGATGACCGGCTCGTCCGGATGGCGGGTCAGCGTGTGAGCGGGCATCGGTCATTCTCCTGCGGCAGGATTTGCCAGCGCGGCGTCGGTTCCGGTCTCGGCCCTGGCACTTTCGCGCCGCGCCTTCAACGCATTCCAGCCATGGGTGATGGTGCCGACGATGCCGCGTGGCAGGAACAGCGTGACGGCGATGAAAAGGCCGCCGAGCGCAAACAGCCAGAGTTCGGGCAGCGCGCCGGTGAACCAGCTCTTGCCGGCATTGACGGTGAGCGCGCCGACGATGGGGCCGATGATGGTTCCGCGCCCGCCGACGGCGGTCCAGACGACCACCTCGATGGAATTGGCCGGGGCGAATTCGCCGGGATTGATGATGCCGACCTGCGGCACGTAGAGCGCGCCGGCAATGCCGGCCATGATGGCCGACACGGTGAAGGCGAAGAGCTTCACGTTTTCGGGCCGGTAGCCGAGGAAGCGGGTGCGCGGCTCGGCATCGCGCACGGCGACCAGAAGCTTGCCGAAATGGGAGCCGGCAATGACGGCGGTGAGCGCGACGCCGGCGGCGAGTGCCAGGGCCGAGGCGGCGAACAGGGCGGCACGGGTGGTGTCGGCCTGGATGTTGAAGCCGAGAATGTCCTTGAAGTCCGTCAGGCCGTTGTTGCCGCCGAAACCCATGTCGTTGCGGAAGAAGGCCAGCAGCAGGGCATAGGTCATGGCCTGGGTGATGATCGAGAGATAAACGCCGGTGACGCGGGAGCGGAAGGCGAACCAGCCGAAGACGAAGGCCAGCAGGCCCGGCACGGCTATCACCATGAGGGCGGCGAACCAGAACTGGTCGAAGCCATGCCAATACCAAGGCAGTTCCTTCCAGTTCAGGAACACCATGAAGTCGGGCAATTCGGGATGGCCATAGACGCCGCGCGTGCCGATCTGGCGCATCAGGTACATGCCCATGGCATAGCCGCCGAGCGCGAAGAAGGCGCCGTGGCCGAGCGACAGGATGCCTGCGAAGCCCCAGACGAGATCGAGCGCCAGCGCCAGCAGCGCATAGCAGAGATATTTGCCGGTCAGCGCGACGATATAGGTAGGGACATGGAACGGGCTTGCCGGGTCCATCGCAAGGTTCAGTACCGGAACGAGGATGGCGACGACCAGCAGGAGGAGCAGCGTCGCGACGATGCCCGGCGTGAAGCCGCGGGCGAACAGGCGGTTGGTGATCATGCCTCGACCGACCTTCCTTTCAGGGCGAACAGGCCGCGCGGGCGCTTCTGGATGAAGATGATGATGAAGACCAGGACGAGGATCTTGCCCAGCACCGCGCCGGCATAGGGCTCCAGGAACTTGTTGACAATGCCCAGCGAGAAGGCGCCGACCAGCGTGCCCCAGAGATTGCCCACGCCGCCGAAGACGACCACCATGAAACTGTCGATGATGTAGCCTTGGCCGAGATTGGGCGAGACGTTGTCGATCTGCGACAGGGCGACACCGGCCAGGCCCGCAACACCGGAGCCGAGCGCGAAGGTCATGGCATCGACCCAGGGCGTGCGGATGCCCATGGCGGAGGCCATGCGGCGGTTCTGCGTGACCGCGCGCATCTTCAGGCCGAGCGAGGTGCGGTTCATGGCCCAGAGCAGGACGGCGAAGACCACCAGCGCGAAGACGACGATGAAGAGCCGGTTCCAGGTGATCGACATCTCGCCAAGCTGGAAGGCGCCTGACATGAAGGAGGGATTGGCCACCTCCCGGTTTGTCGGGCCGAAGATGGTGCGCACGGCCTGCTGCAGGATGAGCGAGACGCCCCAGGTGGCGAGCAGCGTCTCCAGCGGGCGGCCGTAGAGGAAGCGGATGATGCCGCGTTCCATGGCAAGACCGACAGCGCCGGCGGTGAGGAAGGCCAGCGGCAGGGCGATGAGCAGCGACCAGTCGAGCAGCCAGGGCGCGCCGTTGCGGATGACTTCCTGCACCGTGAAAGTGACATAGGCGCCGATCATGACCATTTCGCCATGGGCCATGTTGATCACGCCCATGACGCCGAAGGTGATGGCCAGGCCGATGGCAGCCAGCAAGAGAACCGAGCCGAGCGAAATGCCGTACCAGACGTTCTGGCCGACGCCCCAGAGCGCCAGGCGATCCTCGATACGGGTCATGGCGGCCTCGGCGGACGTCTTCAATTCGCCTTCGGCGGAGGCGGCGAACTGCGACAGCAGGCCCAGGGCATCGCGGTTGCCGACGCGTTCGACGGCGGCGATGGCTTCGAGCTTTGCGGCATCGCCCCTGTCGGACAGCAGAAGCACGGCGGCGCGGGCGGTTTCCATGCGTGCCCTGACAGCCGCGTCGGTCTCGCGTTCAAGCGCCGCCTCCACGGCGTCCAGGGCCGCCGGGTCGGGATTGGCGATGAGCGTGGCGGCGGCCTGCATCCGCACGGCCGGGTCCCTGGCGGCGAGGGTAATGGCGCCCACGGCGTCGCGGATGGCGCGGCGCAGTGAATTCTTCACGCGCACCTTCTTCATGGCGGATGCCGGCTCCGTGCCGGCCGTCTCGCCGGTCACGGGATCGAGGAGCGTTGCCGGATCGCCCGACCCACGCACGATGAAGACCGCGTTGTCGGACTGGCGCACCTGAAGCTCGCCGTCGGAAAGCGCGTTGAGCGCGGGCGCGGCGCGCGGGTCGCCGAGAGCGGCCAGCGCGGCAATCACCTTCTCCGTGTCATCGAAGTTTTTCGCCGTGCCGAAAGCGGCAATCGTTTGGCGCAGCGCCGCATCGTCCTGGGCGAGGACCGGCGCGGGCGCAAGGGCCAACAGAACAATGAAGGGAAGCAGGAGACGGAGCAGGCGCATGGCGTTTCCGGATCGAGGGGGCGGCGCTGGGCGGCGCCCCTGTCAGGCGTGGAAGAGAGGGGCGGAGCGGACGTGAAGCCCGCTCCGCCTGGTGATGGACGGGGACGCGGGGGCGTCAGGCCCCGGCCATCAGTTGGCGACCGTGCCGAGGCACGTGTTCGTCTCGGTGTTGTAGTTGCCGCATTTCAGTTCGACCCAGTCGGCCTTCAGCGGCCTGGAGTCGGGCAGATAATCCGACCAGGCGTCTCCGGGAACGAGACCCTCGGTCTGCCAGACCGTCTCGAACTGGCCGTCGTCCTGGATCTCGCCGACCAGCACCGGCTTGGTGATGTGGTGGTTGGCCAGCATGACCGAGGTGCCCCCGGTGAGGTTTTCCGCTTCCGTGCCCGGCAGGACCTCGATGACGGCGTCCGGATCGACCGTGCCCGCCTTCTCGACCGCCTTCACCCACATGTTGAAGCCGATATAGTGGGCTTCCATGGGATCGTTGGTCACGCGGTCCGGATTGCCGGTGAAGGCTTTCCATTCCTCGATGAACTTCGCGTTGGCGGGCGCTTCGACGGACTGGAAGTAGTTCCAGGCGGCCAGATGGCCGACCAGAGGCGCGGTGTCGAGACCGGCCAGTTCCTCCTCGCCGACGGAGAAGGCGACGACCGGAATGTCCTCGGCCTTGACGCCCTGGTTGCCCAGTTCCTTGTAGAAGGGCACGTTGGCATCACCGTTGATCGTGGAGACCACGGCGGTCTTCTTGCCTGCCGAGCCAAAGGCCTTGATGTCGGAGACGATCGTCTGCCAGTCGGAATGACCGAAGGGCGTGTAGTTGATCATGATGTCCTCTTCGGCCACGCCCTTGGATTTCAGGAAGGCCTCGAGGATCTTGTTGGTCGTGCGCGGATAGACATAGTCGGTGCCGGCCAGCACCCAGCGCTCCACGCCTTCCTCGTTCATCAGGTATTCGACGGCCGGGATGGCCTGCTGGTTGGGCGCGGCGCCCGTGTAGAAGACGTTGCGCTCGCTTTCCTCGCCCTCGTACTGGACGGGATAGAAGAGGATGGAGTTCAATTCCTTGAAGACCGGCAGCACGGACTTGCGCGACACCGACGTCCAGCAGCCGAACACGGCGGCAACCTTGTCCTTCTCGATCAGCTCACGCGCCTTTTCGGCAAACAGCGGCCAATCGGAAGCCGGATCGACGACCACGGCTTCCAGTTTCTTGCCGAGCAGGCCGCCCTTGGCGTTCTGCTGCTCGATGAGCATCAGCATGGCGTCCTTCAGCGTCGTTTCGGAAATCGCCATCGTGCCCGAGAGCGAATGCAGGATGCCGACCTTGATCGTTTCCTCGGCATGGGCGGAAAAGGCCATGCCCGACATGGCCAGCATGGCGGCCAGGCCGGCGACGAGGGACTTGCGGGAACCAGTCATGTGAATACCTCCGACAGGTTTGTTTGCACCGCAAAAAGAGAGAGCAACACCCGTGCCAAGTGCGGGCGGCGCGGCTCAAACAGGTGGAATCGGCATGGAATCAAGGCCTTGACAGGACGTGGAGGGGAAAGGCGGGCGTCCGCGATATCGCTTGTTTTTTAGGCATGATCAATCCAATGCCCTATAATTAATCAATCGACGGACTTGGGAATCCGGCCCGGAACGCATATATTCAACGTGCTGCATTCATTGCGGCAGGTTGTTTGCACCACAGACGGCCAGGACCCTCCTCCCGGAGACGGGGGGAGGGTTTTCATATGCGCAGGATGCGTGTTTTTCCCGCCAATTGAGCGAGATCAATGACCCCGCGCGCCTCTATGACAAAAAGTAGCAGCGTGAAGGGGTTGGCCAAGGCGCCGGGATGTCGGAATATCGGCCGGTCTCGGCCCCGGGGAAGCGGGGTTGCCGAATTCATCGGCAGGCGGTATGGCCAAACGTCGCCATATACGGTAACACATGCAAAAAACAGCATGTGACTATGGGAGTAGACGGCATGGATTTCGAGCAGCATTTCAAGGACCGGCTTGCCGACCTGAAGAACGAGGGCAATTACCGGGTCTTTGCCGATCTCGAACGCCAGGCCGGTTCGTTCCCGCGCGCCGTGCGCCACAATGGCGGCGACGTGCGCGACGTGACCGTGTGGTGCTCCAACGACTATCTCGGCATGGGCCAGCATCCGAAGGTGGTCGCCGCGATGAAGTATGCCATCGACCGCTGCGGCGCGGGCGCCGGCGGCACCCGCAACATTTCCGGCACCAATCATTTCCATGTGCTTCTGGAGCAGGAACTGGCCGACCTGCACGGCAAGGAAGCCGCGCTCCTGTTTACATCCGGCTACGTGTCGAACTGGGCGGCGCTGGGCACGCTGCTGTCAAAGATTCCCGGCATCATCTGCTTTTCCGACGAGATGAACCATGCCTCGATGATCGAGGGCATCCGGCACTCCCGCTGCCAGAAGGTTCTCTTCCGGCACAATGACGTGGCCGACCTGCGCGCCAAGCTCGAGGCTGCCGATCCGGCCGCGCCCAAGATGATCGCCTTCGAAAGCGTCTATTCCATGGATGGCGACATCGCGCCGATCAAGGAGATCTGCGACCTGGCCGACGAATTCGGCGCCATGACCTATCTCGACGAAGTGCATGCCGTCGGCCTTTACGGCCCGCGTGGCGGCGGCGTTGCCGAGCGCGAAGGCCTGATGGATCGCCTGACGGTGATCGAGGGAACGCTTGGCAAGGCGTTCGGCGTCATGGGCGGCTACATCACCGCATCCGCCGCGCTGGTCGATTTCGTGCGCTCCTTCGCCTCCGGCTTCATCTTCACGACCGCGCTGCCGCCGGCGCTGGCAGCGGGGGCACGGGCCTCCATCCAGCACCTCAAGGTCAGCCAGATGGAACGCGCCCGCCATCAGGAGCGCGTCGCCAGGGTGCGAGCGGCGCTGGATGCGCGCGGGATTCCGCACTTGATGAATCCGAGCCACATCGTTCCGGTCATGGTCAAGGATCCGGTCAAGTGCAAGTGGCTGTCCGACATCCTGCTGGACAATTACGGAATCTACGTGCAGCCGATCAACTATCCGACGGTGGCAAAAGGGACGGAGCGCCTGCGCATCACACCGTCGCCATACCATTCCGACGCGGATATCGACCATCTGGCAGGGGCGCTCAGCGACCTGTGGAGCCAGTGCGCGCTGGCGCGGGCTGTCGCCTGACCGGCCTGAAAGCTTGCAGGCAATGAGAAAGAAGCGCCCGTCCGGGGCGCTTTTTTTTGCGGCCGCGCATTCCTGAAACCGTTCGTTCAAATGCGATTCAAATGCCGGGTCCGTCCACAAACGTTTGGTGACGGCTTTCATCCATGATCGCTGATGGAACCGGGGGGCGCCTGCTTTGACGGGATGGACGCCATGAAACTCGAACGTATAGAAACGAATTTTACCGATGTCCTGGACGGCGTGGCCTTTGCCATGGGCTGTGCCGGCATGCGGGTCATCGTCATCGTGAGCAACGAGACGCTGGTGCGCATGGGCCTGCCATTGAAGGACGAACTGCGGCCCGGCTTCCTCGCACAGCATCTTGCATTCTGGCAGGATGTGGCAAGCGGCAAGTTCGAACGCGGCGAATACGAGAACCGGGGATCGCGCGTGCGCATCCTGCCACGCGACATCGCCATGACGCAGTTCAGCCGGGCCAGTTGAGGGCGGCTTTCACGCCAGTTCCGACCGCCAGGGCGGGTTCGCGCCCGCCCGCGACACCGTAACCGCCGCCGCCGCCATGCCCAGTTCCAGCGCGCGCGCGATCATGCCGGGAGCGGGCGCACGCAGCGCCTCAAGCGACAGCGCGCCGTCCGCATGGAGGCTCGCCAGGAACCCGGCATTGAACGTGTCGCCCGCGCCGACGGTATCGACGACCTTCACCTTTCGGGCAGGCCGCCGTATCTCTCCGCCGGGAACGTAGGCCGCGGCGCCTTGTCCACCGCTCGTCACCAGAACGATCGACGGTCCCCGCTGCAAGAGGGCACGCGCCAGATCGCCCTCATCGCCGGGCCCTTGCAGCCAGTGCAGGTCCTCATCCGACAGCTTGACCACGGTCGCGGCCGCGATCATCCGGACGATCCTGGTGCGATAGGCGGCTTCGTCGCGGATGAAGCCCGGCCGGATATTCGGGTCGAGCATGACGGGCCGCCGCGACGCCTCGCGCAGCATGAGCGCCTCGTAGGCGCCGCCGCAAGGCTCGACGGCAAGGCTGATGCCTCCGAAGAACATCGCCTGCACGTCCGGCCCGGTTTCCGGCATGTCAGCGGCGGCCAGCATGCGGCCGGCCGTGTTCTCGTCATTGAACGCATAGGTCGCCTGCCCGTCGACAAGGCGCACGAAAGCCAGCGTCGTCGGCCGGTCCGAGCGGATGACGCGGGCATGGTCCACCTGCGCGGCGGCAAGCCCGTCGAGCAGCATGTCGCCGAAGAAATCGGTGGAGATGCCGGACAGGAAACCGGCCGGCGCGCCCAGACGGCCAAGCGCGATGGCGGTGTTGTAGACCGCCCCACCGCAATGGGGCGCAAACAGCAATTCGCCGCCGGCGCCATGGCGCGGCAGCATGTCGATCAGGGCTTCGCCGCAGCAAAGGATCATGGTCCCACCTGTCCTGGGATGAGGTGAATGCCGGCGGGCATCTCAGTTTTCCTTCAGGAAGGCATCCTGCCCGACGAGGAAGCGTTCAAGCAGCGGCAGCGCGGCGGCGCCAAGTGCGCGTGCATTGTGCCCGACGGTCCCCTCGCCCACGGCCGGAGCCTCGATGCCGGCGAGGTTCATCGCGGCAAGCCTCCCGGCCGTTTGCGCGACGATACGCCCGCGCACGCTTTCCGGCATGGAGCCGTCGATCAATGCCGCCTCGAAATCGATGACGCTGGCGGCCGACAGGATGGCATGGGCCAGCCCGCCCGCCGTTTCGTCGATCCAGGGGTCGAGAATGGCCGGGTCGACCTGCCAGCGTTCCGGCGAATCCCAGAGGATGGAGGAGGCCTGACCCCGCTCGTCCATCGCCTGTTCCAGCCTGGCGATGGAGGCGACATCGATCAACTGGCATATCCGGCCGCCAGGTCCGGGCACCGGCATGGAACCGAGAGCACCGGCATTGCCGGTGCGGCCCGGATAGAGATTACCGTTGAGGACAATGCCGCCGCCAACAAAGAAGCCGATATAGAAATAGACGAAATCGCGCGGACCGCCGGGCCGTCCGAAGACGAGTTCGGCGCTGCAGGCGGCGGTGGCATCGTTCTCAAGGAAGACAGGCAGATCGCAGCGCGCGGCGATTTCCGCCCGCATGTCCACCTGACGCCAGGCTTGCGCCGTCTCGGCCGGCGCGCCGATGGATTCGGCCCAGTCCCACATCCTGAACGGCATGGCGATACCGAGGCCCGCAAGGCGCGCGCGTGCCTTTTCGCCAAGCGTCGCATCGATGCGCGCCCTGGCTTCGCCGACAAAGCGGATCATGTCCCCCGGCGTGGGGTAGCGGTAGGTGTGATGCACCTGTTCCAGGACATTGCCGAGAAAGTCGGTCAGCACGAGATCGGCGCTGCGGCGGCCGAGCTTCAGGCCGTAGAACCAGGCGCCGTCCGGGGCCAGCGACATGGGAACCGACGGCTGGCCGACCCGGCCGCGCACGGGTTCGCCGCGCAGGAGCAGGCCGTCGCCTTCAAGTTCCCGCATGATCACCGAGACCGTCTGCGCCGACAAACCCGTCATGCGGGCGATGTCGGATTTCGCCAATGCGCCGTGGCGGCGGACGAGCGACAGCACGAGCCGCTCGTTATAGGCCCGCATGCCGCTCTGGTTCGATCCGCGATTGAACCGCTCGGGCGCGGGATCGCCGTCCTGCTTGCGCGTGGTTCCGCTATCCAATGGTTCCTCCCGACTGGCCGGCTTCCTGCATCATGCCGCGGGCGGCCAGCTCCGTATTGCCAGAGAATGCTCAAAGGCACCATTGCTGTCAATTATTAAATCATATTGATTTATCTATTGACAGAAGCGGGAGGATGAGTCTTTCTCTAGGGCAAGGCAGGTGCGGGAGGACCTCGGCCTGCCGGCGGGGCACCGCCCCGGTCATTCCATCCGAGGGAGGATCATCCTTGAAAACGCTCGCTACACTCACATCCGCCCTGCTCGGCGCCGCGGCGCTCGGTGCGCTGGCAACGATGCCGGCAGCCGCTGAGAACATCAGTGCCTGCCTGATCACCAAGACCGACACCAATCCGTTCTTCGTCAAGATGCGCGAAGGCGCGGAGGCCAAGGCAAAGGAGTTAGGCATCACGCTCAATTCCTATGCCGGCAAGGTGGACGGCGACAACGAAACCCAGGTCGCGGCCATCGAGACCTGCATCGCCAACGGCGCCAAGGGCATCCTGCTGACGCCGTCCAGCACCTCGGCCATCGTACCCTCCGTCCAGCAGGCCCGCGATGCCGGCCTGCTTGTGATCGCGCTCGACACGCCGCTCGACCCGATCGACGCGGCCGACATGACGTTCGCCACCGACAACTTCAAGGCCGGCGAACTGATCGGCCAATGGGCGAAGGCGACGCTCGGTGCCGAAGCGGACAATGCGCGCATCGCCATGCTCGACCTGGATGTCTCGCAGCCCACCGTCGGCGTGCTGCGTGACCAGGGCTTCATGCAGGGCTTCGGCATCGATCTCGCCGATCCGAACAAGTGGGGCGACGAAAGCGATCCGCGCATCGTCGGCCATGACGTGACCCAGGGCAACGAGGAAGGCGGCCGCAAGGCGATGGAAAACCTGCTCGCCACGGATCCGTCGATCAACGTCGTCTACACGATCAACGAACCGGCCGCGGCCGGCGCCTACGAGGCACTGAAGTCCATCGGACGGGAAAACGACGTGCTGATCGTCTCCGTGGACGGCGGCTGCCCGGGCGTGGCCAATGTCGAGGCCGGCGTGATCGGCGCGACATCGCAGCAATATCCGCTGCTGATGGCGTCCAAGGGGATCGAGGCGATCGCCGCATGGGCCAAGGACGGCGTGAAGCCGAAGGCGACCGAAGGCAAGGCATTCTTCGACACCGGCGTCGCGCTGGTCACCGACAAGCCGGCCGAGGGCGTTCCGTCCAT
This sequence comes from Zhengella sedimenti, assembly GCF_046506625.1. Taxonomy (NCBI): domain Bacteria; kingdom Pseudomonadati; phylum Pseudomonadota; class Alphaproteobacteria; order Hyphomicrobiales; family Notoacmeibacteraceae; genus Zhengella; species Zhengella sedimenti. The sequence goes on from NZ_JBKFFP010000001.1 coordinate 128,085, forward strand.
TTCGGTCGAAGAGGGCAAGAAGCTCTGCTGGGGTTGATCCCGGCACCGGTCGGGCGGACAGGGTCCGCCTGACCTTTACGCCCATTCCCAAAAACCGCACACTGGCCTGACGGCGCGGAGCACCGGTCCTGCCGGAGCGCGCAGCGCCGTGGCCATGGGAGGACGACACCGTGACCGATACCGACCGATACGAGGACGTGGTCAAGACCCGCCGCGACGAGACGTTCGCGGAGTTCCGGCAAGGCGACCGCGGCATCATGAGCCGGGTGCACCATGCCCTGCACACCACCCCCGCACTGGTGCCGCTGATCGTCCTGCTGGCCGCTGTCGCGGTATTCGGGGCGGTGCTGGGCTCGAAGTTCTTCTCGCCCTTCGCCATGACGCTGATCCTGCAACAGGTCCAGATCGTCGGCGTGCTGGCGGCCGCGCAAAGCCTGATCATCCTGACGGCCGGCATCGACCTCTCGGTTGGCGCGCTGGCGGTGTTGTGCTCCGTCATCATGGGACAGTTCACATTCCGCTACGGCATTCCGCCATTCCTGGCGGTGGCCGCCGGGCTGGCCTTCGGGACTGCCATCGGCGCGGTCAATGGCTGGCTCGTCAGCCGCATGAAGCTGCCGCCCTTCATCGTGACGCTGGGCATGTGGCAGATCGTGCTGGCGGCCAACTATCTCTATTCGGCCAACGAGACGATCCGCGCGCAGGACATCGAGGCACAGGCGCCGTTCCTGCAATTCCTCGGCGCGAAGTTCCAGGTTGGCGGCGCCACCTTCACGCTGGGCGTCATCCTGATGATCGTTCTGGTGGCCGTGCTGGCCTATGCGCTGCGCTCCACCGCCTGGGGGCGCCATGTCTATGCGGTCGGCGACGACCCGGAAGCGGCCGGTCTTTCCGGTGTCAACGTGCACCGGACGCTGATGAGCGTCTACATGCTGGTCGGCTTCATCTGCGGCCTGGCGGGGTGGGTGATGATCGGCCGCTTCGGCTCGGTCTCGCCGTCGGCGACGACCGGCGTGATCGGCAACATCCAGTCGATCACCGCGGTGGTGATCGGCGGCATCTCGCTGTTCGGCGGACGCGGCTCCATCCTCGGCGCCTTCTTCGGCGCGCTGATCGTGGGCGTGTTCGAACTCGGCCTGCGCATGGCGGGCGCCGACCCGCAATGGACATATCTGCTCATCGGCACCCTCATCATCGGCGCCGTGACTGTGGACCAGTGGATCAGAAAGGTGACGGCATGACGGGCGATCCCATTCTCAAGGCACGCGGCCTGAACAAGCGCTACGGCAAGGTGACCGCGCTCGACAATTGCGACTTCGACCTGATGCCAGGCGAAATCCTGGCGGTGATCGGCGACAATGGCGCGGGCAAGTCCACGCTCATCAAGGCATTGTCCGGGGCGGTGATCCCGGATGGCGGCGACATCTGGCTCGACGGCGAAAAGGTCGGTTTCGAGTCCCCCAACGACGCGCGCGCCAAGGGCATCGAGACCGTCTACCAGACATTGGCCATGAGCCCGGCGCTCTCCATCGCCGACAACATGTTCATGGGCCGGGAACTGCGCGCGCCGGGCGTGATGGGCAAGTGGTTCCGCAAGCTGGACCGAAAGGCGATGGAGGACTTCTCGCGCCGGAAACTGGCCGAACTCGGACTGATGACGATCCAGAACATCAACCAGCCGGTGGAAACCCTGTCGGGCGGCCAGCGGCAGGGCGTCGCGGTGGCGCGCGCTGCGGCCTTCGGGTCCCGGGTCATCATCCTCGACGAACCGACGGCGGCGCTCGGCGTCAAGGAATCGCGGCGCGTTCTGGAACTCATCCTCGACGTGCGGGCGCGCGGCATTCCCATCATCCTCATCAGCCACAACATGCCGCATGTCTTCGAGGTGGCCGACCGCATCCACGTCCACCGGCTCGGGCGGCGGCTCTGCGTCGTCGATCCGAAGCAGCACAGCATGTCGGACGCCGTGGCGCTGATGACCGGCGCCAAGGAACCGACCGCAGGGGAGATGGCCGCCTGATGCAACGCAGCCGCGTCAACGCCATCATCGCCGAGGCCGATGCCTTCATCCGGTCATGCGGCTATCTCCTGCCGCCGTTCGCATACTGGTCACCGGAGGAGATGCGGGAGCGCCGTCCGCCCGGCATAGTCGATGCGCGGCTTGGCTGGGACATCACCGACTACGGCAAGGGCCGGTTCGAAGACCTCGGCCTGTTCCTGTTCACCGTCCGCAACGGACGCGCCGCCGACCTCGCGGCAGGGCGCGGGATGCTCTACGCCGAGAAGATCATGATCTCGCGCAAGGAGCAGCTGTCGCCGATGCACCGGCACGTCATCAAGGCCGAGGACATCATCAACCGCGGCGGCGGAACGCTGGCGCTGAAACTGTTCATGAGCGCGCAGGACGGCTCCATCGACCATGATGCCCCCGTCTGCGTGCCCTGCGACGGGGTGGAGCGGCGCCTCGATGCCGGCGGCATCCTGACGCTTTCCCCCGGCGAGAGCGTCACGCTGATGCCCGGTGTCTGGCACGCCTTCTGGGCCGAAGGCGCGGACGTGCTGATCGGCGAGGTGTCGACGGTCAACGACGACGAGACCGACAACATCTTCGCCGAGCGCGTCGAGCGTTTCTCCACCATCGAGGAGGATTGCCCGCCCGCGCACCTGCTGGTTTCGGACTACCGGACCTGGCTGGCATGAGCGCGCGCCGGGTTTCAAACGGCGATCTGGCCGGCCTGATCGCAGAAGCGGCGGCGGGCCGCGAGCGCTATACCGTGGCAATCGCCGGCGCGCCGGGCGCGGGGAAATCCACGCTGGCGGCCGGCCTGGCCCGGACACTGGGCGGCCGCGCCGTCGTGGTGCCGATGGACGGGTTCCATCTCGACAATGCCATCCTGGAAGCGCGCGGCCTGATGGCGGTGAAAGGCGCGCCGGAGACCTTCGACGTGGCCGGGTTCGCCGCCCTGCTCGGCAGGCTTGCCACGGAAGACGCGGTGGCCATCCCGGTCTTCGACCGCGCCGCCGACCTGTCGCGGGCCGGCGCGGCGATCGTGTCGACGGCCACGCCCATCCGCATCGTGGAAGGCAATTACCTGCTCATCGACCGGCCAGGCTGGCGCAGCTTGCGGCCCCATTTCGATCTTGCCGTCATTCTGGATGTGCCGGAAGCCGAACTGGAGCGCCGGCTGGTGCAGCGCTGGCTGGCGCATGGCCTTGACCCCCAGGCAGCGCGGTCGCGGGCGCTCGGCAACGACATTCCCAATGCGCGGCTCGTAGCCGCCGAATCCAGCGGGGCGGACCTGATCGTTTCCTGACCGCCCGGCAGATGGCACAGGGCTTGCTAGCTCATGGCAAGGACGGGAGCGGGAACCGGATGAACCAGATCGCCACCATCGCGCCAGCCATGCAGCGCACCTCGGGCAGCGGCCGCATCATGGTCAAGGCGGTCGGCGCGCACACACGGCTGGACCGTTTCTACCAGGAGGGCGCAGCCAAGATCCGCATACCGCGCCTGCCGGGCAGGACAGGCATGGAAGCTGTCCTCATCAACACCGCCGGCGGCCTGACCGGTGGCGACCGTCTCTCCTGGGATGTCCAAGCCGGACCGGGCACGGCGCTGACCATGACGACACAGGCCTGCGAGAAGGTTTACAAGGCGGCAGGCGGCACGGCGCAAATCGATGTCGCCCTCGCCGCCGGCGACGGTGCGTCGCTGGCATGGCTGCCGCAGGAGACCATCCTTTTCGACCGTGCGCGGCTTGTCCGCCGCCTTGAGGCCGATCTCGCGCCCGATGCACGCCTTCTCGCGGTGGAAGCCACGATCTTCGGGCGCCAGGCCCATGGCGAAAGCGTGCGCGAGGCGCTGTTTGCGGATCGCTGGCGCATTCGCCGGGCCGGCCGCCTGATCCACGCCGACGACCTGAGACTTTCCGGCGACGTGGCCGCGACGCTTGCCCTTCCGGCCGTGACGGGCGGCGGTATTGCCGTCGCCACCGTGCTTCTCGCCAGCGAGGATGCGGAGGCACTGCTGGAGCGGCTCCGGGCGTTGCTGGCGGCTTGCCCTCACGTTCAGGCGGGCGCATCCTTCTGGCCGACGGCAGGGTCTGGCAAGCTTCTTGCCAGACTGGTGGCAAGCGACGGCATCAGCCTGCGCAAAGGCCTTTCCCCGGCGCTGGCGCTGCTCAATCAGGGGGCACCATTGCCCAAAATTTGGTCACTTTGACGGAGTGAGATACGCATGATCCTGACACCGCGCGAAAAGGACAAGCTGCTGATTTCCATGGCGGCCATGGTGGCGCGGCGGCGGCTGGAGCGGGGCGTGAAGCTCAATCATCCCGAGGCGATCGCGCTGATCACGGATTTCGTGGTGGAAGGCGCGCGCGACGGGCGCGCGGTCGCCGACCTCATGGAAGCCGGCGCCCATGTCATCACCCGCGCGCAGGTGATGGAAGGCGTTGCCGAGATGATCCATGACGTGCAGGTGGAAGCAACCTTTCCCGACGGGACCAAGCTCGTCACCGTGCATGAGCCGATCCGGTAAGCGCCGATGAACCAGTCACCCGACCCCGGCAAAGGCAAGAGCGGCGAGACGATCCGCGCCGCCGAAGCGCGCATGATCGCGGATGCGACGCTCTTCGCAGCGCGCGCCCATGCCGGCCAGGTCCGCGAGGATTCGGGCGAACCCTACATCAACCACCTTGCCGAGGTGGCCGCTTTCCTGTCAGCGCTGGAACCGTTCGATCCCGAACTTGTTACCGCCGCCTGGCTGCATGACGTCGTGGAAGAGACCGCTTTCACGCTGGACGACATCCGCATGCTGTTCGGCGTGGAAGTGGCTGAGCTGGTCGGCGACGTCACCGATCCCCCGGACCTGAAGGGCAAGGCCCGGCGCGACCGGCAGGTCACGCACACGCGCGAGAGCGGACCGCGCGTCAAACTCCTGAAGCTGGCTGACAAGACCTCGAACGTGGAGGAGCTGATCGGCCTGCCGGCGGAGAGCTTCGACCCAAAGGGGAATGAACGCTACCTGAAATGGGCGCGCCGCGTCGTTGCCGTCTGCCGCGGCCTGGCGCCGGACCTGGAAGCCCGCTTCGACCGCTCCGCCGAGAGGCTGGATGCCGAGATCGCCGCGGCAAGGACGCGGGAAGAGCCGAAGAATAACGGGAAATCGGAGCCATCGCGCCGCAAAGGCAAACCGAACAAGGAGAAGAAGAAGTGAAACGCATCATCCCGGCCCTTGCGGCCGTTCTCGCGTCATCCGCACCGGCCTTCGCGCATCTGAACCCGGCCGAGCACGGCTCGCTGGCCGCGGGGCTGACGCATCCGCTCTTCGGCCTGGACCACGTCCTGGCAATGCTGGCCGTCGGCCTGTTCGGAGCGTCGCTTGGCGGGCGGGCGGTCTGGGCGCTTCCGGCCGCCTTCGTGAGCGCGATGATCGCCGGATTTGCCCTGTCCCTGGGCGGCTTGGTGCTTCCTTTCGTGGAGCCCGTCATCCTTGCCTCGGTTGTTGCGCTCGGTCTCGTTGTCGCCATGGCGGCGCCACTCTCAGCCGGCTGGGGCATGGCACTTGCCGGTTTCTTCGCGCTGTTCCATGGCAATGCCCATGGCGCGGAAATCGGCATGGCAGGCATCCTGCCCTATGCGGCGGGCTTCGCCATCGCCACCGCTTTCCTGCATGCCTCGGGCGCGGCTTTCGGCCTCGGACTGCAGCGACTGGCCGGCGATCGCGCCGGCCGAATGGCGGTGCGCGCAGCCGGCGGGGCGACAATGCTTGGCGGCCTCGCGCTTGCCTTGGCGGGTTGAGGTGGCTGACATGATCCCCGGTGAAATCATCACCGCCGTTGGCGAGATCGAACTCAATGCCGGCCAGCCGACCGTCACGCTGGAGGTCGCCAATACGGGCGACCGGCCCGTGCAGGTGGGCTCGCACTACCATTTCTTCGAAACCAATCCGGCGCTTTCCTTCGACCGCGACCGGGCGCGCGGCATGCGTCTCGACATCGCGGCGGGAACTGCCGTCCGCTTCGAGCCCGGACAGGCGCGCGAGGTGACGCTGGTCCCGCTTTCGGGAAAGCGCGCCGTCTACGGGTTCCGCCAGGCCGTGATGGGGGACCTGTGAAACGCAAGCTGATCGCAATCGTCACGCTGCTGGCCGCCCCGTGGCCGGCCATGGCGCAGGATGTGGACTGCGCGAATGCGCAGACACAGGTGGAAATGACCTTTTGCGCCGAGCAGGCATGGATGGCCGCCGACGAGGACCTGAACCTTGCCTATGGCATGGCCCAGGCCGCCATGAAGCGGCTGGACAGCTATCTCGGCGACCAGAAGGGTGCATCGGCCATGCTGCGCGACGCCCAGCGCGCCTGGATCGACTTCCGTGACAAGGCCTGCGCGGCGGAAGGCTATCAGGCGCGCGGCGGATCGATGGAACCGATGCTCATCTACATGTGCCGCGAGAGGCTGACACGCCAGCGCACCGAGGACCTGCGCCTGATCGGCGAAGAGAACTGACCGGAGAGAGACCATGCCCGCCAGGATACCGCGTGCCGCCTATGCCGCCATGTACGGCCCGACCAAGGGCGACAAGGTGCGCCTTGCCGATACCGAACTGTTCATCGAGGTGGAGCGCGACCTCACCGTCCATGGCGAGGAGGTGAAGTTCGGCGGCGGCAAGGTGATCCGCGACGGCATGGGCCAGAGCCAGGTGACGCGCGCGGCCGGCGCGGTCGACACGGTGATCACCAATGCGCTGATCGTCGATCACACCGGCATCGTCAAGGCGGATGTGGGCCTGAAGGACGGGCGCATCGCCGCCATCGGCAAGGCCGGCAACCCCGATACGCAGCCCGGCGTCGACATCATCGTCGGTCCCGGCACGGAGGCGATCGCCGGTGAAGGCAAGATCCTGACGGCCGGCGGTTTCGACGCGCATATCCATTTCATCTGCCCGCAGCAGATCGAGGAAGCGCTGATGTCGGGGCTGACCTGCATGCTGGGCGGCGGCACAGGCCCGGCGCATGGCACGCTGGCGACGACCTGCACGCCGGGGCCATGGCACATTGCCCGCATGATCGAGGCGGCGGACGCCTTTCCGATGAATCTCGCCTTTGCCGGCAAGGGCAATGCCTCGCTGCCCGGGGCGCTGGAGGAGATGGTGCTGGGCGGCGCGGCGGCGCTGAAGCTGCACGAGGACTGGGGAACCACGCCGGCGGCCATCGATTGCTGCCTTGCGGTCGCGGACGCGCATGACGTGCAGGTGATGATCCATACCGATACGCTGAACGAGAGCGGCTTCGTGGAATCGACCATCGATGCCATCAAGGGCCGCACGATCCATGCCTTCCACACGGAGGGGGCCGGCGGCGGCCATGCCCCGGACATCATCAAGGTGGTCGGCGAGACGAACGTCATCCCGTCCTCCACCAATCCGACGCGGCCCTATACGGTGAACACGATCGCCGAGCATCTCGACATGCTCATGGTCTGCCACCATCTCGATGCCTCCATCCCCGAGGATATCGCGTTTGCCGAGAGCCGTATCCGCAAGGAGACCATCGCGGCGGAAGACATCCTGCATGACATGGGCGCCTTTTCCATCATCTCGTCCGACAGCCAGGCCATGGGCCGGGTGGGCGAGGTCATCATCCGCACCTGGCAGACGGCCGACAAGATGAAGCGCCAGCGCGGTCCGCTGAAGGAGGAGACCGGCGACAACGACAATTTCCGGGTGCGCCGCTACATCGCCAAATACACGATCAACCCGGCCATCGCGCATGGCCTGTCGCGGGAGATCGGCTCGGTTGAGGCCGGCAAGCGGGCCGATCTCGTGCTGTGGAACCCGGCCTTCTTCGGCGTGAAGCCGGACATGGTGCTGATCGGCGGGACCATCGCCGCCGCGCCGATGGGCGATCCGAACGCCTCCATCCCGACGCCGCAGCCCGTCCACATGCGCCCCATGTTCGGCGCCTATGGCAAGGCGCTGACCAATTCCTCGGTCACCTTCGTGTCGAGGGCCGCGCTGGATGCGGGCCTGCGCGAAAAACTGGGCACGGCCAAGCAGATGCTGGCGGTGGAGAACACGCGTGGCGGCATCGGCAAGAAGGCGATGGTGCTGAACGATTTCACGCCGCAGATGGAGGTCGACCCGGAAACCTACGAGGTCCGGGCCAATGGCGAATTGCTGACCTGCGAACCGGCCAGCGTCGTGCCCATGGCGCAGCGCTATTTCCTTTTCTGAACACTCGATCCGGCGGCGATGCGGGGCTATCCTGCCTCTGTCGCCAACCAGGACCGGGAGGACCCGTCATGATCCATGTCATCGCCACCATCACGTTGAAGCCGGGTTCGTTCGATACGTTCCGCGAGGCCGCCATGCCGTGCGTCGAGGCGACGCGGGCGGAACCGGGCTGCGTCGTCTACGACCTCAACAGGAGCGTGACCAATTCCAACCGCGTCGTCTTCGTGGAACAGTGGAAGAGCCGCGAGGACCTGGAAGCCCATTTCGGACGCCCGCACATGAAGGTGTTCCGCAATGCCACGTCGACCCTCATCGAAAGCCGGACCGTCGAGGTCGTCCATCCCGAACGGATCGAGACGCTGTGACCGCCTGCCCGATATTGCGAGGCCGAACGCCATGAGCGAACCCGTCTGCACCACCGTCATCCGCGATTTCTCCAGGGCCGCCGGCACGATCACGCTGGACGAGACCGCGCGCCATCGCCGGCGCCTGCGCATGGTCAGCGACGAGGGCATCGCCTTCATGCTCGACCTCGCGGAGGCGCGCCTGCTGCGCCATGGCGACGGGCTGGTGCTTTCCGATGGCCGCATCGTCGAGGTCATCGCGGAACCGGAGCCGCTCATGGAGGTCAGGGGCCGCGACGGCCGCCACCTGCTGGCGCTGGCCTGGCAGATCGGCAACAGGCATCTGGCCGCACAGATCGACGCCGACCGCATCCTGATCCGGCAGGATCACGTGATCCGGACCATGCTGGAAGGGCTCGGCGCGCAGGTGCGCGACGTGAATGCCCCGTTCGACCCGGAAGGCGGAGCCTATGGCGGCGCCCATTCGGGCCATCATCACCAAGATCACGATCACGGGCACAGGCACCATGACCATGGACATCATGGCCACGGCCACCATCATGAGGGGCACACCCATCATCATGACTGAACAGGGCGCCGGCCCGGCCGGCGAGACAGACCGTTGAAAATCTTCGCACCCGGAAACAGGAACCTTTCGCACCGCCACGAGGCGGTCTACGCGGCCTACGAAATCGCCTTCACGACCGTGGATTTCCTGGCGGCCTTCCTCTTCGTCGCAGGATCGGCGCTTTTCTTCGACAAGAGCCTGGAGACGCCGGCGATCTGGTGCTTCCTCGTCGGCTCGGTCTTCTTTGCGCTGAAGCCGACGCTTCGGCTGGCCCGCGAGGTTCACTATCTGGCGCTGGGCGATGTCGACGACGTGGCCCGGCGCTATTCGGCAAAGCCATGAACCAGACCGCGCTGATCCGCCTGATGTCGTGGCTGTCTCCGGTGTTTCCCACCGGGGGGTTCGCCTATTCGGGGGGGCTTGAACAGGCGGTGGCGCATGGTCCCGTCTCCTCACCGGACATGCTGGAGACATGGCTCGCCGGGCAGCTTCGCCACGGCGCGCCATGGAACGACGCCGTCATCCTGGCGCAAGCCTGGCACGGCGAACGGAAGGGCTGCGACCTCGCGGCGCTGGCCGAACTGGCCGGGGCGCTCGCCGGGTCGGCACAGCGCCATCGCGAGACGCTCGACCAGGGCGCGGCCTTCCTCAAGGCCGCGGCACACTGGTTCGGGCCGGGCTCCCTGCCTGCGGTGCTGCCACTGCCGGTCGCCGTCGGCCTTGCCTGCGGGCGCGGCGGCGTGCCGCTGGAACCGGCGCTCGCGGCCTATCTCAACACGCTCGTCTCCAACCAGTTGCAATGCGCCATCCGCCTGTCGGTCACTGGCCAGGACGGCGCGGCGCGCCTGCTCGCCGCCCTGGAGCCGGAGGTAAACGCGGTGGCCGGCGAGGCGGCGGCTTCCACACCGGACGATCTGGGCGGGTTCGCCTTCATGGCGGAAATCGCGGCGATGAATCACGAAACCCTGCAACCGAGGCTGTTCCTGTCATGACTTCCACCAACGGACCCCTTCGCGTCGGCATCGGCGGGCCGGTCGGCTCCGGCAAGACGACGCTGACCGAAAAACTGTGCAAGGCCATGCGCGATCAATGGTCGATCGGCGTCGTCACCAACGACATCTACACGCGGGAGGATGCCGAGGCCCTGATGCGGGCGCAGGCGCTGCCCGCCGACCGGGTGATCGGCGTGGAGACAGGCGGCTGTCCGCATACCGCCATCCGCGAGGACGCCTCGATCAACCTGCGCGCCATAGCGGAGCTGACGGAACGGCATCCGGACCTCGATATCGTGTTCATCGAGTCAGGCGGAGACAACCTGGCTGCCACCTTCTCCCCCGACCTCGCCGACCTGTCGATCTACGTGATCTCGGTGTGCCAGGGCGAGGACATTCCGCGCAAGGGCGGGCCGGCGATCACGCGGTCGGATCTGCTGCTGATCAACAAGGCCGACCTCGCGCCCCATGTCGGCGCCGACCTGACGCGCATGGAGGCCGATGCCGGCAAGGCACGCGGCAAGCGCCCCTATCTCTTCACCGGTCTGCGTCACGGCGAGGGAGTCGAAGCGATCGTCGACTGGCTGGTCACGACAGGCGGTCTGGCGCGCGCCACCGCCGCCGAATGAGCCTCACGGGGACCGGCGCGACGCGGCTTCTGGCGCGCGCACCCGCTCACAGCCTGTCCACAGCTTGCGCACAATTTGTCCCGGCCTTGTCCCCTGGCTTGTCCAGACGCGGCAGGGGCAGGCGCAGCATCAAGAAAGATGGCGTTGCGGAACGTCCGGTTCAGCGGACGGAGGCCACGGCGGAGCTGTCTCCGGTGCGCAGCGAAACCCAGCGCCCGGTATCGGTGCTGGACTGGCGCTTGAGGAAGCGATAGCCGGTCTCGTTCCACAGGCGCACACGGTCGGAGAGATTGTCGAGGATGTAGTCGCCCTTGTCGGTGCGCACGGTCAGCACCGCATGGCCCTCGCCGTCAGGCTTGCGGACCACGGTGATCAGCAGGTTGGACAACGGAACGCCGGCCCGCGCCAGTTCGCGGCGCTTTTCCAGCACATAGTCCTCGCAATCGCCGGCCTTTCCGGGATAGGTCCAGACCTCGTCCTTGCCGTAAATGTCGTAATCGTTCATCGGTACGATGGCGCGATTGACCGAGACGTTGGTTGCATTGATGCGTTTCCACAGCCCGGCAGTAAGGCGGGACGGCCCGGTATCCGCCATGCGGATGGCGCATTCGGCCGGATTGGCCCGGCAGAATTCATAATGACCGATGGGCTGCGACGTGATCCCGCCGGTGGCCATGTTCGCGCCCGCGGCATTGCCCGCTCCGCCGGTGGTCAACAGGAGGCCCGCCGCCATGGCAAGCGCCGCTTGTGCGGAAATCCGAACCTTCATGAAGCGCCCACCCTGTCTGCGTCTGCCCGTTTTCAGCCTTAACAAAACGTTAACGGCTGGGCCAAGGACAAGTCAATCGCGCGTCCCGGATATGGTAAACGTGGAGCCTTCACGGTGACGAAAAAAGGCCACCCCGGTGCGGGATGGCCACAGTCATGGTTTGTGGACAACCGGAATCAGGCGCTCTTTCGTGCCTTCGGCCTGGCAGGTGCCTCGGCGCGGGCCATGAAATCGACGATCCGCGGCACGATCTCCTTGCGGAAGCGGGAGCCATTGAACACGCCGTAATGGCCGACCCTGGGCTGCGTGTAATGGAGGCGCCGGTCATCCGGAATATTGGGGGTCAGGGCGTGGGCGGCCTCTGTCTGCCCGCCGCCCGTGATGTCATCGTTCTCGCCCTCGACCGTCATCAGCGCCACCCTGCGAATGGCCTTCGGATCGACGGACTCTCCACGATGCAGCATGGTGCCGGTCGGGATCGCATGCTCGATGAACACCGTCTCGACGGTCTGGAGATAGAATTCCGCCGTCAGGTCCATGACGGCAAGATACTCGTCATAGAAATCGCGATGCTTCTCGGCGCTGTCGCCGTCATCCTTGACGAGATGCAGGAAGAAATCCTTGTGGGCGATGATGTGGCGGTCCAGGTTCATGCTCATGAAGCCGGACAACTGGAGGAAGCCCGGATAGACCTCGCGGCCGAAGCCCGGATGCGGCCAGGGCACGGTCATGACCGCATTGTCGCGGAACCACTGGATGCCCTTTTCCTGGGCAAGGTCGTTGACCGCCGTCGGCGAGCGCGTGGTGTCGATCGGCCCGCCCATCAGGATCATGGAGGGCGGCGCCAGGGGATCGTTGCGCTTCTCCATCAACGACACGGCGGCGAAGACCGGCACGGACGGCTGGCAGACCGCCATGACATGGGTTCCCTCACCCAGATGATGCAGCATCTCGATGACGTAGTCGATGTAATCGTCTAGGTCGAAGCGGCCCTCCGACAGCGGAACCATGCGCGCATCGGCCCAATCGGTGATGTAGACATCGTTGTGCTGCATCATGGCCTCGACCGTGCCGCGCAGGAGCGTGGCGTAGTGGCCGGACATGGGCGCGACGATGAGGAGCTTGGAATCCTCGCGGCGACCCTTCGGAAGGTCGCGCCGGAAATGCAGCAGGTCGCAGAAGGGCTTCGACCAGACCACTTCCTCGGTGACACGCACCGTCTGCCCGTCGACCACTGTTTCCGGCAGGTCGAAACCGGGCTTGGCGTAGCGTCTGGTCATGCGCTCGAACAATTCCGCCGAAGCAGCCATGGAACGGCCGAAGGACGAATGGGACAGCGGATTGAGCGGGTTCGAGTAGAAAAGCTTGGCGGCATCCGCAACGGCGCGGAACGGCTGCAAGGCAGCGTGGTTCATTTCATAGAGATGATAGAACATGAAAAGCACGTACCCCTTCATGAAAATACGGCCCACCGGCCGGACCCGGGCGCAAGGCTGCTTGGCCGAGCATACTCGCGAGTATGTAAACAAACGGTGCCGGCTGGCAATTGGACATTAGGCGATCAAACTCACTGGTATCCTGATGAAAAGCAGTTGACCGGGTCAACTGTTAGAACACCAATCATAATGCTTGAACAGGGGCATCAAAGTCCCCTTTTCATGTTTTTTGCCGGTTTTCCGGGGTTTTTTCCCCGTCCCAGACACGTCTTACCTAGCGGAAAGCAAAAGGGCGGCCGTCCGGACCGCCCTTTTTCCTGTCCTCTTTCCACCAGAATCAGCCCCTGAGCACGCCCCCGGTCTGCTTGGCGACATTGGCGACGATGGCCGAGGACAGCTTTTCGAAGTCCTCGTCGGTCAGCGTCCTGTCGGTCGGCTGGATGGTGACGGCGATGGCGACCGACTTCCTGTCCTCGCCGATGGAGGCGCCCTCGAACAGGTCGAAAACGGTGACGCCGGTGATCAGCTTCCGGTCGGCGGCAGCGGCCGCGCGGGTGATGTCGCCGGCCGCGACGGTCCGGTCGACAACGAAGGCAAAGTCGCGCGTCACCGCCTGGAAAGCCGACAGGTCGAGGCGCGGCTTGGTGCGCGTGGCCTTCGCCTTGGGCTCGGGAATGGTGTCGAGATAGACCTGGAAGCCGCACACCGGGCCGGAGACATCGAGCGCTTCCAGCACCTTGGGATGGAACTCCCCGAACCAGCCGAAGACCATCTTCGGGCCGAGGCGGATGACGCCGGAACGGCCCGGATGGAACCAGTCCGGCGCACCGGCGGCGACCTGGAGATTGGCCACGGGCGCACCCGCGGCTTCCAGCGCGGCGAGCGCGTCCGCCTTGGCGTCGGCCCAGCCGACGGGTGCGGCATTGCCCGACCAGTGGCGGCCCTCCTGGCCCATGTGGGCGGTGCCGCGGCGCACGCCGGACGCAACGCGGCGCTGGCCCTCCGGCGTGTCGGCCTCGTAGATGCCCGACACCTCGAACAGGGCCACATCCGCAAACCCGCGCTGGGCATTGCGCTGGGCTGCCGTCAGCAGGCCGGGAAGCAGCGAGGGACGCATGTCCGACATGTCGGCGGCAATCGGGTTTGCCAGTTTCAGGGCCTCGCTGCCGCCGCCGAACAGGGCGGCCTGGTCGGCGGGAATGAAGGACCAGTTGACCGCCTCCATCATGCCGCGCGCGGCCAGCGCCCGGCGGGCGGAACGCGTGCGCAACTGAAGCGTGGTGAGGATGCGTCCGGCGACCGATTCCTCGCCTTCCAGCGGAACCGGCACGATATTGTTGACGCCATGAATGCGCATGACCTCCTCGACGAGATCGGCCTTGCCGTCGATGTCCGGGCGCCAGGACGGCACCGTCACGTCAACGACCGCCTGGGTGCCGTTCGGCTCGAAACCGAGACGGGCCAGGATGTCGAGGGATTCGGTCATGTCGACGGCGATGCCGGTCAGGCGTTTCACTTCCGACACGGGGAATGACACGACCTTGCGCTCAGGCGCCTTGTAGCCCTCGACAACGAGTTCGCTCGGCGTGCCGCCGCACAGTTCCATGACCAGATGGGTCGCCAGTTCCGCGCCCGGCACCATGAATTCCGGGTCGACGCCACGCTCGAAGCGGTAGCGGGCATCGGTGATGATGCCAAGGTCGCGGCCCGTGCGGGCAATGTTCATCGGATCCCAGAGCGCGGATTCGATCAGCACGTCGGTGGTGGTCTCGTCGCAGCCGGAATGTTCGCCGCCCATGATACCGGCGATGGATTCCACGCCGTTGCCATCGGCGATGACGCAATTGTCCGGGCCGAGCGTATAGGTGCGCTCGTCGAGCGCCAGCACCGTTTCGCCTTCGCGCGCCCTGCGAATGACCAGGTCGCCCTTGACCTTGGCGGCGTCGAAGACGTGCAACGGGCGGCCACGGTCGAAGGTGACGTAATTGGTGATGTCGACCAAGGCATTGATGGGCCGCAGGCCGATGGCCATGAGACGCTGCTGCATCCATTTCGGCGACGGGCCGTTCTTCACGCCCCTGACCATGCGCAAGGCAAAGCCCGGACAAAGGTCGGGCGCCTCGATGGTCACCCTGACCGGGCATTCGCCCTGGCCGGCGACGGGCATCACGGCGGCAGCCTTCAGGCGGCCAAGCCCGGCGGCGGCGAGATCGCGCGCAATGCCATGCACGCCGGTGCAATCGGGCCGGTTGGGCGTCAGGCCGATCTCGATGACCGGATCGTCAAGGCCGGCATAGGCGGCGAAGGACGTTCCGACCGGTGCATCCTCCGGCAGGTCGATGATGCCGGAATGTTCGTCGGACAGTTCCAGTTCGCGCTCGGAACACATCATGCCATGGGATTCGACGCCGCGGATCTTGCCGACGCCCAGCGTCACGTCGATCCCCGGAACGTAGGTGCCCGGCAGGGCCAGCGCGCCGACGAGGCCGGCGCGGGCGTTGGGCGCGCCGCAGACGATCTGCAGCGGCTTGCCGCCATTCACACCCGGACCGCCATCGACGGAAAGCACCTTCAGCTTGTCGGCATCGGGATGCGGCTCGGCCGTGAGCACGCGCGCGATGACGAACGGCCTGAAAGCGGCCTTGTCGTCCACGCTCTCGACCTCAAGGCCTATCATGGTGAGCGTCTCGACGATCTCGTCCAGCGTGGCATCGGTTTCAAGGTGATCCTTGAGCCAGGAGAGAGTGAATTTCATGTCCCCGTTCCTCCTTATGCGCTCAGGCCGCCGAACAGCGTCGGCATGTCGAGCGGGCGGAAGCCGTAATGGTTGAGCCAGCGCACGTCGGCATCGAAGAAGGCGCGCAGGTCCGGCATGCCGTATTTCAGCATGGCGATGCGGTCGATCCCCATGCCCCAGGCGAAGCCCTGATACTCGTCGGGATCGAGGCCACCCATGCGCAGCACGTTCGGATGGACCATGCCGCAGCCCAAGATCTCCATCCAGTCGGAGCCTTGGCCGAACAGCACCTCACCGGGCCGCGAGCGGTCGCACTGGATGTCCACTTCCAGACTCGGCTCGGTGAACGGGAAGAAGGACGGGCGGAAACGCATGTTCAGGCTCGGCACCTCGAAGAAGGCCTTGCAGAATTCTTCCAGCACCCACTTCATGTTCGCCACATTCGCGGTCCTGTCGATGACGAGGCCTTCGAGCTGGTGGAACATGGGCGAATGGGTCGCGTCGGAATCGCAGCGGTAGGTCTTGCCCGGAATGACGATGCGGATCGGCGGCTTCTGGGTCTCCATGGTGCGGATCTGCACTGGCGACGTGTGGGTGCGTAGCAGCTTGCGCTCGCCGTCAGCGCCCGGATTGAAGAAGAACGTGTCGTGCATCTCGCGGGCCGGATGGCCCTCGGGAAAGTTCAGCGCGGTGAAATTGTAATAGTCGGTCTCGATGTCCGGGCCTTCGGCGATGGAAAAGCCGAGGTCGCCGAAAATGGCGGCGATCTCGTCGATGACCTGCGAAATGGGGTGGATGCGCCCGCGCTCCACCGGCGCAGCATGGACCGGCAGGGTCACGTCCACCGTCTCGCGGGCGAGCCGCGCCTCGATGGCCGCGTCGCGCAGTTCCTGGCGGCGGGCGGCGAGCGCTTCGGCGACCCGGTCACGCAGGCCGTTGATCTTCGGCCCCATTTCCTTGCGCTCGTCCGGCGTCATCCTGCCCAGGGTCTTGAGCAGTTCGGAAACCGAACCCTTCTTGCCGATGGCGGCGACACGCACGGCCTCGATGGCCTGCTCGTCGGAAGCCGCGGCGATGTCGGCCATGATGGAGGTTTCAAGGGTATCGAGATCGCTCATTGCTGATCGCCCATGTATCCGTTGTCCGGCGGCGCTTGTAGCGCCTGTTCGTTACGCTTTGAACAGAAAAAACCCGCGCCAGCCCAGCCAGCGCGGGTTTCCCAAATTCACGATGTCAAGCTTGGGAAGGCGCTGGTCAGGAAACCGCGCTCTCAAACTCGTTCGGGGTCTTGTCCTTGAGGTATTCAAGGGCAGTCTTGGCTTGGGCCACGAGCGCGGCAAAGGCCTGCGGCTCATGGATGGCGAGGTCGGAGAGAACCTTGCGGTCGACCTCGATGCCGGCCTTGTTCAGACCGTCGATGAAGCGGCCATAGGTCAGGCCGTGCTCGCGGACGGCGGCGTTGATGCGCTGGATCCACAGCGCGCGGAAATTGCGCTTGCGGGCCTTCCGGTCGCGCGTCGCATACTGCATCGATTTCTCGACGGCCTGCTTGGCGATGCGGATGGTGTTCTTGCGACGGCCATAAAAGCCCTTGGCGGCCTTCATAACCTTCTTGTGCTTGGCGTGGGCGGTAACGCCGCGTTTTACACGTGCCATGTCATGATCTCCTGATAATCAGCTGAAGCGTTTGCCGGGGCCGGGGCTCAGAGGCCGCCGCCATTGGGCAGGTAGTTCTTGATGACCTTCTTGGCGTCAGCCTCGGGAAGGACCATCATTCCGCGGGCATCGCGGATGAACTTGTTGGAACGCTTGATCATGCCGTGGCGCTTGCCGGCGGCGGCAACCTTCACCTTGCCGGTGCCGGTGATCTTGAACCGCTTCTTGGCGGCCGACTTGGTCTTCATCTTGGGCATTTTGCTCTGTTCTCCTTTTGCCGGCCCGAAAGAGCCGCGTTTTTCGCCTCTCCGCAGACCAGAGCGGAAAGACAGCATGAAAACCGCCACGGCATGCCCTGCCGGGCGGCTTCGAACGACGCGTCATTACAGGATGGGCGGGCTTCGCGCAAGTCCTGCCCGACCGATTCGCCCGAACGGCAGCCGGCATCTGCCGATTGCTTGCGTCCGGCACGAAAAACCGGCGTCCGCGAGGAACGCCGGTTCCGTCGTCGTTCAATGAAGGGCCGCGATCAACGCGGCGCCAGCACCATCATCATCTGGCGGCCTTCCAGCTTGGGCTCGGCCTCCACCTTGGCGATTTCCTCGACCTCGGCGCGAACCTTGTTCAGCAATTGCATGCCCAGTTCCTGGTGCGCCATCTCGCGGCCGCGGAAACGCAGCGTAACCTTCACCTTGTCGCCGTCCTCGAAGAAGCGGCGCACGGCCTTCATCTTCACCTCGTAATCGTGGGTGTCGATGTTGGGACGCATCTTGATCTCCTTGATCTCGATGGTCTTCTGCTTCTTGCGCGCCTCGGCGGCCTTCTTCTGCTTCTCGTATTTCAGCTTGCCCAGATCGAGGATCTTGCAAACGGGGGGAGAAGCGTTCGGCGAGATCTCGACGAGATCGAGACCCGCATCCTCGGCGCGCGCGAGCGCGTCCTGTATCGAAACTTCTCCGAGATTGGCTCCGTCCTCGCCGATAAGCTGGACTCGGGGGACACGGATTTCCTGGTTGGCGCGCGGGCCTTCCTTGACTGGAGGCGGCGCTCTGAACGGTCTGCGAATGGTCGTGGTCTCCTCAACTGTTTCGCCAATGAACGACATTGCCGGGCCGCTTGTTCCCGGCATTTGTGCGGCACTTCTTCCAGCCGCGCTGCAAAGTCAATAGCACAGAATGTTGCATGAATCACCTGCTGCGTTGCAAACAGGCAAGAAAGGGGAAAGAGGCTCCGACCATGGACGAACAAGCCGGCCTGATCACCGTCGAGGGCAATGCCATCGCCTGGCGCCGCGTGACCGGCGGCGGGCCGGGCCTTGTCTGGCTGGGCGGCTTCAAGTCGACCATGGACGGCACCAAGGCCCAGGCGCTCGCCGCATGGGCGCACGAAAACGGCCTGGCCTTCCTGCGTCACGACTATTCCGGCCATGGCTTGTCGGGCGGGGACTTCGCCGAGGGGACGATCTCGCGCTGGCTTGCCGAATCGCTCGCCGTCTTCGACGCGCAATCCAGCGGCCCCCAGATCCTCGCCGGTTCGTCCATGGGCGCGTGGATCGCGCTGCGCATGGTGCAGGAAATGGCCCGTCGCGGGCAGAAGGGGCGGATCGCCGGCCTTCTCCTGATCGCTCCCGCGCCTGATTTCACAAGCGAACTGCACGGCCCGCGCCTGACCGATGAGCAGAGGCAGGCGCTGGAGCGCGACGGCTTCTTCACCGCTCCGTCGGCCTATGACGAGGCGCCTTACGTCTTCACGCGCGCCCTGTTCGAGGATGGCGAGGCCAACCGCGTGCTGACAGGCCCGATCGACACATGGTGCCCGGTCCACATCATCCAGGGCATGGCCGATGCCGACGTGCCCCACGCCCATGCGCTCAGGCTGGTGGAACACCTGCCCGCCGATGACGTGACGCTGACGCTCGTCAAGGATGGCGACCACCGGCTATCACGGGCGCAGGACCTTGCCCTGCTGATGCGCGCGGCGGAAAGGATGGTTGCCCGGATTCGCCGCGACAGCGTCTGACACCACTGATATTTCCTTTTATTTACAGTTATTTGTCCGTTTCTGGCAGGCGCCGTGCTTGAATCGCCAAAATTGCGTTCCCATCTCGAAATCAAGCGGTCGCTGTTGGCCGCTACCACCGAGAGGAATGGCTGACCATGACCCAAACTGCTTTGATCAGACCTGCCTGGACCCCGGCCACGATCGGCCTGATGGTTCTGGGTTTCGTCGTCTTCTGGCCGCTTGGCCTCGCCATGCTCGCCTACATCATCTGGGGCGACCGCCTGGATGGCTTCAAGCGCGACGTGAACCGCGCCACCGATGACATGGCGCGCCAGTTCCGCGGCTGCGGCCGCAATCGCGGCCATGCCCGCACCGGCAATGTCGCCTTCGACGACTGGCGCGAAGCGGAAATCGAGCGGCTCGCCGAAGAGCGCCGCAAGATCGACGCGATGCGCGAGGAGTTCGAGATGTACATGCGCGAACTGCGCCGGGCCAAGGACAAGGAAGAATTCGACCGCTTCATGCGCGACCGCGAAGCCTCCAAGGCTGCCGAAAGCCGGCGCCCGGGCGGCGTGCCGGACATCCCGGCCAGCGACGCATAACGGCTCTTCCCTGCCCCGCCAACCATGCGGCCGGACCCTCCCTGGGCCCGGCCTTTTTTCTTGGCATTCACGATTGCGGATTCACGGCCGCGAGGAATCAGCTAGGATTTGCGGCCATGCTGCCCGGATTCCTGACCCGCAAGACCAAGCCCCGGCCCGCCGGCCCCAGGACACGGGAACGCGTGCATAGCGTCGCCGGGCGCGAATTGCCGCTGAAGATCGTGGAAAGCGCCAAGGCCGTGCGCCTGACACTGCGCATCGGCGCGGGCGGGCAAAGCCTGCGCGTGACCGTCCCGGAAGGCCATCCCGAGCGCGATATCGACCGGTTTCTCGACCGGCATCGCGGCTGGCTGGAGTCCAGGCTGGCAAAAATGCCCGAACGCCCGGACCTGCGCCCCGGTGTCAAGCTGCCGGTATTCGGCGTACCGCACCGGATCATCCACGAGCCGGGCAAGCGTGGCACGGTGGAACGGACCGTGCTCGACGGCGAACCGGTGCTGATCGTGCATGGCGACCGGGCCCATCTGAAGCGGCGGCTGGCCGATTACATGAAGAAGCTGGCGCGTGCCGAGATCGAACCGCTCGTCGCCAGACACGCGGCCGCGGCGGGCGGGCGGGCCGTCACGTCGATCCGCTACAAGGACACGGTGAGCCGCTGGGGCTCCTGCTCGTCCGGCGGCGGGCTGTCCTTTTCCTGGCGCATCGCCATGGCGCCGCGCCCGGTGATCGACTATCTCGTGGCCCATGAATGCGCGCATCTCAAGCACATGGATCATTCGCCCCGGTTCTGGAAGCTGTGCGCAGACCTCTGCCCGCGCATGGACGAATCGAAAGCATGGCTGAAGCGCAACGGGCAGGCCCTGCAGGCCATCGGGTTCAAATGATGCGATCATTCCCGGCCCTGATCGCGGTGCTCCTGACCGGCCTTGCCCTGCTTGCCGCGTGCCAGAGCCTCGACCCGTCCGCGGTCCGCCCCGAGCCGCCTGCGCCGGCCGAAGACGGATACCTGCCCGGCGAAACGCCGATCCGCCCGCTTGCGGCCGATTGAGGCTCGGGGTAAGTGCCGCCCATGGACATCAAGATCTGCGGATTGAAGACGGAAGAAGCGGTGCGCGCGGCCATTGACGGCGGCGCGACCCATGCCGGCTTCATCTTCTTTGCGAAGAGCCCGCGCCACGTGGACGTGAAGACCGCCGCGCGGCTGGCGGCGCTGGCAAGCGCGGCCCACGTTCAGTCCGTCGCGGTCACCGTCGATGCCGACGACGCCACGCTGGACGAGATCGTCCGCGTGATGAAGCCGGACATGCTGCAATTGCATGGCAAGGAAAGCCCGGAGCGCGTCGCGGCGGTCAAGGCGCGCCACGGCCTGCCGGTGATAAAGGCGCTGGCCATTTCGCAGGTGCAAGATTTCGCCAGGATCGCCCCCTACAAGGGCGTGGCGGACCGGTTCCTGTTCGATGCCAAGCCGCCGAAGGGTTCCGACCTGCCCGGCGGCAATGCCGTGTCCTTCGACTGGGCATTGCTCAAGGGGCTGGAGCCGGGCCTCGACTATCTTCTGGCCGGCGGCATTCATGCCGGCAACGTGGCGGAGGCCATCGGCATCGCCCACCCGCCCGGACTCGACATTTCGTCGGGCGTGGAAAGTGCGCCGGGCGTAAAGGACAAGGGGCTGATCGCGGCATTCCTGAAAGCAGCCAGGAGCGCCCGGACCTGACCGTCAGAGCGTGATCTCGCCGCGGGCGATGCCGTCCAGCACGGCGCTGACGAACAGCGCCTTTGCGGCGCGGTAGTCGGCCAGGGGCCGGCCTTCGAACAGGCGCTTGATCTCGTTGAAACCGTCGACAAGGGCAGGATGGGCGGCGAGTGCCGCCGCGAACAGGTGAAAGTGATCGAACGCACCGCCGATGGCGGCAAGCCGGATACCGGCGGGCATGGATTCGCCGGGCATTTCGAAGGCGGCGAAATCATTGGTGCGGACAGAGCCCGCGTCGCGCGGGAACGCCTTGGCGAGCGCCGCATCCGCGGCCGGGAAATCCGCCTGCGGCACCCGCACGAGGATATCCAGATCGCCCGTCGTCTCCAGACCGGCGCAGGCGGTGGAGCCGATATGGGCGATCCCGGCGGCCGCCGGAAGGAGCGCGCGCAGGCGCGGCGACAGGCTTTCGAAAAGCGCGCCTGCCTGCGCGCGAACGGTCTCCGGGTCCGGGTGAAGGCCGGGGCGCTCCATCGCGGTCACGATGGCGGCGTGCTGTTCTCGTCCAGAACGGACCCGGCGAGGTAGAGCGAACCGCAGATGAGGATGCGCGGCGGCAGGTCGTCCTCGCTCCAGGTCTCGCGCATCAGCTTGAGCGCGTTCGACACGGAACTGACCGGCTCGGCCGAGAGGCCGACCTCACGGGCGCGGGCGGCCAGCACATCCGGGCTTTCGCTATCGCCGCTGCCGGGAACCGGAACGCAATAGCAGTGACGCGCCAGCCCCTGATAGGCATGGAAATAGCCGGCATGGTTCTTGGTCTTCAGCATGCCGGCGATAAGGAAGAGCGGCCGGTCGTCGCGCTCGCCACGTCCGGCCAGTTCCTCTGCGACGACCTGGGCCCCGGAAGGATTGTGGCCGCCATCCAGCCAGATTTCCGCACCTTCCGGTGCCAGTTCCACCAGGTCGCCGGAGTGCAGGCGTTGCAGGCGGGCCGGCCATTCGGCGGCTTCCATGGCGGTATCGGCGGCGCGGTGGCCGATGTCGAAACCGGCCATGCGCACGGCGGCGATGGCGGTGGCGGCATTGGCAAGCTGGAAGCGGCCGGGCATGGCCGGCAGCGTCAGGTCGAAGAGCACGTCATTGTCCTGGTAGACGAGACGGCCGTTCTCCTCATAGGCCCAGAAGTCCTGTCCATAGGTTGCATAGTCGCATTCCAGCCGCAGGGCAGTCTCCTCCAGAACCGCGCGGGCCATGTCGTTTTCCTGGAAACCGATCACGACCGGGCATTCGGGCTTGATGATGCCGGCCTTCTCGGCGGCGATCAGTTCCACCTTGTCGCCCAGCCAGGCCTCGTGGTCGAGCGAGATCGGCGTGATGACGGAGACAGCCGGTTCGCGCACGACATTGGTCGCGTCGAAGCGTCCCCCCATGCCGACCTCCAGGATGCAGGCATCGGCTGGGTGCTCGGAGAAGAGAAGGAAGGCCGCGGCGGTCGTCAGTTCGAAAACGGTGGCAGGCTCATCGCCATTGGCTTCGCCCACCCGTCTGAGCGCATCGGCCAGAACGGCATCCTCGACCAGTTCGCCGCCGCCGGGCTTGCCGAGACGAAAGCGCTCGTGCCAGCGGACAAGATGCGGCGATGTGTGGACGTGGACGGAAGCGCCGGCGGCCTCCAGCATGGCGCGGGCGAAGGCGATGACCGAACCCTTGCCATTGGTGCCGGCAACGTGGATCACCGGCGGAAGGCGGTCCTGCGGGTTGCCGAGCCTTTCCAGCAACGCGCGTATGCGGTCCAGCGACAGGTTGTAGCCCTGCGGGTGCAGGGCGGACAGCCGCTCGATCTCGACTTGCGCAAGGCTTTCGGCGGGACGGATCGTCATCGGATATCCACATGCAGGGGGCGGCGCCTGCCGGCCGCCCGTTCGGGGTTCTTGCGCTGGCGGGAAGGCTCAGGCGCCGGCCTTTTCCTCGTTGGCGGTGCTTTCCGGGGCCGGGTCCGGCGCCCCGGCATCCGGCTCGGCCGCGGTCTCATCCGCAAGGGCGGGCTGGCCGGTGAGCATGCGCAGCAGGCGGGCTATGGTGCCTTTCAGTTCCTTGCGCGGCACGACCATGTCGACCATGCCGTGGTCACGCAGGTATTCCGCCGTCTGGAACCCTTCGGGCAGTTTCTCGCGAATGGTCTGCTCGATGACGCGCTTGCCCGCGAAGCCGATGACCGCGCCCGGCTCGGCAATGTGGATGTCGCCCAGCATCGCATAGGATGCCGAGACGCCGCCGGTCGTCGGATTGGTCAGCACGACGACATAGGGCAGGCCCGCCTCTTTCAGCATTTCCACTGCGACCGTGGTGCGGGGCAATTGCATGAGCGAGAGGATGCCCTCCTGCATGCGGGCGCCGCCCGAGGCGGCGAACAGGACCAGCGGGCGCTTCAGTTCGATCGCCTTCATGAAGCCGTCGATGATGGCCTCGCCGGCCGCCATGCCGAGCGAACCGCCCATGAAGGAGAAGTCATGCGCGGTGACGACGACCGGCAGGCCTTCGATCTCACCGGTGGCGTTGACGATGGAATCGTCCAGCCCCGTCTTGGCGCGGCTTTCCTTCAGACGGTCGGTATAGCGCTTGACGTCACGAAACTTGAGCGGGTCCTGCGGCACTTTGGGTGCCGGCAGAAGCTCATACTTGCCCTCGTCGAAGAAGCGCTTGAGCCGTTCGCGGACCGGCATCTTCATGTGATAACCGGAGGTCGGGATGACCCAGAGATTTTCCTCCAGCTCCTTGTGGAAGATCATCTCGCCGGTCTCGGGACACTTGATCCAGAGATTTTCCGGCATGTCGCGCCGGCCCAGCATCGAATTGATCTTGGGGCGGACGTAATTGGTGATCCAGTTCATCTGTTCTCAGGGCCGCGGCTGAAACGCGGCCTTCCCTGTGATGGGTTCCAATGTGGGCGCTTCAACCGGCCTGCGCAAGCCGTGCCTCGGCAATCCCGTCCGCCAGGCCGCGCACCAGCGTTGCCACGGCCTCGGCCGGATCGGCGACAGCGTTGCCTTTCGCATCAACCACGTTGGCGATGGCGTTGACCACGGCCGTGCCCACGACCACACCGTCGGCCGAGGCGCCGATGGCCTTGGCCTGGCTGGAGGTCTTGACGCCGAAGCCGACACAGACCGGCAGGTCGGTATGGCTCTTGATGCGGCGAACCGCATCGGCGACCTTGCTGGTATCCGGAAGGGCCGATCCGGTAATGCCGGTCATGGAAACGTAGTAGACGAAGCCCGAGGTGTTGGCGAGCACGACCGGCAGGCGCTTGTCGTCCGTCGTCGGCGTGGCGAGGCGGATGAAGTTGATGCCCGCCTTCAGGGCCGGAACGCAGAGTTCATCGTCCATTTCCGGCGGCAGGTCGACGACGATCAGGCCGTCAATGCCGGCCTCCTTCGCGTCGGCCAGGAAGCGGTCGACGCCGTAGATGTAGATGGGATTGTAATAGCCCATCATGACGATCGGCGTGTCGTCATCCTCCTGGCGGAACTCGCGCGCCATCTGCAGCGTCTTGACCAGCGTCTGGCCATTGTCGAGCGCGCGGCGGCCGGCCATCTGGATCGCCGGGCCGTCGGCCATGGGATCGGAAAAGGGCATGCCCAGTTCGATCACGTCGGCGCCGGCCTTCGGCAGCGCCTTCATGACGCGCAGCGAGCTTTCGTAATCGGGGTCGCCGCCCATGAAATAGGTGACGAGGGCCGGGCGGTTGATCTGCCTGAGGGCAGCGAACTTGCGGTCGATACGGGTGGTCATGTCAGAGATCGTGTCCCAGCATTTTGCCGACGGTGAAGACGTCCTTGTCGCCACGGCCGCAGAGATTCATGACGATGATCTGATCCTTGCCCATCTTCGGCGCGCGCTTGATCACCTCGGCCAGCGCGTGGGAGGGTTCGAGCGCCGGGATGATGCCTTCCAGGCGGGTGAGCAACTGGAAGGCTTCCAGCGCTTCCGTGTCCATCACCGGCACGTATTCGACGCGGCCGGTGTCCTTCAGCCAGGAATGCTCGGGCCCGATGCCCGGATAGTCCAGCCCGGCGGAGATGGAATGCCCTTCCTTGATCTGGCCGTCGCCGTCCTGCAGCAGGTAGGTGCGGTTGCCATGCAGCACGCCCGGCGAACCGGCGGTCAGCGAGGCGCAATGCTCCTCGCCCTGCAGCCCCTTGCCGCCCGCTTCGACGCCGACGATCTGCACGCTGTCGTCGTCGAGGAAGGGATGGAACAGGCCGATGGCGTTCGACCCGCCGCCCACGGCGGCGACCAGCATGTCGGGCAGGCGGCCCTCGACGGCCAGCATCTGCTCGCGCGTCTCCTTGCCGATGACCGACTGGAACTCGCGCACCAGTTCCGGATAGGGATGCGGGCCGGCTGCCGTGCCGATCAGGTAGTAGGTGTCCTCGACATTGGTGACCCAGTCGCGCAGGGCCTCGTTCATGGCGTCCTTGAGGGTGCCGTGACCGGCAGTGACGGGATGCACCGTGGCGCCGAGCAGCTTCATACGGAAGACGTTGGGCGCCTGGCGCTCCACGTCGGTGGCGCCCATGTAGACCTCGCAGGGGAAGCCGAAGCGCGCCGCCACCGTGGCCGAGGCCACGCCATGCTGGCCCGCGCCGGTCTCGGCGATGATGCGGGTCTTGCCCATGCGCTTGGCCAGCAGGATCTGGCCCAGGCAATTGTTGATCTTGTGCGAACCGGTGTGGTTCAGCTCGTCGCGCTTGAAATAGATCTTCGCGCCGCCGAGATGCTCCGTCAGGCGCTCGGCGTAATAGAGCGGCGACGGGCGCCCGGTGTAATGGGCGTTGAGATGATCCAGCTCGGCCCTGAATTCCGGATCGTTCCTGGCCTTGTCCCACTCCTCCTCCAGATGGAGGATCAGCGGCATCAGCGTCTCGGCGACGAAACGGCCCCCGAAGATGCCGAACATGCCCTGTTCGTCAGGACCGGTGCGGAAGGAATTGGGTTTTGCTGGCTTGTTCAAGACATACTCCCGGACTTGGATCGGCCCTCCCATAAACCATGGCGCATTGCGGGGCAATGCAGGCAGGCGACGCGCGGGGTCGCAAAAAGGGCGCCGATACGCCCTCCCCGCCGTGCCTGGCGCCCGGCCGGTCAGCCGCAGGTCATTCGCGCGGCGGAATGTTCAGCGCTGCCTGGCTGGCGGGGCGGTCAAGGCAGCGGTCGAGCCAGGCAACGACATTCTTGCATTCGGGCAAATTCACCAGGTCGCCCGCCTCGTAGAAATCCCGCACGGTCCGCACCCAGGGCCAGGTCGCGATGTCGGCGATCGTGTAGTCATCGCCCATGATGAAGCCGCGGCCTTCCAGGCGCCGGTCCAGCACCTTGAGCAGGCGTTCGGTCTCTCCTGCATAGCGCTCCAGCGGCCGCTTGTCGGCGATGTCCTTGCCCGCGAACTTGTAGAAGAAGCCAAGCTGGCCGAACATCGGGCCGATGCCGCCCATCTGGAACATGAGCCACTGGATGGTCTCGTAGCGTTCGGCCGGATCGGCGGACATGAACTTTCCCGACTTCTCGGCCAGATAGATCAGTATGGCGCCGGATTCGAACAGCGGCAGCGGCTTGCCGCCCGGTCCGTCCGGGTCGATGATGGCGGGGATCTTGTTGTTCGGATTGAGCGACAGGAATTCCGGCGTGGTCTGGTCGTTGCGCCCGAAGGAGACGGTGTGTGCCTCATAGGGCAGCCCCGTCTCCTCCAGCATGGCCGAAGCCTTGATGCCATTGGGCGTGGGGAACGAATAGAGCTGGATGCGGTCCGGGTGGGCAGCCGGCCAGCGGCGCGTGATCTCGAAGCCGGACAGATCGGTCATGGGAAGAAGTCCTCTCGCATTGTTGCCTCTTGAACAGGTAACCCGCCGGCGGAAAACAGCAAGGGGGCAGGTGCGGCTTCGCGCGCGACGGTGCGTCAACGCCACGAACATGCGTCTTGCAAGCCGGCGCGCCGGGTGTATCGTCTGCGTGCCGCATGAAAACAGCAAGAACAGGTGCGGCACACCAACAGAGGGAGAGATGACATGTGCCATGCGTGCGTTATGGACAACGTGAAGAGCCGGATGCTCAGCCGGCGCGACTTCTTCAAGGCGGCCAGCCTGCCGGCCGCGGCAACGGCCCTTGCGGCGACCGGTTTCGCACCGCCCGCACTGGCGCAGGGGGCGACCAAGGTGGCCGACATGACCCATGCCATGGGCGAGGACTTCCCCACCTTCTTCGGCGAGCAGCAGCTCTTTTTCGAACAGAAGTTCAACTATGCCGAACACAAGTTCAACCTGAAGGAACTGCGTGTCAACGAACACACCGGCACGCACATGGATGCGCCGCTGCACTTCTCCGAGAACGGCATGTCGGTCGACGAGATCCCGGTGGAGAGCCTCGTGGTGCCGCTCGCCGTCATCGACATCAAGGCCAAGGCCGCGGAGAACGCCGATGCGCAGGTGACTCCCGACGACATCAAGGCTTGGATCGGCACCCATGGCGACCTGCCCGCCAAATGCTGCGTGGCGATGAATTCGGGCTGGGACAAGCATGTTGGCGGCGGGAAGTTCCGCAACGTCGGTGACGACGGCAAGACCATGCACTTTCCCGGCTTCCATGCCGAAGCGGTGAAAATGCTGATGGAAGAAGCCGATGTCTCGGGCATCGCGGTGGACACGCTGTCGCTCGACCATGGCCCCTCGCCGGATTTCGCCGTCCACTATGCCTGGCTTCCGAGCGGGCGCTGGGGCATCGAGTGCCTCGCCAATCTCGACGCGGTTCCGGCCAGCGGCGCCACGCTGGTTGTCGGCGCGCCGAAGCACAAGGGCGGCACGGGCGGGCCGGCGCGCATCTTCACGCTCATGTAACGGACAGGGAAAGGGAAAAGGCGGCATGTCGACAGTCAGGCTTGTGAGCTATGAGGAAGCGGATGCGGCGGTGCGCGCGGTCTATGACGACATCCGGGCCACGCGCGGCTCCGACTTCATCAACAATTTCTGGCTGGCGCTTGCCGCCGATCCGGCGCTGCTAAAAAGCACCTGGGAAGAGGTAAAGACCGTCATGACGGCGCCGGGGCCGCTGGACCCGCTGACGCGCGAGATGATCTACATCGCCGTGTCGGCGGCCAATGGCTGCACCTATTGCGCCCATTCCCATACCGCTTCCGCCAAGGCCAAGGGCATGACGGATGCGCAATATGGCGACCTGCTGAAAGTCATCGCGCTGGCGGGCAAGACCAATCACCTTGCCAATGCGCTGCAGGTGCCGGTGGACGCCGCCTTCGAGAAATCGGCCGGCTGAACGCGAAACCGGCTTGGCAATCGGCGCGGGCGGTGCAAGCCTTCGCCCCCATCACGATATTCCGGAGGAAACTGATGTACACGGTGATCGGCTCGCCCGGCTCGCGCATGACGCGGGTCATCTGGATGCTTGAGGAACTGGGCGAGGCCTATGCGATCGAGAAGGCCAAGCCGCAATCGGAGACGGCGCGGGTGCACAACCCGTCCGGGCGCATTCCGGCCCTCATCGACGGGGAGATGCGGCTGACCGATTCGGCTGCGATCTGCGTCTACCTGGGCGAGAAGCATGGCGACAAGGGCTTTGGCTCCCGCTCGCTGGCCGAGCGGGCGCAGATCGACAGCTGGATGCATTTCGCCCAGTCGGAACTGGAAGCGCCGCTCTGGAACAAGCTGAAACACCGCATGCTGCTGCCCGAGGAACTGCGGGTGGATGTGGGGCCGTGGTGTGCCTGGGAGTTCGCCCGCGACGTGAAGGCGCTGGCGCGCCGTCTCGGCGGCAACGAATTCGCTCTCGGCGACCGGTTTTCGGCCGTCGACGTGATCCTCGGCCATATCGGCACATGGGCGCGCGGCGCGAAATTCGCCATCGAGTCCGAAACGGTCAATGCCTATCTGGACCGGATCCTGGCACGCCCGGCGCTGGCCCGCGCGCGCGAACGCGAAGCCGCCGCCTGAGACAGGCCGATCCGGCCAGGCATGCGCACCAAAGAAAGGAGCCCGGGCGCGACACCCGGGCTCACGTGTCTTCAGAAGCGGGCGCCGGTCATTCGCCAGCGTGTTTGGCCAGCAGGGCGCGCGCGTCCTTGATCATGTCGGTGCCCGGACGGCCGGCGCCATTCATCTCTTCGGCCCAGGCATCGATCAGCGGTGTGGCGATGTCCTTCCAGCGCTGGGTTTCCGCCTCGTCGAGCGTGATCAGACGGGCGCCGGCCTTTTCGGCCACTTCGCGCCCGCGCACGTCGCCGGCATCCATGGCCGCGCCGAACAGGCCCGCCGTATCGACGCCGGAATTGTCGTCGATGATCTTTTTCAGGTCATCGGGCAGCTTGGCATAGGCGTCCTTGTTCATGGCGAAGACGAAGGTGGCGGTGTAGAGGCCGTTCTTGCCGGCAAAGCCGGTGACGTTGGAGACGATCTCGTCGACCTTGAAGGAGGGCGCGACCTCGAAGGGAATGGTCGTGCCGTTGATCACACCCTTGGACAACGACTCCGCAACGGCGGTAACAGGCATGCCGACCGGCACGGCGCCGAGCTTTTCCAGCATCTGGTTGACCACGCGGGTGCCGCCGCGCAGCTTCATGCCGCTCATGTCCTCGAGTTTCTCGACCGGATCCCTCGAGTGGATGAGGCCGGGACCATGGGTGTGCCAGGCGATGACGTGATAATCCTTGAAGTCGTTCATGCAGTATTTCTCGCAATACTCATGGAACGCCTTGGACGTCTGCTCGCCATTGGTCATCATGAATGGCAGTTCGAAGGCTTCCGTGGACGGGAAGCGGCCCGGGGTATAACCGATGACGGTCCAGGTCAGGTCGATGACGCCGTCGCGAAGCTGGTCGACCAGTTCCGGCGGCTTGCCGCCAAGCTGCATGGCCGGATAGAGATCGATCTGGATACGGCCGCCGGATTCCTGCATCACCTTCTCCGCCCAGGGCGCCAGGGCCTTGGCCGGAATGGTGGCCTGGGCGGGCAGCATCTGGTGCAGTTTCAGGGTGACGTCCTGCGCATGGGCGGCAGCCGATGCGACGATAGTGGCGGCGGCAGCCGCCAGCAATGTGGTCCATTTCTTCATGCCGGGTTCCTCCCTTGGCGTATCGCGGTTGGTCTTCCAGTTACCGCTGATGGGTCCATAAAATGTTATGAAGCATATCAATGTCAAGCTTGCTTCCACAGCGTGACGCCGAAGCGCAAACATACTACCGGGTATGTTGCTGTTGACAGGAAGGCGGCGCGCTTCCTACCATCCGCCGTCACCGTCCGGGCTCGCGCACGGGCACGAGGGGAGAAAGCATCATGCCGGCATTCGATCGCGAGGCAATCGATTTCCTTGTCCACGACTGGCTCGACGCGGCGGGACTCGCGGCGCGGCCGCATTATGGCGATCATTCGCGCGAGACCTTCGATGCGCTTCTCGACCTTGCCGAGAAGATCGCTGAGAACGAGTTCCTCCCCTCCTTCAAGCCGGGAGACCGCGACGAGCCCGAACTCAAGCAGGACGGGACGGTCACGGTGAACCCGCTGATCAAGCGCGCGGTGCAGGCCTATCTCGACGCCGGCTTCCAGCTTTCCAGCTTTCCGGCAGAGCAGGGCGGCATGCAGATGCCGCATCTCGTCGCCAGCGCGGCCAAGGTGTTCTTCCAGGCGGCCAACGTGGCGGCGGGTGCTTAT
The DNA here is from genome assembly GCF_046506625.1 of Zhengella sedimenti. NCBI lineage: Bacteria > Pseudomonadati > Pseudomonadota > Alphaproteobacteria > Hyphomicrobiales > Notoacmeibacteraceae > Zhengella > Zhengella sedimenti. Next base: position 159,461 of record NZ_JBKFFP010000001.1, read on the forward strand.
CCCATGCTGTCCACCGGCAATACGCGCGTGCTGCTGACGCGCGCCTCGCAGGCGCTCATCGATGCCTTCGCCGTGCCGCAACTGGAGGGCCGGGCGCTGGGCACGATGTGCCTCTCGGAACCGCAGGCCGGTTCCTCGCTCGGCGACATCACGACCAGGGCCGAGTTCGAATGCGAGGATGCACTGGGCCGGCGCTACCGCCTGACAGGGCGCAAGATGTGGATCTCCGGCGGTGACCACGACATCACCGGCGACATCTGCCATCTCGTTCTGGCCAAGATCCCCGGACCGGACGGCAAGCTGCCGGCGGGCACGAAGGGCATTTCCATTTTCGCGGTGCCGAAGCAAATCCCGGTGGCGGTGGCCGGCGAAGCGACGCGCAACGACGTCGTGGTCGCCGGACTGAACCACAAGATGGGCTATCGCGGCACCACCAATTGCCTGCTGAACTTCGGCGAGGGCACGCAATACTGGCCGATGGGACGCGCCGGGGCGGCCGGCTGGCTGATCGGCGAGCCGGGCGAAGGGCTGGCGATCATGTTCCTGATGATGAACGAGGCACGTATCGGCGTCGGTCTCGGCGCGGCAGCGCAGGCCTGGCGGGGCTACCTGCTTTCGGCGCAATATACCCGCGAACGGCGGCAGGGCCGGCTGGCGCATGACCGCAATGCCAGCGAACAGGTGCCGCTGATCGCCCATCCAGACATCCGCGCCATGCTGCTGGCCCAGAAGGCCTATGCGGAGGGGGCGCTGGCGCTTTGCCTCTATTCGGCGCGGCTGGTGGACGAGATCCATTCGGCCACCGACGAAAACGCCCGGTCCGAGGCCGAAACCCTGCTGGCCCTGCTGACACCGGTCAACAAGACGTTTCCCTCCGAATTCGGCCCGGCCGCCAACTCGCTGGCCATCCAGTGCCATGGCGGATACGGTTATACGCGCGACTTCGACGTTGAACAGCTCTACCGCGACAACCGGCTGAATCCGATCCACGAGGGCACGACAGGCATCCAGGCGATGGACCTGATCGGCCGCAAGATCATGGCGGACAAGGGCGAAGGGCTGAAACTGCTGGCCGCGCGCATGGCCGCGACCATGGAGGCAGCGGGCAAGGCCGGCGGGCTGGATGCCCAGGCAAAGGCGCTCGGCGATGCCATGGCCGCGGTCTCCAAGGCGATCGGCGCGCAGGCGGCAAGCCCGGAAACCGCATTCGCCAACGCCACGCCGCTGCTGTTTGCCTTCGGCCATACGGTGGTCGCATGGTTGTGGCTCGACCAGGCGGTGGCCGCGAAGAAGGCCCGTGCGGCCGGGACGGCCGGCGATGCCTTCCTTCGGGGGAAGCTGGCGGCGATGGACTACTTCATCGACTTCGAACTGCCGAAGGTGGATGCCTGGCTGGCGCCCTTCGCCCGCGGCAGCCGCGCCGCGCTGGACGCGGGGGAAGACATCTTCTGAAGCGTCACACCGCTGCCCGGCATGGCATGGCGACAGAAGATGCATCCCCTTCGGCCAAACAACTGCCAAGCAGCCTTGCGCGGCAAAATCCCCCTTCTTATATACGCCGCAACACCGGCCATGGCGGGGGAATCATCTGCCCGTGCGGGCCGGCGCACTTCAACGGGGGCCGCCACCGGAACGCCTGATGCATGGGTCCCGGCGGCCTGCTAAACGGAGAGAAGACATGGCTAAAGTTATTGGTATCGACCTGGGCACCACCAACTCCTGCGTCGCCGTCATGGACGGCAAGGACGCCAAGGTCATCGAGAATTCAGAAGGCGCGCGCACGACGCCGTCCATCGTCGCCTTTTCCGGCGAAGGCGAGCGCCTCGTCGGCCAGCCGGCCAAGCGCCAGGCCGTCACCAACCCCGAAGGCACGGTTTTCGCCGTCAAGCGCCTGATCGGCCGGCGCTACTCCGATCCGACGGTGGAGAAGGACAAGAAGCTCGTCCCCTACAAGATCGTCGAGGGCGGCAACGGGGATGCATGGGTCGAGGTTTCCGGCGAGAAGTATTCGCCGTCGCAGATTTCCGCCATGGTGCTCCAGAAGATGAAGGAAACGGCGGAATCCTATCTCGGCGAGAAGGTCGAGCAGGCCGTCATCACCGTTCCGGCCTATTTCAACGACGCCCAGCGCCAGGCCACCAAGGATGCCGGCAAGATCGCCGGGCTTGAAGTGCTGCGCATCATCAACGAACCGACCGCAGCCGCGCTCGCCTACGGGCTCGACAAGAAGGAAGGCAAGACCATTGCCGTCTACGACCTTGGCGGCGGCACGTTCGACATTTCCATCCTGGAGATCGGCGACGGCGTGTTCGAGGTGAAGTCGACCAATGGCGACACCTTCCTCGGCGGCGAGGACTTCGACATGCGGCTGGTGGAATACCTGGCCGACGAGTTCCGGAAGGACCAGGGCATCGACCTGAAGAACGACAAGCTGGCCCTGCAGCGGCTCAAGGAAGCCGCCGAAAAGGCCAAGATCGAGCTGTCGTCCTCGTCGCAGACCGAGATCAATCTGCCATACATCACCGCCGACGCCTCCGGCCCGAAGCACCTGGCCATCAAGCTGACGCGCGCGAAGTTCGAGAGCTTGGTCGATGACTTCGTGCAGCGCACCATCGCGCCGTGCAAGGCCGCGCTCAAGGATGCCGGCATGTCGGCCGCGGAGATCGACGAGGTGGTGCTGGTCGGCGGCATGACCCGCATGCCCAAGATCCAGGAGACGGTGAAGCAGTTCTTCGGCAAGGAGCCGCACAAGGGCGTGAACCCGGATGAGGTGGTCGCCATGGGTGCGGCCATCCAGGGCGGTGTCCTGCAGGGCGATGTCAAGGACGTGCTGCTGCTCGACGTGACCCCGCTGTCGCTGGGTATCGAAACGCTGGGTGGCGTGTTCACCCGCCTCATCGAGCGCAACACCACGATCCCGACGAAGAAGAGCCAGACCTTCTCCACGGCGGAGGACAACCAGAACGCCGTGACGATCCGGGTCTTCCAGGGCGAGCGCGAGATGGCGGCCGACAACAAGCTGCTCGGCCAGTTCGATCTGGTCGGCATTCCGCCGGCCCCGCGCGGCGTGCCGCAGATCGAGGTGACCTTCGACATCGACGCCAACGGCATCGTCAACGTCTCGGCCAAGGACAAGGGCACCGGCAAGGAGCACCAGATCCGCATCCAGGCATCGGGCGGCCTGTCCGACGAGGATATCGAGAAGATGGTCAAGGACGCCGAGGCCAATGCCGAAGCCGACAAGAAGCGCCGCGAGAACGTGGAAGCCAAGAACCAGGGCGAAGCGCTGGTCCACTCGGCGGAAAAGTCGCTCAAGGACTATGGCGACAAGGTCTCCGAGGATGACCGCAAGGCCATCGAGGATGCCATTGCCGACCTGAAGACCGCCCTTGAAGGCGATGACGGCGAGGCGATCAAGGCCAAGAGCCAGGCGCTGGCGGAAGCCTCCATGAAGCTCGGCCAGGCCATGTACGAGGCGCAGCAGGCCGAAAGCGCGGAAACCGACGCCAAGGCCGACGCGGCCAAGGACGAGGATGTCGTCGACGCCGATTTCGAGGAAATCGACGACGACAACAACAAGAAGTCGGCCTGAAGCGGCTGCAAGGGACAAGGGCCGGCGGTTCTCCCGCCGGCCTCTTGCATCACGGCAGGGACCGCCGGGTCGAGCCGGGCAGGCGCTGACCGCCGCCACGCATGACCGGAAGGTGGGACCCTGGAGATGACGGAACGCATCAACGGGAATGCCTGACGCATGGCCAAGGCTGATTTCTACGAAACGCTGGGTGTGGCGCGCGGTGCAGACGAGAAGGAGCTGAAAAGCGCCTTCCGCAAGCTCGCCATGAAATACCATCCGGACCGCAATCCGGGCGATGCCGAGGCGGAAAAGAAGTTCAAGGAGGTCGGCGAGGCCTACGAGGTGCTCAAGGACCCCCAGAAGCGCGCGGCCTATGACCGGTTCGGGCATTCGGCCTTCGAGAACGGCATGGGCGGCGGCGGCGGGCCGGGCGGCTTCGGCGGCGGCGGTTTCTCCGACATCTTCGAGGACATCTTCGGCGAGATGATGGGCGGCGGGCGCCGCCGTTCCGGCGGGCGCGAGCGCGGCGCCGACCTTCGCTACAACATGGAAATCACGCTGGAGGAAGCCTTCCAGGGCAAGACGGCGCAGATCCGGGTTCCGACCTCGGTGTCCTGCGACGAATGCTCGGGCTCGGGCGCCAAGCCCGGCACGCAGCCCGAAACCTGCGCGACCTGCGGCGGCGCGGGACGCGTGCGCGCCAGCCAGGGCTTCTTCTCCATCGAGCGGACCTGCCCGACCTGCCAGGGCCGCGGCCAGACCATCAAGGATCCCTGCCCCAAGTGTTCCGGCGCGGGTCGCGTCACCGAGGAGCGTTCGCTGTCGGTCAACATCCCGGCCGGGATCGAGGACGGCACGCGCATCCGCCTTGCCGGCGAGGGCGAGGCCGGCATGCGCGGCGGGCCGGCCGGCGACCTCTACATCTTCCTTTCGGTCAAGCCGCACGAATTCTTCCAGCGCGACGGTGCCGACCTGTTCTGCTCGGTGCCGATTTCCATGACGACCGCGGCGCTCGGCGGCCAGTTCGACGTCACCACGCTCGATGGCAGCCAGGCGCGGGTGAAGGTGACCGAGGGCACGCAGAACGGCAAGCGCTTCCGCCTGAAGGGCAAGGGCATGCCGGTGCTGCGCCAGCCCACAATGGGCGACCTCTACATCCAGGTCGCGGTCGAAACGCCGCAGAACCTGTCGAAGCGGCAGCGCGAACTACTCGAGGAATTCGAGACCATCTCGTCGAAGGACAACAGCCCGCAATCGGCCGGTTTTTTCAGCCGCATGAAGGATTTCTTCGATTCACTGGGCGATTGATCCGCCGTCGTGGCACGGCAGGCGCGTCGGGGGCCCCTTGGAATCAGGGGTTCGCCGCGCCATAGTGATCTTATGAGGGTATGATCATACCCGGAAACGGAGACAGACGGCCGATGGCGCTTCCCCAGGGAATCCGCAAGTTCCTCAACCACTTCGACGAGGACTTCAAGTTCTTTCGCGGCTGGATGGACAATGCAAAGGCGGTGGGCTCGGTCACGCCGACCAGCCGGTATTGCGCCCGTTCCATGGCTTCCGTCATCAATCCGCAAAGCGGCCTGCCCGTGCTGGAACTGGGACCGGGTACGGGTCCGATCACGCGGGCAATCCTGGAGCGCGGGATTGCGCCGGAAAACCTCTACTCCGTGGAGTATTCGGAGGATTTCTACGAACACCTGAAATCGGAGATCCCCGGCGTGAACTTCATTCACGGCGATGCCTTCGATCTGGACAGGACGCTCGGCGAAAACCGGTCGCTCGTCTTCGACAGCGTCGTCTCCGCGGTGCCGATGCTCAATTTTCCGATGGCAACCCGGATCGCGCTCGTCGAAGACCTGCTCGACCGCATTCCCAAGGGCCGGCCGGTCGTCCAGATCACCTATGGCCCGAAGTCCCCGGTGCCGTCGGGCAAGGGCAATTTCTCCGTGCGCCATCACGATTTCGTCCTGCGCAACGTTCCGCCCGCCAATCTGTGGATCTACCGGCGCGGCGACTGATCCGGCCTTGCGGCGAAAGCACACTGCACCATATGTCCGGTTGCACACCACCGAACGGCGCACTTGCAACCAGGCCTTGTCATGATTCCGAAAATCCTCGTCTTCGCCGGCTCGATCCGGAACGGCTCGTTCAACGGACAGCTTGCCGACGCCGCCATGAAAACCCTGGCAGAGACCGGCGCGGACGTCACGCGCATCTCCCTGGCCGACTATCCGTTGCCGATCATGGACGAGGACCTGCAGAAAGAGCATGGCATCCCGGCCAATGCGATGAAGCTCGGCCGGATGATCGCAGCCCATGACGGCGTCTTCATCGCCTGTCCGGAATACAATGCCTCCATACCACCGCTGCTGAAGAACACGATCGACTGGGTGAGCCGGATTTCCTCCGACGGCGAGCAGGCGCTCAAGCCCTGGAAAGGCAAGCCGGTGGCGCTCGGCGCGGCATCCAACGGCATGCTGGGCGGCATTCGCGGCCTCTATCACGTGCGCGCGGTGCTGATGAATTGCGGCTGTCATGTCCTGACCGAACAGACCGCCGTGCGCCAGGCCTCCAGGGCCTTCGACGAGATGGGCATGCTGCACGGGGATTCGGGACGTCCGCTGCTGGATGCAAGCTGCAGGGCGCTGATGGATTACTGCATCGCCTTCTCCCGGCGGTGAAGCCAGCGCTTGCCAGGCGCGACGGGCGGTGACAAAAGGCGCCTGCCCGAACCCTGCCGGAGAACCCCGCCATGACCGACACCATGAAAGACCGCATGATCGTCGCCCTCGACGTCCCGACCGTCCGCGCGGCCGAAGACGCGGTTTCGGAACTCGGCGACACGGTGTCCTTCTACAAGATCGGCTATCAGCTAGCCTTTGCGGGCGGGCTTGACCTGGCCCGCGACCTCGTGGCGGACGGGCGCAAGATCTTCCTCGACATGAAGCTGCTCGACATCGACAACACCGTCGCCAAGGGCGTCGAGAGCGTCGCGCGGATGGGCGTTCACATGCTCACCCTGCATGCCTATCCCAAGGCCATGCGCGCCGCCGTCTCGGCTGCCTCCGGGTCCCCGCTCTGCCTGCTCGGCGTGACCGTGCTGACCTCGATGGACGATGCCGACCTGGCCGAGGCAGGCTATGGGGCGGATGCGGCGGCGCTGGTGGAGCGGCGGGCCCGGCAGGCCGTCGAAGCCGGCATGGGCGGCATCGTCTGCTCGGCGCAGGAGGCGGTGCGCGTGCGGCCGCTGATCGGGCCGGGCATGGCCCTCGTGACGCCGGGAATCCGTCCCTCCGGCGCCGACCACGGCGACCAGAAACGCGTCGTCACGCCGGCCGACGCCATCCGGGCGGGCGCCAGCCATCTCGTGGTCGGGCGACCCATCGCCGCCGCAGTTGACAGGAAGGCCGCGGCCAAGGCTATTCTGGCCGAAATGACAAAAGCATAACCAATCCAGACAGGGGGAACACAGCAATGCCAAAAGGTTACTGGATCGCACGCGTCACGGTTCGCGAGCCGGAGCGCTACCAGGATTATGTCGCCACCGCCCGTCCGGCGTTCGAGAAGTACGGCGCCCGCTTCCTGGCGCGCGGCGGCGCCTACGAGACGCTCGAGGGCAGCGAACGTCCGCGCAACGTGGTGATCGAGTTTCCGAGCCTTTCGGCGGCGCGCGAGTGCTACTATTCCGAACAGTACCAGAAGGCGAAGGCCATCCGGCAGGCCGTGGCAGACGCCGACATGGTCATCGTCGAGGGTTTCGAGCCCTGACAGGGGGAGCGGGCACGGTCCGTGCCCGCCTTTGCCTTTACCACCAGACACCGCCGCGCGACATGCGGATGCGGGGCTTGTCCCGGCATTCGGGGCAATCCGGCGCGACCGCGTCATCGGTCCACGGACCGGGAGCGGCCTGCAACAGGCGATAACGGCCGCTTTCGGAATGAATGCTGGGCACCAGCGGTCCGCGGCGCGGGCGCAGCGCAGGCACGGGGATGGCAAGGCCGTCCGGTGTCTTGAGCCGCGACAGCCGGGCCACACGTTCCTCGGTCCTGGGATGGCTTCGCAGGATGGAAGGTGCCGGCATGCGGCCGCCCGGCAGCATCATGCCCTCCCATTGACGGACCTGGAACCGCTCGAGTTTCCAGAGCGCGGAGGAGAGGCCATCGGGATCGCCGGTCAGCATGGCCGCGCCGAGGTCGGCGTCGAACTCACGCGTGCGCGAGAGGGCAAGCTGGAGCAGCGAGCCGATGGTTGGCGCGGCCAGCAGCAGCAGGATCGCCAGCCACGGCAGCCCGCCGCCAAAGAGATTGAAGAACAGCAGCACGAACCCCGCCGTGGACATGGCCGAGGTGTAGCGGGTGACAATGTCGGCCAGCGCCATGACCTTGAGGTCCTCGTGGGCGATATGGCTGATCTCGTGGGCCAGCACCCCGGCAAGCTCGCGTTCGGTCAGCGCCCGCGCAAGCCCGTCGGTGATCGCGACGGCGCTGTCGTCAGGCCGGCCGACCGCGAAGGCATTCATCATCCGCGACGGCACGATGTAGAGCCTGGGAACGGCAGGCAGGTTCGCGCGCCGGGCCAGTTCCGCCACGATGCGGTTGCCTGCCGGAAAGAGGTCCGGGCCGGCTTCGCGCGCCTTGTACATGCTCAGCACGATCTTCGGACTGACACCCTGCACGGCCGTCAGGGCGATGGCGCCGAAAAAGACCGCCATGACCACACCGGTCACACCGGCGAAAATCCATGCGGTCACTCCGAGCAGGCCGAGAGAACCGGCCACCAGCAGCCAGGTGTGAAACCGGTTGAGCGAACGGTGACGCTCCTGTTCGAGAAGGTCGAGGCGAGTTGGTGCGTTCATGACAGACATATGGGTGGTTCCACTGCATTTGGGGAGTCCCGATAACCCGGCCGTAAGGAAAACATGTCAGTGTTTCCCGGTCACCGGGGGACATGACGACGTTGCCATTCATGAGCTATCGACACCGCTGGATCGCGTGGTGCTCACGCCTGCCCGTGCCATTGCCGGAGACATCCGACATTGCCGCACGCGCACGCGCGGCACAGGCAGACACGGTCAACCGGCTCTCGCCGCACATGATGGCGGTCAACATCTTCAACGCGACCGTGGCTGTCGCCTTCCTGTACGGCCATGTTCATCCCACCATGCTTTTCGGATGGTTTGCGCTGACGATGGCGATGGCGTTCACACGGCTCGCGGAGTGGTGGCGGGAAAGCCGAAGGCCGTCGCCCTTGCGCGCCTCACGCAGGAGCATGGCGCTGGTGACGCGGGATGCCGGCCTGCTCGGCCTGCTCTGGGGCTTGCTGGGACCGATCAGCTGGGCCAGCGTTCCGGAAGAGACACGCCCCATGCTGGCCGCACTGATGGCGGGCATGGCGGGCGGCGGCGCGCTGACGCTCTATGTCTCGCCGCAGGCCATGACGCTTTGGGTCGGCGGGGTGCTGAGCGGTTCGCTCGCCGTGCTGGCGTGGTCGGGCACGGCCCATGACCTGGCGCTGGCGGCAATGCTTCTCATCTATGGCCTGGCCCTGATGAAGGCCGGGCGGATCGCGTCGGTGGCCTTTATCGGCAAACATGTCGCATCGGAAAAGATCCGGGAGCAGTCGGAGACCATCGGCATGCTGCTCAACGATTTTTCCGAAAGCGCGCGCGACTGGCTCTGGGAAACGGACTACCGCGGCATGATCGTGCGGGGCGGGCGTCCCCTTCTCGACCATCTCGGCCTGACAGGGATCGACGCGGACAAGCCCGTACCGCCCAAGGTCCTGTGCACGAACCGCCGCCTGCTTGCGCGACTGCGCCAGATGTTTCGCGCCCGGCAGCCGTTCCGCAATGTGGTTGCAAGCTTTCGCCGGCCTGACGGACCGGTGTGGATCAGCGTCTCCGGCAAGCCCATCTTCGACGAGGATGGCCGGTTCAGGGGCTATCGCGGCGTGGCGTCGGATGTCTCGGACCTGCAGAAGGCGGAGGAACAGATCGCCTATCTGGCCTGGCACGACCCGCTCACGGGCCTGGTGAACCGGGCAAGCTTCTCGCGGCGTCTCGAGGCAAGCATCCGCGACGAGGACGGCGCCAGCCTGTTCTATCTCGATCTCGACGGCTTCAAGGCGGTCAACGACCAGTTCGGTCACGGAATGGGCGACAAGCTGCTGGCCGAGGTCGCGGCACGGCTGCGCAAAGCCGTGGGACGCGACGATGCCGTGGCCCGCTTCGGCGGCGACGAGTTCGCCATCCTGGCGACCGGCGCCAGGACGCGGGCGCAGGCGGAGCGGCTGGCCCGGCGCCTGGTCGAGCGGATCAGCAAGCCCTATGCCATCGACGGATCGCTGCTGCGCATTTCCGTCTCCATCGGTATCGCCTTTCCAGATGCGGGCCATCGCGATCCGGCCGAATGGCTCAACCGCGCCGATCTGGCGTTGTACCGGGCAAAGGACGAAGGAAAGGCGGGCTTCCGCGTCTATGAAGCGGCCATGGATGAATTGCTGCGCCGGCGCCGCTTCATCGAGCGGGAATTGCGGCACGCGGTCGGGCGCAAGGAAATCTCGGTCGCCTTCCAGCCCTTCCGCGACGCCCGTACCGGGCGTATTGCCGGTTTCGAGGCCCTGGCACGCTGGACGCATCCCGATCTTGGCGAAATCCCGCCTGCCGAATTCATTCCCGTGGCCGAGCGGATCGGCATGATCGGGGAGATCGGCAATGCCGTGCTGCGGCAGGCCTGCGCGTTCGCCGTCAACTGGCCACCGGACATACGGGTCGCGGCGAACCTGTCGCCGCAACAACTCCAGGCCGGCACGATCGCCGAATTCGTCTGCCGCGCCTTGCGCGAGAGCGGCCTCGACGCGTCGCGGCTGGAACTGGAAATCACCGAGAGCACGTTCATCAACAATACCGCTCCGGTGCTGTCGCAGCTTGCCGACCTGAAGGAACTCGGCGTTTCCATAGCACTGGACGATTTCGGCACGGGCTATTCGGCGCTTTCCTACCTGCTGCAGTTCCCGTTCGACAAGTTGAAGATCGACCAGTCGCTGATCGGGCCGTCCGCCACGGACACGTCCGCCCGCGACATGCTGGACACGGTGCTGAAACTGGCGCGAGTCCTCGGCCTGGTGACCACGGCGGAAGGCGTGGAGACGGATGCGCAGGCAAGTCTGCTCACCGAACTGGGCTGCGACTATCTGCAGGGCTACGGCATTTCGCGGCCGCTCTCCGCCAGCAAGGTGCCGCTCTTCCTGATGGAGACGGCCGAAAGCGGACAACGTCCCGCCGAAAACGTCACCGCGCAGGCCGGGTGACGCGGCGCAGGGTCAGATTGATCCTGCCGCCATTGCGCAGGAGAGCGGATGTCTGCGGATAGATGCGATCGACCCCGTGAAAGCACAGGCGTCCCTCACCGCCGAGAACCACCGCGTCGCCGGATTCCAGACGGAACGAAACCGTGCGTTCCTCGCGCCGCGTGCCGCCGACCCGGAACAGGCAGGCATCGCCGAGCGACAGCGACACCACCGGTGCCGAAAGATCCTCCTCGTCCCGGTCCTGGTGGAGGCCCATCTTCGCTTCCGGTCCGTAGAAATTGACGAGGCAGGCCTGCGGCGGCGCATCATGGCCCGAGATCGCGTTCCAGACGTCCAGGAGGGCGGGCGGCATGGGCGGCCAGGGCCTGCCCGTGACCGGATGGGTCGCCTGGTAGCGATAGCCCCGCTCCCGGTCGGTCACCCAGCCGAGCTCACCGCAATTGGTCATCCGCACGCTCATCGGGCGGCCGCTGCGCGGCATGACCGGCACATAGAGCGGCGCGGCGCGCACGACATCGCGGACCGCATCGAGCAGCGCGTGCTGGGCGCCGGTCTCCAGGAATCCGGGAATGTGGCGGACGCCTTTCGGCAAGACCTTCATGACGAGACTTCCTTGCGCGCGGTGGCCTGCGTGCCATTATGGCGCGGGGCCATGTCCAGGCAATGGAGGACACAATGCGATACCTGTTTTGGAAGGCGGCACCGGCGGCCGTTCTGACGCTGGCGGCAATGGGCGGAGGGCCGGCCGCGGCCCAGGTCTCGGTCGCCAGCACGCTGGCGGGCAGTGCGGATCCGGAGGTGTGCGCCTTCGCCGCTTCGCTCGGCAATGGCACCGACGCCGTCATCGCGCAACTGGGCGCGATGGCCGCGCCGTGGGGTGAGTCCGACCGCGCCAAGCTCGGGCCGATCATGCGGCCGGAACTGGAGAAGTTCGACATGGAGGCGGGCGTCGTCTACCGGATCGCCGACCTTGCGCCCTTCGCGCAGGAATTCATGGTGGTCAGCGCGGACCGGGTCGACGGGCAGACGATCTATTTCCGGATCATCTACGAGACCGGACCGGCTGGCTACTACTTCAAGAACGTGAACTTCAACTCGGATTTCTACGATATCCTGAGGGGTGGCGTGATGCAGAAACCCGAAGCCGTGGCCTGCCCATAGGCCATGCCGGCAAGGGGAAGTGGCGGCCGTCGCCGGCCGCCACCTGCCGGCGCCCGCCGGGCGCGCCGCGTCACGCCGACTGGAGATCGGGAATGCGCAGGACCTGGCCGGGATAGATCTTGTCGGGATCGGAGAGCATGGGCTTGTTGGCCTCGAAGATGACCGTGTACTTGGCACCCTTGCCCTTGCCGTAATGCGCCTCGGCGATCTTCCAGAGGTTCTCGCCCTTCTTCACCTCGTGGAAGACCGGCTGGCTTGCGGGGATGGAGGCCTTGACCAGTTCCGTCATGTCCATGTCCGGGTTCAGCTTCAGGCCGGAATCGGGTGCGACGACCTTGAGTTCGGATGCCTCGACCTTTGAAATGCCGAGCGTGTTTCCGACGGCGACGATCGCCTTCTCGAAGATCGACTGGTCCTGCACGGCGCCCTTGAGGATGACCTTGTCGCCATCAACCTCCACATCCACCTTCTCGGTCCCGAGCCCGTAGGAATCCAGCTCCTTCTTGACGGCCTCGGCCTCCGGCGCCTCATCGTCGCCGATGCCCAGCTTCTTGCCTACATTCTTGACGAAATCGAAAATACCCATACCGCAGTGTCTCCCTGGCAGGTTTCTTGTCCGGCAAGGACTTTTGCATCCCGCCATCACAATTGGAAGACGGCCGATGCTGTTTCGTAGCAGGCGAAACCTTGTTTTCGTCTGGCTGCCCGGCAGCGGCGTTGTTTCAGTCGAGGCCCGGCTTGCCGCGCATCTTCTTCACGCCGGCGCGGCCGGCCTTGGCCTTGAGCCTGCGCTCCACCGCGCCTTTCGACGGCCTGGTCTTCTTGCGGGGCGGCGGCGGCGGTTCGGCGGCCCTGGCCAGCAGCGCGGCCAGGCGCTCCCGGGCATCGGCGCGGTTGCGCTCCTGGGTGCGGTGACGGTTCGCCTCGATGACGATGACGCCGTCCTTCGTCGCCCGGCTGCCGGCAAGGCGGATGATCCGTTCGCGCACGCGCTCCTCCAGCGACGAGCCGCGCGCGTCGAAGCGCAGTTGCACGGCGGTGGACACCTTGTTGACATTCTGGCCGCCGGGTCCGGCGGCGCGGATGAAGTTTTCCTGCAGTTCGTCCTCGGCGATGACATGACGACCACAACGGATACCGCCCTGGCTCACGGCTCCATCCAGACGATGACCTCGCCGGCCTCCTTCTTCACGATATCGGGGACGGTGGCATCCGTCGCGGGATAGCCTGCGACCAGCAGGATGACCGGCTTCTCGTTTTCCGGCCGGCCGCAGATCCGTGACAGGAAGCCCATGGGCGAAGGCGTATGGGTGAGCGTGGCCAGGCCCGCATCATGCAGGGCGGCAATCAGGAAGCCGGTGGCGATGCCGACCGATTCGGGCACGTAGTAGTGCTTGATGCGATGGCCGTCCGGGCCGATGCCATGGCGCTGCGCGAAGACGACGATCAGCCAGGGCGCGGTTTCCAGGAAAGGCTTGTCGGCATCGGTGCCAAGCGGCGCAAGCGCCTCCAGCCATTCCTCCGGCGCGCGGCCATCGTAGAAGGCGCGCTCCTCCTCTTCGGCTGCCGCGCGGATGGCGGCCTTGGTGGCGGGATCGGAGATGCAAACGAAGGTCCAGGGCTGCTGGTTGGCACCCGAGGGGGCGCTGGCCGCGGCCATGACGCAATCCTCGATGACACTCCGCGGCACAGGGTCGGGCGCGAAATCGCGCACGGTGCGCCGGCGCGCGATCGCCTGGCGGAAGGCCGCTGCCGCGGCCTGTGTCTCCTCCACGCCGCGGCGCCGGAAATCAAGGGGAACATGCTTGCCGGTCTTCATGGCGCGAGATGATCATGGCGGGAAGAAAAAGAAAAGCCCGACGCCTGTGCCGGCGCCGGGCTTGTTGCATGACGTGAAGGCAACCTTATTCCGCGGCCACCGGGGTGCGCGGGGCGGCATCGCGAACCGTGCCGTCGACATGGGCCTCGAACTTGGCGAAGTTCTCGATGAACATGGTGACGAGGCGCTGGGCCTGCGCGTCATAGGCGGCCTTGTCGGCCCAGGTGCCGCGCGGATCGAGGATCGCGGTATCGACGCCCGGAACCGAAACGGGAACCTCGAAGCCGAAATTCGGATCAGTGCGGAACTCGGCGGCGTTGAGCGAACCGTCGAGGGCCGCGGCCAGCAGGGCGCGCGTCGCCTTGATCGGCATGCGCGAACCGGTGCCATAGGCGCCGCCCGTCCAGCCGGTGTTGACCAGCCAGCAGGTGACGCCGTGCCTGGCGATCAGTTCACGCAGAAGGTTGCCGTATTCGGAAGGATGGCGCGGCATGAAGGGTGCGCCGAAGCAGGTCGAGAAGGTGGCTTCGGGCTCGGTGACGCCCTTTTCCGTGCCGGCCACCTTGGCGGTGTAGCCGGAGAGGAAGTGATACATGGCCTGGGCCGGCGACATGCGGGCAATCGGCGGCATCACGCCGAAGGCATCGGCCGTCAGCATGATGATGTTCCTGGGATGGCCCGACTGGCCGGTCGCCGACGCATTCGGGATGAAATGCAGCGGATAGGCGCAGCGGGTGTTCTCCGTCAGCGAGCCGTCGTCGAAATCGGGCACACGGCCGGCATCGAGCACGACGTTTTCCAGAACCGTGCCGAAGCGCTGCGTGGTGGCGAAGATTTCCGGCTCGGCCTCGGCGGACAGGCGGATCGTCTTGGCGTAGCAGCCGCCCTCGAAATTGAAGATGCCGTTCTCGCTCCAGCCATGCTCGTCGTCGCCGATCAGCGTGCGCGAGGGGTCGGCCGACAGGGTCGTCTTGCCGGTGCCCGACAGGCCGAAGAACACGGCCGCGTCACCCTGCGGCCCGACATTGGCCGAGCAGTGCATCGGCATGACGCCGCTCTCGGGCAGCAGGTAGTTGAGCGCCGTGAAGACCGACTTCTTCATCTCGCCGGCATAGGAGGTGCCGCCGATCAGCACGATCATGCGCGTCAGGTCGACGGCGATAACCGTTTCGGTGCGGCAGCGATGGCGGCCGGGATCGGCCTTGAAGGAAGGCAGGTCGATGATCGTCATGCGCGGCCGGAATTCCTCCAGCGCCGAGCGTTCCGGGCGGATGAGCAGGTTGCGGATGAACAGGTTGTGCCAGGCATATTCGGTGATGACGCGGGTCGGCAGGGCGTGGGCCTCGTCGGCGCCGCCGACCAGATCCTGGACGAAGAGGTCCATGCCCTCGGCATGGTCGATGAAGTCCTGCATGAGGCGGTCGAAGTCCTCCTGCTCCATCGGCTTGTTGTTGTCCCACCAGACCTTGTCCGCGGTGCCGGCGTCACGGACGACGAACTTGTCCTTGGGCGAACGGCCGGTATGCTGGCCGGTGATGGCGACGAAGGCGCCCTTGTCGGTCAGGCGGCCCTCGCCACGGCGCAGGGCTTCCTCGTAGAGTTCTGCCTCCCCGAGATTGTAGTAGACCGTGCCGAGGTTCTTCAGCCCCGACGTTCCGATCCCGCATGCGGGATTGCACAAACCGATCTCTTTCATGCCTGCCACCTGTTTCCTCTCGCAGATGCGCGCCTTCCATCCGAAGGCGAGAACTGATCCTGCAATGCCGCACCGGCACCACCTCGAAACCGGGGAGAAACAGAATAGGAAAGCAAATTCAAATCATTAATCGATTTAAAGATTTGAAATTCGTTTCAATCGGTTATAGCGCGGTAAACAGTGCACAGGCTTGCGGCAGATTGACCGCGCCGGTTGCATCAGGAATGGGCAATCCCCACCTTGCGCGAAAGAAGGCGGTTGCTGACCCCTGTTCGACATGACCAGGGGAATGTGCCACAATTTGTACCTAATTTGTCCGCCAGAACCGCGCCGTCGAAATGGCAAGGGACAGGTCTGATGAGGGAGAATCCCGGCATGGCAACCATCGCGCTCGTCGACGACGACCGTAACATCCTGACCTCGGTCTCGATTGCGCTTGAATCGGAAGGCTACAAGGTGGAAACCTACACCGATGGCGCATCGGCGCTGGAAGGGCTGCAGGTGCGCCCGCCGAACCTGGCGATCTTCGACATCAAGATGCCGCGCATGGACGGCATGGAACTGTTGCGCAGGCTGCGCCAGAAGTCCGACCTGCCGGTGATCTTCCTGACGTCCAAGGACGACGAGATCGACGAATTGTTCGGCCTGAAGATGGGTGCGGACGACTTCATCAAGAAGCCGTTCTCGCAACGCCTGCTGGTCGAGCGCGTCAAGGCGGTGCTGCGGCGCGCAGGCGCGCGCGAAGCGGCCGCGGGAGCCAAGGCCAGCGGCGAGAGCGCCGCCCAGCAATTGCAGCGCGGCCACCTGCTCATGGACCAGGAACGCCACACCTGCACTTGGAAGGGCGAACCGGTGACGCTGACCGTGACGGAGTTCCTCATCCTGCAGGCCCTTGCCCAGCGGCCCGGCGTGGTGAAGAGCCGCGACGCGCTGATGGACGCGGCCTATGACGAGCAGGTCTACGTGGATGACCGCACCATCGACAGCCACATCAAGCGGCTGCGCAAGAAGTTCAAGGTCGTCGACACGGATTTCGACATGATCGAGACGCTTTACGGGGTCGGGTACCGTTTCCGCGAGGCATGACGGCCGGGCCGGCAGACAGGGCCGGGCCATCCAGAGGACAGGAATGGAAGGCGCAAGCGGCAAGAGCACGGAAAAGGCAGGCAAACGCCCGGCCGGCCAGGCGCGGCTGCGCGGCGGCTTGCGCGCGTTCCGGCGATTCGCGGGCTCGCTGGTCTTTTCCAGCCTCACGCAGCGCATCCTGGTCCTCAACCTCGCCGGCCTCGGCGTGCTGGTGTCCGGCATCCTCTACGTCAACCAGTACCGCGAGGGCCTGATCGACGCGCGGGTGGAAAGCCTGCGCACACAGGGCGAGATCATCGCCGGGGCCATTGCGGCATCGGCGACGGTCGAGACCGATTCGCTGCGGATCAACCCGGAGAAACTGCTGGAACTGCAGGCCGGCCAGAGCGTCGGCCCGACCGGCGACGGGCTGGACAGCCTCGACTTCCCCATCAATCCGGAGCGCGTGGCGCCGGTCCTGCGCCGCCTCATCTCGCCGACGCGCACGCGGGCGCGAATCTACGACCGCGATGCCAACCTGCTGCTCGATTCACGCCACCTCTATTCCGGCGGACAGATCCTGCGCTACGGCCTGCCGAGCCTGGACGCCGCGGAAGAGACGACCTTGCTGGACAGCATCGGCGCCTGGTTCAAGCGGCTGATGCAGCGCACCGACCTGCCGGTCGACCGGGAGGAACCCGGCGGGTCCGGCGCGGCCTATCCTGAGGTGATGACGGCATTGACCGGCACCGGCGACCGGCAGGTGCGCGTGTCCGAAAAGGGCGAAATGATCGTTTCGGTCGCCGTCCCCATCCAGCGCTTCCGGGCCGTGCTCGGTGTCCTGCAACTGTCGACGCAGGGCGGCGACATCGACGCCATCATCGCCTCGGAGCGCAAGGCGATCCTCGCCGTCTTCGGCGTGGCGGCGGTGGTCACGATGCTGCTGTCGCTGCTGCTCGCCTCGACCATCGCCAATCCGCTGCGGCGACTTGCCGCAGCCGCCGTAAGGGTCAAGCGCGGCGTGAAGAGCCGCGAGGAAATTCCCGACTTTTCCGACCGGCAGGACGAGATCGGCAATCTCTCGGCGGCGCTGCGTGACATGACCAATGCGCTCTACGACCGTATCGACGCCATCGAGCGCTTCGCCGCCGATGTCAGCCACGAGCTGAAGAACCCGCTGACCTCGCTGAGAAGCGCGGTCGAGACGCTGCCGCTGGCGCGCAACCCGGAATCGCGCGAACGCCTGCTGGAGATCATCCAGCATGACGTGAGGCGGCTCGACCGGCTGATCACCGACATTTCCGATGCCTCCCGGCTCGACGCGGAACTGGCGCGCGCCGACAATCGCAGCGTCGACATGCAGAAGCTGCTGTCGGATCTCGTGGCCGCGAGCCGGGAGACCACACGGCCCGGCCGCGACGCGCGCATCGAACTGCGGGTCGTTCCGGCCAGCGGAAGCCGGCGCGACTTCCGCGTCCAGGGGCACGACCTGAGGCTCGGCCAGGTCATCGCCAACCTGATTTCCAACGCCCGCTCCTTCGTGCCGGCGGAGAACGGTCACATCCTCGTCACGCTGACGCGCAGCCAGCGCCGGGTCATCGTCACGGTCGAGGACAACGGACCGGGCATCCGCGCCGAGAACATCGAGCGCATCTTCGAGCGCTTCTACACCGACCGGCCGGCCTCGGAAGCCTTCGGGCAGAATTCCGGCCTCGGCCTGTCGATCTCGCGGCAGATCGTGGAAGCCCATGGCGGGCGGCTGACGGCGGAAAACATCGCCGGCGCGAAACCGGGCGATATCCGCGGCGCGCGCTTCGTCATGGCACTTCCGGCAGAGAACTGAACGCCGCCGTTCACACCGTGCTCCATGCCCGGCGTCACAGAATCCTTCGCAGTGCAAAAAAGGGCTTGTCAACGCGTTCCACGCTGACAAGATAGCGGCCCGCGAGGAAGCGGCACCGTGACAATGAAAACAGACGGTGACATGGCAATGACGGGAGCCAAGCATTCATGATCGGACTCGTGCTCGTGACGCACGGTCAGTTGGCCGAGGAATTCCGCCACGCGGTTGAGCATGTCGTAGGCCCGCAGGAGCATTTCGAAACGGTCTCCATCGGCGCCGAAGACGACATGGAGCAGCGGCGGCAGGACATCGTCGATGCGGTGGCCAGCGCCGATGCGGGCCACGGGGTGATCATCGTGACCGACATGTTCGGCGGCACGCCGTCCAATCTCGCCATTTCCGTCATGGATGCCGGCAGGGTGGAAGTCGTGGCCGGCATGAACCTGCCCATGCTGATCAAGCTCGCCAGCATCCGGGCCGGGAACGACATGGCGGATTCGCTGACAGAGGCACAGAATGCCGGGCGCAAGTACATCAACGTCGCCAGCCAGATCCTGAGCGCCAAATGAGCGAGACGATGACCGCCGCCGTGACCCGCACGCTCGACATCGTGAACAAGCGCGGCCTTCATGCCCGCGCATCGGCCCGCTTCGTCGAAACGGCGAACGGATTCGATGCCCGCGTCATGGTCGAGAAGGACGGCCTGGAGGTGGACGGTACGTCCATCCTCGACCTGATGATGCTCGCCGCGTCGCCGGGTTGCCGCATTTCGGTGACCACGTCCGGACCGCAGGCCGGCGAGGCCATGGACGCCCTGTCGGCGCTGGTCGCCGACCGCTTCGGCGAGGAGTGCTGAGGCTTTCCCGACACCGGACATGGAGGCATAAAGATTTCTTTATGTCTTTATTGCCCGTCTGGCGCTTCTCTGATATGGAGGCGCCGGATCCGGGCCTGCCAAGCCGTGCAAGCCCCAAGCCTTTCCAAGCAACGGAGTGACCTTCATGGCACATGACTATGTCGTCGCCGATATCGGCCTGGCCGCGTATGGGCGCAAGGAAATCGACATCGCCGAAACCGAAATGCCCGGCCTGATGGCCTGCCGCGAGGAATTCGGCGCGGCGCAGCCTCTGAAGGGTGCGCGCATTACCGGCTCCCTGCACATGACGATCCAGACGGCCGTGCTGATCGAGACGCTCCAGGCGCTGGGCGCGGACGTCCGCTGGGCATCGTGCAACATCTTCTCCACGCAGGATCACGCGGCCGCGGCGATCGCGGCCACGGGCACGCCGGTCTTCGCGGTCAAGGGCGAGACGCTGGAGGACTACTGGCGCTATACCGACGCCATCTTCCAGTGGCCGGACGGCGGCTTCTCCAACATGATCCTGGACGATGGCGGCGACGCCACCATGTACATCCTGCTCGGCGCGCGCGCCGAGGAAGGCGAGGACGTGCTGTCGAAGCCGGGCTCGGAAGAAGAAGAGGTGCTCTTCGCCCAGATCCGCAAGCGCATGGCGGCCTCGCCGGGCTGGTTCGTCAAGCAGCGCCACGCCATCAGGGGCGTGACCGAGGAAACCACGACGGGCGTCAACCGCCTCTACCAGCTTCAGAAAAAGGGCCTGCTGCCCTTCCCCGCCATCAATGTCAACGACTCGGTGACCAAGTCCAAGTTCGACAACAAGTATGGCTGCAAGGAATCGCTGGTCGACGGCATCCGGCGGGCCACCGACGTGATGATGGCCGGCAAGGTTGCCGTGGTGTGCGGCTATGGCGACGTGGGCAAGGGCTCCGCCGCTTCGCTGCGCGGCGCCGGAGCCCGCGTCAAGGTCACCGAGATCGACCCGATCTGCGCCCTCCAGGCTGCCATGGACGGCTTCGAGGTGGTGCGCCTCGAGGATGTCGCACCCACCGCCGACATCTTCATCACCACGACCGGCAACAAGGACGTCATCCGCATCGAGCACATGCGCGAGATGAAGGACATGGCGATCGTCGGCAATATCGGCCACTTCGACAACGAGATCCAGGTGGCCGCGCTGCGCAATCTCAAGTGGACCAACATCAAGCCGCAAGTGGACATGATCGAGTTTCCGAAGGGCAACCGGATGATCCTGCTGTCGGAAGGCCGCCTGCTCAATCTCGGCAACGCCACCGGCCATCCCTCCTTCGTGATGTCGGCCTCCTTCACCAACCAGGTTCTGGCGCAGGTCGAACTGTTCACCAAGGGCGAGACCTACAGTCACGAGGTCTATGTCCTGCCCAAGCATCTCGACGAGAAGGTGGCGCGGCTGCATCTGGCCAAGCTGTCGGCCAATCTCACCGAGCTTTCGGAAGAGCAGGCCGCCTATATCGGCGTGGACACCAAGGGCCCGTTCAAGCCGGAACACTACAGGTACTGATTTTTCCCTGACGGGACACAATATATTGATGCCGGGCAATTGACTTTTTGCCCGGCATTATTTTTGTCCGCGCGGCTTCTTCACGCCGATTCGCGGTTTCGGTATGGTGTGATTCGCCAAGCTTCCGGGCGGGGACACGCGAACAGGCAGAGAAGCGGGCAAACAGGGCGGTCTTGGGTTTCATCGGGGAGATGACAAGACATGCCGACAGACGGGCCGGAAACGGCAGGTATCTCGTATTCAGCGGCGGCGGGAACGGGACCATGTGACGGAAAAGCGAGGGTTCCTGTGACAAGGGACGACAGGCGACGGCGTGCGCATGCGCACACGCCGAAGGGGACATATCGGCCAGCGGCCGGCAGCGGCATCGCACGTTCGGCGATGCGGCGGCTGGCCGGTGTCAGCGCGCTCGTCCCCGTCTGGCTGGCACCGGGCATCGCACTCGCAGCGGAGACGGCGGCCGGTTTTCCCAGCTTCGGCGTCACCGACGTCATCCAGCATTCCATCTTCACCGGCATGCTCGGCGCCGCCATGGTGTCGGCGATCTGGGTCATCCGCGAGCGCGCACGGGTCTCGGAGGAAAACCGCGCACTGCGGCTGAGGATTTCCGAGCTCAACGCCTCGCTGCAGCGCAGCGAAAGCCTCCTGAACCTCAAGGACCAGCGGCTCATCGTCTGGAGCGATCCGCAGGCCAATGCCGAACTGGTGGGCAGCCTGCCGCCCGATTGCGGTGCGCCGGATGACCGTTCCGCCTTCCTCGCCTTCGGCCGCTGGCTGACAGCGGCATCCGCACAGGGGCTGGAACGCGCCATCATCGCGCTGCGCGACAGGGACGAGCCTTTCTCCATGGTTTGCGAAACCAGGAACGGCGCCCTGCTGGAAGCCGACGGGCGGATCGCGCCGCATCACACCGTGGTCCGGTTCACATCGCTGTCGGAGGCCCGCAACGGTTTCGCCCGGCTGAAAGCGGAGCACCAGGCGATGCTCGGCGAGTTCGAGACCATGCGCCAGATCGCCATGATCGCACAGATGCCGGTCTGGCTGCGCGACGGAAACGGCCGTCTGAGCTGGGTCAACGCGGCCTATGCAAAGGCCGTCGAGGCCGATACGCCGGAACAGGCGGTGGCGGAACAGCGGGAATTGCTTCCGACGGCGGCGCGCGAACAGATCGCACGGCACCAGTTGCGCGAAGCGGCCTTCGTCTCGCGGCTCTCCACAGTGATCGGGAAGGAACGCCATCAGTTCATGGTGACGGACTGGCGCGGCGAGGATGGCTCGGCGGGCATCGCCGTCGACATCACGGCGCAGGAATTGCTGCGCGAGGAATACGAACACGCCCAGCGCAGCCATGCCGACACACTGGACCAGCTCAATACGGCGGTTGCCATCTTCGATTCCGGCCAGAAACTGCGCTTCTACAATCTCGCCTTCCAGAAGCTCTGGGATCTCGACGCGGCCTTCCTTTCCTCCGCACCGTCGCACGAATTGCTGCTCGACCGGCTGCGCCGCGACGGCGTGCTGCCGGAACAGCCGGAATGGCGGCGCTGGAAGGATCACCTTCTGGGGGCCTACCGGGCGGTGGACAGCCAGGAACACTGGTGGCACCTGCCGGACGGGCGGACCATCCGCGTGGTCGCCAACCCGCAGCACAAGGACGGGGTGACCTGGGTTTTCGAGAACCTGACCGAGAAGATCGACCTGGAGAGCCGCTACAAGACGGCCATCCGCGTTCAGGGCGAGACGCTCGACAACCTGGCCGAGGGCGTGGCCGTGTTCGGTCCGGACGGGCGGGTGCGGCTGTGCAATCCGGCCTTCGCGGAACTGTGGGGCCTGCCGGAGGAACTGGCGCAGGAGAACGTCCACATCTCGGCCATTCGCGGGGCATGCGACGTCATTTCAAGGGACAGCCCGTGGCCGGCCTTCGTTTCCATGGCCACCGGATTCGACGAGACCCGCGACGAGCGCAAGGGCCGCACGGAGCTTTCCGACGGGACGATCCTCTCCTGGGCTGCGATGCCGCTGCCCAACGGGCAGCTCATGACGACCTTTGTCGACATGACGGATACGTTCAACGTCGAGCGGGCGCTCAAGGACAAGAACGAGGCCCTGCAAAAGGCCGACCAGTTGAAGGACGAATTCGTCCAGCATGTGTCCTACGAACTGCGTTCGCCGCTGACAAACATCATCGGCTTCACCGAACTGCTCTCCATGGAGACGCCAGGCCCGCTGACCGAGAAGCAGCATGACTATGTCGACCATATCGCCACGTCATCGGCGGCGCTGCTCACCATCGTCAACGACATCCTCGACCTCGCCACGGTCGATGCCGGCATCATGCAGCTCGATATCGCGGACATGAATGTCGCCGAAACGGTGCAGGCGGCGAGCGATCTGGCCGCCGACCGCTTCGCCGAACAGGGCATCGACCTGGCCGTCTCGCTCGACGGAGCGCCGGCCACGCTGGCCGCGGACGCCAATCGCGTGCGCCAGGTGCTGTTCAACCTGCTTGCCAATGCCGCCAACTACGCGCCCGAAGGCTCGACCGTGTCATTGACCGTCGATCAAAGGGGCGACCGCGTGGCCTTCACCGTGCATGACGACGGGCCGGGCATGAGCCGCGATGTCCTCGACACGGTCTTCCGCCGGTTCTCCTCGGCCGGCGGCGGGCGCCGGCGCGGTGCCGGGCTCGGCCTGTCCATCGTCAAGAGCTTCGTGGAACTGCACGGTGGCGCGGTGGAACTGCAAAGCGAACCCGGCAAGGGCACGACCGTCACATGCCTGTTTCCCGTCCGGCGGGACGGGTTCAGGGCTGCCGCCGAATAGGCCGCGCGCATGGAGCGGTTCGCCACGTCCGTCGGTCTGCCCTGCGAAGCCGCCACTGCGCGGCTCGGCGAAGACCTCGCCATGGCGCTCAGGCCGGGCGATGTCCTGGCCCTTTCGGGCGATCTGGGCGCCGGCAAGACCAGCCTTGCACGGGCGCTCATCCGTGCAATCGCGGACGAAGCGACGCTTGAGGTCCCCTCGCCGACCTTCACGCTGGTCCAAAGTTACGACGGCCTGCGGCTGCCCATCGCCCATTTCGACCTGTACCGGCTTTCCGGGCCGGACGAGTTGGAGGAACTGGGCCTCGACGAGGCGCTTGGCGAAGGCGCGGCGCTGATCGAATGGCCGGAGCGCGCGGCCGGACTGCTGCCTGACAGCACGATCCACCTCGACCTGTCCCATGAGGGCGAAGGCCGGCGCGCGCAGATCGTTTGCGAGGGGCCGGCGGGCGAACGGATCGCGCGCAGCCTTGCCATTCGTGCCTTTCTGGCCGAAGCAGGCTGGGGGACGGCGGAGCGGCGTTTCCTGACGGGCGATGCCTCGGCGCGGGCCTACGAGACCGCGACGCTTGGCGGGGAAACCCGCATCCTCATGGATGCGCCGCGCATGCCGGACGGTCCGCCCATCCTCGACGGACTGCCCTACAGCCGGATCGCGCATCTGGCCGAAGATGTGGCGCCCTTTGTCGCCATCGCGCGCGCACTGCGCGAAAACGGCTTCGCTGCGCCGGAAATCCATGCCGCCGATCTCGGCCAGGGCCTGCTGCTGACCGAGCATCTGGGGCCGCCGGTCTTCCTGGATCCAGCCGGCAAGCCGGTGCGCGAACGCTACGAGGCCGCCGCCCGAATGCTTGCCGCCTTGCATCTTGTCCGGTGGCCGCGGGCGATGCCCGTCGCCGAAGGCATCGTCCACCATGTCCCGGACTATGACCGTCGCGCCATGCTCATCGAACTGGACCTGCTGCCCTCCTGGTACGAGGAATTCGCCAGTGGCGCCGCACCGGACGAAAATGCCCGCAATGCTTTCCGTTCGGCATGGAACGTGGTGCTCGACCAGTTGAAGGGCTGCGAAACCAGCCTCGTGCTGCGCGATTTCCATTCGCCCAACATCATCTGGCGGGCAGATCGCGAAGGCCTCGACAGGGTTGGGATAATCGACTTCCAGGACGCCATGACCGGACCGTCCGCCTATGACGTGGCCTCGCTTGCCCAGGATGCCCGCGTGACCATCAGCCCGGACCTCGAACAGGCGACGGTCGAGGCCTATTGCGCTGCGCGTGAAGCCGCCGGCCCCTTCGACCGCAGCGCATTCGAAAGGACCTATGCAATCATGGCGGCGCAGCGCAACTCCAAGATTCTCGGCATCTTCGTGCGCCTCGACCGGCGTGACGGCAAGCCGGGTTACCTGAAACACCTGCCGCGCATCCGCGATTACCTTTCGCGCGTCCTCGGCCACGACGCGCTGGCGCCGGTGCGCGGCTACTACCGCGATCTCGGCATCGCGCCGGACCTGCGGCCATGACGATCCGTCCCGACACGGCCTTCGTGCTGGCCGCCGGGCTCGGCACGCGGATGCGTCCGCTGACCGATATCCGTCCCAAGCCGCTGATCGAGATCGCCGGGCGCAGCCTGCTGGACCGTGGGCTCGACATGCTGGCCGCGGCCGGTGTGACGCGGGCCGTCGTCAATGCGCACTGGCTCGGCGAGCAGATCATCGCCCACGCGCCAACACGCCGCGACATCGCCATCACCGTCTCGGACGAGCGCGCCGGACTGCTCGACAGCGCAGGCGGGATCGTCAAGGCGCTGCCGCTGCTGGGCAAGGACCCGTTCTTCATCCTCAATGCCGACACGTTCTGGCTCGACGGCGCGGTTCCGGCCTTGCCCTCGATGGCGAAGGCATGGGACGATGCAACCATGGATATGATTCTTCTGCTAGCCGATCCGTCCAGGGCCACGGGCCACACGGGCGGCACGGATTTTCTTGCCGGTCCCGAAGGCCGCCTGTCGCGCGCCCGCGGCGCTGATAACGGATACATCTATGCCGGTGCGGCGCTCATCCATCCGCGTGTTTTCAGCAGCGCGCCGGCCGGGCCGCATTCGCTCAACCTGCATTTCGACCGGCTGATCGGCGAGGGCCGGTTGTTCGGCCACGTGATGGACGGCCACTGGATCACCGTTGGCACGCCGGACGCCATCGCCCCGGCCGAAGAGGCGATCCGGCGTCACGGACGGGCGTAACGCCATGGGCGAGCGCCACCCGCGCGTCTTCACCATCGAGCCCGGGGCATCGTTCCTGCCGGAACTGGCGGCCGCACTGTCTGACGGAAGGCTGATCCCGGGCTTTCCCGACAGCGAGGGGCCGATGGCGCTGGCCGGAGCCACGATCTACGTGCCGACGCGGCGCGCAGCGCGCCGGTTGCGTGCGATCTTCACCGAACGGACCGCTTCCGGCGCCGCCATCCTGCCGTCCATCCGGCCGCTCGGCGAATTCGACGAGGATGCCCCCTTCTTCATGGAGGGCGCGCCGCCGCTGCCGGATCTCGACCCGCCCATCGGCGCACTGGAACGGCTGCTTGCCCTGGCGCCACTGGTGCAGGCCTGGAAGGGCAAGGTGAGCGGCGAGATCGCGCGCCTGCTCGCCGAGCCGGTCACCGTG
Source organism: Zhengella sedimenti (assembly GCF_046506625.1). Taxonomy (NCBI): domain Bacteria; kingdom Pseudomonadati; phylum Pseudomonadota; class Alphaproteobacteria; order Hyphomicrobiales; family Notoacmeibacteraceae; genus Zhengella; species Zhengella sedimenti. Next base: position 185,807 of record NZ_JBKFFP010000001.1, read on the forward strand.
CCCAACAGCTTCGCCGACGCGCTGTGGCTGGCCCGCGACCTGGCCGCGCTGATGGACGAGATCGAGACCGAGGGAGCAGGCTGGGACAAGCTCGGACACCTGGCCGAAGGCGACCTGGCGCAATGGTGGCAGGTGACGGTGACGTTCCTTGAAATCGTGACGTCGGTCTGGCCGGAGCACCTGGCATCCATCCGCCGCTCCAACCCGGCCGCCCACCGCAACGCGCTCATCGAGGCGGAAGCGGCGCGGCTTCGCGCCCGTCCGCCGGCCGGACCGGTCATCGCGGCCGGCTCCACCGGGTCGATTCCCGCAACAGCGCGCCTGCTCGGCGTGATCGCCCGGCTGGACATGGGCGCCGTTGTCCTGCCCGGCCTCGACATGGGCCTGGACGCGGAAAGCTGGGCTCTGATCGGCAATCCGGATGCCGCGCCGTCGGTTTACGGCCACCCGCAATATGCGCTGAAGACGCTGCTCGCCCGGCTTGGCATCGAGCGGCAGGATGTCGTGCGCATGGCGGAGGCGCCGCCCATTCTGCATCAACGGCGCGCCATCGTTTCGCAGGCGCTGCGCCCGGCCGAAACGACAGACCGGTGGAGCGAAGACGCCGCCGCGATCCAGGGCGCCATCGGCGCCGGTGCGCTTGACGGTGTCGCGCTGGCCGAGGCCCGGCACGAACGCGAGGAAGCGATGGCCATTGCCGTAGCGCTGCGCAAGGCGATCGAGGACGGGCACGAACCGGCCGCGCTCGTCACCGGCGACCGGATGCTGGCGCGCCGCGTTTCCTCGGAACTGCTGCGTTTCGGCATCACGGCCGACGATTCGGCCGGTACGCCGCTGGCCTCCGCCCCGCCGGCCACGCTGCTCATGCTGCTGGTCACGGCCGCGCTCAGGCCCGGCGATCCGCTGGCGCTGCTGGCACTGGCAAAGCATCCGCTCACACATCTTGGGCTTGAACGCCCTGTCTTGCGCGAGACGGCGGAATTCTTCGACCTGGCCGTGCTGCGCGGCGGCGCGGCGCGGCCCGACATTGCCACCCTGCCCGGTCTTGCAAATGACCGGTTGTCCGGCCTTGCCGACCGGCGCCCGCCGCACTGGATCGAACGGCTGACGCCGGAACGCATTGCCGCGATCCTCGACCTTGCAAACCGCATGGCGCAGGCGGCGCAACCGCTCACCGCCCTGCGCGGCCAGGCGTCCGCCAGCGTCGCCGAACTGACGCGGGCCTGCGTTCTGGCGCTTGAAGCGACGGGCAGGCAGGAAGACGGCAGCCTGGCAGAACTCTATCGCGGCGATGCCGGCGACAGCCTGGCGGCGCTGCTGCGCGACCTGCTGGCGGCAGGGCAAGACACCATGCTGGCGCCCACCGAATGGCCCGATGCGCTCGCCGCCATCCTGGCCGGCGAGACGGTCAAGCCGCGCGCCGGCGGCGAGACCCGCGTCCACATCCTCGGCCAGCTTGAAGCGCGGTTGCAGGATTTCGGCTTCCTTGTCCTTGGCGGGCTGAACGAGGGAAGCTGGCCCCGTCAGGCGCAGGCCGACCGCTTCATGTCACGGCTGATGAAATCCATGATGGCGCTGGAACCGCCGGAGCGGCGCATCGGCCAGGCGGCGCACGATTTCGAGATGGCGCTTGGCGCGCCGCGCCTGCTGATCACCCGTTCGGTCCGTCAGGACAACTCGCCGGCCACCCGCTCGCGCTGGCTGCAAAGGCTGCTGACCCTGTGCGGGCCGGAGGCCGAAGCCGCGCTGCTGGCGGACGGGCAGAAGCTGATCGGCTGGGCGCGCATGCTGGACCAGGCCGACCGGGTGCCCTTTGCCGAACGGCCGGCACCGAAGCCGCCGCTGGACAGGCGCCCGCGGCATTTTACGGTGACCGAGATCGAGACGCTGCGGCGCGATCCCTATGCCATCTTCGCGCGCAAGATCCTCAAGCTGAAGCCGCTGGAACCGCTGGTGGGCGATCCGGGCGCGGCGGAACGCGGAACGCTGTTCCACGAGATCCTGCACCGGTTCACGAAAGAGGGCATCGACCCGGCGAGCGACGATGCGGCGGAGCGGCTGACCGCCATCGGGCGGACCTGTTTCGATGAACTGGCCTTGCCGGACGATATCGAGGCGGTGTGGTGGCCGCGCTTCACCGCCATGATTCCCGGTCTCATCGCCTGGGAAGCCGGCCGCAAGCGGGCCGGGATGCAGGCAAGGGCAGAAGTGGACGCCAGGGCGACACCGGTCGAAGAGACCGGCGTGCTCCTTTCGGGGCGGGCCGACCGCATCGACCTTGGCGACGGGTCCGCCGACATTCTCGACTACAAGACCGGCACGCCGCCCTCGGCGAGGCAGGTGCGGGCCCTGCTTGCACCGCAATTGCCGCTGGAGGCCGCGCTCGTGCTGCGCGGCGCCTTCGACATGATTCCTGCCGGGACCGGTGCAGGCGACCTGGCCTATGTGCGGCTTGGCGCGCGCGGCGAGGTGGACCATAAAAGCGTTCTGGGCAGCGGCAAGGACGCCGTCTCAGGCGCGGAACTGGCGCAGCGTGGCTGGGAGAAGCTGGCCGGCCTTCTCATGCATTTCAACGATCCGTCCACGGGCTATGTCTCGCGCCTGATGCCGCTGGCGGAAGGCAGCATGGAAGGCGATTACGACCATCTGGCGCGGGTGCTGGAATGGTCGGCCGGAAGCGACGGCGAAGGCGGGGCGGACGGCGAATGAGCGGCAAGCTGACGATCCCGGCCGATGTGATCGAGAGCCAGACCCGGGCCGCCAATCCGTCGATCTCGGCCTGGGTGTCGGCCAATGCGGGATCCGGCAAGACGCATGTCCTGGCGTCGCGGGTCATACGCCTCCTGCTCGACGGCAACGACCCGCAAAAAATCCTCTGCCTGACCTATACCAAGGCGGCTGCAGCCAACATGGCGCATCGCATCTTCAGGACGCTCGGCGAATGGGCCATGGCCGGCGACACGAAACTGGCCGGCGACATCCGCGCGCTGACAGGCGAGTCACCGTCGCCACCTCGCTTGCGCGAGGCGCGCAAGCTTTTCGCGCGGGCGCTGGAGACGCCGGGCGGATTGAAGATCCAGACCATCCATGCCTTCTGCGAGGCGATCCTGCACCAGTTTCCGCTGGAAGCGAACATTGCCGGCCATTTCGAGATGCTCGACGGGCGGATGGAGGCCGCGCTGGTGGGCGAGGCGCGGCGCATGCTCCTGACCGCCGCCGGCAGGGACGGGACCGGCCTTGCCGACGCCTTCGCCACGGTGCTGGCGCGTGCGGGCGAGACCGGACTGGACGCGCTGATGCGCGAGATCGTGACGCGGCGGGACGACCTGACCCTGTGGCTCGAACATGGCGGCGGAGCCGATGGCTGCCGGGCGGACCTGCTGGCCCTGTTCGGGCTCGATCCTCTGACAAGCGCGGAACGGATCGCGGCTGATGCCTGGCCATTGCCCGGATGCGACCCCGCCTTCATCGCCGCGATGGATGACTGGGCGTTGGCCAATGGCGCGACGCGGGCGCGCGACTCCTGCACATATGCCGCCGTTCAGGCCTGCGCGGAGACCGATCCCCTCACCCGGCTTCACGCCATTGCCGGCTCGCTGCTCAACGGAAAGGGAGAGCCCTATAACGCAACGTGGCTCTTTCCGTCCGCCATGCGCAAGGCCATGCCCGATCTCGAAGCGCGTTACCTTGCCGGCGCCGGGGCCGCGGCGCAGGCGCTCGACCGCCTGGCGACGCTCGATATGGCCGACAATACGGCCGCGGCGCTGACCATCGCCGACCGTCTGATCGCGCGCTACGAGGCGCTCAAGCGGGCGCGCGGCTTCCTCGATTTCAATGACCTGATCCGCCGCACCGCCAACCTTCTGCAGCGCCAGGACGCAGCGGCATGGGTGCACTACAAGCTGGACCGGGGCATCGACCACATCCTCGTCGACGAGGCGCAGGACACCAGCCCCGTGCAATGGGACGTCATCAAGGGACTGGCAGCGGAGTTCTTCGCCGGCCAGGGCGCCCGCGACAACGTGACCCGCACCGTTTTCGCCGTGGGCGACGAGAAGCAGTCGATCTACTCCTTCCAGGGCGCCGAACCGGATGCCTTCGACGCCACACTCGGCCATTTCCGGGACCTGACGGCAGCGGCCGGGCAGCCGCTGGAGCCGGTGAAACTCACCTACTCGTTCCGCTCCACGCCGGACGTGCTGCGCGCGGTGGACACCGTCTTCGCGGCGGAAGCCGTGCGCAAGGGCCTGACGCGCTATGGCGACGTGCTCGAACACAAGGCGGTGCGCGAGGGCCATCCCGGTCACGTCGAGGTCTGGCCGTCGATCGAGGCCGCGGCGAATGACGAGGAAGAGGACTGGACCAGGGGCATCGATCACGCCACTGCGCCCGCGGTGGAACTTGCCAACCGCATCGCCGCCACGGTGGACCACTGGCTGAAGACTGGCGAGACGCTTCCCGGACAGGGCCGCGCCATCGCGGCAGGCGACGTGCTGGTGCTGGTGCGCAAGCGGGACCGCTTCATCCACGCGCTTTCGAGGGCGCTGAAGAACCTCGGCATCCCGGTGGCGGGCGCCGACCGGCTGAGCCTGCCGGCCCATATCGCGATCAAGGACATGATGGCCATCGGCCGCTTCGTGATGCAGCCCGAGGATGACCTTTCATTGGCCGCCGTGCTCAAGAGCCCCGTCTTCGGCCTGGATGACGGGGACCTGATGGATCTCGGGCTGGACCGGCCCGCCACCCGCAGCCTGTGGCGGACGCTCTGCACAGCGGCGGCAGGCAACCCGCGCTACCAGGCCGCCGAAACGCTGCTACGGGCCTGGCGCGCCGAAGCCGGCTACCGCCGGCCCGCCGACTTCTACGCCGGCCTGCTGGCGCGCGATGGCGTGCGGCGGCGCATGGTGGCGCGGCTCGGCGCGGAGGCCGACGAGATCCTCGACGAGTTCCTCGCCTTTGCGATGGCACAGGAGCGCACCGGCGTCACCGACATGGAGAGCCTGCTCGCCACGCTGGAAACGAGCGCCCCGGAAATCAAGCGCGAAATGGACCAGAACCGCACGGAACTCCGCATCATGACCGCCCATGCCGCCAAGGGGCTGGAAGCGCCGGTCGTGTTTCTCGTCGACAGCGGCTCGGCGCCGGTGGTGGCGCAGAACCGGCCGGCGCTGACCCCTTTCAAGCCGGAGGGCAGCGCGGTCAAGCGCTTCGTATGGCGCGCCGGCGCAGGCAGGAACGAGGCACTGGCGCTGATCGACGCGCAGAACGATGCCCGTGCCGAAGACGAATACCGGCGGCTGCTCTATGTCGGCATGACGCGGGCGGAAGACCGGCTGGTCATCTGCGGCTATCACGGCAAGACAGGCCAGAAGGACGGCACATGGCAGAAGCTGGCCCATGAGGGGCTGGCCGGATCGCCCCATGCCCGCGAGACGGTGCATCCCGTGACCGGTGAAACCATCCTTGTCTACCGCGAGAGCGAAGGCGGCGGCCAGGCGGTGGCCGCGGCGAAGGCGGCGAAGGCGGGACCGGCCGAGCCCGAGCCACTGCCCTTCGACCCGTCGGCGAGGCCGGTTTCCGCCGACCCGATGCCGCGGCCGCTGTCGCCTTCCGGCGCGGCCCTCATCATCGACCCGCAGGCCGGCGACGCGCCACCGATGGGTTCGCCCGTGCTCGACGCGCCGGACATGGCACCGCTTGCCATCCGGCGGGGCATTGCCGTGCACACCCTGTTCCAGATGCTGCCGGATGTCGCGCCGGACCGGAGGACGGCGACGGCGCGGGCATGGCTGGCACGCAACGCGGCCGACTGGCCGGAAGGCGAAGCCGAGCGGTCACTCCGAACCGTCCTCGCCATTTTGGCGGACGGGACGCTGGGCGACGTGTTCGGCCCCGGGTCGCGCGCGGAGGTGCCCGTTTCTGGCCATGTCGAGATCGCCGGCCGGAGGCATCCGGTCTCCGGAATCATCGACAGGCTCAGCGTGAGCGAGGATCGCGTGCTGGCGCTGGACTACAAGACCAACCGGCCGCCGCCGGCATCGCTGGAGCAGGTGCCTGCCGCCTATGTGGTGCAGATGGCGCTCTACAAGGCGCTGCTCCAACAGCTCTGGCCGGACCGACCCGTCGCCTGCGCCCTGCTTTTCACCGAGGCGGCGCGGCTGATCACGCTGCCCGATGCGGCTATGGACGAGGCACTGGCGCGGCTGCGCCGTCATCAGGCGTGACAAAGATGTGACTTGAACAGCGTTGCCCGAAAGACCACATTGGCGGCAACACGATTCCTGCAAGGAGAACGAAGAATGGCGACCGTCAAGATCGACAAATCCAATTTCCAGTCCGACGTGCTTGGCGCCGCCGAGCCGGTGGTGGTGGATTTCTGGGCCGAATGGTGCGGCCCGTGCAAGATGATTGCCCCGGCGCTCGACGAGATCGCCGGCGAAATGGCCGGCAAGATCAAGATCGCCAAGGTCAATATCGACGAGAACCCGGAACTGGCGGCCCAGTATGGCGTGCGCTCCATCCCGACGCTGATGATCTTCAAGGGCGGTGAAGTGGCCGACATGAAGGTGGGCGCCGCGCCCAAGACGGCCCTGTCGTCCTGGATTTCCGGCGCGGTGGCCTGAGCCGTCACGCCTGGACACACGGCCCGTGAGGCCGTGAACGAAACAGCTGTCGAACCCCGGTGCCTCGCGCCGGGGTTTTCCATTTTCTGCGGCCGGGCGTAATCGCGGCCACGGCCCCATGCCGCCGCTCAGGCCGCCGACGCCATGCGTTCGCCTGCCATGCGGTAGGAAATGGATTCGGCCAGATGGATGCGGCCGACGGTTTGCGCCCCGTCGAGATCGGCCAATGTCCGTGCAACCTTCAGGATGCGGTGATAGGCGCGGGCGGAAAAACCGGCCTTCTCGGCGGCATCATGGAGCAGTTGCAGACCGGCGGCATCGGGGTTTGCCACCTGTTCGACCAGTGCCGTCGGGCAATGGGCATTGGTTGATGCCGGCGGCAGGCCAAGAGCCTGGTAGCGTTCGGACTGGATGAGCCGGGCCTTTTCCACGCGGCGCGCCACGACAGCCGACGTCTCCGCGGCGGACGGGCGGATCAGGTCGGTCGCCGTCACGGCGGGCACATCGATGCGCAGGTCGATACGGTCGAGGAGCGGGCCGGAGATGCGCGCCTGGTAATCAGCCTGGCATTTGGGTCCGCGCGGGCAGCGATGCCCCGGTTCGCCCGCCATGCCGCAGCGGCACGGGTTCATCGCGGCAACAAGCTGGATGCGGGCGGGATAGGAGACGCGGTGGTTGGCGCGCGCAATGAAGCACTCCCCGCTTTCCAGCGGCTGGCGCAGGGAATCCAGCACGGCGGGCGAGAATTCCGGTAACTCGTCGAGGAAGAGCACGCCGTTATGCGCCATGGACACCTCGCCCGGCCGGGCACGGAACCCGCCGCCGACCATGGCCGCCATCGATGCGGAATGGTGGGGCGCGCGGAACGGGCGCCGGTCGGACAGCTTGCCGCCGGCCAGTTCCCCGGCGATGGAGGCGATCATCGAGACATCGAGCAGTTCGCGCGGCGTCAGGCGCGGCAGGATCGAGGGCAGGCGCTGGGCCAGCATGGACTTTCCCGATCCGGGCGGCCCGACCATGAGCAGGTTGTGCCCGCCGGCAGCGGCGATCTCGAGCGCCCGCTTGGCCGTTTCCTGGCCCTTGATGTCGGCCATGTCGGGCAGGTTCGCCGGCGCCTGGCGGATCATCGGCTCCGGGCGCGACAGGACCTGCGTGCCGCGGAAATGATTGGCGATGGCGATCAGGCTGCGCGGGGCGAGGATGTCCATGTCCGCACCCGCCCAGGCCGCCTCGGCCCCGGACCCGTGCGGACAGATCAGTCCGAGCCCCTCGGCATTGGCGCCCATGGCGGCCGGGAGCGCTCCGGCCACCGGCGCGATGGTTCCGTCGAGCGCCAGTTCGCCGAGAACGACATAGGAGGCCAGCGCATCGGGCGGAATCGCACCGAGCGCGGCCATGAGGCCGAGCGCGATCGGCAGATCGTAGTGGCTGCCCTCCTTGGGCAGGTCGGCCGGCGCGAGATTCACCGTCACCTTCCGGACCGGCATGGTGAGGCCGGAGGCATGAAGCGCTGCCTGCACGCGCTCTCGGCTCTCGGCAACCGCCTTGTCCGGCAGGCCGACGATGTGCATGTTCATCTTGCCGGGCGCGACCATGACCTGGACGTCGACCGGAACAGCCTCGATTCCCTGAAAGGCAACCGTGCGGACACGTGACACCATGTGTCATCCCCTTCGCGGACCGCCCCCCCAGCAGCCCGCCGCTCATGTGTCAGCACGCATCATATTGAAAATCACAACCGGCGGAAGAAATCAAGAACAAAGCAAAAACATTCCACCCGCCGCGGTGGAATTTGGTTGCATGCGGTTGCAATGGCGGAACAGAAGCCTTGCGGCTCAGCCGGCGCGGCGTTTCTCGACCGCATCCCAGAACAGGGCCGCGATGTCCGCGCCGCCGAACTTCTTCACCTCGCGCACCCCGGTGGGAGAGGTGACGTTGATCTCGGTCAGCCAATCGCCGATGACGTCGATGCCCACGAGAATGAAGCCGCGCTCGCGCAGCGCCGGACCGATGCGGGCGCAGATTTCCTTCTCCCGCGCGGTCAGTTCGGAATGCTCGGCCCTGCCGCCGACATGCATGTTGGAACGGCTGTCGTGCTCGGCCGGCACGCGGTTGATCGCGCCCACCGGTTCGCCCTCGATGAGGATGATCCGCTTGTCTCCCTTGCGCACGGCGGGCAGATATTGCTGCACGATGTAGGGCTCGCGGAACACCTGCTCGAACATTTCCAGCAGCGCCGCCAGGTTGCGGTCATCCTCGCGCATGTGAAAGATGCCGGCGCCGCCATTGCCATAGAGCGGCTTGATGATGACATCGCCATGCTTGCGCCGGAAGGCGGCCACATCTTCGCGGTTGCGCGTGATCAGCGTCGCGGGCATCAGGTCGGCGAACTCGGTGACGAAGATCTTCTCCGGTGAATTGCGCACCCAGGCCGGATCGTTGACCACAAGCGTCGCCGGGTGGATGCGCTCAAGCATGTGGGTCGTGGTGATGTAGTTCATGTCGAAGGGCGGATCCTGGCGCAGGAGCACGACGTCCATTCCGGACAGGTCGGTGCGCACTGCCTCACCCAGGGTGAAATGGCTGCCCTTCACGTCGCGGACCTCGAGCGGCTCGAGCCAGGCATGGATGGCGCCGTCCTCCTGGGACAGGCTGTCCGGCGTGTAGTGGAAAAGGCTGTGGCCCCGCGCCTGCGCCTCCAGGCAGAGGGCGAAGGTGGTGTCGCCTTCGATCCCGATCGAGGAAACATGATCCATCTGGACCGCGATGTTGAGTGCCATGCCCGCTTGCTCCCTGATGGCCGGCTTCAAGCCGGACCGGTGACGTCCGTCCTGCCCATGTATCGCCCGGCGGGCGTCTTGCCAATTCCAAACAGCCGGGCGGCTCATCGCGGGTCACGGCGTTGACCGGCGCAGGGCATCACGATTTGTTCAGGATTTCGCGCCAGCATCGGGCAATCGCGATGGTTAAACAGGGCAGTCCATGCGCATGTCCGGCAGAGACGACCGGCATTTGTCCGCTCACGATGCCGTGCTGACGGATCCGTTGACGGGGCTCGGCAACCGCCGGCGCTTTTCGCACAAGATCGCGCGGCTGATCGAGGACAGGCGGAACGATCCGGCCCCCTTCGCCATCTGTATTGTCGATCTGGACGGCTTCAAGCCGGTCAACGACCTTTTCGGCCGTGTCGCGGGCGACAACATTCTCATGCAGGTGGCGCTGCGCCTGCGCAACGCAGTCGACGAGGGCGCCTCGGTGGCGCGGATCGGCGGCGACGCCTTCGCCATCCTCTATCCATGGGTCTTCACCGAAAAGGCCGCGCGCGACCATGGCGAGATGCTGCTGGAAGTGATTTCGGCGCCCTACGACCTTGGGGACCGGACAGCGCGGCTGGGCGCCTCCATCGGCGGCGCGCTCTTCTACAACGGCGAGGACGATGCGGACGCGCTGCTGGAAAAGGCGGAAACGGCGCTGCGTCACGCCAAGAACTCCGGCCAAGCGACAGCCACCATCTACAGCGCCGCAATGGAGGAGGAAGCCCGCCGGGCGATGCTGATCGAGCAGGCGCTGCGCCGCGCGGTTCCGGCCGGGGAGGTCGAACCCCACTTCCAGCCCATCGTGGACCTGAAGACACGCCAGACCGTCGGTTTCGAATGCCTTGCGCGGTGGACCGATCGCGATGCCGGACCGGTCCCTCCCTCGGATTTCATTCCGATCGCCGAGGAGCGCGGCATCATCGGCGCGCTGTCACAGTTGCTGCTGCGCAAGGCCACACAAGCCGCGCAGGACTGGCCGGATCACCTTTTCCTCTCCTTCAACCTGTCGCCGTCGCAACTCGTCGATCCCAATACCGGCCTGACGATCCTCGCCATCCTTCACCAGACCGGATTCGATCCGCGGCGGCTGGACGTCGAGATCACAGAAACCGGCGTCATGACCAATCCCGCAGCGGCCAGGACGGTCATCGCGGATCTCCGCCGGGCCGGCATCCGTGTCGCGCTCGACGACTTCGGCACCGGCCAGTCGTCGCTGGGCCGGTTGCGCGAATTCCAGTTCGACAAGCTGAAGATCGACCGCGCGTTCATTTCAGGCGTCCTGCACGACCGGCCCTGCAGCCACATCGTCAAGGCCATTCTCGCCATGTGCGAGGGGCTTGGCATGGACGCCGTGGCCGAGGGCGTGGAGGAGGAGGCACAGGCGCAGGTGCTGCTCGATTTCGGGTGCACAGGCGGACAGGGCTACCTGTTCGGCAGGCCCTGCGACGCCCGGTCGACGCTGGTGCGCCTTCGCGATGCCTTCCCGCACACTGTCCACTCCGATCCGGCCGCGGCGAACGGGCCAGGCAAGGGCTGACGGTTCAGCCGTTCACCAGGCAGACCTTGGTGTGGCCGCGCGAGATGAACCCCAGCTTGCCGGCGGCCGCCCTGGAAAGGTCGATCACGCGGCCCTTCACGAAGGGTCCGCGATCATTGATGCGCACGATCACCGAGCGGCCATTGCGCTGGTTGGTGACCTTGACACGTGTGCCGAAGGGCAAGGTCCGATGTGCCGCGGTCATCGCCGCCGGGTTCATGCGCTCGCCCGAGGCGGTGCGCGAGGTGAGCGCGTACCAGGATGCGCTGCCGCATTGCGCCGCCGCCGTTTGCGCGGCCAGGGGCGTGATGGCCACGGCCAGCGCAGCGGCGAGAATGGTGTGCTTTTTCATGATCTACCCGCATTTTCTCTTGTAGTGCCGGCGCGGGTAGGAACGAAACGGGGCGAGAGCGTGGCAGGGGCCGGCGGCGCCGTTCACTTGGAATGAACGGCTGAAACATCCCCGCGGCACAGGAAAGCGTCATTCGTCGAGACTGACGGCGTCCGGACTGACGCCCAGCCCTTCGAGATGGCCCTTGACGGCCTCCATCATGGGCGGCGGGCCGCAGAGGTAGAATTCCTGGCCGAGGTTGCCACCCGTGACCCGCGACAGCAGGGAGGCATCGACCATGCCATGGTGCATGCCCGACTTGCTTTCCTCCGACAGGACATGCACGACCTGAAGGCCCGGCATCTTTTCCAGTTCATCGCGGCAGATGATGTCCTGTTCCGTCTTGTTGGCGAAGATCAGCGTATTGCCAGCCAGTTCATTGCGGGCCTTGAGATCGCGCAGGAGCGCAAGGAAAGGCGTGATCCCGGCGCCACCGGCGATGAAGACCCCCGGACCCTTGTAGCGGAAGGTCTCGAAGGGCTCGGCGATGCGGACGGTTTCACCGACAAGCAGTTCGTGCAGCCGGCATGTCACGCCGTCATGGTCGGGATAGCGCTTGATGGTGAATTCCAGCGTGTCCTCGCCGGGCAGCGAGGTCATGGTGAAGGGCCGCGTCTCATCGCGCCATCCCTCCCGGTCAAGCGCCAGTTCTGTCGCATCGCCAGGCTCATAGGCAAAGCCATCGGGACGCTCGATCCGGAACCGGTGAACGTCGCGTGTCAGCGGTTCGATCGCACGTATCTCAACCTTTTGCATCCGTCATCTCCTTCGGTTTCGCTGGATCAAACGGTTCCCGCGCCGCGTGGTTCCGGGCGCGGAAGACTTCAACGAAAGAGAAATCGGCATGGCCCGGGAACAAGGCGCGCCATCGTTCATTGACAGTGCGTCGACAGAACGCCGCGCGGCGCAAACGATTTTCGAAGCCGATTTGCACCGCGCGGCCATATGCCACCCGGACATACAGAGGAATTATAACATGCTTAACAAGCTCTTTACCACCACTGCCATGGTCGCGCTCATGACAACGGGCGTCCTTGCGGCCGAACAGAATGCGGCCAAGGACATGAACCATGCCGGCCAGCCGGTGTTCTCGCAGGAGGCCGCACAGGACCTGACCTCGGAGACCGGCTATTTCGAAGCGGCCGCGAGCCAGATCCTCGCGTCCAACCTGCTTGGCGCGACGGTCTATGTGAAGGCGTCCGGCGAGCGCGGCGCGGCGATGGACGGACAGTCCGGCTACGGCACGGACAACACGACCGCCAAGCAGGATCGCGTCGAGGGCGAACAGGCCGCCGGCATGACCGACAGCAACGAATCCGAACGCGCCGAAAACCAGGCTGCCGGCATGGCGGATGGCGAGCGCAAGGCCGAAAACCTTGAAGGCAACGAGGCCGCCACCGGCCAGGCCGCGCGCCAGATGGCGATGATGGACAATCTCGATTCCGTCGGTGACGTCAATGACGTCGTGATGGGCCGTGGCGGACAGGCCGAGGCGGTCGTGATCGGCGTCGGCGGCTTTCTCGGCATCGGCGAGAAGAATGTCGCGGTCGATTTCAGCAAGCTGAGCTGGGTCGAGCGGAACGGCGAACGCTGGCTGACGATCTCGGCGACGCGCGAGGAACTGGAAGCGGCTCCGGCCTTCGACACCGAAACGCTTACCGCTGAGCGCGACACCGATCGCGACGACAGGCAGCAGGTTTCGGACGCTTCCGGTGAAGCGATGGATGAGAATGCCCGCCAGGATCGCACTGCGTCCGGCGAGCAGATGAACCAGACGGACGACCGGGAACAGATGGCCGCAACGGATGACGGCGACGTCGATCGCGAAACCACCGCTGCCGTCGACCGCGAAGGCTGGACGCAGACCCAGCAGGGCGAAATGAGCGCCGAAAACCTGCTTGGCACCTCCGTCTATGGTGCGAATGACGAGGATCTCGGCGAGATCGGTGACGTCATCGTGACGGCTGACGGTGAAGTCGAGGCCTACGTGATCGACGTCGGCGGTTTCCTGGGCATCGGCGAGAAGCCGGTCGCGCTCGATGCGAGCGAACTCCAGGTCATGCAGAACGGCAATGGCGAGTATCGCATCTTCACCCAGTTCACCCAGGAACAGCTGGAGCAGCAGTCGGCCTATGACGAGGCCAGCTATGCCAGCAACAGGGACCAGATGCTGCTGCGCTAAGGCGCAGAGCCTTGTGAACCTGGAAACCGGCCGCCCCGCGCGGCCGGTTTTTCATTGCGCGTTTCGCGACTGGAACCTCACCGGGTCGCGCGCGTTCTTCCCCAGACCGAAACGAAAGGAGACACACAGATGGCAACCGCCACCCAACGCGCCTCTTCCACTTCCGACAAGAGCAACGGCAAGGTGACCGCATCCGACATCGAGGCACAGATCAGCCAGCTCAAGGGCGACATTTCCAACCTGGCCCGCACGATCGGCGACTTCGGAGCGGAAAAGGCCGGAGAAGCGCGCTCGAACGCGGCTGCACGCGCTGACGATGCCGTGCTGGCATCGCGGGAGGTCCTGGCGAATGCGCGCGGCGAACTCGACCGGCTGGAAGCCATGATGCGCAACGAAGTGCGCCGCAAGCCGATCCAGACGATCGGAATTGCCGCCGGCATCGGATTCCTGGCCGCCCTGCTGATGCGCCGCTGATCTCGATGCTGAGATTACTGCCCCTCGCCTTCTCGCTGATGTCCAGCGACCTGGAGGCAGCCGTGGCGCGGCGCAAGCGCAATGGCATGCTTGTTGCCGCGGCCGTATTCCTCCTCGTCAGCGCCTGGGCGCTCCTCTTGACCGCCGCGGTTGCCTGGACCGCGCAGGCCTACGGATTGCCAGCCGCCGCCGGCGCAGCCGCGGCGCTGCTGGCCGCCTTGGCCCTGTGCGTGATGGCCGTGCTGTCGTTCCTCAAGTGGCGCGACCGCAAACAGGCCGAGAAGGACAGTCCGGGTACGCGGATCGCCGCCTATGCCGCGCTCGGCGCCGCGCCGCTGTTGCAGCGAAAGGCCGGGCTTCTGGGTCTAGGGCTTGCCGTCGCGCTGGCCTTCGCGGCCAGCCAGATGGCCTCGACGGATGCAGGCGACGATTGAAGCCGGAGACCGCCAAGAGAAAGGAAAACGTCATGAACCGTCCCCTTGAGCCGAAGGAAGCACGACAAGGCGAACGGGGCAGACCCGTACTCGTCATCCTCGCGGCCGGGCTGCTCATAGCCATGATCGCCTGGGCCGGTGTCGCGATCTACGGCGAATCCATCGATAGCGCCGTCGACCAGCAGGTCGAAACGACAACCGGCGCAAGCTGATCACCGCCCGCTCCATCCCAAGCGAAATCCAAGGAGAACCAGACCATGTCCAACGTCACCGCCGTCCTGAAACCGGAAGCCCACGCCGAGAAGATCGATATCGGGCTCGATGCCGCCTACCGGAAGGAAATGGCAGGCCTGCTGACCGGTATCCTGGAGGATACCTACCGGATGACGGTCAAGAGCCATATCTATCACTGGAACGTCGTCGGCCCGCTGTTCAAGCCGCTGCACGAACTGACCGAGGATCACTACGAAGCCCTGTTCGCGGCGGCCGACACGATCGCCGAGCGGATTCGCGCGCTCGGCCACCTAGCGCCGGTCTCGCTGGCTGAAACCTCGCAATTCGCGCCTTCGGAGAAGGCTGTCGATCACGCCAGCGCCAAGTCGATGGTCGAAGACCTGATCGACACGCATGAGAAAGCCGTGAAATCGATGCGGAAAGCGGCAGGCAAGGCCGGCGATGCCGGTGACGTCGTCACCGAGGACATGCTCACCGAACGGCTGACCTTCCATGAGAAGGCGCTGTGGATGCTGCGCGCCATCGTCGCCGACTGATTGACGCCACGGATCCGACAGGCCTGGCCTGCCGGCCTGAAGAAAGGAAAAGCCCCCGGACGCGCCGTCCGGGGGCTTTTTTCGTGACAAGCGCCCTTGCACCCTCTGCCCGACGGGCAGCGACCGGGCCTTCAGGCCCCGAGCCGGGACGGCCGGGCGTGCAGGCCGGCATCTGTCGCAGCCGTTTCTTCAGTGGCCTTTGGACGGTCGCCCTGCAAATGCAGCACGCGCAGGGCCTTGCGTTCGATCCGGATCTCGACACGCCGTTCCAGGTCGACGATCTCGCCGTCGATGAGCGCCTTGGCGCCCGGCTTGTGGCCGGGAAATTCGAGCTTCACCTCGGCGGCCGTCGCCTTTTCCAGATCGGGATTCGCGTCCCAGCTTCCCAGCGTCAGGTCGGCGGCAAGCTGCAAGCCTGCGGCAGGCGCCAGCGGACGCGCGGCATAGAGGCCCAGGGCGCCGGAATCGAAGGTATCGGGATAGGGCAGGTGGCCGGTCCCATGCGGATTCGCCGAGACGGCGAGCAGGCTGAGACGACGCCGCACGGCCTCGCCGTCCGTGGTGATCACGGCGCGAAAGGAGGGCGGTTGCATGAGTGGCGACAAGGCCGCGCGGGCGCTGGCCAATATCTTTCCCAGCCGGGAGCCGGCATATTCGCGCCGTTCCCGTTCCATCACCATGCGCGGCTGCATGCCCACGGAATACTGGTGAATGAAGGCGCGGCCATTGGCCGTGGCGATGTCGGCGCGGGCTTCCGGCGCATTTGCGAGCGCCTGGACGGCCTCTTCGAGGTCGAGCGGAATACCCAGTGTGCGCGCAAAGAAGTTCATTGTTCCGGCGGGCAGGATGCCGAGCGCCTTGCCCTCCTGCCAGCACACAGCGGCGGAGGCCGAGACGGTGCCGTCGCCGCCGCCGGCCACGATGCAGTCGATGTCGTCGCGGCCCGCCTGGCGGCGCAGGGTTTCAACCAGGTTCGCGCCATCGGTGACATGGCACTCCAGGCTGCGGCCCGCACCGGCGAACGCCTCGCCCAGATCGGCGCAGAGGCGCTCGACATCGACGGACCGGATCGTTCCGCCTTCCCTGTTCAGTATGGCTGCAACGCGCATGGGCCGGTCCTCAGATAAAGGGGCGCCGGCGCGTTTCGTCCGGCGTCCATGCCGCGATCCGCTCAAGGCCGGCACGGTCGGACACGACACATCCATGGTCGGTCCAGCGTATCATCTGCCGGCGGGCGAGCTTGCGGAGCGTCTTGTTGGTGTGAACAAGGGAAAGGCCGAGCGTATCGGCGAAATGCTGCTGGGTCACGGGAAGGCGCTGCCCGTTCGGCCCGTCCGCGCCGGTGACACGGCTGCGATGATCCAGAAAGACAAGCAAGTAGGCGGCGCGCTCCAGCGCCGAACGGCGGCCGACGGAGAGCAGATGCTCGTCGAGGATGCGCTCCTCCTGCGCCGCGATCCAGGTGATGTCGAAGGCAAGTTCGGGATGACGCTCGTAAAGTTGCGACAGGCGGCTGCGCTCGAAGACGCACAGGCGCACATCCGTCAAGGCTTCGACGGTGTGCTGCATCTCGCCCATGAGACTGCCCTGGAGGCCGATCAGGTCGCCGGGCATGACATAATTGAGGATCTGGCGCCGCCCGTCGGGCAGAAGCTTGTAGCGGAAGGCGATGCCATCCAGGACCGTGAAGAGATGGGCGCTGTGGGCTCCCTCGACCAGGATCGTGGCGCCCTTGTCGACCGCGAGTTCGCCCATCTTGAAACCGGCCACGAAGTCGAGTTCGCGTCCGGAAAATTCGCGATAGCAGGAATTGGCGCGCAGCGGACAGTGCGCGCAATCGGTCTTTCCACGCTGAACGGTGATCCTGTCAGTCATCCGGCCTCCAGACACACCGCAACGCATGGCAACAACGGAGGTTCCGCAGCGCGAAGCGTGGGCATGTCATAGTTAAATGACCCGTGGCGGAAAAAGTTCATGCTGGACTTTTCCCGGAAGGAATCATCCATGTCCGAACAAGAAGGCCTCCGGCTACTCATCATCGAGCCCGAACCGCTGATCGCCATCGATATCGAACGCATCATCGGCGACGCCTACGCCTGCACAGCGACCATCGCCACCGACCTGGCCAAGGCCGCTTCGGACACCTGGGACCTAGTGATCTGCGATTGCCCGGACCTGTCGGCCGACTACATCGAACACCTCTCCGCCTCCATTCCGAAAGACGCCGCGGTGATCCTCGTGAGTGCATCGGACACTGTCGTCCAGTCCGAGGCGCCATGGCCCCGGGTCGGAAAACCCTTTGCCAACAGTTGCCTTCTTAGCGCGGTCCGCAGGGCGCTGGCCGCGGCATCGGGCAAGGACGAGGCGGCCGAAACCACCTGATCCGGGCCGGATGCCCATCATCATCCTGCGAAGGCACGCTTGGTGACGGTTGCCGAAATCTCGTCAGGTCCGTAGTCACCCTCGCCGCTGACGGACAGCAGTTCGGCGAGGCGGTTGCGGGCGCGATTGACGCGGCTCTTGATCGTGCCGATGGCGCAGCCGCAAATCTCGGCGGCCTCCTCATAGGCGAAACCGGACGCACCGACGAGGATGATCGCTTCACGCTGGTCGGCGGGCAGTTTGTCGAGCGCGGCCCTGAAATCCTGCAGGTCGAGCGCGCCATACTGCGCCGGGTGTACCGACATGCGCTCGGTGAAGAGGCCGTCGGAATCCTGGATCTCGCGGCCGCGCTTGCGCATCTGGCTGTAGAATTCGTTGCGAAGGATGGTGAAGAGCCAGGCGTTCATGTTGGAGCCGGGCTGGAACAGGTGCTGTTTCGACCAGGCCTTCATGATCGTTTCCTGCACGAGGTCGTCGGCCTTGTCGTGCTTGCCCGTCAGCGACACCGCGAAGGCGCGCAGGTTCGGCAACGCGGCCAGCATGGAACGCTTGAAGGCGCGATCGTCAGCAGCAGATGTCCTGTCCGTTCCGGAAGGTTCAATCACGGGCATTCTCCGCAGATGTTTCCCGGCGCGTCTCATCCTGCCTGTCCACGGCATCAAGCCGTTCCAGCAGATCGAGAAAACGGTCGGGGATCGCCTCTTCCCTGACGGAATCGTAATAATCGCGCAGCCGGCGCGACACGGCATCGCCCGCAGCCCTTGCTGACGGCGAACCTTTTGAATTCTTTTTGCTATTCACGGGAAACCTTTCCATCCTGCCCGACACGATCATGTTCAAAAATGCATGCCGGACAAAAAAGTTCCAATGGAGGCGGAACTTTTTTGCCGTTCGCGCGTCGTGACCGTTACCGTAACGTCCAACCGGACATGGGGAGATTTTCTAGCATGTCATTGTCCACCCGTATTGCAGCCCACCTGCCTTACCTCAGGCGCTACGCACGCGCGGTCACAGGATCCCAGACATCCGGTGATGCTTATGTCGCCGCCGCGCTCGAAGCGCTGATCGCCGACCTGTCGCTGTTCCCGGCGGCGAGTTCGGACCGGGTCTCCCTCTTCAAACTCTTCACGCGGCTGTTGCGTTCCACGAATATCGAGATCCCCGAACCCGATTCGCCCTTCGCCTGGGAAAAGCGCGCCGCGGCAAACCTGGCCAAGGTGCGGCCCGTTGCGCGCCAGGCCTTCCTGCTGACATCGGTTGAGTCGTTCTCGCCGGCCGAAGCCGCCGAAATCCTCGATCTCGACAACGCCGCGCTGGAAGCCCACCTGGAAGAGGCGGCCGAAGACATTTCCCGCCAGGTGGCAACCGACATCATGATCATCGAGGACGAGCCCCTCATCGCCATGGACATCGAGGCGCTGGTGGAAGAACTCGGCCACACGGCGACGGGCGTGGCCCGCACGCACAGCGAAGCCGTCACCCTGTTCAAAAGGACGAACCCGAAAATGGTGCTGGCGGATATCCAGCTTGCCGACGGCAGTTCCGGCATCGACGCGGTCAACGACATTCTCAAGACGGCGCAGGTGCCGGTCATCTTCATCACCGCGTTTCCCGAACGCCTGTTGACCGGCGAACGGCCGGAACCGGCCTTCCTGGTCACCAAGCCGTTCAACCCGCAAATGGTCAAGGCGCTGATCAGCCAGGCCCTGTTCTTCAACGAGGCGGTGGCGGAAAACGCGGCGTGAGCGGCCTTTCGGCGGGAACCAAGCAGCGCAAGGCACGTTTATCGGCATATCGATCAACAGGAGATACCCGATGCTTTACTACGCGCTGATCTTTCTCGTCGTGGCCATCATCGCCGGGGTTCTGGGCTTCGGCGGCATTGCCGGTGCCTCGGCATGGATCGCCCAGGTCCTGTTCTTCATTTTCCTGGCCGCACTGGTCATCTCGCTGATCGCCGGCTTCTTCCGCCGTGCATGACATTGGTGACCCATTTCCGACCGAACTGACAGGCGCCCGGACAGGGCGCCTGTTCCCGTTTCCGAAGTAACGTGCAGAACGTCGACATGCCGCATCGCCTGACCTGGGAAAGCAAGGACAGCAAAGGCAACGCCTTTCGCGATTTCATCGTGCGGGCGCTGAACCAGTCCTATGTCGGCGCGACGCTGCAATCGCTGGACGGGCGCTACATCTATATCGCGAACCTGCCCGATTGCTGGCACGTGAACCCGGAGACGGAACCGCACGAGGCCGTGGTTTTCGGCGACAGGCTGGGCGGGACGCTCAGCGAAATCCGCGGGAGGGTAAAGCAGAACGGTGATGCGGAAAGCCTGCTGACATCCGGGCCGGACGAGCGCCGTTTCGAATTCATCGTCACGCGGACCGGCACAGGCCCCGAAACGATGATCCACACGACCATCATCGAACTGACCGAAGAGCATCGCCGCGAGCAAATGCTCAGGGCGTTGCTGCGCGAGGTCAGCCACAGGTCGAAAAACCTGCTGGCGATCATCCTCAGCATCGTGTCGCAGACGGCGCGGGGCGCCTCCACCCTCTCAACTTTCCTGCCGGTGTTCCGCGGACGCATCTATTCCCTCGCCCAGTCGCAGGATCTGGTTACCGATTCAAGCTGGCGGGGCGCCCAGTTTCGCGAACTCGTAAGGGCGCAGGCGGCGAAGTATCTCGATGAGGCTGAGGCGGTGCTGACCGTGACAGGAGCCGATCCGCTGCTTTCGCCGAACGAGGCGCTGCATGTCGGCCTGGCGTTGCATGAACTGCTGGTCGACGCCCTTGCAGCGGCGGCCGCGCTCGGCATGCGTCCCGACATCCGGGTCGACTGCGCGGCCAGCGATACGGAACCGCGGCAGATCGACATCACATGGAGCCATACCGCCAACGGCCCGGACTTCATTTCCGAAGCCGGGCAGGCCGACGCCTTTGCCAGCGTGGTCCTCGACCGGATCACGCCGGTCGCCGTCCAGGGAACCGGAAAGATCGAGCGGCACGATGACCTGTTCGTCTACAGGCTTTCCTTTGCGCAGGCGCCGCAAGCCTGACAGGCGTTCACCGCGAGACAAAAAGCCTGCCCTTTGTTTCCTGACCGATCCGGAACCGGAGGCACGGTTCGCGAATTTGGCTTCCGAAAGGAGGCAACATGAGCGATCACGACAAGGATCACGAGAGCAGGAGTTCGGAACAACGGCCTCCCCTTTCCAACGGGTGGGTCTTCGCCCTGTCCATGACCGCGGCCCTTGCGACGGGCGCGTGGCTCATCCTCTCGGAAGCGCCGGGCGGGGCAGAGGCCGTGTTTCCGTTTTCGGCTCCTGCCGGCATCCAGTCCGATTGAACAAAAAAACCCCCGGTCCAGCCGGGGGTTTTTCGTTTTCAAGCGAAGGCAAGCGGCCATCACTGGCGCGCGAGGAAATCGTCGATCTCGCGCTCGGCCTCTTCCTGGCCCTTGCCGTAGCGCTCCTGGATCTTACCGGCGAGTTGCTTGCGGTTGCCGGCGATGACGTCGAGATCGTCACCCGTGAGCTTGCCCCAGTTCTTCTGGAGGTTTCCCTTCATCTGTTCCCAATTGCCTTCGATCTGGTTCCAGTTCATCGCGTTTCTCCTTTTTCATGAAAAGCTGTCGTGCGGCCATGCCGCGGGGGCTATTGGCAAACGGCGATACCCGGCCATCGGTTCCCTGTTCCGCCTCAGGCATCATGAAATCGCGTGGCGGGAACCGGTCACCCCGTTGCGGCGTTTTCACTGCAACAACGAGAGACCGGAGCCATGGAACATCTTGCCGCCCTCATGCTGATCATCGCCTGTGGCAACACGCCGGAAAGCTGCGACGTGCACCCGTCACCCGTCACCGGATACGAATCCATGCAGGCCTGCCGGCAGGCGATCGGCCCGGTCCTGGGCTCGGCAGGCCGGCGCGACGGCCTGCTGGTCGCCCGGTGCCTGGAAGTCGATCCGGCGGACGAGCGGGAAAAGGAGATCGTCTGGGACGTCACGAAAGATGGCGGCTTGCAGGCTTCCGTCCGGGCGGTCGAGGATGCCCCGTCGATGATTGCGCAAGCCGGTGGCGCCCATGGCGGTCGCGCTCTGCGCTGAACAACGGGTGCGCAGCCACGGCGGTGCACCATGCAAGCAGAAACAAAAGGGCAAACTGAAACAAGCCTCTTTCCAGCATGCCCAAAAAAAGCATACTGACCGTATTCCTTTTCCCCGAGAGACAGGCCAGTTGCAGCGATACGTCCCCGCCTTCGTCTTTGTCCTCGTCGGCTTGATCGGATTTGTGATCACGGCGGCGGTATACCGTACCGAAAGCGAGGCGGCGCAGGCCCGGTTCGAACTCGTCGCCGATGAAGCGGCCGGACGCATCGAGGAGCGCGTCCACCAGCACATCGCGCTGCTGGTGGCGACGGCATCCCACTACCGCGCCGTCGACGGGCAATTGACCCGGCCTGCGTTCGCGGCCTTCGTCGCCGGCCTCGACCTCGACAACCGGTTCGAGGGCATTCAGGGCATCGGCTTTTCCAAGATCCTGCAACCGGGCGAGGATGGCGAGGCGCGCAAGGCCCTGCAGGAGGCTTATGGGATCGACCGGGCGGTCTGGCCGGAAGGCACGGAAGCCGTGCGCACGGCGATCCTGCTTCTCGAACCGATGAACGACCGGAACCGCGCCGCGCTCGGCTTCGACATGTTCTCGGCGCAAGACCGGAAAGAGGCGATGTGGCGCGCGCTGCAGACCGGCGAGGTGTCAGCCACACCGCCGGTCACGCTTGTCCAGGAAATTACCACGATCAAGCAGGCAGGCTTCCTGGTTTACCTGCCGGTTTCGGAACCCGGCGGCAACGTGCCGGCCGGTTTCATATACGCGCCGTTCCGGGCCGGCGACCTGCACAGGGCCGCGTTGAAGGGACGTCCGCTGCCGGTGGAACTGACGACCCGTGACATCAACGCGCCGCCCGGAAGCCAGGCGCTCTACACCTCCGGGGGGTACACCGAATCGGGCAATTCCGTTTCCTGGCGCGCGGTTCGCGAATTCGACATTGCAGGCCGGCGCTGGGAAGTGAGGCTCCACGAGACGCCGGAATTCGCCGGCGCCTATCCCGGCATATACACGCTCCTGACCGGGCTCATCACGTTCCTGCTTGCCACGGCGCTGGCCGCAGCGACGCGCTGGCAACAGCAATCGGTGGCCAATGCGGAAGCCCTTGCCGACCTGTCGCAAAGCGCATCGGCGGAAAAGGATCTCCTGCTCAAGGAGATGAAGCACCGGATCAAGAATTCCATCGCCCGCATCCAGGCCATGGCCCGGCAGACGGCGGCCGCAAGCGAGGACATCCAGGCGTTCTCCGAGAGCTTTTCGGCACGGCTGCAATCCATGGCCAATGCGCAGGACCTGCTGACGCGCGCCAGCGGCAGCGGAGCCGAACTGAAGGAACTCATCGGTACCGAACTGCAGCAGATCTACGGCACGCAATTGGACGACACGCGGATGGAGGGGCCCGCGGTCTGGCTCGATGCCCGCCAGACGCAGGCGCTTGCCCTGACCGTCCATGAACTGGCCACGAATTCGCTGAAATACGGAGCCGGGTCACATCCGGACGGCAAACTCGACATCCAATGGTCCGTCACGGACACGCCGCGCCGTCCCCTGACGCTCACCTGGAGTGAAACGTTTCCGGCCGCCCAACCGCCGGACGAACCGGACCGTCGCGGTTTCGGCTCCCGCCTGATCGACGCCAACATCCGTGGCGAGCTGCGCGGCACTATCGAGCGCGACTACCACGAAAACGGCCTCACCATCGGGATCGAAATTCCCCTGCGGCCGGACAAGGCCTGAGGAACAGATTGCCGCGCCGCGCGTTTTTCGGGGTAATCCGGAGAAAACAGCCATGCGCCACCTTCCACCCGGACGCGGCGCCCGGCTGGCCCCGCAGACCGGATCGGCCAACCAGTTCATCGAGATCGCGGCCCGTTTCGCCGCCATTACCGTCGGCCTGCTGGCGCTCACGGTGATCGTCGAGCGCGGCCAGGTGCTGATCGCGCCGGTGACGCTGGCGCTTGTCATCGGGCTGATGTTCGGACCGCTTGCGGACCGGATCGAGCGGGCCGGCGTTCCGGCTCCCATTTCCGCCGCGACCATCGTCCTCGTCTTCCTTTCGCTCATTTCCGCCGTGATCGCGACCATCGTGATCCCGCTGACGGCATGGACCGAACGGCTGCCCGTGATCTGGGCGCGGGTCCAGTCCATCCTGGCCGACTGGAAGGATCTCATGACGACCATGGACAGCATGAGCGCCAGCCTCCAGAACGCGCTTGGCCAGGAGGGCAATGCCGCAGAGGTCAAGGTCGACGACGGTTCGGCGGTCGAGAACGTGGCGTGGCTCGCCCCGGCGATCGCAACCCAGATCGTGCTCTTCCTGGCGAGCCTCTATTTCTTCATGGCGACGCGCCACCAGCTTCGCAGCTCGGTGCTCGGCCTGTGCTTCGACCGCCGCCTTCGCTGGCGCATTGCCCATGTCTTTCGCGACGTGGAAGCGCTGGTATCGCGCTACCTGATCTCGATCACGGCAATCAACATCGCCATGGGCGCCTGCGTCAGCGTGGCCATGGCGCTTCTCGGTGTGCCCTCGCCGCTGCTCTGGGGCATGCTGGCCGGCTTGCTGAACTATGCCATCTATGTCGGGCCGGCGATCATGGCGGTCATCATGCTGGGTGTCGGCCTGGCCACAGGCTCCTCCACATCCGGTTACCTGGCACCCATGCTGGCCTACCTGGCGGTCAACATGACGGAAGCGCAATTCGTGACGCCGCATGTCCTGGGACGGACGCTCACGCTCAACCCGCTCATCGTGCTTCTCGCGCTGGCCTTCTGGATCTGGGTGTGGGGACCGGTCGGCGGGTTCGTCGCCGTGCCCCTGATGCTCATCGCGGCGGCCGCCATCCGGCATGTCTCGCCGGCGAACCACCGCCGCTTCGCGCTGGAAACGAACGCGGAAAAAAACTGACGCCGCGCGCGGAACAATCTGCCCGTCCACGGCATTCTATGGGCGTGACAGGCTCCGGATACCCCCTCCCCGCACCAAGGCCGTCACTCAAGTCCGCTTCTCCTGCCCCCCCGGAAGCGGATTCAAGAGGGAAGCGCCATCTGCCCGCGGCGCTTCCCTCTTCTTCATCAAATCCCTGCCCCGGCACTGCGGCCGCCGCCTCCGTCCTGACCGGACGCGAGGGGCGGCCGTCTGGCCGACGCGGTCAAGCGACGGAACCGCCCGACGCGGCTCCGGCATTTGCGATGTCTGGAGGAAATTTGGTGGAGCCAAGCGGGATCGAACCGCTGACCTCCTGCATGCCATGCAGGCGCTCTCCCAGCTGAGCTATGGCCCCACGGGGAACCGGCAACCGGTTCCGGGAAGGAGGCGGAGCCTTGCGCTCCGCTTCGGTGTCGGGCTTCTATCCAAGCCCCGCGGCAAGATCAAGTGTCTTTTGCACCTGTGCCGGTTTTTTTGGGAAACGCGGCGAGACCGGCGCCGCGTTTCGCGAAGGTCATTCGTCGTCGTCGCTGTTCACGCCGCCGATGATGCCGGTAACGTCGTCATCGTCATCCTCGTCCTCGTCGTCGCCGAGGAACGGATCGTCGTCGTCATCGCCCAGGTCGATATCGTCATCGTCGTCGTCGTCATCGTCGACGTCAACCTTCTCGGTGACCGGACCCTTGGCGCCACCGGTGGAATCATCCTCGTCCGCATCCTCGAGGGAAACGATCTCGGTCTCGGCTTCCTCGTCGTCCAGTTCCTTCTCGTCGGCGACGTCCTCTTCCTCTTCCTTGATGGAGGAGACATTGTCCTGGAAATAGGACAGCGGATAGGAAACGCCGGTATAGGGGGAAACGACCGGATCCTTGTTCAGGTCGTAGAATTTGCGGCCCGTCTCGGGACAGACCCGCTTGGTGCCAAGTTCAGGTTTCGCCACGGCTCGTCCTCATCTTTTGGGGGCGGGCGCTCGACCGCCGGATTCGCGGCAAGCCCTGCCGGGCCCTCGCCATAGGTTCATGAAATCGCGGACCCCTTATCGTCAAGTGGCCATCCTGTCAAAAGCTATTTCGGCCTGGCGGCGCAGACGGCAAGGGATGACCCCGAGGCATCGAAGTGCTAGACAGCCGGCGTCCGGCCGGCCAATCACGGTCCGGCGCCCCGCCATGCTTATCCAGATGGACAGAACCATGTCGCATTCCGGCGCTCCCCGCCCCGCCCTCGCCCGCAAGAGCAACGCGCTTTCCGGCACCGCGCGCGTGCCCGGGGACAAGTCGATTTCCCACCGCTCCTTCATGTTCGGCGGCCTGGCCTCCGGTGAAACACGGATCACAGGCCTGCTGGAAGGCGAGGACGTGCTGGCCACCGGCCGCGCCATGGGCGCCATGGGCGCGCAGATCGCCAAGGTCGGCGATACATGGATCATCCAGGGCGCCGGCAACGGCGCGCTGCTGGAACCGGAGGGTCCGCTTGATTTCGGCAATGCGGGCACGGGCTGCCGTCTGACCATGGGCCTGGCGGGTGTCTACGACATGCAGACCGTCTTCACCGGGGATGCCTCCCTGTCGCGCCGCCCCATGGGCCGCGTGCTCGACCCCCTGCGGCTGATGGGCGTGCAGGTGCAGGCGCAGGACGGCGACCGGCTGCCCGTGACGCTGCACGGGCCCAAGACGCCGTCGCCGATCACCTACCGCGTGCCGATGGCCTCGGCGCAGGTGAAATCCGCCGTGCTGCTGGCCGGGCTCAACACGCCGGGCGTGACCACGGTCATCGAACCGGTGATGACACGCGACCATACCGAAAAGATGCTGGCCGGGTTCGGCGCTCAGCTCGAGGTGGAGGAAGACGCCGACGGCGTGCGCACCATCCGCCTGCAGGGCCGGCCGAAGCTGACGGGCCGGGTGATCGACGTGCCGGGCGATCCGTCCTCGGCGGCCTTCCCGCTTGTCGCCGCGCTCATCGTGCCGGGCTCCGACATCACCATCGAGAACGTGCTGATGAACCCGACGCGCAACGGCATCGTCACCACGCTGCAGGAAATGGGCGGGCAGATCGACATCATCAACTGGCGCGATGCGGGCGGCGAGGACGTGGCGGACCTGCGCGTGCGCGCCTCCGACCTGAAGGGCGTGACCGTTCCTGCCGAGCGCGCGCCGTCGATGATCGACGAATATCCGGCGCTGGCCATGGCCGCCGCGCTGGCCGAGGGCGAAACTGTGATGGAAGGCCTGGAGGAGCTGCGCGTGAAGGAAAGCGACCGCCTTTCCGCCGTCGCGGAAGGGCTGAAGGCCAATGGCGTGGATTGCACGGAAGGCGAGACGACGCTCTCCGTGCGCGGACGGCCGGACGGCAAGGGGCTGGGCGGCGGCACGGTCGAAACCCACCTCGACCATCGCATCGCCATGAGCTTCCTCATTCTGGGCCTTGCCACGGAAAAGCCGGTCACCGTGGACGACGCCACCATGATCGCCACATCCTTCCCGGAATTCTTCACGCTGATGGGCGGTCTGGGCGCTGAACTGGAGGAGACGAAGCATGACTGACAGCAAGGTGGCCCTGATCGTCGGCGGCGGTTCGGGCATGGGCGCGGCGGCGGCGCGCAAGCTGGCCGAAAACGGTTACGCCGTCGCGGTGATGTCGTCTTCCGGCAAGGGCGAGGCGCTCGGCCGCGAACTGGGCGGGCTGGGTTTCACCGGGTCCAACCTCGAACCCGGCGACCTGAAGCGGTTCGTGGACCTCGCCATGGAGCGGTTCGGGCGGATCGACGCCGTGGTCAATTCCACCGGCCATGGTCCGAAGGGACCGGTTCTGGAGATCTCCGACGAGGACTGGATGAAGGGCATGGAGTATTACTTGCTCAACGTCATCCGCATGACGCGGCTCGTCACACCCTTGATGCAGGCCCGGAAATCGGGCTCCATCGTCAACATTTCCACCTATGCGGTGTTCGAGCCCGAAGAGATGTTCCCGACATCGGGCGTGTTCCGGGCCGGGCTTGCCGCCTTCACCAAGCTCTTCTGCGACAAGTATGCCGGCGACAACCTGCGCATGAACAACGTCATGCCGGGGTTCATCGACTCGCTGCCGGAAAAGGAAGAGCGGCGCGCGCGGATACCGATGGGCCGTTACGGCTCGGCGGATGAAGTGGCCGAACTGATCGCTTTCCTTGCATCGGACAAGTCGGCCTATGTCACGGGGCAGAACATCCGCATCGACGGCGGGATCACGCGCAGTGTCTGAGGACGGGACGGACATGCCGCTTGCCATCGCCATCGACGGGCCGGCGGCATCCGGCAAGGGCACGCTGGCGCGCATGCTGGCGGCGCACTACGGGTTGCGCCATCTCGACACCGGGCTGACCTACCGGGCGGTGGCCAAGGCGCTGATGGATGCCGGTGCGCCGCTGGACGACGAGGACAAGGCCGAGGCGGCTGCGCGGGCGCTCGACCTGGCTGCCATGGACCGGGCGGTGCTGTCCGACCACGCCGTGGGCGAGGCCGCCTCGAAGGTCGCCGTCATGCCGGCGGTGCGCCGCGCGCTGGTGGACAAGCAGCGGGCCTTCGCCGCCGAGCCGCCCGGCGCCATTCTCGATGGCCGCGACATCGGCACGGTCGTCTGCCCCGACGCGCCGGTGAAGCTCTATGTCACGGCCTCGGCGCCGGTCAGGGCGAGGCGGCGCTATCACGAGATCCTGTCGAAGGGCGGAGAGGCGGACGAGGCGCGGATCCTGGCCGACATCGAACGGCGCGACGCGCGTGACATGGGGCGCGCGGACTCGCCGCTGAAGCCGGCGGACGACGCCTACTTGCTAGATACGTCCAACATGGATATAGAGACCGCGTTCGCGCGCGCCCGGATCCTCATCGACGAGGCAAGGGCCAAGGCGCGGACATAACCCGCCTGCCGGCATTCTCCGACGCGCCGGTCCGGCATTTCGCGTTTTGAAGACGCGCGGTGCCATGAGGGTTCGCCAGAGGCGGCCCGGGATGCTCGATGCAGGCAAACGCAACGCAACCCCCCGGCGCATGCAGCCCGCTTTCCGAAAAACTTTTGTCTTGCGGGCTCCCAGGAGAAAACATGTCAGATATGAATCCGTCGCGCGACGATTTCGCGGCATTGCTCGATGAATCCCTGCACGACAGCCCGCTCGCGGAAGGCTCCGTCGTCAAGGGCAAGATCACGGCCATCGAAAAGGACATGGCCATCATCGACGTCGGCCTGAAGGTCGAAGGCCGCGTGGCGCTCAAGGAATTCGGCGCCAAGGCCAAGGACGGCGCGCTCAAGGTGGGCGACGAGGTCGAGGTCTATGTCGAGCGCGTGGAAAACGCGCTGGGCGAAGCCATGCTCAGCCGCGAAAAGGCCCGCCGCGAAGAGGCGTGGGTCAAGCTGGAAGAGAAGTTCAACAATGGCGAGAAGGTCGAAGGCGTGATCTTCAACCAGGTCAAGGGCGGCTTCACGGTCGACCTCGACGGCGCCGTGGCCTTCCTGCCGCGCAGCCAGGTGGACATCCGCCCGATCCGCGACGTCACGCCGCTGATGCACAACCCGCAGCCGTTCGAAATCCTCAAGATGGACAAGCGCCGCGGCAACATCGTCGTCTCGCGCCGCACCGTGCTTGAAGAGAGCCGCGCCGAGCAGCGCTCCGAGATCGTCCAGAACCTCGAAGAGGGCCAGGTGGTCGAGGGCGTGGTCAAGAACATCACCGATTACGGTGCGTTCGTCGACCTCGGCGGCATCGACGGCCTGCTGCACGTCACCGACATGGCATGGCGCCGCGTCAACCATCCGACCGAGATCCTCAACATCGGCCAGACGGTCAAGGTGCAGATCATCCGCATCAACCAGGAAACCCACCGCATCTCGCTGGGCATGAAGCAGCTCGAAGCCGATCCGTGGGACGGCATCGGCGGCCGCTATCCGCTTGGCAAGAAGGTCACCGGCACGGTCACCAACATCACCGACTACGGCGCCTTCGTGGAGCTGGAGCCGGGCATCGAGGGCCTGATCCACGTGTCGGAAATGTCCTGGACGAAGAAGAACGTCCATCCGGGCAAGATCCTCTCGACCACGCAGGAAGTCGACGTCGTCATCCTGGAAGTCGATCCGGTCAAGCGCCGCATTTCGCTCGGCCTCAAGCAGACGCTGGAAAATCCGTGGGAAGCCTTTGCCCGCAACCATCCGGTCGGCTCCATGGTCGAGGGCGAGGTGAAGAACAAGACCGAGTTCGGCCTGTTCATCGGCCTCGACGGCGATGTGGACGGCATGGTCCACCTGTCGGACCTCGACTGGAACCGTCCGGGCGAGCAGGTCATCGAGGAATTCGAAAAGGGCATGGTCGTCCAGGCCCAGGTCCTCGACGTGGACATCGAGAAGGAGCGCATCTCGCTCGGCATCAAGCAGCTTTCGCGTGACGCTATCGGCGAGGCTGCGGCTTCGGGCGAACTGCGCAAGAACGCGATCGTCACCTGCGAAGTGACCGACGTGAAGGACGGCGGCATCGAGGTTCGCCTCGTCGACCACGACATCGACGCCTTCATCCGCCGCTCCGACCTGTCGCGCGACCGCGACGAGCAGCGCCCCGAGCGCTTCCAGGCCGGCCAGAAGGTGGACGCACGCGTCACCCAGTTCGACAAGAAGACGCGCCGCATCCAGGTCTCCATCAAGGCGCTGGAAATCGCCGAGGAGAAGGAAGCCGTGGCGCAGTACGGTTCGTCGGACTCCGGCGCTTCGCTGGGCGACATCCTGGGCGCCGCGCTGAAGAAGCAGGGCGAATAAGCCGCATCGCCTTCACGGCGGCACGACATGAAAAGGCCCGGCGGAGACGATCCGCCGGGCCTTTTTTTCGTCCATGGGAAGGGCTGTCAGAGCCTGATGCGGAAACGCGCGAAGCCGTTTTCGCCGTCGCCGGCCTCCTCGATGGCCACGCCCTTCACGTCACCGGCATACTGGCGGCCCTTCGGTCCGGTATCGAAGATCACGGTGGCGCCCTCCACTGGCGCGAAGGTCCAGTTGGCATCGGCGGACGGGTTGATGGTTCCCTGGTCGACGATGTAGCGCACGATCACGTCGCGGTTGGTGTCAGGTGCGACGAGGATCACGACATCCTCGTTGACACCGGGGAAATTGCCGCCGCCACCGGCGCGGTAATTGTTGGTCGCGACAACGAATTTGGCCGCCGGGTCGACCGGCTTGCCCTCGAACATCAGGTCTGTGATGCGGCTGGCGCCCGGATTGGCGACCTCGCCCTTGGACGTGTACTTCGCCGGCTGGGTCAGGTCGATGCGATAGGTGACGCCGTCGATCACGTCGAAATTGTAGGACGGGAAATCCGGGTTGATCAGCGGCTGGTCGGCCTTGCCCGGCTCGACCCGGTTGAAGATGCCGGCCGACATTTCCAGCCATTCCTTCACCGTCGCGCCATCGACGAGCACGGCGCGCACCGTGTTGGGATAGAGGTAGAGATCGGCGACGTTCCTGATGGCAATGGCACCGGCCGGCACGTCCGTGTAATAATCCGGGCCGCCGCGCCCGCCCGCCTTGAAGGGTGCTGCGGCCGAGAGGACCGGCAGGTCCTTGTGTTCGCCATCCTTGAGCAGGTCCTTCACATACCAGGTCTGGGCACGGGAGACGATCTGCACCGAGGGATCATCGGCCACGAGCGCGAAATAGGAATAGAGCGGCGCGGAGGTCTCGCCGACCGGTGTGCGCACATAGGCAAGGGTCGCCTCGTGCTCGGCCTTCACCGAGGCCTCGACCTCGGCGCTGCTTTCGACGAGCGGATTGACCTTGCGCTCCACGCGCTCATAGATCGGGCGCGTCTCGACCATGGAGTCCACCACCTTCCAGGTGTTGCCGTCACGCTCGACAAGGAGGTCGATCAGGCCCATGTGCGAGCCCCAGAAACCGGCCTGTACCGCCGGCTTGCCGAACAGGCGTCCCCTGGCGGCGTCCACGCCCTCCAGGCCCTCGAACGCCTTGCCCGGGAAGACCAGATGCTGGTGACCGGTGAAAATGGCATCGATGCCTTCCACCTCCCCCAGGAAGAGCGAGGCGTTTTCCATGCCGTCCACCCGTTTCGCGTCGATGCCGGAATGGGAAAGGGCGACGACGATATCCGCGCCCTCCTCCTTCATCTGCGGAACCCAGGCGGCGGCGGCCTCGACAATATCGCGGGTCATCACGTTGCCGCTGAGATGGCGGGAATCCCAGACCATGATCTGCGGCGGGACAAAGCCGATGAAGCCGACGCGGATGGCGTGCTCCTGGCCCGCGCCGTCGACGACCGTCCTGTCCAGGATCACGTAGGGCGACATGTAGAGATCGTCATCGCGCGGATTGGCCGCCAGCGTGGTGCCGCGCACGAGATTGGCGCAGACCAGCGGGTAACCGGCACCGGCATTGACCTTGTCCATGAAGGACAGGCCATAGTTGAATTCGTGGTTGCCAAGCGTTCCGCAGTCATATCCCAGCACGTTCATCGCCTGGATCACGGGGTGCATGTCGCCTTCCTTCATGCCCCGTTCATAGGCGATCCAGTCGCCCATCGGGTTGCCCTGAAGGTAGTCGCCATTGTCGACGAGAAGGGAATTGCCGGCCTCCTTGCGGAAGTCACCGATGACTCGCGCGGTACGGGCCAGGCCCATCGTGTCATTGGGTTTGTCGGCGTAGTAGTCATAGGGCATGACCGCCACGTGGATGTCGGTCGTCTCCATGATACGCAGATGCGCCTGGCCGGCCGATGCGCGCGCGGCGAAGGGATGCAGTGCGATGAGCGCCGAGGACGCCGCGGCGCCGGCCATGAACGAACGTCTTGTCAATCTGTGTGCTGATCCGAGCATGCGAGGAACTCCCAGGTTTGCAACGTCTTCCGGCCAGACGCCCCACCCTCTTTCGCCGGCGCAGAAGTGTGCGGTTGAATCGGCGCGAAGTCCAGCAGGGCGTTGCGACAGGGCGATGACGGGGGAGCAAATGCCTGCGCCGGCATCAGGCTCGACGGCGGACACGGAAAAGGCCGGGATTTCCCGGCCTTTTCGAGGGTGGGGTCTGCACGACCCGGTTACCTGTTGATATCGCGTTCCTCGATGGCGGGACCGTAATCGAGGTTCGGCTCCTCGCCCGCTTCTCCGGCCATCGTGGAATTGTCCGGGATCGAAGCTGTCGGCATGGTGTCGAGCAGCATCGGATCGGCATATCCACCGCGGTAGACATTCCTTTCGGCGGGACCCTTGTTGTATTCGTCCTGCACGGCGGCCGAGTAGTTACCATAAAGCTGCGGCGGCTCCTCGGCGAAGGCGGCGGTGGAAAGCGCGGCGCTAGCGGCGAAAGCTGCCAGAATCATCCGTTTCATGTCTGTACTCCCTTGTTGACATTGATCGAATTCGTTGCCGGCTTCTCTGCGCCGGTCGTGTTGGAAACGGGCGCAACCGGCGTGTTGTTTCGTGAATGCGGGTAAACAGTCGGTCACGAATTGTTTGACGTCCGGATGTGAACCAGGCACGGAAAATCACGTAAACGCGGCCCTTGCCGGGGATTGCTACTTGCCAGCAGGATGCGTTCGTGATTATATTTCGATAATTCTGGAAATTTGGAATCAATGGACAAGACGGCTGCCCTTTCCGCGCTTTCGGCCCTGTCGCAGGACATGCGCCTCGATGTGTTCCGCCTGCTGGTCCAGGCCGGCGGGACCGGCGTGGCGGCCGGCGACATCGCGCGGCGTCTCGACGCGCTGCCCAACACGCTGTCGGCGAACCTGAAGATCCTGGCGCAGGCCGGGCTCGTGCGGGCCGAGCGGCACGGGCGGACGATCCTCTACCATGCCGACTTCACCGGCATGCGCGACCTTCTCGCCTTCCTGATGGAAGATTGCTGCAACGGGGCGCCGGAACTTTGCGCGCCCGTCATCGACGCCGTGACCTGCGGCTGTCCGGAGTGACCCCCCTTGAAATCCAGGCCGATCAACATCCTCATCCTGTGCACCGCAAATTCCGCGCGCTCGATCCTTGGCGAAGCGCTGATCCAGCGGCTCGGACAGGGCCGCTTCCGGGCCTTCTCGGCCGGATCGCAGCCACGCGGCATCCCCAACCCGACGGGCCTGAAACTGCTGGAAAGCCTCGGCCACGACATTTCCGGCTTCCGCTCCAAAAGCTGGGACGAATTCGCCGGAGCCGACGCGCCGCAAATGGACATCGTGATTACCGTCTGCGATTCGGCAGCCGGCGAATCCTGCCCCTTGTGGCCCGGCGCGCCGGTCAAGGCGCATTGGGGCATTCCCGATCCGGCCGGCAAGGGCGAGACGGAGGAAGCGCGACTGGCCGCGTTCCGCCAGGCCTACGACCTGCTGGAAGCCCGCGTGGCCGCTCTCGCCGCCCTGCCGGTGGAAGAGATGAGCGCAGACGCCCTTTCAGCCGCCCTGGCAAGGATCGGCGCCATGGACGGCGCGACCGCCATGGCGCAGGCGCAGGACGCGGAGGGCTGATCGCGTGACATTCGACCTGAAACGACGCCTCGTGGCCGAGGCACTCGGTACCGGACTGCTGGTCGCCACCGTGGTCGGTTCGGGCATCATGGCGGACCGGCTGTCGGACGATGTCGCGGTTTCGCTGCTCGGCAACACGATCCCGACCGGGGCGATCCTGTTCGTTCTCATAACCACGCTGGGCCCGGTCTCCGGCGCCCATTTCAACCCCGCCGTCAGCGTGGCCTTCGCGATCCGGCGCAGCCTGCCTTTCGGCGAACTGGCACCCTATGTGCTGGCGCAGATCGCCGGGGGCATTGCAGGATCGCTTCTCGCCCATGCCATGTTCGAACTCGACATCGTGCAGTTCTCGCAAACGGCGCGCACCGGCGGCGGCCAGTGGATCGCCGAAATCGTTGCCACCTTCGGCCTCGTCTTCACGATCTTCGCGGGCATACGATTCAGGCCGGAGGCGGTGCCGGCCCTTGTCGGCCTCTACATCACCGCGGCCTACTGGTTCACTGCATCAACGTCCTTTGCCAACCCCGCCGTGGCGGTTGCGCGTGCCTTTTCCGACACGTTCGCAGGCATCAGGCCCGCCGACATGCCCATGTTCATCCTCATGGAAATCGCCGGCGCCCTGGCAGCCGCCGCGTTTTCCGGCTGGCTGTTCGCAGGCGGGCGGAACCGGGAACCGGTGCGGCCTGCCTGACCTGCCGCATTGCAGCAAGTTGGCCGAATTGCGGCTTTGCGTGCCGGTCAAAAAGGGCTAAACAGCGGTCAATGGACGTGGCCGGCCCGGCCGCGCCCGCCCGCGTTTCGAGCCAGACGGACAGGTCATGACCCAGATCACTTCCACACCGAAACTCGTTACCATCTTCGGCGGCTCCGGCTTTGTCGGCCGTCACACGGTGCGCGCGCTGGCCAAGCGCGGCTACCGCATCCGCGTGGCCTGCCGCCGGCCCAATCTCGCCGGCCACCTGCAGCCGCTGGGCAATG
This sequence comes from Zhengella sedimenti, assembly GCF_046506625.1. Taxonomy (NCBI): domain Bacteria; kingdom Pseudomonadati; phylum Pseudomonadota; class Alphaproteobacteria; order Hyphomicrobiales; family Notoacmeibacteraceae; genus Zhengella; species Zhengella sedimenti. Next base: position 220,900 of record NZ_JBKFFP010000001.1, read on the forward strand.
TCGGACAGATCCAGGCCGTTCAGGCCAACCTGCGCAACCGCGCCTCCATCGACCGGGTCATCCAAGGTTCCGACCACGTCATCAACCTGGTCGGCATCCTCCACGAGGGCGGCAAGCAGACCTTCCAGTCGGTCCAGGCCTTCGGCGCCCGCGCCGTGGCCGAGGCCGCGCGTGCCATCGGCGCCAGCCTGACGCATGTCTCGGCCATCGGCGCGGACGGGAATTCGCCCGCCGACTATGCGCGCACCAAGGCTGCCGGCGAAAAGGCCGTGTTCGAGACGCTGCCCGATGCAATCGTCATCCGGCCCTCCATCGTGTTCGGACCCGAGGACGACTTCTTCAACCGTTTCGCGGAAATGGCGCGGTTCTCGCCGGTCCTGCCGCTCATCGGCGGCGGCACGACGAAGTTCCAGCCGGTCTTCGTCGGCGACCTCGCTGAAGTCATCGCGCAGACCGTGGAAGGCAAGGCCGCGGGCGGACGGATCTACGAGATCGGCGGACCGGAAGTGATGACGTTCCGCGAGTGCCTCGAGGAGATGCTGTCGGCCATCGATCGCAAGCGTGCCCTTGTCTCCGTTCCCTGGGCCGTCGCGCGCCTTCAGGGCAAGATCCTGGGCATGCTGCCTAACCCGATGCTGACGGCTGACCAGGTGGAAATGCTGAAAACCGACAATGTCGTCTCTGAGGCGGCGAAGGCGGAAGGGCGCACCATCGCGGCCTTCGGCATCACGCCGCGTTCCGCCGAGGCGATTCTTCCGGGCTACCTGTGGCGCTACCGGCCGGCCGGCCAGTTCACCCGCAAGGGCGCGGCATAACGGTTGGACGCGTTCGCCGCCTTCCTGCCCGACACGCTTTCCGGCGGCGCGGCGCTCCTGCTTGTCGCCGCCAGCTTCTTCACCTCGGCGCTGACGGCCGCCTTCGGCGTCGGCGGCGGGTTGTTCATGCTGGCGCTGATGGGCGTGATGATCCCGGTCGCAGCCCTCATCCCGGTGCATGGCGCGGTGCAACTCGGCTCCAACACGGGCCGGGCATGGCGGCAGCGGGCGCATGTCAACACCGCCATCCTGCTCCCCTTCCTGGCCGGCGCGATCGCCGGTTCGCTGGCCGGCGGCTATTTCGTGACGGAAATTCCCGACGCGGCGATGAAGCTGATGCTGGGGCTTTTCATCATCGTGGTGACCTGGGCGAAGATCCCGGGCTTCGACCGGCTTTCAGCCGCGGGTCTGGCGGCCGGCGGCGGCGTGCTGGGCTTCGTCACCATGCTTGTCGGTGCCACGGGGCCGATGATGGCCGCGTTCCTGTCGAAAATCCTTCCCTCCGACCGCAAGGCGCTGGTGGCCACCCATGCCCTGCTGATGAGCGTGCTGCATGCACTCAAGATCGCGGTGTTCGGCGCGCTCGGTTTCGCCTTCGCGCAATGGGTGCCGCTCGTCGCGGCCATGATCGCCACCGGCTATGCCGGGACGCTGTGGGGAACCGCGCTGCTCGACAGGATGCCGGAAGACGCCTTCCGCAAGGGCTTCCGCATCCTGCTCACCCTGCTTGCCATCGACATGATCCGGCGCGGCGCGATGGCCTGGGCGGGCTGAACCTCAGCCCCAGATCATGAGCGCAGCCATGCCGATGCCGCCGACGATCAGGCGCCACCAGCCGAACAGCGCGTATCCATGCTTCGAGACATAGTCGAGCAGGTAGCGCACGACGATGACGGCAACGAAGAAGGCGGAGACGAAGCCGACCGTGATGATGGGCAGGTCGGCGGCGGTCAGGATGTCACGGTTCTTGTAGAGATCGTAGGCGAAGGCGCCGACCATGGTCGGCATGGCCAGGAAGAAGGAAAACTCCGCCGCGGAGCGCTTGTCCGTGCCGAGCAGCAGCGCGCCGACGATGGTGGAGCCGGACCGCGACGTGCCGGGAATCATGGCCAGGCACTGGAACAGGCCGATGCCGAGATAGACATGCATGGGATAGTCCATGATGTCGCGATACTTCGGCGTGAGCGCCCAGCGGTCGACCCACAGCAGGATGACCCCGCCGATGATCAGCGTCGTGCAGATCAGCATTGGCGATTCGAACAGCACGGTCTTGATGAAGTCATGTGCAAGCGCGCCGATCACGGCGGCCGGCAGGAAGGCGACAAGGATGCCGGCGACGAAGCGCTGCGTGGTGCGGTCACGCGGCAGGTCAACGAGGATGCGCCAGAGGCGGGTGAAGTAGACCGTGAGGATGGCCAGGATCGCACCAAGCTGGATGAGCACCTCGAAGGCCTTGCCGGTGGATTCGAAGCCTAGGAAATGGCCGGCCAGCAGGATATGGCCGGTCGAGGAGACCGGAATGAACTCGGTCAACCCCTCCAGCAGGCCGAGTGCGAGGGCATCGGCGATGGACTGTTCGGCCATGGTGGCGGTCTCCGTACGGTCAGGTCGGCGCAAGGCGGGTTCGCTTGTCAGCCGCCCATGCAGCCCCTATACCCGGAAACGGTTCACAGATCGTATCGCGAATCGACGGGCGCAGGGAGGTTTAGCGCTTCACGGATCGCAAGACCAGAACCGACCGGAGCCCCCATGCTGACCCTGTTTCACCACACGATGATTGCCGGTTGCCGCCATGTGCGCCTGATCCTGGGCGAGTATGGCGAGGAGATTTCGCTGATCGAGGAAAAACCCTGGGTCCGGCGCAAGGAATTCCTGCAGATCAACCCGGCCGGCACGCTGCCCTTGCTGCTCGCCGAGCATGACGCGCCCATCCCCGGCGCCATGGTGATCGCCGAATATCTCGACGAGACGCGCGGCGCGCTGATGCGCGGCAAGCGGCTTTTCGCCGACGACCCGTTCGAGCGTGCCGAGATCCGGCGCCTGTGCGAATGGTACCTCGTCAAATGCGAGACCGAAGTGACGCGCCACATGGTGCGCGAACGAGTGTTCAAGCCGATGATGCCGGCCTCCATGGGTGGCGGTTCCCCGGAAGCGGCGGCGCTGCGCGCGGCGCGCGCCAATGTGCGCCAGCACATGAAATACACCAACTGGCTGGCCGCCAACCGCAACTGGCTGGCGGGGCCTTCCATCACCTATGCCGACATGGCCGCCGGCGCGGCCATTTCCATTCTCGACTATCTCGGCGAGATCGAATGGAACGACTATCCGGCGGCCCGCGACTGGTACGCGCGGCTGAAGTCGCGTCCCGCCTTCCGGCCGCTGCTGACCGAGCGCGTGCAGGGCCTGCCGCCGGTCTCGCATTACCCGGATCCGGATTTCTGATGCCGCATGCCCCGCGTGACGCCGCTGCCCGGCTGACCGCCTTCCTGCGCCGCGAGGCGGTTGCCGCCGGGTTCGACGCGGTCGCGGTGACATCGCCGGACAGCATTCCGCAGGCCGCCGGGCGCCTGGCGGAATTCCTGGCGGCAGGACGCCACGGCTCGATGGCATGGATGGCAGAAACGGCTGAACGGCGCGGCGCGCCCGGCGCCCTGTGGCCGGAGGTGCGCTCCGTCGTCATGCTGGCGATGAATTACGGCCCGGCGCACGATCCGATGGCCGTGCTATCGCAAGGCGATCGCGCCGCGATCTCCGTTTATGCCCAGAACCGGGATTACCACGACATCATCAAGGGGCGGCTGAAGACCATTGCCGGCAAGCTGGCGGCGCGCGCCGGATCGGACGTCAAGGTGTTCGTCGACACCGCGCCGGTGATGGAAAAGCCGCTGGCCGAGGCCGCCGGGCTCGGCTGGCAGGGGAAACACACCAATCTGGTCAGCCGCGCCTTTGGCTCCTGGCTCTTCCTCGGCTCCATCTTCACGACCGCCGAACTGGAGCATGACGCGCCGGAGCGCGACCATTGCGGCTCCTGCCGCGCCTGCCTCGACATCTGCCCGACGGACGCCTTTCCCGCACCCTACCAGCTCGACGCGCGGCGCTGCATTTCCTATCTCACGATCGAGCACAAGGGGACCATCCCGCATGCGTTGCGCCCGGCCATGGGCAACCGCATCTATGGCTGCGACGACTGCCTGGCAGTGTGCCCGTGGAACAAGTTCGCGCAGTCCGCCCGCGAGGCAAAGCTGAAGGCACGCGACGACCTGACCGCGCCGCGCCTTGCGGACCTCCTTGCGCTTGACGATAGCGCCTTCCGGGCCATGTTCTCCGGATCGCCGGTCAAGCGGATCGGACGCGACCGGTTCCTGCGCAATGTCCTGATCGCAGCCGGAAACAGCGGCGAGCCGGCGCTGGTCGGGGCGGTGGTTCCGCTGCTTTACGACGCGGCGCCGCAGGTGCGGGCCATGGCTGTCTGGGCCTTGGCGCGGCTTGGCAGCCGGGAGCGGCTTCGCGCAACGGCGGGAAGGCTTGCCGGGGACATGGATGAAGACGTGCGGGCGGAATGGGCGCTCGCCATGGAGGGTGAAGACTGATGCGGCTTTTCCTGTTTGGCGCCGGCTATTCCGGCAAGGCGATTGCCCGTGCCTTTGCCGACGGCGCCCGCTGGATCGTCGGCACCACACGCTCGGAAGACAATTTCTCCGATCTCGAAGCCGCGCATATCGAGCCCTATGTCTTCACCGGCGCGGCCGACGTGGCCATGCTGCCGCTGGAATACATGACGCACATGGCCGTCACGATCCCGCCAGACCGGGACGGCTGCCCGGCGCTCGCCGCTGCCGGCAAACTCTTCGAAGAGCACATGCCGGCCCTTTCATGGGTCGGCTACCTGTCCACGGTCGGCGTCTACGGCGATCACGGCGGCGCCTGGATCGACGAGACGGCGAAGTGCCGGCCGGCAGCGGACCGGTCCGTCAGGCGGCTGAAGGCGGAGGAGCAATGGCTGGCCTTCGGCGAGCGGACCGGCATCCCCGTCTCGATCATGCGCCTGCCGGGGATCTACGGGCCGGGACGGAACGCGCTTGTCACGGTTGCCGAAGGCAAGGCGCGCCGCCTGATCAAGCCCGGACAGGTGTTCAACCGCGTGCATGTGGACGATATCGGGCGGGCTGCGCTTTTCCTGGCCCGCAACAGGGCCGGCGGCATCTTCAACGTGACCGACAACGAACCGGCGCCGCCGCAGGACGTGATCACTCATGCCTGCGCGCTGATGGGCGTGGAACCGCCGCCGGAACAGGATTTCGAGACGGCGGACCTGTCTCCCATGGCGCGGTCCTTCTATGGCGAGAACAAGCGGGTTTCCAACGGAAAGCTCACGGCGATGGGTTTCGAGCCTGCCTATCCCGATTACCGCGCCGCGCTGGATGCGATGTGGGCGGACGGAAGCTGGCGCGGATAACGTGCCTTGCCGCCGGCCTTCGGCAGGCAGGCAAATCATGATACCGTCGCGATCACATTCGCGCGCGCGTCAAGGAAGCGTTAACCAACGCCGTCCGAGGCTGGCGTGGATGCCGCACCGGCACAGGATACCGAGCCATGATCAGGACGCTTTGCACTCTTGCCGCCAGCCTTGCCCTGGCCGCCATGCTTGCCGCGCCGGCCGGCGCCGAGCCGCTGGCGAAAAACCTTTTCGGCAACAAGGCGCTTCCGGCCGCGACGGCGCCCGCCGCCCATGGCTTCTATTCCAAGGGCTGCTTCTCGGGCGGTGTCGCGATTGCCGCCGACGGCCCCCACTGGCAGGCGATGCGCCTGTCGCGCAACCGGCGCTGGGGCCATCCGGACATGATCGCGCTCTTGGAAAAGCTGTCGCGCGAGGGCCACGCGGACGGCTGGAACGGCCTGATGGTCGGCGACATTTCGCAGCCGCGCGGCGGGCCCATGCTGTCCGGCCATGCCTCGCACCAGATCGGGCTCGACGCGGACATCTGGTTCACGCCCATGCCCGACCGGCGCCTGTCGAAACAGGAGCGCGAGACCATCAGCGCGGTTTCCATGCTCAAGGGCGATTCGCTCCTTGTCGACGACAGGAAGTGGACACGTGCGCATGAGGCCATCCTGCGGCGTGCCGCCAGCTATCCGGAAGTCGAGCGCATACTCGTCCATCCCGGCATCAAGAAGAAGCTGTGCGACACGGTGACCGGCAACCGCGCATGGCTGTCCAAGGTCCGGCCCTTCTGGGGACACCATTACCACTTCCACATCCGCATCGGCTGCCCGGCCGGATCGCCGGGTTGCAAGGGACAGGCCGCGCCGCCCCGTTCGGAGGGATGCGACAAGTCCCTGGCATGGTGGTTCACCGACGAACCGTGGCGGCCGGCCAAGCCCGGCGCGAAGCAGAAGCCCAAGGCGCGCGACGTCATGACCATGGCGAGCCTGCCGGCGGCCTGCCGCGCGGTGCTGAACGCACCCTCGCCGGTGTCGGAGGCCGCCGTCACGGTGACCGGGACGGGCAGCGTGGCCATGGCCGGCGCCAGCAGCGGCCTGCCGCCCCTTGCCCGGTCCTTCGCGCCGCTTCCCGCCGGGCCCGCCATCCCGGTGCCCTCGCCCCGCCCGGGACGCTGAGCGGGACTGGTCTTGGCGGCCGCTTGCGGCTATGAAGGCGCGCCGGCGCAAGGCCGGCAGCTTGAAGGGGTCGCACGGCAGGCATGGCAACAAGGGATACACCGCACAAGCGGCTGAACGCCGATGACGTCGTCGCGGTCATCCGCCGGGTGCTGGGCGAGAACGGCCGCGCCTATCTGGGATCCTATGTGACGGCCATCATCTGCCTCGTCATGGTGGCGGGTGCCACGGCCTACCTTGCCTGGATCATCCGCGACGTGGTGGACAAGATCTTCTACCAGGACCGCAAGGACCTGATCCTGCTTCTTTCCGCCTCGATCTTCACCGCCTTCCTGATCCGCGGCCTTGCCTCCTATGCCGCCGCGGTGCTGCTGGCGCGGGTGGGCAACAACATCATCGCGCGCTACCAGGACCGCATCTTCGACAAGCTGATGTCGCTTGGCATGGGGTTCTTCTCCAGCCAGCGGTCCGGCCAGCTTGTCGCCCAGATCAACCAGAACACGACCGGCGTGCGCGATCTCATGACGATCACGCTGACATCGCTGGCCCGCGACGCGATGACGCTCGTCGGCCTCGTCGCCGTCATGTTCTACCAGGATCCGGTGCTATCCTTGGCCATCTTCGTGATCGGCCCGCCGCTGGGACTCGGCGTCAACTACCTGATGAAGAAGCTGCGCCGCGTGACGCGGCAATCGGTGGAGATCAATTCGCGGCTTCTGGGCGCCATGCAGGAGGCCGTGCAGGGCATTTCCATCGTCAAGGCATTCACGATGGAAGAGCAGTTGCGCGCCAAGCTGTCGGAACTCATCCGCCAGTCGGAACACCGCTCCAACCGCATTGCCGAGGTTTCCGAGCGCGTCTCGCCGGTGGCCGAGGTGCTGGCCGGCATCCTGGTATCGCTGGCCATTGCCTATACCGGTTTCCGGACGCTTGAGACCGGCGAGCTTCCCGGCTCGATGGTGGCCTTCGTGACGGCCATGATGCTGGCCTACGATCCGGCGCGCCGCCTGGCGCGGGTGCAGGTGGGGCTGGAGCGCGCGCTGGTCAATGCGCGCATGATCTACGAGATCATCGACCTGGAACCGCACCAGCCGGACCGCCCGGACGCGGTGCCGCTTTCTGTCGGCAAGGGCGAGATCCGCTTCGAGAACGTGACCTTCGGCTATGGGCCGGACATTCCGGTGATCCGCGGCGTCAGCCTTGTCGCGGAAGCCGGCCGCACGACGGCCATCGTCGGCAGTTCCGGCGCTGGCAAGACGACGCTCATCGCGCTGGTGCAACGGTTCTGGGATCCCGAGGAAGGCCGGGTGACCATCGACGGCCAGGACATTGCCGGCGTCACCAAGGCCTCGCTGCGCCGGGCGGTCGCCTATGTCTCGCAGCAGCCCTACCTGTTCGAGGGCTCCATCCGCGACAATATCCGCTACGGGCGGGCCGACGCCACGGACGGCGAGATCGAGGCGGCAGCCCGCGCGGCCCATGCGGAGGATTTCATCCTCGCCCAGCCGCAGGGCTATGACACGCCGGTCGGGGAAAGCGGCTCGACGCTTTCGGGCGGGCAGCGCCAGCGGCTCTCCATCGCGCGGGCCATCGTGCGCGACGCGCCGATCCTGCTGCTTGACGAAGCGACCTCGGCGCTCGACAACGAATCGGAAAAGAAGGTGCAAATGGCGCTGGAGGAGGTGATGAAGGGGCGCACCACCATCGTCATCGCGCACCGGCTCTCCACCGTGGTCAATGCCGACCGGATCGTGGTCATGGACCAGGGCCGGGTCGTCGAGGAAGGAAGGCACGAGGAACTGGTCCAGCTGGCCGACGGGCTGTACAAGCGGTTCCACGACGCACAGATGGCAAAGCCGGTGGATCTCGATTTTTCCGGCGAACAACCGGACCGGACCGGGGGAGACAAGCGATGAAGGACATGAAACTGGTTGTCGCGGGCGCCGGCGGGCGCATGGGGCAGGCGCTGATCCGCGCCATCGCGGACACGCCAGGCGCCGTTCTCCATGCCGCCATCGAACGCGCCGATTCACCACACTCCGGCAAGGATGCGGGCGAACTGGCCGGCACCGGCCATGCCGGCGTTTCCATCACAACCGATCCGCTGGCCGCCATGGCGCAGGCCGACGGCGTGCTGGACTTCACCGCACCGGCGGTGTCGGCGGAGCTTGCCGGCTATGCGGCGCAGGCCCGCATCGCGCACGTCATCGGCACGACCGGCTGCGGGCCCGATGAGGAAGCGAAAATCGCCGCGGCGGCGCGCCACGCCACCATCGTCAAGTCCGGCAACATGAGCCTCGGCGTCAACCTGCTCGCCGTGCTGGTGCGTCAGGCGGCACAAGCGCTGGAGGCCGCCGACTTCGACATCGAGGTGCTGGAAATGCATCACCGCCACAAGGTCGACGCGCCATCGGGCACAGCCCTGCTGCTGGGGCAGGCGGCGGCGGAAGGCCGCGCCATCGCCCTGGCGGACCATTCGGTGCGCGTGCGCGACGGCCACACCGGCCCGCGCGAGGCGGGCACGATCGGCTTTGCGACGCTGCGCGGCGGCTCGGTCGTCGGCGACCATTCGGTGATCCTCGCCGGACCCGGCGAGCGGATCACGCTTTCGCACCACGCAGAGGACCGCTCGATCTTCGCGCGCGGCGCGGTGAAGGCCGCGCTGTGGGCGCATGGGCGCAAGCCGGGCCTCTATTCCATGCTTGACGTGCTCGGCCTTTCGGAAGGCTGAGCGGAGAAACACCACACAGGAGACCTGAAGACATGGCTGGCACGCTGGTTCTCGTCCGTCACGGGCAGAGCGAATGGAACCTGAAGAACCTCTTCACCGGGTGGAAGGATCCGGGCCTGACCGAAAAGGGCATCGAGGAAGCCAAGGCGGCGGGCAAGGCGCTGAAGGCGCGCGGCCTGACATTCGACATCGCGTTCACGTCCGAACTCAGCCGGGCGCAGAAGACGCTGGACCTGATGCTGGCCGAACTGGGCCAGGAAGGGCTGGAGACGAAGCGCGACCTGGCGCTCAACGAGCGTGACTATGGCGACCTGTCGGGCCTCAACAAGGACGACGCGCGCGCCAAGTGGGGCGAGGAACAGGTTCACATCTGGCGCCGCTCCTACGACGTGCCGCCGCCTGGCGGGGAAAGCCTGAAGGACACGCTGGCGCGCACCCTGCCCTATTTCGTCACCGACATCCTGCCCGCCGTGATGCAGGGAAAGACGGTGCTGGTGGCCGCGCACGGCAATTCGCTGCGCTCCATCTGCATGGTCCTGGAACGCCTCGGCAAGGACGAAATCGTGGGCTTCGAAATCGCCACCGGCGAGCCGATGATCTACGAACTGGGACCGGACACGCTGGTCACCGAAAAAACCGTGCTGGCGAAATAAATTCCTCGCAAACCGCGTTGACACAGGCGGGCAATCCGCCTACATCGGCGCGGCACCTGCCCAGGTGGCGGAATTGGTAGACGCGCACGGTTCAGGTCCGTGTGCCGCGAGGCGTGGAGGTTCGAGTCCTCTCCTGGGCACCAGATTCCCGGCCTGTCCGGACAAAAGAGCCCGCGCAAGCGGGCTTTTTTGTTGTCCTGCAACGGGCTGACGCTGGACCCGAAAACCCGCAATGCCCTTGTGCATGAGGCAAGGCTTGCGCATTGCGCCCGGCCGGAATAGCCATGGTCCGCTGAAAATCGCGTGAGGAGCATGGAATGCAGCGGCTTGCCGATCTGGATCTGGAAACAGTCACGGTCGATGTGGACGGCGACGGGATCGCCACGGTGCGGCTCAACAGGCCGGACAAGCGCAATGCGCTGGACCTCTCCACCATCGAGCAGTTCGTCTCCATCTTCAACGCCCTGCCGCGCGAAGGCGTGCGCGCGGTGGTGCTGTGCGCGGCGGGCGACCACTTTTCCGCCGGGCTCGACCTGGTCGAGCATCACCGGCAGGACCGCACGGCGGCGGACTTCATGCATGTCTGCCTGCGCTGGCACGAGGCCTTCAACAAGATCGAGTATTCCGGCATTCCGGTGATCGCGGCGCTGAAGGGCGCGGTGGTCGGCGGCGGGCTGGAACTGGCCTCGTCGGTGCATGTGCGCGTGGCGGACCGCACCACCTATTTCGCCCTGCCGGAAGGCCAGCGCGGCCTGTTCACCGGCGGCGGCGCGACGATCCGGGTCGCGGGGCTCGTCGGCAAGGCGCGGATGATCGACATGATGCTGACCGGACGCATCTACAAGGACCAGGAAGCCATCGACGTCGGCCTGGCACAGTATCTCGTCGACGACAGCGAGGCGCGCGCCTTCGAGATCGCGCGGCGGACGGCGGAAAATCCGCCGCTGTCGAATTTCGCCATCTGCTCGGCCATCTCGCACATGCAGAACATGTCGCCGCTCGACGCCTCCTATGCCGAATCGGTGGTGGCCGGCATCGTCAACACGCAGCCGGCATCGAAGGAGCGCCTCGAAGCCTTCGCCAACAAGACCGGCCCGCGCGTGAAACCGCAATAGACGATATGGCGCGCCCGCTCCCCCTCTCCACCGGCACGCAGGCATCCATCACGAAGGCAGCGCTGTGGATGGCCGGCTGGCTGGCCCTGATGCTGACAATGGCGGTGGCGGGCCGCGAGACCGCCAGCCGGCTGGATGTCTTCCAGGTGATGGAGTTGCGCGCCTTCATCGGCTTCGCGCTGCTGCAGCCGCTGGTGATGAAGGCGGGGGGCTGGCGCGCGATGCGGTCTGCCAAGCCGCTGCGCCACCTGTCGCGCAACGTGGTGCATTATGCCGCGCAATATGCCTGGCTGCTGGCGGTCACGCTGATCCCGCTGGCTCAGGTCATCTCCATCGAGTTCACCATGCCGATCTGGACCGCGGTTCTGGCCTATTTCTTCCTCGGCGAAAGCATGAACCGGTTCAAGGCCGCCGCCATCGCGCTGGGGCTTGTCGGCGTGGTGATGATCGTGCGTCCCGTGACCGGCGAGGTCAGCCTGGGCCAGCTTGTCTCGCTTTCCGCAGCGGTCGGCTTCGCCATCTCCGTGGTGCTGGTCAAGTCGCTGACGCGCACCGACAGCCCCGTCGCGATCATCTTCTGGATGCTCATCATCCAGGCGGCCATCGGCCTTGTGCCCTCCATCATGGTCTGGCAGCCGGTTCCGGCCGATCTCTGGCCGTGGATCGTGCTGGTCGCGTTCTGCGGCACGTTCTCGCATTTCTGCATGGCCAAGGCGATGACACATGCCGATGCCACCGTGGTGGTGCCGATGGACTTCCTGCGGGTGCCGCTGACCGCGCTGGCCGGCTGGCTCATCTATGCCGAACTGATCGACATCTGGACCGTGGCCGGGGCCGCACTCATCCTCGCCGGGAACCTGCTGAACCTGAAAAAGCCTGCATCCCGGCGATGAAAAGGCCGGATTTGCCGGCACCGCGCGGTTGCATCACATGCCTCATCATGCAAGATTCGACAGGACACCTTGCGCCAAGGCGGCGTTGAAAAAAACCGCGCGCATTGCTGACTGGTCGTTCCTTCGCGTTCTGGCTTGCAGTTTTGCCAGATCATGAAGGAGACCACTGCGTGAGCACCGCGAAGAACGGCGATAACGTCAAGATCCACTACACCGGAACGCTGGCCGACGGCACGAAATTCGACAGTTCGGAGGGCCGCGACCCGCTGGCCTTCCAGCTTGGCGCGGGACAGATCATCCCCGGCCTTGAAAAGGAAATCGCCGGCATGGCGGTCGGCGACCAGAAGACGGTGACGATCGCAGCCGACGAGGCTTATGGAGAGCGCGACCCGCGCCAGGTGCAGCAGGTGCCCCGCAACGCGCTGCCGCCGGATCTGGAACCGCAGGTCGGCATGCAATTGCAGGCCCAGACGCCGAACGGCGTACCGGTCCAGCTCATCGTCATCGAGGTGGCCGAGGACACCATCACCGTGGACGCCAACCATCCGCTGGCCGGCCATGACCTGACCTTCGCCGTCGAGATGGTGGAGATCGGCTGAGCGAATTGGCAAGCGTTCCGGCCGCTCAGGCCGGAACGCGCCGCCAGGAATAACGTCCCGCCGGCCGCGCGGCATTCGCAGCCGGCTGGTAGTGGGCGGCATAGGCATCCACCTTGCCCGATTCGAGACGGGCAATCGCGACCGGGTGCGACACTTCCAGTTCATCGAAACCCGTGCGCAGCAGGTGGGCCAGCTGGTCCGGCAGGATGTCGCCTGACGCCCGGAGCGGGCCGGCATAGCCATGGCGGGTGCGCAAAAGCGCCGCCTTGGAATAGGACCGCCCGTCATTGAAAGCAGGGAAGGCCAGCACGATCAGCGGCAGGCCGGCGAGAAACGGCAGCAGCGCTTCGATGCCCTGGCCGGGCTGCACCTCGACGGCGAGGCAACCGGCGCGGCGTGCCCGCTCCCCTGCATCGAGGGCCAGGAAGGCATCGAGCGGCAGGATCAGGCGCGCGTCCGGGGCATGACCGTCCACGCCATCGGCTCGAATCCAGCCATCAGCGGCAAAGCCGGCTTTCCGGGTCCACAGGCGGGGGGCGGTGTTGTCATTCGTTTCAGGCATGGTCGCGCTCACAGTTCGGACGAGGACAGGGACTGTTCCAGCCCGTCGAGGTGGATGCCGCATTCGGTCCTGGACTGGCCAGCCCAGCGCCCGGACCGGGCATCGTCGCCCGGACGGACCGGCTGGGTACACGGAAAGCAGCCGATCGACAGGTAACCGAAGGCGACAAGCGGATTTTCGCGCAACCCGTGGCGTTCCGCATAGGCGCGAACGGCGTCGGGCTCCATGTGGGCCAGGGGATTGACGCGAATGCGATGGCCGACCGGCTCGAAGACGGGAAGGGCGGCGCGGGTTGCCGCCTGGAAGCGCTTGCGTCCGGTGAACCATGCCTCGCAGGGCTCCACCGCGCGCGCCATCGGCTCCACCTTCCGGATGGCGCAGCAGGTGTCGGTGTCGCGCCCGTGCAGGTCATTGGCCGGGTCGCGCAAGGCAAGCTGGCTGGCATTGGGATGAAAGACCTGGAGATTGGTCAGTCCCAGATCGGCAAGGAGGGCATCGCGGTAGGCGATCGTCTCCCCGAAGTGATGGCCGGTATCGAGGAAGGCGACGGGAAGGTCCGGCGCGACTTTCGCGATCATGTGCAGCAGCACGGCCGAATCCGCCCCGAAGGAGGATACGGCGGTCACCGTGCCGGGAAAAAGGGTCCGTGCGGCGATCTCGACGATCAGCGCGGGTGGCAGGTCGGCGTAGCGCGCCTCGAAATCCGCAGCCCGGGCGGCGGCATGCGTTGCCGGATCAGGCTGCCTTTGCTTCGTCAGCATAGAGCGCCTCCTTGAAGGGTGCCGGTCCGAGGCGCCGGTAGGCGGCGAGGAAGGTCTCCTCCTTGCCGGAACGCAGGGACAGGTAGGTGTCGATGATGGTCTCGATGGCGCCGGCGATCCTGTCGGGCTCGAAACCGCGGCCGATGATCTCGCCGATGGACGCGTCCTCCGCGCCGGAGCCGCCGAGCGTGACCTGGTAGAGTTCCGCCCCCTTCTTCTCCACGCCGAGAATGCCGATATGGCCGACATGGTGATGGCCGCAGGCATTGATGCAGCCGGAAATCTTGATCTTCAGGTCGCCGATCTCCTCCTGGCGGCTTTCCAGCCGGGTGGAGATTTCCTGGGCCACGGGAATGGAGCGGGCATTTGCGAGCGCGCAGTAGTCGAGGCCGGGGCAGGCGATGATGTCGGTGACAAGCCCGGCATTCGCCGTGGCCAGTTCCGCTGCCACCAGCCTGTCGTAGACCGCCTTGAGGTCGGCGCGCGCCACATGGGGCAGGACGAGGTTCTGCTCGTGACTGACACGAATTTCGTCATAGGCCAGATCTTCCGCCAGATCCGCCACCGCGTCCATCTGCGAGGCGGATGCGTCGCCCGGCACCTCGCCGATGCCCTTGAGCGAAATCGTCACGACCGCATAGTCGGGATGGCGGTGCGGCGTGACGTTGCGGCGCAGCCAGGCGGAAAAGCCGGGATCGGCCTGCCTGGCGGCGATCTCGGCGACCACGCCTTCGGCACGCTCCACCAGCGGGGGCGGCGCGAAATAAGCGGCGATGGCGTCGATATCGGCCTGCGGCAGCGTCAGTTCGCCGTCCTTCAACGCGGCCCATTCGGCCTCCACCTGCCGGGTGAACTCCTCCGTTCCGGTCTCGTGGACGAGGATCTTGATGCGCGCCTTGTACTTGTTGTCCCGGCGGCCATGAAGGTTGTAGACCCGCAGGATCGCGGTCACATAGGACAGGAGATGGGCCTCGGGCAGGAAGTCCCTGATCTTTTTGGCCAGAATCGGCGTGCGGCCCTGGCCGCCACCCACCCAGACGGCAAAGCCGAGCTTCCCGCCAGAGTCCCGCTTCAGGTGCAGGCCGATGTCGTGGGTCTGGATCGCCGCGCGGTCGGCCTCGGCGCCGGTCACCGCGATCTTGAACTTGCGCGGAAGGTAGGAAAATTCCGGATGGACCGTGGACCATTGCCGCAGGATCTCGGCATAGGGACGCGGGTCGGCCACCTCGTCGGCGGCGGCACCGGCGAAGTGATCGGCAGTCACATTGCGGATGCAATTACCGGACGTCTGGATGGCGTACATCCCGACCGCGGCCAGTTCCTCCAGGATCTTCGGCGTATCGGCGAGCGCCGGCCAGTTGAACTGGATGTTCTGGCGGGTGGTGAAATGGCCGTAGCCGCGGTCATGGGTGCGGGCAATATGGGCCAGCTTGCGCATCTGCCGCGAGGACAGCGTGCCATAGGGAATGGCGACCCGCAGCATGTAGGCGTGGAGTTGCAGATAGACGCCGTTCATCAGCCGGAGCGGCTTGAACTGGTCCTCGGTGATCTCGCCGTCGAGCCGGCGGCGCACCTGATCGGAGAATTCGGCAACGCGCGCCTTCACGAAGGCGTGGTCGAACTCGTCATAGCGGTACATGGCTTCAAATCCCGTTGGTGGTTGTCCGCATGCCCTGCCTGCGTGGGATCAGGCGGCGCGGCGGGCCGGCGAATGCGGCGTGTCGGCCTTCGCGGCAATGGTGGGGCCTGCGGCGCGTATGCGTTCGCGGAGGCGGCGCGGCACGATTTCCCCCTCTACGAGATCGACATCGACGAGATTCACGTCCACGACCTCGTTCTTCAGAAAGGCGGCATGGCCGGCGCGCGTGAGCTTTTCCTCGCAGGCGGCGTCGCGCGCCAGCTCTGCCTCGGCAATGTCGGGTGCCCAGGAATGATCGGCACGAAGCCATACGGCAATTCCGTCGGACAGGCGGTTGGCGGTCAGGATCTTCATGCGGACACATCCTCTGTGACAGGCGTTTCGTGGAGTGCGGAACGGGCGAGCGGGTTCGAACGCGAGAAATCGGCTCCCGCCACCGCCTCGCCGATGATGGTCATGACGGGGCCGGTCATGTCCGCGCGGCCTTCCAGCGCCGGCAGGTCCGCCAAAGTGCCATGGAGCAGGCGCGCGCCCGCGTAGCTGGCATTCTCGACGACGGCGACCGGCGTCTCGGCCGGCAGGCCGGCCTGCATGAGTCTTGCAGCCACGCTGGCTGCGATCGAGCGGCCCATGTAGACGGCAACCGTGGAACCCGCCACGGCAAGACGCGCCCAGTCCGGCAGGGCCTTGCCCTTCAGGTCGTGGCCGGTGGTGAAGACCATGGAGGAGGCAACGCCGCGCAGTGTCAGCGGCAGCGCGAAATCAGCAGCCGCGGCAAAGGCGGCGGTGACGCCCGGCACGACCTCATGGGCAACGCCCGCCTCGCGCAGCGCGGCCAGTTCCTCGCCTGCCCGGCCGAAGATCAGCGGATCGCCGCATTTGAGGCGCACGATGCGCTTGCCCGCACGGGCAAGGCTGACGAGAAGCATGTTGATCTCGTCCTGCGACTTGGAATGGCAGCCCTTGCGCTTGCCTGCGGCAATGCGGGCGATGCCGCGCGGCACGAGGTCCAGCACCTCGCCGGGCACGAGGGCATCGTGGACCACCACGTCGGCGCAAGCGATCAGGCGCATGGCGCGCAGTGTCAGCAGGTCGGCGGCACCCGGTCCGGCGCCGACAAGCGCGACATGGCCGGCATCGGGAACCCGCGGCGGTGCGATTGTGTTGGCAGTCATGGAGACGATCCTTCTCATTGCCCGGAATTGTCGTGGAAAGGACCGTGCAGATGAAGGAACAGCGCCGTCGTGGCGGGACGGCCGTGCAAATCGCTTTTGCGTCAGGGTGAGGTGCGACAGAAAATCATTCCGGCGCCGCTGGCGGAACATCGTTTCCCATGCGAAATTCCGCATATTCGAAGTTTTTCAAGAGTTGAGCAGGAGGAATACATGACAGCACCCAGGATCGGGTATGGCGACCTTGTGGTCGTTGCCGATGGTGAAAAGGCCCTGTTTCTCGTCAATGACGGCGACGAGGAATTTCCATTTCTGAAGGTCAGACGGGAGGTCACACAGGAAAACCCGCCGACCCGCGAGCAGGGCGCGAACCGCCCCGGGCGCCTGCATGACGCCGGCCCGCAGCACCGCAGCGCCGTTCAGGACACCGACTGGCACCGGCTCGGCAAGGAACGCTTCGCCAAGGACATCGCCGACAGGCTCTACAAGATGGCGCATCGGGGCGACTATGACCGCCTGTTCGTCATTGCCGCGCCGATGATCCTCGGCGAGATGCGCAAGGAGTATCACAAGGAGGTGCGCGACCGGCTGGCAGGCGAGATCGACAAGGACCTGACCAATCACCCGGTTGACGCGATCGAAAAGCACTTCCACCATCAGGCATGATTGAAAAATCGACAAACAGGCAGGACAGCCGGAAAGGAGTGATGTTGCGACTGTTGCTTTTGCTGGGTTTTCTGCTGGCCGGCACCGCCGTGCCGGCCGCGGCGGACGATCTTTCGCTTCTCAGGCAGGGCGGCGTCGTCGCGCTGATGCGCCACGCCACCGCGCCAGGGACAGGCGACCCGCACGATTTCACGCTCGGCGATTGCACGACACAGCGCAATCTCTCCGACGAGGGCCGTGAGCAGGCCCGTGAGACGGGGCAACGCCTCAAGGATGCCGGCATCGCCTTCGGTTTCGTGGGGACGTCGCAATGGTGCCGGACGAGGGAAACGGCGGAACTGCTCGACCTCGGGCCGGTCAAGGACATGCCGTCGCTCAACTCGTTCTTTTCGCAGCCGGACCGGGCGAAAACCCAGACAGACGAGACGATCACGGCAATCGAAGGCCTGGACCTTGACCGGCCGGCCATGCTCGTGACCCATCAGGTCAACATCACCGCTCTGACAGGCGTCATTCCCCGCTCGGGCGAGATCGTGGTGGCAAGACCCGACGGCAACGGCGCCCTGGAAGTCCTCGGGAAGATTCCGCCATCCTGACCGGTCAGGCGGCGAGGAAATCCCGCAACAGCGCGACTTCGCTGTCGCTGGCGAGCGTCGGGGCGTGGCCCACACCGGTGAATTCCACCAGTTCCGGCTTCGGGCCACGGCGCGTCATCTCCTCGGCCACAGCGCGCGGCAGCACGTCGGACTCCTCCCCGCGCAGCAGCAGCGCCTTCGCCGTCACCGCATCGTAGAATTGCCAGCAGTCCAGATCGCCCTTGTGCAGGGTGAACTGGGTGACGATGCGCGGGTCGTAGTGGACGGTCACCTTGCCGGCGTCGGTTCGCCGGCTTGACGTGTCGGCCATGCGCCGCCAGAAGGCGGCCGTGTTGGCGCCGAATGGCGCGTAGTTGACGCGCAGCCAATCCTCCAGTTCGCCCACCGTGTCAAAAACCGGCGGCGCGCCGACATAGGCGGCGATGCGGCCGGACGCGGCTTCCGGAATGGCCGGGCCGATGTCGTTGACGACCAGATGGGTGATGCGGCCCTTCAGGCGCCCGCCGGCCAGCGTCACGCCGATCAGGCCGCCCATGGACGTGCCCACCCAGCGCGTTTCGCCGATGCCGTAATTGTCGAGGATGGCGACGGCGTGATCGGCGAAGGCGGCATAGGAATAGTCCACCGCCTCGTCGCCTGCCCAGGACGACAGGCCGCGCCCGAGCGTGTCCGGACAGATCACGAAATAGGCGTCCGAAAGGGCGGCGGCAGCCTCGTCGAAGTCGCGGCCCGTACGCGCCAGGCCGTGCCACATCACAAGCGGCGGGTTGGCCGGATCACCCCATTCGGTGACGTGGAGTTCATGGGCGCCGCAGCGGATGTAGGACGAGCGGGGAACGGGCGAAACCGGCATCAGTGGCCTCCCTTCTTCATGAGCGTGCCAGCGATTCCGGCGGGGAAGAAATAGACAAGCAGGATGAACAGGATGCCGAGCCAGAGCAGCCAGCGGTCGGGATCGACGAGATGCGGGACGAGCGGCAGGCCGGCGGTGGCCTCGGCTGCCGTTGCCATCACGTCCTTGAGGTAGAACTGCGCCAGCGTCATGATCACGACGCCGATGACGGCGCCGACCATGGTGCCCATGCCGCCGATCACGACCATGAGCAGGATGTCGATCATGATGGCGAAGGAGAGCGTCGATTCCGGCCCCGTATATTTCAGCCAGACCGCCCAGACGACGCCGGCCAGCGCCGCGATCACGGCCGCGATGACGAAGACCGCCGTGCGGTAGGCCACGACACGGTAGCCGATGGCCTCGGCGCGCAACTCGTTCTCGCGGATCGCCTCAAGCACGGTTCCGAGCGGCGAACGGACGATGCGCACCAGCGCGTAGAACAGCACGAGGCAGGTGAGGAAGACGAAGTAGTAGGCAGCGACCTTGCCGTTCATCGACACGCCAAGCACCTTCAGCACCTTGCCGTCGTCATCGGTGAGAAGCTTCGTGGCCGGAGAGAATATCTTCGGTGCCGAATAGACGATGCCGTCCTCGCCGCCGGTGAACTCCGAAAGCTGGGAGGCGAGCACCATCATCACCGACGCGGCGGCCAGCGTGACCATGGCAAAGAAGATCGCCTTGACGCGCAGGCTGAGCACGCCGATGGCGACGGCCAGGACGGCGGCCAGCGCAACGCCCGCCCCGCCACCAAGGAAGATGGCGTCGAAGCCCGCACCCATGGATTTCAGCGCCATGGCCGTGCCATAGGCGCCAAGCCCGAAGAACATGGTATGGGCGAAGGAGACGATGCCGGTATAGCCGATCAGCAGGTCGTAGCTGGCGGCCAGCACGATGAAGACACAGATGCGGGCGGCGACCTGCTGGGCGCGCACATCGGAAAACAGGAAGGGCGCGAAGGCAAGGCAGAAGGCGATCAGCGCGGCCGCCGACCAGACGATGATCCGGCCGTTGCGCACCGCCCGGGCATGGGCGGCGGCGGAGGCGGACAGGGAGGCAGCGGAGGTGGCAGTGGCGGTCATCTTGTCATCCTCACGGCTTGACGGCCGGGCGCAGGCCCCAGGGCCGCCACAGCAGCACGGCCATCATCAGGAGCATGTTGGAAGCCAGCGACAGCTTCGGGAACAGGAAGGCGACGTAGTTGCCGAGCAGGCCGACGAGCAGCGCGCCAAGCAGCGAGCCCTCGATGGAACCCAGCCCGCCGATGATGACAACGATGAAGACAAGGATCATCATCTCCGCGCCCAGCGTGCCGGAAATCAGGCCCTGGTAGCCGGCCCACATGGCCCCGCCCATGGCGGCGAGCGCCGAACCGGCCATGAAGACGCCGACGAAGATGCGGTCGATGCGGAAGCCGAGCGCCTCGACCATTTCGCGGTTTTCCACGCCGGCGCGGATCAGCAGGCCGATACGCGTGCGGTTGAGCACCAAATAAAGCGCGATGAAGGCGGCAAGTCCCAGCAGGAAAGCGAAGATGCGATAGGTCTCGATGGCGACGTCGCCGATGATCACCGAGCCCTGGAGGACGGCCGGGCGCGGCACGGGAATGGGCGCGCCGCCCCATATGGCCAGGATCAGCTGTTCCGCGACGATGAGCGCGCCGATGGTGATGAGGATCTGGCGCAGGTGGTCGCGATAGACCGGCTTGACGATGACGCGCTCGAAGAACCAGCCGGCGGCAAGGCCGAACAGGCTGGCCGCGGCGATGGCCGCGAAGAGTGCGAGCAGGTTCAGCGCGACCGAATCCGCGGCCACCCAGGCCGCGAGCGCCGCAAGGACGCTGGCGGCGATGAAGGCGCCAAACGAGATGAAGGCGGAATGGCCGAAATTGAGCACGTCCATCAGGCCGAAGACGAGGCTCAGGCCGGAGGCCATGAGAAAGATCATCATGCCCATGGCGAGCCCGGCCACCGTCAGCGTCACCCATGACGAGACCGAGCCGATCAGCGGCAGGGCGAGCACCATCAGGACAAGCGGCAGGAGATTGACGCCGCCGAAACGGTTGATGACATCCGAAACGTTCATGTCATGGTTCCCCTACTGGTGCGCGTCGAGCGAGAGGCTCAGCAGCCTGGTCTGAAGCGTCTTGTCGGCCACGAGATCGGCCATGGCGCCGGAATGGACGATGCGCCCGTCATCGATGACGGACACACCGGTCCCGAGCGCCGAGGCGAACATGAAGTTCTGCTCGACCAGGAGAATGGTCGTGTCGGCCGCCACCTCGCGGAAGGCGTCCACCATGGCGCGGATGATCGCCGGCGCCAGGCCCTTGGTCGGCTCGTCGATGAGGATCAGTTCGCGCGGCTCGATGATGGCGCGCGAGATGGCCAGCATCTGCTTCTGGCCGCCCGACAGCGCCCAGGCCGGCTTCTGCCAGAAGGTGCGCATGGCGGGAAACAGGTCCTGTATCCATGCCAGCCGCTTCGCATCGAAGGTGCCGTCACGCGAGGCCAGACGCATGTTTTCCTCCACCGTCAGACCGCCGAATATGCCCATGTTCTCGGGCACGAAGGCGATGCCGAGGCGGGCGATGTCGGAGGTATGCAAGCGGGCGATGTCCTGGCCGCGAAAGCGCACGGCCCCGGCACGCGCCTTCCACAGGCCCATGATGGTGCGCAGCGTCGTCGTCTTGCCGGCGCCGTTGCGGCCAAGCAGCACATAGACGCCGCCTTCGGGCACGGCGAGGTCGATGCCGTGCAGGATCTGGTACTGGGCGATGTCGGTGTGGACGCCCTCAAGGGACAGGATCGGGGCGCTCATGCCGCGTCCTCCGCGGGAATGCCGAGATAGATCTCGCGCACGATGGGCAATGCGATCACCTCGTCGGGCGGGCCGTCGGCGACAAGCTCGCCGTTGTGCAGGACGACGATGCGGTCGGCGAGCGCGCGCACCACGTCCATCTTGTGCTCCACCAGCAGGATGGTCTTGGCCCTGTCGTTCTTGATATTGGCGATGAGTTCAAGGATGACCGGCGCCTCGTCGACGCTCATGCCGGCGGTCGGCTCGTCGAACATGAAGATGTCCGGCTCCATGGCCAGAAGCAGAGCCACTTCCAGCTTGCGCTGGTCGCCATGCGGCAGCGCGGCGGCGGGCATGTGGGCCACGCGCTCCAGCCGGGCCGCGGCCAGATGCTGTTCCGCCTTCTCCACCAGGCCGCGGAACGCCCCCACCGGGCGGAACAGGCGCGGGCCGATGCCGTGACGCGCCTGGACGGCGAGGCGGATGTTCTCCAGCACCGAGAGCTTGGGAAAGAGATTGGTCAACTGGAAGGCCCGGCCCATGCCGGCCTTGGCGCGCGCCGAGGGCGACAGCGCGGTGATGTCGCGGCCGTCCTTTAGGATGGTGCCGGCAGACGGCCTCAACTGGCCGGACATGAGATTGAACCAGGTCGTCTTGCCCGCGCCGTTGGGGCCGACGATGACGGTCAGCTCACCCGGCCGGAAGGCGCACGTCACCGCATTGACGGCGACATGGCCGCCGAAGCGGATGGTCAGGTCGCGGGATTCGAGGGATGGCTTGGACATGGGGCCAATGATCCGCCTTGTTCGTTCTTGTTGGTTGCGGTTCCAGAGGTCGCGGGCGCCGGCCGGCATGCGGCCGGCGCCCTGTTTGCAGGTGTTACTGGTTGTTGCGGCCGACGGGGATGTTCATCTCGTCGGGCGTGATCTCGCGCACCAGTTCCGGGATGGCCCATTCGACATTGTCGTCCACCCTGATCTTGAAGTGATACATGGACTGCATCGCCTGATGATCCTCCGGGCGGAAGGTCATGGTGCCCTTGGGCGTCTCCCAGCTCATGCCTTCCATGGTGGAGATCAGTGTCTCGGTGTCCCATTCCCCGGCGGTCTCGAGCGCCTTGGCGATGGCGAGCGCCGCGGCCATGCCGCCGGCGGTGAAGAAGTCCGGCGGCGAATTGAAGCGCTTCTGGTGCTCGGCGACGAGCCAGTCGTTGATCTCGTTCTTCGGCAGTTCGTAGTAGTAGTAGATCGCGCCTTCCATGCCCGGCACCTGCTTGTAGGAGGCCATGGCCGGGAGGATGTTTCCACCGGTGGAGATCTCGATACCGTAACGGCCCGGATCGGCGGCGGTGATCGGCGTCATGGCGTCGATGCCGGCGACATAGATCACGATGACCTTGCGGCCGTCCCTGTCCTTCAGCGCGTTGAACATGCGCTCTATGGTGGCGGTGAAATCGGTCGTCTTGATGGGAACGTATTCCTCGGCAACGACCGTCGCGCCGGTGCCTTCCAGCGCGGCCTTGAAGGCGGCGATGCCGTCCTTGCCGAAGGCATAGTCCTGGGCGAGCGTGGCGACGAACAGCTTGTCGTCGGGCCTGAGCGCCTTGGCCTGGGCCTGCATGTCCATGGACGAGTTGCGCGAGGTCTTGAAGACGTAGCGGTTGGAATCCGGTCCGGTCAGCGAATCGGCGACGGCCGGCTCGACGACGAGGATCTTCTCGTACTCGGCGGCCACGGGCAGCATGGCGGTTGTGACACCCGAAGACGTGCCGCCGACGGCGATCAGCGCGTCGTCATCGCCATAGGCCTCGGCGAGCGCCGAACGGGCCACGTCGGGCTTGAACTGGGTGTCCTTCTCGATCACCTCGATCTTGCGGCCCTTGATCTCCATGGTGCCATTGGTCGCGTATTCGAGGCCGAGCTGGAAGCCGGTCGAGGTCTGCTTGGAAAAGGCCTCCAGCGGCGAGCCGGAAAGCCCGTGCACCAGGGCGATCTTCACCGGATCGCCATCCTGGGCGGTCGCGGAGCCAAGCGCGCCGGCGGCAAGCGCCGAGGCCATGGCCAATGCAGTCATCCATTTCTTCATGCGATGTCTCCTCCTGTCAGAAGCGTGGAAACACGCCGGACCTCCGGCGCATTCATCATTGGGCGGTCCAGCCCCCGTCGACGGGGAAGGAGGCGCCGGTGACGTTGTGGGCCTGGGGATGGCACAGCCATGCGGCCAGCGCGCCGATCTCGGACGGATCGGAGGTGCGCAGGCTCGGCTGCTTCTCGGCCAGCAGGCTGGCGATGCCGGCGGTCCGGTCGCCACCATGTTCGGCGGCGCGCGCGGCGACCTGCGGCTCGATGATGGCTGTCTCGGTCCAGCCGGGGCAGATGCAGTTGACGGTCACACCGCCGGTCTCGCGGCTGCCGCAGGCAGCATATTCGAGGGCTGCGACCTTGCTCATGCCGACCAGCCCGAACTTCGATGCCACATAGGGCGCCTTGTCCTTCGATGCGACGAGGCCATGCACCGAGGCGATGTTGATGACCCGGCCGAAGCCGCGCGCGCCCATGCCCGGCAGGGCGTGGCGCATGGTGTGGAAGGCGCCGGACAGGTTGACCGCGATGATGGCGTCCCAGATCTCCGGCGTTGCCTCCGCGATGGGCACCGTCTTCTGTATGCCCGCATTGTTGACGAGGATATCGACCGGCCCCCAGGCGGTGGCGGCCTCCATCATGGCGCCGATGGCGGCAACGTCGCGCATGTCGGCATCGAAGAAGCGGGTTTCGGGCGCGCCGGCCTCGCGGCAGGCCTGCTCGGCGGCGGCGGCCTCGTCCGGGCTGGCAAGCCCGTGCAGCGCGATGCGCACGCCTTCGCCGGCCAGGGCCTTGGCGATGGCCAGGCCGATGCCCTGGACGGAGCCGGTGACAAGCGAGGTGCGCCCCGAGAGATGCCCCATGGTCACGCTCCTTCCGTTTCGCCGGCAAGCATGGCGCGCAGTTCGGTCTTGAGCACCTTGCCGTAATTGTTCTTGGGCAACGCCTCGACGAAACGATAGCGCTTGGGCCGCTTGAAGCGGGCGATCTGGTCGAGACAATGGGCATCGAGCGCCCTCTCATCCGCCGCCGCGCCATCGGCGAGCACGACAAAGGCCACCACGTCCTCGCCCCATTCGGGATGCGGCGCACCGACCACGGACACTTCCGAAACCGCCGGATGGGTGAGCAGCGCTTCCTCCACCTCGCGCGGGTAGATGTTGGTGCCGCCGGAGATGATGAGATCCTTGGAGCGGTCCTTCAGCGTCAGGAAGCCGTCCCCGTCCAGCGCGCCCATGTCGCCGGTCCACAGCCAGCCATCGCGCAGCGTCTTCTCATTGGCTTGCGGGTTGTTCCAGTAGCCCTTCATCACGGAGGCGCCCCGCACCAGCACCTCGCCGGTCTCGCCGGTGGGCAGCGTGTTGCCCTGTTCATCGGCGATGCGCACCTCGACACAGGCCTGGGCGATGCCGGTGGAGGCGAGACGCTCGCGCCAGCGCGGATGGGTGCGGTCGGCGACCATGGCGCGCGTCATGCCGGTGATGCACATGGGGCTTTCGCCCTGCCCGTAAAGCTGGGCGAAGCGCGGTCCCAGCACATCCACGGCCTCGATGATATCGGCCAGGTACATCGGGCCGCCGCCATAGACGATGGTGCGGATGCCCTGCCCTGTCTCTCCGGCACGCCTGGCATGATCCACGAGGCGCTTGACCATGGTGGGGGCTGCGAACATGTGGACGCTGTCCAGCCGCCGGGCCAGATCGAAGATTTCCGCCGGCTCGAAACCGGCCGAGGGCGGCACGCAATGGCGGGCGCCCTTGAGCACATGCTGCACGCAATAAAGACCGGCACCATGGCTGATCGGCGCGGCATAGAGCGCGCAATCGGCCGGATAGACCTCGTCGACATTGGAGAAATAGCCCAGCACCATGGCCTGGATATTGGCGTTGGTGATCATGACGCCCTTGGGCTTGCCGGTGGTGCCGGACGTGTAGAACAGCCAGGCCAGATCGTCCGGCGCGCGGTCTGCCGGCGCGGCAACCGGCTCATGGGCGCGCATGGCGGCAAAGGTCTCGCCGCCCATGTCGATCACGGTCCGCAGGTTTTCCGGGCGGGCGGTCTCAAGCTCGGCGCCGAGCGCCGTTGTGACGAAGGCAATCGAGGCGCCGGAATCGGCGATGATCCAGGCGGCTTCCTTCGGGTGCAGCTTGGCATTGACCGGCACGACAGCCGCCCCGGCAAACCAGACGCCCCACATGAGTTCGAGATATTCGGTGCAGTTCTTCGCAAAGATCGCGACCCGGTCGCCCGGGCGCACGCCATGGCCCTCCACCAGCGCGGCGGCGATGCCGGCGGCCGCGCGGGCGAAGGCATCATAATCCGCGACCACCTCCGTGCCCCTGAGCAGGGCCGGGTTGCGTGGCGACACGCAAGCGCTTCTGACCAGCCAATGGGCCAGGTTCATCTCGACAATCCTCCCTCACGGCGCGCGCGGCAGGCCAAGGCCCGCATTTCTTCTTTGCCGTTCACCGTATAAGCATACTATCAGATGGAGCAGGGCAGCGGCGCAAGACCGTAGAAACACGCATGACAGAACCGGAAAACCACGCAGACGACCTCGACCGGATGGCCTATGAACTGGCGCCGATCGGCATCGTGATGACGGAGAACCGGATCATCCGTGCCTGCAACCCGGCCTTCGCGGAGATGTTCGGACACCGGCGCGAGACGCTGATCGACCAGTCCTTCGCCATCCTCTATCCATCGTTCGAGGAGTTCGTGGCCATCCGCGATGTAGGCGTGGGACCACTGCGCGAAACCGGCCGTTATTCCGACGAGCGCATCATGGCGCGCACGGACGGTTCACTGTTCTGGTGCCGGGTTCGCGGGCGAACGCTGACGGAGGCCGGCGACCCGCTGGCCAAGGCAGTGTGGAGCTTCGCCGACCTTTCGCACGAGCGGCCCGTGGTGCGCCTGTCCACCCGCGAGCGGCAGATCATCATGCACCTGGGCGAGGGCCGCACCTCGAAGGAAATCGCACGGCTGATCGACATCTCGCCGCGCACGGTGGAGACTTACCGGGCCAAGCTCCTGAAGAAGTTCCAGGCGGCCAACGTGGCCGAACTGCTCAGCCATGTCGGCGGCATGCCGGGCGGTTGAGGGGTTCCGGGCGGATAGCAAGGCATTCCCGCTGCGGCATTCTGGCACTTTCGAACTCCACTATAGCCTGCTAGGCCACGCATGAGGAGTTGTCATGCGGCTCGGGGACCTTGCATTCCGGTTGTTCATGCGCGCGAGTATCATCGCTGCGCTCGCATTGGCGTCCTTTGCCCACAAGCCCGTCGACCTCTCGGCATGGCAGACATTTGAACTCTCCGCCTATGAACTGCCCGATGGTTCGCTCCCGGTCATCTGTTTCGGGACCGACGACCGCGACGCCGGGGGAGAGACCGGCCGGACCGAGGCCTGCGCATTCTGCCAGATCGCCGGTTCAGTCGCGCTGCCACTGCCGGACGGGTCGAGTGAACCCGCGGATCTCGCGGTCGTCCAACCGTTGTTTCCAACCGATACAACCCATCTTGCCTCGTTCTCCCGGAGGCTTCTCCCTCCCAAGCATGGCCCGCCTCCGATCGTGATCTGAACCCTCTTCGCGGTGTGTGGCCGCGATACGAGAAGCGAAACGAATCTCATGCAGCCGGACTGCTGCATGGCGAGTTCTCGCAAAACGATCACATTGGAAGGACTGGACGATGAATTTCCCAAGAACCGTAATTGCCGCCGCCATCCTGTTGCTGGCGAGCCTCATGCCGACTGTCGGCGCACAAGCACAGGACGCCAAGCCCGGCCTCTTCGTCAACCTCACCACCGACGACACCTGGGCAGCGGCCAAGGCGATCATGTTTGCCCATCAAAGGGCGTTGAAAAACGATCACAAGCCTGTCGTCATCTGGCTGAATGTGCGCGGCGTCTACCTGGCTGACAAGAAGCGTGCCTCCCATGTCCATGGACTGATGCGGGAGCAGAACGCCTCGATCCAGGACATGCTGACTGCGTTCATGAAGGACGGTGGCGTCGTCTTGATGTGCCAGGCATGTTCGGCTGCCGCCGGATTGACCATCGACGACTACATCGACGGTGTCCAGATGGGCTCCTGGCCGGTGATTGAAGGCTACTTGTTCGATCCGGCAATGAAAACGCTGTCCTGGTAGGCAGCATTCCTTCTGCGCTGCAGGCAAGCGGAACGCAAACACTGGATGGAACAGGGTTTGCGTTTCGCGGCGCGGGCATCACCGCGAAGCCCCAAGGTCACTTCGCAGGCCCGAAGTACCGAGTGGCAGTCCGGCGCCGGCCGCAACTCCCCCGCTGAAACGCCTGCGCCTTCCCCCTCACCGTCCCATGATCACGTCGAGGATCGAACCCACACTGCCGGGTTCCTCGCCCACGCCGACCTTCGGGACGGGGCGGGCGACGGAGGCGGTGCGGTCGTCCGCGGCCCCGTTACGGCCGGCCACATCGGCAGACGGCCTCGGCGCGCCGGCCATGGGCAGGTCTCCTTGCGGGGCAACCGGGGCGGGCGGGCGGTTTTCCGGGCTACCGGCCGGATCCGGCGTCCACAGCCCGCGCAGCGGCGCTTTCGGGAGGCCCTCGTGGGCGGCCTGCATGAAGGTCTTCCAGGCGTCCGCCGGCAGCGACCCGCCGGTCACGCCCTTCATCGGCGCGCCGTCGTCATTGCCGAACCAGACGCCGGTGACGAGGTTCGACGTATAGCCGACGAACCATGCATCGCGGGAATTCTGCGACGTGCCTGTCTTGCCGGCGGCCGGCCAGCCGAAATCGGCGCGCCGCGCCGTGCCGTCCTCAACCGTGCCGCTCATCATCGTGTTCATCATGGCCACGAATTCGGGGCGCACCACGCGCGGGGCCGCGCCCTTCTGCTCGTAGATCACCTTGCCGTCCATGGTGGTCACGCGGCGGATGACATGGACATCGGGCCGGTAGCCGCCATTGACGAAGGGCACATAGGCCGCCGTCAGTTCCAGCGGCGTGACCTCCGATGTGCCGAGCGCGATGGACGCATTGGCGGCGAGATCCGATTCGATGCCCATGCGGTGGGCCACTTCAGCCACCGTCTTCGGCCCCACTTCCTGGGCAAGCTGGGCGGCGACGGAGTTCAGCGACTTCTTCAGCGCGGTGGCCAGCGTCACCTTGCCATAATACTTGCCGCCATAGTTTTCCGGCGTCCACTTGCCGATCCGCACCGGCGCATCGGTGCGCACGCTGTCGGGACGGCGGCCGTTTTCCAGCGCGGCCAGATAGACGAAGGGCTTGAAGGTGGAGCCCGGCTGGCGGCGGGCTTCCGTCGCACGGTCGAACTGCGAATTGGCGTAATCGTAGCCGCCGACCATGGCGCGCACGGCGCCGGAGCCGTCGATGGAGACCAGCGCGCCCTGGCTGACGCGGCTCGCCTTGCCATTCTTCGCGATCAGGTCGCGGATGGAATTCTCGGCCAGTTTCTGCAGGGTCAGGTCGAGCGTGGTGTCGACGACGACGTCCTGGTCCACGTCGCCGATCAGGTCCGGCAGTTCCTCCATCACGCGGTCGGCGACGTAGTTCTCCGAACCGGTCCAGTAGGCCGCCGCACGGGTGGCCGGCGTCTTCATGGCCACCGCGAATTCGGTCTCGCCGATCATGCCCTGTTCGCGCATGGCGGCAATGACCAGCTTCGCGCGGGCTTCCGCGGCCTGCGGGTCGCGGGCGGGCGACAGGCGCGAGGGCGCCTTCAGCAGGCCGGCCAGCAGCGCCGCCTCGGCCAATGTCACGTCGCGTGCGGGCTTGCCGAAATAGCGGCGGGCGGCGGCCTCCACACCATAGGCGCCGGAGCCGAAATAGACCCGGTTCAGGTACATGGTGAGGATCTGGTCCTTGCTGTGCTCGTGCTCCAGCCACAGCGCCAGCAGCACCTCCTGCACCTTGCGCTCGATGGTGCGCGCGGGCGACAGGAACATGTTCTTGGCAAGCTGCTGGGTCAGCGTGGAGCCGCCCTCGCGCAAGCGCCCTGCGGCGATGTTGGAGGCCATGGCGCGGGCAAGGCCCAGCGGGTCAATGCCGAAATGGGAATAGAAACGGCGGTCCTCGATGGCGATGACGGCCTGCGGGATATAGGGCGACATCTCGTGAAGGCCGACAGCCTCGCCGCCGGTCATGCCGCGATTGGCGATCAGCCTGCCGTCGACGGAGACGATCTTGACGTTGGGCGGCCGAGCCGGCACTTCCCATGTGGTGGCCGAGGGCATCTTGGCGCCATACCAGGCGACGACGCCGGCCGCCGCGATGCCGCCCCAGATGGCGAGAATGAGCGACCAGTAGATGGCGGTGCGCAGCAGGCCGAACAGCCCGCGCCGCTTGCGGGCGGTGCGGGACTTGCGGGCGGAGCCGGCCTTTTTCCGGCCCTTGGCCGGGGCCGCCTTGCGGGCACGGGCAGGCAGCACGCGGTCGTCCTCGGAGACCGAAAGGCCGCGCTTGCGCCCGCTTCCGCCCTCGAATTCCGGCTCGATGCGCTTGCCCGTCCTGCGTCTGGCCATGAAATATCCCGCCTTGCCCTGCACGTCCCGTCTGTTCCGCGGGTCATGGACAACACCCTAATTCGGGCGATTTAAGGGGCGGTTAAGTCCATGGTGAGGAAACAGTAAGCGGCAAGCGCGCAAGTTTATGCAGCCCAGGCGCGATCATTCCCGCGCATGGCGCTCGCGGATGACGATGTAGATGCCGGACGCGACGATGATGGCGGCGCCGACATAGGTCAGCGTGTCGGGGATTTCGCCCCAGACCTGCCAGCCGATCAGCGTGGCCCAGAGAAGCGCGGTATAATCGAAGGGCGCGACGACGGCGGCAGGCGCGAAGCGGAACGCCTGCGTCATCATGGTCACGCCCACCGTGCCGAACACCGCGATGGCGGCGAACAGCCAGAGATCGTCGGCGCGCGGCGTCACCCAGACAAAGGGCTGCAGCAGCGCGCTGAGCACGGCGCCCACCCCGGTCAGCCAGACCATCAGCGTCCACATGCTCTCGCGCGGATCGACCCAGCGCGCGCCGATCATCATCAGGGCGTAGAAAAATGCCGTCGCCACGGGAAAGAGCGAAACCGCCTCGAAGGCCGCCGTTCCCGGACGCACGACGACAAGCACGCCGGCAAAGCCCACCAGCACCGCCGACCAACGCCGCCAGCCCACCTGCTCGCGCAGCACCAGCGCCGAAAGGGCGGTGACGAAGACGGGAGCGACGAAGATCAGCGCCGTGGCTTCCGCAAGGCCAAGATAGCCGAGGCCGGTGAAAAACAGCGTCGCGGCGCACAGCCAGATGAATCCGCGCAGGACATGCGCCCAGGGCCGGGCGGAATGCAGGCCCTTGCGCCCGCCAAGCCGCAGGACGATCAGCACGGCGACGGGAAATGCAATGAGATTGCGGATGAACAGGATCTGGATCGCGGTGTAGTGCTCGGCCAGGGTCTTGGCGAGCGCGTCGTTGATGCTCAGAAAGGCGACACCGGCGCACATCAGCATGATGCCCGTCGTCACCCCCGATTGCGTCCTGGTCAGGCCCTTGTCCATGTCGCTTGCATCATGTCCCGTCTCGACCGGACCATGCGGTCCGGCAGCCGTCTTCACGCCGGACCGGCCGGTCAGCTATGGGCGAAAATGTCGGTCTCCTCCCAGCCCGCGAGATCGAGGCGCGCACGCATGGGAAGGAAATCGAAGCACTGGCGGGCCATGTCCATGCGGCCCTCGCGCAACAGCCGCGCCGTGATGGCCTCGCGCAGCCTGTGCAGGTGCAGGACATCGGAAGCGGCATATTCGAGCTGGGCCTGCGACAGGGTTTCCGCGGCCCAGTCGGAGGATTGCTGCTGCTTGGAAAGCTGCACGTCGAGCAGTTCGGCGCAGAGGTCCTTCAAGCCGTGACGGTCGGTGTAGGTGCGCGTCAGGCGCGAGGCGATCTTGGTGCAGAAGACAGGGTTGGCGCGCACCCCGAAGGCGTGTTCCAGCACCGCGATGTCGAACCGGCCGAAATGGAAGATCTTCTCGATCCCCGGATCGGCCAGCAGCTTCTCGATATTGGGCGCCGATGACTGGCCATTGGCGATCTGGACGACGTCGGCGGTGCCGTCGCCGGGCGAAAGCTGGACCACGCAGAGCCGGTCGCGATGCGGTTTCAGGCCCAGCGTCTCGGTGTCGATGGCCACCGCCTCCACCTGGTAGTTGGAAAGGTCGGGGAGGTCTCCCTTGTGGGCGCGGATGGTCATCGTGTCAGTTTCCCGTTCAATTGCCGTGCCTGCGCAGGAAACGCGGACCAAGCCATTTCATCATGACCATCGCGTCCTCGCCGTCGGCATAATTGTTCTTGCGTGTCGCGGTATGGCGGAAACCCTGGCGCGCGTAAAGGGCGCGCGCCGGCGCGTTGGACGGGCGCACGAAGAGCCGGAGCACGGGACGGGGCGCGAAACGGCAGGCCGCGCGCACCAGAGCACCGCCCACGCCCCTGCTTGCCGCCCACGGGACCACGCCGACGAAATCAACACTGGTCCACAGCCGGGCGG
The DNA here is from genome assembly GCF_046506625.1 of Zhengella sedimenti. NCBI lineage: Bacteria > Pseudomonadati > Pseudomonadota > Alphaproteobacteria > Hyphomicrobiales > Notoacmeibacteraceae > Zhengella > Zhengella sedimenti. The sequence goes on from NZ_JBKFFP010000001.1 coordinate 253,023, forward strand.
AGCGGTCACGCAGCACGAGGAAGCCCGCCACCTCATCCCCCAGTTCGGCCACGAGGACGATGAGTCGCTTGTCGGCGCCCGGCCGGGCAAGCTGTCCGGGGCCAAGGCGGTTCGGATCGCCCGGGAAAAGCGCGTCCTGCAGGGCCAGCACCGCCTGCGCATCGCCCTGACGGGCCAGGCGGACATGGGCCTTCGTGTCGGACGCGCCCATCGCCTCACCCGCCTTGCGCCAGGGCGTGAAGGATGCGCGCCCAGGAGCGCTGGCCCTTGTGGAAGGAGGCCAGTTCGTATTTCTCGTTGGGCGAGTGGATCTGGTCATCGCCAAGGCCGAAGCCGACGAGCAGGGATTCCATGCCCAGCATGCGCTGGAAATCGCCGACGATGGGGATGGAGCCGCCCATGGCGATCATCAACGCGTCGGTTTCCCATTCATCCGAGAGGGCGCCGCGCGCGGTGTTCAGAAGCGGCGAATCGTAAGGCAACTGGATGGCCGGGGAGCCGCCATGCTCCTCGAATTCCACCGAGCAATCGGCGGGGATGCGCGCGCGCACGAAATCGCGGAACGCCGTACGGATGGCAGCCGGATCCTGGTCGTGCACAAGCCGGAAGGAGACCTTGGCCGAGGCTTGCGCAGGGATCACGGTCTTGAAGCCCTCGCCCGTATAGCCGCCCCAGATGCCGTTGACCTCCGCCGTCGGGCGCGCCCAGATCATTTCCAGCAGCGTGCGGCCGGTCTCGCCGGCGGGTTCCGACAGCCCCACCTCGCCGAGGAAGGATTCCGGCGTCCGGTTCAGCCCGTTCCACATCTCAAGGATTTCCGGCGGGGTCTCGTTCACGCCGTCATAGAAGCCGGGAATGGTGATGCGGCCGGCAGCATCGTGCATGTCCGCCAGGATTCGGGTCAGGATGTGGATCGGATTGGCCGCCGCACCGCCGTAATAGCCGGAATGGAGGTCGCGGCCGGCCGCCTTCACCGTGACCTGCTCGCCGACGAGGCCGCGCAGGCCGGCGGAGATGGCGGGCGTCTGCGGGTCCCACATGTTGGTGTCGCAGACGAGGGCGAAGTCGGCCTTCAACTCGCCTGCATTGGCCTCCAGGAAGGGCTTGAGCGACGGCGAGCCGGATTCCTCCTCGCCTTCGAACAGGATGGTGACCCGGCAAGGCAGGCTGCCATGCACGGCCTTGAAGGCGCGGGCCGCTTCCACGAAGGTCATGAGCTGGCCCTTGTCATCGGCGGCGCCGCGCCCGGTGATGACCTTGCGGCCGTTGCGCGTGGCGACGGCGGGTTCGAAGGGGCCGCTTTCCCAAAGTTCCACCGGGTCCACCGGCTGGACATCGTAGTGGCCGTAAAAGAGCACGTGCGGCGCGTCCGGCGTGGCGCCCTCGTGGTGGGCGACCACCATGGGATGACCGGACGTGTCGCGCACCGAGGCTTCGAAGCCGATGGAGCGCAGGTCCTCGGCCAGCCATCCGGCCGCCCGGCGGCACTCGTCCCTGTAGGCCGGATCGGTGGAAATGGAGGGAATGCGGATCAGGTCGAACAGGTGTTCGACGGAATCTTCAAGCCGGGCGTCGATCGCGTCGAGCACGGGGGCGATGTCACTCATCAGGTCCTCGCAAATCATTCTGCACTGTAGTGCAGGTTAGACGTTGCGAATGCGCTGTGAAAGACGGGGGAGCAAATCGGCTGCGGAGACAAACCGGCCGCCGTGGTGGAGGGGGGAACCACGGCGGCCTTTTGAAAACAGCGGCAGCCCGGAGAGGGGGATTGGGACTGCCACCCGTTCATCCGGATCAGGCGGGGGACGGGCCATTCATCCGGACGCGGCATTATTGCTTGCCGATGACCAACATTTGGGAAGATGAAAGCGGCGAAACAAGGGCACGAACATTAAAGGTTCGTAACGTTGCCGTGATCGATGGAGCCGTTACTTGGGAACCCCGACGGCAAACCATTTTTCCATCCAGCGCCCGCGCGTGACGAGATCGATTGCGCCGAGCATTGCGGCCATGATCAGGAGACTTATCCAGAACTGTGTCATCAACTCAGCCACCGACTTGTCCGGTGCAATAAAGAAGATGAGCATGGCGCAAGAATAGAGCAGGCTCGTGAACCCAACCGCGGCGAGGCGGACAGCCGGGCTGCGCGGCAGGTTCGCCAGGAACAGCGACAGACCCAGGTGAGCCGCCAGTACCACCGGCATGAAGGCCGACTTCATCAGCGCCATGCGCCAGTCACCCTGCATCCACCAGAGAAGAGCGAACATCACGCCGGCCAGCGCGAGGGCGGCGACCGCGTTGGCCCTTGCCGCGCGCGCCAGCGCATCCTTCTGTGCCCCGGTGAATTCCAGTCGTACGCGTTCGGCCATGATGCCCCCTCCAGTCCCGTTTTCCGCACAGCCTCAACATGCATGTTCGCCCGCCTTCAATCAAGGGTTCGCGCATGAAAACGGGTGCCGTGGCAATGGACCTTGGCGGCATTTGCGCTTAATCGTGTCAGCCATGAAAAACGGTGATCATCTCTTCCTCGTCGACGGCTCGGCCTACATCTTCCGGGCCTATCACGCGCTGCCGCCGCTGACCCGCAAGTCCGACGGGCTGCCGGTCGGCGCGGTGTCCGGTTTCTGCAACATGCTGTGGAAGCTCCTGAAGCAGGCGCGCGACACGGATGTGGGCGTGACGCCGACGCATTTCGCGGTGATCTTCGACTATTCGTCCAAGACCTTCCGCAACGACCTCTACGACGAATACAAGGCCAACCGCTCCGCGCCGCCGGAGGACCTGGTGCCGCAATTCGGTCTGATCCGCCAGGCGACCCGGGCCTTCGGCCTGCCCTGCATCGAGATGGAGGGCTACGAGGCCGACGACATCATCGCCACCTATGCGCGACTTGCGGCGGAGGCCGGCGGCGACGCCACCATCATTTCCTCCGACAAGGACCTGATGCAGCTCGTCAACGGCCGGGTGTCGATGTACGACCCGATGAAGGACCGGCAGATCGGCGTGCCGGAGGTGATCGAGAAATGGGGTGTCGGCCCCGAGAAGATGGTCGACCTGCAGGCGCTGACCGGTGATTCGGTGGACAACATCCCCGGCGTGCCCGGCATCGGACCGAAGACCGCCGCGCAGCTTCTGGACGAATACGGCGATCTCGACACGCTGCTGGCACGGGCCTCCGAGATCAAGCAGGCCAAGCGGCGCGAAAACATCATCGCCCATGCGGACAAGGCGCGTCTTTCGCGCGAACTGGTGCGGCTGAAGGACGATGTGCCGGATCTCGATCCGCTCGACACGCTGGCTCTGGACGAACCGGACGGGCCGAAGCTGATCGCCTTCCTCAAGGCCATGGAGTTCACCTCGCTGACGCGGCGGGTGGCAGAGGAAACCGGGGCGGACGCGTCCGCCGTGGAGCCCGCCCACGTGGAGGCGGAATGGGGTGCGGAGGCACACGGACCGGATCTCGATCCGGGCCTTCCCGCCACCGACGCGGCAGGGGGCGGCACCGACGGGTCCGCGACCGGGCCAGCGGAGGCTGCCGACGGAACGCCAGCGGCACTGGCCGCGGCGCGGGCCGAAGGCGCCGTCGCGTGCGCCATCGACACAACGGCCTATGAGACGATCCGCGACATGGCGACCCTGGAGGCCTGGTTCGCCGAAGCCCGCGAACAGGGGCTATTGGCCATCGACACCGAGACCACGTCTCTCGACCCGATGCAGGCCGAACTGGTGGGCTTTTCGCTGGCGCTTTCGCCCGGAAAGGCAGCCTACGTGCCGCTGAAGCACCGCACAGGCGAGGGTGACCTGCTGGGCGGCGGGCTGGCCGGGGGCCAGATCGACGAGATGCAGGCGCTTGCCGCGCTGAAAGCGCTGATGGAGGATGCCTCCGTCCTCAAGATCGCGCAGAACCTGAAATACGATCTCGTCGTGCTGCACCGTCTCGGCATCGAGGTTGTCAGCCATGACGACACGATGCTGATGTCCTATGTGCTGGATGCCGGCAAGGGCGGGCATGGCATGGACACGCTGGCCGAGCGCTGGCTCGGCCACACGCCCATCGCCTACAAGGACGTTGCCGGGTCCGGCAAGTCGGCCGTGACCTTCGATCTTGTCCCCATCGACAAGGCCACGGCCTATGCGGCGGAAGATGCCGATGTGACGTTCAGGCTGTGGCAGGCGCTCAAGCCGCGCCTTGCGGCCGCGGGCCTCGCCCATGTCTACGAGCGCCTTGAGCGGCCGCTGGTGCATGTGCTGGCGCGCATGGAAGAGCGCGGCGTCTCGGTGGACCGGCAGATCCTGTCCCGGCTTTCCGGCGAACTGGCGCAATCGGCGGCGGCGCTGGAAGCCGAGATCGGCGCACTGGCTGGCGAGGACTTCAATCCCGGCTCTCCCAAACAGCTAGGCGACATCCTGTTTGGCAAGATGGGCCTGCCCGGCGGCAAGAAGACGAAATCCGGGCAATGGTCCACCACCGCGCAGGTGCTGGAGGACCTGGCCGCGGAAGGCCATGAACTGCCGCGCAAGATCGTCGACTGGCGCCAGCTCACCAAGCTGAAATCGACCTACACGGACGCCCTGCCCGGCTACATCCACCCGGAGACGAAGCGCGTCCACACATCCTACGCGCTGGCCTCGACGACCACGGGGCGCCTGTCATCCTCGGAGCCGAACCTGCAGAACATTCCGGTGCGCACCGCCGAGGGACGCAAGATCCGCACCGCCTTCATCCCGGAAAAGGGCAATGTCCTGATTTCCGCCGACTACAGCCAGATCGAATTGCGCGTCCTGGCCCATGTCGCCGACATTCCGCAACTGAAAAAGGCTTTCGCCGAGGGCATGGACATTCACGCCATGACGGCGTCCGAAATGTTCGGCGTTCCGGTCGAAGGCATGCCGGGCGAAGTCCGCCGTCGCGCCAAGGCAATCAATTTCGGCATCATCTACGGCATTTCGGCCTTCGGGCTCGCCAACCAGCTCGGCATCGAGCGCGGTGAGGCATCGGAATACATCAAGACCTATTTCACCCGCTTCCCCGGCATCCGCGACTACATGGAGGCGACCAAGGCCTTTGCGCGCGAGAACGGCTACGTGGAAACGATCTTCGGGCGGCGGGCGCATTATCCGGACATCACGGCATCCAACCCCTCCATCCGCGCCTTCAACGAGCGCGCGGCGATCAACGCCCCGATACAGGGGTCTGCAGCCGACATCATCCGGCGCGCCATGGTGCGCATGGAGCCGGCGCTGGAAGAAGCGAAGTCGCCGGCGCGGATGCTTTTGCAGGTGCATGACGAACTGATCTTCGAGGTGGAGGAATCCGCCGCGCCGGACGCCATCGCGGTCATCCGCAAGGTGATGGAGAATGCAGCCTTTCCGGCCGTGGACCTGTCCGTTCCCCTGCAGGTGGACGCAAGGGCGGCGAAGAACTGGGACGAGGCCCACTGAAAAAGCCGATCGCAGACTCATCATTTCGCCTTTCGGCGTAGTGGAATGATCCTAAAGCTTCGTCTAATGTTTGTGCCGGGGCGAAGGCAGGGGATCAGGAATGAGACAAGCGACTTTCTGGGTGCTGGCGGCTCTGCTGGCACTGGGGGCTTGCCAGTCGGCGAGCGAAGGCCAGTCGGGACTGGCCGTGACGGCATCCGGGACGGGAGCCCAACGGACGGCACCGGCCGGGACTGCCCCGACCGCCGCCGCCTATGCGGCAAGCCGGCCGGCAACACCGGCACAATGCGCCATTCAGGTCGCCGGCGGGCCGCCGCCAAAGCCGGACAAGGGCGCTGACTTCGCGCAGAATGCGGTCGGCAAGAACGTGGCCCGCAATGTGGGGCGCAATGCCATTTCAAGCATTGCCGCCAATATCGCCGGACCGCTCGGCGGCGCCGTCGGCAGCGCGGTGGCCGTGCAGGCAATCCGCACCGAGCAGGATCTTCACGGCAAATGGTTCGTCACGGACGGCGCGCCCGAATGCGGCTGCGAGATCGATATCGCGACAAGCACGGGCCTCGTTCCGGTCGGCTATTTCCGCACAAGCGGTTACCGGCTGAAGGACGCCAAGGGCGGACGCGTGGCGAATGTGAGCTGCTCCAATCCGCTGATCGCCTCGGCGGCAAGCTTCGCGCTCGGCTATTCCTTCACCGGCTATGACGCGCAACTGGCGCTCCAGTCGGCCAACGGATCCGCGGTCGGCCTGCTCAACCGCGACGGGGTCAACTACTTTTCCGGGACCCTTGCCGACGGCACGCCTGTGACCATGTGGCGGCGCTGACACCGCAAGCCGGCCGCGGTCAGCCGCGCAGGGCCTGGATCAGCTGGGCCTTGTTCATGGATGACCGGCCGCTGATGTCGAGTTCGCGGGCACGCGCGTAGAGCTCGTCCCGCGTCCAATCCTCATATGGTGCGGCCTTGCCGCCCTTTCGCGACGGATTCATGGACGGGTTGGCCTTGGCGTTCGCAATCGCAGCGGCCTTGGACTTGGAATAACCCTTGTCGCGCAATTCTTCATAGGTCTCGTCGTCCTTGACGGCAGGTCCGTGATCCCTGGCCATGGCTCAGCCCTCCCCTCCCTTGCGGCGCAGATAGTCTTCCGCCTCGTCGGACGGCATCGCGTCGGTGCGCGTTTGCGGATCCATGCCGGGTTGACCGTCGCCCTCGACGCCTGCAAGGCCGGGTTCGAGTTCCGCGTCCAGCCGGTCGATTTCCGCCAGAAGATTATCGAATTCATGGCCGCGGTCGGCATGATCGCGGGCATCCAGGGCAGCGCGAATCCACTTCAATTCCTCGCGGCGCTCCTCCAGCGGTTCGTCTGAAAAGGCAATGGCGCGGATGTCGTCCAGCGTGATGTCCTGGGCAATGCCCGGCGAATCGCCATCGCCGCCTATCGTGGCGTTTTCGGCCAGGACAGGCCCCTTCTCGAACAACGGCATGACTGAACTCCATCTCCGGGTTGATCGGTTCGCAGGAACAACGCGGGCAAGGGAGATTCGTTCAGGCAAAGAGAAACGGCGGCGCCCGGGGCGCCGCCGCTCAATGTGATCGAGCCCTGGTCGAGGCTCAGCCGATGGCGCGGACCGCGCGGGCCGTCATCACGGCAACCAGGTTGGCGCGATAATCGGCCGAGGCATGAATGTCGCTCATCAGGCCGGAGGCATCGGCCTTGAGCCCGGAGACAGCATCGGCCGAGAAGTTCGACGACAGCGCCTGTTCGGCTTCGGACCAGCGGAACACGCCGTCCGATCCGGCACCGGTCACCGCGACGCGCACGCCGTCGCCATGCTTCGCAACGAAAACGCCGGTCATGGCGTAGCGCGATGCCGGGTTCGGAAACTTCGCATAGCTGGACGCGGCGCAGGCGGGCACCTTGACCGCCTTGACCAGTTCACCCTCTTCCAGCGCCGTCTCGAACAGGCCGGTGAAGAAGTCGTCAGCCGCGATCTCGCGCTTGTCGGTGACGATGGTCGCACCGAGCGCCACCATGGCCGAGGGATAGTCGGCGGCCGGGTCGTTGTTGGCGATCGAACCGCCGATCGTGCCCATGTGGCGCACATGCGGATCGCCGATATGGGAAGCGAGGCTGGCGAGGCCCGGGCAGGCCTTCTTCACGGTGTCGGAGCCGGCCACTTCCGCGTGGGTGGTGGTGGCGCCGATTGTGAGCGTATCGCCGTCAAGGGAGATGCCCGACATGCCGGCATGGCGCAGGTCGATGAGGTTCTCCGGCGCGGCAAGGCGCGTCTTCATGGCCGGGATGAGCGTCTGGCCGCCGGCGACATACTTCGCTTCGGACGCCGAACCGGCCAGCTTTGCGGCCTCATCGGCCGAGGACGCACGGTGATAGGTGGTGTTGTACATGGATCTCTTGTCCTTCTGACTGCATCAGGCGGGCGGTCCGCCTGCGCGCCCGGCATAGCCGGCGCGCAGGCCCGTCCCGCTTCCGGTCACTTGGCGTTGCAGGCGGCCCAGACCTTCTGCGGCGTGGCCGGCATGGTCAGGCTGTTGTTGCCGATCGCGTTGGTGATCGCGTTGATGATGGCCGGCGGCGAGCCGATGGCGCCCGCCTCGCCACAGCCCTTGATGCCGAGCGGATTGCCCGGGCACGGGGTGATGTGGTGCGAGACCTCGAAGGAGGGCACATCGTCGGCGCGCGGCATGCAGTAGTCCTGGTAGGACGCGGTCAGAAGCTGGCCGCTTTCGTCATAGACGACACCCTCCAGAAGCGCCTGGCCGATGCCCTGGGTCAGGCCGCCATGCACCTGGCCCTCGACGATCATCGGGTTGATGATGTTGCCGAAGTCGTCGGCGGCGACGAAGCGCAGGACCTCGGTCTTGCCGGTCTCGGGATCCACCTCGACCTCGGCAATGTAGCAGCCGCCGGGGAAGGTGAAGTTGGTCGGATCGTAGAAGGCGGTTTCCTTCAGGCCGGGCTCCATCCCTTCGGGCAGGTTGTGGGCCGTGTAGGCGGCCAGCGCCATCTGGAACCAGGGCACCGACTTGTCGGTGCCGGCGACCTTCAGTTCGCCGTTCTCGATGACGATGTCACCCTCGTCGGCCTCCAGCAGGTGGGCCGCGATCTTCTTGGCCTTGCTCTCGACCTTGTCGAGTGCCTTGACGATGGCTGACATGCCGACCGCGCCGGAGCGCGAGCCGTAGGTGCCCATGCCCATCTGCACCTTGTCGGTATCGCCATGGACAATGGAAACGCTGTCGATGGGCACGCCGAGGCGTTCGTTGACAAGCTGGGCGAAGGTCGTCTCATGGCCCTGGCCGTGGCTGTGCGAACCGGTGAGCACCTCGATGGTGCCGACCGCATTCACGCGCACCTCTGCGGACTCCCACAGGCCGACGCCGGCGCCGAGCGAGCCGACCGCCGCCGACGGCGCGATGCCGCAGGCCTCGATGTAGCAGCTCATGCCGATGCCGCGCAGCTTGCCGTTCTTCGCGCTTTCGGCCTTGCGCGCCTCGAAGCCCTTGTAGTCGATGGCTTCCATGGCGGCGTTCAGCGTGGCCTCGAAGTCGCCGGTGTCATAGCACATGATGACCGGCGTCTGGTACGGGAACTCGCGGATGAAGTTGATGCGGCGCAGTTCGGCCGGATCGACGCCGAGTTCGCGTGCCGCCGTTTCCACCGTCCGCTCCAGCAGGTAGGTGGCTTCCGGGCGGCCGGCGCCGCGATAGGCGTCGACCGGCACGGTGTTGGTGTAGGCGGTCTTCACGTTGCAGTGGATGGCCGGGATCGCATACTGGCCCGACAGCAGCGTGGCGTAGAGATAGGTCGGGACCGAGGACGAGAAGAGCGACATGTAGGCGCCCAGATTGGCCACCGTCTCGACCTTCAGGCCGGTGATGCGGTTGTCCTTGTCGAAGGCCATCTTGACCTTGGAGACATGGTCGCGGCCATGGGCATCCGTCATGAACGCCTCGGTGCGGTCGGCCGTCCACTTGACCGGCACGCCGGTGCGCTTGGATGCCCAGAGGCAGATGATCTCCTCGGGGTAGATGTAGATCTTGGCGCCAAAGCCGCCGCCGACATCCGGCGCGATCACGCGCAGCTTGTTTTCCGGCGCGACATTGTAGAAGGCGCTCATCACCAGACGGGCGACGTGCGGGTTCTGCGAGGTCGTCCAGCAGGTGTAGTGATCCTCGGCCTTGTCATAGACGCCGAGCGTGGCGCGCGGCTCCATCGGGTTGGGCGACAGCCGGTTGTTGAGGATCTCGATCTCGGTGACGTGGGCAGCCTCGGCGATTGCCTTGTCGGCCGCGCTCTCGTCGCCGATTTCCCAGTCGTAGATCAGGTTGCCGTCGGCCTCCGGGTGGATCTGCGGCGCGCCCGGCTTGAGCGCGTCGACCGCATGGATGACGGCCGGCAGCTCCTCGTATTCGACGTTGACCGCTTCCGCGGCGTCGCGGGCCTGACCGCGCGTCTCGGCGACGACGATGGCGACCGCATCGCCAACATAGCGCACCGTCGAGGTGGCCATGGGCTCCCAGGCACCCATCTTCATCGGCGTGCCGTCCTTGGAATGGATCATCCAGCCGCAGATCAGGTTGCCGATGCCGTCAGCCTTGAGCTGCTTGCCGGTGAGAACGCCGATGACGCCCGGCATGCCTTCCGCCGCCGATGTGTCGATCGAAGCGATCTTCGCATGGGCATGCGGGCTGCGGACGAAGGCCGCGTATTTCATGCCCGGAACGCTCATGTCGTCGGTGTAGCGGCCCGCTCCCGTGATGAACCGCTTGTCTTCCTTGCGCGCAACGCGTGCGCCAATGCCTTCCATTCCCATTTTTCAAGCTCCTCCGCCTGTCCGGGAGCGAATAGCGGGTCACCGATGTCGAACAGCGGATGAGAGGGTTCTCTCCCTTGCCGCACCGTTCGGCCTATCGCGTCTTCCCCTATTCGCCTTTCCCTGTTCGCTACTCGCTAATTCGCCATTCGCCCGATTCAGGCCGCCGCGGCGCCCTTGGCCATTTCGTCCGAGGCCGCAAGAATGGCCTTGACGATGTTGTGATAGCCCGTGCAGCGGCAGATGTTGCCTTCCAGCTCGGCGCGAACCGTCTTCTCGTCGAGCTTGCCGGGGCCGTAACGGTTGATCATGTCGGTTGCAGCCATGATCATGCCCGGCGTGCAGAAGCCGCACTGCAGGCCATGATGCTCCTTGAAGGCCGCCTGGACGGGGGTCAGGTCGCCCGCGCCGGCAAGACCCTCGATGGTCACCACGTCGGAGCCGCTGGCCTGGGCGGCCAGCATGGTGCAGGATTTCACCGCCTTCCCGTCGACATGGACAACGCAGGCGCCGCACTGGGACGTGTCGCAGCCGACATGGGTGCCCGTCAGGCCAAGGTTGTCGCGCAGGAAATGCACCAGAAGCGTGCGGTCCTCGCACTGGGCGCTCACCTTCCGGCCATTTACGGTCATCGATACTTCAGACATCAAGTCCTCCTCCCAAGGAACCATGCATTGCACATGGCAGGATTTACGGAAAACGTCAGGCTTTCAAGCCCGCGCCATCGATTCGGGCGAATGATTCCTGACCGGACGCCGGGCCCGCACACATGCACGGCTCTCCCTGCCAGGCCCTCCATACCCTTCGCGGAAACAATGCCGTCCCGGTCCACGGGGCGGTATTGTACTTTCGGTCGCAAGGGCAACGCGGGCGGAGGGCGGCGGGGTGCTGTTGCGTTGGTGAATTTCCACAAGCATAATACGGGGCAAGCGCGGCACCGGCAGAGGATGGTTGCGGCGCGGGAGGACAAGGCCCTGACGCTGACACGCAGCCCCTATTCATGCGGGATGGTGGCGCTTGCCGAAACAGGCGGCCATCCGGATGCCTTCTGCGAGGCGATCGCCGGCGAGGCCAAGGCAATGGGCGGCGCCTTCGCATTCATCTTCCATTCGCCGCGCCTGTTCCCCGCACGCGAACTGGCAGCGTCCCTTCGCCGCCTCGCGCCCGGCGTGGCGCATGCCTGCTGCACCACGGCCGGCGAGATCACGCCGGACGGATTGCAGGACGGGCAGGCCATCGCGATGTTGCTGCCGGCCCGCCATTTCGCCGTCGTCACGACGGTGATCGAGGACGTGACCAATGCCGGCATGGAGAGCATCACCGCCCGGGTTGAAATGGCGCGTCACGCATTGCAGCAGGCGGGCAAGCCGAAGGACGCGCACACCTTCGCCGTCTGCCTGATCGACGGCATGTGCTATGCGGAGGAAGCCGTGACCTCCGCCATTCACTGGGGGCTCGACGACATTCCGCTGATCGGCGGTTCGGCGGGCGACGACCTCAATTTCCAGGAGACCACGATCATTCACGAGGGCCGCGTCCACAAACGGGCGGCGGTCATCGCGCTGGTGGCCACGGACGTCCCCTTCCACATCTTCAAGACCGACAATTTCGTGCCGACGCAGAAGAAACTGGTCGTGACCGCCTCGGACCCCGACCACCGCATCGTGCACGAGCTCAATGCCGCACCCGCGGCGTCCGAATATGCCCAGGCCATCGGCATGGATCCGGAATCGCTGTCGCCTTTGTCGTTCGCCACGCATCCGGTCGTGGTGCGCGTGGGCGGCGAATATTACTGCCGCTCGATCCAGAAGGTGAACGAGGACGGTTCGCTTTCCTTCTTCTGCGCCATCGACGACGGCGTGGTGCTGACAGTGGCCGAACCGACGGGCATGGTGGAAACGACGCGCCAGGCGTTGAGCGACGTGGCCAGGCAACTTGACGGCATCGACGTGGTGCTCGGCTTCGAGTGCACCCACCGCCGCCTCGACGCGCAGAACCGGCAGATCATCCGCGACGTCTCTGAACTGTACCGGTCCAACAACGTCATCGGTTTCGCCACCTATGGCGAACAGTTCCGCTCCATGCATCTCAACCAGACCTTCACGGGCGTGGCCTTCGGGTCGTTGCGCGAAGCCGCCGAGTAGGCCGCCCTGCAATGAACATCAACGAGATCGATGACATCGAAAGGCTGCGGCGCATCAACCAGGCGCTGATGTCGCGCGTCGAGCAATCCATGGACCAGCAGGGCAACGCCTTCTCGCTGTTCCAGACGGCCATCAACCTGGAAGGACGCATCCGCGCGCGGACGGAGGAACTGCGCGCCACGCTGCGCCGGCTGGAAAAGACGAACCAGGATCTCGTGCAGGCAAAGGAAGCCGCCGAGATCGCCAATCTTTCCAAGACGCGCTTCCTTGCCGCCGCCAGCCATGACGTGCTGCAGCCGCTCAACGCGGCGCGGCTTTCCGTCTCCGCACTCTCCGACATCCAGACAAGCGAAGAGGGTCAGACGCTGGCCCGGCAGGTGGAACGATCGCTGGAGACGATGGAGGAACTGCTGCGCACCCTGCTCGACATTTCCAAGCTCGATGCAGGCGTCGTCCGGCCGGAGATCAGGCTTGTCCCGCTCGACACCCTCTTCCAGTCGCTGCAATCGGATTTCGCGCCGCTGGCCGAACGCAAGGGGCTGCGGTTGCGCTTCCGGCCGACAAGGCTGGCGGTGCTTTCCGACCAGGGCATGTATCGCAGGATCCTGCAGAACATCGTCTCGAACGCCATCCGCTACACCCGCAGCGGCGGCGTTTTCGTCGCCGCCCGGCCGCGCGGCGATCAGGTTCGGGTCGACGTGATCGATACGGGAACCGGCATTCCCGAGGACGAGTTCGACGCCGTGTTCGAGGAGTTCCATCGCGGGCCGGACCTGTCCGACGACGGTTCGGGCGGACTGGGGCTCGGCCTGTCCATCGTCAAGCGCATGGTCGCCGCGCTCGACCATCCGCTGCACTTCACCTCGGTCGTCGGAAAGGGCACGGTGTTCCGCCTGATGGCGCCGGCCGCGGCCCGGACACAGAGCGAACCCGCGGCACCGGCGGGCACCGGCGAACCGGACCGGCCGCGCGCCTATGGCCTCGACGGGGCGCGCGTGCTGCTGGTGGAAAACGACGCCGGGGTGCGCCGCGCCATGCTGGTCCTGCTGCAGCGCTGGGGCTGCGACGTGCGCGACGGGGCCTGCCTGGCGGAGATCCTCGCCCATGTCGAGGGCGGGAAGTTCGATCCGGACATCATCATCGCCGACCAGCACCTCGACCATGGCGATCTGGGCACGGAAGCAATCACGGAGGCGCGGCGCGTCACGCGCAAGGCGGTGCCGGCGCTCATCACCACGGCGGACTTTTCCGAGGACCTGGCCCAGGTGGCGCGCAGCGCGCACATGGAAGTGATGCGCAAGCCGGTCAAACCGGCGCAGCTTCGCGCGCTGATGGCCCACATGCTGGCCTGAACGGCTCCGGATCAGAAACCCGGCGTGAAGGAACGCGGCGCCGGGCTGACGACCTGCGGCCGGCCTTCGCGGATCTCGTAGACCGCGTAGCCGCGTTCGTTGCGGCCATCGGGGCGGAGACGGAACAGGCCGGCATAGCCGTTGTAGCCGCCCGGCGCCTCGAGGTTCGCCAGAACAAGCGCTTGCGCCCCGCCGTTCTTCACAAGCCCCGCGACCAGCGCCACCGTGTCGTAGCCGAGCGCCATGTTGGGAACCGGTCTCTCGCCATAGGCCTGCTCGTAGCGGGTGGCGAAGCCGGCAAGGCGGGTCTGGTCGAGGTCGGCATACCATGCGCCGGCAAAGGCCGGGTCGGTCAGGTTGGCATCGGCCCACTGGCCGGATCCGAGAAACCGCTTGCCCGACAGGTCGGCGCCGGCCTCGCGCAACTGACGTGCAAAGACGCCCGGCGTGTTGCCGCCATCGGGCAGGAGAATGGCATCGGATTCGCCGATCATGGGCAAGGCGTCGGCCACGGCCTTGGCGACGGAGGCGTCGTCATAGGCATAGCGCACGGTGCCGACGAGCGCACCGCCGCCGGATTCCAGCGCTTCGCGCGCCTCGCGCTCGACGAGAAGGCCGAATGCGCCTTCCGGAACGATGGCCGTCACGCGGCGCACGCCCTGCGTCAGGGCATGGTCCAGCGTCCGCCGGAGGATGTCGCCGGGCAGGAAGGAATTGAGATAGACGCCGCGCCTTGCGACACCGGCGTCGGAGGAAAAGGCGATCATGGTGCGCCCGCGCGGCTCCAGCACGCCGCTGACGGCAGAGACATTACCCGAGAACAGGGGACCCAGGACGACGGCCGCGCCCTCGGCGTGTGCCTCGGCGGCGGCATCGGTGGCCGTCGTGGCGATGCCGGCGGTGTCCTTGACCACCAGTTCGACCGTGCCGGGGAAATCCTGGATGGCCAGGGCGGCGGCATTGCGGATGCCCTTGGCCACCTTGCCGGCATTGCCGGGCGCCGTCATCGGCAGCAGCATGGCGACACGGACCGGGCCGGCGCCGATTACCTCGCCGCTGGTCGGCGGCAGCGCGGACGGGGCCGTTGCAACAGGCGCCGTGGAGTCCGGCAGGGGCAGGCCTGCCGGCACGCCCTGGCAAGCGGCCAGAGCCGTCAGCGCAGCCATGCCGGCCATGCGGCGGACCGCCCGGAATATTCCTGTCTTCATGCCTGCACCTGCCTGCCGCTGCGTGATAAAAGCGCTATCGCGCGCCTTTCATCCCTTTTGGCAACGGCATCGCACGGAATGCAAGCATTCGACAGGGTTAGTAACAGGTAATGACCAGCGACACCGCCACCGCAAACGGCCCGAGAGACGGCGACCGCCGCTACATGATCGGCCAGGCGGCCTTCTGTGCAAGGGCATTGCCGGCGGGCCTGCATCTCGTCGCGACGCCGATCGGCAACCTCGCAGACATCACCATCCGGGCGCTGGAAACGCTGGCCGGGGCGGATATCGTGGCTTGCGAGGACACGCGCACATCGCGCGTGCTACTGGAGCGTTACGGTATCCGGGGGCGCACCACCGCCTACCACGAGCACAATGCGGCGACGGCGGGACCGAAGCTCGTCACCGCCATGCGGGAAGGCCGTTCCGTCGCCCTCATCAGCGATGCGGGCACGCCGCTGCTGTCGGACCCGGGTTACCGGCTGGTCGAGGAAACGCTGGCCGCGGGCCTGCCGGTGACGCCGCTACCGGGCCCCTCGGCCCTGCTTGCCGCACTGACCACCTCGGGCCTGCCGACAGACGCCTTCTTCTTCGCCGGCTTCCTTCCGGTCAAGGACGGCCAGAAGCGGACACGGCTGAGCGCACTCAAGGCGGTGCCCGGCACGCTGGTCTTCTACGAATCGCCGCGCCGGCTCGCTGCGACACTGGCCGCCATGGCGGACGAATTCGGCGACCGGCCGGCTGCGGTGGCGCGCGAACTCACCAAGGCCTTCGAGGAGGTCCGCCGCGATTCGATTGGCGCGCTCGCCGCCCATTACGGTCAATCCGGTGCGCCGAAGGGAGAGATCGTGATCTGCGTCGGACCGCCCGGTCCGCCCGCCGCGCCCGAACCGGAGGATGTCGACGCGCTGCTGACAGAGCTTTCTGCCTCCATGCCGGCCTCGAAGGCAGCCGCCGAGGCAGCACGGCGGACCGGGCTTTCCAAGCAGGACCTGTTCGCCCGAATCGTCGCGCTCAAGGAAGGGCGCGGCAATGGCTGAGCGAAGACGTCATGCGCGGCGCTCGGCACTCCGGCGCGGGCAACGCGGCGAATGGCTGGCGGCGCTGGCCCTGATGGCGAAGGGCTACCGGATCGTGGCGCGCAACTACCGGACGCGACTGGGCGAGATCGACCTGATCGCGCGGCGCGGCGACACGGTTGCCATTGTCGAGGTGAAGGCACGCGCCAGCGAGGCGGCCGCCCATGACGCGGTCGGCAGCGAGGCGCGCAGGAGGATCGCCAATGCCGCCGACCTCTGGCTGTCGCGCCAACCGGACGCCGCGCGCCTGTCGTTGCGCTTCGACATCGTGGCCGTGACACCCGGCCGCTGGCCCCGCCACGTCGCCAATGCCTGGCAGGCCTGACCCGGCCCTCCGGTCAGGCCACGTCGAGCACGATCTTGCCGATGTGATTGCCCTCCTCCATGCGCTCATGCGCGCGCCAGGCCTCGGCAAGCGGGAAAATCATGTCCATGACGGGAGCGACGGCGCGGCTTTCGAGCAGCGGCCAGACACGGGCCTCCAGTTCGGCGGCAATCGTCGCCTTGAAGTGGACGGGGCGCGGACGCAGGGTCGAACCGGTATGGACAAGGCGCTTGCGCATGATCAGCGAGACGTCGGCGGTCGCCTTGGAACCATGCAGCACCGCGATCTGGACGATACGGCCCTCCTCGGCCGCGGCGCGGTAATTCCGGTCGACATAATCGCCGCCGACCATGTCGAGGATGACATTGGCGCCCTTGCCGTCCGTCGCCTCGCGCACGGCCTCGACGAAATCTTCCTCGCGGTAGTTGATCGCGCGGTCGGCGCCAAGCGCAAGGCAGGCGTCGCATTTCTCCTTCGAGCCGGCGGTAGCGATCACATAGGCGCCCGACTTCGCCGCAAGCTGGATCGCGGTGGTGCCAATGCCGGACGTGCCGCCATGGACGAGCACGGTTTCGCCCTCGTCCAGTCCGGCGCGCTGGAAGACATTATGCCAGACGGTGAAATAGGTTTCCGGAATGGCCGCGGCCTCGGTGAAGGTGTAACCGGCGGGAACCGGCAGGCAGTTGGATGCCGGCGCGATGCAGTATTCGGCATAGCCGCCACCGGGGGTTAGCGCGCAGACCCGGTCGCCAAGACGCCAGCGGGTGACGCCCTCGCCCACCGCGGCGATCTCACCGGCCACTTCAAGCCCCGGCAGATCGGAGGCGCCCGCCGGGGGCGGATAGGCGCCCTTGCGCTGCAGGACGTCGGGCCGGTTCACACCGGCCGCGGCCACCCGGATCAGCACCTCGCCTTCCCTGGGCGCGGGCACCGGCCGTTTTTCCGGCTTCAGCACCATCGGGCCGCCCGGGGTGGTGATGGCTATCGCAGTCATGGTCGCGGGCACTGTCATGGTCGCCTCTGTTCTCGCCTGGAATTGATTGTGCAGCATTGATGCATGTATTGTCATGGCGGTGAAGGCCAAGGCAAGGGAGGTGCGGCATGGCAGTTTTCGATGACGACCCGGTTCGCAAGCCCGTGACGCACGCCATCGGCCAGGATCTCTCGGACCTTTCGGTGGATGAACTGGGCCACCGGATCGGCCTGCTGGAAAGCGAGATCGCGCGGCTGCGAAGCGAAATGGCCGCGAAGTCGACCACGCGCAACGCCGCGGAATCGCTGTTCCGCAAGGGCTGAGCGGCGGGACGGCCGGCGCGATTCCGAAAAAAGCCCGGATCGGCATGCCGTTGGCCCGCAAGATTTCCCGCACGCCCTGATTCGCAAGGTTTTCATGTCCTCCCGCATCGCTCCCATCGCCGCACTCCTGCTCGGAACCGCCTTCCTGCTGGCCGGAAGCGGCTTGCACGGGCTGTTATTGCCGCTGCGCGGCCAGGCGGAGGGATTTTCAGCCTTCTCGCTCGGCCTGCTGGGAACCGGTTGGGCCGCGGGCTTCGTGGCCGGCTGCCTCTATGCGCCGCGCCTGGTGCGCAGCGTGGGCCATGTGCGCGCCTTCGCCGCCTTCGCCTCCAGTGGCGCCGTGCTGGCGCTGATGACAGGGATCGTCATCGATCCCGTTGTGTGGATCGGCCTGCGCATCTGTACCGGCTTCATCATGGCCGGAGCCTTCATGGTGATCGAGAGCTGGCTCAATGAAAAGGCCACGAACGAGTCGCGCGGGTCCATCTTCGGCCTCTACATGATGGTCACCTATGCCTCGATCATGGCCGGCCAGCTGGGCCTGGCCGCAGGTGACGTGACGCGGCAGACACCCTTCATGGCCGCAGGCGCGCTGTTCTGCCTGGCACTGATCCCGATCGCCATGTCGACCGTGGCAAGCCCGCGGCCGCCGACCGGCGTGTCGCTGGACCTGAAATCGCTCTACGGCACTTCGCCGGTCGCCTTCGCCGGATGTTTCCTCATCGGCGTGGCCAACGGCGCCTGGGGAACGCTCGGGGCCGTCTACGGGGCGCAGGCCGGCGTGGGGACGGCGGGAATCGCGCTGATGATGAGCGTGACGGTGATCGCGGGCGCGCTGATGCAATGGCCGGCGGGCCGCATTTCGGACCGCACCGACCGGCGCATCGTGCTGCTGACGATGGCGGGGATCGCCAGCGCCGTGGCGCTGGCCGGCTTCTTCCTGCAGTTGCGGGGTCCGGCCGCCGTCATCTCGCTGACCGGCATCTACGGGGCGATGGCCTACACGCTCTACTCGATCGCCGTGGCGCATGCCAACGACCATGCGGGCCCGGAGGATTTCGTGAAGGTGTCGGGCGGCCTGCTGCTGGTCTACGGCGCCGGCACCATGGCGGGGCCGATGCTCGGCGCATCGCTGATGGAGAGCCTGCGCCCGGAGGGCATCTTCCTCGCCACCGCCCTGGCACACGGCCTCATCGTGCCCTACACCGCCTGGCGCATGCGCCAGCGCGCCGCCGTGCCACAGGAAGAGAAGGACACGTTCCAGACGCTTCCCGTTGAGCGGGCCACGACGCCGGAAGCCTACAATCTCGACCCGCGCGGCGAGGAGGACCCGGCCGAGGCCTGAAACGAAAAACCCGCGCCCTCAAGGACGCGGGTTTCAGGACGTGCCGGACCGGATTGCCGGCGCCTGGCGATCAATGGCGGGTCTCGGTCTCCAGCTTCTTGATCTCATCCTTGATCTTCAGCTTGCGGCGCTTGAGCTCGACGAGTTCGAGATCATCGACGGAGGGATGAAGCGCCATCTCGTCAATTCTCCGTTCCAGCTCGCCGTGTTTGCGATGCAGTTCCGCAAGATGCGATTCAAGGGACATGGCCAGCTCTCCTTCCGCTGTGTTGAACAGGGTCGCCGGGCCCGCACCGCCGCGGGCGTGTTGCCCGGTGACATGACATTACGATGACACTTTGCCAGAGACGAAAGGCGCTGTCGAATGCGTTCTGGTAGAATTCCGTTGCGCGCGAAGATATGATATGGGCCAGCCCAGCAATCAGCCGGCCTCATGTTCCATGGGTGGCCGGAATCCAGATGGAATGACATAGATGACCGGCATGTCCGAACAGGAACAGGCGGATATCCGCCTCGAATTTGCACGACTCAAGCAGGACCATGCCGATTTCGACGCCGCCATACAGGCCATGATCGCCACCGGATGCGATCCCTTGCGTATCCAGCGGATGAAAAAGAAGAAGCTGGCCCTCAAGGACCGCCTCCAGGCGCTGGAGGATTCCATCATTCCCGACATCATCGCCTGACCGCCCGCTTCCGGCGATATCCAAGCAGGAAAGACCAGACGCCATGACCGATACCGCCGATGTCGCCATCATCATGGGCAGCCAGTCGGACTGGTCCACGATGAAGCACGCGGCGGATGTGCTGGACGAACTCGGCGTCGCCTACCAGGCGCGAATCGTCTCCGCCCACCGGACGCCCGAGCGGATGTTCGATTTCGCCCGCACGGCCCGGGACAAGGGGTTCAAGGTGATCATCGCCGGGGCTGGCGGGGCGGCCCACCTGCCGGGCATGGTCGCCGCGCTCACCCCGCTGCCGGTCTTCGGCGTGCCGGTGCAGTCGGCGGCACTGTCGGGACAGGATTCGCTTCTCTCCATCGTGCAGATGCCCGGCGGCATTCCGGTCGGCACGCTGGCCATCGGCAAGGCGGGCGCCACCAATGCCGGCCTGCTGGCAGCCGCCGTGCTGGCGCTTTCGGACAAGGCCCTGGCCGGACGGCTCGACACGTTGCGCGCAGCGCGCAGCGCCGCCGTCGGCGAGGAACCGGTGGACGAGGCATGAGCGCGCTCGCCCCCAATTCGACCATCGGCATCATTGGCGGCGGCCAACTCGGCCGAATGCTCGCGATGGCGGCAGCCCGTCTCGGTTACCGCACGCTGATCCTGGAGCCGCAGCCCGACTGCCCGGCCGCGCAGGTGGCCAACGGGCAGATCGTCGCTGCCTACGACGACGCCGAAGCGCTGGAGGAACTCGCGGCGGCCTCGGATGTCGTCACCTACGAATTCGAGAACGTGCCGGTGATGGCGGCGCGTTCGCTGATGCCCCGCGTTGCGGTCCACCCCGCTCCGGCGGCGCTGGAAGCGGCGCAGGACCGGCTGGCGGAAAAGACGTTCCTGAACGAGGCCGGCATTGCGACCGCGCCGTTCCGGGCGGTCGACAGCGACGACGACCTCGCCGCCGGGCTTGCCGCGTTCGGCGGCCATGGCGTGCTCAAGACGCGCCGTCTGGGCTATGACGGCAAGGGCCAGCGGATGTTCCGCGGCGCTTCACCGTCGGACGCCGCCGGCGTGTTCGAGGCAATGGGCGCGGTGCCGCTCATCCTGGAGGGCTTCGTCGCCTTCGAGCGCGAGATATCGGTGATCGCGGCGCGCGGCATGGACGGGTCGATCCGCGCCTATGCGCCTGCGGAAAACGTTCACCGCGACGGCATCCTGCACACCTCCACCGTGCCGGCGGCGATATCCGCCGAAACGGCGACGGAAGCCACAACCGCCGTCTCGACGATCCTCGAAGCGCTCGGCTATGTCGGTGTGATCGGCGTGGAATTCTTCGTCATGGCGGACGGTTCGCTCGTTGCCAACGAAATGGCGCCGCGCGTCCACAATTCCGGCCACTGGACGGAAGCCGCCTGCGCCATTTCGCAATTCGAACAGCATATCCGGGCCGTGGCGGGCCTGCCGCTCGGCCTTGGCGACCGCCATTCCGACTGCGTGATGGAAAACCTCATCGGCGATGACATCGCCAAGGTGCCGGCCATCGCGCAGGAAGCGGATGCGGTCATCCACCTCTATGGCAAGGCACAGGCCCGGCCCGGCCGCAAGATGGGACACGTGACACGGCTCAAGCGCCGCTGAGGCCCTGCGTTCAAGGCAGCCGGAGGAGGACCGGCAGCCAGCCGGTTTCCTGAAGATATTCCAGCAATTCGAAGAGCGGCATGGCGGCGAAGAAGACAAGGCCGTCCATCAGGGTCGTGTAGAGCCTGCGCGGGACGATCACGAGTTCCTTCTCGTCGTGGTAAAGGAAGGGATTGGGCAGGAAACGCGGCACTTCGGCACGATAATCCTCGTAGGGCTGACCGAGGGCGCCCGACAGGAACGCCTCTTCCTTCAGGATGAGGATGTGGAACGCCAGCCATGACCCCAGCAGGAAGAGGACCGCGATGGAGGCCGACCCGGTCTGGGCGCCTACGCCGGCGGCGGCAATGGTGGAAAAGACGTAGAGGGGATTGCGGGTCACGGAATAGGGGCCGGAACGCACAAGCACCTCGGCCTTGCGGCCGCCAATGTAGAGGGTCGACCAAAGGCGGCCGGTGATCCCGGCAATGATCAGGCCAACCCCGGCAGCCTCGACGAATTCGTGAATGTCGCCGTCGCCGGGCGAGGAGACGAAGGCAAGGACCGAAAAAGCCAGAAGAAGAACGGCGAACAGGGCCAGCCGCCTGACGCTCTGGACACGAGCAAGCCGCGCCCTGCTGAATTCCACTGCCATGAACCTATCCTTCCGTTGCACTGCCTTGCGATCCGCACCGCGACCTCTTGCCTGACCGCGCGGCGAGACTTAACGTCGTCCGATCCTTCACGCAATCGCGACTCGGGGACCGTTTAAGCCGGTCGACATGACATCATGCTGAAAGCCAATCCAGACGCGTCCACGACCGGGGGGCTGTTCACCCCGAAACTGCTGACCGTGCTGCGCGAGGGCTACACGCTGGACTGGCTGCGCGCCGACGCGCTTTCAGGGCTGACGGTCGCCATCGTGGCGCTGCCCTTGTCGATGGCAATTGCCATCGCATCAGGCGTCGGGCCTGAACGCGGCCTCTACACGGCCATCGCCGGCGGTTTCCTGGTTTCGCTGCTCGGCGGCAGCCGCTACCAGATCGGCGGACCGGCCGGCGCCTTCATCGTGCTGGTCGCGGCAACCGTGACGGCCCACGGCGTCGAAGGGCTGATCCTGGCGACATTCCTGTCCGGCATGATGCTGGCCGTTGCCGGATGGCTGCGGCTCGGCTCCTACATCAAGTTCATCCCCTATCCGGTCACGGTCGGGTTCACCGCCGGTATCGGCATCATCATCCTGGCGAGCCAGTTGCGCGACCTGTTCGGCCTGACACTTGCGGGTTCGGAACCGGGACCACTGTTGGAGAAGCTTAGCGCGCTGGCAGCAGCAGCGGGGACGGCCAGTCCGGCGGCCATCGCGCTGGCCTTCGGCACCATCGCCTTCATTCTCGGCCTGAAGCGGGTCCGCCCGGGCTGGCCGGGCATGATCCTGGCCATCGCGCTGGCTTCGATCGTTGCGTGGGCGCTGGCCCTGCCCGTGGAAACCATCGGAACCAAGTTCGGCGGCATACCGCGCACCCTGCCCGCGCCCGCCCTGCCCGACCTGTCTCCCGCGCTGGTTGCCGCCGTGCTGCCGGCGGCCGTCTCCTTCACCCTGCTCGGCGCCATCGAATCGCTGCTGTCGGCCGTCGTGGCCGACGGCATGACCGGACGGCGGCACCGCTCCAATTGCGAACTGGTCGGCCAGGGCTTCGCCAACATGGGCTCGGCACTGTTCGGCGGCTTCTGCGTGACGGGCACGATCGCGCGGACCGCGACCAATGTCCGTTCCGGCGCCCGCAGTCCGGTATCGGGCATGCTCCATGCCGTCTTCCTGCTGGTCTTCATGGCGGTCGCCGCGCCGCTGGCCTCCTATATCCCGCTCGCGGCGCTGGCCGGCGTGCTGGCCATCGTCGCCTGGAACATGGTGGAGAAGCATGCCATAGCCGCGCTGGTGCGCGCCTCGCGCGGCGACGCGCTCGTGCTCGCGGTGACCTTCGTGCTGGTCGTGTTCCGCGACCTGACGGAAGGCATCGTCGTCGGCTTCGCGCTCGGCGCCATCCTGTTCATCGACCGCATGGGCAAGATCATCGCCGTCGAGCCGGACAAGCCCTTCGCCGTAACCGACCGGGCCGACCGGCTGACCGATCCCGCGACGGCCGAGACCGGCGACGATCCGGGCGTCGTCGTCTACCGGATTTCCGGCGCCTTCTTCTTCGGCGCGGCCTCGACGGTGGGGTCCGTGCTCGACCGCATCGCCGACAAGCACCGGGTCTTCATCCTCGACTGCTCGGCCGTGCCCTTCCTTGATTCCACCGCCGCCAACGTGATCGAGGGGAGCCTGCGCAAGGCGGAGCGGGCACAGGTGGCGATGATCATCTCCGGCGCATCGGATACCGTGCGGCACATGCTGGAAAGCCAGGGCGTGGCGCCGCCGCGCGTGCGGTTCGCCCCCGACATCGCCGCCGCGCGGGACATGGCGGCCGGCACGACGTCAGCCTGACCGGCTTTCCCGCTCCGGCTGACGGCCCCATACGATCTTGCGATAGTCGAAATCGCTCTCCAGCGTCGGTTTCACGATGGCGAAATAGGGCGACAGGTCGAAATCGCGCGGCGTGAACAGCGTGTGATGGCGGATGTGCAGGATTTCCGACCGCGAATAGGTGGAGGCCGCGGCGGCGCGGCCGGGCGCGCGCGTGACCTCCGGCAGGATGGGATAGGGCACCGACTGGAAGGCCTGGGCGATGAGCGATGAGCAGATGGCGCGCGTCGGATCGCCCGATCCGAAGGCGATCAGGCGGCGGCGCCAACGCACCGGAACAGGAGGAAAGGGCATGAAATAACGCAGCATGTCCAGGATATGCCGCATGTCATATTGCAGGCCGATGCCATCGACCATGAAGGCGACCACGCGGTTGCGGTCGGCCTTCGACAGGCCATGGGCGCGGCAGATGCGCGTATTGTAGGTGCGGTATTTCGAAAGCGGAACCGAAATGCAGCCTTCACCCAGCACCACCTCCACCAGGCGGTGACGCTCGCCGCCGTCGGCCGGCGGGTCCAGGGCATCGCCCACATAGACGGCGGCATGGCTCCATGTGGACTGGGTGAGGTACTTGATCGCGGCCGAGACATGCTGGTTGCCCTCGACAAGCAGGATGTCGCCCGGTTCGAGCACCGCCTTCAGGGTCTCCGGGTCGGACGGGGTATAGGGCGCGTAGCCGGACGACTCGGTTTGCAGCCAGCGGGCCAGGCGGCGGCCGATCCGGTCAAGCAGATTATCCATTGCGGGCCTCCCGTGCTTGCAACGCATTGGAGCAAGGCGGGCCGTCGCGATGCAAGGCATCAATGCCGCGTTCCGGCAGATGTGACCGGGCCGTGACCGGCGCGGGGGGAAGCCAAGGACAGTTCGGCGGGCAAGGGGGGAAGAAGGCGACGGCGCTCAGGCGACGTCCTCGGGAAGACCCTTCAGGGCAAGCTGGGTGTTGGACCAGCGCGGATCGCCGGTGACCTCGTCTCCGCACCAGGACGGCAGTGGCGGATCGTCGTCCTCGCTGTCCAGTTCGACCTCGCAGACGACCGCGCCTTCCAGCGCCCCGTGAAAGACATCGATCTCCCAGACAAAGCCTTCATGGGCGGCGAGATAACGGGTCTTCTCGATGACATTGCCGATACAGCGGTCGAGCAGGCGCCGCGCATGCGCGATCGGCACGGGATATTCGTATTCCTCGCGCACCATGCCGGTTCCGGCCTTGACAGTCAGCCAGGCAGAACCGTCACCCTTGATGCGAACCCGCACCGAATTGCCGTTGCTGATGGCGATATAGCCCTGAAGGACGAGCGTGCCCGAATCCGCCTCTTCCCGCCAGCCCGTGCCTGCGACAAGGAATTTGCGCTCGATCTCGATCATGTCACGGTTTCCCGTCTGGCCGGCATCCCCGGCAAGGTCGGCCATGGGCCGTCAGGCGTCAAGCCCATGCCGGCAAAATGCCTGGCGGACATTTCCACCCCGGTCCGGTGGGGCGTCATCTTGCCGCTTGACCGGGCCGGCCTGTGTTTCTAGTTTAGAATCATTCCAAACTGGAGCCTCCCATGCTATCGCGGTTTTTCGGAGCGTCGAAACGCTCATTCGACAGTCTGAGCGAACAGGAAATCCTGGCGCTGGCCATTTCCTCCGAGGAAGACGACGGGCGCATCTACCGGGCCTATGCCGACGGGCTTCGCGAAGACTATCCCTCTTCAGCCAAGGTGTTCGACGAGATGGCCGCGGAAGAGGACGAGCATCGCCGCCGGCTCATCGAGACCCATCGTCAGCGGTTCGGCGAGACGATCCCGCTGATCCGGCGCGAGCATGTGCGCGGCTACTACGAGCGCAAGCCCGACTGGCTGGTACGCCCGCTCGGCATCGAGAAGGTGCGCGACATGGCCGAGCAGATGGAAGCGCAGGCGCACCGCTTCTACCTGGAAGCGGCCAAGCGCACGTCCGATGCCTCGACGCGCAAGCTGCTCGGCGACCTGGCGGCGGCCGAAAAGGCGCATGAGAGCCTTGCCCAGCGCCTCGGCCTGAAGCACCTGACGGAGGACGCGCGGGCGGAGGAAGACGACACGGAGCGACGGCAGTTCATCCTGACCTATGTCCAGCCCGGCCTTGCGGGCCTGATGGATGGCTCCGTCTCCACGCTGGCGCCCATCTTCGCGACCGCCTTCGCGACCCAGGACACCTGGACGACCTTCCTCGTCGGCGTCGCGGCGTCGCTGGGCGCGGGCATTTCCATGGGCTTCACGGAAGTGGCATCCGACGACGGCGTGATTTCCGGACGCGGCTCGCCGATCAAGCGCGGCCTTGCCACCGGCATCATGACGACGGTCGGCGGCCTCGGCCATGCGCTGCCCTATCTCATCCCGCATTTCTGGACAGCCACGAGCGTTGCCATCGCCATCGTCTTCGTGGAACTCTGGGCCATCGCATGGGTGCAGAACCGCTGGATGGAGACGCCGTGGAGCCGCGCGATCTTCCAGGTGGTTCTCGGCGGCGCGCTGGTGTTCGCCGCAGGCATGCTGATCGGCAACGCCTGACAGCGCGGCGGCGGCCGTTCAACAAGGATTCATTTCTTTGTGCCATCATCCCCGGCATGACACCCATTCGGTCGCGGCCGGCGCGCAGCCGCCGCGCCGCATCCGGAGACCAGAGCGATGGACCTGCCCCGCGCCGTCCGCCGCACGACGGCGGCATTGTTCGAATTCATCTGGCCGAGCTACCAGCCGGAGCGCCATTACATGCGCGGCCCCGGACCGGCCTGCGCAAAGCGGCGCCAGAAAACCGGCGAGTTGCACGGCACCATGCCGTTCTGAAGAAGGCCGGCCCCCGGGCCTCCCGGCATTCCTGAACAGGACGGCCCGCCGCGCAGGCGGGCCCATGCCTGACCGATCCGGAGAAGCGGTCAACCCAGCCCGTCGAACAGCGCCGTCGAAAGATAGCGTTCTGCGAAGGACGGGATGATCACCACCATCAGCTTGCCCGCGTTCTCGGCACGCGATCCGACCTCGATGGCGGCCGCGAGCGCCGCGCCGGATGAAATGCCCACCGGCACGCCTTCCAGCCGCGCCACAAGGCGCGCATTCTCGAAGGCCCGGTCGTTGGACACGGTGACCACCTCGTCATAGACCGCGCGATCCAGAACGGCGGGCGCGAAGCCGGCGCCGATGCCCTGGATCTTGTGCGGGCCGGGATCGCCGCCCGACAGGACCGGCGAATCTGCCGGCTCGACCGCGACCACGCGCAGGTCCGGCTTGCGGGTCTTGAGCACCTGCCCGGCGCCGGTGATGGTGCCGCCGGTGCCGATGCCGGAGACGAGAATGTCGACGACGCCATCGGTATCATTCCAGATCTCCTCGGCCGTGGTGCGGCGGTGGATTTCCGGATTGGCGGGATTCTCGAATTGCTGCGGTATGACCGCGTCCGGCAGTGCAGCGGTCAGTTCCTCGGCCTTGGCGATGGCGCCCTTCATGCCCTTCGGCCCCTCGGTCAGCACCAGTTCGGCGCCGAAGAGCGCCAGCATCTTGCGCCGTTCCACGCTCATGGTTTCCGGCATGGTCAGGATCAGGCGGTAGCCCTTGGCCGCCGCCGCAAAGGCCAGCGCGATGCCGGTATTGCCCGATGTCGGCTCGACGAGCACCGTCTTGCCGGGCGCGATGCGGCCATCGGCCTCCATGGCCTCGATCATGGCCACGCCGATGCGGTCCTTCACCGAGGCTATGGGATTGAAGAACTCCAGCTTGGCCACGAGATCGGCTTTGATGCCCGTTTCGGCGGCGAATTTCGGCAGGCGGACCAGCGGTGTGTTGCCGATCGTCTGGGTGATGGAATCATAGATGCGGCCGCGGCCTTGCGTCCTGTCTGACATGGGTTCCTCCGGATGATTTTCTCCAGAGCCTAGTCGCGCGGCATGAAATTGGCGAGTGCCGGCGGCATGGCCGCTGCCCGGATTGTGGAAAATGATTCCTTTTGGAGACCAATAACAGGATTGAATTTCTATGTAACGAGAAAGCCGCCGCGCAGCGGATCGTCATCCTCGACGATGAACTGCGCCTTGCCGGTGTAGTGGGCCCGTCCGGAGACGCGCGCCACGATGGTGACGCCGGCAGCGTTGCGGTCGACCGCCGCGATCTCGCCCGTGAAGGCGGAACCGACAATGCTCTCGAAGACACGCGGCCGGCCGGCTTCGATCAGGCCGCGCGCATGCATGAGGGCAAGGCGGGCGGTAACGCCGGAGCCTGTCGGCGACCTGTCCACCTGACGTTCGGCGAAAACGCAGATGTTGCGCGTCGGCTCAGCCGGCCCGCCGTCCTTCCCGTCGGTCAGGATGGTGCCGTAGAGGAAGCCGAGGCGTGGATCGTCGGGATGGCTGATCGTGGCGGAGGCGCGCAAGGCATCGGTCACACGGGCAGCGGCATCGATGAAGGCTGAGGCCGGATCCTTCCCGAAGGCAAGGCCGAACTGCGCGGCCTCCGCCACCGCGTAGAAGGCGCCGCCATAGCCGAGGTCGTAGCGAACGGGGAAACAAGCGGCGCCGCGCCAGTCGATTTCGACCGTCTGGTCCAGCGCGGCGGCGAAGGCCGGAACGCTTTCGAACGAGACGGCGCCCGGCCTTCCGTCCTCGATGTCGACTGAAACGGTGACAGGCCCGCAAGGGCATTCGATGAGGAAGCGTGTTACCGGCTCCGTGACAGCGACGAGGCCCTCGTCGATGCACCAACGGCCGAGCGCGATCGTGGCATGGCCGCACATGGTGGACCATCCTGCATTGTGCATGAAGAGGACGCCCAGCACGGCACCGGGCACGCCAGGCGCGACCGGCAGGACGCCATACATGTCGAAATGACCGCGCGGCTCCCACATGAGCAATTTGCGCAAGTGGTCATGGTTGGCCATGGCGAAGGCGCGCTTGTCGAGAATGGTGGCGCCGGGCACGTCCGGCCAGCCGCCGGTGACGATGCGGACCGGTTCGCCGCCGGTGTGCATGTCGGTGACGGAAAGCGCGCCGGTCACGTCAGTTCGTGCCTGTCGAGCCGAAACCGCCGGCGCCGCGCGCCGTGCCGCCCAGATGGGTGCGTTCCTCCAGCACCGCCCGGGACACCGGCGCCACAACCAGTTGCGCGATCCGCATGCCCCGTTCGACCGTGAACGCCTCCTGTCCGAGATTGACCAGCAGCACCTTCACCTCGCCGCGATAATCGCTGTCGATGGTGCCCGGCGTGTTGAGGCAGGTGACTCCGTGACGGAAGGCAAGGCCCGAACGCGGGCGGACCTGCGCCTCGAAACCGGCGGGGATTTCCAGCGCGAGGCCGGTCGGGACGAGGGCACGTTCGCCTGGCGCCAGCACCAGCGGCGCATCGGCCTGCACGGCGGCACGCAGGTCCATTCCGGCGGCACCCGGTGTTTCATAAGCCGGCAAATCAAGACCGCGGCCATGGTCGAGCCGAACGACTCCAAGCACCGGATTTGTCATTGCGTTCAAACCTCGACCTTGTGCGAGACCCGTTCCTCGCCGCCGAAAATACGTACGTAGTCGGCGATGACGGCAGCATCGCCGGTCGCCTTTTCAGGGTTGTCGGACAGCTTGACCGCCGGCCTTCCGTTCGCCTCGGTGATCTTGCAGACCAGCGAAATGGCCTTCAACTGCTCGTTTCGCTGCGGCGCGCAGTCCTTGAAGTCGTTGGTGAGGTTGGTGCCCCAGCCAAAGGCCATGCGAACCCGGCCATGGAAATGGCGGTGGGTCTCGATGATCGTGTCGGTGTCCAGGCCGTCGGAGAAGATCAGGATCTTGTCGCGAGGATCGCGGCCATGGGCGCGCCACCATTCCACGATGCGCTCGCCACCCTCGACCGGCGGCGCGCTGTCGGGCCGGAAACCGGTCCAGTCGGCCACCCAGTCGGGCGCGTCGCGCAGGAAGGCCGCCGTGCCGAAGGCGTCCGGAAGAACGATCAGCAGGTTGCCGCCGTAAAGCTTGTTCCAGTCCTCCAGCACCCGGTAGGGCGCGGCCCGCCTGGCGGCGTCAGTATCGGCAAGCGCTGCATAGACCATGGGCAGTTCATGGGCATTGGTGCCGACCGCCTCCAGGTCGCTGTCCATGGCGAGAAGCACGTTGGAGGTGCCGGTGAAGGCATCGCCGATGCCTTCCTTCAATGCCTGAACGCACCAGCGCTGCCACAGGAAGGAATGGCGCCGCCGCGTGCCGAAATCGGAAATGCGCAGGTCCGGCAGGCGCTTCAGCCGCTCGGTTTTCTCCCACATCTTCGCCTTGGCGCGGGCATAGAGCACATCGAGCGCGAAGGGGCCCATGCCGCGCATGGCGGCGCGCGAGCGCAATTCGTTGATGATCGCCAGCGCCGGGATCTCCCACATCGTCGTCTCGGCCCAGGAGCCGGTGAACTCCAGCTCGAACTGGCCGTCGCGCACCGCCAGTTCGTAGGGCGGCAGGCGGAAGGTCTCGAACCATGAGAGGAATTCCGGCTCGAAGATCTGCTTGCGGCCATAGAAGGTGTTGCCGGCCAGCCAGATCATCTCCTTCTTCGACAGGGTCAGGGAGCGGGCGTGGTCGAGCTGGTCGCGCAGTTCGTGCACGTCGATCTCGTCGGCAAGGCGGACGCTCTGCTTGCGGTTGATCAGCGAAAAGCGCACCTGCACATCGCGATGCATCTTCCAGATCATCTGGAGCATCAGCAGCTTGTAGAAGTCGGTATCCAGAAGGGAGCGGACAATGGGGTCCAGCTTCCACGTATGGTCATAGACGCGCTTGGCGATATCCGTGGTCGTCGCAGTCATGGCGCCCCTTCCTTCGTGCCAGGCAAGAAGTCTTAGGCGAGGCGGCTGCGCAAGCCAAGGGGGCCGCTTTCAATCGGCGAGTTTGACCAGGAGATCCGTCTTCCAGCGCGCCGGATCGTCCGTATCCATCGGAGTCACCCGGTAGATCTCCGCTTGCGCCACTGGAAAGCGGCTTCCGGCCTCGTTCCGTTCATCGGCGGACAGGCCGCGGCCGCGCAGCCAACCGGAAAGCATGCAGAAGGCATCATGCAGTCGGTCGTAGGGACCGGTGAAGGTGGCCGTGGCATATCGTCCGGCGGGCAGCTCCCCGGCGAGGACTTGCGCGTCACCCGGCACGGCGTGTTCCAGCAACATGGCGACTTCCATTCCGACGCGTCCATCCGCACGGAACGCTTTGTAGCGGAAGCACCCCGCCATGCCGGTCAGGCCCCGCTCATGCATCCACCCATGAAGGTCCGGGAACAGCGGCGGCGCGAAACGCGGCAGGTCCGCCATGGCACCCGACGCGGCGATGGCGACATAGGGAACGGCGTCCCGGACAGTGACAGAGGGTACGGAAAGGCCCGCGCCCTCGAAGGCGGTTTCAGTGACAGGCAGCACGGGCGTCTCCCTCAATCCGCGCAGGCGGCTTCCAGCTTGGCGATGTCGATCCTCGTCATCGTCATCATGGATTCCATCGCCCGCCTCGCCTTGTTCCGGTCCGGGCCGGTGGTCAGTTCGATCAGGCGCCTCGGCGTGATCTGCCAGGAAAAGCCCCAGGCATCCCTGCACCATCCGCAGGCGCTTTCCGTACCGCCATGCCCGATGATCGCATTCCAGTACCGGTCCGTTTCCGTCTGGTTGTCCGTCAGCACCATGAAGCTGACCGCTTCGTCCGGCCTGAAGGCCGGGCCGCCATTCAGGCCCAGGAACGGCCTGCCAAGGACCGTGAATTCGACCGTCAGTTCATCGCCCTGCCGCCCCCCCGGGATAGTCCGAAGCGGCCGCATTAACCCTGCCGACATGGCTCTCGGGGAAGGTGGCGGCATAGAAGGCCGCCGCCCTGGCCGCCTCGCCGTGGTCGAACCAGATGCATGTCACCAGTTCGGGCATCGTCCTGTCCTCTCGTCTTGCCGGTCCGGCTTCCGGGTCCGGTTACAGCGTTTTCGCCAACGCCTCGAGCTGATCGGTGGCGGCGTTCCAGCCGGTGTGGAAACCCATCTCCTCATGCTGGCGCTTTGCGGCCTCTGTCCAGTGACGGGCCATCCAGCGATAACCCGTTGCGCCATCACCGGCATCGGCGAATTCGACAATCGCGACCATGAAAGGGTCGGGTTTCGGCTGCCAGTCCGGCATGAAGGCGTCGGTCATGACCAGGCGCCGGCCCTCCGTCACCTCCAGCCAGACACCGGGGCTGCCGTGGCTTTCGCCATCCGGCCCGTTCATGCGGGTAAAGAACTCGCCACCGGGGCGCAGGTCCGAGCGGACCTCGGAAACGAACCAGGGCTTGGGGCAGAACCACTGTTTCAGCAATTCCGGCTCGGTCCAGCAGCGCCAGACCCTGGCCCGCGGCGCATGAAGGACGCGGTCGACCACCAGTTGACGCTCATCGCTCATCGGTCTCTCCTCCGGCCTTCATCACGATATCGAAGCCGCCGAAGATCATGCGGCTGCCATCGAATGGCATGGGATTGGTTTCGGGCGACATGCGCGGATCCTCCATCATGCGCGCCATGCCGGCATCGGCGACCGCCTTCGACGGCCAGACAATCCAGGAAAAGACCACGATCTCATCATCCTTCTTGCGCACGGCCATCGGCATGGAGGTCTTTTCACCGTCGGGCACATCGTTTCCCCAGCAGTCGACGATTTCCAGCGCGCCATATTCCCTGAACAATTCGGCCGCCACGCGGGCATGATCGATGAAGGCCTGCTTGTTGGCTTCCGGTACGGCGGCCAGCATTCCCGTCACAAAGGTCATGGCATTTTCCTCCCTGTTGGTTCGCCGCGCTCAGACGGCCATCTTGTTGCCGGCAAAATTCAGCATCCA
Source organism: Zhengella sedimenti (assembly GCF_046506625.1). Classification (NCBI taxonomy): domain Bacteria; kingdom Pseudomonadati; phylum Pseudomonadota; class Alphaproteobacteria; order Hyphomicrobiales; family Notoacmeibacteraceae; genus Zhengella; species Zhengella sedimenti. The sequence continues at coordinate 285,655 of NZ_JBKFFP010000001.1, forward strand.
CGGCGTGCCGAACCGGTCCGTGAACATGGCGAAGCGCTCGGCCCAGAAGGTCTCCGCCGGGGCCATCGAAACGGCCCGCGCGTCCCGCGCCAAGGCCGCGTATATGCGGTCGAACTCCTCCAGCGAGGCGGGCGCGAGCGAAACGGAAAAGCCCTGCGGCTTGACGTACCATTCCGCCGGAACGTCGGACGCCATGACGTTGGCCGTGCCGAGGCGCATGTTCATGTTCATGACCAGATCGTCGCCTCCGGGCATGCGGCTTTCCGCGCCGGGCGCGTCTCCATTGGTGAAGACCCCGGTGATCTCGCCGCCCAGGACTTCGGCGTAGTGTTTCATGGCTTCCATGCAATTGCCGGGAAAGTTCAGGTAGATGACAGGTTCCATGACATTGCTCCCTCTATTCGCCTTGATCCGGCCCGACGGCCGGCATTCCCGATCATTCCCGGCGTCCTGCTCGGCCTGGCGGTGCGTTCACGGGCCGCAGTCCGCCTGAACCGTGGGGAATGCCGAAGAGCAATTCGACATGGCGGCGCAGGTGATCGACCATGGCGCGGGCGGTGTCCGGCCCGCCCTTCGCCTTGGCCAGCACGAAAGCGCCTTGCAGCGCAGCCTGGGTGAACGCAGCAAGGCTTTCCGGCGACCAGTCGGCCTGCGGGCAACGCGCGGCCCTAGCCTCGGCGATATCGGCGACCAGCGTCTCCGCATGGCCAAAAATGGCCCCGGCGGCGGCGTCGCGGATGGCCGGACTTTCCAGGTGGATTTCCTGTGCCAGCGTTCCGGCCACGCATGTGAACTCCGCCGTCGAGCCTTCCAGGATCATGTGGCGGAAATCGACATAGCCCAGCACACGGTCCAGCGGATCGGCGAGGTCATGGTAGGGCGCATCCGCAAACAGGGACGATGTCACCTCGCCCCAATGCGTGGCGACCGCCGCGGCCCAATCCTCCTTGGAACGGAAATGATGAAAGAACCCGCCCTTGGTGATGCCGGCTGCTGCGCAGATGTCATCCACCCGCGTGGCCGCGTAGCCCTTTTCCCTGATGAGCGTGAACCCCGTATCCAGCAATTTCCGCCTCGTTTCCTCGCGTGCGGCCGTTTTCGCATTTCCGCGCATTGTCGAATTCACCCCAGCCCTTTCCAGTTTAAAATACCGACTAGTTGGTATGTTTGTCAACTTGCCCAGGCAAGTCATGCCATTTCGGGTTTGGCATGGCGCGGCTGACTTGCTACAAGCCCGGCCAATCGAGAGACCGGATTTTCCCACCCATGGCCGAGACAAACGAACAGGCGGTGGCGCGCCGCCGCACCTTTGCGATCATCGCCCACCCGGACGCGGGCAAGACGACGCTGACAGAGAAGCTGCTGCTCTTCGGCGGGGCGATCCAGCTTGCCGGAGAGGTCAAGGCGAAGAAGAACCGCGTGCAGAGCCGTTCCGACTGGATGACGATCGAGCGCGAGCGCGGCATCTCAGTCGTCACCTCGGTGATGACCTTCGAATACAAGGACTGCGTCTTCAACCTGCTTGACACGCCGGGCCATGAGGACTTCGCCGACGATACCTACCGGACGCTTTCAGCGGTCGATTCCGCCGTGATGGTGATCGACGCGGCCAAGGGCATCGAGCCGCGCACGCTCAAGCTGTTCGAGGTCTGCCGCCTGCGCGACATTCCCATCGTCACCTTCGTGAACAAGATGGACCGCGAAAGCCGCGACCCGTTCGAGATCCTTGACGAGGTTGAACAGAAACTGGCGCTGGACACCGCGCCGGTGAACTGGCCGATCGGCCGCTCCAAGACCTTCTGCGGCACCTATGAACTGGCCAGCAACGCGGTGCGCGGCTCCGACGAGGACGTCGAGCGGACCCCGGTGAACGGTCCGCAAGCCGAGGCGGCCTGCGGCAAGCTGCCGGAAAACGAGCGCGAAGCCTTCATCGAGGAAGTGGACCTCGCCCGCGAGGCCTGCAAGCCGTTCGACCGGCAGGCCTTCCGCGAGGGTCATCTCACGCCGGTCTATTTCGGCTCGGCACTGAAGAATTTCGGCGTCCGCGACCTGATCGACGCGCTGGTGGATTACGGGCCGGCGCCGCGTGCCCAGGAGGCCGACATCCGCCGCGTCGAGGCGACGGAAGACAGGATGACGGCCTTCGTCTTCAAGATCCAGGCCAACATGGACCCCAACCACCGCGACCGCATCGCCTTCGCGCGCGTCTGCTCGGGCACGCTGTCGCGCGGCATGAAAGCCAAGCTGGTGCGCACCGGCAAGCCGATCACGCTGTCGGCGCCGCAATTCTTCTTCGCCTCGCAGCGCCAGCTTGCCGACGAGGCGAGGGCCGGCGATGTCGTCGGCATTCCCAACCACGGCACGCTGCGCATCGGCGACACGCTGACCGAAGGCGAGGACCTGCTGTTCCATGGCGTGCCGAACTTCGCGCCGGAGATCCTGCGACGGGTGCGCCTGATGGACGCCATGAAGGGCAAGAAGCTCAACGAAGCGCTGCAGCAGATGGCCGAGGAAGGCGTGGTGCAGCTTTTCAACCCCGAGGACGGCTCGCCCTCCATCGTCGGCGTTGTCGGTGCCCTGCAGATCGACGTGCTGCGCGAACGCCTCGCCCAGGAATACCAGCTTCCGGTGGATTTCGAGCCGGCGCGCTTCTCCGTCTGCCGCTGGATGGAAGCGGAGAAAGGCGAATTGCAGCGGTTCATTGACGCCCATCGCGGTGACATCGCCCGCGATCTCGACGGCGATCCGGTCTTCCTGGCGCAGAACGCGTTCTCGCTGAACTACGAGGCCGAACGCTGGAAGGCGGTGACATTCAAGGCGGTCAAGGATTACCAGGTTCGCGCCGCGGCGTGACGCCCCGCAGAGGCTGAACCGGAAAAAGAATGAGGGAAAGCAGCAGGCCGGGGCAAGTGGCGTGCGGCTTTCCCTCATGAAAACGGGGCGATTGGGACCACCCCCTCCTGCCGCATCAGGAGTATAGTTAGTAAATTCTTGTTTATCCTTTTCGACAATATGGGGATTTCCCCAAGCGGTCACCGCCTGCTAATGAGAAGCAGGGCGGGGAATCAAATGCTACTTCCGGAATTCATCGAAAATCGTCTCGGCACGTTCGGGACAGAGAGTATCGACGCGGATTTACTCTGGTCGGCGCTGGAAGAGTGGCTGGCTGGTGAATTCGAGGTGGATGGTCTCTTCTACGGCACCTACCCGGTAGGCGTGACCGCCAACGGGCTTTCTTCCCTGCACGAGCGCGGCCTGTGGAAAGTCACCTATCCCGCCGCCTTCCTCGAGGCGGTGGCCAACAATCCGTTGAGCGATGATCGCGTGACCGCCTTCATCCTGGAACACCGGCGGCCCTGTTTCTGGCACCGCGATGAAACCTGGGCCGGTGCCACCGAAACCCAGATACAGCGGCGCGCGCTGAACCGCCTGCATGGCATGGATGTCGGCCTCGGCCTGCCGGTCCTGTACGGTTCGGGCCAGATCTGCGGCGGCTTCGGGTTGCGGCACGGTCCGCAGGACGCCGAAGCCTTCGACCGGCTGCTGGAGGGCCGGGTCGACAGTCTCGCGGAGCAGCTGGCAGCGTTCGATGCGGTCTTCCGCACGCCTTTCGCGCGGACCCGTTTCGCGCTGTCGCGTCAGGAAATCCGGGTGCTTTCGCTGGTTGCAGGGGGCATGACCGTTGCGCAGGCGGGCTGGGAAATGAACCTGTCCCCCAAGACAGCGGAAGCCTACCTCGCCGCAGCACGACGAAAGACACGATCGCGCAGCACGGCGGAGGCCGTTGCCAAGACGATCTTTTTCCAACTCGCCTGACGGCAGGCAGGACAGCCGCGTTTCGAGGCCCTGCCGGCTGAGCCTGTGCATGCTGCGGCGCACAGTCGCAGTCAAAACCGGCAGGCACTTTCAATATATGGGGAGGGAATCACTCTTCCCGAACAATCAATCTGAGGACCTGACATGGCGCTCCGCATCAATGATACCGTTCCGAACATCACCGTCGAGACCGATCAGGGCTCCTTCGCCCTGCATGACTTCATCGGCGACAGCTATGCCATCCTGTTCTCCCATCCCAAGGATTTCACGCCGGTCTGCACCACCGAGTTCGGTGCCGTCGCCCAGCTCAAGGACGCCTGGGAAAAGCGGGGCGTGAAGGTGCTCGGCATCTCTGTCGACAATGTCGAGGAGCACAGGAAGTGGAAGGGCGACATCGAGCAGGTCGCCAAGGCGCCGGCCTTCTTCCCCATCGTCGCCGACACGGACCTTGCGCTGTCCAAGGCGTTCGACATGCTGCCGGCGGAGGCCTGGCTGCCGGACGGCCGCACGCCCGCACACACGGCCACCGTGCGCTCCGTCTTCATCATCGGCCCGGACAAGAAGGTGCGCCTGATGATGACCTATCCGATGTCGGTGGGCAGGAACTTCGCGGAGGTGCTGCGCGCGCTCGACGCCGTGATGGCGACGGACGGCGTGCCGATCGCCACGCCGGCCAACTGGACGCCCGGCGAGGACGTGATCGTCGCCCTGTCGCTGACCACGGAACAGGCGAAAGAAAAGTTCGGCGAGGTCAATGTCGTCCTGCCCTACCTGCGCACCATCAAGGACCCGAAGGCGGCCTGAGGCATCGCGCCCGCAGAAAAACCCCGGCGGAGCATGAGGCTTCGCCGGGGCTTTTCATTTCGGCAGGTCAAGGCGATTGGCTCACTCGAACCGGGCGCCTTCCCTGATGAAGGAGCCGTTGCGCAGTTCCTTGAAGGCCTGCGCCAGTTCCTCCTGCGTGTTCATGACGATCGGCCCGTGCCACGCCACCGGCTCGCGGATCGGCTTGCCCGAAACCAGCAGGAAGCGCACGCCCTTTTCGCCAGCCTGCACCGTCACCTCGTCGCCGGTGTCGAAGATCACCAGGGTGCGGTTGCCCGACATGTCACGGACATGGATTTCCTCGCCGTTCACTTCCTTTTCCACCAGCACGCCGAAGGGGCGCGAGGCATCGCGGAAGGTGGCCGAGCCCTCGAAGATGTAGGCGAAGGCATTGCGGTAGGTGTCGACCTTGAAGGTCTTGCGCTTTCCCGCCGGCACGGTGATGTCGAGATATTGCGGGTCGGCCGCAATGCCGTCGACCGGGCCGGACTTGCCCCAGAACTCGCCCACGATCACGCGCACCTTCGCGCCGTCGTCATCGGTGATCTCGGGGATCTCCTTCGACTGGATGTCCTGGTAGCGCGGGCTCGTCATCTTCTTGTCGGACGGCAGGTTCGCCCAGAGCTGGAAGCCGTGCATGCGCCCGAAGGCATCGCCCTTGGGCATCTCCTGGTGCAGGATGCCGGAACCGGCCGTCATCCACTGCACGGAACCCGCCCCCAGCGTGCCGGCATTGCCGAGGCTGTCTGCATGATCGACCGTGCCCGACAGGACATAGGTGATGGTCTCGATGCCGCGATGGGGATGCCACGGGAAACCGGCGGCATAGTCTTCCGGGCGGTCATTGCGAAAATCGTCCATCATCAGGAAGGGATCGGTCAACGACGGATCGCCGAAGCCGAAGACGCGGTGAAGATGGACGCCGGCGCCCTCCAGTGTCGGACGGGTGCCGGAAATCTGGCGGATCGGACGAATGGACATGATCTGTCCTCCATGGTTGGGTCCCGGCGAAGATAAGCGTGGAAAATTCCGGCGCAATGCGCGCCATGGCAACGGATTGTTCAACGGAGGGATGCACAATGCCTCCCTGCCGGAAACCCGCCGGTGCCAATCGCGTTGTCCCGACGTTCACGAAGCGGCCACGATCGTGGTCCCTACTGCCAGGACCGGACGGAAACGCGCCGCGCAACCGGACCTCACCGCGGAGACCTCGATGCCACGCCTTGTCACCCTCGCCGGGCTTGCAGCCCTTCTCGCCACGTCGGCCCTGGCCGACGATCACCGCCGCCACAAGGACGACGGGCATGCCTGGATGGCGGAGCGCGTCTTTGTCTACCGCGCCGCGGACGGGCGGCTGCAACAGGGCAACTGGCGCGTGGTCGAGCGGTCGCAGCAGCGCTGCCGGATCGCGGTGCAACGCGCCGATGCACGGCTGAAGCGGCAGGCAGGCGGAGGCCTCTTGGAAAACAAGCGCTTCACGCCCTGCCACCGGATCCTGACCCGGTCCACGGTGAACTGAGGCGGCGCGGGAACGTCCGTCCCGCGCCTTCCGGAACGAAACTCAATAGCCGCGCCGGCATTTCGGGCAGATGCCGCATTCCCTGTCGATCATGCAACTGACGGTGGGGATTTCAGGCGCCATTTCGGCAAGATGCTTGCGCACCTCGGTTGCCGAAATCTCCCGCAAAGGCTCCACGATCTGGAAGTCCGGTGCAACCGGAGCAACGATCTCCCGGATGGCCTTAACCGGAACGCCGATATCATCCTTGTTGAAACCTAGGACGATGCCCCTCATGCCATGCTTGACTGCATAAATCGCGGCATCGGTGACCATGAAGCTGTCTTCAAGGCTATGATAGAGTCCGACCTCTCCGTCACGGGTGGGGTGCACGCCAATCGCCCTCAGATTGATTGACCGGTCGAGCGCCATTGCGTTCGCGACAGCCACCTTTGTCTTGAAAGCGTTCATACCCGTGTAGTGCAAGAGATGCCGCGCCGATTCGTTCTGCGCGAGTATGAAAGTGGAATCGGCACCACCCGAATAGAGAACGAGAAAACCACTGAAATCCATTTGCATCCTCCATCATGAGAGCGATGCGGAGAAAACCTGCAAATCGCCGCACCGGCCCGATCAGCCCCGCTCGTTTGATCGGACACTGCCAGGCCAATGTCAGTGACTTAAATCACTTTGGTTGTATTCATATATTATTCTATTTTAAATAGATGATTCACTCAGCCACTGTGCGATCAGTTGGGCGAGGCGCGCGGCGACCTCGTCCTTGCCCATTTCCGGCCAGGCGTCCTCGCCGGTCTTCGAGACGATGACGACGCGGTTGCGGTCGGCGCCCATGACGCCGGTTGCGCCGATGCCCGTCCCCGCCGAGACGTCATTGGCCACGATCATGTCGGCGCCCTTGCGCTCCAGCTTGCCGCGCGCATGCGTCACCACGTCATTGGTCTCGGCGGCGAAGCCGATGACGAGGCGCGGGCGTCTTTCATGGTGGCCGACGGTCTTGAGGATATCCGGGTTCTCGGCGAGTTTCAGTTCCGGGGCGCCTGACGAACCCTCCTTCTTGATCTTCCGGTCCGCCGCGTTCTGGACGCGGTAGTCCGCCACGGCAGCGACAAAAACGCCGGCATCGGCGGGCAACAGGCTCTCCACGGCCTGCAACATCTCGCGGGCGGTCTCCACGCGGGTCACGGTGACGCCAGCGGGATCGGGGATGGCGACCGGGCCGGAGACGAGTTGCACATCGGCACCCAGGCGCGCCAGGGCGCCGGCAATGGCATGGCCCTGCTTGCCGGACGAGCGGTTGGCGATATAGCGCACCGGGTCGATCGGTTCGTGCGTCGGGCCGGAAGTGACGACTATGCGCCGGCCCTTCAGCGGTTTCGGGCTGCTGTCCAGCATGGCCTCCACGGCGCCGACGATTTCCAGCGGTTCGGCCATGCGGCCCTCGCCGGCCTCGCCGCTCTCGGCCATCTCGCCGCGGCCCGGACCGGCAAAGGCGATGCCGTCGCGCGCCAGCGTCTTGCGGTTGCGCCGCGTGGCGGGATGGTTCCACATGGCCGGATTCATCGCCGGCGCGATCAGGACCGGGCGGTTTGTGGCCAGCAGCACGGTGGATGCCAGGTCGTTGGCCAGGCCGTTTGCCATCTTGGCCATCAGGTCGGCGGTCGCCGGGGCGACAACGATCAGGTCGACCTCACGCGACAGGCGGATATGGCCGACATCGTGCTCGTCGGCCCGGTCGAACAGGTCGGTGAAGACGCGGTCCGCCGTCAGTGCGCCAACGGCCAGTTCAGTGATGAACTGCTTCGCGGCCGCGGTCATCACACAGCGCACCGAAGCCCCGCGCTCGCGCAGGCGCCGGATCAGGTCGAGGCACTTGTAGGCCGCGATGCCGCCGCCGATGACGAGCAGGATCCGCTTGCCGGCCAGTGTCTGACGGATACCGGATGCCCTCTCGACGGGCGCATCCGCCGGGGCGATGGCCGGCGGAATATCCGTGGCCGCAGCGAGTTCGGCGAAATAGATGCGCGCTTCCTCTTCCATGGACCGGCCATTGGCGGCAGCCCGCTGGCGCAATGCATCCTTGATGGCGGGATCAAGATTGCGAATGGTGATCGAAGCCATGATTGCACTCCGGTTCAGTTGTGATTGCAATGCAATCACAATGCGCGCCGCGATGCAATCACCGCGTCACGTCACCTGCCAGGCAATCCAGAGCGCGCAGGCGGCGATGACCCAGAGTGCAACGCGTCCCGAACGCGTGTGCCGGGCCTCGGCCTTGCCGATGGCGCGGGCCGTCTCCTCGTCGAAACGCAAGCCGTTTTCCGCCATGGCGTCGATCTCGCGGGACAGGCGTTCGGCACGGCGGGAAAATTCCGGCGCCTGGCGGGCGAGGTTGACCAGCGCGCCGATGCCCTCGCGGGCATCCTCGGCCATGCCGCGCGGGCCGAGATTGGCACGGATCCAGTCGCCGACAACGGGCTCGGCCGTCTTCCACATATTGAAGGCGGGATCCAGTTCGCGCGCCACGCCCTCCACCACGACCATGGTCTTCTGCAGGAGGAGCAGTTCCGGCCGTGTCTCCATGTCGAAGAGTTCGGTCACCTCGAAGAGCAGGGTCAGCAGCTTGGCCATGGAAATGGTTTCGGCCGACTGGCCGTGGATCGGCTCGCCGATGGCGCGGATCGCCTGGGCGAAACTCGCCACGTCGTGGTGTTCGGGCACGTATCCGGCCTCGAAGTGCACCTCCGCCACCCGGCGGTAGTCACGCGTGATGAATCCGTAGAGGATCTCGGCGAGGAAACGGCGCTCCTTCTTGCCGATGCGCCCGGCAATGCCGAGATCGACGGCGACGACATGGCCGGCATCGTCGACGAAGAGATTGCCCGGATGCATGTCCGCATGGAAGAAGCCGTCGCGCAAGGCGTGGCGCAGGAAGGACTGGATGATGGTCGCCGCCAGCCTTTCAAGGTCGTGGCCGGAGGCGCGCAGCGCCTCGATGTTCGACATCTTGATGCCGTCGATCCATTCCATCGTCAGGACGTCGCGCCCGGTGCGCTCCCAATCCACCCTGGGCAGGCGGAAACCGGGATCCTCCTCGGTGTTCGCCGCCATTTCCGACAGCGCGGCGGCTTCCAGGCGCAGGTCCATCTCGATACGCGTCGATCGCTCCAGCGTGCGCGCCACCTCCACCGGCCGCAGGCGGCGGGTCGCCGGAATGAAGCGCTCCTGCAATTGCGACAGAAGCAGGAAGGCCTCGTTGTCATGGGCGAAACGTTCACGCACACCAGGCCGGATGACCTTGACCGCAACCTTTCGCCAGCCATCGGCATCTTCCACCTCGGCGGGATGCACCTGGGCGATGGAGGCTGCCGCGATGGGTGGCTCGAAGCGCGAGAAAACGTCATTGACCGGACGGCCGAGCGAGGTCTCCACGGCCTTGCGCGCGGCGGCTTCGGAAAAGAAGTCCATCCGGTCCTGCAGGTGGGCAAGGTCGAGGGCGATGTCGCGGCCCACCACGTCGGGACGGGTGGCCATGAACTGGCCCAGCTTGACATAGGAGGGCCCGAGGCGGTTGAGCGCCCGTGACAGCCGCTCGGAGCGGTCGCGCTCGCGCACGCGGCGGCGCGCCAACAGCTTCGCGGCCTGCCAGCCCAGCCGGGGCAGGCCTTCCAGATGCTCGCCGGGCGCGGCGGCGATGACGCCTTCGCGGACCATGATCCAGCCCGCTCGGGCCAGCCGGAAATATGCGCCGATCGTGCTCATCCCGACCCTACAGCTTCCATCCGGAATGCAGCGCGCAGATGCCGCCGGAATAATCGCGCCAGGTGACGCGGTCAAAGCCGGCGCGGCCGATCATGGTGGCGAAATCGCGCTGGTTGGGGAACTTGCGGATCGATTCGACAAGGTAGCGGTAGGGCTCGCCGTCGCCGGTGACCGCCTGGCCGATGCGGGGAATGGCGTTGAACGACCAGGCTTCATAGACCCGGTCGAGGAAAGGCATTCCCACCTCCGAGAATTCCAGCACCATCAGCCGTCCGCCGGTCTTGAGCACGCGGAAGGCTTCGGCCAGGGCCACCTCGATCCGGGGAACGTTGCGGATGCCAAAGGCAATGGTGTAGGCGTCGAAGGTCTCGTCAGGGAAGGGCAGTTCCTCGGCATTGGCCTCCACGAAAGTCACCCGGTCGGCAAGGCCGCGCTTGACCGCGCGGTCGCGGCCGACCGACAGCATGGAGCCGTTGATGTCGAGCACGGTGGCATCGGCATTGCGGGCGGAAGCCTCCACGATGCGGAAGGCAATGTCGCCGGTGCCTCCGGCCACGTCGAGCACACGCCAGCCGGGGCGTTTCGGCGGGTTGAGCCAGGCGACCATGGCGTCCTTCCAGGCGCGGTGCAGGCCGGCCGACATCAGGTCGTTCATGATGTCGTAGCGCTCGGCGACCTTGTGGAAGACGTCGTTGACCAGCCCCTGCTTCTCGCCCGTCTGCACGGTGCGGAAGCCATAGCTCGTCTCCATTCCGCCCGAAGCGGTCGTCCGGTTTCCTGACATAAAATCCACCTGTCACACGTCGCGCGGGACCATAGAAGATAATTTCCGGGCGCGCTATCGTGAAAACCGCGATGAAGCGGCGCAGCCATGGCGCCGCCCCGGCCATCCGGGCCCAACAGGAGGGAAGCACTGCGTGTCCATGCTGCCGAAAGCCGAAATCCACTGCCATATCGAAGGCGCCGCGTCGCCCGCGCTCGTCCTGAAGCAGGCGGAGAAATACAATGCCGACATGTCCGCCTTCATTCGCGGCGATGCCTATGTCTGGCAGGACTTCACCAGCTTCCTGGCCGCCTATGACGCGGCCGCCGCGCTGTTCAGGACGCCGGAGGACTATGCCCTGCTGGCGGAGGATTATCTCGTCTCCATCGCCGCGGAAGGCGCCATCTATGCCGAGTTCTTCACCTCGCCCGACCATGCCCGCCATGCCGGACTTTCGCCGGAGGCCTACACGGAAGGACTGGCGGAGGGGATGGCCCGCGCCAAGACCCGCACAGGCATCGAATCGCGCCAGATCGTGACCGGCGTGCGCCATTTCGGCGCCGAATCGGTGATGGAGGCCGCGCGGTTCGCGACGGGCTGCGACCGGTCCGTGGTGTCGGGCTTCGGCATGGCGGGCGACGAGCGGCTCGGCGCGCTGGCCGATTTCGTTCCCGCCTTCGACCTTGCCCGCGAGGCCGGACTCGGCATCACGGTCCATGCCGGCGAATTGTGCGGCTGGGAAAGCGTTGCCGGCGCGCTGGACCACTTCCGGCCGTCGCGTATCGGCCATGGCGTGCGCGCCATCGAGAACCCCGACCTGGTCGCAAGGATCGCCGGCGAGGGAATCGTGCTGGAATGCTGCCCGGGTTCCAATATCGCGCTCGGTGTGTTCCCGTCCTTCGCCGACCATCCGTTCCCGGCGCTGATGCGCGCGGGATGCCGGGTGACGCTCAATTCCGACGACCCGCCCCATTTCCATTCCACCATCGGACGCGAATACAGAATCGCGCGGGAGCATTTCGGCCTGGACGACGCGGCCCTTGCCGGCGTGACGAGAACGGCCATCGAGGCCGCTTTCGTCGACGGCGATACGCGGGCGGCCCTGCTGGCCAGGATCGACAGCTTCCAGACGGCGCAAGGCCAGGCGTCCTGACGATAAAAGCTGTGGCCTTGCGGCCCGTCCCGGTTTCTCCGGCGGTCAAGCACCGCTAGAGTTGGCCAAACAGAATGCATCCGGAGAAGATCATGGCGAACGTCACCGTCGTCGACCACCCGCTCGTGCAGCACAAGCTGACGATCATGCGCGACAAGCAAACCTCGACGGCCGGCTTCCGCCGCCTGCTCAAGGAGATTTCCCACCTGCTGTGCTACGAGGTGACGCGAAACCTGGAACTGACCACCAAGCACATCGAAACGCCGCTGATGGCGATGGACGCCCCGACGCTGGAGGGCAAGAAGCTGGTCTTCGCGTCGGTCCTGCGCGCCGGCAACGGCCTGCTGGAGGGGATGCTCGATCTCGTGCCCGCCGCGCGGGTGGCCCATATCGGGCTCTACCGCGACCATGACACGCTGGAGGCGGTGGAATACTACTTCAAGGCCCCCGGCGAACTCGACAACCGGCTGGTCATCGTCATCGACCCAATGCTTGCCACCGCCAATTCGGCCATTGCGGCCGTGCAGAAGCTGAAGGAGCGGGGCGCAAACAACCTGCGTTTCGTCTGCCTGCTGGCTGCGCCCGAAGGCGTGGCGAACTTCACAAGGGCACATCCCGACGTGCCGGTCTTCACCGCGGCCATCGACAGCCACCTCAACGAGAAGGGCTATATCGTGCCGGGTCTGGGCGATGCCGGCGACCGGATGTACGGCACCAAGTGACGGCCTGCCGCGGCCCTGTCGACCGCGGAAACGGGAAACCGCCTGTTAACGCTGCCAGGGAACAGTGCTCCTGATCATGCGCCGCGTTAAGGCGAATTGCACGCCTTTGCCCTAGAAAAACGCGCAACACGGGAGTCGCGCGTCATGAAGAAGCTGTTCCTGCTGGGCATGTTCGTCGGTGTCTCGGCATCGGTGCCAATGTTGATCCAGTCCAATCCGGACCTGGTGGAAACCGTTGCCGCAAGCATCAGGCAAGATGGCGACGTGCAGCTCTCCATGGTCAAAACGGCAGCGACACGAGAGCCCACCGGGCAGCTTTCCAGCCGGCATCACCTGATCCGAATCGACGATCTGGGCCATTTTCGTGACGAGTTCCGGCTGAACGGCCGTCCGCTCGAGGCCCTGGTGGATACCGGCGCCACCCTCGTGGCCATCAACAACTCGACGGCCCGGCGGATCGGCATCAGGCTTTCCCGCCCGGATTTCATCTATGAAGTGAACACCGCCAACGGCAAGACCAAGGCGGCTGCCGCCACCATCGAGCGAATCCGGATCGGGCGCATCGAGGTCAGGGACGTGAAGGCGGTCGTCATGGACGACAAGGCGCTTTCCGGCACGCTCATAGGCATGAGCTTCCTCAAGCGGCTGGACAGTTTCCGGGTCGAGGGAAACACGCTGCGAATGGAGCAGTAGCCGCGCCTGGCTTCAGCCGGTGATCCGCCTGAGCACCGCGCGGGCCGGTTTCGGCTTTTCCTGCGCGATCCGGAATGCGGCGGCCACCGCAGCTGCCGCACGTTTCGCGGCATCGGGGCTGCGGGCATGAACACAGGCCAGCGGATCGCCCTTTTCGACGCGCGTGCCGACCGGTACAAGGTCCGACAGCCCGACATGCGGATCGATCGTATCGGCCGCCGTCTGTCGTCCGCCCCCCAGCGCGACGACGGCCACGCCGATGGCGCGCGTATCAACGGCGGCGACATGGCCTGCCCGGGGCGCCGGCACATCCATCCGCTCGGGAGCGGCGCCAAGATGCTGCTGCGCCCTTTCCATGAATTTGGCCGGACCGCCGAGCCGCGTCACCATGCGGGCGAAGACCTCCGCCGCCCGGCCGCTTTCCAGCGCCTCGATGGCGCGTGAGGCGCCTTCATGGTTGGAGGCGGCGATACCGCTCAGCAACAGCATTTCCGCCGCCAGCGCCATGACCACCTTCTCAAGCCGCGGATCGCGGCGCCGGCCGGTGAGGAAATCGACCGCGTTCATGACTTCGAGCGCATTGCCCGCCGCAGAAGCCAGCGGCTCGTTCATGCCGGTGACGAGCGCGTGGGTCTTCAGGCCGGCGCCATTGGCGACCTCGACCAGCCTTCGGGCCAGTTTCGCCGCCTCGCGCCCCGTTTCCATGAAGGCGCCATTGCCGCACTTGACGTCGAGCACCAGGGACTCCAGTCCGGCGGCCAATTTCTTGGACAGGATGGAAGCCGTGATCAGCGGGATCGATTCCACCGTCGCGGTGACATCGCGTATGGCGTAGAAGCGCTTGTCCGCCGGAGCCAGATCAGCGGTCTGACCGATGATGGCGCAGCCGGCTTCCTTCACGCAGGCGCGGAAAAGCGCATTGTCGGGCTGGCTGCGGTAGCCGGGAATGGAATCCATCTTGTCCAGCGTGCCGCCGGTATGGCCGAGACCCCGGCCGGAAATCATCGGCACATAGGCGCCGCAGGCCGCCACGACCGGGGCAAGCATGAGCGAGACATTGTCGCCCACACCGCCCGTGGAATGCTTGTCGGTGACCGGTCCGGGCAGGTCCGACCAGTCGAGCACGGTTCCGGAATCGCGCATGGCGAGCGTCAGCGCCACGCCCTCCTCCGGTTCGAGACCGCGAAAGAAGACCGCCATGGCGAAGGCCGCCACCTGGCCCTCCGAGACGTCGCCAGAGGCAAGGCCCTTCACCAGATGACGGATCTCGTCGTGCGAAAGCGCCCCGCCATCGCGCTTCTTGCGGATGATCTCGCGGGTGAGCATCAATAGCCGCCCCGGTTCGTACCGGCTTCGCCGCCCGCCCCGGCACGGGCGAGAAGATCGGAAAGGATCCCCGAGGCGCCGATGCGGAAGGTTTCAGGCGTCGCCCAGTCCGGGCCCATGATCTCGCCGGCCAGATCGAGATAGGCCTTGCCGTCGGCCAGTGTCCGCACACCGCCCGAGGGCTTCAGCCCGACCGGCCTGCCCGATGCCCGGATCTCCTCAAGCATGGCGCGGGCCGCTTCCAGCGAGGCGCCATGGGCGGTCTTGCCGGTAGAGGTCTTGACGAAGCGCGCGCCGCCGGCGATGGCGGCGCGGGCAGCCGCGCGAACATCCCCGGCGCCCGCCATCTCGCCCGATTCGAGGATCGCCTTGACGGGACGGCCCTGCGCCGCGTCGACAAAGGCCGCGACCTGGGCTGTCACGAAATCCGGCTCGCCGGGAATTTTCGCCCGCGTGATGACCATGTCGATCTCGTCCGCGCCATCGCCAACGGCGCGGCGCGTCTCTTCCAGCGCCTCGGCGTAATCCGCCCCGCCATGGGGGAAGTTGACGACCGTGGCGATGCGGATGCCGGTGCCCGCGAGGCGCTCGCGGCACCGGGCGACGAAAGCCGGCCAGACGCAGACCGCGGCGACGGGCCCGACGGGCGTCACGGCCCGGTCGAGAAGCCGGTCGACATCATCTTGCGAGCAATTGTCGCCAAGCTCGGTGAAATCGAGGCAGGCGATGAGCCGGGCGGCAAGCGCCGCCTCGTCCGGTTCAGCCATTCAGTCCTCCTTGCGCCAGGGCGCGCGTGAGGATCGCGGCAAGCTTGCGTCCGCCTTCGGGCGCCATGTCCTTGGTTTCCTGGTGGGAGAGTTCAGCGCCCGTCATGCCGGCGGCGTAGTTGGTGATGACCGAACAGGCCGCCACGCGCAGGCCCAGGAAGCGGGCGAGGATCACTTCCGGCACGGTGGACATGCCGACCGCGGTCGCACCCATGACGCGGGCCATGCGGATTTCGGCCGGCGTCTCGAAGGACGGCCCCGAAAACCACATGTAGACGCCCTTGCCGAGCGCGATGCCCTCGGCCTGCGCGGCCTTTTGGATGGCGCGGCGCATGGCCGGGTCATAGGCCTCGGTCAGCCCGACGAAGCGGCGGTCGGTCGGTTCGTGGAAGAGCGGATTGGAGCCGGAGAAATTGATGTGATCCTCGATCAGCATGACCGAGCCGGGCGGGATCGCCTCTTCCAGCGAGCCTGCGGCATTGGTGAGGACGATCCGCTCGATGCCCAGGCCCTGAAGGGCCTCCAGCGCGGGACGCATGGCGGCGGCATTGGCGTGTTCGTAATAGTGGCTCCGGCCGGACAGCATCAGAACCGACTGACCGCCTAGATATCCGGCGACAACCTCACCGGCATGGCCCGTCACGCCGCTTTTCGGGAAACCCGGCAGATCGCCATAGGGGATGCGCACGGCCTTCTCCACCCCGTCGACCAGCGTGCCGAGGCCGGAGCCCAGCACGAAGGCGATGCGCGGCGCCAGGCCGTTCAGGCGCTCCACGAGGATATCCACGGTCTGGGTCATTTCAGCGCCTCTGTCCGGAATGCGAGCGGAAGGATGTCGGCCATGGTCATCTTGTCGACAATGCCGGTCTGGTCGCACAGGTAGAGCCGTGCCCCCGGGCCGGCAAACTCGGCGAGGCGCTGGCGGCAGCCGCCGCAGGGGGTGATGCGGTCCATCTTTTCGGCAACGACGCAGATCTCCGCGATCTCGCCGCCGCCATCCATCACATAGTGCGACAGCATGGTGGTCTCGGCGCACCAGCCTTCGGGAAACGACATGTTCTCGATGTTGGCGCCTGTGTGTATTCGCCCGTCAGCCGTGCGCAGGGCCGCGCCGACCGGGAATTTCGAGTAGGGCACGTGCGCGCGGGCCATGGCGGCGCGCGCAGCGGCGAAGAGGTCCGCGGCCATGTCAGCGCTCCTTGACATAGGGCACGCCACCGGCGCGCGGCGGGATGGCCTTGCCGATGAAACCGGCCAACAGGATGACCGTCAGGACATAGGGGAGCGCCTGCATGAACTGGACGGGCACCGCACCGACCAGCGGCAGCGGCTTGCCCTGGAGCGAGATGCCAAGCGCCTCGAGGTATCCGAAGAGCAGGCAGGCGAACATGGCGTTGACCGGCCGCCACTTGGCGAAGATGAGTGCGGCGAGCGCGATGAAGCCCTTTCCGGCCGTCATGTCCTTCACGAAACCGGCATTCTGGGCGACCGAGAGGTAGGCGCCGGACAGGCCGCACAGCACGCCGGTGATCATCACCGCGCGGTAGCGCAGGAAGGTGACCGAGATGCCGGCGGTGTCCACGGCGGCAGGGTTCTCGCCCACGGCGCGCAGGCGCAGGCCGAAGCGGGTGCGGAACAGCACCCACCATGTGACAGGCACCATCAGGAAGGCGACATAGACCAGCAGGTAATGGCCGGACACAAGCTCGCGGTAAAGGGGCCCGAGCACCGGAACGCCGGCGAGGCTGTCGGCGAAGGGCAGGGTCCAGGCCGCGAAACGCTCCTCGCCGACCAGCGATGGCGTGCGTCCGCCCTGCCGGAACCAGGCCTGGCCCAGGATGACCGCGCCGCCGGCGGCGATGAAGTTGATCGCCACGCCGGAGACGATCTGGTTGCCGCGCGCGGTGATGGAGGCGAAGCCGTGAATGAGCGCGAAGAAGACCGACACCAGGATGGCGAAGACGAGGCCGATCCAGGCCGAACCGAAGGCGGTGGCAGCCGCCGCGCCGGCAAAGGCGCCGGCCAGCATCTTGCCTTCCAGACCGATGTCGAAGACGCCGGAGCGTTCCGAATAGAGGCCGGCGAGGCAGGCCAGGAGCAGCGGCGCGGAAATGCGGATGGTGGAGTCGAGGACGTTGAGGCCGAGATAAAGCTGCCAGTCCATCAGTGGCTCTCCCCGCTGGAAATCGGCGCGGCGCGCACATCCTCCTGCATGATCCGGCCGAAGAAGGCCTGCACCGCCGGGCGGAAGAGATTTTCCAGCGCCCCGGCGAAGAGGATGACAAGGCCCTGGATGATGACGATCATGTCGCGGCTGATATTGGGCATCTCGAAGGCCAGTTCCGCGCCGCCCTGGTAGAGCATGCCGAACAGGATGGCGGCGGGGATGATGCCGGCGGGATGCGATCGGCCCATCAGCGCCACCGCGATGCCGACGAAACCCGCGCCGGTCACGAAGTCCAGTTGCAGGCGGTGCTGGTCGCCCATGACCGGGTTCAGCGCCATCATGCCGGCCAGCGCGCCGGAGATCATCATGGTGATGACGATGATGCGCGTTTCCGACACGCCGGCATAGCGCGCCGCGCGCGGCGAGAAGCCCTGGGTGCGGATCTCGTAGCCAAGTTTCGTTCGCCAGATCACCAGCCAGACCACGAAGCTCATCACCAGCGCGAGAATGAAGGACAGGTTGAGCGGCGTGGAGCGCAGCTTGAAGCCGAACATGGTGATCAGCCAGTCGAGCTTGGGCAGGTGGGCGGCGGCCTCGAAGGTGCGGGTCTGCGGCGCCATGGAGCCCAGTGGCTTGAGCGGCCCGACCAGAAGATAGACCATGACCGAGGCGGCAATGAAATTGAACATGATCGTCGTGATGACGATATGGCTTCCGCGGCGGGCCTGGAGCACCGCCGGGATGAACGCCCACAGCCCGCCGATCGCGGCCGATGCCAGAATGGCCAGCGGGAAGTTGATCCACCAGGGGAAGACCGTGTCGAATGCCAGGCAGACCAGCGCCACGCCGAGGCCGGCGATATAGGCCTGCCCCTCGCCGCCGATGTTGAACAGGCCGCAATGGAAGGCGACAGCCACGGCAAGGCCGGTGAAGATGAAGTTGGTGGCATAGAACAGCGTGTAGCCGATGCCAGAGCCGGATCCGAAGGCGCCGGAGACCAGGATGCCGGCGGCCTTGACCGGGTTTTCGCCTGCCAGCAGGACGACAAGCCCGGAAACGAGAAACGCCACCGTCAGGTTGATCAGCGGGATCAGGCCATAATCCGCCCAGGCGGGCAGCTTCGCGTAAGGTGTCGCCATCTAGAACCTGTCCACCGTATATTGCCGAGGTTGGGCGTGAGGCGCTTTTGCATCGCCGGAGCCGGTTTTCCGGCACGCTTCTTGCCAATTCATTCGGCGGCCTCCTGCGCCCCGGTGACGCCGGCCATGAGCAGGCCGAGTTCGCCTTCCGTGGCGTCCGGTCCGCGCTCGCCCGCAATGCGGCCGGCAAACATCACGAGGATGCGGTCGGAGAGCGAACGGATCTCGTCCAGTTCGACGGAGACGAGCAGCACGGCCTTGCCGGCATCGCGCATCTCGATGATGCGCTTGTGAATGAATTCGATGGCGCCGACATCCACGCCGCGCGTCGGCTGGGCGACGACGAGGACCGTCGGATCCTGCTCCATCTCGCGGGCAAGCACGATCTTCTGCTGGTTGCCGCCCGAGAAGTTCGCCGATTTCAGCCGGCAATTGGGCGGGCGGATGTCATAGGCCTCGATCTTGGCGGCGGCATCCTTGCGGATGGCCTCGATGTCGAGAAACGGGCCCTTCAGGTATTTCGCCTGGCCGTGATAGCCAAGAATCGAATTCTCCGCCTCCTCGAAGGGCAGGACGAGGCCGGTGTAATGGCGGTCCTCCGGCACGTGTGCGAGGCCGCGGCGGCGCAATTCCGCAGGGTCGGCGGAGCCGGTCACATGGATCGGCAGGCCGTCGAGCAGCACGCGGCCCGCCACGGCCTGGCGCATGCCGGCGATCGCCTCGATCAGTTCCGACTGGCCGTTGCCTGCCACGCCCGCGATGCCGACGATCTCTCCGGCCCGGACCTCGAAGGACACGTCGTCGACCATGGTGACACCGCGCCGGTCGCGCACGGTGAGGTTTTCCACGGCCAGCTTGACATCTCCGGGATGGGCGGCGCCCTTTTCGACGCGCAGCAGCACGTGGCGGCCGACCATGAGTTCGGCCAGTTCCTCGACGCTTGTCTCAGCCGTCCTGCGGGTGGCGACCATGGTCCCCTGGCGCATGACCGAAACGTTGTCGGTGATCGCCATGATCTCGCGCAGCTTGTGCGTGATGAGCACGATCGTCTTGCCCTGCTCCTTGAGCTGGGCCAGCACGTTGAACAGGTGATCGGCTTCCGCCGGCGTCAGCACGCCGGTCGGCTCGTCCAGGATGAGGATCTCCGCGCCGCGATAGAGGGCCTTGAGGATCTCCACGCGCTGCTGCAGGCCGACGGGCAATTCCTCGATCAGCGCCTCGGTATCGACCTCGAGCGAATAGGTCTTCTCGAGGCGGCGCAATTCGGCGCGCGCATCGGTGATGGCGCCGGACAGCATCTGGCCGCCCTCCGCGCCCAGCATGACGTTTTCCAGGACGGTGAAATTCTGCACCAGCATGAAATGCTGGTGAACCATGCCGATGCCGGTGGCAATGGCGTCGTTGGGTGTGTGGATCGTCACCGGCTTGCCGTTCACCCGGATCGATCCCGAATCAGCCTGGTAGAAGCCGTAGAGGATCGACATCAGGGTCGACTTGCCGGCGCCGTTCTCGCCGATGATGCCGTGGATGGTGCCCTTCTCGACGGTGAGATTGATGTCCCGGTTGGCCTTGACCGGGCCAAAGCTCTTGTTGATGCCGGTCAGTTCGATGGCTGGCGCAGACATTCTCCCCGGTCCCCTTCCTGGCGCCGGCCTTCTCCCTTGTGAATTGTCGGGACCCGCAGCCGGACGGTCGGCTTTAGTCTCGACATTTATTCGCGGCCTTGTCAATTTCCGTTACGCCAAGGAGGAGGCTGATGACACCGTTCACTTTCAACACCACGAAGAGCATCGTGTTCCGCAACGGCGCGGCCGCGGAACTGGCTGAAACAGCGGGGGGACTGCTGGGCCAGAGTGTCCTTCTCGTCACCGATCCGGGCCTCAGGGCGCTTGGCCTGTGCGATCCGGCCATCGATTCGCTTGAAAGGGCCGGGCACGCGGTCACCGTCTATGACAAGGTCGAGGCCGATCCGTCGCGCGCAACACTCATGGCGGCCACACAGGCCGCCCGCGAAGCCGGCGTGACGGGCGTCGTCGGCTTCGGCGGCGGTTCCTCGCTCGACATCGCCAAGCTGGCGGCGCTGCTGGCCGGTTCCGGCGAGGATATCGACGCGGCCTGGGGCGTGGGAAACGCGAAGGGTCCGCGCCTGCCGCTGGTGCTCGTCCCGACCACGGCGGGCACCGGATCGGAGGTCACGCCGGTCTCGATCATCACGGTGGAAAACGACGAGAAGCGGGGCGTCTCCTCGCCCGTCATCCTGCCGGACCTCGCCATCCTGGATGCCGAACTGACGGCCGGCCTGCCCGCGCACATCACGGCGGCGACCGGGGTGGACGCCATGGTCCATGCCATCGAGGCCTATGCCTCCAAGAGCGCCAACAACAACCCCCTGTCCCGCATGATCGCGCGCGAGGCGCTGGTGCTGCTCGGCGCCAATATCGAGGAGGCCGTGTTCAACGGGCGGAACATGGACGCGCGCGCGGCCATGTTGCTGGGCTCGATGCTGGCCGGCCAGGCCTTCGCCAATTCGCCCGTCGCCGCCGTTCATGCGCTGGCCTATCCGATCGGCGGCACGTTCCATGTTCCGCACGGCCTGTCCAATGCGCTGGTGCTGCCGCATGTGCTGCGCTTCAATGCTGCTGAAACCGTCAATGGCTCGCACCGGCTCTACGCTGAACTGGCGCCCTGCGCCTTCCCGGATCTGGGTGGCGAGGGCGGCAGCCAGGCCACATGCGCGGCCTTCATCGAACGGCTTGCAAGCCTTTCGGAGCGGCTCGGCCTGCAGACGAAACTGCGCGACGTCGGCATCGGCGAGGAGCACCTGGCGCAGATGGCAGCGGATTCGATGAAGCAGACGCGGCTGCTGGTCAACAATCCGCGCGCGGTCAGCGAAGCCGACGCGCTGGCCATTTACCGGGCGGCCTGGTGAGATGAGCCGTCCCGTTCCTTCCAGCCGCGCCGCCTACAGGGTGTTCCGCACCATCACCACGCGCTGGTCCGACAACGACATCTACGGCCACATGAACAATGTCGTGCACTACGCGCTGTTCGACACGGCGGTGAACGGCTGGCTGATCGAGGCCGGCGTGCTCGACATCCACCATGGCGGCCAGGTGGGCCTCGTGGTGGAAACCGGCTGCCGCTACTTCGCCGAGATGGCCTTTCCCGACACGGTGACGGCCGGCATACGCATCGCGAAGCTCGGCTCTTCGTCGGTGACCTACGAGATCGGCCTGTTCCGCAATGACGACGGGACGGCCGCCGCCGAGGGGCGTTTCGTGCATGTCTACGTGGACAGGGAAAACCGCCGGCCCATGCCGCTCAACGCCCGCCTGCGCGCCTTGCTGGAAACCGCGCTGTCGGAGGCGGCGCCATGACCGCGAATGACGAACGGATCACCGAACTGGAAATGCGCCTGGCCGAACTGGAACGCATGAACGAGGACCTTTCGGCCCAGCTTGCCGAGCAGTGGAAGGTGGTGGAAGCCCAGCGCGCGCGGATGGATGAACTGATCCGCCGCTTCCTGACCGTGGAACAGGCAGTCCAGCCCGAGATACCGGTCGACAAGCCGCCGCACTGGTAAACGCCCCGGCGGGAAACGCAAAGGCCCTTCCGGATGCAAAACCGCCCGGCGCAAGGACCGGGCGGCTGTTGTCACATGCTGGCACCCTGCCGGTCAGTAGGGGCAGGTTTCGTCCGACATGTAGTCATGGACCTGGATTTCCCCGGCGATGATCTTCGCCTTGGCGTCTTCCACGGCCTTGAGCATGTCCTCGGTCACGAGGTCCTTGTTGTTGTCGTCCATGGCATAGTCCACGCCGCCCTCGGCCAGGCCGAGCACGTTGATGCCGCTGGAGAAACTGTCGTTCTTGGCGTCCATGAACGCGTTGTAGACGGCAACGTCGACGCGCTTGAGCATGGAGGTCAGGACATGGCCGGGCTGCAGGCCGTTCTGGTTGGAATCGACCCCGATGCCGTACTTGCCCTCGTCGGCCGCCGCCTGGAGCACGCCGATCCCGGTGCCGCCGGCCGCGGCGTAGATGACGTCAGCACCCTGGGCGATCTGGCTCTTGGCGATCTCGCCGCCCTTGGTCGGGTCGTTCCAGGCCGCCGGCGTGTCGCCGGTCATGTTCTGGATGACTTCCGTCGCGCCGGCCGCCTTGGCGCCGCCGACATAGCCACAGCCGAACTTGCGGATGAGCGGGATGTCCATGCCGCCGATGAAGCCGACCTTCTTGGTCTCCGATTTCATCGCGCCCATGATGCCGACCAGATAGGATCCCTCATGCTCCTTGTAGACAACGGAGCGGACATTCGGCTTGTCGACCACCATGTCGATGATGGCGAACTGGGTGTCGGGGAATTCGGCGGCCACCTTTTCCAGCGCGGCGGCCCAGGAGAAGCCGGCCATCACGATGGGATTGTTGCCGTCCTCGGCGAACTTGCGCAGGGCCTGTTCGCGCTGCGCGTCGTTCTGGATCTCGAACTCACGGTAGGCGATACCGGTCTCTTCCTTGAACTTCTCGGCGCCGTTATAGGCCGATTCATTGAAGGACTTGTCGAATTTTCCCCCGAGGTCGTAGATGATCGCCGGATCGATGTCTGCGGCGAAGGCCGAGGCGCTCATCGCCGTCGCGGCCAGAAGGCCCATAATCATACGCTTCATGTGTTCGCACCCTGTCGGTTGGTTCTGGTTCAAGGCGGAGTTGCCCGGACAGGCAGCCACGCCCGGCAGACGGGCCGTGCCACGCCCTGGATCAGCATCCTTGCATGGATTTCGCGCCTTGACACCCACTATGTTGACCGGACGGTTCAAAAAAATGCCAGCGGCAGGCGGTGGCTCCCGTCAGCCTGCTTGAGGCGCGGGGAACCGCACGCCGGTCCCGCGCAGGCTGGCAGTTCCGGCGGGATTGCGCGCCAGATATTGCTGGTGCTCCTCGGCGGCGAAGTAGAAGGCCGGCGCGGCCCGTATCTCGGTGACGATCCTGCCGGAATGGACCGGCGCCAGCGCCTGCGCATAGGCATCGCGCGAGGCCAGCGCCGCCTGCTGCTGGGCATCCGTCGTGGTGAAGACGGCGGAGCGGTAACGCGTGCCGATGTCGCCGCCCTGGCGGTTGAGCTGGGTGGGATCGTGGTTTTCCCAGAACAGGCGCAACAGGTGGGTGAGGGGAACAACGGCCGGATCGAACACGACCTTCACGGTTTCCGCATGACCGGTCATGCCGGTGGACACTTCCTGCTGGGTCGGGTTCGGCGTGTAGCCGCCCATGAACCCGGCCGCAGTGACCCACACGCCCGGGGTCTGCCAGAAGAGACGTTCGGCACCCCAGTAGTTGCCCATGGCGAAAAAGACAATCTCATGTCCTTCAGGCGCGGGAGCGTGCAGGTCGCGGCCGCTGACGAAATGCGTGGATGCCGTGGCCAGCGGTTCGGATCGGCCCTTGAGCGCGTCTTCCGGCCTGGGCATGTGCAGCTTCTTGTCGAGCATGTTGCCAAGGAAATGCATGGTCGGTCATTCTCCGGGTGAACGAGGGCCTTCAGGCGTCGCGGGCGAAACGCCCGGCGACACGGCGCGGCGGGCGATAGCCCAGCACGTAGAACAAAAGGGCGAGCACGGCGAAAACGGCAAAGCCGGGCAGGCCCAGGACGGGAGCGAAACCGCTGTCCCAGACAAAGGCGGGCGCATTGCCGCGCACCGCCTGTTCGAGCGCCGCGAGGCTTGCCGGCGATGTCTCGCTCCAGCTTTGGGCCAGCGGCGTGAAAACGGCCCGGTTGGCCGCAAGCGAGCGCGCAAGATCCAGCACGCCCATGATGCAGGCCACGGCCAGGCAGGCCAGTGCGATGAAACGGATGACAAATCGAACCATGCACGCTCCCGTCAGGTCAGCGCCGTCGAGGCGCCCCGGAAAAGCCTTAGTCCAACCGGGCGCCGCGGGCAATTGCCGACCGGGCCGAACGCCCCGCGGCCGATCCGGCGGCATGGCGAAGCATGCTTGAAAATTCGACATCCGGCCTTCATTTAACGGTTGAACCGCAGCGCTTTCCGGCTATAGTCCGCGCCGTTCCAAGGGGGCGGTCGAACGCTCTTCCCGGTTGCAACCGCCGGGACGGAAAGCTGGACATGGTGAGGTGGCCGAGTGGTTGAAGGCGCACGCCTGGAACGCGTGTATACGGGAAACCGTATCGAGGGTTCGAATCCCTCTCTCACCGCCACCCTCTTTATCCAGATGATTGATTCATAAACGCATACCGGCCTCGGGCTTCAGCCTTCCCGCCTGCGTACCCACCTGATCGCCTTGCGTGTTCCCGGTTCGCCAACGCCGGAACCTGACTTCGTGACCGCTTGCCGCCCTGCAATGGCCCCACCGGTGCGAAGGGGAAGCGTCTCAACGATTCCGGATGACCCTCGCGGACGCGCGGCAAGCGCGGATGGCCGGAGGACCAGACCACACGATCATTCCATAAAACAGAACGATATTGAGAATATTATGTATTTTTCTCGTGGTTGGCGATCGCCTATGAGAACGCTCGAACGCAATTTCGACAGCGCCGGAGATATTCCATGACCTCCACATTCTCCCTGTCCTTCCTCTCCCCGCTCATTCTGCTCGCCGGGGCCCTGTTCGCGGCCACCAACGCCGGAAGGCGGCCGGGAGCATTGCCGCGCTGGTCGGAAGCGCTTGCCTTTCTCGCATTCCTGCTTTCGCTCGGCGGGCTTGTTCAACGCCTTGTCCAGGGACCCGCAACCCTCGGCGTGCTGGAGGGCTGGGCGCAAGCCACGCTGCGCGCCGACATTGTCAGCCTTTCGCTGGCACTTCTGGTGTCCTTCATCGGCTGGATCGTCATACGCTACAGCCGGACCTATCTCGACGGCGAGGCAAGGGAAGGCGCCTTTCACTGCCTGATGCTGGCAACCCTTGCCGCTGTCCTGGTCTTTGTGCAGTCGGGCAGCCTGCTGGTGCTCGTCACTGCAACCATCGCGGTCGGCCTGCCCTTGAAGCGGCTGCTGCTGTTCTACCCGGAAAGACCGGAAGCCCGGCGGGCCTCGGCCAAGTTCGCCATCGTCTGGCATGCGGGCGATGTTGCGCTCGCGCTTGCCGCCATCCTGCTGGCAGCTGCCTTCGGGACCGGCGACCTGGCTCTCCTTGCCGCCGTTGCCGGTCAGCAGGGGCTCGGCATCGCGGGTACGCTGGCCGTCATGCTCCTTGTCATTGCCGCGGTTTTCAAGACGGCGGCCTTTCCGCTTCATGGCTGGCTTACCGAGGTCATGGAAGCGCCAACACCCGTCTCGGCGCTGCTTCATGCCGGAATCATCAACTCCGGCGGGGTGATCCTTCTCGCCACGGCGCCGCTGGTCCAGATGAACGCCGGTGCCATGGCGGCCCTGGTGATGATCGGCGGTCTGACCGCACTGTTTGGCGCGGCGGTCATGCTGACGCAGAGTGCCATCAAGACCTCGCTTGCCTGGTCCACGGTTTCCCAGATGGGGTTCATGCTCCTGCAATGCGGTCTCGGCCTCTGGCCGCTTGCGCTGCTGCACATCATCGCCCACTCGCTCTACAAGGCCCACGCATTCCTTTCTTCCGGCGGCGCCGTGTCCGCTGTTGCCGCGCTGCGCCGGCCCGGTCCGGTGGCCGTGCCAAGTTTCGCGGTCGTCCTGCGGTCCTTTGCGCTGGCCATGCTGGTCTATGCGGCAATCGTGGTTCTCTTCACGGTCGCGCTCGGCCCGAAGTCCGCTCAGGCGCTCGCGCTGGGTGCGATCCTGATCTTTGGCGTTGCCTATCTCGTTGCACAGGGTCTGGCCGATCTGGCGCCGGCCGAACTGACAAGGCGCACCATGACCGCGTCCGTGGCCGCGGCAATCGCCTATTTCTCCTTCCAGGCCGCCGCGACCATGATCTGGGGCAGCGCGCTTCCGGCACCACCTGTCCCGGGACCGCTCGAATGGGCGTTGATCGTACTGGCGTTGTTGTCCTTCGGACTTGTCGCCGTCGCGCAGGCCCTGTTCCCGCTGTGGGCACACCACCCGTCGACCGCCGGCCTGCGCGTCCACATTGCAAACGGGCTGTATCTCAACACGCTGCTCGACCGGGCCATTGGCGGCTTCCGGACGGCCGGAACGAAATGAATTCGCGGAGACAGACATGTTCATGAAACATTCCCAGATCGTGCCGGCACGGCTTGCCGAAATCACCAGGGCGGCTGAAAATTCGGCTCGCGCAATTCCGCCAGCCTTCCCGCTGGAAGCCACAGTCGCGGTCAATCCTTTCCTTGGCCAGACCGGCGAGGATCTCGCGACAGCATCCGCCAGGCTTCAACGCGTCGCCGGAATCCGGGCGACACAATCGCCGGCCGATTTCGCCGCCGGGATCAGGACGGGACGGATCAGCGACGGCGATCTCGCTGCCGCCCTTGCCGCCTCGGACTCCGAATCGAAGCCCCCCTCTGTGGAAGCACTCAAGGAGATCGCCGGTCGCGACGTCGAGGCCGGTGCGCCGCTCCCCACGGTTGCCTGGCTTGCCGCCGAAGCCACGGGAACCGACTGGCCATCGATCATCGAAAAAACGATCGGCCTTTGGGCAGCCGGCCATTTCGACAAGGGGCAGGCGCTGTGGTCTCCCGCGCCGGGCCTCGACGCCTATGCCGCATGGCGCGCCTGGGCGACCCACGACCTCACGCCGGAAATCGCCGGCCTTGCGGGTTTCTGCGCCCATGTCAGCACTGCGCCCGATACCGCCGAGCGGGCGATCCTGCGGGCGTCCGATGCGCTCGGCCTTGGCAACGGATCAGCCGAAACGGCCTTTCACCGTCTCTACATGGACCTGGGCGGCTGGTCCCAGCATGCGCGCTGGATGCTGTGGCAGGCCGAATTGAACGGCAGAAGCGACAACACGCTGATCGGGCTTCTGGCCATTCGGCTGGTCTGGGAGGAAGCACTTCTTGCCCATGTGCCTTCCGTCGCGGACAAATGGGCGCAAACCGTTGCCGCCCACGCAAATCCCGTCGCGGCCAGCGAGCAGGATGTGGCGCTCGCCATCCTGCAGGATGCGGCGGACCGCTCTCACCAGCGCCAACTGGCGGCCGCGCTCGCCGGATCGGGAACGCCGGCCATTGAGGACGGCACGTCTCGCCCGTTCCTGCAGGCGGCTTTCTGCATCGATGTCCGCTCCGAGGTGTTCCGCCGGGCACTGGAAAGCGTCGATTCGTCGATTGCGACGATCGGATTTGCCGGTTTCTTCGGCTTGCCGCTCGAGCACAAGGCGCAAGGGTCCGACGTCCCGGAGGCGCATCTGCCGGTGCTTCTCAAACCGGCCATCGAGACGACGAGCCATTGCGATGCGGCCTGCGAGCATCATGTGCGGATCGCGGCACGGACCACCCGCGCATGGGGACGGTTCCGCCAGGCGGCGGTTTCGTCCTTCGCCTTTGTCGAAGCGGCGGGTCCGCTTTACGCCACCAAGCTCGTCAAGGACGCACTTGGCCTTGGCCGGAAGCAGGCCAAACCGGAACCTGCGCCAAGGGTTGAAGGCGGGCTTTCGGCCGACGCCAAGGCGCAAACCGCTGCTGCCGTGCTGAATGCCATGAGCCTGACGGAAGGCCTCGGGCGCTACGTGCTCCTGGCCGGTCATGGCGGGCATGTCACGAACAACCCCCATGAGAGCGCATATCATTGCGGCGCCTGCGGCGGATATACCGGCGAGGTCTCCGCGCGGCTTCTGGCGGTGCTCCTCAACGATCCGGAAACACGGGCCGGCCTGGCGAAGCGCGGCATTGAAATACCCCACGACACGGTGTTCATTGCCGGCCTGCACGACACGACCACCGATACGGTCACAGTGCATGATGACGACTTGCGCTCCAGCCAGCATGACGATCTGCGCAAGATCGAAAAATGGCTTGATGCAGCCGGCCACGCAGCAAGGACAGAGCGCGCGGCAAGGCTGCCTGGCGCGACGCCGCAATCGGTTGCCGCCCGCGCCTACAACTGGGCGGAGGTCCGGCCAGAATGGGGCCTTGCAGGATGCGCCGCCTTCATCGCCGCGCCGCGCGCGGCGACCGCTGGCAAGGATCTCGGCGGCAGAGCCTTCCTGCACAGCTATGACTGGCAGGCGGACAAGGGTTTCGCAACGCTCGAACTCATTGTGACCGCGCCCGTCGTCGTCGCCAGCTGGATCAGCCTGCAATATTACGGCTCCACCATTGCGCCCGATGTCTTCGGCGGTGGCAACAAGCTGATCCACAACGTGGTCGGCGGCATCGGCGTTATCGAGGGAAATGGCGGGCAGCTGAGGCCCGGCCTGCCCCTCCAGACGGTGCACGACGGCGAAAAGCGGGTCCA
The DNA here is from genome assembly GCF_046506625.1 of Zhengella sedimenti. NCBI lineage: Bacteria > Pseudomonadati > Pseudomonadota > Alphaproteobacteria > Hyphomicrobiales > Notoacmeibacteraceae > Zhengella > Zhengella sedimenti. The sequence goes on from NZ_JBKFFP010000001.1 coordinate 314,643, forward strand.
TGAACCCTTGCGGCTGTCAGTGATGATCGAGGCCCCGCGCGAGGCGATCACCGGGGTTCTGGACAAGCACCCGAACGTGCGCGCGCTTTTCGACAATGGCTGGCTGCATCTGTTCACGCTGAAGGAGGGCAGGATCGATGCGCGTTACCGGCCGGGCTTGTCCTGGTCAGATGAAAACGCGACAGGCCAGCCGCGGCCGGCGTGATGTTGCCAAGCCGGGTCGCGCTGGGAACGATGCACGGCAAGGAGGCGGTGATCGCACCGCCTCTCCGGGCGCTCGGCATTGCGCTGGAAGTTCCCGGGAGCCTCGATACCGACCGTTTCGGAACCTTCACGGGGGAGACGGCACGGGCCGGCTCGATGAAGGATGCCGCGCGTGAAAAGGCCCTGGCCGCCATGCGCGCCACCGGGCTCCGGTTCGGCATTGCGAGCGAAGGTTCCTACGGGCCTCATCCGCAGATCCCCCTGATCGCGGCGGGTATCGAAATCCTGTTGTGGAAGGATGACGTGACCGGCTACGAGATTGTGGAGCAATTGGCCGACGAGACCCCGGTTTTCGCGCATGTCGAGACCAGGAACGCCGGGGATGCAGGCGGATTCCTGGAACGGGCCGGCTTTCCGGATACGGGTCTCATCGTGGCTCCGTTGTCATGCCGGACTTCACCTCTGGCCAAAGGAATACGGGACAGGACCACGCTGGACCGTCTCGTGACCGAGGCTGCCCTTGCCAGTGATTGCGGCATGGCCTTCGTGCAGACGGACATGCGCGCGCACATGAACCCGCGCCGAATGAAGATGATCGGCAAGCTTGCAGAACGGATGGCGGCGCGCCTGGCGATGTCCTGCAGTTCATGCGGAGCGCCGGGTTGGGGGCAATTGCGCACCGAGCCGGGCTTGCCATGCGATTGGTGTGGCGGACCGACCTTGCTGCTCAAGCACGAGATCCACGGATGCCCGGCGTGTGGCGCAACGGAGGAAATACCGCGCCGTGACGGTCTCGCGCGTGCCGATCCCCGCTACTGCCCGGCGTGCAATCCTTAGCCGGAAAACAGATCTGTTCCATTGCGAAGAGGACCTTGTGAATTGAGCAAGCTGCCGAACCTCCAACGCCTCGAAAGCGAGGCCATCCAAATTCTTCGCGATGGCGTGGCGGAGGCTGAAAACCCTGTCATCCTGTTCTCCGGCGGCAAGGATTCAACCGTCCTTGCCTGGTTGGCACGCAAGGCGTTTTATCCCTCCCCTCCGCCCCTGCCGATTCTGCACGTCGATTCCACCTGGGAGTTTGCGGACGTCATCGCATTCCGCGATGACTTTGCGCGTGCCCACGGGTTCAAACTGGATGTCTATCGCAACGAGGAAGGTTTCCTACAGGGCCTGAATCCGGTCGATCACGGCGATTACTACACGACAGTGATGCGCACGGAGGCCTTGAAACAGGCGCTTGTGCGGGGCGGCTATGACGTGATTTTCGGCGGTGCACGGCGCGACGAGGAAAGTGTCCGCGCCAAGGAACGCATCGTTTCGGTGCGTGGAAGGGGTCATGAATGGGATCCGAAAAACCAGCGCCCCGAACTCTGGTCGCTCTACAACTGGCACCGCTCCGACGGTCAGTCGCTGCGCGCCTTCCCGCTTTCCAACTGGACGGAACAGGACCTCTGGACCTACATCGTGACACAGGGGATCGCCCTGTGCCCGCTCTATTTCGCAAGGCCGCGGAACGTCACCATGCATCGCGGAAGCCTTGTCGTGGTCGACGATCCGGTCCGGGCCAGTCGATGGGGCTGGACGGTCACGCAAACGCAGAACGTGCGCTTCCGCTCGCTTGGTTGCTGGCCGGTCACCGGAGCAAGCGTGTCCGAGGCCAGCGGTATGGAAGCTGTCTTCCTTGAAACCCTGAGCGCCAATCATTCCGAACGTGGCGGGCGAATTGCAGACGGCAAATCGCTCGAAGAGCAAAAGCGCCAGGGATATTTCTAGGTTCCGGGCGATGTTTCCTGACCGGTCCGCTCCCGGAAGGCATCGGGGACCGGCCTCTCGCGCGCGGCCCACTTCAACATGCTGATCAGGAGCGCTGGATCGCCCGATCCGTTCGGCGCTGGTGTCAGCGGTCGTCTTCGCCGTCTGTGCCGTGCTTCCTCTGATCGCCGCGCAGCTTGCCCCGAAATGCGGACCTGTCTTCCGGTGGCGGAGCCGCCGTGGCTTGCGGGGCCGGCAGGGTGACGTCCCCGGGACGGCGCTGGCCATCGGCGCGACAGCCGCGACCGGTTCTTTGTTCGGAGCCGATGCCGGGCAGGTTTGCCAGGCGTTGCGGGCGGAGGACAATGGGGCATCGACCCCTTTCCTCGCTCTGGTTCCCCATCGCAGCCGTCAAGCCATCTAGGCCGCGCCGGTCAGTGTCCGGGCTGGGCTGCGGCGTAGTCTTCCGGCGTGACCTGTTCGGCCCAGGCCACGGCTGAGCCATTCACCTCTCCCTGGATCGCCATGTGCACCATGGCGCGTTCGGCGGTGGCGCCGTGCCAGTGGCGGAGGTTTTCCGGAATCCAGACCGTGTCGCCCGCGCGGATGAGGCGGGCGGGGCCGCCCTCTTCCTGAACCAGACCCTCGCCGGACAGCACATGCAGCGTCTGGCCCTTCGGATGGGTGTGCCAGGCGGTGCGGGCGCCGGGCGCGAAGGTCACGATGGAACCGTTGAGCGCGGCGGGTTCCGGCGACTGGATGACCGGTTGCAGCAGGACATCGCCGGTGAAATAGTCTTCCGGACCGCGCCGCGTGGGCTGCATGGCGGAAATGGTGATGGGCATGGATCGTCCTTTCACTTGTTCCCTTTCCGCCCGACCCTGACAGATCATGCGGTCCGGTGCCAGCGAAAGAGGCCGCGGTCAGGCCGGACGGCGGATCACGCCATATCGGGCATAATCGCGATGCAGCGATGCGACGCCGTGTTCGCCGCCGATGGCCATGGCCGCGCGCCGCATCCCGTGGTCCAGCGAGGCTCGCGGGGTGACATGGAAGCGCGCCAGCCAGGCATGCAATGCGGCGCGGAACCAGACCGGCAGGCCGTCCTGCTGGCCGAAATCAACGACGTGCAGGCTGCCGCCCGGTTTCAGCGCCATGGCGGCCTGGACGAGCGCGCTTTCCCATTCGGGGATCATGGACAGGGAATAGGAGATGAAGACGCGGTCGAAGGCGGCGTGGCCGAAATGGCGCTGCGTGTCGAGCGCGGTGGCGTCGCCCAGGGCAAGCCGCGTGCGGGCCATCGCGCCGTTTCGTGCCAGCGTCCGGCACGCCGACTTGAGCATCTCGGCGGAAATGTCGATCCCGAAAAGACGGGCGGAAGGATAACGCGCCGCCACTGCCGCCAGGTTGCGACCCGTACCGCAGCCGATTTCAAGCACCGTTCCGCCGGCCGGCGGCTGCAACTCGCCGATCAGATGGTCGCGGCCGAGCAGGTAGAACTTGCGCGTGACGTCATAGACGTGGCGCTGGTGCCGGTAGACGGCATCCATGAGATTGGCATGGGCGGGGGCCGCATTGTCCATGTCAGCGATCCTTCACATAGAGATGGAAGCCGCCGTAGATGGCCGAGCGGTCGCGCCCGGACAGGGCCTGGGATTGCGCCTCGCGGTAGGACCATTGCGACAGGATCGCTTCATCCACGCGCCCCGGCAGCAGGCTGGGCCTGGCGGCAGTGCGGAAGATGACGCGCGCGCCCCGCGCGGCTGTCCGCGTGATCTCGCTCCAGAGGTCGTTGAGTTGGCGGTCCGTCATCCAGTCCTGCGCATCGAGCAGCACATAGGCGTGGCGCGAAGCGGCCGGAAGCGTGCGCAAGTGGTCGGTCACGCTCTCGTTGAGAATTTGCGCGCGGCGGGCATTGGCGCGCAGGGTACGGAAGTTCGCCGCTTCGAGATAGGGCGGCAGCGATGCGAAGCTGCTGCGGTCGTATCGGCGGGCAAAGGCCTGCCAGGCAAAATAATTGTCCGACAGCGCAAAGCCGCAGGCCAGCTTGCGGGTCCGTTCGCGCAGGACACCGGCCATGTCGCCATCCGGCCCGGCCAGCGCCTCGTATTGGGCGGGCGGAATGCCCAGACCGAAAAGCGAGGCCCGGCGCGATGTCAGGAAGCGCACGAAAGGACGGTCGAAGAGCGGGGCGAGCCTTTCCTCGAAGAACCGCTCCTGCTCCTCCCGCGTGGTACATGCCACCAGATCGCGCGGATCGACGCCATGCAGGCGCGCCAGCAAGTGACCGGCGAGGATGAACCGGCCAAGCAGGCCCTGCCGGTGGAATCCGCGGGTGAACATGGAGATGCGGCGACGCCCGTCGAGGCCGCGACGCTCCCACCAGGCGCGGGTCTCGCGGTCGAGGTTGTCGGCGATGAAGCGCTCATAGGCGATGACATTGACGGGATCGTCGCCATGGCCGAAGAACCGCATGAAATCGCCGGGGCCGGGGAGATGAGACGCGGCGGCGAGCTTCAGCCGGCCGAGCGCGACATGGGCAGGCGACAGATCGACCGCCGTGATCGAGCGTGGGCTCGCGGTCAGGTAGGACAGGACATTGCAGGAGCCGGACGCGATGCAGACCATCTCGTGATGGGGCCGGATCTCCAGCGCTTCCATGTCGACGACCGGATCCTCCCAGATCTGCGGATAGACGAGGCCGCGAAACGCGCTGGAGAAAATGCGCTCCAGGAGGCCATCCGGCGAAAGGGCCGGGTTCCGGTGCACGGCTTCGCCCAGCCGCTTGCCGACCGTCAGTGCATTGCCCTGTGTCATCGTGGTCTCTTCCCTTTTCCGGACGGGTTCATCAGGCCGCGCGGCGTGCGCGGGCGGCAGCGGCGGGGACCGGCTCGACATTGCCCGCGCGGGCGCGGGCGGCAGCGATGCGCGCCCAGTCGATGATCTCGAGCCGGCCATCCTCGTGTTCGACAATGGCCGTGCAGCTTTCCACCCAGTCGCCCGTGTTGAGATAGCGGATGGAGCCCATCATCTCGTTGGCGGCATGATGGATATGGCCGCACACGATGCCGTCGGCGCCTTCCTTGCGGGCCTCCTCGGCCAGCACCGTCTCGAAATCGCCGATATAGTTCACCGCACGCTTGACCTTCAGCTTGGCCCATTTCGAAATGGACCAGTATTCCATCCCCAGGAGGCGGCGGCCGCGGTTGAGCCACTTGTTGGCCCACATGGCCAGGGCATAGGCCCAGTCGCCCAGGTGGGCGAGCCACTTGTGGTTCAGCACGACCATGTCGAACTGGTCGCCATGAAGCACCAGCAGGCGCTTTCCGTCCGCCGTTTCATGGATCAGCCGGTCGCAAACCTCGATACCGCCGAAGTGGACACCCTGGTATTGCCGGAGAACCTCGTCGTGATTGCCGGGCACGTAGACGATGCGGGCGCCGGCACGGGCCTTGCGCAGCAGTTTCTGGACCACGTCGTTGTGGCTTTGCGGCCAGTAGAAACCGCGGCGCTTCATGCGCCAGCAATCGACGATGTCGCCGACGAGGTAGATCGTTTCCGCATCGTGTTCGCGCAGGAAGTCCAGGAGCATGGGCGCCTGGCAATCGGGCGTCCCGAGATGGACGTCGGACAGGAAGAGGCTTCGAAACTTTGCCGGCTTGGTCATGCGTGCGATCCGGTCACTGGCTGCGTTCGCCGCCTTAGAACCGATTTGCGTTGCAGTCGTGTGACGGTCCCCGTCGCAACCGCCCTCGTGCACGGCGCGGGATCAGTCCCGAGCGGGACGGTCTTCTTCCATCAGCGCAAGAACACGCCGCCCGGCCGCTTCCACCGGGCCGCTGTTGTCGACCTCGACAATGGCCCCGTTGCGCGCAAAGTCGAGACGCGCGCGCTCCAGACGTTCGCGGATTTCCGCCTCGGTCTCGCGGCCCCGTTCGCCGAGGCGGCGGCGTAGTTCGGCCGGATCGACGGTGAGAAGAATGACAAGCACATTGTCAAATACCGCGCGAATGACCGGAAGGGCCTTTCGCGACCCGTTGACGACCGCCGTGCCGCCGGCGCGCACATGATCGAGCGTGCCGGCAGGAATGCCATAGGAGAGGCCATGGGCCTGCCAGGTGACACAGAAGGCACCCTCGCGCTCCATGGCCTCGAACCGCGCGGGCGTGGCGGCTTCATGGTCCTCGCCGCCTGCATCGGCAGGCCGGGTGATGACACGCCGGACGAAGAGGACGCCGGCATCTTCGCCGACATGGCGGCGCAACCAGCCGATCAGCGTATCCTTGCCCGAACCGCTCGGGCCGACAATGACTACGAGCCTGCCCTGCATGGCCAGCCCTCTCATGCGCGCGCCGAATGGCGCCTGATCGAAAACAGGTAGACGGACGTGTCCCGGCCCGCAAGGCCAGGCGCGCAACCCGTAACGGCCTACCAGCGGGCGGTGGCGACGATCCTGGATCTGTCGCAGCGGTTGGCATGGCGCATGGCCACATCGAAGACCTCCTGCATCAGCCCGTCGGAAAGGCGAGTCGGCTTGAGGCCGAGATTGACCAGCGTGTCATTGGCCACGCGCAGGTCGTTCTCGGGCGCCTCCTTGCGCGGGTTCTCCATGGCCTGGACCGGCACGCCGGTCATGCCCGAGATCATCGCCGCGAGATCGCGGACGCGGTGCGTTTCCGTCATCTGGTTCATGATCCGCACCCGTTCGCCGCGCCGCGGCGGATTGAGGGCCGCCAGTTCGATGCAACGCACCGTGTCGCGAATGTGGATGAAGGCCCGGGTCTGGCCACCGGTGCCGTGAACCGTCAGCGGATGGCCGATGGCCGCCTGCATCAGGAAACGGTTGAGCACCGTGCCATAGTCGCCGTCATAGTCGAACCGGTTGACCAGCGTGTCGACCAGATCGGTCTCGGGTGTGTTGGTGCCCCAGACAATGCCTTGGTGCAGGTCGGTGATCGCCAGACGATCGTTCTTCGCGTAGAACTGGAACAGAATCTGGTCCAGCGATTTCGTCATGTGATAGACGCTGCCCGGATCGGTCGGGTAGAGAATGTCCACGTCGGCGCTCTGGCCGCCCGAACGCAGCGTCGCCCCGATATAGCCTTCCGGGATTTCCATCCCCCTGGTCTTTCCGTAGCCATAGACACCCATGGTGCCCAGATGCACCAGATGGGCATCCGGCGCCGCCTCGACCATGGCGCAGAGCACCCCGTGGGTGGCCGACACGTTGTTGTCCACCGTGTAGCGCTTGTGGCGCGGCGACTTCATCGAATAGGGCGCGGCGCGCTGTTCGGCAAAGTGCACGATCACCTCAGGGCTCAGCCGCTTCAGCAGCGTAACAAGACCGTCATAGTCGCGTGCCACATCCAGCCGGATATCGTTGACCGGGCGATTCCCTGTCGCCCTCCAGGCGGAAAGACGTTCCCCGATGGGTGCAATCGGCGTCAGGCTTCCACAGCCCAGTTCGCGATCGGTTTCGCGGCGGACCAGATTGTCGGCAATCGTGACCTCATGGCCACGGGCCGCGAAATGCAAGGATGTGGGCCAGCCGCAGAAACCGTCGCCGCCCAGAATGAGGACTTTCATGTTCCCTCTCCCGATGGTGCCATTGCCAAATCGGCCACGCGGCCGCCTTTCGCGGCGCACAAGAGCGCAATCACATGAAATCCGTGCGACAGCGGGAGACATGCCATGCGCATCATGATTGCCAGCGATGCCTGGCACCCGCAGATCAACGGCGTCGTGCGCGTCTTCGAGACGACGCGCCAGCATCTTGCCGCCGAAGGGCATGCCGTATTGGTGACGGGACCGGACCGGTTCCCCTCGCTTGCCGCGCCCGGCTATCCGGAAGTCCGGCTGGCGCTGTTTCCCGGGCGCAGCCTGCGCGCGCTGGTGGAGGAGTTCCGGCCGGATGCCATCCACATCCCGGTCGAAGGCCCCATCGGGCTTGCCATGCGGCGCATCTGCCGCAAGGAGGGATGGCAGTTCACCACCTCCTTCCACACCCGCTACGGGGACTATCTCCGGCACCGGACCGGCATGAACCCGGATCATGCGCATCTTTTGCAGCGCTGGTTCCACAATGCCGGCGCGCGCATGATGGTGCAGACGAAGAGCCTGGAGGACGAACTGACCGGGCGCGGCTACCGCAACATCACGCAATGGGGCCGGGGCGTCGACACCACGCTGTTCCGGCCGTGGCGGGGCGTGCCGGGCTATGACCCGGATTTCCTCGATTTGCCGCGCCCGGTCTTCATGTATCTGGGCCGTGTCGCGAAGGAAAAGAGCCTGGAGGACTTCTTCCGCCTCGACCTGCCGGGTTCCAAGGTGGTGGTGGGCGGCGGGCCGAGCCTGAGTGCCTACAAGGCCGCCTGGCCGGATGTCCATTTCCTCGGATACCGCACGGGCGATGACATCGCCAGGCATCTTTCCGCGGCCGACGTCTTCGTCATGCCGTCGCGCTTCGAGACCTTCGGAATGGTGGTGCTGGAAGCGCTGGCCTGCGGCACACCGGTTGCCGCCTATCCCGTGCACGGGCCGGCCGACATCCTGGGCGGGGCCTCCTGCGGCGTGCTGTCGGAAGACCTGCGGCAGGCCGCGCTCGACGCGCTGGCCATCGACCGCCAGGCTTGCCGCGATTTCGCGCTGCAATTCTCCTGGTCGGCCTGCACGGACCAGTTCGCGCACAACCTGGTGCCCTTGCGGGCCTGATTGCCCGCCGTTCAGGCCTCGACGCGGTTTCGCCCGTTCTGCTTGGCGATGTAAAGCTGCCGGTCGGCCCGCTCGATGAAGGACACGTAGTCGTCGTTGGAGGCGAATTCGGCAACGCCGAAGGACGCGGTCACCGTGCCGATGGGCACGTTTGTCTTGGTGACAACCAGTTTCGTCTTCGCCAGGAGATCCCGGATCTGGTTGGCCTTCTTCCATGCCTCGCCCGATTTCGCGCCCGGCAGCAGGATGGCGAATTCCTCGCCGCCGTAACGCGAGGCGATATCGCAATCGTCGGTCTGGGTCTTGAGCAAGCGGCCGAAATATTTCAGCACCTCGTCGCCGATCACATGGCCGAACGTGTCATTGATCTGCTTGAAATGGTCGATATCGGCGAAAACCATGCTCAAGGGCCGGTTGGTCTTCGCGGCCTCCTCCATCTCGCGGGCAAGCCAGATCTGGAATGCGCGCCGGTTGGCAAGCCCGGTCAACGGATCGGTCATCTCGTTGCGCTGTGATTCCTGCAAGGCATCGTGCAGCTTCTCGATCTGGGTACGCGACTGCTCAAGACCGCGCGAGAGGGCCATCGTGTCGTCGCGCATCTTCTCGTTTTCGCTGATGAGGCCGGCAATCGTCTCGCGAATCAGGTCGAGGCTGCTGCTTTCGTGAATGCTGGAAGACTTCGCCGACAGGTCGTCGCAGTATCTGTCGCTCGACAGGACATGCAGGCGGATCATGTTGAGGATGTCGTTGATCTCGGTGTCGAGCCGGGCCTTGGCGTCATCCAGTTCGCCTTGCCTCGCCATGTCAGTGGCCAGGAACTCGTTGTGGATCTGCAGCAGGTCGTAGGTACTGATGGTCGACGATCCGGCGAGCAGGCTGTCCACACGATGACGGATCTCCTCGTTGGACCCTTCCACGTAATTGTACCAGACATCGTAGATCGGCGGCAGCGGTGCGGTCAGGTGACGTTTCGCCCTGGCCATCGCGGCGTCGCCGATCGCGGCGATGCGGTCCAGTTCTTCCATGCCGGACCCGGCCCTGAACGGACGGCCCGCCACCTCTTCGCCTTCGCATTCCTTCGGATTTGCATTCATCACAGCCGTGTCCAGTTTTTCAGAACCGTTCGTCGAGCGCCGCCGCCGCAGCCAAAAAGGTGGATCGGTTGGCCATCGCCTCGCATCCGGAAACCGGCCGGGGCCGTCGCCGGATCAATCGCCACCGATCTGGAAAATCATCCGGCACGAAGGCCGTGAAGTGAAAGGCGTCATGCCACAGGAACCTGTCTTCGATGCGAAATTTAGCGTGCGCTTGTTAACAATCTGTCTAAGGTCCTGACGTTTTTTTCCGGACGGTCAGACCTTGAACGAAGTTGCCCGGACTGCCAGTCTTCCGGCGGAGGAGGCTGCCATGTCGCCACTCCACGCGCACACGATCCACAACCACCATCACCATTTCGGCTGGAACCGGGACAACAGCCCCGTCCTGACGGTGGCGCCTGGCGAGACCGCCGCCTTCGAATGTCTCGACGCCGGCTGCGGACACTATCATCCGGGCAGCACGGCGGCCGACATTGCCACCATGGCGCCGGAAAAGGTCAATCCGGTCACCGGACCGGTCTTCATTGACGGGGCAAGCCCCGGCGACACGCTGAAAATCACCATCGAGGCCTTCAGGCCATCGGGCTTCGGCTGGACGGCACTCATACCGGGTTTCGGCCTGCTGGCCGACCAGTTCCCCGACCCGCGCCTGCATCTGTGGCAATACGATGCGTCAGGACGGCAGGACGCGCTGTTTTCCGGTTTCGCACGCATTCCCGTCCGCCCCTTTGCCGGCACGCTCGGCGTCGCCCCGCACGCGGCCGGAACCCATCCGGTCATCCCGCCACGCAATGTGGGCGGCAACATGGACATCCGGCACCTGACCGCCGGGGCGACGCTCCATCTGCCGGTGGAAGTGGAGGGCGCGCTGTTCTCCATGGGCGATACCCACGCCGCCCAGGGCGACGGCGAGGTCTGCGGCACGGCCATTGAAAGCGCTATGGAAGCAGTCGTGACGTTCGACGTCATCAAGGGCAAAGCGCCGCCGTCGCCACGCTTTCGCACGCCGGGCCGGGTGGCGGACGACATCGGGCGGGAGGGCCACGAGGTGACGACGGGTATCGGCCCGGACCTGATGCAGGCGGCGCGGGAGGCCGTTTCCCGGATGATCGACCTCATGGCGCATGAGCACGGGATGACGCCGGAGGATGCCTACATGCTGTGCTCCGTCTGCGCCGACCTGCGGATCAGCGAGATCGTCAACGCGCCCAACATGGTGGTCAGCCTGCACTTCCCGCGATCCGTGCTCTCCTGAAACGCCAAAGGGGCGCACGGCCCGCCGCACGCCCCTCCGGAACTGTTCCTATCCGGCGTGAAACGTCAGAAGCACTTCTCGATCTTGTCGAGCGTTTCCATGGCGCCCAGCACCTGCCCGACCGCGCCGTTCGGCTCGCGGCCTTCACGGATCGCGGAGACGAATTCCCGGTCGATCAGTTCGATGCCGTTGTTGGAGACGGCGACGCCCGACAGGTCGACGGGCTTTTCGTAGCCGTCATAGAGATCGTCATAGCGGGCGATATAGGTGCCGTTGTCACAGATATAACGGAAGAAGGTCCCGAGCGGCCCGTCATTGTTGAAGGACAGCGACAGGGTGCAGATGGCGCCTGACGGTACCTTCATGCCTATGGACATGTCCATGGCGATGCCGAGTTCGGGATGGATCGGGCCCTGCAGGCCAAAGGCCTGCGAGCAGGTCTCGCCGGTCTGGTACTGGAACAGGTCGACCGTGTGGCAGGCATGGTGCCAGAGCAGGTGGTCGGTCCAGGAGCGCGGCTCGCCCTTGGCGTTCATGTTGGACCGACGGAAGAAATAGGTCTGGACGTCCATCTGCTGGACCTTCAGTTCGCCGGCCTTGATGCGGTTGTGGATCCACTGGTGGGACGGGTTGAAGCGGCGCACCTGGCCGGCCATGGCCACGAGCCCGGTTTCCTTCTGCTTTTTCACCACGGCAATGGAATCGGCCAGGCTGTCGGCCATGGGGATCTCGACGAGCACATGCTTGCCGGCCTCCATGCAGGCAATGGCCTGTTTCGCGTGAAGCTGGGTCGGGGTCGACAGGATGACCGCATCCACGTCCTCGCGCGCGATGCATTCCTCCAGCGTGGTGGCGGCATGGCCAATGCCACGTTCGCGCGCCAGCGCCTCGATCTTCTCCTTCGTCGGGCCCATGACGGACGTGACCTGCACGCCCTCGATATTGGCCAGTGCATCGAGATGCTTGATGCCGAATGCGCCATAGGCGCCGGCGACACAGATCCGCATGAAACTGCTCCCTTAAACGTTTTCCAGAATGATATGGCCGACGGCGGTGTTGGAGGCCGGCACATGGTAGTGGCGATGCACCTCCCGAACCTTGTCGTTCAGCGCGCCGCGCATGACATACCACATGACCATCTCGATGCCCTCGGAGCCGGATTCGCGGAGATATTCGACATGGCTGATATTGGCGCCGGCTTCCGGGTCCTCCGTCAGCAGATCGAGGAAGCGCTTGTCGAAATCCGCGTTGATGAGACCGGCGCGGCCTGCCTGCAACTGGTGGCTCATGCCGCCCGTTCCGAAGACCATGACGTTGAGGTCTTCCGGGTAGCTCTCGATGGCCTTGCGGATGGCCTTGCCCAGCGCATAACAGCGGCGGCCGAGCGGGGCGGGATACTGCACCACGTTGACGGCCAGCGGGATGACCTGGCAGGGCCATTCATCATCCGGCCCGTGCTCGCCGAACATGACCGACAGCGGCACGGTCAGGCCATGATCCACCTCCATCTCGTTCATGATGGTCAGGTCGAACTCGTCGAGGATGACCGACTGGGCGATATGGCTGGCCAGCTTCTGGTGCCCCTTGACAACCGGCACGGGGCGCGGCCCCCAGCCCTCGTCGGCCGGCTGGAACTCGGCCGCGCAGCCCAGCGCGAAGGTGGGAATGCAGGAGGCGTCGAAAGCCGTGCAATGGTCATTGTAGACTAGGAAGATGACGTCGGGCTTGTTCTTCTTCATCCAGTCGCGGGAGAATTCGAAGCCCTTGAAGACCGGCTGCCAGTAGGGCTGGTCCGTGATGCCGGTATCCATCGCCACGCCGATGGCGGGCACGTGGGAGCAGCCCACGCCTGCGGTGATCTTGGCCATTATTCTTTTCCTTTTTCTTCCCACTCGCTCTTGAAGCGGTTGCCTTCGATGGAGCGGCCGCCATGCAGCATCATGTCGCGATAGTCCTCGCGGCTCATGCCGGTCATCTTGGCGGCGAGATCCTGGAAGGTGATGCCGTCGAAGGCGGCGAGCTTGGACGTGTAGTAGATGTTGCCGCCCAGTTCGAGCAGCCGGTTCCAGGCGCGGTCGCGCACGGCCTGCTTCTGGTCCTCGGTCATGGCGAATTTCGCCATGTAGGCTTCCGGGTCGTCGCGCAATTGCTGCCGGTTCTTTTCCAGCCGAAGCGAGATGCAGAACTGGTTGAGCCAGTAGCCCTCGCGGGAGCGGTCGGCATCGAACACGAACGTGCCCGGAATGTCCTCGTATTCCTTTTCCATGGGCCTCTTCCCTTGTTTCCGCGCCTTCAGGCGCGCTTCCTTTCCGCTGAAGCGGCGATGCTTTCCAGGAGTGCGTCGGCCAGCGCGCCGGCATCCTCGCTGATCGACGCGGCATCGAGCTTCATCGCGCCGACCTCGTCCTGCCATTCGGCGGTGGCGCGCGCCATGCGGCCCTGCAATCCGGCCTCGTCCACGGTCAGCGCCACTTCCCGCATCTCGGCGGCGCGGCGGATGCCGTGCGTCATCACGCGCTCCATCATGTAGGCCGCGCGCCGGCGCCAGTCGAATCCGGGGAAGGACGCATCGAGCGAATCGAGTACCGCATCTTCCACGCCATTGGCGCGGCCGGTCAGCACACATTCCAGCACGAGGGCTTCCAGCCCCTTGATCATGACCGAGCGGGTCATCTTGATGGCCGAGGCGGCGCCGACGCCACCATCGACCGGCTTCGCCTTCATGTCCAGCGACGCCAGAAGCGCAAGCGCATCATCGACATGGGAACCGGCGACCAGCAGCGGCGTGCGGTGCAGACCGGGATGGACCGGCGCCATGACGGCGGTATCGACATAGCGCCCGCCCGCAGCCTCGATGGCCGCCTGGGAGTGGCGCTTGGCACCCGGCGAACAGGAATTGCAGTCGAAGAACAAGGCGCCGCGCGGCAGGCAGGCAGCGGCTGCTTCGGCCGCGGCGTTGGCCTGGTCGGCGGTGACGAGGGAAAAAACAACATCCGCGCCATCGAGGGCTTCGGAAAGCGTGTCGAAGCCGTCGGCGCCGCAGCGGTCATAGTCGGCCTGCTTGGCGGCGCGCGCCGCGGGATCGGCGGTCTTGACGTCGAAGGCGCGTGGCGCGAAGCCGTCGACCGCGGACTGCCAGCCGGCGGTGAAGGCCTGTGCGGCCTCGCCGAAACCGATCAGCGCGATGGCCCCCCGGCGCGACGCATCCGGCAGGTCCTGGCGTTCCTGCATGGCGTTTCCCTCGAAATCTTCCTTCATTGCCGCAAACATAGCAGCAAGGCAGCGGCGGCGCACATTGGAACGCCAAGGGCGGTATTGATTTTCTGTATAGCGACAGACTCAGGCAGGATTTCCGATCGCTTCGCGCGCGGCATCGCGGACAAGGCCGAGAAACAGCGATTGGGCCGGGGTCGGACGCCATCCCTCCCGGAAAGTCAGGCCGATGGCACGGCTGCTGGCTTCAAGGGGAACATCGAGCGGCACCAGAAGGCCCTGCTCGATCTCGTGCCGGATCTGGTGCGCCGATATAATGGTGATGTAGTCGCCGCTCGTCAGCAGGCCGCGCAGGAGCGCCAGCGAGGATGACACGACACGCACCGGTGTCTGCTCGCGCTCGTGAATGCGGAGCGTATCGAAAAGGTAGCTCCCGGCCGGTGTCGGGCGGGGCGGCGCCACCCACGGCCAGTCCAGCGTTTCGGCGATGGACACGTTGCGCCGGCCGGCGAGCGGATGGCGGGATCCGGCCACTATGGTCAGCGGATCGTCGAACAGGCGTTCCTGCGCCAGGTCGTCGGCCGGCGGCGGGTAACGCAGCGCACCGATGAGGACGTCGATCTCGCCGGAGCGCAGGCGCGCCAGCAGGGTTTCATATACGCCGTCGATGACGCGGATCTGCACATTGGGACGGGCGGCGACCATGGCATTTATCGCGCGCGGCATGATGAAACTGCGCGCCAGCGGCAGCGATCCGACCGTGATGACGGAGGAATCGCGTCCCAGGTGCTCGCCGATCTCCTCGAAGCCCTGCTTCAATTCGGCAAAGGCCAGCTTGGTGCGCTGGGCGAGGGCCTGGGCGGCATGGGTGAGCGAGACGCCTTCGGGCGCACTCCGGAACAGTTCGATTCCCGTGACTTTCTCCAGGTTGCGCGCGGCGCGATGGACCGAGGGCTGCGAAACCCCGAGCGCGCGTGCCGCCATGGAGAAGTTCGACGCGTCCGACAGGGCGGCCAGCGCACGCAGTTGCGCCGAGGTGATCAGGCGGTCGAAGCGCGTGAAGCCGCGCCCGGCATGGCGAAGGCCGACGCGGCTGGCCTCGCGGGCGCCGGCCTCCACATGGTCGAGCGCCGCCGCCACGCGCTCCAGAAACGTGGCGCCGATCCCGGTGAGGTACATGCCGTCGCTGCGGCGCTCGAACAGGGCTGCGCCCAGTTCGCCCTCCAGCTTGGCAACGGCCTGGGTGACGGCGGGCTGCGACAGATGGACCTGTTCGGCGGCGGCGCTGACCGAATGAAGACGGGCAACCTCGCGAAAGACCCGCAGGTGTCGGAAATTGGGCAGGTTTTCGGTCATGACAAAGCCCCGGGCGTTTGCGCTGGATCATATCCTATAGCAAAAGCTTATGCCATGGCTTGTCTTCGGATTGGCGGGCTGGCCGGTGGCGGCGCTACAGTGAGAAAACGACCATCACGGCAGTCCGCCGTCTGCCACGGGAAGGAAACGCACATGTCCGCCAACAAGACCGCCCTGATCATCTCCGCCCATGCCGCCGATTTCGTCTGGCGGGCCGGCGGTGCCATCGCCCTGCACCAGGAGCTGGGCTACAACGTCACCGTCTGCTGCCTGTCCTATGGCGAGCGCGGCGAGAGCGCCAAGCTGTGGAAGCAGGACGGCATGACGCTGCAGGTGGTCAAGGACGCACGCCGCAAGGAAGCGGAGAACGCTGCCAAGGCGCTCGGCGTGCATGACATCCAGTTCTTCGACCTGGGCGACTACCCGCTCGATTTCGGGCCGGAAGCCCGCGACAGGACCGTCGATCTCATCCGCGCCGTCCAGCCGGCCTTCATGATGAGCCATTCGATGTGGGACCCCTACAATACCGACCACATGAACACGACCAAGTTCGTGCTGGAATGCCGCATGATCGCCCAGGCCTGGGGCCACAATCCGGGCCAGAAGGTGCTCGGCGCGCCGCAGCTTTACCTGTTCGAGCCGCACCAGACCGAGCAGATGGGCTGGAAGCCGGACGTGTTCCTCGACATCACCCCGGTCTGGGAGAAGAAGAAGGCGGCCATCGAATGCATGGAGGGCCAGGAGCATCTCTGGCACTTCTACACCAATGTCGCGGAAAACCGCGGCAACCATTTCCGCCGCAATTCCGGCGGCCAGTCGGGCGGGCGCAATGCGCGTTTCGCCGAGGGTTTCCAGTCGGTCTTCCCGCGCACCGTCGACGAACTCTGATCGCAGAACAAGGAGGCAAGGCCATGGCCGGTTCCACCACGCAAGCGGGCGTCGTCGTCCAGACCATCGAGCGGGCAGATCCGGACGTCATCAAGGGGCTGGCGGAAGCCGGCGTCGCCACCGTTCACGAGGCGCAGGGCCGCAAGGGCCTGCTGGCCTCCTACATGCGGCCGATCTATTCCGGTGCGCAGGTGGCGGCCTCGGCTGTCACCATTTCCGCGCCGCCCGGCGACAACTGGATGGTTCACGTGGCCATCGAGCAGGTCAAGGCCGGCGACATTCTCGTGCTGGCACCGACCAGCCCCTGCGAGGACGGCTATTTCGGCGACCTGCTGGCGACCTCCATGCAGGCGCGCGGCGGCGTCGGCCTGATCATCGATGCCGGGGTGCGCGACACGCGCGACCTGACGGCCATGAAATTCCCGGTCTGGTCGAAGGCGGTGTTCGCCCAGGGAACGGTCAAGGAGACGCTCGGATCGGTGAATGTCCCGATCGTCTGCGCCGGGGAATATGTGCGCCCCGGCGACGTGATCGTCGCCGACGATGACGGCGTCTGCGTGGTGCGCCGGGAGGAAGCGGCCGACGTGCTGGCCAAGGCACGCAAGCGCATGGATGCGGAGGAAGAGAAACGCAAGCGGCTGGCCGCCGGCGAACTCGGCCTCGACATCTACAACATGCGCGGGCGGCTGGCCGAAAAGGGCCTGAAATATGTCTGAGGCGCCCGATAGTGGCATCCGCTGCATGTGGATGCGCGGCGGCACCTCCAAGGGCGGTTATTTCCTGGCCGGCGACCTGCCCTCCGACACGGCCGCGCGCGATGCCTTCCTGCTGGCCATGATGGGTTCGCCCGACAGCCGCCAGATCGACGGTATGGGCGGGGCCGATCCCCTGACCTCGAAGGTCGCGGTTGTAAGGAAATCGGACCGGCCGGGCGTGGATGTGGATTACCTCTTCCTGCAGGTCTTCGTCGACCAGGCCATCGTGACCGACGCGCAGAACTGCGGCAATATCCTTGCCGGGATCGGCCCGTTCGCCATCGAGCGCGGCCTCGTGGCGGCACAGGACGGCGAGACCGGGGTCTCGATCTATATGGAGAACACCGGCCAGATCGCGGTCGCCCGCGTGCAGACGCCGGGCGGGCGCGTGACCTACCGGGGCGACGCCCGCATCGACGGCGTTCCAGGCACGGCTGCCGCCATTCCGCTGACCTTCCGCGACACGGCAGGTTCCTCCTGCGGCGCGCTGCTGCCGACCGGCAATGCGGTGGACGTGGTGGAGGGTGTGGAGGTGACCATGATCGACAACGGCATGCCCTGCGTCGTGCTGCGGGCCGGGGACATGGGCATCACCGGCACCGAGACGCGCGAGGAACTGGAAGCCAACGAACCCCTTCGCGCCAGGCTGGAAGCGATCCGGCTCAAATGCGGGCCGATGATGAATCTCGGCGACGTGGAAAGGAAATCCGTGCCGAAGATGACCATGGTCAGCCCGGCGCTGAATGGCGGCGCGATTTCCACGCGCACCTTCATCCCGCACCGCTGCCATGCCTCCATCGGCGTGCTGGGCGCAGTGTCGGTGGCAACCGCCTGCCTGCTGCCCGGTTCGCCGGCCGCGGACATGGCGTCCATCCCCGAGGGCAGCCGCAAGGCGCTCGCCATCGAGCATCCCACCGGCGAGATGACCGTGATCGCCGAGATGAACGAGGACGGGACGATGGAGAGCGCCGGCATATTGCGCACCGCGCGCAAGCTTTTCGACGGCACCGTCTTTGGCGCCTGACGACGAAGGAAAGAGAATGACCCAATTCACCATGGATCCGGACTGGCTGCCCTTCCACCCGAACCCGTCGAAGCCGGCCTTCACGCCGCCGCCGGGCGCTGTGGATGCCCATTGCCACGTCTTCGGACCCGGCGACGTGTTCCCTTACGCGCCGGAGCGCAAATACACCCCCTGCGACGCACCGAAGGAAAAGCTGTTCGAACTGCGCGATTTCCTCGGTTTCTCGCGCAACGTGATCGTGCAGGCCACCTGCCACGGCAAGGACAACCGGGCGCTGGTGGATGCCTGCCGCGCGGCCGGCGACAAGGCGCGCGGCGTAGCTTCCGTCGGCCCGGACATCACCATGGATGAACTCAAGGCGATGGACGAGGCCGGCGTGCGCGGCGTGCGCTTCAACTTCGTCAAGCGGCTGGTGGACGCCACGCCCAAGGCGGTTTTCCTCGGCATCGCGGACAAGATTGCCACGCTCGGCTGGCACATCGTGGTCTATTTCGAGGCGCAGGATCTCGAAGACCTGACGCCCTTCCTCAAGCAATTGCGCACCACCATCGTCGTCGACCACATGGGCCGGCCGGACATCGCGGCCGGCGTGGACAGCCCCGGTTTCCAGCGCTTCGTCGACCTGATGGCCGGCAACGAAAACATCTGGTCGAAGGTCTCCTGTCCGGAGCGCCTGTCCGTCACCGGGCCGGACGGCTATGATGACGTGGTGCCGTTTGCAAGACGGATCGTGGAGACCTTCCCGGACCGCGTGTTGTGGGGCACCGACTGGCCGCACCCGAACATGAAGTCGCACATGCCCGATGACGGCAAGCTGACCGACTTCATCCCGAAGATCGCCGTCAACGAAGAACTCCGGAAAGCGCTTCTGGTGGACAACCCGATGCGCCTTTACTGGGGTCGATAAAAGAAGGGCCAGCGTGCCCGGAGGGACAGGAGAAACGACGAGAAAGGAAGGGCCCATGGAACAGGCTCCATTCGACCATCACGTCTCCATCCCGGGGACAACGCTCTTTGACGGCCGCCAGGCCATGAAGGGTTACCAGCTCAACAAGATGTGCTACTCGTTCAACGAGGCGGACAACCGGGCGGCCTTCAAGGCGGACCCGGAAGCCTACATGACGAAATACAAGCTGACCGACGCCCAGAAGGACGCGGTGCGCTCGCTCAATGTCCTCAAGATGATCGAGGCGGGCGGCAACATCTACTATCTCGCAAAGCTCGCCGGCATTTTCGGCCTCTCGGTGCAGGATGTCGGCGCGCAGCAGACCGGCATGACGACGGAAGCCTTCAAGGAAAAACTGCTGGCGGCGGGGAGGAAGTAACCATGGCCACGATCATCGGCGGACTGACCACATCCCACATTCCCGCGGTCGGCAACGCGATCGCGAAGAAGCTTTATGACGATCCCTACTGGAAGCCGTTCTTCGACGGCTATCCGGCGGTTCACCAATGGCTGGCCGACCACAAGCCCGACGTGGCGGTGGTCATCTACAACGACCACGGCCTCGCCTTCTTCCTGGACCAGATGCCCACCTTCGCCATTGGTGCGGCACATGAATACCAGAATGCCGACGAAGGCTGGGGGCTTCCCGTCATGGCCCCCTATCCGGGCTATCCGGAACTGTCCTGGCACATCATCGAGCACATGGTGGAACACGAGTTCGACGTGACGTCCTGCCAGGAATTGCCGGTCGACCACGGCTTCACCGTGCCGATGCAGCTTTTCTGGCCCGATCGCGGGCCGGACATGCCGCGCGTGATCCCCGTTTCGGCCAACACCGTGCAGCACCCGATCCCGACGCTCAAGCGTGCCTATGATTTCGGCCGCGCGATGGGCGACGCCATCCGCGCCTGGCCGGAGGACATCAAGGTGGTGGTGCTGGGCACCGGCGGGTTGTCGCACCAGCTCGACGGCGAGCGGGCGGGCTTCATCAACCGCGACTTCGACGAGATGTGCATGGAGAAGATCGTCGACGACCCCGTCGCGCTGACGAAGATCACGCGCCACGAACTGGTGGAGAAGGCCGGCGCGCAGGGCACCGAATTCCTGATGTGGATGATGATGCGCGGCGCGCTGGGCGACAAGGTGACCAAGGTCACCGAGAATTACCACATCCCGATCTCGAACACGGGCGCAGGCACGATGGTTCTCGAGAGCGCCGCCTGAGGCACTTTGCCTTTTCCATGAACAAGGGCCGGAGGCAGCAAGGCTTCCGGCCTTTTCACTTTACCGGAATTCGCGTGTCAGGTCTTGTACCAGGCGACCTGCGCGCCGGTGGCCAGAAGCGTTCCGTCAGCGGCCCAGAGTTCCATGTGCTGGTCGAAGAACTGCGCATGCATGCGCTTGGAGATGGCCTGGCCGAGGACCGGGCCGTCGCCGTGCCGGGAGATCTCGTCCGCCGTGGCGTGGAAATAGGTGGTCAGCGACACGGTGCCCATGGGCGCCCAGGTGCCGCGCACCTTCAGAAGGCGCAGCAGGAAACTGTCGGCGATGGCGGCCAGCGACAGGTGATCGAGCGGGCGGCGCGGCCGGTCGGCGATCCACAACAGCGAGCGGCTGTCGCGCAACGGCTCGAAGGGTTCCGCCGCGATTTCCGGACGGCCCTCGACAAAACGGAACTCATAGGCGTCGATCCACTTGAGCGGGCCCGGCATGGGCATAACGTCCACGGTTTCCGGCGCCGGAGCATCGGGCATGGCGGTGTCGTGATGGGAAAAGACCTCGCCGCGCGCGCCTGTGACGATGGTGGCCGTGCCGCGCGTCTCGCCCTGCTGCGTCAGTTCCAGCAGCCAGTGCTGCGTGTATTTTCCGCCGCGCACCAGCCGGCAGGCGATCTCGAAATCGCCATCGGCAATCGCGCCGCAGAAGTTCACCGTCTGGGCTACCGGATCGCCGGCATTGTCAGGATGAAGCATGACCGCATTGAGGAAGGTCGCCGCGGTCACACCGCCAAAGGGGCCGGCCATGTTGGCATAGACCGGCGACGTCCTTCCGGCGAAGCGGCCTGGCCCCAGTTCCTCAAGCGCGATGGCGGCGTCAAGGGGATGAACGGCTTGCACGGCGTCCAAGGTCACACGTCCAGATTGGCCACGGACAGGGCGTTGTCCTGGATGAACTCACGGCGCGGCTCCACCTCGTCGCCCATCAGGCGGGCAAAGAGCGAATCGGCGTCGGTCGCGTCGTTCACCTTGACCTGGAGCAGGGAACGGGCCGAGGGATCGAGCGTCGTCTCCCAGAGCTGTTCGGAATTCATCTCGCCAAGGCCCTTGTAGCGCTGCATCTGGATGCCCTTGCGCCCGGTTGCGAATACGCCTTCGAGCAATTGCAGTGGGCCGGCAATGGTTTCGGCCTTGTCCTTGCGGCGCAGGACCGGCAGCGTGCCGTAGATTTCACCGAGACGCGCGGCATAGCGGTTCAGCGCACGGGCATCGGCGGAACCGATCAGCGCGCCATCGAGATGCACGGCCTCCCTGACGCCGCGCACCGTGCGTTCCAGCACATAGCCGCCGGAGCCCGACGCATCGGGGTCGTTGGCCGGGCTGACGCGCCCTTCCCAGCCGCGCTCGGTTTCCTCGGCGATGAGATCGAGACGTTCGGCAATGCGGGCCGCCATCTCCGCAGCGCGGGCGGGATCGGCCAGGATGGCGGAATCGAGCGCACCGGCAATCGCGGCCTGTTCGACGGCGGAGCGGTCGTAGCGCGAATGCAGGCCCTGGACCAGGGTTCGAACGGCCAGCGCATCGTCGATCACGGCGCGCAGGTCCTGCCCGGATCGCACCTCGCCTGTTCCCAGTTCAAGCGATGCTTCGTCCAGCCCGCTCTCGATCAGGTAATTCTCGAAGGCCGCCTCGTCCTTCAGGTAGACCGAAGACTTGCCGCGCGTCACCTTGTAGAGCGGCGGCTGAGCGATATAGAGGTGCCCGCGCTCGATCAGTTCGGGCATCTGGCGGAAGAAGAAGGTGAGCAGCAGGGTCCGGATATGGGCGCCATCGACATCGGCGTCCGTCATGATGATGATCTTGTGGTAGCGCAGCTTTTCCGGGTTGAACTCGTCCTTGCCGATGCCCGTGCCGAGCGCCGTGATCAGCGTGCCGATCTGGTCGGACGAGATCATCCGGTCAAAGCGCGCGCGTTCGACATTGAGCACCTTGCCGCGCAGCGGCAGGATGGCCTGGTTCTGGCGTGACCGGCCCGACTTGGCGGAGCCACCGGCGGAATCACCCTCGACGATGAAGATTTCCGACTTGGCGGGGTCCTTTTCCTGGCAATCGGCCAGCTTGCCTGGCAGCGAGGTGATGTCGAGGACACCCTTGCGCCGCGTCAGTTCGCGGGCCTTGCGGGCCGCCTCGCGGGCGGCGGCGGCTTCCACGACCTTGCCGACCAGGGCCCGCGCCTCGGCCGGATGCTCCTCCAGCCATTCGGCAAGCTTCTCGTTCATGAGGCTTTCGACCACGGGCCGGACTTCGGACGAAACCAGCTTGTCCTTGGTCTGGGAGGAGAATTTCGGGTCCGGCACCTTGACGGAGAGAACGGCGGTGAGGCCCTCGCGGCAATCGTCGCCTGTCAGCGTCACCTTTTCCTTCTTCATCATGCCCGACGAATCGGCATAGCCGGTGATCTGGCGCGTCAGCGCACCGCGGAAACCGGCCAGATGCGTGCCGCCATCGCGCTGGGGGATGTTGTTGGTGAAGCAGAGCACGTTCTCGTGGTAGCTGTCGTTCCACCACAGCGCCACTTCCACGGTGATGCCGTCCTTCTCGCCGAGAATGGCGATCGGCGCCTCGACCAGCGGCTTCTTTGCGCGGTCGAGATAGCGCACGAAGGCTTCCAGCCCGCCGTCATAGTGCAGTTCCACCTGCCGGACATCGGCATGGCGGTTGTCGGTGAGCACGATTCGCACACCGGAATTCAGGAAGGCGAGTTCACGCAGGCGGTGTTCCAGCGTGCCATAGTCGAATTCGGTCTTGGTGAAGGTCTCGGACGAGGGCAGGAAGGTCACCTCGGTGCCCGTATAGTCGCCGGCATCGCCAATGACGGCGAGCGGGGCGTCGGCCACACCATGGGTGAAGGTCATCTCGTGCCACTTGCCCTTGCGGGCGATCTTCAGCCGGAGCATGACGGACAGCGCGTTGACCACGGACACGCCGACGCCATGCAGGCCGCCGGAGACCTTGTAGGAATTCTGGTCGAACTTCCCGCCCGCGTGAAGCTGGGTCATGATGACCTCGGCGGCCGAGACACCCTCGCCGGGATGGATGTCGGTGGGAATGCCGCGGCCATTGTCCGTCACGGTCACCGATCCATCGGCATTCAGCGTCACGGTGACGCGGTCGGCATGGCCGGCGAGCGCCTCGTCAATGGCGTTGTCGACAACCTCATAGACCATGTGATGCAGGCCCGAACCGTCGTCGGTATCGCCGATATACATGCCGGGGCGCTTGCGCACCGCATCCAGGCCCTTGAGAACCTTGATGGAATCAGCGCCATATTCCGGGCTTTCGCCGGGCGTTGTCTCGGGCGTTTCGCTCATGGAGATCCGTTTCTTCTTCTCGGGTCCTGGAATGCGCAAGACAGCAGGCGAATCATGCATGCGCACATGCCCAAGATATAGGCGACCCAAGGGTTTTTTCCAAATCCGGAACCCCATTGCGCTGGGGATTTCAGCCCTTCCCGGCAAGGCGGTCCCCTGCCCTGTTTCCAGCCGCCGACTGGCGGACCCGGGCGCAGCGACCTATCTTCAAGGCGAGCCGGAGTGACACGCCCATGGACAGCCGCCCGCAGCCCTTTTTCCCGCCCGCGCCGAAACCGCGGACGTCACCCCCTTCCTTCCTGCAGATGGTGCGCATCGTCTATCGCAATCCGCTGGAACTTTGGGGCGAGCCTTCCTACAACGAACCGGTCATCCATATCCGCGGCGGCATCGGCGGGCCGCTTCTCATCGTCAACGATCCGGTGCTGGTGCGCCATGTCCTGGTGGAAAATGCCCGCGATTTCCGCATGGCGCGGGTGCGCCAGAAGATCCTGCGGCCGATCCTTCGCGACGGCCTGCTGACGGCGGAAGGCGAGACCTGGAAGCGCGGACGCAAGGCCATGGCGCCGGTGTTCACACCGCGCCACATTCGCGGGTTTGCCGGACCCATGCTGGAGCGCGCGGAGCGTTTCGCCAAGGTCTACGAGACTCGGGACGGGCCTTTCGACATGGCCCATGACATGACGCAACTGACCTATGAGATCCTGGCCGAAACGCTCTTCTCCAACGAGATCGCCGGTGAGCCGGAACAATTCGGCGACCGCGTCGAGCGCTTGCTGGAAACCATGGGCCGTGTCGACCCGCTCGACCTGCTGGCCGCGCCCGACTGGCTGCCGCGCATCACGCGGCTCAGAGGACGCAAGGCGCTGGCCTTCTTCCGACAGATCGTGCGCGAGACGATGGAATTGCGGCGTGGCAAGCTGGAACGCGGCGACAATGCGCCGGAAGACTTCCTCACCCTGCTGCTGGAGGCGGAGGGACCGGACGGACTGACGCGCGACGAGGTGGAGGACAACATCATCACCTTCATCGGCGCCGGGCACGAGACCACCGCGCGGGCGCTCGGCTGGACCTTCTACCTTCTGGCGCATGCACCGGAAGAGCGGGCGCGCATCGAGGAGGAGGTGGACCGGGTGACCGCGAGCGTGCCCGATCCCTATGACTGGCTCGCCGCCATGCCGTTCACGCGTGCCGCCTTCGAGGAGGCGCTCAGGCTCTATCCGCCGGCCCCGTCGATCAACCGCGAGGCGATCCGGGACTTCGAGTGGCAGGGCGACACGATCAGGGCCGGCACGCAGGTGCTCATCATGCCCTGGACGCTGCATCGCCACCGCCTCCTGTGGGAGAAGCCCGAAGCCTTCATGCCCGAGCGCTTCTGGCCGGAAAACCGCGAGGCCATCGACCGTTTCCAGTATCTGCCCTTCGGCGCGGGGCCGCGCATCTGCATCGGCGCCGCCTTCGCACTGCAGGAAGCCGTCATCGCCATGGGCGTGCTGATGCGCCGCTTCCGTTTCGCCATGGCACCGGGCGCGCCGGAGCCCTGGCCGGTGCAAAAACTGACGACGCAGCCCGATGGCGGGTTGCAGATGGTCGCCACACCGCGCTGAGGCGGGCGAAACCGGCTCAAACGCCATGCCGCCGCCTCAACTTGCGCCAAAGGTGCACCCCGCTGGTGTCTTTACGCCCGTTGCAAAGATGTGACGGCTGAACTAGTTGAGACCGCAGAAAAATGCATTGCCGCGCGCCCCGCGCAGCGGCATCAACTTCCGGAGGGGCAAAGACCGTGACCCAGGACCGGCCGCATACGCCGCTTCTCGACCAGGTGAAAAGCCCGGCTGATCTCAAGCGCCTGACGGACGGCGAGCTTGCCCGCCTGGCCCAGGAACTGCGCGCCGAAACGATTTCCGCGGTCTCGGTGACAGGCGGGCACCTGGGCGCCTCGCTCGGCGTCATCGAACTGACCGTGGCGCTGCATTCGGTTTTCAATACGCCGCGCGACAAGATCGTCTGGGATGTCGGCCACCAGGCCTATCCGCACAAGATCCTGACGGGGCGGCGCGACCGCATCCGCACGCTGCGCCAGGGCGGCGGGCTATCCGGCTTCACCAAGCGGACGGAAAGCGAATACGACCCGTTCGGCACGGCCCATTCGTCCACCTCGATCTCGGCGGCGCTGGGCTTTGCCGCGGCGCGCGACTTCGGCATGGACACGGGTGACGCCATCGCGGTGATCGGTGACGGCGCCATGTCGGCCGGCATGGCCTACGAGGCGCTCAACAATGCCGGGCACCTGGGCAAGCGCCTGTTCGTCATCCTCAACGACAACGAGATGTCGATCGCCCCGCCGGTGGGCGCCATGTCGCGCTATCTCTCCCGGCTCTACACGGAAAAGCCGCTGCAGGATTTCAAGACCATCGCCAAGAGCGCGCTGGAGCTTCTGCCGCCGCCCTTCCGCGAAGGCGCGGAGCGGGCAAAGCACCTCGTCAAGGGCATGGTCGTCGGCGGCACGCTGTTCGAGGAACTGGGCTTTTCCTATGTCGGACCCATTGACGGGCATGACATGGAACAGCTTCTCTCCGTGCTGCGCACGGTCCGGGCGCGCGCCACGGGGCCTGTGCTCATTCACGCGCTGACCCGCAAGGGCAAGGGCTATGCGCCGGCCGAGCAGGCGGCCGACAAGTATCACGGCGTCGCCAAGTTCGACGTGGTGACGGGCGAACAGAAGAAGGCGAAATCGAACGCGCCGTCCTATACCAGGGTCTTTGCCGAAAGCCTGATCCGCGAGGCGGAAGAAGACGACCGCATCGTGGCGATCACCGCGGCCATGCCGTCCGGTACCGGCCTCGATCTCTTCGGCAAGCGCTTTCCCGCCCGCACATTCGACGTGGGCATCGCCGAGCAGCATGCCGTGACCTTCGCCGCGGGTCTCGCCGGCGCGGGCATGAAGCCGGTCTGCGCCATCTATTCCACTTTCCTGCAGCGCGGCTATGACCAGGTCGTCCACGACGTTGCGATCCAGGGGCTTCCGGTGCGTTTCGCCATCGACCGGGCCGGCCTGGTGGGCGCCGACGGCCCCACCCATGCCGGCTCCTTCGACATCGCCTACCTGGCGAACCTGCCCGGCTTCGTGGTGATGGCGGCGGCGGACGAGGCGGAACTGAAGCACATGGTGGCGACATCGCTTGCCATCGACGACCGGCCCTCCGCCTTCCGGTTTCCGCGCGGCGAGGGCGTGGGCGTGGACATGCCGGAGCGCGGCCAGGTGCTGGCGCTGGGCAAGGGCCGCGTCGTGCGCGAAGGCACGAAGATCGCGCTTTTGTCCTTTGGCACGCGGCTGGCGGAGTGCGTCCGCGCGGCGGAAGAACTGGAGACGCGGGGCCTTTCGACCACCGTGGCCGACGCCCGCTTCGCCAAGCCGCTGGACGAGGACCTGATCGCGCGGCTGGCCCGCGAGCACGAGGTGCTGATCACCGTCGAGGAAGGCGCGGTCGGCGGCTTCGGCAGCCATGTGCTGCACTTCCTGGCGCAAGGCGGCCATCTCGACCATGGCCTGCGCATCCGGTCCATGGTGCTGCCGGACAGCTTCATCCAGCATGACAGCCCGTCGAAGATGTATGACGAGGCCGGCCTCAACGCGCCGCACATCGTGGCGCAGGCGCTTTCGGCACTGGGGATGGACGAAGCCATGGCCGCGACGCCGCCATCGCGGGCGTGAATTTTCCGGCAGGCGCGATCAGCGCGCCAGGTCCGCGACCACGGCGTCGAGAACGATCATGCCGGCCGGCGTGACACGCAGGCGTGAATTGCCCAGGGTTTCGACCAGGCCCTCGCCCTGCAGGAGCGCGATGCGCTCCGCTTCCAGGCCGCGTCCGGAAAGCATCTCGTATCGGGCCAGGTCGAGCCCCTCGCGCAGGCGCAGGCCCATCAGCAGCATTTCGTCGGCTTCCTGCCCGCGGGTCAGCACCTCGCCATCGGCGATGCCGTGGCCCTTGGCTTCCACCTGTTCCAGCCAGGCCTCGGGTTTTCGCTCGGCCATGGTGACGACGCGCCGGCCGTCCTCGATGAAACGCCCATGGGCGCCGGGACCGGCGCCGGCATATTCGCCATAGCGCCAATAGGTCAGGTTGTGCCGGCTTTCGGCGCCCGGTGCGGCGTGATTGGAAATCTCGTAGGCAGGCAGGCCGTGGCTTTCGGTCACCGCCTGCGTCATTTCGTAGAGCGCTGCGCCGGTTTCGGCATCGGGCGTGCTGATCTTTCCGGCGGCATGGAGCGCGAAGAAGGGCGTGCCTTCCTCGATGGTCAACTGGTAGAGCGACAGGTGGTCGGCGGCATGGGCGATGGCCGCTTCCAGTTCGGCCTTCCACGCAGCCGGCGTCTGGCCGGGACGCGCATAAATCAGGTCGAAGGAGAGGCGCGGGAAGGTCCGCCGCGCCAGTTCGATGGCCTGCAAGGCCTCGCGCGCATCATGCAGGCGGCCGAGGAACTTCAGGTCGGCGTCATTCAGGGCCTGGACACCCAGCGAAAGCCGGTTGACCCCGGCCGACCGGTAGCCGGCAAAACGCCCGGCATCGGCGCTCTGCGGGTTGGCCTCCATGGTGATCTCGATGCCGTCCGGCACGGTCCAGAGTTCCGCGATGGCTTCGAGGATCGCCGCAACCGTCGCCGGCTGCATCAACGAGGGCGTGCCGCCGCCCATGAAGATGGAGGTCACTTCCTTCGGCCCGGTGCGCTCGCGCATGGCTGCCAGTTCACGGCGGAAGGCGGCGGCGTAGCGGTCCTGGTCGACCGGCTTGTGGCGGACATGGGAATTGAAGTCGCAATAGGGGCATTTGGCCGCGCAGAACGGCCAATGGACATAAACGCCGAATCCCGGCGTTCCATCGTCGCGGTTCAGGCTCATTGAGCGCCCAGTTTCTCGCGTGCGAAAAGGGCGAAGGCGCGGGCGCGGTGCGACAGGCCGAGGTCGCCACGGCCGGCCTCCCAGCCATGCTTCTCGGTGGCCGGCATCTCGCCGAAGGTGCGTTCGTGTCCTTGCGGCCGGAACACGGGATCGTAGCCGAAACCCTGTGTCCCGCGCGGGGGCCAGACCAGCGTGCCTTCCACCTCGCCGCGGAAAAACTCGGCATGACCATCCGGCCAGGCGAGGCACAGCACGGCGACGAAACGGCCGGTGCGCCGGTCCTCGTTCACCGCTCCGGCCGCCTGCATGCGCTCCTCGACATTGCGCATGGCCATGGCGAAATCGCGCGTGCCGTCGGCCTTCTGCGCCCAGTCGGCGGTATGGACGCCCGGCTGGCCGCCGAGCGCATCGACACACAGGCCGGAATCGTCAGACAGCGCCGGCAGGCCCGTGGCCCGGGCCGCCGCGAGGGCCTTGATGGCTGCATTTTCCTCGAAGGTCGTGCCGGTCTCTTCCGGCTCGGGCAGGCCCAGTTCGCCGGCGGATTTCGCCGCGAAGCCGAAGGGGCCGATCAGGTCGCGGATCTCGGCCAGCTTGCCGGCATTGTGCGTGGCGACAACGATCTCGCGGCTTTCCAGCGGGCGCGCGGTTTCAGCGGTCATTCAAGTCCCCAGATGGATGGCTCGGCGAATTCGATGGAATTGCCGGCCGGATCGCGAAAGAAAATGGAGCGGGCGCCGTTCGGCCAGCGGAAATCGGCTTCAATCGCCACGCCGTGGCCCTGCAGATGGTCGCGCCAGGCATCAATCTCATCGCCGGAAGCGCGGATGCAGACGTGACCCGGGCCATGGGCGCCATGGGGCGGAACGGGCATTTTGGGGTCGGAGGGCGGGCTTGCGGTCGCATCCGGGTTGAACACAAGGAGGACGCCGTCGCCGCAGCGGAAAAAGACGTGCCGGCCCTCGACCTTCAGGATGCGTTCGAGCCCGATCACATCGCGCCAGAAGGCCTCGGCGGCCTCCAGGTCGCCGGCATAGATCGCCGTTTCGAGGATGCCGCGGGCCTGCATGGATCAGCCGATCGCCATCTTCTGCAGGTCGACAATGCGGTTGATGCCCTTGCGGGCAAGGCCCATCAACTGGCCGAATTCCTCCTCGGTGAAGGCTTCGCCCTCGGCCGTGCCCTGGATCTCGACGATCCCGCCCTTTCCGGTCATGACGAAATTGGCGTCCGCCTGGGCCGAGGAATCCTCGATGTAATCAAGATCGAGCACGGGAGCGCCGTTGTAGAGCCCGCAGGAAATGGCCGCGACATGGTCTTTCAGCACATCCGCGACGCGGATCATGGAGCGCGCCTCCATCCAGGAGAGACACTCGTGCAGTGCCACGAACCCGCCGGAGATGGACGCGGTGCGGGTACCGCCATCGGCCTGGATGACGTCGCAATCAACGGTGATCTGGCGCTCGCCGAGCGCATCGAGATCGACCACGGCGCGCAGCGAACGGCCGATCAGGCGCTGGATTTCCAGTGTGCGGCCGCCCTGCTTGCCGGCCGAGGCCTCGCGGCGCATGCGGTCGCCGGTGGCGCGCGGCAGCATGCCGTATTCGGCCGTCACCCAGCCGCGGCCGGAATTGCGCATCCAGCCGGGAACGCGCTCCTCGAGGCTGGCGGTGCACAACACATGGGTGTCACCGAACTTCACCAGGCACGACCCCTCGGCATGTTTCGACACGCCGCGTTCGAACAGGACGGGGCGCATTTCATCGGGCTGGCGTTTCGACGGACGCATGGAAAACCTCGGGCTCGCTCTTGTGGGTCTGACTGGCCTTCTAGCCTTCCCCCGTAGCGCTGGCAAACATTGAGTTCGCCGCCGGTCCGATTATATATTCGTTGTTATGGCAAAGGTTGACCCATGACACAGCATGTGACCGACAGCGCGCTGCAAATGCTCGACGCGCGGGCGCGCGACATCTTCAGGCTGATCGTCGACAGCTATCTGAAGGACGGGGAACCGGTCGGATCGCGCAACCTCTCGCGCCTGCTGCCGCAATCCTTGTCGCCGGCCACCATCCGCAACGTGATGTCGGATCTCGAACATCTCGGGCTCGTCTATTCGCCCCATGTCTCGGCGGGACGGCTGCCCACGCAGGCAGGCCTGCGCTTCTTCGTCGACGCCTTCATGGAAGTGGGCGCATTGTCGGAGGACGAGCGGCGCATGATCGACGCCCAGGTCACCGCATCGGGCGCCGGCCACACGCTGGAGCACATGCTGACGGAGGCCAGCCAGATGCTGTCCGGCCTGACGCGCGGCGCCGGGCTGGTGCTGGCGGCCAAGAGCGAGGCGCCGCTCAAGCATATCGAATTCATCCAGCTCGAACCCGGCAAGGCGCTCGCCGTCCTCGTCTCGCAGTCCGGCGACGTGGAGAACCGCGTCCTGGACCTGCCGGCCGGCGTGACGCAGAGCCAGCTTGTCGAGGCGTCCAACTTCCTCAACGCCAATATCCGCGGCCGGACACTCGCCGAGGCGCGCGGCGAAATCGCACGGGTCATGGAGAAAACCCGGCAGGCGCTGGATTCGCTGTCCGCTGATCTGGTGGAACGGGGCATCGCGGTGTGGTCCGACGACGGTTCGGGCATGCCGGCAAGGCTCATCGTGCGCGGGCGCGCCAACCTGCTGGAACATATCTCGGCCCAGGCGGAACTCGACCTGCTGCGCCACCTCTTCGATGACCTGGAAACGAAGGAAGCACTGGTGCAGCTCCTCGACCTGGCAGAGGAAGGGTCCGGCGTGCGCATCTTCATCGGGTCGGAGAACAAGCTTTTCTCCCTGTCGGGCTCCTCGCTGGTGGTGGCACCCTACCGGGATGCCGAATCGCGCGTTGTCGGCGCATTGGGCGTGATCGGGCCGACCCGGCTCAATTACGCGCGCATCGTGCCGGTGGTCGACTATACCGCGCAGGTGATCAGCCGCATGATCCGCTAGGTGCAAGCCGGCGACCGCTGCGCGCGTCTTGATTTTTGGCCGTCAAAGCTCGATATGCGGCGCAACGCAAGACAAAAGCCCTGCAGTTACAGGACGATTGACATGACAGATGCCTCCAAGGAAACCGGAATGGCCGACGAGACCGGCATGACCGAAGAAAACCCGGAGATGGAAACACAAACCGGCGCGCAAGACGCGGGCAAGGACGATGCCATGGCCGCGCTGGAGACTGAAAACGCCGAATTGCGCGACAGGCTGCTGCGCATGGCGGCGGAAATGGAAAACCTGCGCAAGCGCGCCCAGCGCGACGTGGCGGATGCCCGTTCCTATGCCATCGCCAATTTCGCCCGCGACATGCTGGGCGTCGCCGACAACCTGTCGCGCGCCATCGAGGCGCTGCCCGACCACGCCCGCCGTTCCGAAGAGGCCGGGTTCATCGCGCTCATCGAAGGCGTGGAGATGACCGCGCGCGACATGGGCGGCGCGCTGGAACGCCATGGCGTGAAGAAACTCAGCCCGGAAGGCGAACGCTTCGACCCGAACTATCACCAGGCCATGTTCGAGGTGCCCAATCCCGACGTGCCGAGCCAGACGGTCGTGCAGGTGGTACAGGCGGGCTACGTGATCGGCGACCGGGTGCTGCGCCCGGCCATGGTCGGCGTTTCGTCCGGCGGGCCGAAGGCGGCGCCGCAGGCAGCCGAACCCGGCCCGGTGAACCCGCAGGCCGAGCGCGACGCCTGACACCGGGCTCCGCAAGGACAAAACGGAAGCGGCTCCCCCGGGGCCGCTTTTTTCGTTGAGCGGGCCGAAAACGCGTGGCATGGCTTGGCGATGAACGCGCTGACCCTTCTCGATCTCGCCGGCGTGGCGGTCTTTGCCGCGACCGGGGCGCTGGCCGCCTCGCGCCGGCAGCTCGACATCATCGGCTTCCTGTTCTTTGCCGTCATCACGGGCATTGGCGGCGGTACGCTGCGCGACCTGATCCTGGGCCAGGCACCGGTCTTCTGGGTGCGCGATCCCTCCTACATCCTCACCTGCGCGGCCATCGCCGTCGCCGTCTTCTTCACCGCCCATCTGGTGGAAAGCCGCTACCGCTGGCTGCTCTGGCTCGATGCCGTGGGTATCGCCGCCTACGGGGTGATGGGCGCGGCCAAGGGCCTGGCGGCGACGGGTTCGGCCACCATTGCCATCGTCACCGGCATGCTCACAGCCACATTCGGCGGCGTGGCGCGCGACACGCTGGCCGGTGAACCGTCGGTGCTGATGCGGCCCGAAATCTACGTGACCGCGGCCATGGCGGGCGCGGCGGTCTTCACCACGCTCAGCCTTGCCGGTGCGCCGGTCTGGCTGTCGGCGAG
Organism: Zhengella sedimenti; assembly: GCF_046506625.1. NCBI lineage: Bacteria > Pseudomonadati > Pseudomonadota > Alphaproteobacteria > Hyphomicrobiales > Notoacmeibacteraceae > Zhengella > Zhengella sedimenti. The sequence continues at coordinate 347,673 of NZ_JBKFFP010000001.1, forward strand.
CCTCGGTTTCGCCGTTGCCTTCGGCGTTCGTGGCGGCGCCATCATCTTCGGCTGGCGCATTCCCGGCTACCGGCCCCGGCCGGGCCGGTCGGAGACGGAACTGAAGGCGGACGGCGTGTTGCGGAACACGCAGAAGGACACGGATTGACGGTTTTCAGATCAGTCCGTGCTGGCGGGCCTGCCCACGCAGGTCGACTTGAGGGCGCGGCCCGATCTGCTGGATGACGATGCCCGCCGCCAGCGATCCCAGTTCGCCGCAGGTGGACAGCGGCAGGCCTGCCGTATAGCCGAAGAGGAAGCCGGCGGCGTAGAGATCGCCGGCGCCGGTGGTGTCTGTGACCTCTTCGACGCGCAAGGGTTCGACGGGGATGGTGCTGCCGCCTTCAAGAATGAGCGACCCCTTTTCCGACCGCGTCACCGCGGCAAGCCGGCAATCGGCCCGCATGGCCGAGACGGCCGTGTCGAAATCGCCCGTCTGGTAGAGCGACTTCAGTTCGTGTTCGTTGGCAAAAACGATATCGACCGTGCCCGAGCGCATCAGGTCGAGGAATTCGTCGCGGTAGCGGTCGACGCAGAACGGGTCCGACAGCGTCATGGCCACCTCGCGTCCGGCCTCGTGGGCCAGAGCGGCGGTCTGGCGGATCGCTTCCTTGGCGCGCGGCGGATCCCACAGGTAGCCCTCGAAATAGGTGACCTTCGCCCCCTTTGCCTTGTCTTCCTCGACATCCTCCGGACCGAGTTCGACACAGGCGCCGAGATAGGTGTTCATCGAGCGCTCGCCGTCCGGTGTCACGAAGATCATGGAGCGGGCGGTCGGCGGATTGCCGTCCAGCGGACGGGTGTCGAAGGCGACGCCCTGGGCGCGGATGTCATGGGTGAAGATGCGGCCGAGGCTGTCATTGGAAATCTTGCCGAAATAGGCGGCCCGGCCGCCGAGCGAGGCGATGCCGGCGGCCGTGTTGCCGGCACTGCCGCCCGACATCTCCACCGCCGGGCCCATGGCGGCGTAAAGTGCCTCGGCCCGTTCGGCGTCGATGAGGTTCATGGCGCCCTTGTGGATGCCGTTGGCGACGAGAAAATCATCCTCGCAGCGGGCAATGATGTCGACAATCGCATTGCCGACGCACAGGACATCATATTCACTCATCGCCGGTTTCCCCGCTGCGGCCCGCTCGGCCTTGTATCCGTTCCCTTCGTCTCTACCGCAACGATGCTGCATTGCAAGAAAAACCGGGCTTGCAGGCCCGGCGGGCAATGCCCATGTGACAATCTGCCCGACAAGGAGACGATCATGATCCTCGACGCCGCAAGGCTTGCCGCCAGCCGCCTGTTCACGCCGGAATTCCGTTCCGTGCTGTTCAAGTCGATCGGCCTGACCGTGCTGCTGCTGATCGCCTCCTGGTTCGGCCTGAAGGAAATCTTCGAATGGCTCGCCCTACCCTGGCTCGACACGCTGATGCCGGGCCTGCCCTCATGGGCCAGCTGGCTGGGCTTCGTCGCCGCGCTCTTCGCGGGCCTTGGCCTGGCGCTGGGCCTTGCGCTGCTGGTGGCCCCGGTGACGGCCATCATCGCCGGCATCTTCCTCGATGACGTGGCCGAGGTGGTCGAACGCGAGGACTATCCGGCCGACCGGCCCGGCACGCCCGTGCCGGTGGTCCGCGGCGTCATCCTCTCCGCTAAGTTCCTTGGCGTGGTCATCGCCGGCAACATCGTGGCGCTGCTGCTGCTGCTCGTGCCGGGCGTCAACGTGATCGCCTTCTTCCTCGTCAACGGCTACCTGCTCGGCCGCGAATTCTTCGAGTTCGCCGCCATGCGCTTCCGTCCGGAAGCCGAGGCAAAACTGTTCCGGCGCAAGCATTCCACGACCGTCTTCATGGCCGGCCTCATCATCGCGGCCTTCCTGGCCGTGCCGCTGCTCAACCTGATGACGCCGCTTTTCGCCGCCGCCATGATGGTCCACCTGCACAAGCTGCTTTCAAGGGCCGATCCGGATTTCGGCGCGCGCGAGGCCGCGCGGGCCGCCTGAAACCTGCCACCGGGCGGCCGGCGTCAGCCGATCACCTGGGGCGGCAATTCCACCAGCGCGGCTGGAACGTCGCAGGTCTTGTCGGGCGCCTTGCAGATGTCGGCGATGACGCATCGCTCGCAGTCCGGCTTGCGGGCCTTGCAGACATAGCGTCCGTGCAGGATCAGCCAGTGGTGCGCATGGAAGAGGTAGTCCTCCGGGATCACCCGCATGAGGTTCTCCTCCACCGCGTCCGGTGTCTTGCCGGGCGCCAGGCCGATACGGTTGGCGATGCGGAAGATGTGCGTGTCGACCGCGATGGTGGGAATGCCAAAGGCCATGGACATGACCACGTTGGCGGTCTTGCGGCCCACGCCAGGCAGGGTGACGAGTTCCTCGCGGGTCCGCGGCACCTCGCCGCCGAAATCGTCGACCAGCTTTTGCGACAGGGCGATCACGTTCTTCGCCTTGTTGCGCCACAGGCCGATGGTGCGGATGTATTCGCCGACCTTCTCCTCGCCGAGCGCCAGCATCTTCGCAGGCGTGTCGGCGACCTTGAACAGTTCCTTCGTGGCCTTGTTGACGCCGGTATCGGTCGCCTGGGCGGACAGCGCCACGGCCACCACGAGGGTGAAGGGGTTCACATGGGCCAGTTCGCCCTTCGGCTCGGGCCGCTGGACGGAAAAGCGGCGGAAGATTTCGCGCACCTCGTCCCTTGTGTAGCGGGTGCGCGCACGGGCCGGCTTTCGTTTCCGTGACGGCGAAACGGATGCGGCTTTTTTGATGTTTGGCTTGTCCATTTTTCCCCTATAATATGCAGCCATGAACCACGCTACCGCCGTTGACAGCGAAGAGCCGGTTTTCGATGCGCTCCTGACGCCCCATCGCTCGATGGGAAAGACGGGGTTCTACGTCGTGATGGGCATCTTCGGAACCATCTGGTTCGCCACCGGGCTCCTCTTCTGGTCGCTCGGGGCATGGCCCGTGCTCGGCTTCTTCGGGCTCGACCTGTTCCTGCTGTGGCTCGCCTTCCGGCTGAACTACCGCGCCGCGCGGGCACGCGAAGAGGTTCGGGTCTGGCGCCATGCCATGCTGATCCGCAAGATCGAACCGTCCGGCAAGGTCGCGGAGCACCGCTTCAACCCGTTCTGGGCCAAGTTCCATGTCAGCCGGCACGAGGAAATCGGCGTCACCGGCATGGCTGTCAGCGAGCGCGGGCTTTCCGTACCCGTTGGTGCGTTCCTCAACCCGGATGACCGGGAGAGCTTCTCGCAGGCCTTTGCCGGCGCGCTGGCCACGGTCAAGCGCGGCTGAACGTATTCATCTCACGCAAGAAACGGGTGGCGAGGAGGCATTGCGTCAGCCATTGTCGCGGCATGGAGACCAAGCCATGAACCTTCAGACCCCCATCCTCACCCATGACATCACGCCGCAGGGCACGGATTACGAGACCGTGCGCCAGGTGATCGAGACGCTTTCGCTCGACTATCGCGACCAGCCGTCGCTGGACGCGCTGGCGGCGCGCGTGGGCGAAACGCCGACCGGCCTGCAGAAGCTGTTCACCCGCTGGGCAGGGCTTTCGCCCAAGGCCTTCCTGCAGGCGGTGACGCTGGACCATGCGCGCCGCCTGCTGGACGAGGGCGCACCCATTCTCGACGCCGCGCTGGAACTGGGCCTTTCCGGGCCGGGACGCCTGCACGACCTGTTCGTGACCCACGAGGCGATCACGCCGGGCGACTACAAGGCGCGCGGCGCGGGGCTGACCATCCGCCACGGCTTTCACTCCTCGCCCTTCGGGCAGGCGCTGATCATGGCCACCGAACGCGGGCTTTGCGGCCTTGCCTTCGCCGATCCGGGCGGCGAGGCGGCCTGCTTCGAGGACATGGCGCGGCGCTGGCCGAATGCGCGCTTCGTGGAGGACGCATCCGCGATCGCGCCCTATGCGGCGCGCGTCTTCGATCCCGCGCGCTGGCGGGAAGAGGAACCCTTGCGCGTCGTCATGATCGGCACGGACTTCCAGGTCCGGGTCTGGGAGGCGCTGATGCGCATCCCGATGAACCGGGCCGCCTGCTATTCCGACATCGCGAACGCGATCGGAAAGCCGAAGGCGAGCCGGGCGGTGGGCGCGGCGGTGGGCGCGAACCCTGTCTCCTTCGTCATTCCCTGCCACCGGGCGCTGGGAAAATCCGGCCAGTTGACCGGCTATCACTGGGGCCTGACCCGCAAGCGCGCCATGCTGGGCTGGGAGGCCGGGCAGGCCTGACCGCATTTGCCTGCCGGCTGCCGATTGTGATCCCCGGCGCGGCGCGATAGCTTCGCGCCGCCATGTCCTGCCCGGAGGTTCGTCCATGATCACCGTCATCGGTTCCATCAATCTCGACCTGATCGCCACGGTCGCGCGCCTGCCGGAACGAGGCGAGACGGTGCCGGGCGACGGCTTTTCCACCGCGCCGGGCGGCAAGGGTGCCAACCAGGCACTGGCGGCCGCGCGGGCGGGGGCTGCCACGCGCATGACAGGAGCCGCGGGAAGCGATGCCTTCGCGGGGCAAGCGCTGGCACTGCTGGCCGATGGCGGGGTCGACCTTTCCGGCGTGGCCACCGTGGACGGCCCGACCGGAACGGCGCTCATCCTGGTGGGCGGGGACGGGGAGAACATGATCGCCGTGATCCCGGGCGCCAATGCCGGCGTCACCCCGGAGATGGCGCGCGCGGCGGCCGCATCCGGCGGGCATGTGCTGCTCCAGCACGAGATCCCGCTGGAAACGGTGGACGCGGCGCTGGAGGCCACGCGGGCGGCAAACGGCGTGAGCCTGCTCAACACCGCGCCCTATCGCGCCGAGGCCGCACCGCTGCTGGCAAAGGCGGACTACGTGATCGCCAACGAAACGGAATTCGACCTTTACGCCGGGGCGCTCGGCCTCGCGGGCGCGTCGCGCGAGGCGCGCATGGCCAATTTCGTCCACGTGACGGGACGCACGGTCATCGTCACGCTGGGCAGCGCCGGGGCGCTCGCCATGACGCCGGAGGGCAGCATCGCGGTGCCGTCGCTGCCCGTGACCCCCGTCGACACGGTGGGTGCGGGCGACACGTTCTGCGGCTATTTCGCCGCGGCGCTGGATCGCGGCCTGATCCTTGAAGACGCGCTGCGGCTGGCGGCGGCGGCCGGGTCGCTTGCCTGCCTGAAGCCCGGCGCGCAGCCGGCGATCCCCTTGCTGGCCGAAGTCGAGGCCGCCGTGGCGGCCTGATCCTCAGAGCCGCGCCAGCCGCTCGGTCAGCAGCGCGAAGAAGCCGTCGGCGTCTATGTCACGCATGACATGGGCGTTCCTCGGCCGGTCGGTGACACCCCACCAGTCCACCACGGTGGCGCCCATCGTCAGTTCGGACATGGTCTCCACCGTCACGTTGCAGTGCCGGCCGGAAAACAGCTCCGGGCGCAGCAGCCAGGCGATGACGCAGGGGTCGTGCAGCGGTCCGCCGTCGGTGCCGTATTTCGCCTCGTCGAAGCGCTCGAAGAAATCGAGCAGCGCGGCCGTCGCCTCGCCGACCGGCGTTCCCAGCGCGCGGATGGCCTCGACGCGGGCGCGCGTGGTCAGCGCCTTGTGGGTCACATCGAGCGGCATCATGACGATGTCGATGCCGGAGTTGAACACGACGTCGGCGGCGTGCGGATCGACATAGATGTTGAACTCGGCCGACGGGGTGACGTTGCCCTGCTCGAAATAGCCGCCGCCCATCATCACGATCTGGCGGATGCGCGGGGCGATGCGCGGCTCCCGGTTGAGCGCCAGCGCGACGTTTGTCAGCGGACCGAGCGTGCACAGCGTCACCGTGTCGGGTTCCTCGCGCATCACGGTGTCGATGATGAAGTCCACCGCATGGCCGGGTTGCAGGGCCATTTGCGGCTCAGGCAGGTCGGGGCCGTCGAGACCGGTCTTGCCGTGGACTTCCTCGGCGGTGACGAGGTGGCGCAGCAGGGGCCGCACGGCACCCTTGTAGACCTTCGTCTCCGGCCTGCCGGCCAGTTCGCAGATCTTGCGGGCATTGCGCTCGGTCAGGTGGAGGGGCACGTTCCCGGCGACCGCGCAAATGCCCAGAACGTCGAGTTCGGGGCTGGCCAGCGCCAGCAGGATCGCCACGGCGTCATCCTGCCCCGGATCGGTGTCGATGATGATCTTGCGCGTCTCCGCCACGATTTGTCCCTCTCTTGAATCGGTTCGTTTTCGCGACCATATCAGGTCCATGCAATACGGCGCCAGACGGGCCGGATTGCCAATGGTCGCTTCCCGGAGGACTTTTGACATGACGCGCATGACGCCCTTCTCGAGCCCGCTCATGCTCGGTTTCGACGCGATGGAGAAAACCATCGAACGCATCGCCAAGAATGGTGACGGCTATCCGCCCTACAACATCGAGCGGATTCGCAGCGAGGACGAGAAAAGCATCCGCCTGCGCATAACCCTGGCAGTGGCCGGTTTCCGCGAGAGCGAACTTGAGGTTTCAACCGAGGAAAACCAGCTCATCATCCGCGGCCGGCAGCAGGACGACGAGGACCGTGAATACCTGCATCGCGGCATCGCGGCGCGCCAGTTCCAGCGGGCCTTCATGCTGGCCGACGGCATGCGCGTGCTGGGCGCGGAACTGAAGAACGGCCTGCTCTCCATCGATCTCGACCGGCCGGAACCGGAACGGCTGATCCGCAAGATCGATATCGCGATCCGCGACTAGGGCGGCCTTGCCGGAACCATTCCGTTTCACGACTTGTTAACAGCTCTATGAGGGGATTGTCCCGTGGAGGAGATCCCTTCTTGCCGAAGGAGGCTGATTCCATGACGGAAGACCACGTGAATTCGATCCTGACCGCCAGCGAACTTGCCCATCTGGGCGAGGGCAAGGTCGGTTACGTGCGAAAGATGAAGAGCGACGACCTGCTGGCGGCCTATCCCGGCATCGCGAATATCGCGCCCGGTCTGGATGTCTGGACGCTGTTTGCCGCCGACGGCAACCCGATCCTGCTGGCCACCGCACGCGAGGCCGCGGTCGCAGGCGCCTGGGAGAACGATCTCCAGGAAGTCAGCGTCCACTGACCGGCGGCCTTGCCGAAAAAGAAAAAAGGCGGAGCCAAGGCCCCGCCCGATGCTTTCCCCTGCCGGTTTTCAGGCCGCGTTCGAGGCGGGCGTGCCCGAAAGGAGCGCGTGGATGGCCTCGACATCGGCCGCGCCACGGATCTTGGCCACGGTGTCGGGGTCGCGCATCACCCGCGCAATGCGTGAAAGCGCCTTGAGATGATCGGCGCCGGCCCCTTCCGGCGCCAGCAGCAGGAACACCAGATCGACAGGCTGGTCGTCGATCGCCTCGAAATCGACCGGCGTTTCCAGCCGGGCGAAAAATCCCGTGATCCGGCCGATCGAGCGCAGCTTGCCATGCGGAATGGCCAGGCCATTGCCCGCGCCCGTGGAGCCCAGGCGCTCGCGCTGCAGGATGGTGTCGAAGATCTCCCTTTCGGGAATCCCCGTCAGCCCTGCCGCCTTCTCTGCCAGAAGCTGGAGAAGCTGCTTCTTGGAATTGGCCTTCACCGCCGGGAATATGGCGTTGATGCTCACGAGATCGCCGAGAGCCATGGTCAGCCTTTCTGCCGGTTGCCGGCCCGAAAAAGGAGCAACGCAACCGGAAGCTTGTTGTTTCTTATTCCGCCGCCACCGATCCCGCGTAAGGATCGATCCAGCCGATGTTCCCGTCGGCGCGGCGATAGACGATGTTCACGTGATCATTGGCGGAGTTGCGGAACACGAAGACAGGGCTGTCCTTCATGTCGAGTTCCATGACAGCCGAAGCGACCGTCATCTGCCGAAGGGAAACGGTCGACTCGGCCACGACGGTCGGGGCGAAATCTTCCGGCACTTCCTCGTCCTCGTCGGCCACCGGCGCCATGACGCGGTAGGCGATGTCGAAGCCGGGTTCGCTGTCACGGTGATGATGGCTCTTCAGGCGCCGCTTGTAGCGCCGCAGGCGCTTCTCCAGTTTTTCGGCCGCTTCGTCGAAGGCTGCCTGGGGATCCATGGCACGGCCCGACGACTGCAGCACGAGACCGGTGTCGATATGCAGCGTGCAATCGGCGTCAAAGCGCGAGGCATTCTTCTCGACCGTGACCTTTCCGGAGAACCCGCCGTCAAAATACTTGTCGATCGCCTCGCCGATGCGATCCTCGATGCGCGTCCTGAACGCGTCGCCGATCTCCATCTGCTTTCCCGAAATACGCAAGCTCATGTGGAAAGTCCTCTCTTCCGAAACAGGGCTTCGATTCTACACCGGTGCCCGCAACAGACAAGGCGTCGGGCGCATCCGCCCCGACCGGATTTTTCCGCATGCCCGGTTTCCACAGGTGCGGCACGGAGAACCGCCGGGCCGGGCCTCCGATGGGCCGCGCTCTTAGTGCCGGAAGTATCCGTTGTCAATGAAATAGCCCGGCCGCCGGCAAACACGGGGCGCCGCAGCCTCTCAACCGCGCGCCTTTTCCAGGGCGCGCTTTTCCCGGCGCCGCTGGACCGAGGACGGAATGTTCATGCCTTCACGATACTTGGCGACAGTGCGGCGCGCCACGTCGATGCCGCCGTCGCGCAGTTTCTCCATGATCGCGTCATCGGAGAGGACCGTCGACGCTGTCTCCTCCTCGATCATCTGGCGGATGCGGTGACGCACCGATTCGGCGGAATGGGCGTCGCCACCCTCGGCCGAGGCGATGGCAGCGGTGAAGAAGTAGCGCATCTCGATGATACCGCGCGGGGTCATCATGTACTTGTTGGCGGTCACGCGGCTGACAGTCGATTCATGCATCGAAATCGCATCGGCGATGGTGCGCAGGTTGAGCGGGCGCAGATGCGAGACGCCGTGGACAAGAAACGCATCCTGCTGCCGGACGATCTCGGATGCGACCTTGAGGATGGTGCGCGCCCGCTGGTCGAGGCTGCGCGTCAGCCAACTGGCATTCTGCATGCATTCGGCAAGGAACTCCTTCTCCTCCCGTGTACGGGCGCCGGCCTGCACCTTGCTCGCATAGGCCTGGTTCATCAGCACGCGCGGCAGGGCATCCTGGTTCAGTTCGACCGCCCAGGAGCCGTCGGCGGCCCGCGAGACAAACACGTCGGGCACGACCGGGTCGGCGACGGCGCCCTCGAAGGCGGTTCCGGGGCGCGGATCGAGGCTGCGGATTTCGGCCAGCATGTCGACGAGATCCTCCTCGTCGACGCCGCACAGCCGCTTGAGGCTCTGGAAATCACGGCGTGCCAGCAGTTCCAGGTTCTGCACCATGGCCTGCATGGCCGGGTCGAACCGGTCTTTCGCCTTCAGTTGCAGGGCGATGCATTCGGCCAGCGAACGGGCAAACAGGCCCGGCGGGTCGAAGCGCTGGCACTGCGCCAGCACCGCCTCGACCTCGCCGGTTGCGACACCGAGACGCGTGGCCACGTCCTGCATGTCACCGGAATACCAGCCGCCCGGATCGAGGCCGTCGGCCAGTTCGGCGGCGATGAGGCGGGCCGCCGGCTCGCGGATGGCCAGGGCGATCTGTTCGCGCACGTGGTCGGCCAGCGTGACCGGCGCGGCGGTGACCTGGTCGAGATCGAACGGCTCGCCGCCGCCACCGCCAGATGGCGCCGACTTCCAGTTCGTCTCCATCTGCAGCGGAACGGCCTCGCGCGTACCCGGATCGTCGGGAAACACGTTTTCCAGCGAGGAATCCAGCTTGCCCGATATGTCGGCGGCGCTCCACTCCAGGTCGTCCTGCATCCATCGGTCATCGCCGTCGGCAGCGGCCTGCGGCCCGTCGCCATCGGCTTCCCCGCGCCGGTCGTCCGATCCGTCACGGTCATCGCGTTCGTCGCGCTCGATGAGCGGATTGCGCTCGATTTCCTGCTCGACGAAGCGTTCCAGTTCCATGGAGGTGTACTGAAGCAGCCGGATCGACTGCATCAGCTGCGGCGTCATGACCAGCGATTGCGTCTGCTTGACCTGCAGTTTGGCAGAAAGCGCCATCGGTTTTCCTTGCCCCGGGCCGAAGCCCGCCCTTCGTCGCGCCACCGCCCCCTGCCGCAGCGCACAACAGCCTTGCATAAGACTTGGCCTGAACCTTGCTTGTCAAGAACTACCAAAAGGTATCCGGCCGCGAAATTGCGGGCACGGTGACGCAGCCGGATGACGGACTGGTTATCAGAGGGTGAAGGCTTCGCCGAGATAGAGACGGCGGACATCCGGGTTGGCGACGATATCGCCGGGCCGGCCGTGGGTGAGAACCTGGCCCGCGTGGATGATATAGGCCCGGTCGATCAGGCCGAGCGTCTCGCGCACATTGTGATCGGTGATGAGCACACCGATGCCGCGGGCGGTGAGATGGCGGACGAGTTGCTGGATATCGGCGACCGCGATGGGGTCCACGCCGGCAAACGGCTCGTCCAGCAGCATGAAATTCGGCCGGCTGGCCAGCGCCCGCGCGATTTCCAGGCGCCTGCGCTCGCCGCCCGACAAGGCGATGGAGGGCGACTTGCGCAGATGGGCGATGTGGAATTCCTCCAGCAACTGGTCAAGCTGCCGGGCGCGCTCCTTGCGGTCCGGTTCGACCACCTCCAGAACGGCGCGGATATTGTCCTCGACCGACAGGCCGCGGAAGATGGAGGCTTCCTGCGGCAGATAGCCGATGCCCAGGCGCGCGCGCCGGTACATCGGCAGATGGGTCACGTCATGCCCGTCGATCTCGATGGATCCCCTGTCCGCCGCCACCAGACCCGTGACCATGTAGAAACAGGTCGTCTTGCCCGCGCCGTTGGGACCCAGAAGACCCACCGCCTCGCCGGACCGCACGCCGAGCGACACGCCGTCGACCACCTGCCTGCCCTTGTAGCTCTTGGACAGGCCGCGGGCGATCAGCGTGCCCTTGTAGCGGTCGTCCGGCGGCACGGCTCCGGCCGAGGCGCCGGCGCCACCCGTTCCCGTCCTGCCACCCGGTCTCATTCGCTCAAAGAAGCCCACGCGCCCGTCCCGTCCTGCCCGGTCCCCGTCGTCCCCGGTTCAATTTCCGCCATTGTTCCTGGAATCGCCCGGCGTCAGCAGCATCTTCACGCGCCCGCCGGTACTCCTGCAGGGCTCCAGCTTCGCCAGTCCGGATTTCGTGTTGACCGTCAGCTTGCAGCCGACGATGACATTGGCGCCCTCCGTCAGGACAACCTTGTCCCCCGACAGGACCAGCGTTTCGCTGGACATGTCGTAGACGCCCTTCTCGGCGGTTGCCTCCTGGGTTTCGGAGCGCACATAGACCGTGCCGTCCACCTCGAGGCGGTCGATATCGGCCGAACCGGTGGTCGCCGACCCGCCGTCCGTCTTGTAATAGACCTTCATGCGGCCCGCCTTGAGGACGGTCTTGTCCTGCTGGACGGCGACGTTGCCGGTGAAAATGGCGACGCTCTCGGCCTCGCGCACCTCCAGATTGTTGCTCTCGATCTGGATCGGCTTGCTGGAATCGAGCTTCAGTCCCGTCGCCCGGTCCTGTGCCATGGAAGGCGCAATGAGCCCGGCAAGGACCGCCGCGGCCAGGGCCGGCACGAGGAGAGGTTTCATGGCGTCATTCCTTCCCGGCGGCATCGGCCGCGCCGCGTCCACGTGATTGCTCCGGATCGAGCGTCATCCGCACATTCCTGTCGAACACAAGCACCTTGCCATTGTCCGTGACCCGCATGGAATCGGCGGTAATGCTCGATCCGTCAAGACTGATCTCGACGGGTTCGCCCGTCTCCAGGCTACCTGACCCGACATCGATGCGCGCTCCGGAGAGACGCGCCCGCAGACCGTCGGTCGTGACGATCGAGATCGGGCTGTCGATGTTCAGCGTTCTCGTCGTGTTGTCGTAGCGGCCGCTCGCCGCGGTGACGTCGGCCATCTGCTCGGCGGACAGCGGCAGGCGGGCGACGATGTCTTCCAGGTCGAAGCGCTCCATGTTGCCCGGCTCCTGGATGGCGCGGCTGGCCGTCATCGAATAGGGCAGGTTGTCGCGGGTGTAGCCGTCCAGTTTCGGCGAGGCCATGATCAGCTTTCCGTCGACGAAACCGCTGGACGCCACGTCGATGGAGACCTTTCCAGGTGTCACGACCCAGGAATAGACCGCAAAGACGAGGGTGATGGCCACCGCCGTCAAGGGCAGGACCTTCTTGAGGAACCTTACGCGGCGGGTATGGCGGCGGGCGGCCCGGAAAGCGTCTTCGCGCGCATGTCCATGCGCCGGCGCGGCAGGCCGGGAGCGGCCTGCATTCGGGGCTGTGGCTACGGCCGTTGACAGCGTCATTCTCCTTCAGGCTGATCCGGATGGCGGCATGCGCCGCCACGCTGCAGCCAGCGATTGACCCAACCGTTTCCGCATTGCAAGCCATTGTGGTTATTTTTCGATGAAGTCCCGCCTTCGTCCATCCGGCGGCAAGCCTATGGCATCCGCCATGCAATCGCGCTAGGACTCGCCGCTGCATGCGTTTCGAGGGAGCGACGACCATGGCGCAGGACGCGGACACGATCATCGACAGGCGCCGGCTGCGGCGCAAGGTCACATTCTGGCGCGCGACAGCCTTCGTCGTGGCCGCCATCGGCATCATCGCCGTGGCCACGGCCGGCATGCGCGGCGAGATCGGCGGCAAGTCACGCGATCACATCGCCCAGATCCGGATCGAGGGAACGATCACGGAGGACGAGGAGCTGATCAAGCGGATCGGCGAAGCGGCGGCTTCCGACCATGTCAAGGGCGTTGTCCTGACCATCGATTCGCCAGGCGGGACGACGGTCGGCGGGGAAGCCATCTTCGAGGCGGTGCGCAAGCTCGCGGAAAAGAAGCCGGTGACGGCGCAGGTCGGCACGCTGGCTGCTTCGGCGGGATACATGATCGCCAGCGCGACCGATCACATCATCGCCCGGCAGTCCTCCATCGTCGGTTCGATCGGCGTCATCGCGCAGATTCCGAATGTTTCGGGACTGCTCGACAATATCGGCGTGGAGGTCGACACCATAAAGTCCGCGCCGCTCAAGGCCGAGCCATCGCCGTTCAACGAGACGACGGAAGACGAGCGGGCCATGATGCGGGCCATGATCATGGACAGCTACGAATGGTTCGTCGGGCTGGTGACCGACCGGCGCCCGCTTTCCGAAAGCGAGGTGCGCCTGCTGGCCGACGGTTCGGTGTTTACCGGCCGCCAGGCGCTGGAGCGCAAGCTGGTGGATGCGCTGGGCGGCATGGACGAGGCAAAGGCCTGGCTTTCGGAAAAGGGCGTCGACAGCGGCCTCAAGGTCATCGAGTGGAAGAAGCCGGCCGAGAGTTCCCTTGGCGGCCTGCCGCTGGCCGTGGCCTCGCGCCTGCTCGGGCTGGATGGCAGCGAACTGGCGGCAATTCGCGCGCTGGCCGGCGAAGGACTCTTCCTTGACGGGCTGCTTTCGCTCTGGCAACCTGTTGGCTCAATTCAGGAAAATTGAAATTTCGAGAATGCTGTCGGGTTGCGGGCGGCATGTGCGCAAAAAGGGAACGACATGATCAAATCGGAACTCGTGCAGATCATTGCCACCAAGAACCCGCATCTCTTCCAGCGCGACGTGGAGAACATCGTCAACGCGATCTTCGACGAGATCACCGATGCGCTTTCCAAGGGCAACCGCGTCGAACTGCGTGGTTTCGGCGCCTTTTCCGTCAAGAACCGGCCGGCGCGCGCCGGGCGCAACCCGCGCACCGGCGACACCGTCCATGTCGAGGAAAAGTGGGTTCCGTTCTTCAAGACCGGCAAGGAGTTGCGCGAGCGCCTGAACGCGGACTAAAAGCAGGCCGGGGCGCATCGAGGCGTCCAGGCCGCAATTGCAGGGACCACGATCGCCATGCTCAACCGTCTTGTCACCGTTCTCGTGCTGGTTCCGGTCGCCATCGTGCTGATCGCCCTGGCCGTTTCCAACCGTGGCGCCGTGCCCTTCACCCTCGATCCCTTCAATCCCGGCAACCCCATGCTGACGGTGCAATGGCCGCTCTTCGTCTACCTGTTCCTGGCGCTCGTCACGGGCATGATCCTTGGCTCGGCTGCGACATGGTGGAAGCAGGGCCGCTACCGCAAGCAGGCGCGCCAGCGCGGCCGCGAGGTGAAGGAATTGCGGGCGGCAGAGACAACGAAGGCCACGTCATCCTCCACCGCGCTTGCCGCACCGCGCCAGTAAAGGCGAAGCCATGAAGGTCATCGGTCCGGAAGCGGTCGATTCCGCGCTTGACTATCCTCGTCTCGTCGAGGCGCTGAGAACCGCCTTCCGCGAGGGCATGGTGCAGCCTGTGCGCCATCACCACACCATCGAGCGGCCGGACGATGCGGATTCCGTGCTGCTCCTCATGCCCGCCTGGAACGACTTCATGAAAGCCGGCACATCGGATGGCGGGCATATCGGCATCAAGATCGTCACGGTCAGTCCGGAAAACAACAGCCGCGCCCTGCCCGCGGTCATGGGGCAATACCTGCTGCTCGACGGGCGGACGGGCGCCCCTCAGGCGATCATCGACGGGCAGCGGCTGACCGCGCGGCGCACGGCGGCGGCCTCGGCGCTTGCCGCATCCTTCCTGGCGCGCGAGGATGCCAGCCATCTCCTCGTCTGCGGCGCGGGCACGCTGGCCGGCGAACTGGTGCAAGCCCATGCCAGCCAGCGGCCGATCCAGCGCGTCACCGTCTGGAACAGGTCACCCGCCAATGGCGAGGCGCTGGCAAAACGGCTCAGCGATGCCGGGTTCGAGGCTTCCTTCACACGCGACCTAGACCAGGCGCAGCAGGAGGCCGACATCATTTCCTGTTGCACGCTCTCCACGGTCCCGCTGGTCAGGGGCGCGCTCGTGAAGGACGGCACCCATGTCGATCTCGTCGGCGCCTTCACGCCTGCCATGCGCGAAAGCGACGACGACCTCATGCGGCGCGGCCTGGTGTTCGTGGACACGCGCGGCGGCGCGCTGAAGGAGGGCGGCGACATCGTGCAGGCGCTGGCCTCCGGCGCGCTGAGCGAAGACCGGATCGCGGGCGACCTCTTCGACCTGACGCGCGGCGCTTGTCCCGGACGGACCGACGGCAAGGCGGTAACCGTCTTCAAGTCGGTCGGCGCGGCGCTGGAAGACCTCGCCGCCGCAATCGCGGTCTGGGAGCAGCAGGTTCCGGGCTGAAACCGGGTTCAGCCGATCACATAGACGACGATGGCAAGCGCAAGGCAGACCATCAGGCCCCAGAAGGTGACGGCGGCGGCATTCTCGCGATAGGGCTCCGGCATGACAGGCTTTCCGCTTGGGTTCGGCGAACATCCGCAAGGTGGCGCGGCCTGCGCCACCGGTCAAGCCGGGGCCGATGGACAGGATGGCGGGCCTGTGGCAGAAGCGGCGCGACCATCAAGCTTCGAGGCGGCACGTTGAAGAACAAGGGCAAACCGGCACAGGCCAGTGGCAAGCGGGGGAACCGCAACAGGCGGCCCGGCCCTGCCGGCAGGGCTGGCGGACCGTCCGGGCAGGCGCATGTTTCCGCGCCGAAGCCGCGCCGCGCCGGCGCCGGTGCCAAGGACGCGGTGCCCGACAGGAGCGAGGCGCAACCGGTCCGCGTGGCACGGCGCGGCGGCCCGCTTCCGGCCGAACGCCTGCCTGTCATCCTCGAAGTGCCGCCCGGCGAGAACTATGCCCTGATCGACAGCGGCGACGGCCGCAAGCTGGAGCGTTACGGACCCTACCTGATCGACCGGCCCGAAGGGCAGGCGATCTGGCGGCCGGCCCTTGACGCCGGCGAATGGGACAAGGCCGATGCGGTCTTTACCGGCGACACGGACGAGGAGGGCATGGGCCGCTGGCGCTTCCCGCACGATGCGCTGGGCGAGACGTGGCCGATGAAACATGACGGCATCGACTATCTCGGCCGCTTCACCTCGTTCCGCCATGTCGGCGTGTTTCCCGAACAGGCAACGCACTGGCAGCACATGGAGAGCCTGATCCGCGGCGCGGGACGGCCGGTCAAGGTGCTCAACCTGTTCGGCTATACCGGCCTTGCCTCGCTGGTGGCCGCGCGGGCCGGCGCGGAGGTGACTCATGTCGACGCGTCGAAGAAGGCGATCGGCTGGGCGCGGGAGAACCAGGAAATGGCGCGGCTTTCCGACAAGCCGATCCGCTGGATCTGCGAGGATGCGATGAAGTTCGTCGAGCGCGAGGCACGCCGCGGCAACGGCCACGACATCATCCTGCTCGACCCGCCGGCCTATGGCCGCGGCCCCAAGGGCGAAGTCTGGCAACTGTTCGACAACCTGCCCGTGATGGCGGACCTGTGCCGCCAGATCCTGACGCCGAAACCGCTGGCGGTGGTGCTGACCGCCTATTCCATCCGTGCCTCCTTCTTCGCCATCCATGCGCTCATGCGCGACAGCTTCGCCGGCATGGGCGGCCGCGTCGAGTCCGGCGAACTGGTGATCCGCGAAGCCTCGGCACAGCGCGCGCTCTCCACCTCGCTTTTCAGCCGATGGGTGGCGTCATGAGCCGGCAAACAGGTGTCGGGGCGCCCGGCCGGGTGAAGGAAATCACCAGCCTGTCCAATCCCTTGGTCAAGGACATCAAGGCGCTGGCGCTCAAGAAGTACCGCGACCAGAGCCACAGCTTTCTCGCGGAGGGCCAGAAACTGGTCATCGACGCGCTGGACGCGGGCTGGCACATCCGGATGCTGGTCTGCTCGAAAGCGGTCAAGGCGCGGGCCGACATCCAGGCGCTGGCCGCGCGAACGATCGCGGCAGGCGGCGACGTGCTGGAGGTCAGCGACAAGGTGCTGGCCGCCATCAGCCGCAAGGACAATCCGCAGATGGTGGCGGGCGTGTTCGAGCAAAGCCATGCGCGCCTCGCCGACATCCGGCCCGGCGGCGACGATGTCTGGATCGCCCTCGACCGGGTGCGCGATCCGGGCAACCTGGGCACCATCCTGCGCACCGCCGATGCGGTGGGCGCGAAGGGCGTGATCCTGGTCGGCGAGACCACGGACCCGTTTTCGCCGGAAACGGTGCGGGCCACCATGGGGTCCATCTTCGCCGTTCCGGTGGCCCGCGCCACGCAGGAGCAATTCCTCGCCTGGCGGGCCGGGTGGCCCGGCATGGTGGCGGGAACGCATCTCAAGGGATCGGTCGACTACCGGACAGTGGATTTCGCCGGCAAGCCGGTGCTGCTGGTCATGGGCAATGAAAGCCAGGGCCTGCCGGACGCCATCGCTGAAAGCTGCGACGCGCTCCTGCGCATTCCCCAGGCCGGGCGCGCCGATTCGCTCAACCTGGCGGTGGCGACGGGCGTGATGCTCTATGAAATCCGAAGGAGCGCACTGTCGCTGGAGGCCGGCGCATGAGGCTGTCGCGCACCGTCCGCCTGCACGGCCTGCTGGCTGCCGGCCTGATCGCGCTCGACCAGTGGATCAAGCACCTGGTCGAGACCGGCATGGCCTATCACGAGCAGATCGACCTGCTTCCCTTCTTCGCGCTGTTCCGCACGCACAACACAGGCATTGCCTTTTCGCTGCTGGCCGATTTCGGGGCCGGAGGACTGATCGCCCTGTCGCTGGTCATTTCGTGTTTCGTTCTCTGGCTGGCCTGGATCTCCGGACCCGAACAGCGGCTGGCCCATCTGGGCTTCGCGCTGATCATCGCCGGCGCCATCGGCAACCTGATCGACCGCGTCCTGCTCGGCTATGTGGTCGACTATTTCCTCTTCCACACGCCGGCCTGGTCCTTCGCGGTGTTCAACCTCGCCGATACATGGATCACGATCGGTGCGGGGCTGGTGCTGCTGGAGGAAATCCTGTCATGGCGGCGTGCTGCCGGGACCGGAGACGATTGACGCGCAGGCCGGGGCGGGGCCACATCACCATCTCAGACAGACCGGGAGACATCATCATGCGTTCGACCTTCAAGGCCATCCTGATCTCGCGCGGCGAGGACAAGAAGCAGTCCGTTTCGGTCACGGAACTCTCCGAAGACGACCTGATGGAAGGCGATGTCACCGTCGCCGTCGAGGCAACCACGGTGAACTACAAGGACGGGCTGGCGATCACCGGCAAGGCGCCGGTCGTGCGCCACTGGCCCATGGTGCCCGGCATCGATTTCGCGGGCACGGTCACCGCCTCGTCGAATCCGCAGTGGCAGGAAGGCGACAAGGTGGTCCTCAACGGCTGGGGCGTGGGCGAGACCCATTGGGGCGCCTATGCGGGCATGGCACGGGTGAAGGGCGACTGGCTGGTGCCGCTGCCGGCGGGCATGTCGGCGCTTCAGGCCATGGCCATCGGCACGGCCGGCTATACCGCCATGCTCTGCGTGATGGCGCTGGAGCGCTACGGCATCCGGCCCGGCGACGGACCCGTGGTGGTCACCGGGGCCGCCGGCGGCGTCGGCACGGTGGCCATCTCCATCCTCGCCAGGCTCGGCCACGAAGTGATCGCCTCGACAGGCCGGCCGGACGAAGCGGACTTCCTCAAGGACCTCGGCGCGGCCGCGATCATCGACCGGGCGGAGTTTTCCGAGCCCGGACGGCCGCTCGGCAAGGAGCGCTTCGCCGCTGGCATCGACGTTGCCGGATCGCACACGCTGGCCAATGTGCTGGCGCAGACGCGCTATGGCGGCGCGGTGGCGGCCTGCGGGCTGGCGCAGGGCATGGACCTGCCGGCGACGGTCGCGCCCTTCATCCTGCGCGGCGTGGCGCTGCTCGGTGTCGATTCGGTGATGGCGCCCAGGGAAAGACGGCTGGAAGCCTGGCAGCGCCTGGCAAGCGACCTCGACATGGCAAAGCTCGAGGCGCTTTCCGAAACGATCGGGTTCGACGGCATCATCGACACGGCAAAAGCGATCGTCGACGGAAAGGTGCGCGGCCGCGTCGCCGTCGACATGACAGCCTGAAACAACCCGTTTCGACGCGGACCGTTAAAATGCGGTCGCGCGGTCGAACGCTTCGCTAAGCAAGTCCATGGCATTGTCGTGCCATGGACGCAAAGGAACCAGACCCTGCCATGCATGCCGCGCCGCCGGAACCGTTCCGGACGGCGGGGACGGGCGCGCGCGGCAAGCGGCGCCTGCCCGAGGAAACGGGTGCCGGCAAGCTGGTGACGGCAGCCGGACTGATGACGGTCATGCTGGCCGGGCTGGCAGGTCTTGGCGGCTCGCCCGGCCTTGTGACGATGCTTCTGACCGGCTTCGGCCTTGCATGCTTGGCGACCGGGATCGTGCTCGACCGGCGCGAACGGCGCCAGCTTTCGGCCATGGCGACGACGGCGGAAGCGCAGGACGCCGATTACGAAGCCCTCGCCGACCGCATGTGGGAATTGCAGGAAAGCGAGGAACGCTTTCTCGGCCTGATCGACGCCCTGGGCGACCTCGTGGTCCATCGCGACCGGACCGGGCGCATCGTCTACGCCAACGACGCCCTTGCCCGCCTTCTTAACATGGACATGCGCAGCATTCGCGGTCTGCGGCTTTCGGATCTCGGCATCGCGCTCGACAACGCGCCAGACCCGGATCTCGCCGGAGCGGGCAGCCTGACATCCTGCGACGTTGCCGTGCAGACGGATTCGGGCGTGCGCTGGTTTTCCTGGATCGAGCATTCGATCCGCGACAGCGCGACGGGTGACGTTTCCCACCGCGCCATCGCCCGCGACATCACCGCGCGCAAGAAGGCCGAGCACGACCTGATCGAGGCGCGCGAGCGCGCGGAGGCCGCGAGCCAGGCCAAATCGCGCTTCCTGGCCACGGTCAGCCACGAAATCCGGACGCCCATGAACGGTATCGTCGGCATGGCACGGCTGCTGGCCGACACGGGCCTGACGCCGGAGCAGAAAACCTATGTCGATTCGGTGTCGACATCGGCGGACGCCCTCCTGCTGCTGATCGAGGACCTGCTCGACTTTTCCAAGATCGAGGCCGGGCGCATCGAGATCGCGCCGCAAACGGTCCCGCTGCGGGAGACGATCGACAGCGTGGTGGAACTGCTGGCATCGCGTGCCTATGCCAAGGGCATCGCCATTGCCGCGCATGTCGATCCGCGTGTGCCTGCGAGCATCGTCACCGATCCGGGAAAGCTGCGCCAGGTGCTGCTGAACCTTGCGGGCAACGCCGTCAAGTTCACCGAGACCGGAGGCGTCCGGCTTGGCGTTGCGATGTCGGCGGGGCCAGAGGGGCCGGCCGTCGCCTTCGACGTGATCGATACCGGTCCCGGCCTGAAGCCGGAAGACCAGGAGCGGATTTTCGGCGATTTCGAGCAGGCCGACGGTTCCCCGACCCGCCGCCACGGGGGCGCGGGTCTCGGACTTGCCATCTCGCGCCGGCTGGTGACCGCGATGGGCGGAACGGTTTGCGTCAAAAGCGAGCCCGGCGCCGGATCGGTCTTCACCGTCACGCTGCCATGCGAGGCCTGCCCCGCGGCCCGTCAGCCGAAGCTGGCCGGACGCCGCTACCTCCTGCTTTTGAAAAACCGGACCGAGGCCGAAGCCATCGCGGCCACGCTGACATCGGAAGGCGCGGAAGCCCTGCTCTGCGACGGGCCGCAACAGGCCTTCGCAAACGCTCCCGACCGGTTCGACGCCATGCTGATCGACGCCGACCTGGAGCAGGGCGACACCCTGGAGCGGCTGCGGGCGGCCGGCTTGAGCAGCGCCAACCCGGTCATCCTGATCGCACCGGGCGACCGCGGCCGCCTTGGCACGTTGCGCACCTTCGGCTATCTCAACTTCCTTGCGCGTCCGGTGCGCGGGACAACGCTGCTGCGCATTCTCGGCGGCGAACCGGCCGGCGGAACGGCGGCGGCCTTGCCGCCAAGGCCGGCGCGGGCACCGGGGAAAACGGGGGTGCAGGGCCTGTCGATCCTGCTTGCCGAGGACAACCCGGTCAATGCCATGCTGGCGCGCGCCGCGCTGGAGCGGGCCGGACATCATGTGACGCTTGCGCAGGATGGCGGGCGCGCGGTCGAACTCTACGCACAGAACAACAGCACCCTTTTCGATGTCGTGCTGATGGACCTGCACATGCCCGTGCTCGACGGTCTGGACGCCATCGACCGTATCCGCGCCATGGAACAGGCGGGCGGGTGGACGGAAAAACCGGTCCTTGTACTGACAGCGGATGGCCAGGAAGAGACCCGCGCACGGGCCATCGCCCATGGCGCAAACGGTTTCCTGACCAAGCCGCTGGACCCGGACCGACTCACCGCCGCCGTGCTCGATGCCACGGACGCGGCGGCCTGACGCCGGTTGCGAAATCCGTCATCGCCGCGTGACAGCGCCGGCCCGCTGTCACCGGCCTGTTGCATTGGGCCTGTATCGGGACCGGCAACAGCACCGCAATGGAGATTCGCCGCCATGCATGGCCGCTTGATTGCCCGCGAGATTCAGCCTAACGCATCCTTTGTGATGGAACATGCCCACGCAATCAGCGCGCTCGCGGAGCCGAAGGGCGTTCTCGGGCGGATCGGCACGATGGAAGTGCGCCTGGCGTGCAGCAGCGCCGAAATCGCGGCAGCGCAGGCTGTGCGATTTCGCGTCTTCTATGAGGAACTGGGTGCGCGGCGCGCCGAAATCCACGATCTGGAACGGCGCGACGCCGACCGCTTCGACACGATCTGCGACCACCTGCTGGTCATCGACACGGCGATCGACGGCCCGGAGGATCAGCAGATCGTCGGCACGTACCGGCTGTTGCGCCAGGAGCGGGCGCTTGCCGGCGGCGGCTTCTACACCAGCGGCGAATTCAACCTGGACAGCCTGATCCGCCGGCATCCCGCCCGCAACTTCCTGGAGCTCGGCCGCTCCTGCGTGCTGCCCGCCTATCGCCACAAGCGCACGGTGGAACTGCTCTGGCAGGGCATCTGGACCTATTGCAACCATCACAGGATCGACGTGATGACAGGCTGCGCGTCGCTGCCGGGTACCGTGCCCGCGGCCCATGCCGAATCGCTGAGCTTCCTGGCCCACAACTTCACGGCGGCCGGCCATTGGCGGGCCAGCGCCCTGCCGGCCCATTACCAGACGATGGATCTCATGCCGGCCGAGGCGGTGAACCCGAAGACGGCGGTCGCCGCCCTGCCGACCCTGGTGAAGGGTTATCTGCGGCTCGGCGCCATGATCGGCGACGGCTGCGTGATCGACCCGGATTTCCGCACCGTGGATGTCCTGATCATCCTGCCCGTCGAGCGGATCGGAGAGCGCTATCTCCAGCATTACGCGCCGAAGCAATAGCCTCGGCGGTCCCGGTCATCGCCGGGACGTCAGCAGCGCCTTGAGCCTGTAGATGGCGTCGAGCGCCTCGCGCGGGCTCATCTCGTCAGGCAGAAGCTCAGCCACGGCCCGTTGCAATTCATCGTCAGCGCGCGGTTCCGGTTTCGCGGTGCGGACCGTGGCGCTGAACAGCGGCAGGTCGTCGGCGAGCCGTGCCGCCGGCGAAGCCGTTTCGCCGGCTTCCAGTTTCTGCAGAACCTCGCGGGCGCGCTCCACGACCGGTTCGGGCAGGCCGGCAAGCCGCGCCACCTGGACGCCATAGGAGCGGTCGGCGGCGCCGCGCGCCACCTCGTGCATGAAGATCACCTCGCCGTTCCATTCGCGCACCTTCACGGTGACGGAATGAAGGCGCGGCAGGCGCGCCGTCAGGGCGTTCATCTCGTGGAAATGGGTGGCGAAGATGGCGCGGCAGCGGTTGCTGTCATGCAGGAACTCCATCGCGGCCCAGGCAATCGACAGCCCGTCGAAGGTGGCGGTGCCGCGCCCGATCTCGTCGAGGATCACCAGCGAGCGCGGGCCGGCCTGGTTGAGAATGGCCGCCGTCTCGACCATTTCCACCATGAAGGTGGAGCGGCCGCGGGCGAGATCGTCGGAGGCGCCCACCCGGCTGAACAGCCTGTCCACGACGCCGACATGGGCCGAGGCCGCCGGCACCCAGGCACCCATCTGCGCGAGGATGGCAATGAGCGCGTTCTGGCGCAGGAATGTGGACTTGCCACCCATGTTGGGACCGGTCAGCAGCCAGATGGCGCCGTCACCGCCATCGCTTCCCGGCGACAGGTCACAATCATTGGCGACGAAGGGATCGCCGGCCTGACGGCGCAGCGCCTGCTCCACGACCGGATGGCGGCCGCCTTCGACATGGAAGGCGAGGCTGTCATCGACTTTCGGCCTCACCCAGTTTTCGGCCTCGGCCAGCACGGCCAGCGCCGCCGACACGTCGATGACGGCGAGCGCGCCGGCGGCGGCGCGGATGGATTCCGCAGCGGCGACCGTTTCGGCAACCAGCGTGGAAAAAATGGAAAGCTCGATTTCCAGCGCACGGCCGGCGGCATTGGCGATGCGGCTTTCCAATTCCGCCAGTTCGGTGGTGGTGAAGCGCATGGCGCTGGCCATGGTCTGGCGGTGGATGAAGCGGGCCTTGGCCTCGGGTGTGCCGGTCAGAACATCCTGATGGTTGGCCGTCACCTCGATATAGTAGCCCAGAACGTTGTTGTGGCGGATCTTGAGCGAGCGGATACCCGTCTCCTCGATCAGGTCCGCCTGCATGGCCGCGATGACACGGCGCGACTGGTCGCGCAGCGCGCGCATCTCGTCCAGTTCGCCGTGATAGCCCCCGGCGACGAAGCCGCCGTCGCGTTTCATGAGCGGCAGGTCCTCGCCCAGGGCGCGGGAAAGATGTTCGCCCAGCGCCTGCGGCAGGGCGGCGAGCGCTGCACGGGCGCTTTCCAGTTCGGCGGGCAGCATGGCGCCTGCCAGCATGCGCGCCGCCTCGCCGGCCGCGGCCAGTCCGGCGGCGATGGCACCCAGGTCGCGCGGGCCGCCCCGGTCGAGGGCCAGCCGGGTCAGGGCACGCGGCATGTCGGGCGCGGCCTTCAGAAGCGCGCGCAGCCTTGAACACAACTCCGGATCGTCGAGAAAGAAGGCGACGGAGTCCTGCCGCGCGGCAATGGCATCGGGGTCTGTGAGCGGGGCGGTCAGCCGGGCCGCCAGCAGGCGCGCGCCGCCGCCGGTGACGGTGCGGTCGACCGCCTTCAGGAGCGAGCCATCACGGCTGCCCGACAGGGTGCGCAGCAGTTCCAGGTTGGCGCGCGTGGCCGCGTCGATGTACATGGCCGCGCCGTCTTCCTCGCGGCGGGGCCGTTCGAGCGGCGGGCGGCCCTCGATCTGGGTCTTCTCGACATAGGCGACGACGCCGGCGATCGCCGACAGTTCGGCGCGGGAAAACTGGCCGAAGCCGTCCAGCGCGCCGACCCCATAGAAACGGGCGATGCGGTCCGGCGCCGCGGCCGAATCGAACAGGCTGGCCGGCTGGGGATTGGCGACCCGGCCCATCATGTCGATCAGCGGGCGCAGGCCCGGATCGTGGAACAGCGGTTCGGCGAGCACGAGTTCACGCGGATCGACGCGGGCAATGCCGGCGGCCAGCCCGGTCTCGTCCAAGGCGGCGACACGAAACTCTCCGGTGGACATGTCGGCCCAGGCGAGCGCGTAGCCCTCGCCCTTGACGCGGCCGAGCGCTGCAAGGTGGTTGGGTGCTGCCGGGTCGAGAAGCTTCTCCTCGGTCAGCGTGCCGGGCGTGACAAGGCGGATGACATCGCGGCGGACGACGGATTTCGAGCCCCGTTTCTTCGCTTCAGCGGGATCCTCCACCTGCTCGCAGACGGCGACGCGGTGACCCGCGGCGATCAGTTTCTGCAGGTAATCGTCGGCGGCATGGACCGGCACGCCGCACATGGGAATGTCCTCGCCCAGGTGCTTGCCGCGTCTGGTGAGCGTGATGCCCAGCGTGCGCGCGGCAATCTCGGCGTCGGCAAAGAACAGTTCGTAGAAATCGCCCATCCGGTAGAACAGCAGCGAATCCGGGTTGGCCATCTTGATCTCGATATACTGCTCCATCATCGGCGTGGCCGAGGACAGGCTTTCGGGCGAGCCAAGCGATTGCAGGCCGTGGGGATGGCTGTCTTTGCTGTCTTTGTCCGTTTGCAAGGCGGAAAGTCCCCCTGTCGCGACCCGCAAGGGTCCGAATTTCCCGTTTGGCGATTTACACGCCCGATGTGTAGCCTTATCGAAACTGCTCCACAGCAAAAACTTCCGGAATCGCCCATGCCATCGTCAAAGAAACCCCGCCAGGCCGGCACCACCGTCACAGCGCAGGAAGCGCTCGATTTCCACGCGCGGGGCCGGCCCGGGAAGCTGGAGATCACGCCGACAAAGCCGATGGCGACCCAGCGCGACCTGAGCCTGGCCTATTCGCCGGGCGTGGCGGTGCCGGTGAAGGCCATCGCGGAAAACCCGAGCCGGGCCTTCGACTACACGACGCGCGGCAACATGGTGGCGGTCATCTCGAACGGCACGGCGATCCTGGGCCTCGGCAATCTCGGCGCGCTGGCCTCCAAGCCGGTGATGGAGGGCAAGTCGGTGCTGTTCAAGCGGTTTGCCGACGTCGATTCCATCGATCTCGAGGTCGATACGCAGGATGTCGACGAATTCGTCAACTGCGTGCGTTTCCTCGGTCCCTCCTTTGGCGGCATCAACCTGGAAGACATCAAGGCGCCTGACTGCTTCATCATCGAGCAGCGTCTGCGCGAGATCATGGACATTCCCGTCTTCCACGACGACCAGCACGGCACGGCGATCATCGCCGCGGCGGGCCTCGTCAACGCGCTGCACCTGACGGGGCGCGACCTGAAGAACACGAAGCTCGTGTGCAACGGTGCGGGCGCCGCCGCCATCGCCTGCATCGAACTGATCAAGGCCATGGGCATGCCCGGCGAGAACATCATCCTGTGCGACACCAAGGGCGTGATCCACAAGGGCCGGACCGACGGCATGAACCAGTGGAAATCGGCCCATGCGGTCGAGACCGATGCCCGCACGCTGGCCGATGCCATCAAGGGCGCGGACGTGTTCTTCGGCCTTTCGGCCAAGGGCGCGCTGACGCCGGACATGGTGTCCGACATGGCCGCCAGGCCCATCATCTTCGCCATGGCCAATCCCGACCCGGAGATCACGCCGGAGGAAGTGGACGAACTGCGCGACGACGCCATCATGGCGACGGGGCGGTCGGACTATCCCAACCAGGTCAACAACGTGCTGGGCTTTCCCTACATCTTCCGCGGCGCGCTGGACGTGCGGGCGACGACGATCAACGAGGAAATGAAGATCGCCGCCGTCAACGCGCTGGCCGAACTGGCGCGCGAGGACGTTCCCGACGACGTGGCCGCCGCCTATGGCGGCACGCGGCCGCAATTCGGCCCGCAATACATCATTCCCGTTCCGTTCGATCCGCGCCTGATCTCGGCGGTTCCGGTGGCCGTGGCCAGGGCGGCGATGGACAGCGGCGTGGCGCGCGTGCCGATCCTCGACCTGGAAGCCTATGCCCAGCAGCTTTCGGCGCGGCGCGACCCGATCGCGTCGACCCTGCAACGCATCTACGAGCGGGTGCGCCGCCAGCCCAAGCGCGTCGTCTTCGCCGAGGGCGAGGAAGAGCAGGTGATGCGCGCGGCCGTGGCCTATGTGAACCAGAGGCTCGGCACCGCCATCCTGCTGGGGCGCGAGGAGCAGATGCGGCAGACGGCCAGGGAAGCCGGCGTCGACCTCGACAGGCCCGGCATCGAACTGGTCAATGCCAGGCTGTCCCGGCGCAATGCCGTTTACGCGGAATTCCTCTATGAGCGCCTGCAGCGCAAGGGCTACCTGTTCCGCGACTGCCAGCGCATGATCAACAATGACCGCAACCATTTCGGCGCCTCCATGGTGGCGCTGGGCGACGCGGACGCCATGGTTTCGGGCGTGACGCGCAATTATTCGACCGTGCTGGAGGACGTCTGCCGCGTCATCGACGCCAAGTCCGGCCATCGCATGATCGGCGTTTCGCTGGCGCTGTGCCGGGGCCGCACGGTGCTGGTGGCCGATACGGCCGTGCATGACATGCCGACATCGGAACAGCTTGCCGACATCGCCGAGGAGGCGGCGGAAATGGCACGCCGCATGGGTTACGAGCCGCGCGTGGCGATGCTCGCCTATTCCACCTTCGGCCATCCGCGCGGCGAACGCTCCGACCGGGTGCGCGAGGCGGTGCAGATCCTCGACAAGCGCCGGGTGGATTTCGAGTATGACGGCGAGATGGCCGCCGACGTGGCGCTGAACGAATCGCTGATGGAGCAATATCCCTTCATCCGGCTTTCCGGTCCGGCCAACGTCTTGGTGATGCCGGCCTTCCATTCGGCATCCATCGCTACCAAGATGCTGCAGGAACTGGGCGGCTCGACGGTGATCGGACCGCTGCTGGTCGGCCTGGAGAAATCGGTGCAGATCGTGCCGATGAACGCCAAGGATTCCGACATCGTGAACATGGCGGTGATCGCGGCCTACAACGCGGGAAGCTGATTCCCCGGACAACGCATGGCCGCCCTCGCCGACGACAAGGACATCCGCCCATGGCCCGCGTGCCGCTCAAGCTGAACGAGATGATCGACGCCGACGCGCTGCGCGCGGACCTGACGGCGCTGACCGGCACGGATGGCGACGGCTCGGACCTGGCGATACGGGCGCGCGTTCTGGAGAAGCTGAAGCAGGCCATGGCGGACGGCCGCGAACGGGCGGAGGCCATGCTGCTGGCCGATGGCGGCGGCACGGCCTGCGCGGTGCGGCTTTCGCACCTGATGGACGAGGTCATCCGGGTTCTCTACGATTTCGCCGTCACCCACGTCTACCGGTCGAAGAACCCGAGCCAGGCGGAACGGATGTCCGTGGTTGCCGTGGGCGGCTACGGACGCGGCACGCTGGCGCCCGGCTCCGACATCGACCTGTTGTTCCTGCTGCCCTACAAGCAGACGCCGTGGGGCGAGCAGGTGGTGGAGTACATGCTCTACATGCTGTGGGACATGGGCCTGAAGGTGGGCCATGCCACCCGCAACATCGAGGAGTGCATCCGCCTGTCGCGCGGCGACATCACCATCCGCACCGCCGTGCTGGAAGCGCGCTACCTGTGGGGTGACGAGGGGCTTTTCGAGGAACTGTTCACCCGCTTCGACGAGGAAGTGGTCAAGGGCTCGGGGGCGGAATACGTACAGGCCAAGCTCGCCGAACGCGACGAGCGCCACGCCAAGCAGGGCGAGAGCCGCTACAAGGTCGAGCCCAACATCAAGGAGGGCAAGGGCGGCTTGCGTGACCTGCACACCCTGTTCTGGATCGGCAAGTATTTCTACCGGGTGCGCACGGCGGAGGAACTGATCGGCAAGGGCGTCTTCACGCGCAAGGAATACAACATGTTCCGCCGCGCCGAGGATTTCCTGTGGGCGGTGCGCTGCCACATGCATTTCGTCACCGGCAAGCCGGAGGAGCGGCTGCATTTCGAATTGCAGCGCGACGTCGCGGAACGGCTGAACTACCAGTCGAAGCCGGGGCTTTCGGCGGTCGAGCGCTTCATGAAGCATTACTTCCTCGTCGCCAAGGACGTGGGCGACCTGACCCGCATCTTCTGCGCGGAACTGGAGGAGGAACAGGCCAAGAAGGCGCCCGGTTTCAACCGCTTCCTGTCCGGTTTCTCGCGGCGCAAGCGCAAGATCCCCGGCACCCAGGACTTCATCATCGACAATGACAGGATCAACATCGCCAACGAGCAGGTGTTCGAGAAGGATCCGGTCAATCTGGTGCGCCTGTTCTGGTTTGCCGACAAGCACGGGCTGGAATATCATCCCGACGCGATGCAGCTTGTCACGCGTTCGCTGAAACTCGTGAACCGCGACCTGCGCCGCGACGCGGAAGGCAACCGGCTGTTCATGGACGTGCTGACATCGGACCGCGATCCGGAAATGACGCTGCGGCGGATGAACGAGGCCGGCCTGCTCGGCCGCCTCATCCCGGATTTCCGCAAGATCGTGGCGATGATGCAGTTCAACATGTATCACCACTACACGGTGGACGAGCATCTCCTGCGCTGCATCGGGGTGCTTTCCTCGATCGAACGGGGCAGCGAATCGGCGGCGCATCCGCTGGCCAGCCAGCTCATCCCGGAAATCAAGGCCAACCGGCGCATCCTCTACACCGCCCTTTTGCTGCACGACATCGCCAAGGGCCGGCCGGAGGATCACTCTGTGGCGGGTGCGCGCATTGCCCGGCGGCTCTGCCCGCACATGGGCCTTGACGCCGCGGAAACGGAAACCGTCGCCTGGCTGGTGCAGGAACACCTGACCATGTCGATGGTCGCGCAGTCGCGCGATCTCAACGACCGCAAGACCATCGAGGACTTCGCCGACACCGTGCAATCGGTGGAGCGGCTGAAGCTGCTGCTCGTGCTGACCGTCTGCGACATCCGCGGCGTGGGTCCGGGTGTGTGGAACGGCTGGAAAGGCCAGCTTCTGCGCACGCTGTTCTACGAGACCCAGCTTCTCCTGACCGGCGGCTTTTCCGAAGGATCGCGCCGCGAGCGCACCGCCCATGCCCGCGCCCGCCTCGCCGAAGCGTTGAAGGACTGGCCCGCCGAAGAGGTCGAGGCCTATACCGACCTTCATTACTCGGCCTACTACCTGGTGACGAGCCTGGAAGACCAGATCCGCCACGCGCGTTTCATCCGGGAAACCCAGAAGGCCGGCAAGGCGCTCGCCACCGAAGTCCGCACGCTGGCCTTCGAGGGCGTGACCGAAATCACCGTCCTGACGCCCGACCATCCGCGCCTGCTGTCGGTCATCGCCGGGGCCTGTGCGGCCGCCGGCGCCAACATCGTGGACGCGCAGATCTTCACCACATCGGACGGGCGGGCGCTGGATACGATCATGGTCAACCGCGAATTCGACCAGGACGAGGACGAATTGCGCCGCGCCGCGCGGGTCGGCCGGCTGATCGAGGAGGCGCTCGCCGGCAAGACGCGGCTGCCCGAAATGATCGAGAAGAAGAGCAGGCCCAGGCGCAAGTCGAAAGCCTTCCGGATCGCGCCGGTGGCGGAAATCCGCAACACGCTGTCGCACAAGTTCTCGGTGATCGAGGTGGAGGGGCTGGACCGGCCCGGTCTGCTGTCGGAGCTGACCGGGGCCATCGCCGACCTGTCGCTCGACATCGCCTCGGCGCATATCACCACCTTCGGCGAGAAGGTGATCGACACATTCTACGTGACCGATCTTGTCGGCCACAAGATCGAGAACCCGACGCGGCAGGCGCGCATCAAGGCGGCGCTGACCGGCGTGCTGGAGGACAACGGCGCCACAGGCAAGCCGCGATCGGCGGCCATGTCATGAGCCGCCGGGCCGTGCGGGGGACGCTGAAGCCATGAGCCTCGTCAACAAGTTCGCCAGCGTGGGCGCCGCGACCATGGCCAGCCGCGTCCTGGGTTTCGTGCGCGAGGCGCTGATCGGCGCGGCGCTCGGCGCCGGTCCCGTGGCGGACGCCTTCTACGCCGCCTTCGGCTTTCCCAACCTGTTCCGGCGGCTGTTCGCCGAAGGCGCCTTCAACTCGGCCTTCGTGCCGCTGTTCGCCAAGGAAGTCGAGAAGGGGGGCCTCGCGGCCGCGCGGGCCTTCGCCGAACAGGTGCTGGCGGTGCTGTCGGCGGTGCTCATCGCGCTGTCGGGCCTTGCCATCCTTTTCATGCCCGGCCTTGTCGCCACCGTGGTGGCGCCGCTCTTCGCCGATACGCCCGACAAGTTCGCCATGACGGTGGACATGACGCGGATCATGTTTCCCTATCTCTTCTGCATGTCGCTGGTGGCAATGTTCTCCGGCATCCTCAATTCGCTGAGGCGGTATTTCCTCGCGGCCATCGTGCCGGTGCTGCTCAACGTGATCCTCGTCGCGGTGGTGGGCCTTGCGCTGTGGCTCGGCGCCGATGCCACGCTCACCGGCTACTGGATGGCCTGGGGGGTGTTCGCCTCCGGCTTCGCACAACTGGCGCTGCTGGCCATCGGCGTGGCGCGCGAGGGGCTGAAGCTCGGCCTCATCCGCCCGGCGCTGACGCCCCAGGTCAGGCGCCTGCTCGTGCTGATGGGACCCGCCATCGTGACCGGCGGCGTGGTGCAGATCAACATCATGATCGGACGCATCATCGCCTCGGCGCAGGACGGCGCCATCGCGCTCCTGAACTATGCCGACCGCATCAACCAGCTGCCGCTTGGCGTCATCGGCATCGCCATCGGCGTGGTGCTGCTGCCGGAACTGTCGCGGGCACTGGCGGCCGGCGACGACCGCGACGCCCAGCACCTGCAGAACCGGAGCCTGGAATTCGCCCTCGGCCTGACGCTTCCGGCGGCCGTGGGCTTCATGGTCATGCCCGAACCGCTGGTCAACCTGCTCTATGAGCGCGGTGCCTTCACGGCGGAGACGACGCGGCTGACCGCGCAGGCGCTAGCCGCCTTCGCCGCCGGCCTGCCGGCCTATGTCCTCATCAAGGTGTTCCAGCCGGCCTATTTCGCGCGCGAGGACATGAAGACCCCGTTGTGGTTCTCCATCGTGGCGGTCGTGGTGAATGTCGGCTTCTCGCTGATCTTCTTCGAAGCGATGGGTCACGTCGCCATCGCGCTCGCCACGGCGGTATCGGCCTGGGTGAACTTCCTGCTGCTGGCCGTGACGCTCTGGCGGCGCAACGACTTCCGGCCCTCGCCCGCCACGTTGCGGCGCGTCACCATGATCGTACTGGCGGCGGCCGTCATGGGCGCGGCCGTCGCGGCCATCCAGTGGGCGTTGCCGGGCTGGTTCGCAAGTCCGTCGCTCGGCCTGCGGCTCGCGGCCACGGCCGGCACCGTGCTCGCGGCCATGGTGATCTATTTCACGCTGGTGATCGTCACCGGCGGACTGGACCGGCAGGAACTGGCCCGCGCCGTGCGCAGGCGGCGCAAGACGCCGCCCACCACCGGAGTCTGACACGCAATATCGCCGGGCAGAGGCGGTCCGGCGCAAAACAGGGCCTTGATCGCAGGCACGGGCTCGGCCATAAGCCGTGCCGACAAACCCGCGGGGCGGATGAGCCGCCGCCGGAGCCCTCCACCAGCTTCACGAGAGTTCACGCCCATGAGCAGCTTCAAACCCCTCGTCTTTTCCGGCGTCCAGCCGACGGGCAACCTGACGCTCGGCAACTATCTCGGCGCGATCCGGAAGTTCGTCGCGCTGCAGGACAGCCATGACTGCATCTATTGCGTCGTCGACATGCATGCCATCACGGTCTGGCAGGAACCGGCCGAACTGATGGCGGCAACGCGTTCGGTGGCCGCCGCCTATCTGGCCGCCGGCATCGATCCGGCGAAACACATCGTCTTCAACCAGTCGCGCGTTGTCCAGCACGCCGAACTGGCATGGATCTTCAACTGCGTGGCCCGCATGGGCTGGCTGAGCCGCATGACGCAGTTCAAGGAAAAGGCCGGAAAGGACCGGGAGAACGCCTCTGTCGGCCTGTTCGCCTATCCCAACCTGATGGCGGCCGACATCCTCGTCTACCGCGCGACCCACGTGCCGGTTGGCGACGACCAGAAGCAGCACCTGGAACTGACCCGCGACATCGCCCAGAAGTTCAACAACGATTATTCCGACCGCATCGCGGACCTGAAGCTCGGCGTGGAAATGAAGGTCGGCGAAGAGACGGTCAACGGCTATTTCCCGGTGACAGAACCGCTGATCGAGGGACCGGCAACGCGCGTGATGAGCCTGCGCGACGGCACAAAGAAGATGTCGAAGTCCGATCCCTCCGACCTGTCGCGAATCAACCTGACGGACGAGGCGGAAGCCATTGCCCGCAAGATCCGCAAGGCCAAGACGGATCCCGACGCCCTGCCCTCCGAGGTGGCGGGCCTTGAAGGCCGGCCGGAGGCCGCCAACCTGGTCGGCATCTTCGCGGCGCTCAGCGATGTGAGCCGCGACGACGTGCTGCGCGATTTCGGCGGGCGCCAGTTCTCCGACTTCAAGCCGGCGCTGGCCGACCTCGCCGTCGCCAAGCTCGATCCGATCGCCTCGGAAATGCGCCGCCTCATGGCCGATCGCGGCCATATAGACCAGGTGCTGCGCGACGGCGGCGAACGGGCGTCGGTCCTCGCCGAGGCAACAATGAAGGACGTGCGCAGGATCGTCGGCCTCCTGACCGGCTGAATCAAGCCGGAGGGCGCGGAAGCGGCGCGGACAAGCTGACGCGGACCGCCGGCTTGCCGCCGGCTCGCGGGGGTGGCAATGTGGCGCCCGCGCGAAAGCGGGAAACAGGAAGATGGCGCATGGTTTCGAAACGGCTGAGCCATGAGGCGGGGCATCGCCGCAAGTTCCTGGCGGTGATCGACGGCACGCCGGAATGCGAACGGGCCGTCGCCTATGCGGCGCGCCGGGCACTCAATACCAATGGCGCGCTGGTACTCGTCTTCGTGACGGAGCCGGGCGACTTCCAGCACTGGCTCGGCGTGGAGCAGATCATGCGCGAGGAAAACCAGGCTGCGGCGAACGAGGCGCTCAACACGCATGCGGAACGCATCCGCGCGTCGCTGGGCATCGAACCGGAACTCGTCGTGCGCGAAGGCAAGAAGTCCGAGGAAATCCATGCCCTGATCGAGGAGGACCAGGATATCGCCATCCTCGTCCTGGCGGCGGGCACGTCTTCGGAAGGCCCGGGCCCGCTGGTGGCCTCGGTGGCCGGAAAGGGCGCGCCCTTTCCCATTCCCGTCACGGTCGTTCCGGCGAACCTGACCGATGAGGACATCGAAAGCCTGGCGTGATACGGGCTTGCCGTCCGGCGCTCGACGCCTTATGTTTAGAACGGTTCTAAACGAACCCCGACGACACGGTCTGCGGACCTTGACCCGCAGGACGCATGGAGGTTTTGAAGATGTTCATCCAGACAGAAGCGACGCCGAACCCGGCGACGCTGAAATTCCTGCCCGGGCAAGTGGTCCTGGGCAGCGGAACGGCCGATTTCCGGACGGGCGAGGACGCCGAGGCCCGCTCGCCTCTCGCGGCCCGGCTGTTTGCCGTCCCCGGCGTGACCGGCGTATTTTTCGGCTACGATTTCGTGACCGTCAGCAAGGATGACGGCCTGGACTGGCAGCACGTCAAGCCGGCCGTGCTCGGTGCGATCATGGAGCATTTCATGACCGGTGCGCCGGTCATGGCAGAGGAGTCCGCCGGCGCGGAGGCCGCCTCCGGCGAGGAATTCTATGACAAGGCCGACGAAGACCTCGTGGCCACCATCAAGGAACTGCTCGACACCCGCGTTCGGCCCGCTGTCGCGCAGGATGGCGGCGACATCACCTTCCGCGGCTTCGAGAACGGCACGGTCTATCTGCACATGAAAGGCGCTTGCGCGGGCTGTCCGTCGTCCACGGCGACGCTCAAGCACGGCATCCAGAACCTGCTGCGCCATTTCGTGCCCGAAGTCGAACAGGTCGAGCAGATCGCCTGACCCGGACCCGGCACGGCGAGATCGCCCCATGAAAAAAGCCGGGTCTATGCCCGGCTTTTTGACGTTGAGGCGGCGCGGACGCCGGTCACATGACGATCACCTTGGCGCCGACCTTGACGCGTTCGTAGAGATCGATGACATCCTGGTTCATCAGACGAATGCAGCCGGAGGAGACATTTCCGCCGATGGAGTTCCATTCCGGCGATCCGTGCAGGCGATAGCCCGTGTCACCGCGCTTGTTGAAGAGATAGAGCGCGCGGGCACCGAGAGGGTTCGTCAGGCCGGGCTTCATGCCGCCGCGATACTTGGCGAGCTTGGGTTCGCGCTGGATCATCTCGGCGGGCGGCGTCCAGGTCGGCCATTCGCGCTTCATGCCGACGCGTGCGGTTCCCGACCACTCGAAGCCCTCGCGGCCGACGCCGATGCCATAACGCATGGCACGGCCGTCTTCCATGACGAGATAGAGGAACTTGGCCCCGGTATCGACAATGACCGTGCCCGGCTTCTCATCGGTCTCGTAACGGATGAGCTGACGGTGATACTTGCTCGGAACCTTGGAGATCGGGATCCGCGGCAACTGGTAGCCCGCATCCTTCACGGAGCCGTAGGACATGGAATAGGTGCGAATGGCGGTTCCCGAACAGCCGGCGAGAACAGCGGCCAGCGTCACGGCGACAGCAATGGCAAGCGGTTTGAACGTCATGGTGGAGACCGATCCCTCAGATTCATCCGGGCCCGAATCGAGCCTTTATTTCGACACAGGAATTAATATGCGAATTTCATGGTTGCCAAGTGGTTAATACCGCGGAGAGACAGACTCCGCGTCACGCCGGGCAAAACCTATGGTTTTTCAGCCACAGAAACGTGAGATACTTCTCATCGGAATATCCGGATGAACGAGAAAAAAGAGGTGCGCCATGAATATTGGCACCGCGGCCAAGCATTCCGGCCTGCCGGCCAAGACGATCCGCTACTACGAGGACATCGGCCTGATCTCGCCGGACCGGACCGCCAATGGATATCGCGACTATTCCCCCGACGACGTCCATTTCCTGAGTTTCCTGCGGTCGGCGCGCGAACTCGGCTTTTCCATCGATGAATGCCGCCAGTTGATGGCGCTCTACAAGGACAGGAGCCGGGCGAGCCAGGACGTGCGGCAGATCGCCGTCGACCATGTGCAGGCCATCGAGGAGAAGATTGCGGCGCTGGAGGCTATGAAGGCCACCCTCAACCGGCTGATCCGGGCCTGCCATGGCGACGAGCGACCCAATTGCCCGATCCTGGAAGGGATCGCAGGCAACGCAACGCGCCGCCCGTAGACGGCTGGCCAGGCTTTTCAAGCCTGTCTGTTCATGGCATGTTCCGTTGATGGCCCTTCTCGCGACACCGATCCCCCACCCGCTTTCCGATGGCCGGCAATCGGCCCGCGCGTTGCTGGTGCGCCGCGGCGTGCAGCGCCTCCTGCACGAGATGCAGGCGGTCATGCTGCCGGAAGTCACCCTCGCGACAGGACGGCGGGCCGATCTCCTCGTCATGACCGCCAAGGGCGATTTCTGGATCGTGGAGATCAAGTCGTCGGTGGAGGATTTCCGCGCCGACAGGAAATGGCCGGACTATCGCGACTGGTGCGACCGGTTCTTCTTCGCCACGCATCCCGATGTGCCCGCGGACATCTTTCCCGGCGAGGCGGGCTTCATCCTGTCGGATGGCTATGGCGCGGAACTGATGCGTGAGGCGCCCGAACACAGGCTTGCGCCGGCCAGGCGAAAAGCCTTGACCGCCCGCTTCGCGCGGATCGGGGCGCAGCGCCTCCTGTCGGCGGAATGGGCCGGCGTGGCAATCGGCACGGACAGCGACGAGACCACGTGACCCTCAGCGCGGCGCCCGCTTGGCAAGGATGCGCTGCAACGTGCGGCGATGCATGTTCAGCCGGCGCGCGGTTTCGGAGACATTGCGGTCGCAGGCCTCGTAAACCCGCTGGATATGTTCCCAGCGGACACGATCGGCCGACATCGGGTTTTCGGGCACCTCGGCCTTGCCGTCAGGATCGCGGACCAGGGCCGCGAAGACCTCGTCGGCATCGGCGGGCTTGGCCAGGTAGTCGATCGCGCCGAGCTTGACCGCGGTAACGGCGGTGGCGATGTTCCCATAACCGGTGAGGACGATGATGCGGGCCTCCGGCTGGACCTTGCGGACGGCTTCCACCACGTCAAGACCGTTGCCGTCGCCCAACCGCATGTCGACGAGCGCGTAGTCGGGCGCGACGCGCTCCAGATGCGCCAGGGCCTGGGCCACGGAATCGGCGGCCAGGACCTCGAATCCCCGGCTCTCCATCGCCCTGACCATGCGCGTCTGGAACGGCTTGTCATCCTCGACGATCAGCAGCTTTGCGCCGTCCACCGACACCGGATCCCCCAGGCCTTCGGAATCGCTCATCCGGACTTCCTTTCGCGTTTCTTTGCCGCGCGCCAAACTGACGCGGATTTTAAACATGCAAACCTTATGCAGGATTTGCGAGCTCATTCCCTTGCGCCAGATCAACCGGCGCCTCCACAGCATCGCGGCGCCATTCGGCGCGGACGCGTGCGCCCAGGCGTTCGGTGGTGGCATTGGTGAAGATGATGGCGGCGCCCGAGCGTTCCAGCAGGGTCTTGGCAATGAACAGGCCAAGGCCCAGTCCCCCGCCCGAGGACTGCTCGCTTCCGGCCCGCGACGTCATGTAGGGCTCGCCGATGCGCGCCAGGATTTCCGGCGAATAGCCGCGCCCGTCGTCGGTGATCTCGATCCAGAGACGGTCCGCGGTCCAGCCCCAGTCGACGACAACGGCGGAGGAGGCGAAGTCGACGGCGTTTTCAAGGAGATTGCCGAGGCCGTATATCATGCCCGGATTACGCTTGAGAACCGGTTCCGGACCATCGCCGGGGTGCGGCTGCATGCGGATTTCGATGTCGAAGGCGCGGTGCGGCGCGGTCACCTCGTCGATCAGGGAGGACAGGGGCAGGCGGCCGATATGCATTTCCCCCTCGCTCGACAGCGTGGTCAGCCGGCGCAGGATGTCACGGCAACGCTGCGACTGCGAACGCAGAAGGCTCACATCCTCGCGCAGCGGGGAATCGGCGGGAAGGTCGCGCTCCATCTCGCGCGAGACGAGCGCGATGGTGGCCAGCGGGGTTCCGAGTTCATGGGCCGCGGCGGCGGCCAGCCCGTCGAGGGCGGAAAGATGCTGCTCGCGCTGGAGAACGAGTTCGGCGGAGGCCAGCGCGGTCGCCAGCGTGCGCGCCTCGTCGGCGACGCGGAAGGCGTAGATGCCGGTGAAGGCCAGGCTGGAGACCAGCGCCATCCACATGCCCGCGACATAGAGGAAGGGCAAGGGCAGGTCCTCGCCACCCGTCCAGGGCAGGGGCAGATGCTCGAAGACGAGCAATGTCGCGGCGAGCAGCACGATCAGGCCGAGCAGCAGCGTGTGGCGCACGGGCAGCGAAGCAGCCGAGATGATGACCGGCACCATCAGCAGCATGGAAAAGGGGTTCGTCATGCCGCCGGTCATGTAAAGCAGGCCGGCCAGTTGCAGCGCGTCGAAGGCAAGGACGCCGAGAGAGGCTGCCTCGGACAGGCGGAACGTCGGCGGGAAGCGGACCGCGAGGAAGATGTTCAGCCAGGCCGAACAGGCGATCAGGGCGAAGCACAGCAGGATGGGAAAGGGGAAACCCAGCCAGAAATGGACCACGATGACGGCGATGGTCTGACCGCCGACGGCTAGCCAGCGCAGGCGAATCAGCGTGTTGAGGCGCAGGCGGCGGGCAGTGACGGGATCATGGGCGGCGACATCTTCCATTTTTCCTATATGCCCCGCGGACCTTGCATAGCCAAGACCCTTGAGCGTCGGCTCCGGTCATGTTCCGCGCGGCTTGGCGCGGCTGGTCGCCTGCGCCTGCGCGGGATTTTCCGGCCAGAGGTGGCGGGGATAGCGCCCGCGCATCTCGGCGCGCACATCCTTCCACGATCCGGCCCAGAATCCGGGAAGATCGCGCGTCGTCTGTATCGGCCGATGGGCCGGGGACAGCAATTCAAGGGTCAGCGGCACCGTGCCGCCGGCAATCGCGGGATGGGCAGTCAGGCCGTAAAGCTCCTGCACCCGGACGGCAAGGACCGGTCCGCCGGGCTCGTAGCGGACCGGCACCCGGCTGCCCGATGGCGCATCGAAATTGGTTGGCGCGAGACGGTCGAGCTGGCGATGGAGATCGTGGGGCACCCGCGCCAGGAGCGCCTGGTGGAGGTGGGGCCTGAGCGCCGGCAGCGAAACCGGTCCGGTGACGAAGGGGGCGAGCCAGCCTTCGAGGTCCGAAAGCAGCGCCGCGTCATCCATCGCGGGCCACGGTTCGCCCAGGCCGCGATGCAGCCAGTCAAGGCGGGCGCGCAGCGTCAGCGCCTCCTTGCTCCACGGCAGGATGTCGAGCCCGTTGTCGCGGATGGCGGCGAGCAACGCCTCCACGGCCTGCCCGCCCGTTGGCGAGGCCAGCGGCTTCTGCGACAGGACGATGGCACCGAGTGCCTCCACTGTCCGGGCGCGCACCGTTCCGGTCGCGGTGTCGAATTCGGCACCGGTACGGCTTTCGATCCGGCCGGCCAGCACCGAGCGAATTTCCGCCTCGCTCACCGGCGCGGCCGCCAGGATGCGGGCATTCTGCGCCGTGCCGGTGATGTCGGCGACCACGAGAAAGGGCTCGCCGGCCAGCGGGTCGGTTTCATCCAGGCGCGCGCCGCGGCCATTGGCAAGCACGAAGCGGCCACGCGCGCCGCGGGCCCTGGCCACCCTGTCCGGCCATGCATGCAGGAGAAGCGCGCCGGCGCCCGGAGATTGCGCGTCCACGCCATCGGCATGCGCGGCGCGGACCGCCTGCCGCGCGATCGAGGATGCCAGCCTGCGCGCCGCGACAGCGCGGGCCGAGCGGTCCCGCCCCAATCCTTCCAGCCGCCGGTCGAGGTCGGCGGCGTTGCCGCCCAGCCCGCGCTCGGTCAGCAGCACGGCGAGCGCCGCCGCCTGACCGGCCGCGCCTTCGGCTGCGGCCATGACCACCATGTGCGCCAGCCGGGCCGGCAGGGCGAGCGAGCGCATGGCCTTGCCCGTCGGAGTCAGTTGACCGGCTGAATCCAGTGCCTCCAGCGACATCAACAGGCTGCGCGCCTCGGCGAGTGCCGGCGCCGGCGGCTTGTCGAGGAAGGCGAGGCGCGCCGGATCGGTAACGCCGAAGGCAGCGCAATCGAGCAGCAACCCGGTGAGGTCGGCGGCGAGGATCTCCGGCGGATCGAAGGCGGCGAGCGCGCCCGTCTGGCCCTCGTGCCACAGCCGGACGGCAACGCCCGGGCCGGTGCGCCCGGCGCGCCCGGCGCGCTGGTCGGCGCTGGCACGCGACACCTTCACCGTCTCAAGCCGCGTGATGCCGGTGGCCGG
The DNA here is from genome assembly GCF_046506625.1 of Zhengella sedimenti. Taxonomy (NCBI): domain Bacteria; kingdom Pseudomonadati; phylum Pseudomonadota; class Alphaproteobacteria; order Hyphomicrobiales; family Notoacmeibacteraceae; genus Zhengella; species Zhengella sedimenti. Next base: position 387,503 of record NZ_JBKFFP010000001.1, read on the forward strand.
TTCGAAGACCGGCTGGCGGGAGAGGCCGGAATCGATGACGATGCGAACGCCGTCGATGGTGATCGACGTCTCGGCGATGGACGTGGCGAGCACCACCTTGCGGCGGCCAGGAGGCGCGGGGCGGATAGCCATGTCCTGCGCCTTTCCGTCCATGGCACCGAAAAGCGGCACGATGTCGACGTTGGCAGGAACAGCGCCCTCCAGCCGCTCGGCGGTGCGCATGATCTCGCGCTGGCCGGGCAGGAAAGCCAGCACGCTGCCGGTCTCGGCGGCGATCGCCCGGCGGATCGCTGCCGCCATGGCATCCTCGACCGGCTGGCCGGGATCGCGCGCCTCATGACGGATGTCGACAGGATAGGCACGGCCCAGGCTCTCGATCACCGGCGCACCATCCATCAGGGCAGCGACGCGCGCGCCGTCCAGCGTCGCGGACATGACGAGGAGACGCAGGTCCTCGCGCAGGCCGCCGGCGATGTCGAGCGCCAGCGCCAGGCCGAAATCGCCGTCGAGCGAGCGTTCGTGGAACTCGTCGAACAGCACGGCGGATATGCCGGCAAGTTCCGGATCGTCCAGCGCCATGCGGGCAAACACGCCTTCCGTCACCACGAGGATTCGTGTCCGGGCCGACTGGCTGCTGTCCATGCGCATTGCATAGCCGACCGTGCCGCCCACCTCCTCGCCAAGCAGGGCGGCCATGCGCCGCGCTGCTGCGCGCGCCGCCAGCCGGCGCGGTTCCAGCAGGATGATGCGGCCATCGCCCGCCCAGCCGGCATCGAGCAGATGCAGGGGCACCAGCGTGGTCTTGCCCGCGCCGGGCGGGGCGACGAGCACGGCAGTGCGGCCGTCTCTCAGGGCGTCGTCGAGGGCGGGAAAAGCCTCGCAGACCGGAAGCACAGGCAGGTCAGGCATCGGTGCCCACCCGGATCACGGCGCCGCCGGCGGCCTCGGCATCGGCCGCATCGTGGGTGACGAGGATGACCGGCAGGCCCGAGGCCCGCGCGGTGGCAAAGACGAGATCGCGCATCTGCCCGCGAAGGCTGGCGTCAAGCTTGGAAAAGGGTTCGTCGAGCAGCAGCATGCGCGGCGCCGACAACAGCACGCGAGCGAGCGCAACGCGGGCCTTCTGGCCACCCGACAGGGTGTCGGGATGGCGGGGGCCGAATTCTTCCAGTCCGGTCCGGGCCAATGCGGCCCGGGCCATTTCCCGGCGGGCAGCGCGCCCCGCGACGGAAGCCGGGATGGCGAAGAGCAGGTTCTGCTCGACGTTCATGTGCGGGAACAGCAGCGGGTCCTGGAACAGGATGCCGGCATGGCGCGCCTCGGGGGGCAGCGCCGTGATGTCGATGTCGCCGGACAGCACCCGCCCGGAGGCCGAGAAGGCGGGATCGAGAAAGCCGGAGACATAGGCGAGCAGGGTTGACTTGCCGGAGCCGGAGGGACCCATGACGGTCAGGACCTCGCCGGGTTCCACCCGTGCGGAAATCGCCAGCAGGCATGTCCCGGCAAGCACGATGCGCACGTTTTCCAGTGTCAGCGGTCGGGCGGTCGTGGTCATCGCGTTTCCCGTTGCGTCAGGCCGAACGCCTGCGCCATAGCAGCGCCGGAACGAGGCTGGCAATGGCGAAGCCCGCGGCGGGCAGCATCATCTGGAGAAAGGCGTAGACACCGATGACGCGGCGATTGCCCCCCGAGGCCAGTGCAACGGCTTCCGTCGTGATGGTGGTCAACCGCCCGGCGCCGATGAGCAAAGTGGGCAGATACTGGCCGACGGAAACGGCGAAACCGACAGCGGCGGCGGCCAGCACGGCGCGGGCCATCATGGGCATGCGCACACGCCAGAAAGCCTTCAGGCGCGAGGCGCCGAGACCTGCAGCGACGGTTTCGTAGCGGCGGTCGAAGGCACGCCAGGGATCCGACAGGGAAAGGAAGACGTAGGGCATGACGAAGACGAGGTGCGCGAAGACGAGGGCCGGCAGGGACGGCTCGGCGTGGACGCCGATGAGCAGCATCTGCAAGCCGAACAGGAAGGCGGCCTGCGGCACGATCAGCGGCAGGTAAACCAGCCAGAGCAGGCGGCCGGGCGGGGCGCGGGTTTCGTCCTCGCGGCGCAGGCAAAGGATCGCCAGCACGGTCGCCAGGGCTGCCGCGAGGATGCCGGTCGCCAGCGTGGTCCAAAGCGGTCCGTCCAGCCGCGGCAAGGCGCGCTCCCAGCTTCGCAGGGAGAAGCTGCGCGGCAGCGCGTCGGGAAACTGCCAGAGACCTGCCACGGACCACAGGGCCAGAAGCAGCAGACCCAGGAAGACGGTACCCGCGGACAGGCCGGGCAGGACGCCGCTGATGGCGCGCAGGCCACGGTCATGGGCGAAGCGGCGGCCACGGTCACGCAGCCGGGCCAATACCACATGGCCGAGCCGCTCCAGTGCGAGCCAGACGACACAGGCCAGAGCCGTGATGCCCAGTTGCAACAGGGCGCCGGCGGAGGCGAAGAAGCGCATTTTGAGGTCCGGATCATTCATCCAGCCGACGAGGCGCACGGCCAGCGGCGGCGGCGTGACCGGGCCGAGGATGACGGCGACATCCACCACGGAGGTGGAAAAGGCCAGAACGGCGAGCACGGCAAGGCGGATCTGGCGATAGACGGGCGGCCAGGCGAAGAACAGGAAACCGGCGACGCGGCCATGACCCATCGATGCCGCAAGGCGGCGGGTCTCGGCCAGCCGGACCTGAGGCATCGCCGCCAGGGCGACCAGCAGCAGGAAGGGAATTTCCTTGACGACAAGGCCGGCCGTCATGGCAAGGCCGAAGGGATCATGCACGACCAGCGCGTCGGGCGGCGCGGTCCAGCCGGTCAGTTCGGGCGAGACGAGCCGGACGAGCCAGCCCGAAGGCGCAACCAGAAAGGCCAGACCGAAGGCCGCGGCGGCATGGGGCACCGAGAGCAGCGGCGACAAAAGGTGCTGAACCCGGTCGAAGAAGCGGCTGCCGGCATGGGCCGCCATGAACAGGGCGACACCGGCCAGCGCGACCAGCGTCGCCGCCAGACCGGACAGCAGGCTGATGAGACAGGACCGGAGCAGGCCGGGCTGCGCCAGCAGTTCGCGAAAAGGGTCAAGCGAGACGCGGTCGCCACCCAGCGCTGGCAGCCAGCCGAAGGCCGGCAAGAGCGTTCCCGCCAGACCGGCCAGGACAGGACCGGCCAGCAGACCGACGGCCAGCGGCGGGCCGAAGCGGGCGAAGCTCATCCCGCGCCTGGCCCTTCGCCGCGGCCACGGGTGGAGACCCGTTTCAATTGGCGACGCCGTAGCGGCGCTTCCACTCTTCCTCCAGCCGCGTCATCCAGCTTGCATGGGGTTCGGCGATGGCCGGGCCAAGCTTCTCGGGCGGCAGCGTGGCCACGCCGAGGTCCAGCGCCTCGAAGCGGGCCCTGTCTTCCGCCGGAAGCTTCGCCATGGCCAGCACGGTGGGATCACCCCAGACATCCGGGTCCTGCTTGCGCGCCTGTGCCTCCGGGGAAAGAAGGAAGTTGGCGGTCACGAGGGCGCCGGCCTTCGCATTCGCGTTGAACGGGATGGCCACGAAATGCGTGTTGGACAGCGTGCCCTCGGAGAAGACGAAGGAGCGCACCGTGTCGGGCAATTCACCGTCGGCAATGGCGGCGGAGGCCTCGGCCGGGTTGAAGGCGAAGATGATCTCGGCCTCGCCGTCGGCCAGCATCTGCTTCATGGCCGGATAGTTCTTCGGAAAGGCGCGTGCCTGGCGCCACATCAGCGGGTGGAGCTCGTCGAGATAATCGAAAAGCGGGCGCGCGACCGTATCGAAGTCGCCTTCCACCACCGGCTTCTGCAGCACGGCGGGATCCGCGACCAGTTCGCTCAAAACCTGCTTGAGGAAGCTGGAACCGATGAAATCCGGCGGCTGTGGATAGGAAAAGCGGCCGGGATTGGCCTTGGCCCATTCCAGCAGTTCGCGCGTATTGTCCGGCATGGAATCGGGCGCGGTGCGGGCGCTGTCGTGGAAGAAGACGAGCTTGGCCATGCCCCAGGGGCTTTCCAGGCCATCGGTGGGGATGGTGAAATCGACCGTGATGGTGGGCTTTGTCTCGTGATCGACAAAGGACCAGTTGGGCAGGCTGTCTGCCCAGCCGGGCGCGAAAAGCAGGTCCTGGCTTTTCATGGAGGCGAAATTCTCGCCGTTGATCCAGATGAGGTCCACCGTCCCGCCTTCCGTCTTTCCGGCCGCCTTCTCGGCGACGACGGTGGCGACCGCGGTCGCGGTGTCCTCAAGCTTCACATGCACGAGTTCGACGCCATGGCGGCTTCGCAACTCCTCGCCGGCCCACTCGATATAGGCGTTGATGTTTTCCGATCCGCCCCATGCGTTCCAGTAGACCGTCTGGCCGCGCGCCGCTTCCAGCACGCTTTCCCAGTTCTTCGGATCGGGATCGGAGGCGATGGCCGGGGCAGCGCCCAGAAGGGCGGCCAGGAGCGGGAGGACAAGGCGTTTCAAGGGACGGCTCCGTTTCTGTCGCGCCGGGGCGCGTTTCAATCTCCGGCTGTTGTCGCGCCGGACGGCGCCAAGGTCAATCACACCCGGGTCACTTGCGCGTGACGCTGCGGGCGTAGAAGCGGCCAAGGAGCAGCGGCGTCAGATACATCGGGATCTGGTAGCAGCCGATGAAGAGCAGCAGCGGATCGGTGACGGCGGCGGGCAGGGCGACGAGAAAAAGCGCGATGTTGCGGTTGCCGGCGATGATGGCCAGCGGCACGCGTTCGGGCGCCAGGGCGGTGCGCCCCAACAGGGCGTGGGCGGCGACCTGGGAGCCGAGATTGGCCGCGCAGGCGACCATGAGCCAAAGGGCAAAGCCGCCCGGATCGGTGCGCAATGCCGGACCGACAGCCGACATCAGGCCGACGACGACCACGGCCATGGCGATGGCGGAGAGCCCGTCTATGGCGGCGATGGTGCCCGGTGCCGGGTTCCGGATGATCCATGCGCGGATGGCGAAGGCGATGGCCGAGGCAATGGCGATGACGGCAAGCAGGCGCGCCGATGCGGCGGACACTTCCGCCGCGCCGCCCAGTTCCGGCAGGAGCGCGAAGACGGGAATGGCCGTCAGCGGCAGGATCGCGGTGCCGAGCACCAGCAGGCGCAGGGCTGGCGCGGGATCGTGCCCGGTCAGCACCGCCAGGTTGGGGCTGCCGGAAATCGACGAGGCCGACAGCATGAGCAGCAGAGACATGGCCAGGGCGGACGCCTGCAGCCCGAGGGCGGCAAACAGGGCGAAGGCGGCGAGCGGCAGGGCTAGCTGATAGGCCAGCGCCAGGGCCAGCGTGCGCGGAAAGGCGCCGAGCGTGCCAAAGGCCTGACGCGGGCCGATGCGCAGGGCGGCGAAGAACAGCAGGCCGGCGACCATTTCCTGAAGCCATGGCCGCATGGCCAGCGCGAGATCCGGCAAGGCGATCCCGGCGACAAGCCCGGCCACGAGGATCATGCGGCCATGGCGGGCGGCCATGGCGAGCACTGTCAGCAGGCTCACCCTCACGACAGGCCCCGGATGACGAGGATGACGGCGGCAATGCCGGCAACGGCGAGCAGCGCGGGCCGGTAGCGCCTGTCGAAACGGCCGGCCAGCAGGCGGGCGATGATCCAACCGGCCAGCATTCCGGGAACCATGATGAGTGCCAGTGCCAGGTCGCGCAGGCCGGCCCAGCCGGACAGGTAGAGAGCGGCAAGCGACAACACGCAGCCGATGGCGAAGAAGGCGGCCAGTGTCGGCCGCGCCTGGGCGGCCGGCCTGTCCTGGTAGACGATGGCCAGCGGCGGAGCACCCACCGAGGTGATCGTGCCCATGAGGCCCGAAACGGCAGCCATGGAGAGAAGGCTGGCGCGCCCGAAGCGCAGCCGCCAGCCTGCCACGGAGAGGATGACGGCCAGTCCGACCATCAGGCCGAAGACCAGCGAGAAGGCCTTTCGGTCGGAAATCCAGACCAGCACGGCCGTGGCCACGAGAACGCCGGCAAGGCGGCCGATCGCCGCCGTCCAGACTTCCGGCCAGACGATGGCCCGGCGTTCGTCGAAGGCGGTCCAGGCCGAAGCGGCGAAGCCAAGATAGAGTGTCGAAACCGGCACGAGTTCGGGATCGATGAGGGCGAGCAGCGGCGCCGCCGTCAGCCCGAAGCCCATGCCGAGGCCGAACTGCACCACGGCCGCCACCGTTGCAATGAGGACCACCGCGGCGGCGACCCAGGGCGCGGCCGCGACATGGGCAAAGGCATCGTGCATCGGCGCCTCAGGCCGGCCGCTGGCGGATGTTGTCGGGCAGCCATGTCGCCAGTTCCGGGAAGGCGATGAGAACGAAGACCATCAGCACCATAATGAGGAACATCGGCAGCGCGGCGCGTGCGATGAAGTTCATCTCGTGATGGGTCATGCCCTGGAGGACGAACAGGTTGAAGCCGATGGGCGGCGTGATCTGCGCCATTTCCACCACGACGACGATGAAGATGCCGAACCAGATGAAATCAATGCCGGCCTGGCGGATCATCGGCTCGACCACTGCCATGGTCAGAACGACAGAAGAGATGCCGTCCAGGAAGCAGCCGAGGATGATGTAGAAGACGAGCAGCGCCATGAGCAGTTCGAATCGCGTCAGTTCCAGCGAGGCGATGAAGTCCGCCAGCCCGCGCGGCAGGCCGGTGAAGCCCATGGAGAGCGACAGGAAGGCCGCGCCGGCCAGGATCAGCGCGATCATGGCGGAGGTGCGCACCGCGCCCATCAGGCTTTCGGCGAAGGTCGACACGCTCAGCGAACCCTGGGCAGCGGCCAGCACGAGCGCGCCGATGACGCCGAAAGCGGCAGCTTCCGTCGCCGTGGCATAGCCGAGATACATCGATCCGATCACCACGAGGATGAGGCTGATCACCGGAATGAGGAAACGCGAGTTCCGGATCTTCTCGCCGAGGCTCATGCGGTCTTCAGGGTCGGGCGCGAAATCCTTCGAGACACGCGACATGATGGCGACATAGGTCATGAACATGCCGGCCAGCACCAGGCCCGGAATGACGCCGGCCATGAAGAGCTTGGTGATGGATTCGTTGATGGTCACGCCATAGACGATGAGGGTGAGCGATGGCGGGATCATCAGGCCCAGGGTCGCGGCGCCGGCCAGCGTGCCGATGATCATGTGTTCGGGATAGTTGCGCTTGCGCAGTTCGGGAATGGACATCTTGCCGACCGTGGTCAGCGTGGCGGCCGACGAGCCGGAAACGGCGGCAAAGACCGTGCAGCCGACGATGTTGGTGTGGACAAGGCCGCCTGGCAGCGGGGCCATCCAGGGCGAGAGGCCGCGGAACATGTCCTCCGACAGGCGGGTCCGGTAGAGGATCTCGCCCATCCAGATGAAGAGCGGCAGGGCTGTCAGTGTCCAGGAGGAGGACGCGGTCCAGATCGTGGTGATCATGGCGTCGCCGGCCGGACGGCTGGTGAAGAGTTCCATGCCGACATAGGCCACGCCGAGCAGCGACAGGCCGACCCAGACGCCCGAGCCCAGCAGCAGGAAAAGGACGAAGAGGAAGATGGCGATCGGAGCGAGCTGTTCCATGGCGCGTCACTCCGCGTGGCTCTGGCTGACGGCATCGGTGGTGATGCCATGCTTGCCGGTGAAGACGAGGCGGACCAGATGGTCCCAGAAGGCAATGGCGAGAAGCACGGTTCCGGCCACCATGGAGATTTGCGGGATCCAGACCGGCGTGGCGTCGAGTCCCTGGCTGATGTCCTTCAGCTTCCAGGACCACCAGGCGCCGCGCACGGCATACCAGGCAAAATAGGTGGCTGCCGCGGTGCCGATGGCGAAACACCACAATTCGCCCCAGAACCGCTTTTCCCCGAGCGCGTGGAGAAACAGCGAGACGCGGATGTGCGAGCCGTGGTTGAGCGCATAGGCAAAGGCGAAGAAGGACGCGCCCGCCATGCAGTAACCGGCATAGTCGGTCGCGCCGGGAAAGACATTGCCGGTCCAGCGCGCCAGCATCTGGAGGACGATCAGCACGAGGATGGCCACGGTGAAGAAGGCGGCGATGATCCCCCCGGCCAGGTAGAGTGCATCGAGAATGCGGCGAAGCGCGCGGCCTGCGGCGAGCATGGCTGTCCCCCCTAGCGCAGTCGGCTTGTCTGGAGCGTGAAACGGAAAGAAAGGGCCGGCGGGCTTGTCCGCCGGCCCTTGCCGGTTACTGGTTCTTGTAGGCCTCGACGATGGCCTTGCCGTCGTCACCGGCCTTTTCCAGCCATTCCTGCGTCATCGTCTCGCCAATGGCCTTGAGACCGTTCATCAGGTCGTCGCTGGCGCGCTCCACGGTCATCCCGTTTTCCTTCAGGCCGTCGAGCGTGAACTGCGTGTAGTCCTTGGAGCGGGCGAGACCCTGCTCAGCCGCCTTGGCGGCGCAGTCGTTCATCGCCGCCTTGGTGGCGTCGTCAAGGCCGTTCCAGGCGTCCATGTTGACGAAAACGGCGTTGCGCGGCAGCCAGGCATCCACTTCGTAGAAATTGGAGAGTTGCTCCCAGACCTTGCGGTCATAGCCGGTGGCGCCCGACGAGATGAAGCTCTCGGCCACGCCGGTGGCCAGCGCCTGGCTCAGTTCCGCGGCCTCGACCTGTACCGGCAGCATGCCGGTCAGTTCGGCCATGCGCGCGGTGGCGGTGGAATAGGAACGGAACTTGACGCCCTTGAGGTCTTCCACCGTGCTGACCGGCTTGTTGATGTAGAGGCCCTGGGGCGGCCACGGCACCGAATAGAGATAGTGCAGGTTGTCGTCGGCAAGCACCTTGCTCACATAGGGCTCGGCAATGGACCACAGCTTCTCGTGCTGGTCGAAGGAGGAGACGAGGAAGGGAATGGAATCCACCTCGTAGAGCGGGTTCTCGTTGCCATGGGCGGAAAGCAGGCGCTCGCCGATATTGGCCTGTCCGGTCTGGACCGCGCGCTTGATCTCGTTGCCCTTGAACAGCGAGCCGGAGGGATGGGTGACGATCTCGAGATTGCCGCCCGTGGCTTCGGTCACGCATTTGGCAAAGTCGGCGCCGACCTCGGAGTGGAAATTGGTGGCCGCATAGGCCATCGGCATGTCCCACTTTTCCGCTTGTGCCGCCGTGGCGGCGAAGGTCGAAAGGGCCGTGGCGGCCATCAGTCTGGCAAGTGTCTTCATGTCATTCTCCCATTCTGGTTGATGTTGATCGTTTTCTTGTTCTTGTTGTTTCCGTCCGGCGCCTATTCAAACCGCGATGGCGAATAAGGCGCAAGGTCCATGTTGGGCGTTTTGCCGGCAACGAGCTGTGCGAGCACCCGTCCGGTCTTCGGTCCTCCGGTCAGGCCGACATGGTCATGCCCGAAGCCGAGGAAGGCGCCCCTGACCGCGGGCGCCTCGCCGATGACGGGGATGGAGTCGGCGATTGCGGGGCGGTGGCCCATCCATTCGCGCGTTTCCTTCCATTTCAGGCCCGGGATCGCGGCCCGGACATTGCTTTCCAGGAGCCGGAAGGGCGCGCGCGATGCCGGCGCTTCCAGTCCGCCGAATTCCACGATGCCGGCCAGCCGGATACGCCCTTCCATGGGCGTGACGACGAACTTGCCGGAGGCGACCGCGACAGGCGAGCGCGGCGTGATGTTCGGCTCCCACAATTCCAGATGATAGCCGCGTTCGGTCTCGATGGGCACCTTGACGCCCAGTTTCGCGGCCAGAGGGCCGGACCAGACACCGGTCGCAATGACGGCGGCATCGCAGGCGATGGTCTCACCGCCGGCGCGGATGCCGGTCACCTGGCCGTTTTCGCTCACGATATCGGTGACATCGGCCTTGAGGATGCGCGCGCCGTTGCGTTCGGCATGGGCGGCCAGGTCCCTCACATATTGCCCGGGATCGCGGATGACCCCGTGATCCTTCAGCCGGATGGCGCAATCGAGTTCCGGGCCGTAGGCGGGATCGTAATCGGTGAAGTCCTTGCCTTCCAGGACATCCCAGTTGAAACCGTGGTCCTTGCGGATCGACCAACCGAAGGCGTCGCTCTCGAAATGGGCGCGGTCATTGTAGAGGAACAGGTAATCGGAAGGCTGGATCCATTTCTCCGCGCCCGTTCCCCGTGCCAGGGCCTGATGGTCGGCAAGGCTGTCGCCGATGATCGGATGAAGCGCGGCAGCGCGCCGTTTCACCGCTTCGGCATTGGCATGGCCCAGATAACGGATCAGCCATGGCAGCAACCTCGGCAGGTAGCCCCATTTGAGAAAAAGCGGCTGGCGCGGATCGAACAGCATGCGCGGCGCCTTGGCGATGAGACCCGGTACCGTGACCGGCACGACCGAGCAGGATGCCAGGACGCCGCCATTGCCGAAGCTCGTTCCCTCGCCCGGTCCAAGCCGGTCGACCAGGATGACATCATGGCCGTCACGCTGGAGCCAGATGGCCGTCGAGACGCCGACAATGCCGGCGCCAATCACCGCAACGGTCCTGCCTTTCCGGTCGCTGGCATCCATTCCTGTCCCGTCCCCTGCATTTGCCTCGACGCGATGGTGACACACGTCTAGAATTTGTCAATAAATTATCGATGTTCTTAAGCCGTCACGCTGAACCGCCGGATTTTCTCCATGTCCGGATCGATCCCCAGCCCCGACCCCGGCGGCAGGATCACATGCCCGTCCCGGACGGGAAACGGCGTTGCCAGAAGGTCCTCGGCCAGGAAATACCGTGCCTGGTAGAATTCGCAGCCCAGCGTGATTTCCGGCGTGGCGGCGATCATCTGCGCGCCGGCGAGATGGGCAAGCCCGGTTTCGAACATGTCGCCGCCATAGGCCAGGAGTCCGGCCCCGACCGCCATGCGGGCAACGTCCTGCGCGCGCCTGAGACCGCCGGTCTTCATGATCTTTACCGAGACGCCATCGCATATGCCCTCGCGCAGGGCGCGCGCCATGTCCTCCGGGCCGAAGACGCTTTCGTCGGCCAGCAGGGGCAGGTCGAGCATGCCGCGCAGGTCGGCCATCGTGGCCCAATCCCCGGCGGCGACCGGCTGTTCGATGAAATCGGGCTCGAAGCCTGCAATTTCCGGCACCTGCGCAAGCGCCTCTTCCCGGGTCAGGCCCTGGTTATAGTCGACGCGGATGCGCATTTCCGGATGGCGCGTGCGGATCCATTCCAGACGCATCAGGTCGAAGGCATGGCCGGTGAAACCGGTCTTCAGCTTGACGATGCCGACACCATCGGCGGCGAGGCGCTCCAGCAAAGCCTTGTCGTCCTCGAAATCCGGGTTGGCGATGGAACAGGACAATGGAATCGGCGCGGGATCGCCGCCGCCCAGCAGGGCGCAGACGCTCCGGCCGGTCAGCTTTCCGGCCAGATCGTGCAGGGCGGTGTCCAGGGCGGCCTTGGCCTCGGTGCAATGCACGACGGCACGGGCGGCATCGGCAAGGATGGTCTCCATTTGCGCGACGGGGCGGCCGACGACATGCGGGCGCATGTAGCGGTCGAGCGCGGCGAAGCTGGCTTCCGGTGATCCTGTGAACACCACCCATGGCGAAGCCTCTCCGAAGCCCTGCGTCCCGTCTTCGACGGTCAGGCGCAATATGATCACCTCGATCTTGCCGGCCACGGCGCCGATGCCATGGTCACGCCTGCCGGTAACCGGCAATGCGCAATGCCAGACATCGAAACCGGTGATCGGCTGATCGAGGCCGCCGGCCATCAGGCGACCCATTCGGAGACGGGCGCGGCGGCATCCTGCAGCGGTTGCGCGATCACGTCGACCAGCGCCGGGCCGTCATGGGCGAGCGCCTGTTTCAGCACGGCTTCCAGTTGGCCGGGGTCTTCCACCCGCCAGGACTTCACGCCGAAGGCGCTTGCGACGGCCGCATGATCGGTGCGGGAGAAATCGACATTGTGATAGCGCCCGCCAAAGCCGGATTTCTGGCCGGCCTTGATCCAGCCGAAGACCGAGTTGGAGAAGACGACAGAGGTGATGGGCATGTTGTAGCGGCAGATGGTCTCGAACTCGCCGCAGCAGAAACCGAAGGAGCCATCGCCCATGACCGCGACGGTCTTGGAGGCCGGGCGGCCGACATGGGCGCCCATGGCAGCAGCGAGCGCGTAACCCAGCGCGCCATGGGCGCGGTTGGTGATGAAGTGGCGGCCGGCCTTCGGCCAGCGGTAATGGGCGGAGAAATAGGGGCAGGGCGTGCCGGGATCGGCGACGATGATGGCGTCGTCATCCAGCAGGCGCTGCAGCGTGGCGACCACGCGTTCGGGCCGGATGGGCCTCTCGCCGCTTTCGGCCAGCGGCCGGAAATCCGACAGCTTTGCCTGCCAGGCGCGCGCGGCGCGCGCCGTGCCATCCTGGCCGTTGCGATCCGCCCGCGCCGCGACGGCCTCGACGAGGGCCTCAAGCGCAAGCCGGGCATCGGCGGCAATGGCCACGTCCGGCCTGTAATTCGCGCCAATCACCTCGGGGTCGCTGTCGATATGGATGATGGTGGTGCCGGTTCTTGGCGAACGCCAGCGCTCGGTTGTCACCGAACCGGCGCGGCAGCCGATGAAGAGCACGAGGTCGGCCTCGTCGATCACGGCGCGGGTGGCGGGCACGCCGCCATTGGAACCGGTGACGCCGACGGCATGGCTATCGGTCTCGGCGATGATGCCCTGGCCGGAAACGGAGGTCGCCACGGGCAGGTCGAGCAGGCCGGCCAGACGCTTCACCGCATCGAAGGCGCCGGCGATGACCGGGCCCCCGCCGCATATGGCGACAGCCCTGCGGGCGGCGCAAAGCCGGTCGGCCGCCTCCTCGACGGCACTCGCATCCGGGGCGGCCGGCAAGGCGGGAAAGCGGTGGTGATTGGGATCGGCCCAGATTTCGGCCGGATCGACGGCGCCCTTCTGCGTATCGAAGGGCAGCGCGAGGTGGGCGGCGCCCGGACGGCCGGTGGTCATGGCGCGGAACGCCGCGCGCACCTGCGCCGGCAGGCGCGCGGCATCGTCCAGCGAGGCATTCCACTTCGTCAGCGGGCGGAACAGGGCCACCTGGTCCAGCTCGGTCAGGGGATAGCGTCCGCGCGAGGCTGTCGAGACATCCGTGGTGATGGCAAGGACCGGAACCGAACTTTCATTGGCTTCAACGACGCCCGGCAGGATGTAGGTCGCACCACCGCCGGACGGGCCTTCGCAGACACCCGGCCTGCCGGTGACGCGCGCATAACCGTCGGCCATGTAGGCGGCATGGCGCTCGTCACGCGTCAGGATATGGGTCATGCCGTGGTCGAGCGTCGCCATGGCGTCGTAGAAAGGCAGCGAGGTGTCACCGCACAGGCCGAAGACATGGCGCACGCCGTGAACCTGCAGCATGCGCACCATGGCCTCGGCGCCCGTCAGTTCGTTCGATCCGTGTTCCCTCGGTGTCATGCTCCCGCCTTGTCTGCGCACATATCTGCATACAGTTCTGTATCTTGCGAAGGCGCACACGCTGTGTCAAGAAGGCGGAACGCGTGGAGGACAGGCGCAGCATGAGCGAAGGCCGGGTCGAGGCGCTCTACCAGCGGCTCAAGGAAATGGCGGTCAATTTCGGCATCCGGCCCGGTGAGCGGATCAACGAGGTGCAGCTTGCCCGCGACCTGGACGCCAGCCGGACGCCACTGCGCGAGGCGCTGAACCGGCTGGTTGCCGAACAACTCATCGATTTCCAGCCGGGCAAGGGCTTCTTTTGCCGCGAACTGGACGCCCGGCAGATCTATGAGCTGTACGAGATGCGCACGGTGCTGGAAACCGCCGCCGTGCGCATGGCCTGCGAGCGCGCCAGCGATGCCGGGATCGCCGCCTTGAAGGAAGCGCTCCATGCGCGCGGTCTCGACCACGAGGGAAAGACAATCCGCGAGGTCGTCGAACACGACGAGGCCTTCCATACGGGGATCGCCCGGCTGACCGGGAACGCCGAGATCTTGCGCCAGCTTGTCTCCGTCAACGAGCGCATCCGCTTCATCCGCTGGATCGACATGAGCGCGCGCGTGCTGCACACCAAGGGCGAGCACAGGCAGATCATGCAGGCGCTGGAAGCGCGCGACGCCGGCACGGCGGAAGCGCTGATGCGCCAGCACATCGTCAAGCGCATGGACCAGATCGTCGCGGCGGTGAAGGAAGGCTTTTCGAGCATCTATGTGAGCGGGCCGGAGGAACTCTTCGAGCGCCGCATCGACACGGGAGAAGGAACATGACACGGGTCAGCGGCGGCAAGGCGATCTATGGCGCCTCGGTCGGCATCCTCATGCTCGATGCGCGCTTTCCACGCATTCCCGGCGACGTGGGCAATGCCCTGACCTGGTCCTTCCCGGTGCATTACCGCATCGTGCGCGACGCGACACCCGACCGCGTCGTACGCCGCGGCGCGGCCGGAACGCTGGACGCCTTCATCGGCGCGGCACGCGATCTCGTCGCCGACGGCGTGGACGGCATCACCACCAATTGCGGCTTCCTGGCACTCTTCCAGGACGAACTGGCCGAGGCCACGGGCGTGCCCGTCGCCACCTCGTCGCTGATGCAGGTGGAGGCGGTCAACCGGTTGCTGCCCCCCGGCAAGCGCGCCGGCATCCTGACCATTTCGGCCTCCACGCTGACGACGCTTCACCTTGAGAAGGCGCGTGTGCCGGAAGGCACGCCGATCGGCACGACGGAGGGCGGGCGCGAATTCACCCGCGCCATTCTCGACAACGAGATGACGCTGGACGTGGAGGCAGCGCGGGACGACAATGTGGAGGCTGCGCGGGCGCTCGCGGCGGCGCATCCCGATCTCGGCGCCATCGTGCTGGAATGCACCAACATGGTGCCCTATGCGCCCGACATCCGCGCGGCGACCGGGCTGCCGGTCTTTTCCATCCACAACCTCGTCACCTGGTTCCAGGCAGGGCTGACACCGGCGCGCTTTCCGCCACCGGCGGGATAGGCCTGTCCGCTACGCCTGCCATTCACGGCGTTCCGGCCAACGGGCCGGTATCCTGCTCGAAAACTTTCGGCGGGGCTTGAAAGGTGCATTGCAATATCGAATTCACTTCTATATATGAACATGTGTAGATATTAACAACCCGGAGTTCCTCCCATGTCCCTCGACCGTACCGTCCTTGCCTTTGCCGGTTTCATGGTGCTTCTGTCCGTCCTCCTGACGGTCTATGTGTCGCCGCTGTTTGTCTGGTTCACCGTCTTCATCGGCGTCAACATGCTGCAGTCCGCCTTTACCGGCTTCTGCCCCGCTGCCATGATTTTCAAGAAGCTCGGCGTCAAGCCGGGAAGCGCCTTCTGAGCAAGGCGACCCCAAGCTGAAACGACAAGGAACGACCCCATGCGCGCACTTCTCCTGATCACCGGGTTCCTGGCCGCGACTTCGGCCGGTGCGGCCGAGTACAAGGCCGAACCGGTCCCGGTTCCCGAATGGAAAGCCGTCTATGGCCGGGTGGAAGCCCGCGACACCATTCCGGCACGGGCGCGCATCGGGGGCGTTGTCGTCGACCTCATGGTCACCGAAGGCGACAACGTGACCGCCGGGCAGACCATCGCGACCGTGCGCGACGACAAGCTGGATTTCCAGATCGCCGCGCAGGATGCCCGGCTCAGGGCGCTCGCCTCGCAGCTTGAAACCGCCGAATCCGAACTCAAGCGCGCGCAGACACTGGTCGAACGCGGCGTGATGACGCGCCAGCGGCTGGACCAGCTTCAGACCGCCGCCGACGTGGCGCGCAACGAGATTGCGGCCACGCAGGCGCAACGTCAGGTGCTGGAACAGCAGGGCGCGGAGGGTGACGTGCTGGCGCCCGCCGCCGGCCGCGTCCTGACCGTGCCCGTCACCAAGGGTGCGGTGATCATGCCGGGTGAACCGGTGGCGACCATCGGCGGTGGCGGCTTCTTCCTGCGCCTCGCCATCCCCGAGCGCCATGCCCGCTCGCTCATAGCCGGCGCCCAGATCCAGATCGCGGCGGGTGGCCAGGAAACCGCCGGAAAACTCGCCAAGATCTATCCGCAGATCGAAAACGGCCGCGTCATCGCCGATGTCGAGGTGGAGAAACTGCCGACCGACTTCGTCGATGCGCGCATTCTCGTGCAGGTTCCGGTGGGCACGCGCGAGGCGCTGCTCGTTCCTGCAACGGCATTGACCATCCGCTCCGGACTGGAATTCCTTTCCGTCGTGGAAAACGGCGAAGCGGTGGAACGTGCCGTCGTCACCGGCGAGACCGTCCGGCATGACGGCGCACCGCATGTTGAAATCCTGACCGGCCTGGAAGCCGGCGACACGGTAATCGTGCCATGAGCGTTCACAAGACACCGCTGGGGATTGCCGGCGGGCTGACGAAGGCATTCATCGTCTCCCCGCTCACGCCCCTTTTCCTCATCGCCGCCTTCGCCTTCGGCCTGATCGCGCTGATCACGCTGCCGCGCGAGGAAGAGCCGCAGATCTCGGTGCCCATGGTCGACATCATGGTGCCGGCGCACGGGCTCAAGGCGGCCGACGCGGTCAAGCTGATCTCGGAGCCGCTGGAGACGATCGTCAAGGGCATCGACGGCGTCGAGCACGTCTATTCGCAGACGGCCGACGACCGGGTCATGGTCACCGCCCGCTTCCTGACCGGCACCTCGTCGGACACGGCGATCCTGCGCGTGCATGACAAGGTGAAGGCCAATTCGGACCGCATTCCCGTCGGCATCCCCGAGCCGATGATCGTCGGGCGCGGCATCGACGATGTCGCCATCGTGTCGCTGACGCTGTCGCCCGTGCCGCAAGCCGCCGACCGCATCACCGCCAACGACCTGACCCGCGTGGCGCGCGAATTGCGCACCGAACTGGCCAAGATCCAGGATGTCGGCCTGACCTATCTGGTCGGCGAGACCGGCGAGATGATCCGCATCGCGCCCGATCCGGCACGGCTGGCGCTCTATGGCGTCACGCTTCAGCAGCTTGCCGGCAAGGTCCAGGGCGCCAATACATCCTTTCCCATCGGCAATGTGCGCGACACCGGCGAACAGATCACCATCATCGCCGGCGAGACGCTGAACTCGCCCGCCGAGATCGGCAACCTGCTGCTGACCACGCGCGACGACCGTCCGGTCTATGTGCGCGATGTCGCCGACGTGTCCTTCGCCACCGACACGGCCGACCTGATGGTCTCCACCGTCTCGAAGGGCGAGGACGGCATCACGCGGGTGCCTTCGGTAACGCTGGCCATCGCCAAGCGCGCCGGTTCCAACGCAGTGACGGTGGCCGAGCAGATCCTGCACAAGGTTGAAACGCTGGAAGGCACGCTCATTCCGCACGACATGGCGGTGGAGGTGACCCGCGACTATGGCGAGACGGCCAACGAGAAGGCCAACGAACTGCTGTATCACCTGGGTCTTGCGACGGTGTCGATCATCCTGCTGGTGTGGCTGTCCATCGGCCGGCGCGAGGCGCTGGTGGTCGCCATCGTCATTCCGGTGACCATCCTGCTGACGCTGTTCGCCTCGCGGCTGATGGGCTACACGCTGAACCGCGTGTCGCTGTTCGCGCTGATCTTCTCCATCGGCATTCTCGTCGACGACGCCATCGTCGTCATCGAGAATATCGCGCGGCACTGGGGCATGAAGGACGCGCGCGACCGCAAGCAGGCGGCCATCGAGGCGGTGGCAGAGGTGGGCAATCCCACGATCATCGCCACGCTGACCGTCGTGGCCGCGCTGCTGCCCATGCTGTTCGTCTCCGGCATGATGGGCCCCTACATGTCGCCCATTCCGGCCAATGCCTCGGCGGCGATGATCTTCTCCTTCTTCGTTGCCGTGATGGTGACGCCCTGGCTGATGCTGAAATTCGCCGGCAAGGCGCCAGTGCACAGCCATGGCGACCATCATGCCCATGGCGGCGTGCTGGGCTCGATGTACACGGCGGCGGCAAGGCCGATCCTGTGGAGCAAGGCGACGAGCTGGCTGTTCCTGATCGTTGTCGGCATGCTGACGCTCGGCTCGCTGGCGCTGTTCTACACCAAGGACGTGACGGTCAAGCTTCTGCCTTTCGACAACAAGTCGGAACTGTCCGTGGTGATCGACCTGCCGGAAGGCTCGTCGGTGGAAAAGACCGACGCGGTGGCCCAGGCGGTCGCCCGCAGCGTGCTGGAACTGGACGAGGTGAAGTCCGTCCAGACCCATGCCGGCACGGCTTCTCCGTTCAACTTCAACGGGCTGGTACGCCATTACTACCTGCGCTCGGAGCCGCAGATGGGTGACGTGGCGATCAACCTGAAGGGCAAGGACGAGCGGACACGCTCCAGCCACGAGATCGCGCTCGACATCCGCGCGCGCATCGCCGCCATCGACGTGCCGGAAGGCTCCAGCCTGAAGGTGGTGGAACCGCCGCCCGGACCGCCTGTCATGGCGACGCTCCTGGCCGAGATCTACGGACCGGACGCTGAAACGCGGCGCGCCGTGGCGGCCAAGGTCGAGGAAGCCTTCAAGTCGGTCCCGTACGTGGTCGACGTGGACAATTCCTACGGCCAGCAGGCGCGCCGACTGCGCACCACGATCTCCACCGACGACCTCGATTTCTTCAAGGTCCAGGAAGGCGACGTGCTGCAGACACTGTCGATCCTCAATTCCGGCACGACGGTGGGCTATTCCCACAAGGGCGAGGGCCGCCATCCCGTGCCGATCCGCGTGGAACGGCCGAAGGGCGAGCGTGTGCTGGACGAGGCCTTCCTGACCACGCCCATCCCTGCCAACGTGCTGCCCGGCGCGCGCGGCGTCGTGGAACTGGGCGATGTCATCCAGGTGGAAGAAGAAAAAGCATCCTACCCGATCTTCCGCCACAACGGACGGTTCGCGGAAATGGTGACGGCGGAACTGGCCGGCGATTTCGAGGCGCCGCTCTACGGCATGCTTGCCGTGCAGGAGGCCATCGACGCGCAGGACTGGACCGGGCTGGAGAAACCCGTGATCTCGCTTCACGGCCAGCCAGAGGACGAGACGAAGCCCGTGCTGCTGTGGGATGGCGAATGGGAGGTCACATGGGTGACCTTCCGCGACATGGGCGCGGCCTTCATCGTCGCCTTGCTGGGCATCTACATCCTCGTCGTCGGGCAGTTCGGCTCGTTCAAGGTGCCGCTGGTCATCCTGACGCCGATCCCGCTGACCTTCATCGGCATCCTGGGCGGCCACTGGCTGTTCGGCGCGCCGTTCTCGGCAACCTCTATGATCGGCTTCATCGCGCTGGCGGGCATCATCGTGCGCAACTCGATCCTGCTGGTGGATTTCATCCGGCATGCGCCGCGCGAGGTACCGGTCGGCGGCGAGGAGCATGTCGCGGAGACCGAAATGGCCATCGTCGCGGCAGACGAAGACCAGCCTGACGTCGCGCCCGGCACGCCGATGCGCAAGCGCGACCTGACCGAGATCCTGATCGAGGCCGGCGCCATCCGCTTCAAGCCGATCCTGCTGACGGCACTGGCGGCCATGATCGGCGCGGCGGTGATCCTGACCGACCCGATCTTCCAGGGCCTGGCGATCTCGCTGCTGTTCGGCCTGGCGTCGTCAACCCTGCTGACGGTTCTCGTCATCCCGGCGATCTACCGGGTGCTGCGCACCTGACAGGCGCCAGCCTCACAAGCGCAGAGGCCGCGGTTTCCCGACGGAGACCGCGGCCTTTCACTTCTCCAGTGCCGCCATCAATCGATGCGCCGGCCGGTCTTGCTGTCGAAGAGGTGAACGGCGTCCGGTGGCACAGACAGGCGCAGGCGTGTCCCTGCCTCCAGCCGGTGGACCCCGGGAAGGCTGGCCGTAAAGTCCTCATCCGTTCCGGTCAGCTTGCCATGGAGCAGGGTGGTGGCGCCAAGCGGTTCGGCAATGTCCACCGTCATGTCCAGCGGCCCGTCATCGCCCGCATGGAGATTCTCGGGCCGGATGCCCACCGAAGCCGGGCCTTCATGGTGCGTGGCGCAGGCGATCTCCGCCCCGCCCGGCAAGACCGCCCTGCCCGCGCGCAGCGTGCCGGAAACGATGTTCATCGCCGGGCTGCCGATGAACTGGGCGGCGAACAGCGTGGCGGGACGCTCATAGACCTCCAGCGGCGTGCCGATCTGTTCGGCGCGGCCGGCATTCATCACGATCATGCGGTCGGCCATGGTCATGGCTTCCACTTGGTCGTGGGTGACATAGAGGGCCGTGACGCCGAGCTTGGCCTGCAACTGGCGGATTTCCAGGCGCATCTGCACGCGCAGCTTGGCATCGAGGTTGGACAGCGGCTCGTCGAACAGGAACACCGACGGTTCACGCACGATGGCACGGCCCATGGCCACGCGCTGGCGCTGCCCGCCGGACAGTTGCTTCGGCTTGCGGTCCAGATAGGGTTCAAGCTGCAGCAGGCGGGCGGCATCGGCCACCTTGCGCTCGATTTCGGCCTTGTCCATGCCGGCGATCTTCAGGCTGTAGGCCATGTTCTGGCGCACCGACATGTGCGGATAGAGCGCGTAGTTCTGGAACACCATGGCGATGTCCCGGTCCATCGGTTCCTTCTCGTTGACCCGCTCGCCATCGATCTCGACGACGCCCTCCGACACGGTTTCAAGGCCCGCGACCATGCGCAGCAGCGTGGACTTGCCGCAGCCGGACGGGCCGACGATGACGATGAATTCGCCGTCCGCGATATCGGCGCTGACGCCGTGGATGACCTCGGTCGGGCCGAAACGCTTCTTCACATTCTTCAGGCTGACGGTCGCCATCGTCACTTCTCGCTTTCGACAAGGCCGCGGATGAACAGTTTCTGCATCGACACCACGACGAAGACCGGCGGAATCATCGCCAGGATGGAGGTTGCCATGATGACCGGCCAGTCGGCGGTGTCGTCGCCGGAGGGGAACATCTGCTTGATGCCCATGACGATGGTGTTCATCGACGGATCGGTGGTGATGAGCAGCGGCCAGAGATACTGGTTCCAGCCGTAGATGAAGAGGATGACAAACAATGCCGCGATGTTGGTGCGGCTCATGGGCACGACGATGTCGATGAAGAAGCGCATGGGCCGGGCGCCATCCACACGCGCCGCCTCGGCCAGTTCGTCAGGGATGGTCAGGAAGAATTGCCGGAACAGGAAGGTCGCCGTGGCCGAGGCGATGAGCGGAAAGATCAGGCCGGAATAGGAATTGAGCATGCCGAAGCCCGCGATCACCTCGTAGGTCGGCACGATGCGCACCTCGACGGGCAGCATCAGCGTCAGGAAGATCATCCAGAAGAAGGCGTTGCGGAAGGGGAAGCGGAAATAGACGATGGCAAAGGCCGAAAGCAGCGAGATGACGATCTTGCCGACAGCAATGCCCACCGCCATGACGAGCGAGTTGAGCATCATGGTCGCGACCGGCACGTTGACGCCGGAAAAGAGCGCGCGGCTGTAGTTTTCCCAGAAATGCGGCCCGGGCAGCACCGGCATGGGCGGACTGACGATTTCCGGCTGGGTCACGGTGGAGGCCACGAAGGCGAGCCAGATGGGAAAGAAGACGACAAGGATGCCGAGGACCATCAGCACATGGCTCAGCCAGAGCGCGTGACCGCGTTTCTCGACCATGCCGCCTGTATCGCTTGAGGGTGTGCGCGCCATCAGTAATGCACCCTTCGCTCGATGAAACGGAACTGGATCACGGTCAGCGCGCCGACGACGACCAGGAGGATGACGGACTGGGCGGCGGAGGAGCCGAGATCCTGGCCGACAAAACCGTCGGCATAGACCTTGTAGACCAGGATGGTGGTCGCCTGCTGCGGGCCGCCGGAGGTGATGGTGTGAATGACGCCGAAGGTCTCGAAGAAGGCATAGACGATGTTGACGACCAGCAGGAAGAAGGTGGTCGGCGACAGCATGGGGAGCACGATGGTGAAGAAGCGGCGCCAGAAGCGCGCGCCGTCGATGGCCGCCGCCTCGATAAGCGAGCGCGGAACGGCCTGCAGCGCGGCATAGAAGAACAGGAAATTGTAGCTGATCCGCCCCCAGGCGGAGGCGACGACGACAAGGCCCATGGCCTCATTGGGATTGAGCACATGGTTCCAGTCGTAGCCGAGCTGGCCCAGATACCAGGAGACGACGCCGACCCGGGTGTTGAACATGAACAGCCAGAGCACGCCGGCAACCGCCGGGGCAACGGCATAGGGCCAGATCAGGAGCGTGCGATAGGTGCCCGACCCCTTGACCAGCCGGTCTGCGAGCACGGCGAGGAACAGCGCCGGAACCATGGAGACCAGCGTGACGAGCGTGGAGAAGATCGCGGTGGTGACGAAGGAGGACCGGTAGTAAGGGTCCGACAAGAGGAATTCGAAATTGCCCAGGCCGACGAATTGCGACGACAGGCCGAAGGGATCGGGGATGAACATCGACTGCCAGATGGCCTGGCCGGCGGGATAGAAGAAGAAGACCGCCGAGATCAGCGCCTGCGGAAAGACAAGGGCGAGCGGCAGCAACCAGCCCTTGAACGTCACCCGTTTTTCCATGCCATGCCCCTCGCCTGCCAATGACGGAACCGGCGGCGGTTGATCCGCCGCCGGTGCCTTTCGGAAAGCCGCCTAGCGGTTTGCCTGCTCGAAGCGGCGCAGAAGCTGGTTGCCGCGCTCGACGGCGGTGTTCAGCGCTTCCTCGGCCGACTTGTTGCCGGACCACACCGCTTCCAGTTCCTCGTCGATGATGGTGCGGATCTGGTCGAAGGAACCGAGGCGCAGACCCTTGGAATTGGCGGTCGGCTCCTTTGCGGTCATCTGGATGACGGCGATGTCGGTGCCCGGATTGGCCTCGTAGAAGCCGTCCGCACGCGTCTTGTCGCCGGCTGCCTTCGTGATCGGCAGGTAGCCGGTGTCCTGGTGCCACTTGGCCTGGACGTCGGTGGAGGAGAGGAAGTTCAGGAACTCCGCCACGCCCTTGTATTCATCGGCTTCATGACCGGTCATGACCCAGAGCGACGCGCCGCCGATGATGGTGTTCTGCGGCGCGCCTTCCACGCCTTCCCAATAGGGAAGCGGGCGCACGCCGAAATCGAACTTGGCTTCCGACTTGATGCCGGCATATCCGGCCGAACTCTCGGTGAAGAGCGCGCATTCGCCGGCGCGGAAATTCGCGCCACCCTCGTTGCGGCGGCCGGCATAGATGAACTTGCCGTCCTTCGCCCAGTCGCCCATCGTCTGGATGTGCTTGACCTGCAGGGGCCCGTTGAAAGCCAGTTCGGTGTCAAAACCGGCAAAGCCGTTTTCCTTCGTGGCGAAGGGAACATCATGATAGGCGGACAGGTTTTCCAGGTGAATCCAGCTCTGCCAGGCGGTGGTCATGGGGCAGGTGGAGCCCGATGCCTTGACCTTGTCGAGCACCTCGCCGACCTTTTCCCAGGTCGAAAGGTCGACGTCCGGATCCACGCCCGCGGCCTTCAGCGCATCCCTGTTGACCCAGAGGACCGGCGTCGAGGAATTGAAGGGCAGCGACAGCATCCTGCCATCGGAGGTGGTGTAGTAGCCCTTGACCGAGCCGATATAGGCATCGGGATCGAAGGTGGCGCCGGCTTCCTCCATGACCTCGTAGACCGGCTTGACGGCGCCCTTGGCGCCCATCATCGTGGCGGTACCCACCTCGAACACCATCAGGATGTGCGGCTGCTCGCCTGCGCGGAAGGCCGCGATGCCGGCGTTCAGGGTTTCGGAATAATTGCCCTTGTGGGAGGCGACCACCTTGTAGGCGTCCTGGCTGGTATTGAACTGCTCGACCTGCGCGGCGACGAGATCGCCGAGGCGGCCGGTGAAGGCGTGCCAGAACTGGATTTCCGTTTCGGCCAGCGCGGCGGCCGGCGACAACAGGACGGTAGCGGCGGACAAGGCGCCAAGGACAGTTCGTTTCATGAAGCGTCTCCCTTTGGATGTGCATTCGCCACGCTTTGCGCGGTCGCTCTTCCCATGCGCGAGAAATGCTACAGGCATATGATAGCCATCGCTCAAAAACAGAGCAGGCGGCAATTTCTCGCCGGCTAAGCTACTCCGCGATGCATGGATGGATCAATGCCTGCGCGCCAGATGTTGCAGGAAAGCGGCGATGGCGGGCGGGCGCAATTCCTGTTGCGATGCGACGGCGCCAACGATCTGGGCGCCTTCAGGGCTGGTCAGCGGGATGGCGCGGATGCCGCCGCCCCCGGTGAACATGGCGGCGATCCTTTCGGGCAGGATGCCCGACCACGGGCCGGCGGCGACATGGGCAACCAGGGCGATGATCGAATCGGTCTCCAGCACGGCACGGATCTCGGCACCGGCCATGTCGAGATGGCGGTTGACGATGCGCCGGTTCTGCATGTCCGGCGTCAGCAGGCAGAGCGGCTGCCCGTCCAGTTCGGCCCAGGCAATGCGGTCTCGATCCGGGAAAGCCTGCGCATCAGCCGTGACGAAACAATAACGCTCTTCATAGAGCGGGACCGACACCACGTCGCCCAGCGGCTCGTTGTCCAGGTAGGTGATTCCGATATCGGCCTCCAGATGGCTGACCATGTGCAGGATCTCGGCCGAGGTGCGGGACAGGACGGTGAAGCTGACCGCCGGATGGGCGCGGCTGAATTCCGTCGTCAGGCCGGCCATGGTCGCCAGTGCGGTGGGGATGACCGCAAGCCGGATCTTGCCGGCAATGCCCGTGCGGGCCGCGCGCATCTCCTCGCTCATGGCGCGGCAGTCGGCGACGATCCGGCGCGCCCATTCCAGCACGCGCTCACCTTCCGGCGTCAGGCTCTGGTAGCGCGCACCGCGCTTGACGAGCGGCACGCCAAGCTGGCTCTCCAGTTGCTTGATCGCGGAGGAGAGCGTCGGCTGGGAAATGTTGGCCGCCTCGGCGGCGCGGCCGAAATGACGTTCACGGGCAAGGAGCATGAACAGTTCGAGCTTGTCGATCATGGGCGCCGGGTTCCCTCGTTCATGCCATCGGGGCGGCCTCAGCCTTCCCCGTCCGCCCAAGGGCCATGGCGCACACCCTCGCGGCCTTCGACATGGAAACCGTGACGGCCGAAATAGTCCCGCTGGCCCTGGATCAGGTTGGCCGTCGAACGCGCCTGGCGCAACTGGTCGAACCAGGCAAGACCGGCACCCAGGCTCGGAACCGGATGGCCGTTGGACACCGCCGCGCCAACGACCGCACGCAGGCTGTCCGCCGTGCCGGTCAGAAGGTCCGCGAAGCGCGGGGCGAAGACGAGGTTTTCCGGCCGTTCCTCCAGCGCGGTCGCCATGTCGTCCAGCATGGCGGAGCGGATGATGCAGCCGGCACGCCAGACGCGGGCAATGTCGGCCATGGGCAGCGCCCAGCCGTAATCGGCCGCGGCGCGGTCGAGCATGGCGAAGCCCTGCGCATAGCACAGGATCTTGCCGGCGATCAGCGCCCTTTCCAGTTCTTCCGTCCGGGCCTCGCCCGGGAAGGGACGGGCGGCGCGGCCGAACCGGTCCTCGCCGGACCGGCGAAGCGCGGCCGCGGCGGACATGTTGCGCGCGGCCACGGCGCCCTCGATCACCGGCACCGGCGTGCCCAGGTGCTGGGCTTCGATCACCGTCCAGCGGCCGGTGCCTTTCTGGCCGGCCTGGTCGACGATCACGTCGAGCAGTGGCGCGCCGGACTCCGGATCGGACGCCCGGGCGACATGGGCGGTGATTTCGACGAGATAGGATCGCAACGGTCCTTCATTCCACCGGGCGAACAGACCGGCCACCTGCCCGGCATTCCAGCCGTGACCGTCGCGCAGCAATCCGTAAATCTCGGCGATCATCTGCATGTCGGCATATTCGATGCCGTTGTGGACCATCTTGACGAAATGTCCCGCACCCCCCTCGCCCATGAAGCCTGCGCAGGGCGTGCCGTCGGTATGCCTGGCGGCGATAGCCATGAAGATTGCGGCGGCCTCGTCCCACACGGCCCTGTCGCCGCCGGCCATCATCGAGGGGCCATGGCGCGCGCCCTCCTCGCCGCCCGAAACGCCGACGCCCAGGAAGCGCCATGGCTTCGTTTCCGCCATGGCGGCCCGGCGGTTGGTATCGGCGAAGTTGGCGTTGCCGCAATCGATGATGATGTCGCCCTCGCCGAGCATCGGTTCGAGGATGGCGATCTGCTCGTCCACCGGCGCACCGGCCGGGACCATGAGGATGATCTTGCGCGGGCGGGCGATGGACGCGACGAAGGCCTCCAGATCGGTCGAGGGCACGATCCGGGAGGCCAAGGCGCCGGCGCCGGCCACGAATTCGCCGGTGCGCGCGGCGGTCCGGTTGAACACCGCGATGCGATGTCCCTTTTCGGCGATGTTCAGCGCGAGCGCCGCGCCCATGGTTCCCAGGCCGATCAGGCCGATTTCTGCGGTGTCGTTCATCGGGCGCGTCTCTTGTCTTTTTGATCGTGACGGAATGTCTCCGTCGCGGCGTTCGTGCCGCCATTGAAGGTCTGATACCATCATCGGCGCGCCGACGGTAGGCGCGTGACCACGGCGCCATGGGATGACAAAGCCGGCCGAATTGACGTCGTGGCGCGGAGCCGGTAGATCGCCAAGGCAGCGTGAGGGCGCGCCCGCGCGCCCCCGGCGGCCGCATTCACGGGCTTCGGCCCTGCCTCTCGCTACAAGGAAAGCCGATACCCGTGGACAGGAAAATCGTCATCATGGGCGTGGCCGGCAGCGGCAAGACCACAGTGGGCGAGATGCTCGCCGCGGCGACCGGTTTTCCGTTCATCGACGGGGACAGCCTTCATCCCCCGGCCAATATCGGCAAGATGTCGCGTGGCATCCCGCTTTCCGACGACGACCGCTGGCCCTGGCTCGATGCCGTCGGAGGAACGCTGCGCGATACTGCCGGGCCGGTCATCATCGGCTGTTCGGCGCTGAAGAAAGCCTATCGCGACCGAATCCGGGCCGCTTCCGGCAAGGACACGCTGTTCGTTCATCTCGCGGGAAGCCGCGCGCTGATCGGCGAGCGGATGCGCGCCCGCCAAGGCCACTTCATGCCGGAATCGCTGCTCGACAGCCAGTTCGCCGCGCTGGAGCCGCCGCAACCGGACGAAAACGCCATCACGGTGGACATTGCCGCGCCGCTCGAGGCCACGATTGCAGGCCTTGCCCGGCAACTGGCCGGCTGAAGCGCTCCGGCCTCTCCGCGTCAGACCACGAGGATGGCACGGAAGTCGTTGACATTGGTGCCGGTCGGACCGGGAACGAAGAGGTCGTCCAGCGCATGGAAGGCCGACCAGGCATCGTTGGCGTCCAGCATGGCCCGGGGATCGAGGCCGAGATCACGCAGCCGCGCCATCGAATTGCCGGAACAGAAGGCGCCCGCATTGTCCTGCGAACCGTCGATGCCGTCGGTATCGGCCGCAAGGGCGAAAATGCCGTCCACGCCTTCGATCGCCTGGGCAAAGGACAGCAGGAATTCGCTGTTGCGGCCGCCCTTGCCCTTGCCGCGAAGGGTGACGGTCGTCTCGCCGCCGGACAGGATGAAGACCGGCTTCTCGAAGGGGCGGTTGCGCAAGGCCACCTCGCGGGCCAGCGCCGCATGGAAAAGGCCGGCCTCGCGGGCCTCGCCCTCGATGGCATCGGAGAGGATGACGGCTTCGAAGCCGTGCGACCGCGCCCTTTCGGCGGCTGCTTCGAGGGATACGCCGGCCGAGGCTATCACCCTGACCTCGTCGTCACGGAAATCCGGATCACCCGGATCGGGGCAGGCCGACGCGTCGCTTGCAATGAAATCCACCACGCCGGCGGGAAGCGCGAGACGGTAACGTTCGATGATCCGCAGGGCCTCTTCCCGTCCGCTCCTGTCCGGGACGGTGGGGCCGGAAGCCACCTGAGCGGGATCGTCGCCCGGAATGTCGGAGACGACAAGCGAAACGCATCTGGCCGGCGCGGCGGCCTTGGCCAGCCGTCCGCCCTTGATGCGCGAGAAATGCTTGCGCACCGCGTTCATGGCGGTGATCGGCGCACCGCATTCGAGCAGGGCCCGGTTCAGCGCGATCTCGTCGTCCAGCGAGAAACCCTCGGGCGGGGCGGGCAGGAGGGCGGAACCGCCGCCGCACACCAGCGCGATGACCAGGTCGTCGGGCGTCAGCCCTTGCACTTCGCGCATAAGGCGGGCCGATGCTTCCAGCCCGGCTTCGTCGGGCACCGGATGGGCGGCTTCGAGCACATCGATGCGCTCGCAGGGCACGGCATAGCCGTAGCGCGTCACAACCGCGCCTGACAGCGGTCCGTCCCAGGCCCTTTCAAGCGCGGCGGCAAGCTGCGCGGCGCCCTTGCCGGCGCCGACGACCACGGTCCGGGCGCGCGGCGCGGCGGGCAGGTTGCCCGGCACGACGAGGGCCGGATCGGCGGCGGCCACGGCTGCGTCAAAGAGCGAGGTCAGGAAGGCTTTCGGATTTTCCAAGGCGCCGGCACCGTTTTCGCATTGTTCGGGACCGGCAGGTTAGACCATTTCGCCGCCCCGGTGGAGCGGCGAAGCAAAATCCGCTGGCGCGTGTTCCTCTCAGTGCCTTGCGGGCTTGTCCTGCAGGCCGTAGCTGGAAAAGCCGGCCATGGTCTCGGCGATCTGCTCGTCTGTGAGGACCACCGGGCCGCCGATCTGCAATGCCTGCCAGTAGAGCCGCGCCAGCATTTCCAGTTCGACGGCCAGCCACATTGCCTTTTCCAGCGACGGGCCGACAGCGATCATGCCGTGATTGGCCAGCAGGCAGCCATTGCGCCCTTCCAGCGCCTTCACCGCCTCATCCGACAATTCCTTGGTGCCATAGCGGGCATAGCCGGAGCAGCGGATGGTGGACCCGCCGAAAGCGGCGATCATGTAATGGCCGGCCGGGATTTCCCTGCGCGCCAGCGCCAGCGTCGTGCAATAGGGCGCATGGGTGTGCACGATGGCGTTGACGTCGGGCCTGGCACGCATGATGTCGAGGTGGAATCGCCATTCGGTCGAAGGCTTGAGCGGACCGTCCCAGCTTCCGTAATCGCGCTCCAGCGGCATGGCCGCGATCATGTCGGGCGTCATGTCCTCATAGGGCGTGGCGCTTGGCGTGATCAGCATGTGATCGTCGCGTCGCACGGAAATATTGCCGGCGGTGCCGTGGTTCAGGCCGCTGGCATTCATGCCCAGGCAATGGTCGATGATCGACTGGCGGATGGCAGTGTCTTCGTCGGAATGCGTCATGTTTTCCTGTTTCCGTATTTCCTGCGTCCCGGCCGGTCCGGCCGGGACAAGGCGTGCAGACGAACCTTCGTCAGGTCCGGTGATAGGTATCGAGCGCCACATGCAACGGCTCGCCCCGCGTGACCGCGGCGACGATGGCATTGGCAAGCGGCACCTGTGCGGCAGGCAAGATGCCGGCGCGGTCGAGCGCGGCGAGCGGTGCCTTGAGCGAGGCAGCGACCAGCGTGCCCTCCACCGTCTCGCCCTTCAGCGGGCCATCCATGGCCTCCGCATAGGTCAGTCCCTCGCCGAGCAGCCGGCCAAGCCGGCTGTTGCGGCCGGCCTGCGTCGTGACATGCAGGTCGCCAAGGCCGGCAAGGCCAAAGGCCGTGGCCGGATCGCCGCCGGACACGGCGACGATGCGGGCCAGTTCCGTGACCGCCTGGTTGAACAGGCTTGCCGTCTCGTTGTTCAGCCCGGCGCCATTGGCCGCCGGTTGCGACGCCAGGCGGCCGGACGGGACCGACACGCCGATGGCGTAGAAATTCTTCAGCGCCGCGCAGATTTCCAGCCCCGCCAGATCGCCGCCATGGGCGAGGTGATAGTAGTCCGTCGACATGGCGCCCGCCCACATGGCGGCGAGCGCCGCATCCGTGAAGCCGACAATGGCAGAGGTTTGCCGGCGAACGGCCAGTTCGCCCGCGATACACGGACCGCCAACCGCACCGACCGGGCCATGCGCGACACCCATGCGTTCCAGTTCCCGGCAGACCAGTTCGGGCAGGGTTTCCACCCGGTCCGCGGTCCCGGCGATGCCCTTGGTGAGCAGCAGGACGGGCGGCGTGCCGGTCATGGCCCCGGCCAGGCGGTCGATGGCCCAGCCGATACCGGGCGTGGACACGCCCACGACGACAAGATCGGGCGGCCGTGCCAGGGTGGCAGCCAGTTCGCTGACCGGCAGAGGCGTGACGTTCTCACCGATCTCCGCCTTGAGCCGGGGGTGGACGCGGGTCGCCTGCATGGCGGCGACGAGATCCCCGTCGAGATGGGTGCCGACGAGGTCGACCGTCATGCCATTGTCGGAGAGCGGCGTCGCGAAGGCCGTCCCCATGACACCGGCGCCGAGGATGACGACCCGTGTCACGCGCCGGCTCCCACGAAGCGGTCAAGGCCCGCATAAACCGGCTTCAGCCGTTCGTAGAGACCTTCGTAGACGCCATAGAGTTCGTCATAACGCGCCCGGGCGACAGGGTCCGGATCGGACACGGCAACGATCTTCCCGGTCATCGCGGCGGCGGCTTCCCGGAAATCCGGATACCAGCCCGCAGCCACCGCCGCGCAGATGGCCGCGCCGAGCGACGAGGCCTCGACGGTCTCGGACCGCTGGACGCTCTTGCCGGTGACATCGGCGAAAATCTGCCTCCACAGGGTGGAAGCCGCGCCGCCGCCAATGGCGACGTAGCGCTCCACCTTCTGCCCGAGGGCGTCTTCGGCGGCCGAGGCGGACAGGCGCAGTTCCAGTGCGAGGCCCTCCATCAGCGCGCGGAACATGTGGGCGCGGGAATGGGCGCCGGACAGGCCCACATAGACGCCCCGCGCCGCGGAGTCCCAGTAAGGCGACATCACCCCCTGCCAGTAGGGCACCATGAGCAGGCCCTGGGAGCCGATGGGGATGTCGGCGCATTCGCGCTCCAGGCGTGCCAGGATTTCGCCCGGCGTTCCGGATTCGCCGGCGCACAGCGTGTCGAGAAACCAGTTCACGGTGAAGGTGCCGGCGCGCACGCAGGCCTCGTAATAGTAGCCCTCGCCGGTCGGGCCGCCCATGGTGCGCCAGGCCGGCCGGTTGAGGAAGGCCTTGCCGTATATGCCGGATACCAGTGCCGTGCCGATGTTCAGGTAGGCGGTGTCCGGCGTCAGCGCGGCGCATCCGAGCCCGGCAAGCTGGCCGTCGCCGCCACCGGCGACGACGGGCGTGCCTTCCGGCAGGCCGGTTTCGGCCGCGACCGCCTTGCCGATGAAGCCGAGCACCGTGCCGGGACGTTCGGGTTGCGGCAGGCGGTCAGCGTCGACGCCGGCGGCCGCCATGATCTGCGGCGACCATCGTTTTGCCTCCAGGTCGAACAGGCCGAGCGGATCGGCGCTTGCCCAGCTCGTCGCCCAGCGGCCGGTCAGGCGGAAGGTGAGGTAACCGTGGACATCGGAAAAGACATCGGTTGCGGCATGCAGGTCCGGTTCGTTGCGCAGCATCCAGTAGATGCGGTTGACCGCCGGGATCACGTCCACGG
This sequence comes from Zhengella sedimenti, assembly GCF_046506625.1. NCBI lineage: Bacteria > Pseudomonadati > Pseudomonadota > Alphaproteobacteria > Hyphomicrobiales > Notoacmeibacteraceae > Zhengella > Zhengella sedimenti. Next base: position 418,950 of record NZ_JBKFFP010000001.1, read on the forward strand.
GCTTGCCGGAGATGCGGTGGATGGCGGGCGTTCCGTCCGGGTCGGCGCCAAGCGCGGAAGCCAGTTCGTCGACCAGCGGGCGGGCGCGGTCGTCCAGCCAGACCATGGCCGGGCGCACGGGCGATCCGTCGCGGCGGAAGATGCCGAGCGTCTCGCGCTGGTTGCTGACGGCCACGGCCTTGATGCGCGCGGGATCGACCGCGGCCGTGACCTGTGCCAGCGCGGTCCTGGTCGAGGACCACCAATCACCCGGATCCTGCTCGTAATGATTGGGCCGCGGACTGAACAGCCGGATTTCCGCCCGGCCCTCGGCCACCGCCTTGCCATCCGGCGTCCAGGCGATGGCCTTCGTGGCCGTTGTCGAGGAATCGATACCGACGACAAGATCGCTCATGACATTTGCCCTTCCCTATCCGCGCCCCTTGCGTGCCGCCAGCAAGCGGTCCGCGATCTCGCGGAAGCCGGCGCCGCCCTTGCCGGACGCCACCCATTTGGGCGGCATGGTGATCTGTCCCTCGAAATCGCGCATATTGGCCACGCCGCAGGCATTGGCGAAAAAGCCGAACATGGGCTGGTCGTTGGGGCTGTCGCCGACAAAGACGATCTCGTCATTGCGCGCGGCCACATCGAGACCGAGGATATCGGCGGCGAAGGTGCGCGCCATGGTCAGCTTGTCGTAGTCGCCGAACCAGCCGTTCACATGGATGGATGACACCTTGGCGACGGCGCCCTCTTCCTCGAAGATCGCCTTGATGCGCGCCACGACCCTTTCGGGCAGCGGATCGACATCCTCGCGGAAATCGATGGCGAGATCGGCGAGGCGGAAGGGCTGGTCGGCGGAGATCGCGGCGCCCGGCACCTCGCTTGCGACCCGCTCGCGGATGCGATCGAACCGGGCCGGGTTGGCCAGATGGGCCTCGACGGCGGGGTGGGCCTTGCGGATCATCTTCCGGGCGGCGTGGTCATAGGCATAGTAGAAGGCGCCGTTCTCGCCGACGACACCAGCCACCGGCCAGAAGCGGGCGATCATGTCGCACCACCCGGCCGGACGCCCGGTGATGGGTGCGACCGCGATGCCGGCCTCGTACAGGTCTTCCAGCGCCTGGTATGCGCTGGCATGCAGGCGGCCTTCCGTGGTCACGGTGTCGTCGATGTCGGTGAAGACAGTCGTGATGCCAGCCGCGGTTTCGTCCGGCATGTCGGCAATCGGCCGCATGGATCAGCCCTCCCTTGCGGCCATGCCGCCGAGCACGCCGCTGTCGCAGGCAATGTCGGCGAAGGAGAAGCGGTCGCGCATCTCATGGGCGTGGGTCACGGCCTCGCGGTAGAAATCCACCGGCACGCCAAGCGACTGGGCGGAGGTCGGTCCGCCGGCATCGGCCAGATGCTGGCGCAGCACGTCTGGCGCGACAGCTATGTCGAGGCATTCGGCGCGCAGTTCGGGCCAGATGCGTTCCATGCGGCGGTTGAACGCTTCCGCACCGGCCTCGTCAAAGGCCTTTTTCCGGTAGAGCACCTCGCACTGGGCGGCCACTTCCGCGCCCATGCGCCGGGCCATGTCCTCGGGATCGACATGGGTCGGCCCCACCTGCGGCGGCGTTTCGTCCTGCAGGAAATGGTGCTGGATGCGGGCCATTGTCAGCGTGGCGACGCCCACCTGCTGGCCATGGACGGAACCCGGATGCCGTTCGCCGGCAAAGCAGTCGATGTAATGGGAGATCTGGTGCTCACCCATCGAGCCGTGGTTGGAGACGCCCGTGAAGCTCACGCCCAGCCCGCAAAGGGTAAGGACCCGGAACAGGGTTCCCACCGCCTCGATGTCACCCCTGGCGATGCCGGCCGCCTGCTCCATCAGGACGATCTCGTCGGGTATTTCCAGCAGATAGGGCAAATGGTGATAGGCCGTGCCCAGCATGCGGTGCGACATCCACCAGTCGATCTGGGCCACGGAGCGGCACAGGCAATCGCCGAAACCGGCGGCATTGAGCCAGGCGGGTGCTTCGGCACAGGTCTCAAGATCGACGAAGAAGCCGGCCGGGGCCTGGGCAGGCAGGGAAACCTTCAGCCCGCTGTCCAGCGTGATGGAGGCGGTGGTGGAGGTGTAGCCGTTCATCGAGCCGGCGGTCGCGAAGACGCAATAGCGTGTCCCGTTCTGCAAGGTGGCGTATTTCGTCAGGTCGTTGATCGTGCCCGAGCCAACCGCGACGGTGGAGGCGAAAGGCTTCAGCCGCGCCGTCAGGTCGCGCACCGTCGCCATGTCGGCATGGGCATCATCGAGCACGATCTCCGTGACCTCGCCCAGCGGCCGAAGCGCGCGGGCGATCCGTTCGCCCATGGCCTTGTGCGTGTTGGTGTCCGAGACAACGGCGAAGGGCGGCCGGAATCCGAGCGCCGAAACGAGGTCCGCCTCGCGGCCCTTCAGGCTCTCGGCGAAGACGATGCTGTCATAGGGTGGCGCGGGATAGCGCTTGCCGTTGAGCGGATTGATCCAACGCCCCTCGCAGATGTCGTCGATGAGGGCAGTCCAGTTTCTCGGGGTGCCGGCGGACAGGGTCATGGGATCGTTCACTCAGGCTGTGAGGCGGGCGCCGGTGGTGCGGTCAAAGACATGCAGCTTTTCCGGATCGATGGCGAAGGCCATGCGTTCGCCGGCCTGGCGATAGGCCGATCGCGGCGCCACGGCGACGAACTCCGTGCCGTCGACATCGAGATGGAACTGCACGTCGGCGCCGGTCTTTTCGGCGATCTGAAGGGTGCCGACGATGGCGCCTTCGGGATCGAGCTTCACATCGTTGGGGCGGATGCCGCAAGTGACCTGCCTTCCGGCATGGGCGGTGAAGCCCTGCGGCAGGTCGAAGGCAAGATGCTGGGTGCGCAACCGGGCGCCGCCGTCGCCGGCCTCGATCACGCCATCGATGCAGTTGATCTGCGGCGAACCGATGAATTCGGCGACGAAGCGGCTGTTGGGCCTGTCGTAGAGATCATCCGGAGACCCTTCCTGCACAATGTTGCCGTCCTTCATGAGCACGATCTTGTCGGCCATGGTCATGGCCTCGATCTGGTCATGGGTGACATAGATCGTCGTCGCCTTGAGCCGGTCGTGCAGTTGCCGGATCTCCACGCGCATGTGGGCGCGCAGCTTGGCGTCGAGATTGGACAGCGGTTCGTCGAACAGGAAGACCTTGGCGTCGCGCACCATGGCGCGGCCCATGGCGACGCGCTGCCGCTGGCCGCCCGAAAGCTCCGAGGGCTTGCGGTCGAGCAGTTCGGTGAGGTTGAGAACGCGCGCCGCCTCCTCGACCTTGCGCCTGATCTCATCTGCCGGCTTCTTCGCGACCTCCAGGCTGAAGCCGATGTTCTCGCGCACCTTCATCGTCGGATAGAGGGCGTAGTTCTGGAAGACCATGGCGATATCGCGGTCGCGCGGATGCATGTCGTTGACGACCCGCCCGTCGATGGCGATCTCGCCCGCCGTTACCGTCTCAAGGCCGGCCGTCATGCGCAGCAGCGTGGTCTTGCCGCAGCCCGAGGCGCCGAGGAGCACCACGAAGCTGCCATCCTCGATCTCGAGCGAGAGATCCTTCAGCACCTGCACGGAACCGAAGGATTTTCCGACATTCCGGTATTCGACGTTGGCCATTCAACGCGCCTCAGAACTTCTGACGCGTGGGCGTCAGGCAGATTTCCTGGACCAAGGCCTCCTGGGGAAGCCGGTAGGCGTTGAGGATCAGGTCCGCGACGATTTCCGGACCGATGCCACCGCCCATGCGGACCTTGTTTTCCTTGTATTCGCGCAGGGTCTTCTCGTCGAGGACGCCTGACAGCACCTCGGTCTCGATGACGCCGGGCGATACCACGAGGACGCGGACATTGTAGTCCGACAGGTATTCGCGCAGCGATTCCGATACCGCGTGGACGAAGAACTTGGTGCCGCAATAGACGGTGTGGTCGGGATAGACCTTGCGCCCGGCAATGGAACTCATCATCACCAGCGTGCCGTGCCGGCGCTCCATCATGGACTTCATGACGGCATGGACCGTGTTCATCACACCCTTGGTGTTGATGTCGATCATCTCGTCCCATTCTTCCGGCGGCTGGCGGCCGATATCAGCCAGGCGGGCAAGCCCGGCATTGGCGAACATCATGTCGACGGGGCCATATTGCGCCTCCGCCTTCGCCACGGCAGCGGCGATCTGGGCACGGTCGCGCACGTCCACCTGGGCAATGACGGCGTCCGGCAGGTTCATCGCCTCCATGCGGTCGACGCGACGCGCCATCATCAGCACCGGATGGCCGGCGGCGGAAAAGGCGCGCGCCGTTGCCTCGCCGATGCCGGAACTGGCGCCCGTGATTGCTATGAGCGGTTTGTCGGCCATGATCCCGTATTCCCTCGCTTGCGTTTTTCCCGGTCGGGGGAGCGGCGGCAAGGCGCCGCCGCTCCGGTTCGTGTTTCGGCCTGTTCCTCAGCCCTGGACGATCTTGTCGACGGCCTGGGCGATGTCGTCCATGGCCTCCTTGGCGGAGCCGTATTCGCCGGCGAAATACTTGCCGAGACGCACCGGGATGGTGTCGTTCGACAGTTCCGCCCATTGCGGCAGATCCGGCTCGGAGCCCATGTCCTTGGCAATCGTCTCGCGCACCACGTCGAGGTGACGGGTCGTGCCCGCGCCGACACGGCGGTTGGCGATGATGCGCGGGTCGTCATAGACGCTTTCGCGCGTCGGGCCGGTACCGCCGCCCAGCGCCGTGATGAGAACCTGGGTGTCGTAGCAGGTGGCCCACTGCATGAAGATCCAGGCCGCATCGGGGTTCTTGGAATTGCGCGAAACGGCGAGCGAGGAACCGCCCTGGTGGCCGACGCCGGGGATTTCGCCGAAGCCGGTCTCGTTGACCGTGCGCAGGGCATGCTTGGGCTTCGGGCAGCGCGCCGCTTCCATGAGGCCCGAGACCTTTGTGGCGCTCGGATCGTCGAAATAGGGGAAGAATTCGCCCCAGCTCATCATCGAGGCCGCAACGCCCTGTGCGACTGACTGGCCCTGGCCGTCCCAGGTCCAGCCGGTCACGCCGGGCGGCATGGTCTTGTAGAGACGGGTCCAGTAGTCCATCGCCTCCAGGCCGCGCTCGTCATTGCCGGAGAACTTGCCGTCAGCGTTGAAGATGGAGCCGCCATGGCCCCAGAGCCAGGCCGTCCAGTCGCATTCCAGCGAATAATGGCCGGACTTCATCTGGCCGGTCGCGCCATACATGTCCGGACCCATCTCGTCGGTGATGGCCTTGGCCTGCTCGTAATATTCCTCCAGCGTCTCGGGCGCCTTGAAGCCCATCTTGTCGTAGATGTCCTTGCGGTACTGCATGATGAAGATCGGGATGTCGTAGGGCACGCCCACCCAGCGATCCTCGTATTTTGAGATGCCGTCGACGAGGGCCGGCAGGAAGTCGTCGATGTTGTAGTCGGGCATGGCCAGGTCCGGCTTGTCGGCGATCTGCTCGCGCGGATCGAAGACGTCGCGGCTGACCGAGGCCGCCCAGGACTGGTCGATGTAGTAGAGGTCATACGTGCCGAGCTGCGAGGCGATGTCGAGGGTGAGCTTCTGGAGCACCTGTTCCAGCGGCAGGACCTCGATCTCCACCTTCATGCCCGAGGCTTCCTCGAAATACTGCTTCAACTGGCTGTTGATGGCGTTGGAGGGCGGCGTCGATTCGGTCGCCAGGCGCAGCGTCGTCCCGGCGAAGGGCTTGGACACCTCGCGCACCCAGTCGAGGACGTCCTTGGAGGGCGTCAGGTCGCCGCCGGCCGCCATGACGCGGCTGGGCCGGACGAGGCCGGAACCGAGGGCGGCCGCGCCGAGGCCGAACATGCCGGCATTGCGCAGGAACGCGCGCCGGCTGATTCGCCCGTTGACGAAGTCGTCCACGAGCTTGGCGCGATAGATTTTGCGATCACTGTCGTTCATGGTTTCCTCCCTTTGAACAGTCAGATGGATCATTGCTTCACCGACCCGAGCGTCAGCCCCCGGACGAGGTGCTTCTGCACGAGCAGGATGAACAGGAATGCCGGGATCATGGCCGCGGCTCCCAGCGCCGCCATGTTGCCCCAGGCGGTGCCGGTCGAGGTGACGAAGGTGGACGAGACGACCGGAACGGTCTTCAGCCCGGTCTGGGTCAGCGTCAGGACGAACAGGAATTCGGTCCAGGAGAAGATGAAGCACAGCACGGCGGTGGCCGCGATGCCGCCCTTGACCATGGGCAGGACGATGCGCCGGAAGATGAGCCAGCGCGAAGCGCCGTCCACCATGGCGCTTTCGTCGATCTCGCGCGGGATGTCGTCGAAGAAGCTCTTCATCAGCAGAACCGCCAGCGGCAGGTTCATCAGCGCATGGATGAGGATGACACCGGTATAGGTGTCGAGCAGCGACAGGTCCTTGTAGATGAAGAAGACGGGAATCGCGACGGCGACCGGCGGCATCATGCGCGTCGACAGGACCCAGGAGACGAAATGGTGGCGGCCGCGGAAATGCATGCGGCTGAGCGCGTAGGACGCCAGCGTTGCGATCGAGACGGCGAGCGCGGTGGAAAACACGGCGATGACGATGGAATCCCACAGGCGCGGGCCCATGCGCCAGTTGCCGCCGCCAGGCAGGACCTCGCGCTGTTCGCCGAAGCCGAAGCCCAGCGAAATGCCGAAGACCTCCTCGAAATTCTTCACCGTCGGCGTGAAGGAGAAGATCTTGGGCGGCCAGTTGAAGATCTCGTTGCCATCCTTGAAGGCCACGGTCAGCCAGTAATAGAGCGGAAACGCGAAAAGCGCGACGACCGCCCAACCGGCCACGGTGCGAAGGACGCGCGAGGTTTTCGACCGGACCACCATTACCAGCGCACCCTTGCCGCCCAGATGAAGAGATTGGCGATTACGAGAATGATGACGAGGGCGAAAAGCGACAGCGTGGCACCGTAGCCCCACTTGATGAAGCTGAAGGTCTGCTGCCAGGAATAAAGCGAGAGCGTGTAGGTGGACGTGCCGGGCCCGCCGCTGGTCATGACGAAGACGTAGTCGAACATGCGGAAGATATCGATGCCGCGGATCAGCACGGCCACGGCGATGACCTTGCTCATCAGCGGCAGGGTGATGCGGCGGAAGGTCATCCACGCCGAGGCGCCATCCAGCATGGCCGCTTCGTAGGGTTCGGGCGGAAGCGAGCGCAGGCCCGCCAGGAAGATCAGCACCATGAAGGGCGTCCACTGCCAGATGTCGGCCAGCATCACGCCCCAGAGCGCCGTCGATGCGGTGGCGAGGATCGGCGTCGACTTGTCCATGATGCCGAGCGACGACAGGACCCAGGTCAGAACCCCGAATTCCGGATCCTCGATGAGCAGATACATCATGCCGACAATGGCCGGCGGGACCACGAGGGTGAGCGTCAGGATGGTGCGCAGCAGCCCGAAACCGAATTCCTCCTCGTCAAGGAGAAGGGCGATGGCCATGCCGAGAACAACTTCGGCGGCCAGCACCACGACGAAATAGAACATCGTCGTCCCAAGGGCTTCCCACATGCGCGGGTCGGCGAACAGTTGCTGCCAGTTCTGCATCCCGACATAGACGAGCTGGCGCTTGAACGGCGCGTATTCATGGAAGCTGAGCCAGATGTTGTAGAACAGCGGCACGATGGTGAAGGCCACCAGCATGAAAATGAGCGGCAGCATCCAGACCAACGGGCGATCGGCCGACAGAACGCCGAGCTTCACTGGCTCCTCCCTTGCTCCAGCCCCTGCAACATTTCAATTTGTTGCACCGAACATACATTTGTGCAACATTTTTTTGCTGATTGTACAAATGTGCAATATCGCCTATCGCTGAAACAGACACGACGGAGACAGGACAGCCCGTTCATGGCACAAGGAGGCCACCAGAAAGGGGTCGGGGACATGAACACGCCTTGGAACAGAGCCGCCATTCGCACGGCCGCCGCCAGCGAGACCATCGCACGGGTGGCGCATCTCTATTACATCCTCGGGCTGACGCAGAACGAGATCGCCAAGCGCCTCAACATCACGCGCTTCAAGGTGCACAGGATGCTGGCGCAGGCGCGCGAGCAGGGCATGGTGCGCATCGCCATCGACGTTCCCTTCGCCGAGCGGCTCGACCTGGAAAGCCAGATCATCCGCCGCTTCGGCTTGGAGGCGGCCTTCGTCTGCCCGTCCGACACCAGCGAGGACGTGTCCCTTTCCGACGTCATCGGGCACTACGCGGGCAGCATGATTTCCGGCCTGCTGGAAAACGGCATGACCGTGGCGACCTCCTGGGGTTCCACGCTCCGGGCGCTTGCCATGGCGATCGAGCCCAGCGCGGCCGAACACCTGTCCGTCGTGTCGATGATCGGAACGCTCGCCACGCGCTCGACACAGGACAAGTACGAAGCCGCGGCCGTGCTTGCCGAACGGCTCGGCGCGGAGTGTTTCTTCATTCCCGCGCCGATCCTGTGCGACACCGAGGAAGCGACCAACGCGATCAACGCCCAGCCGGCGGCGCAGGACGCCATGTCGCGGGCCAGGGAGGCGGACCTGGCACTGCTTAGCATCGGCGGTCTGGGCATGAGCAGCCTTCGCGAGGCCTCCATGCTCTCGGACGCGGACTATCTCAAGGCGCGCGAGGCCGGGGCCATCGGCAACTTCATCGGCCGTTTCATCGGCGCGGACGGCATGCCGCTCGATCATCCGCTGAACGCGCGCTGCGTCGGTATCGGCCCGGAGAACATACTCGGCATCCCGCGCCGGGTGCTGGCGGCGGGGGGCAAGCAGAAGGTGGAGGCGATCCGCGCCGTGCTCGACCGCGGTTTCGCGACGATCCTCGTGACCGACGAGCAGACGGCCCGCACGCTGCTCGCGCCGCCGGTATCGCGCTGAAGAACGCCTGAGGCAGGCGCCGGCGCCCGGATTCAGTGCGAAAGTGTCTCGCGGAACAGGCAGATGCCGTTGTCGATGACCTTCCTGTCGCCGGCATGGGCGCGAAACGACACCTGATTGCCGTCCCGCCAGATCTCCAGCGTGAAGGATTCGCCCGGAAAGACCGGGCCGGTGAAGCGGCAATCCATCGACGTGACCGGATTGAGAACGGGATCGCCGAGCCGCATCAGCGCGCGGCAGATGTGCCCATAGGTCGACAGGCCGTGCAGGATGGGCCTTTCGAAACCCGCCGCACGGGCAAAATCCGGATCGACATGCAGCGGATTGTAATCGCCGGACAGCCGGTAGATCAGGGCCGCCTGGGGCAGGGTCGCCACCCGGACGACCTGATCGGGCGAACGCTCGGGCAGGATCCAGGGGACCGGCGCGGGAAGGCTGGGGCCGCCAAGCCCGCCATCTCCGCGGCAGAATGCCGTCTGGGTGACGGTGGCCAGCCGGCGGCCTGTCGGCTTCTCCACGATTTCCCGTTCGCTGACCACAAGGCTGCCGCGCCCCGGCCCCTTGTCATGGATCGCCACGATCTTCGGCTTCGCGGTCACGGTCGCGGCGACCGGCAGGGTGTCATGAATGACGAACCGCTCCGAACCATGCACCGTTCGCAGGAAGTCGAGGCCCGGTTCGAGATCGCGATACCAGAAGCCCGGATAGGCCAGCGTCACGGCCATGGACGGGATCGCGACGAGATCCTTCTCGTAGCTGAGGCGCAGTTCCTGCGCATCGAGGGGATCGCAACCGGCTCCGACGCCCAGCGCATAGAGGATCGTATCGCGCTCCGTATAGGTGTGCTCGAACTCCGGGAACTCGAAGGCGAGCAGATCGTCATAAGCGGTCATCAACGCGAGACCCGGACAGCCCGCCCCAGCGAATAGCCGGCGTCCACGGTCATGAACTGCCCGGTCATCCTGCGTGCGTCGAGAGCCAGAAAGGCCGCCGCATCGGCGATATCCTCCGGCGAGCAGACCGTTTCCAGCGCCGAGGCCGCGGCGAAGTTCTCGCGGATCGCCTTGAACTGCGCATCGTCCATGCCGTTCAGGAACCAGCCGCTGTCGATGAGGCCGGGCAGCACGGCATTGACCCGGACGCGCGGCGCCAGCAGCCGGGCGAGCGCCAGGGTGAGGGCATTGAGCGCGCCCTTCGAGGCCACATAGGCGAGCGAACTTCCGTTTCCGTTGACGCCGGCGATGGAGGAGATCGTCACGATGGCGCCCTGGCCGGACCGTTCCAGGTGCGGCGCGGCGGCACGGGCAAGCTGATGCACGCCAAGCACATTGGTGGCATAGACCCGCTGGAAGTCTTCCGCGTTCTGGCCTTCGAGATCCGTCAGGGACGTGAACTGCGTGGTTCCCGCGCTGCAGACGAGAATGTCGAGCCGGCCCCACGTGTCCACGATTTCCGCTACCATGCTGCGGCAGTCGGCGTCGCTGGCAACATCACCCTGCAGGGCCAGGGCTTCGCCACCCGCGTCGCGGCAGGCCGCCACCACCGATCCGGCCGCCTCACCGCTCCTGCGGTAGTTGACCGCCACGCGGCATCCACGCTGCGCGAGCCTGAGCGCCGTCGCGGCGCCGACCCCGGTTCCGCCGCCCGAGACGAGGGCGACAGCGCCGCCCGCCGTGTTTTCCTCCCCTGCCATGATCACAGCCCCATGTAAGCCGACTGGATCGCCGGGTCGCCGGACAGTTCGGCGGATGGCGCGGTGCGGACGATCGCGCCATGGTCGAGAACATAGGCGCGGTCCGAGACGCCCAGTGCCTCCTGGACATTCTGTTCCACAAGGACGATGGTCAGCCCCTTCTTGCGGGCCAGTTCACGGACGAGTTCGAAGACCTGATGGACCAGTTTCGGCGAAAGGCCGACCGAGGGTTCATCGAGCATGATGAGCTGCGGCTGGCTCATGACCGCGCGCGCAATGGCGCACATCTGGCGCTCGCCGCCGGACAGCGACCCGGCCCACTGGCCCTGGCGCTGCCGGAGGATCGGGAACAGTTCCATGACCTCGTCGAGCATCTGGCCGAAGCGCGGCGAGCCGCGCTGGTTGAAACCACCCATTTCGAGGTTTTCGCGAACCGTCATGAAGGGGAACAGGCGGCCGCCCTCGGGCACGAGCGCAAGGCCCCTGGCGGGAAGCTCATGGGCGGCCATGCGGGTGATGTCGAGATCGCCGAGCATGATCGTGCCCTCGCGCGCCGGATTGACGCCCGCGATCGTGTTGAGGAGCGTTGTCTTGCCGGCGCCGTTGGCGCCGACAATGGCGACAACCTCGCCGGCCGCTGCATCAATGTCGATTCCCTCGATCACGGTCGCCTGACCGTATCCGGCGTGCAGGTTGCGGACTGTCAGGGATATGCTCATGCGTCCTGCCTCCCAAGATAGGCTTCGACCACGTGGGGGTCCGACAGCACTTCGTCGGGCGATCCGTCGGCGATCAGCCGGCCGAAGTCGAGGACGATGACGCGGCTCTGGAACGCCCGCACAACCTTCAGGTTATGCTCGATCACCATGATGGTCAGCCCCTCGCCATTGAGTTTGCGGACGAGGTCGATGACGCTCTCCACCTCCTTCTGGTTCAGTCCCGCCATGACCTCGTCAAGGAGGAGGACCGAACAGTCCAGCGCCAGGGCTCGGGCGATTTCCAGCCGGCGGCGCTCGCTCAGCGTCAGCGTGCCGGCCTTGATGCCGGCGCGTGCGCCAAGGCCGACCATGTCGAGCACATGCATGGCATAGTCGGCCGCCTCGGAAAGGTTCTGCCGCTTCAGGAAGGCGCCGACCATGGCGTTCTCAAGCGTCGTCAGCGTCGTCAGCGTCTTGGATATCTGGAAGGTCCTGCCGAGACCCAGCTTGGCCCGGGCATGGGGCCTGAGCCCGGAAATGTCCGTCCCGTTGAAGATCACGCGCCCGGCGCTTGGCGGATACTGGCCGGTGACAAGGTTGAACATTGTCGTCTTGCCAGCTCCGTTCGGGCCGATGATCGAGAGCAGATCGCCCTTGCGCAGCTCGAACGAAACATCGTTGACCGCCACCAGGCCGCCAAAACGGCGGGTGAGGTTTTCGACCGAAAGCACGAATTCGCTCATTGACGCGCCCCCCTTCGGCGTTCCCAGAGGCCCTGCATCGCACCGAAGATGCCGCGGCGCATGAAGAGCGAGAAGATGACGAGCAATCCGCCGAGGATGAGCAGGTTGATACCGGGGATCGTGCCGCCGAGCGTTGCCCGCAGGTAGGATTCCAGCGGAATGATCAGCAATGCGCCGAGCAGGGGCCCATACAGCGTGCCGACACCGCCAATCAGCGCGATCAGCAGGAACTTCACGCCGATGTCCTGGATGCTGAGAACCGTCGGCGGATCGACGAAGCGCAGATACATGGCGAAGAGCGAGCCGCCGACGCCGGTCAGCGCGGCACTGATGGCCATGCCGGTGAGCTTGACCTTCAGCACGTCGATGCCGGCGGCACGTGCCGCGTCCTCGTCCAGGTGCACCGCCTGCAGATAGTATCCCAGTCGCCCGCGCAGCACGAAGGCGGCCACGAGAAGGCTGACAAGAAGGAAACCGAACATGATGACGGCATAGGGCAGCCGGCTGGTGAAGACCATGTTCTCCAGTCCCGCCTTGAACGGCAGAAGCATGCCGCGCGGCCCGCCGGTGATCCCGTCGAAATAGGTTGCCAGCACGAACGCCACCTCGTTGAGGGCCAGCGTCGCGATGGCGAAGAACGGTCCCTTGAGGCGGAAGGTCGGCCAGGAAACGGCGACGGCGACCATGGCCGCGAGAATCATGCCGGGAATCAGCGAAAGCCAGGGAGAGATCTGCCAATGGAAATACAGATTCGCCGTCGTGTATGCGCCGATGGCGAAAAACACGCCGTGACCCAGCGAGAACTGGCCGCCGAATCCGCCGATGATGTTCCAGCTCGTCGACAGCGCGGCGAACAGGAAGGTGTAGGCCATCATGTTCAGGATGAACGGATCGCCGCGGAAGATGACGAGGAACACGGCGAAGAACAGCCCGATGGCCGCAATCCGTCCGGCTTCCGTGCCGAAGGTGGTGACCTTCGGACCGCCGGTTGCACCTTTTCCGGCAAGGCCGGCCGGCAATGCCTGAATATCAGTCTTGCTCACGGAGACCGACCTCCTCTGCGCCAGCAATTCCGAACAGGCCGCCCGGCCGGACGATCAGAACCGCAATGAAAACCAGGAACCAGATGGCATGCTTGAGTTCGGGGTTGAGATAATAGCCCGCGAAGGCCTCGATGAGCCCGATGATGAAGCCGCCGAAGAAGGCGCCCCAGACGCTGCCGAGACCGCCGAGGACCACCACGGCGAAGGCCGCAAGGATGAAGTTTCCGCCGATCTGCGGCGACAGCGTGTAGATCGGGGCCAGGAGCACGCCGGCAAGGCCGGCCAGGGCGGACCCCACGCCGAACGTCAGCATGAAGGCCAGTTCCACGTTGATGCCCATCAGCCGCGCCGAGCGGCGGTCCTGCGTGACCGCGCGCACGGCCTTGCCGTACATGGTGCTGTGCAGGAACCAGTTTGCACCGACGGCGACCAGGATCACCATGATCAGCACGATCAGCCGGGACAGGCTGATATTGATGTCGTCGAAGGAAAGGACGACCCGGGACACCTCGCTGTGGACCGAGTAACCGGTGCCGCGCGTAATGGCCAGGACGATGTTCTGGAACAGGATCAGCAGGCCGAACGTGGCGAAGATCTGCATCGAGGGTTCGTTCTGCAACGGCTGCAGCACGAAGCGCTGGATGATGACGCCCAGAACGAAGAGGCACGGTACCACGACCAGCGCCGAGAGATAGGGATCGAGCCCGAGCAGATACCAGCTCAGATAGGCGCCATACATGCCGAGCATGACAAGTTCGCCCTGGGCGAAATTGACGATCCGGACGACGCCGAAGATCAGGTTCAGCCCCATGCTGACGAGGCCGTAGATCCCGCCAAGAAGCAGGCCCACGATAACGATGTTCAGGAATGCCTCCATGGCAGAGCCTCTCCTTGCAGAATGCCGCGGCGGTCCCCGGCCGGGGGCCGCCGCGCTTTCCGTCAGCCTGTTCAGTTGCCGATGTTCACCATCTTGTTGTCCCCTGCCGCATCGTCAGGGAACACGGTGACCTGTTTTCCGCCCTGCCACTGGATGACGGTCGGATAGGCGCGCTGGTTCTGCTTGTTTTCATCGAACTTGGCGCCGAAGCCGGTCTCGTAGGTCCGCAGCGGCTCATCGAAGCTGCCAAGGACACCGCCCACGGCTTCCGGCTCGGCGCTGCCGGCCTTGTTGATGGCCTGCGCCATGATCTTGAAGCCGACAAAGGCCGCCATGCTCTGCGGCGCGATCGGATCCTCTCCATACTTGGCGCGGTAGGCTTCCAGATAGGCTTTCGATCCCGGACCGTAGTCTTCGGAAATGTCCGGCCGCGGGTAGGAAACGACGAGAAGGCCCTCGACACCGTCGGCGCCCATGGCCTCGAGCGTTTCCTTGGTGTCGCCGGTGCCGACGAAGACGGTCGCCTTCGGCTTGAAGCCCTGGTCACGGGCGGTGCGCAGCAGCAGGTTGCCGTCCGGCACGTAGCCCGTCTGCACCCAGATGTCCGGGTTCGCATCGCGGGCGCGCAGCACCGAATCGGTCAGGTCGATCGACTTGTAGCTGTGGGCGCCGATGCCGAGCACCTTCACGCCGGCCGCCTCGAGCCTTTCCTTCTGATGCTCCGCGATGGACGTACCGTAGACCGATTCCTCGTGTTCCAGCCAGACAGTCAGGTCGCCCGGCTGCTTGCCAAGCTTCGGTGCCAGGGAATTGAGGATGAGGTCGATCGACACGTCGGCGAAGGAAACCGAATAGGGACCGGACCGGACGAAATTCGGCAGGCCGCGTTCGGTCAGGTTGGTCGCCAGCGCGTTGGTGTCCCAATAGAGCTTGTTGTAGTTGAGCGCTGTCTCGCTGGCCGCGCCGGCCACGGCGCTCAGATAGGTGCCGATGAAGGCGTCGGCATTCTCGCGCGTCGCCAGGCGTTCCACCGCCGCAATGCCTTCCTGCGGATTGGTGGCGTCGCCTTTCAGGATCTCGACCTGCCTGCCGAGGATGCCGCCGGCCTTGTTGACCGCGTCGGCGGCCAGTTCGTAACCCCTGTTCACCTCGCCGCCATAGAGGGCAAGCGGACCGGAATAGGGATTGATCGTCCCGACCTTGAAGGTCTCCTGTGCCATGGCGGTGCCACCGGCGGCGAGGCAAAGCGCCATGGCGGCGCCGGCCAGTGCTGCACGTCTCGTCAGTTTCATCATCGTATTTCCTCCCTTGATGCGCCCCTTCGGGGCAGGTGTCATGATTACCCGCTGCCGGTCGCGTCCCCGGTCAGTCGAAATCTCGGCAGTTGCCGGTCCATGTCCTCCTGGAAGACCAGCGTGACGCGTCTGCCCACGACATCCGTGCCGTCAGGCAAGTCGACAATGTTGGTGATAAGCCGCGGCCCTTCGTCGAGATCGACAAGGGCCACGTTGTAGGGAACCCGGTCCCTGTACCGGGGATCGAAGGCCACGTGGAAAACCACCCAGCTGTGAACCGTAGCCTCGCCGGACGCAGGCCTCCATTCGTGGTCATCCGACCAGCAGCGCGGACATTCCGTGCGCGCCGGCAACCAGTTGTTGCCGCATTGGCGGCAATGCTGGAATGTCAGCCGCCGTTCCTCGAGCGCTGCGCGATAGACCTCCTGGGGCGTTTCGCCCGGCGCTTGCGCGCCCGCGCGGCTCATTGGCCCAGGATCAGCGTCGAATGCGTATGCATGATCCCTCCCTGGTTGCTGACAATGCACTTGGCGGCGCCCTTGACCTGGCTCGTGGACTGGCCGCGCATCTGGCGCACGCCTTCCAGGACGAGTTGCAGGCCGGGCATGCCGGTTTCCGAAAGCAGGCCGCCGGCAGTGTTCAGCGGCAATGCGCCACCGGCACCGAAACCGCCGCCCAGCGCCATCTCCGTCAGGGCTTCCCGGCTGCCGAACCCGTAGGATTCCAGCGTCATGGCCACCGTGACGGTGAAACAGTCGTAGATCTGCGCGCAGTCGATGTCGGCGGGCTTGATCCCGGCCATGCGGAAGGCGGTCTGCGCCGAAACATCGGCGCGGGTCCGCGTCAGGTCGCCCCGCAGCGTCACGTCGGAGGAGCTGTTGCCCTGTCCGAAGCCGAGAACCGGCACCGGCGCGGGGACCCCCAGTTCGCGGGCCTTCCTTTCCGACATCACGACCACGGCCGCGGCACCGTCGGAAATGAGGCAGCAATCGTCTCGGCGCAGCGGCTCCACCACCCAGGGTGCGGCGGCATAGGTTTCGGCATCCAGAGGCACGCGCAACTGGGCATTCGGGTTTGCAGCGCCATGGGCGCGGCAGGCAATCGCGATTTCCCGGAACAGGTCTTCTGCGCCGGAGAATTCGTGGAAGTAGCGCCGCGCGATCATGGCATAGCCGGCGACCACGCTGGACCAGCCGAAATCCGCGGCATCGCCCCAGGGCTTCTCATAGGCCTGGCGGGTGCCGGTCTTGGGATTGTCGGCCAGCGAAACCAGCACGACCTCGCACTGGCCTGCCTCGATGGCCATGGCGGCAATGGCGATCATGGAGATGTTGGACGCGCCGCCCTGGTCGAACACGCCGCCGAAGCGCGGCTCCAGCCCCATGGCCTCGGCCAGGGTCTGGCCATACATCATTTCCACGCGGGATGTCGGCACCTTGACCAGCAATCCGTCGACGGCATCCTTCCCGATCCCGGCATCGGCAACGGCCTTGCGGCACGCCTCCATGTTGAGCGAGACGGTGGAGCGTCCCGGCAACTTGCCGAAGGCCGTCTGGCCGATCCCCGCAATGACAGCCCTGGCGCCCATCAGATCGCCCCCTCCCCTTCGAGGTCTGCGATCTCCTGCGCGCTCAGGCCGAGCCAGTCGCCATAGACCAACCGGTTGTCCGCGCCCAGTTCCTTGCTGGGTTCAAGCGCCTCGATCGCCTGTCCGTCGTAACGCATGGGACTTGCGGGCAGGACGAGCCGGCCCAGCGACGGATGATCCACCTCGCGCAACATGCCGCGCGCATGCAGATGCGGATCGTGAACCACTTCACCGAGATCGCGGACTTGCGCGCAGGGCACCCGGAAGCGCTTGAGCCTTTCGTCGAGTTGCGCGCGGGTGAACTGGCGGGTCCATGCGCCGATCGTCTCATCGACGAACTCGATGTTCTCGACGCGGGCCTTGAGGCTGCCCAGTCGCGGATCGTCATCGAGGTCCTCGCGGTCCATCGCCTTGAGCAGCGACTTCCAGTGCGTCTCGCTCACGCAGATAAGGGCAAGGTAGCCGTCGGCGGCCGGGTAGACGTTGTAGGGCGCCTCGGCCATGCCGCTATGCCGGTTGCCGGTGCGCTGCGCCGCCGCGCCGCCGCTGCCGAAATAGAGGCCGAGCGCCGAGGACAGCGACGCATAGACCGAATCGAACATGGAGACCTCGACGAAGCGGCCCTTGCCTGTCCGCTCGCGGTCAAAGAGCGCCGTCGCCACCGCCCCGTAGAGATGGACCCCGCCGAAGAAATCGGCGACCGCCGGGCCGGCCTTGACCGGAGGACGGTCCGGAAAGCCGGTGATCGACATGATGCCGGACATCGCCTGGACCGTCAGGTCCATGGCCGGGAAATCCCTGTAGGGACCGGACCAGCCGAAGCCGGAACCCGCCGCGTAGACGAGGCGCGGATTGAGTTTCATGAGATGGTCGGGGCCAAGCCCGAGCCGGTCCATCACGCCCGGCGCGAAATTCTCCAGCACGACGTCGGCGCGGGCGATCATCGTCTCGGCCAGACGGCGCCCGGCCTCGCTCTTCAGGTTGAGCGTGACGAACTCCTTGTTGGAATTGAGCATGGCGAAAGGCACCATCGCGCCGCCGACAGCGCCGCGCCGGCGCATGTTCTCGCCGCCCTTCGGCTCGATCTTGATGACACGCGCGCCCGCCATGGCCATGAGGAAGGTGGCGTAGGGGCCATTGTAGATCTGGCCGAAGTCGATGACGGTGACGCCGTCCAGGGGAAGATGCGGCCGGCTCATGTCAGCGCCCCCTGAACTGCGGCTGGCGCTTTTCGGCAAAGGCCTTCGGGCCTTCGGCGGCATCCTCGGAGAACATCAGCAGGCGGTTGACCACCTGTTCGAAACGCAAGCCGGTCGCCAGCGGCAGGTCGCGGGCGCGCACGGCAAGCTCCTTGGCCGCCTGGGTGGCGAGCGGGGCGTTGGCGGCAATGGTGCGCGCCACCGCCATGGCTTCATCAATGAGGCTTTCGGCCGGCACGACGCGGTTGATGAGTCCCCAGCGGGCGGCGGTCTCCGCATCCATGGAACTGCCGGTCAGCACCATCTCCATGCCGATGGCATAGGGCAATTGCGACAGGACGCGCTGCGTTCCGCCATTGCCGGCGATGACACCGCGCTTGACCTCGGCTAGCGAGAAGGTGGCATGCGGGGCGGCGATGCGGATGTCCGTTCCCAGCAGGAGGGTCATGCCGCCGCCGAGGCAATAGCCGTTGACGGCGGCGATCACAGGCTTCCAGACCTCCAGCCCGCGATTGAGCAACTGGTCCTTCTGGGTCAGCCACATTTCTTCCAGTCCGGGCGGCGCGGCGACGAAGCTCTTGATGTCGGCACCGGTGGAAAACGACTTCTGCCCGGCGCCGGTGACAATGGCGACCCGGATGTCGCCGTCGTCGCGGACACGCTGCCAGGCCTGGGACAGGCCCTTGTAATGCTCGTCGTCCATCGCGTTCAGCCGTTCCGGACGGTTGATCGTGATCAGGGCAATGCCGTCATTGAGCTCGAAGTCGATGGACATTCCTCACGCCCCCGTCGAGCGTTTCGCATTGCCGCTCAGGAGATCGCGCGCAACGACCATGCGATGAACCTCCGACGGCCCCTCGCCGATGCGCTTGATGCGCATTTCCCTGTACCAGCGTTCCAGCGGCATCTCGCAGGCCACGCCGAGCCCGCCAAAGATCTGGATGCAGCGGTCGACGATGCGCCCGGCGGTTTCGGTGGCGAAGACCTTGCAGGCCGAGGCATCGATCTTGATGTCGTAGCCAAGGTCGGCGCGCCAGGCGGCCTGGTAGACGAGCAGCTTGGCGGCGCGCAGCTCGATCTCGGAATCGGCGATCATCCACTGGATCGCCTGCTTGTCGGCCAGCGGGGTCTTGAACGTGTAGCGCTCCCTTGCCCAGTCGATGGCAAGGCGCAGCGCAGCGTCGGCGATGCCGAGCGTCGCCGCGGCATAGGGCACGCGGCCATGCACCAGCCATGTCTCGGCAAGCTGGAAGCCCTGTCCTTCCTCTCCGATCCTGTTTTCGACCGGAACACGGACATTCTCGAAGGACAGCTCATAGGGCGAATAGGACCGGATCACCGGAATGCGGGTCAGCGTCAGGCCTGGCGAATCCTTTTCGACGATGAACGCCGAGATGTTGCCCCGCTGCTTCTCGGAACCCGTGCGGGCAAAGACCACGCCCCAGTTCGCCTGGCTGGCGCCGGAAATCCAGACCTTCGTGCCGTTGAGCACGTAGTCGTCCCCGTCACGCACCGCCCGGGTCTGGATCGCCCTTGCCGGGTCCGATCCGCCCGAAGGCTCGGAAATCGCCACGAATGTCTTGTCGCCATTGGCAACGACCGGATCGGCATATTTGGCGATCTGCTCCGGCGATCCCTTGTAGATGATGTTGGGCGGATCGAAACCGAAAGCTCCGCAGGCAGGAATGTAGGCGCCCATCCGGCACTGCGCCGCCTCTTCGGCAATGATGCACTGGGCGAGCAGGTTCAGCCCCGCGCCGCCATGTTCGGCCGGCGTCTGCACATACCACAGGCCGAGCTCACGGGCCTCCTTCTGGAGGCGCTTGAGAACCGGTTCGGGCAGGGTATAGGCATCATGCTCGACCTTGTCCTCTTCGGGGATCACCTTTTCCTTCATGAAGCGCCGCGCCGTGCTGCGAAGCATTTCAAGTTCCTCGGGCATCTCCCAGGCACCCAGACTGCCAGATCCCATTGCCTCCAACATACGATCCCTTCCCACCTTGCGCTTGTACCCCGTCACACCGGATGCGACGGTCCATTTGACCAACAGACTTGCCGAATGGCCGGTGCGTGTCAAGATATTATCAGACCAAAACTATATTAAATTATCGGACCAAACTGATTGACGCCGTCCGGCATCGTGATTATGGTGCAGGCCATGAGGCCAGACCGGCCGGCGCTTGCCGCCGGCGTGACGGCCCGAAGACATCTCGGCGACCGGCGTGAGGCCGGTCTTTCCATGGGAGGAGCAGGCCTTGTCAGACGTTGTCGGGATCGATGTCGGGGGGACTTTCACCGATCTGTTCTATTCGCGGGACGGAATTCATGCCGACAGGATCTGCAAGGTGCCATCGACACCGCACGACCCGTCGATCGGCCTTATCGATGCCCTGCGCAGTGCGGACGTCCCGCGCGATGACCTGTCCCTCATCCTGCATGGCACGACCATCGCCACGAACGCCCTGATCGAACGGGTCGGCGCGAAGTGCGCGCTCGTGACCACCAAGGGCTTCCGCGACGTCCTCGAACTCGGCCGCCGGGACCGCCCGGACTTCTACGGCCTGACCGGCAAGCAGAACCCGCTCATCCCCCGCAACCTGCGCTTCGAGATCGATGAGCGCATGGATTTCCGGGGCAACGTGATCCGGCCCGTCGACAGGGCTGCCGTGGAGAAACTGGCGGCGCGCCTGAAGGAAGAAAACGTCGAGGCCATCGTCGTCTCCTTCCTTCATTCCTATGTGAATCCCGCCCACGAGCAGGAGGCCGCGGCGATCCTCTCGGACGTCAATCCCGACTGGGAAATCGTCACCTCGGCGGACATCAACCGGGAATATTACGAGTTCGAACGAACCAGCACGGCGGCGATCCAGGCCTTCCTGCAACCCCTCATCAAGACCTATTCCCGCAAGCTGCTGGAGCGCCTGGGAGAATGGGGCTTCTCGCGCCAGACGCTCGTCATGCAGTCCAATGGCGGCCTTGTCCCCGCAGCCCAGCTCGGCGCCCACGCCGCGCACATCGTGCGTTCCGGACCGGCGGCCGGCGTGACGGCCGCGGCCCGAATCGCATCCGAAGCGGGATTCGACCGCGTCATCACGGGCGACATGGGCGGAACCAGCTACGACGTCGCGGTGGTGATCGACGGTGAGCCCGAGATCGCGCCGAAGACCAATCTCGATTTCCGGCTGCCGCTGCGCGTCTCGATGATCAATGTCCACACCATCGGCGCGGGCGGCGGTTCCATCGCTCATGTCGACAGGGCGGGCATCCTCAAGGTCGGTCCGCGCAGCGCCCGCGCGCGCCCGGGCCCCGTCTGCTTCGGCCACGGCGGCACCGAGCCCACGGTGACCGACGCCAATGTCGTCCTTGCCAGGATCAACGCCGACGATCCGATCGGGCTGACCAACCTGACCCGGCTCGATGTGGAGGGCGCGCGGGCCGCCATCGGCAAGCTCGGCGAACAGCTCGGCCTCGGCATCGAGGAGACGGCGGAAGCCATCCTGGCCATCGTCAACCAGAACATGGCCGGGCGAACCCGGCTTCTGTCGATCGAACGGGGTTACGATCCGCGCGACTTCGCGCTCGTCATCTTCGGCGGCGCCGGCCCGTTGCACGGCTCGGCCATCATTCGCGAGGTCGGTATCAAGACCATGATCGTGCCCCCGGCGCCCGGCGTGCTGTGCGCCATGGGCTGCGTCGTCGCCGATGTACGCTACGATGTCTCGCGGACGCTTGCGCGCGCCACGGCGAGCCTGCAGGCGGGCGAACTCGATGCCGCCATGCGGGAACAGGAAGCCGAGGGCCGGGCGAAGCTGGAGACGAGCGGCGTGGCGGTGAAGTCCGTGCTCGTGCGCCACTTCGCCGAGATGGCCTATTCCGGGCAGATCCACACGCTGCGCGTCGGGGTCGAGGAAGGCTGGGACACCGCGCGCATCGACGAGGCCTTTGCCGAAGCCTACCGCGCCGAATATGGCAACACGCTGGGCGATATCGCGACCACCATCGTCAGCCTGAGGACGGTCGTCGAGGGGCAGCGCGAGCATGAGCGGCGTGAACGGACGACGCCGGAACCGCTGCCGGCGCCCGAGCCGGCGGCGCGCCGCCAGGTTCATTTCTCGAAATGGTGGGATACGCCGGTCTACAAGCGCGAGACGCTGCACCCCGGCGCTGTCATCGAAGGGCCCTGCATCGTCGAGCAGGCCGATACCACGATCATCATCGAGCCCGGCATGACCGGCCGCATCGACGCCTTTGAAAACATCCTGGTGGAGGTCGCCTGATGGATCCCGTCACCCTTGCCGTCGTCCGTGGCGCGCTCGAACAGATCGCCGACGAGATGGACCTGCATCTCATCCATGCGGCGATGTCGCCGATCATCTCCGAAACGAATGACTGTGCCCACGGCATCTTCCTGCCCGACACCGGCGAAACCGTCGCCCAGGGCCGGTTCGGACTGCCGGTCTTTCTCGCCAACATGCAGTTCACGGTGCAGAACCTCATCACGCACGTGGCCGGCGAGGGCGGGTTCAAGCCCGGCGACGTCTGGGTCCTGAACGACCCCTATCTCAGCGGCACGCATCTCCAGGACGTCGTGCTCGTGGCGCCGCATTTCGTCGACGGACAGCTGTTCGCGCTGCTGGCCAGTACCGGCCACTGGATGGATATCGGCGGCAGCGTTCCGGGCGGATGGGCGCCAGCGGCGCAGGACATCCATACCGAGGGGCTCGTCATTCCTCCGGTGAAACTCTACGAAGGCGGCACGCTGAACCGGGCGCTGGTTTCGATGTTCACGGGCAATGTGCGGCTGCCCACCGAGATCGAGGGCGACATGTTCGCCATGGCGAACGTCTTCCATGTCGGGCGGCGCGGGCTGGACGCCCTGGTGCAGCGCTACGGGCGCGAGACGCTTGCGGCCTGCATCACGGAAATGAACGACCGCTCCGAGCAGCAGATGCGATCCTATATCGCGGAAATCCCGGACGGGACCTATTTCCACGAGGATTTCATGGACAATGACGGCATTGTCGATGAACCGGTGCGCATCGCGCTCTCGCTGACCGTCAAGGGCAGTTCGATGCATTTCGATTTCTCGCAGTCCGATCCGGCGGCGCGCGGACCGCTCAATCTCGCACGCTCGACGACGCAGTCGACCTGCTTCATCGCGCTCAAGCACATCTTCTCGGAAGTGCCGGTCAATGGCGGCGCCTTCCGCCCGACCAGCTTCGACATTCGCGAGGGTTCAGTGGTCGCCGCGGCCTATCCCTCGCCGGTCAGCGGCTACCTGGAACCCATCGGGCGCGTCTTCGACGTGGTTCTCGGCGCGCTTTCGCAGGCCATTCCGGACCGCACGCCCGCACCCGCCTTCGGGACGGTCGGCGTCGTGACGGCTGGCGGAAAACATCCCGACAC
Organism: Zhengella sedimenti; assembly: GCF_046506625.1. Classification (NCBI taxonomy): domain Bacteria; kingdom Pseudomonadati; phylum Pseudomonadota; class Alphaproteobacteria; order Hyphomicrobiales; family Notoacmeibacteraceae; genus Zhengella; species Zhengella sedimenti. Next base: position 442,393 of record NZ_JBKFFP010000001.1, read on the forward strand.
CGGCAACTACTTCGTTGCCGTCTTCCCCTATCCCGGCGGCTATGGCGGCCATTCAAGGGGCGACGGCCTCGTCAACGGGACGCCGCCGGTGTCCATGGCCAATTTCATGTCCATCGAGGCGTCCGAACACCGTTACCCGCTCCAGTTCGACGAATACGCGCTTCGCCCCGATTCCGGCGGCGCCGGCCGGTTCAGGGGCGGTTGCGGCACCCAGTACAAGTTCCGTGCGCTGTCGGAATTCGTGGTCTCGGTCCTTGGAGACCGGCAGGACCACCTGCCCTTCGGCATCGCCGGCGGGCAGGCGGCCGCGCCAAGCATCGTGCGCTTTGGCATCGACGGGAAGGAAGTCCGCCCGCCCATGCGCTCCAAGGCCGAGAAGCAGAAACTGCGGCCAGGCGACTGGCTGTTCGCCGCTTCGCCCGGCGGCGGCGGGTTCGGCAATCCGCTCGAGCGCAGCCTCGACCTGGTGCAGGAGGATCTCGACCTGGGCTATATCTCGCGCCAGACCGCGGAGGAGGTGTATCGCGCGGTCGTTCGCAGCGAGACATCGCCGGACGGCGCGGAACGCTTCATCGTCGATATCGCAGCCAGCCAGGAGCGACGGCGCGGAAAGGTGGCCTGACCGGCCGCTCCCCATCAGATCCTCCCCGGCGCGGGCCGCGTCCCGCACCGCGTTGCGCTCCGGTCCGCCAGGCGGGCCGGAGCGTTGCCTTTCGCGCACGCAACCGGCAGGCGCGCGCGCCTTTCGTCAGATGATCAACTGCGTCTGTGTCACGATGGCCGCAAGCTTGCCGTCTTCGCGCAGGATCCGGATTTGCCAGACCATCGTCTTGCGCCCCTTGTGAAGCGGCTCGCATATCGCGGTGATCGTGCTGCCGACCTCGATCGCGCGAAAGAAGTTGGTCTTGCTCTCGACCGTCGTGGTGCCCTGTCCCTCGGTGAGATTGATGAAGGTCGCCGTGCCGCCCATGTTGTCGGCCAGGCCGATGATCGCGCCGCCATGCATGACGCCATTGCGATTGCCGAGTTCCGGCGCGACGGTCAATCGGGCTTCCACCCGGTCGGGTTCGGCCGAAACGATCCTGATGCCGAGCAGGCGCCCGAAGGGCGGTTGTTCGCCGGCGATCCGAAGCCACCTTTCCTGATCCGTTTCCCGGGCTGTCATTTCTTTCCTCCGTTCTGGCGGTCACGGGTTCCGCGCGGCGAAAACGCGCCATCGTCTGCAACCCGGGCAATGCGTTCATCGTCATAGCCGAGCAGGTCGCGAAGCACGGCGTCTCGGTCGGCGTCGAGGCGCGGGGCGGGAACCGGATCGGCGACCGGCGTCTGCGCAAGGCGCAGGGGCGAGGCGATGTTCGGGACTTCCCCGCCGTCTTCGCGGGCCACGCGCGTGACCACATTCGTCTCCAACGCCAGCGGCGACTGCAAGGCTTCGCCGACCGAGCGCACGGCGCCGACGGGCACCCTCCCCGCCCGCGCCTTGTCGATCCAGTGATCGCGTGGCCGGCTGCGGAAAATGGTGTCCATGACGGCGAACAACCGGTCCCTGTTGGCATTGCGCTCGCGGTTGGTCGCATAGTCCGGGTCTGTCACCAGATCCGGCCTGTCGAGCACGTGGACAGCAAGCGCTTCCCAGGATTTCTGGGAGCCGCAACTGACATAGACAGGCCCGCCCCCGGCGGTTTCGAACATGCCGATCGGGGTGGCGACGGGCGCCGTATTGCCCTGGCGCACCGGATCGGGGCCGCCGGCCAGATAATTCATCGGGAAATAGGCGAGCATGTTGAGGGCCGTCGAGAACATCGAGACCTCGACATACTGGCCGGCGCCGGTCTTCTCGCGTGCGAACAGCGCCGCGAGCACCGCTATGGTTCCGTTCATGGCGGCGCCGATGTCGATGACAGGGCTGCCGGTCCGCATGGGCAGCCGGTCGGGATCGCCGGTCAGCGAAGCGAAACCGCTTTCGGCCTGGAAAACGGAATCGAATCCGGGCTGTCCCGAGTGGCTGTTGCCCGAACCGTAAGCGGTGATCGCGCAGTAGATCAGGCGCGGGTTGATCTTCCGCAGGGCCTCGTAATCCAGCCCAAGGCGAGCCATGACGCCGGGGGCGAAGTTCTCCACCACGATGTCGGCGCGACGGACCAGATCGGTGGCCACGGAGACACCGCCCGGCGAGGCCAGATTGAGGCAAAGGCTTTTCTTGCCGCGGTTCAGGCCGATGAAATAGGGACTTTCGCCGTCCACATCCGGCGGCTGGTAGGTTCGGGTCTCGTCGCCGGTTCCGATGGCCTCGACCTTGATCACCTCGGCGCCGAGATCGGCCAGCGTCTGGGTGGATGCCGGACCGGCGAGATAGCGCGTGAAATCCACGACCCGTATGCCCTGAAGGGCCAATGGCGCACCGGCCGGCCTTGGCTTATAGAGAGGAGATTGGCGAAATGGTTGTTTGCCCGACATTTTCCTTCAAAGCCCTCCTGATCGCACTGGACATGGAGATTTGGTCTTATAATATTATATTCAACAAACATAGACGTGTTTCCGCAAATCTGCAGGCGGAGGGTGTCAGCAAATCCGGGCCGTGCACCTTTAGGCCGAGATCCGGCAAGGCTGCCGGCCAGCGGAAAACCGGTCGAACCCGCGGCAAGGAGGCTCGTGTGACGGCAAACAGGAAAATCGGTTTCGGTGACAGGGGAAACGGGCAGATCGCACCGATCTCCGTACCGAAGGCTTCTGACATTCTTGCCGACCAGTTGCGGCAGATCATCCTGTCGGGTGAGATCGAACCCGGCGAATCGCTCCCGCCCGAGCGGGAACTGGTCAAGAGTTCAGGCCTGAGCCGCTCTTCGGTCCGCGATGCCTTGCGCGTCCTGGAGGTGGAGGGCCTCATCATCACCAAGCCGGGTCGCTCCGGCGGCTCCGTGGTCCAGCTTCCCGGGCGCGACTCCATCGCCCGGTCGATGCAGCTCTTCGTGATGAGCAACGCGATCCAGCTCAACTCGCTTCTGGACTGCCGCATCGCCATCGAGCCCTTTCTCGCAGGCAAGGCCGCCGAGAACCACACCGAGGAGGACCTGGCGGAGATCCGCCGCATCAACGACGAGTTCGTCGCCACCACCGACAACATCGCCAAGTACAAGCGGCTGAACCTCGAATGGCACCTTGCCATTGCCAGGGCCAGCGGCAACGAGATCCTCACCGCCCTTATGGAAGCCATTTCGCAACCGATCCTCGATACCGACGGCTACCAGCAGGTGACGACCGACAAGGTGCGGCAGGAAGCCAAGAAGGCCCACACCGCCATCATCAAGGCCATTGCGGCCCGGGACCCCGAACTGGCGAGCCGCCGCATGGCAGCGCATGTGGGCGCCTACGCCAAGGTGGTCAGCAAGATCGGCGCTGGCGGCTGAACGGACCATCCGGCCGCCCAGCTTACTGGTGCTGTCCGATGGAATCGTCGATCGCCCGGCCGGCCATCAGCCAGCCCCGGCGCAGGTCGTCGAGATGGCGCTCCATCCATTCGACCGCCTTTGCCCCCTCACCGCCGCGCAGGGCAGCAACAATGGCGCGGTGCGCCTTCAGATTGCGCAGCGGCGCCTGCTTGAGCTGCCGGCCGATTTCGACATAGGGGCGGAACAGAAGCTGGCCGATGGGTTCGCGCGCCATTACAAGCGCCCGGTTGTCGGCAAAGCTTGCCAGAAGGGCGTGAAATTCGGTGTCGAGGACGTCCGCCGGCTCTTCAGCCGCGACGGCTTCGGCTGTCGCGGCGATATTCTCGTCAAGCGCGTCCAGCTGATCACCGGTGATCCTGCCGGCCAGCAGCGACACGCTGAGCGGTTCCAGGACCCTGGCAACCTCCCACAAGTCGCTGAACCGGACATCGTTGAGCAGAAGGGCGCGTTCGAGACGCGGAGAAATGTCCTGCTGGCTGGGTACCGTGATCAGCAGGCGCTTGCGCCCTTCGCGGCGCAACAGCCCTTCCGATTCAAGCTGCCTGATGCCCTCGCGCACCGTCGACCGGTTCACGCCGAACTGCGATGCCAGTTCCGTCTCGCTCGGCAACTGCTCGCCCGGCTTCAACAGGCCGCCCACGATCAGTTTCTGCAATTCCTCGGAAACGACCTGATAGGCCGGCGTGATCTTCAGTTTGGCTATTTCCACCAAGTCGTCACCTCATCCTCTCCCTTGTCCATAGCCGACTTTGCGTGATCCCGGAACGGGCAAACCGGACCGGCGGCAGCCGGGTCACCGCGCGGCGCCGGCCTCGGGCAGCAGCGCGCGCAGGGCCTTCTTGTCGACCTTGCCATTTGCATTCCGGGGTAACGGATCGGTCGATATGTCGAGCGTTTCCGGAACCTTGTAGTCGGACAGGCGCTCCCGGCACCAGTCCTGGAGTTCGCCAACCGTGACATCCGCGCGCGCCACGACAGCGGCATGGACGCGCTCGCCCAGCACCGGGCAGGGCCGGGCGAGGGCGGCGGCCTCGACCACCGCGGGATGATCGGTCAGCACGTTCTCGAGTTCGGCCGAGTAGATCTTGTGGCCACCGCGATTGATCATGTCCTTGGCGCGGTCGAGAACCCGGATGAAACCGTCATGATCGGCCATGCCGATGTCGCCGGATCGCCAGAAACCGCCGACAAAGGACTGCGCCGTGGCTTCCGGGTTGTTCCAGTAGCCGCGCACCACGTTCGGCCCCTTCAGCCAGATCTCGCCCTCGACGCCAGGGGGCAGTTCGACGCCGTTCTCGTCCATGACCAGTGCCTCGGTCCCCGGAAGGGGGCATCCGACATATTCACGCTTTTCATAGGCGAATTCCGGCGGCGTGATAAGTTGTGCAACGATGCTCTCCGTCGAGCCGTAGCAGTTGGCAAAGCCGAGACCCGGAACGGTGGCGGCCAGGCGGCGGATGGTCGGTTCCGGCATGGGCGCGCCGCCATAGGCCGCAAGGCGCCAGCTTTTCAGGTTGCGCTGGCCGAAATCGGGCTGAAGGAGGCAAAGATTGTACATGGCCGGCACCATCAGCGTGTAGGTCATGCGTTCGGCTTCGGCGAGGTCGAGGAATACCCTTGCCTTGAAACCCTCCATGATGATCAGCGTGGCGCCGGCCCGCATGGGCGCGGCGATCAGCGCCGCGATCCCCGTCACGTGGTTCAACGGAACGGAGGCCACCACGCGGTCGGCCGGCGAAAGCCGCATGGCCGCTTCATAGAACATCGCCGCGTGGATCAGTGCCAGATGGGTCAGCATCGCGCCTTTGGGCTTGCCCGTCGTTCCCGACGTATGCAGCACCAGCGCGACCTCGTCCTCGCCCGGCAGATCGCCGGGATCAGGCAAGGCGCCCTCGCCTGAAAGGGCATTGAAGGCGATGGCTTCACAGCCGGGCCGGTCATCGGGATCGGGGACCAGGCCGGCGAGCGGCCCGTCGTGCAGAAGCAGTTTCGCGGTGCAATTGGCGATGGCGTAGGCCACTTCCGGACGGCTTGAACGGACCGAGACCGGAACGGCGACGCCGCCGATCCGGAACAGGGCGAAGAGCGCGACGACGAAATCCGCGCTGTTGCCCATGACCATGGTCACCCGGTCGCCGGCCTGGATGCCGCGCGACGACAGCGCCCGCGCCGCGGCATCCACAGCTTCGGACAGTTCCCGCCAGGTGAGGCGCCGGCCGCCGTCGACGATGGCCTCGGAATCCGGGTGGCGCTCCAGCGAATCCGTCAGCAGCCGGTAAAGGTTGCCCGGCCGGCCGGCAAAACACTGCATCACGCGATTGCCATAATGCGCCTCGGCGCGCATGGCAGGGAACAAGCTCCTGTCCCAGGTCATTGTCCGGCACCTCCCGTCAGATCGCGGATCCGCCGCCGCAGGGTATTGAAACTCAAACTTCGCAATCCGTCATCATGCAATGGCCCGGCAGGCGCCGTTCCCCTACCCTGCTGCCGGACCAAGGCGGCTTCGCGCCTGTTTCAGTTCATGGCGTGCGATGCCGCGAAGATGCACCTCGTCCGGTCCGTCGATGAAACGCAGCGCGCGGCCCCATGTCCAGAGGAACGCCAGTGGCGTATCCGGCGTGATGCCGCAGGCACCGTAGACCTGGATCGCACGGTCGAGAACGCGCGTTTGCAGACGGGCGGCGGCCACCTTGATCTGCGAAACGAGGACATGGGCGGCCTTGTTGCCCTGGGTGTCCATCAGCCAGCTCGTGTAAAGATTGAGCAGGCGCGCCTGGTCGATCTCGATGCGCGATTCGGCAATCCAGTCCTGGATGTTGGCATATTCCGCCAGGTCCTTGCCGAAGGTCCGCCGTGTCAGGGCACGCTCGCACATCATCTCCAGCGCCAGTTCGCACTGGCCGATGGTGCGCATACAATGGTGGATGCGGCCCGGCCCGAGGCGCGCCTGGGCAATCGCGAAACCCGCTCCTTCCTCGCCGAGCAGGTTGCTCACCGGCACCCGGACATCCTTGAACTCCACTTCACAATGGCCCTCGGGCGCATGGTGATGCATGATCGGCACATCGCGGACGACGCGGAAGCCCGGCGTCCCGACCGGAACGATGACGAAGCTGTGACGCGCGTGTCGCGGTGCATCGGCCGCGGAATTGGAGATGCCCATCACCAGCGTGAAGGCGAATTTCGGGTGCATGGCGCCGGTTGTGAACCACTTGCGCCCGTTGATGACATAATGATCGCCATCGCGCTCGATGCGCGTCTCAAGGTTCGTCGGATCGGCGGAGGCAACATCGGGCTCGGTGATCGACACGCCCGACCGGATCCGGCCTTCAAGCAGCGGGTTCAGCCAGCGCTCCCGCTGTTCGGGCGTGGCAAAGAGGTGCAGGATTTCCATGTTGCCGGTGTCGGGCGCACTGCAGTTGAACACTTCCGACGCCCAGGGCAGACGGCCGATGATCTCGGCGAGCGGGGCGTATTCCAGGTTCGTCAGCGCGGTTCCGGGTTCATCGGGCTTCAGTGCAGGGAGGAAGAGGTTCCAGAGGCCTTGTGCCCTGGCCTTCTCCTTCAGCCCGTCGATCAGTTCCTCCGGATAGGCATGCGTGGCCGCAATGCGGTGATAGTCCGCATCCGCCGGCCAGACATGGTCGTCCATGAAGGCACGAACCTTTGCCTGCAGTTCCTTCATGCGCGGGGTGTAGCCAAAATCCATTGCCCAATCCTTCCTGTCATTCTTCGCTCAGGCGCCGACGAGGGCCGCGCCCCTGGCCGCAAGCACCGGCGCAAGGCGGCCGACATCGGCCGCATCGCGGGAGGCGGCATTCCCCTGTCGTGCCCGGCTGGCAATCCCCTCGAAGATGACGGCGTTGCGGAACAGGGCGAGCGCCAGGTAGAACCGCGTCAGGCGGTTGTCCCGGCCCGCGGCCTCGAAATAAAGCGCTGTAAATTCATCCATTTCGGGAAGCGCTCCCGCTGCCCTGTCGACATCGAGGAGTCCCCGTCCATAGTCATTGCGGCCCATGAACCATGTGTAGACACAGGTATGGGCCAGATCGACCAGCGGATGACCAAGGGTGGAAAGCTCCCAGTCCAGAACGGCCACGATGCGCGGTTCCACCGGGTGAAACATGACATTGCCCAGCCGGAAATCGCCATGGACGAGCGTGGTACGATCCTCATCGGGCAGGTTGCGCGGCAGCCACTGCGCCAGCGTCTCGACATCGGCATTGGCGCCGGAGCGCGAAAGCTCCCACTGGCGTGTCCAGCGTCTGATCTGGCGCGCGGCGAAACCGCCGGCCCTGCCGAAGTCGGACAGGCCTGCCGCGGCGATGTCGACCTTGTGGATTTCCGCCAGCATGCGCGCGAGGGCATCGAAATAGGCGCGGCGTTCCGGCTTCGGGATATCCGGCAGGCCATTGTCGTGCAGCACCCGTCCCTGCACATGTTCCATCACGTAGAACGGGGTCCCGATAATGGCCGGATCGTCGCAGAAATGCACCATCTCCGGCACGGCCACACCTGTGTTCCTCAGCGCAGCCTGAACCCGGTACTCACGGTCGACCATGTGGGCGGAGGGCAGCAGATCGCCGCCAGGCCTCTTGCGCAGGACCAGCCGGCGCGAGCCGCTTTCCAGGAAATAGGTCGGATTTGACTGACCGCCGGCGATGCGCCGCAAGACGAGATCCCCGCCCAGCCCGCCGACGTGGCGTGCAAGGTATGTCAGCAGGACCCGGGTATCGAATTCAAACCTGTTTTCCGCCACGGCGATGCTTTTTGTATAATTGTCCGACAAACGGACATTTCAACAAAACGCCTGTGTTGTCAACCGGCCCGTCGCGGCCGTTGCAAGGTCCGGTGACGTCCTGATGCGGTGGCGGCGGTGCTTGGAACCGTCAGTCCGCGAACACCGGGTTCCGGCGTCCCAGAAAGGCGCCAACGCCCTCGGCGAAATCGGGATGGGCGGCGCAGGCCATGAAGGCGGCCTTCTCCGCGTCCAGTTGCGCGGCAAGGGGCGTCTCGAAGGCATTGCGCATGAGCGCCTTGGTCCGGCCCTGCGACTGGCGCGATCCGGCAGCGATCCGTTTGGCCATTGCCAGGCCCTCGGCATCGAGGTCTGCGGCGGGCACTAGCCGGTTGACCAGCCCCATGCGCAGCGCTTCTTCCGCGCCCACCGGCTCGTTGAGAAGGGCCATGGCAAGGGCCTGCTTCAGTCCGATGGCGCGAGGCAACGCCCAGCTTCCTCCGCAATCGGGAACGCCGGCGATGCGGCAATAGGCAAGGGTGAAGCTCGCATCGCCGGCAGCCAGCGCCAGGTCCGCCCAGGCGACGAGCGAAACGCCGGCGCCTGCCACGCGGCCATGGGCGGCAACGATGGTGATGACATCGGACGCGGCGAGCGCCTTGAGCGCGGCATGCAGCGGATCGATCGTCGCCGCGATGAAGGCCGGCTTGTCGGCCTCGCCATGAAAGCCCTTGACATCGCCGCCGGCCATGAGGCTGCGTCCGGCGCCCGACACGAGCAGGACACGGGCCGCGCTGTCGCCAAGCACCGTTTCTGCCGCGGCCTGGAAGGCGTTGGCTGTCTCGATGTCGAGAACGTTCATGCGCTCCGGACGATTGAAACGCAGATGCGCCACGCCGTCGGCAATTGCAAGATCGATGGGTCCGGTCATCATGGTGCCTCCACTTTCATGAAACAGCGACGCTGCCGGAGGGCCATCGGCGTGCCCTTCTTTACCCGGGCGCCGTCCGAAATGGCGGCGAACCCCGGCTTTAGCAGGCCGTCGCCAGCGCACGGACCGGCCGCGTTGCAATGGACACAGGCTAAGGGCCGCGATATAAAGCTGTCAATCGGATTGTCGGACATAAAGGCCGTTCCAGGGAGGTTCGGCGGAAGGAGTCCCGGTGCATTTCAATGACATTGCCTATTCGGCGGACAACGGGGTCGCGACGATTGCGTTCAACCGGCCAGACGTGATGAACGCGGCGCGCATGCAGACCCATGACGAACTGGTCGCGGCGCTGGATGCCGCCGACGCCGACGACGGCATACGCTGTGTCATCGTGACCGGTGAGGGACGGGCGTTCTGTGCCGGCACGGACATATCGGACGGATTCCGGCTGCCGGCCGGCGGCGACGCCGCAACCGGCGAGGGGATACCGCCGGACATTGGCGGCGTCACGGTCCTGCGCCTCTTCGCGATGCGCAAGCCCGTCATCGGGGCGATCAATGGCGCGGCGGTGGGGTTCGGCGCCACCTTTACCCTGGCAATGGATATCCGCCTCGTTTCGGATCGGGCGAAATTCGCTTTCCCCTTCACCCGGCGCGGGATTTGCGCGGAATCCTGCTCAAGCTGGTTCCTGCCGCGCCTCGTCGGCCTGCAGACCGCCATGGACTGGATGCTGACCGGCCGCACCTTTCTGGCGGATGAAGCGCTGCAACGCGGACTGGCCCATGAGGGCCTGCCGGGGGAAAACCTGATGGAGCGGGCCCGGGCCATGGCGCGGGACATCGCCGACAATTGTGCGCCCGCATCCCTGGCCATCAACCGGCAGATGCTGCTGCGCATGATGGGGGCCGACCACCCGCGTACCGCGCATGAACTGGAAAGCCGCGCCCTGGCGGCATGCCTCTCAGCGCCGGATGCGGCGGAGGGCGTCGCGAGTTTCCGTGAAAAGCGTCCGCCACGCTTCACGGGCACGGTCTCCGATGCGGGATACATGCGCCACTGGTGGTCCTGACGGGCGATCCGGGCTGGCGCGCTCCGGCATTGCCGGACCTTCGCCGGCAACTGCCGGCCTTTTCCACCGGCCCGGCCGAATGCGTTCGGGAGGAAGGAAACTGGCGCACCCGACAGGATTCGAACCTGTGACCTCTGCCTTCGGAGGGCGGGGGATTTTTGTTTTAACAGTTTCTTTTCCATTCCTTCACATTCACTAAATTATTGTTCTTATTCGTTTTAGCCGCAAGTTCGTTGATTGCCATTCCTTGACGTTCCGGGTCTGGTGGTTACTATGTGGTCACTTTCTCAAAAAGTATCCACCGTTCCGGAGGGCGTATGTCAAAGGGCACGACTGAAACCGGATTCATCAACCGCAATCGGCAGAAGGTCGTAGGGAAGACTGGCCTAGACGGCACGGATCACAATCAAAAAGTCTACGAGCTGGAATGTCTCGAATGCGGGCACCGATACGGCGCAAATGGTTCCGACATATTTCAACGGCGTTGCCCTAAGCACTATTCCGGCAAGCCGGGGCTGGAAATATGAGCCATCGCCTTACTAAGTCGAGAATCGATACCGCAGCACTGCAAGATAAAGACTACTTCCTTTGGGACAGTGAGTTGAAGGGTTTTGGGATCAAGATCGCCAAGGGTGGTCGGAAGTCCTATGTCTGCAAATATCGCGTTGGGAACGGCAGGACGGCACCTACGCGGCGAATGACTATCGGCGCGCACGGATCGCCCTGGACCGTCGATCAGGCTCGGGCAGAAGCGCGAAAGCTCCTAGGCAGGGCTGCCAATGGCGAAGACCCGGCAAAGGAAAAGCAGGACGCGAAAAAGCAAATCACCGTTGCGCAGCTATGTGACCTCTATATTGAGAATGGCATCGGTACCAAGAAGGCCAGTACCATAGCTACAGACCGTGGGCGCATCGAACGCCATATCAAGCCGCTGCTCGGCAAGAAGAAGGTTCCGGAAGTGACACGCGCTGATATAAAGCGCTTCCTTCAAGACGTTGCCAACGGCAAGACATCACTCGACCAGAAAACCGGTTTGCGTGGCCGCGCCATTGTGAAGGGTGGCAAGGGCACGGCTACCCGGACTGTTGGGCTACTTGGCGGTATATTCAGCTACGCCTTCGATTGCGGACTGGTCGAGACAAACCCCGTCCACGGAGTGAAGCGCTTTGCTGACCGGAAGGGCCAGCGATATCTCAGCCAGCAGGAACTTGTGGCACTTGGCCAAGCGCTGGCTATCGGTGAAGAACGTGGGCTGAATCCGCAAGCGCTAGCAATTCTCAAACTGCTTGTTTTTACCGGTGCGCGGAAAGGCGAGATCGAGACCTTGCGCTGGGACGCGGTCGATTTCGATGGTGGCTATCTCCGGCTTGCAGATTCCAAGACAGGTCAGAAGGCGATTCCGCTCAACGCTGGCGCACTGGAAATTCTGAGCAACCTTGCAAGATTTGAAGGGTCGCCCTTCGTCTTTCCTGCCCATCGCAGCGAAGGACACTATGAAGGCACGCCAAAGGTTTGGCGCATCGTTAGAAGCATGGCAGGTCTGGACGACGTCCGCCTGCACGACCTCCGCCACAGCTTCGCCAGTATCGCGGTTTCCGGCGGTGCAAGCCTGCCAATCATCGGAGCGCTTTTAGGTCATACGGACAGCGCCACGACGCAACGCTATGCGCATCTGCATGACGACCCATTGAAGGCGGCAAGCGAAGCGGTCGGCGGAAAGATTGCGGCGGCGATGGGAAAAGACCTAGTCTATAAAGTGGATCACTAACGACTTTGCCATTTTTCTGTATAATCTGTCTCGAATCAAATTTCCGGCCGCTAAAGTGGCTAGGTTTGACGAAATTGAAGAAAAATCAAGGATAATTTTTGAAGAAATCCTTGAATTTTATAACGGCAATGATCCCAAAGCGGGCGAGACCGCAGAACTCCATAAAACCGAGAATGCATATCGAGCTATCGATGCTTTCTGGAGATTATTTGATCTCCTAGGGCTCTGGGCGCAATGCCATCTAGCTGCTCATGCGCGCGCAGCTTATGACGCTGAGTTCGTGGAAACCCTTAAGGAACAGCATCCGGATATCCATCTAGATTCACACAGATTTGAGATCATTGGAGCAGAATTTCTAAACGGCGTCGCCACAAGTTTCAAAGACGAGAAATTTCAAGTATTCTTAGATGACGATGAATACCTTGTAGATAGTGGTCGTATTAATCAAATATTGCGTCATTTTGCAGTCGATATGTTGTCTAGTCGCTCCCAAGATGGCAACATTTGGAGGTACCCTTTACTCCGTGCGCTACGCGCGCTTAACGAAGGACAGTACGATCCGCTGTTGAAGCCTTGGACAAGGCGACGTGTTGGCCAAGCATTTGATCTCGACCAGTGGCGATTGGAAGCGTTGGCTCAGGTACACTTCCGGATCGGTATCGGTTGGAAGAAATACAGAGCGCTGGAATTCGTTGCAGAAGGAATAGGTCAAAGCGTCGAAACACTGCGAAGTTGGGAAAAGGATTTGAAGCTTGATTCAGACTATGCCACCGAACTCAAAATCGCAGAGATAGCGGGACGGCACGCAGAAGACTTCGATGCAAATATTGAGATTGGATTTCCGGATTATGGTTCGCACCGAGGCGTTAGTTTGGTTGAACGGGCAAAAGAATATCGCGATCTGACACGTGAAATCGATCTCAATCTAATTGCCAACCGAATTAGAGAATTACGGATCAAGGACCAAAGTGGTGGGTGAAGCCTGCTTTGTCTCACCATTTTTTCGGTGATAGCAGCTATCAAACATACCCCGCGAATTTTCGATAGAATCAACTCAGCATTTCATCACCTGCCGGGGTTGTCCGGCGATTCGATGGTGATGGATCAATGTCTACCCCAATTCCTATTGTCCTGAACGCGGGCCAGGTTGCCGAACGGCTCGGGCTGTCCGAAAGCACACTGGCCAAAATGCGACTCTCTGGTGACGGGCCGCCTTACTCAAAGCTTGGCCGTCGCGTCGTGTACAGGCCTGAAGATATCGATGCTTGGATCACTTCGAAGCGCTTCCGCTCAACATCCGAATACGGACTGCCGAAATGAAGGCGCGGATGAAACGCAAGCCCGATTTCCGGCGCATCCGACCGACGCAGACCTATTCGATATTGGAGCTTGCCAAGGCGGTACGGCGAAACCCGGCCACTGTGCGCAAATGGCTGCGGTCAGGCATGCCGACCTTGGACGGCTTGAAGCCAAAGGTCATCGATGGCGCACAGGCAAAGGAATGGCTTCGCCATAAATGGAAGAGCCGCAAAACGCCGACCAGACCTGGAGAGGCGTATTGCCCACGTTGCCGTAGAGCCAGGCCTTTCGCCGGAGGCTCCAAGTTGCTGAAACAGCTCAATACAAAAGTGCTGACTATCACCGGGAAGTGCGCGAGTTGCGGTTGCCGAATGAACAAGTTTGCCAGCGCCAAATCTGTCGCACTCTTCGATAACCGGGATGAAACCAAGCGGGCCAACAGCGCAGCCTAACCGGGTACGGCATCGCACCCGTCAGGCGAACAGTTTTTCGGCTCCTCTCAGACAGGGGGGAGGGGGGCGCAAAAGTTGTCCGGGATCGACCTGCAGACCGGTGGCGCAGTGCAAAGACCATAAACCGTCACATTTTCGAAAGCGAGGATCACAAATGATCGCGAAGAACCCGACAAACGAACGCACCAAGCGCGACTACTTTCATCATTTGAAGCAGGCGCTTGGGAGATCGGATCAAACCGTTCGGCAAGTCGCCAGGTCGTTGACCCGGTTCGAGGACTTCAATGGTAGGCGCGATTTCAAGACCTTCGATCAGCGGCAAGCGGTCGGCTTCAAGGAGAAGCTGGTCGCGACTGGCTTGGCATCAGCGACCACCCTTTCCACACTCAACGACCTGAAGCTCTTTTTCGGATGGCTTGCGCTGCAGCCCGGTTTCAAGCGCGCGATCAAGCTATCCGATATCGACTATTTCAACTTGTCGGAAAAGGCGGTGCGGGCCGCCACCGCGCCCGCTGACAAGGAGTTTCCTTCTTTGCCGATGGTCGAAAAGGTGGTCGCCGCCATGCCCATGGAAACTGCAATCGAAAAGCGTGACCGGGCATTGATCGCCTTCACCGCAGTCACCGGCATTCGGGACGGCGCGCTGATCACGCTCAAACTCAAGCATTTCGATGAGGCCAGGCGGTTGGTGCTGCAGAATCCAATTGAGGTTTCCACCAAGTTCTCCAAACGAATCGATACCTTCCTGTTTCCGCTCAACGACACATTCGAGGTGATCTTCCTCGAATGGGTCGCCTATCTCCGCACCGTGGAATTGTTCGGCGACCATGATCCGCTTTTTCCGAAAACTGCGATGGGCCAAGACAAAGACCGATGCCTCAAAGCCAACGGCCTAAGCCGCGAGCATTGGGCGAACGCATCACCAGTGCGTGCTATCTTCAAAGCGGCTTTCCGCAATGCTGGCTTGCCAGAGTTCACGCCTCACCGGTTCCGCAACATGATCGTTTCGGAAATGTATCGTCGCCAGCTTGCGGTTCCGGTCTTCAAGGCATGGTCCCAGAATCTTGGCCACGAAGGCGCGATGACAACGCTCACGAGCTATGGAAAAATCGGACTTGAGGAGCAGGGGCGGTTGGTGCGAAATCCGGGCAGCCAGGAACCGAACGCTCTGCTGGATGAGATCAAGCGGTTGATAGGAAAACCCTGAACGATTTGAAAAGCAAAGGCCTTGCCACATCCACTGATTGTGTGGTCGATAGTGCCGTTCGGGGAGAAAATTTATGGCAAACGGCACAAGTGGTAGTGATCTTCAGTTCGAGGCAGACCTGTTCAAGGCTGCTGACAAGCTCAGGGGCAATCTTGAACCCTCCGAATACAAGCACGTCGCGCTTGGCCTCATCTTTCTGAAATACATCTCCGAAGCCTTCGAGGCTCAGCGCGCCAAGCTGGAGCAGGAGGAATACGCCGACCCCAACGACCCCGAGGAATACACCGCCGCCCGCGTCTTCTGGGTGCCTGAAATCGCCCGCTGGTCCTACCTCAAGGACAACGCCCGCGCCCGCGATCTCGAAATCACCGACCCCGTCACCGGCAACAAGAAGAAGGTGGACATCGGCGGGCTGATCGATGCCGCAATGGAGGCCATCGAAAAGGCCAACGCGACCACGCTCAAGGGCGTGCTTCCCAAGGACTATGGCCGCCCGGCACTTGACAAGACCATGATCGGCGACCTTGTCTTGCTCTTCTCCGACGTCACGATGAACGTTGAGGGGGAGAAATCCCGGGACCTGCTGGGCCGGGCCTATGAATATTTCCTGTCAGGCTTTGCCGGGGCCGAGGGGCGTCGCGGCGGTGAGTTCTTTACCCCCCGTTCTGTCGTGCGCGTCATGGTCGAGATGCTGGAACCCTATCGGGGCCGCGTCTATGACCCCTGCTGCGGATCGGGCGGCATGTTCGTGCAATCGGAAAAGTTCATCGAAGACCATTCCGACCAGCGTCACGTCGAGGAAGCCAAGCGCCAAATCTCGATCTACGGGCAGGAACGCAACCACACCACGTGGAAGCTGTGCAAGATGAACCTCGCCGTGCGCGGAATCGATGCCGATATCCGCTGGAACAACGAAGGCTCGTTCATCCGTGACGAGTTCTCGAATACCTATTTCGACTTCATTCTCGCCAACCCGCCCTTCAACGTGTCGGACTGGTGGCGCGAGAATCTGGCCGAGGACATAAGGTGGGAGGCCTTCGGCATACCGCCGCAAGGCAACGCCAACTATGCTTGGTTGTCCCACATCTACCACCACCTTGCCCCGCGCGGCACGGCGGGGGTGGTGTTGGCCAATGGGTCGATGTCGTCGCAGCAATCGGGCGAGGGCGAGATGCGCCGCCGCATGGTGGAACAGGACGCGGTGGATTGCATGGTCGCCCTGCCGGGGCAGCTGTTCTATTCCACGCAAATCCCTGCCTGCCTGTGGTTTCTGGCCAAGGACAAAAGCGCCAATGGGCATAGGGACAGGCGCGGCGAGTTCCTGTTCATCGACGCGCGCAAACTGGGCGTGATGGTCGACCGCACGCGGCGCGAGTTCACGGCGCAGGATATCGAGCGGATCGCAGGCACCTATCACAGCTGGCGAAACCGCGACGGCGGTTATGAGGACGTGCCGGGCTTCTGCAAATCGGCGCGCACCGAAGAAGTGGCCAAGCACGGCTATGTGCTGACACCGGGGCGCTATGTCGGGGCCGAGGACGCCGAGGATGAGGGCGTCCCGTTTGAGGAGCGGATTGCGGGGCTGCGACAGCGATTGGAAGAGCAGTTTGCAGAAGGCAACGCCATAGCAGCACGTATTGCCGATGCTCTGCGAGAGGTCCGTTCGAATGGATGAATGGCCCAAGAAACAGCTAGGTGAACTCGTGACTATTCGACATGGTTACGCATTCAAAGGAGAGTTTTTTTCCGATCAAGAAACCGGTGACATTCTCGTCACGCCTGGAAATTTCGCTATTGGCGGAGGCTTCCAGCTTGAAAAATTGAAATACTATCGAGGGCCTACGCCCGAAGAGTACCTGCTTCAGCCAGGCGACATTATTGTCACGATGACTGATTTGAGTAAGCAGGCCGACACTCTTGGATATTCAGCAGTTGTTCCACATTCTAAATTTCGTTTTCTTCATAATCAGCGCATTGGAAGATTGGCTCAAAAGAGCGAATCAGTCTTTTTGCCATTTATCGGATGGCTTTTGCGGACGGAGAGATATCGGAATCACGTTATCGGCAGTGCCACCGGCTCGACGGTGAAACATACTTCCCCAAGCCGCATTCTCGACTATCGTTTTTCGCTGCCGTCTGTTTCTGAGCAAGAGGCAATTTCAGGCACTCTGTCCGCCCTCGACGAAAAGATCGAGTTGAACCGGCAGATGAATGAGACGCTGGAGGCTTTGGCGCAGGCGATTTTCAAGGATTGGTTCGTCACCTTCGGCCCCACCCGCCGCAAGGCGGAGGGCGCGACCGACCCCGTCGCCATCCTCGGCGGCCTCATCCCCGACCCCACCAAAGCCGCCCCCCTTGCCACCTTCTTCCCCGACAGCTTCGGCGATGATGGCCTACCGGAGGGGTGGGAGAAACGCGAGATTGGGCAAGACTTTGACGTCACAATGGGGCAATCGCCGCCCGGTGATACCTACAACGAAGCGGGCAACGGTCTGCCTTTTTATCAGGGGCGAAGAGACTTCGGTTGGCGTTTTCCAACAAGGCGCGTCTATTGCTCGGCACCTTCAAGAGTTTCGCCAGCTGATTGGACTTTGGTCAGCGTTCGAGCGCCAGTAGGGGACATTAACAGGGCATGGGAAGAATGCTGTATCGGTCGCGGTGTCGGGGCATTCATGCACCGAAAGAGGCTCGGATCATTTACCTACTACTCTGCGCTTCATCTTCGAGAGGAACTTGCTTCCTTTGATAAGGACGGAACGGTGTTCGGTTCGATCAACCAGAACCAGTTCAAGGCTCTGAGGATATGCGGCGCGGATCAACCCGCCGCCGCCGCATTCGATGACTTCGTTTCACCGATTGATGCCCTTGTCAGGATGCGAACCGAGGAAAACCGCACCCTCGCCGAAACCCGCGATTACCTGTTGCCCAAGCTAATATCCGGCGCGGTGCGGGTGCGGGATGCAGCCGCCATGGTCGAGGAAGCTGACAAATGAGTGCTGTTAAGGCGCGATGGCGCACCTACAACCGGCTTCAAACGCTTACGGCGAAGGTTCCGGAAGACTATCGCCAGTTCAACATTGAAAATTTCCGTAGCGAGCTCGTTTCCATTGCCGATGAATGGAAACTGGATCAGGAAAAGTTAGCGAAGATCAGCGGGTTGCCACCAACGGTCGTAGCCTCGATCATGGGCTATCCGGGCAACCGCTACGGTCAATTACCCTCACGCAATCCGAATGGCGACCTATCTCTCGCTCCGGACACCCGGAAACTCATAAACGGCCTGCTCGCGTGGATCGGGCCAAGCGAATCCGATCTGACCCAACTGCGCCCCGAAAAGACCGATACTCTGCAGGCGATTGTCGCCCTTGGTCCTCATGGACGCGACTTCCTAGACATTTCCTCCTTAGGCATCTCTCAGCTTGAGGCAGAGCTATGCAATCTGACAAAGACCAACCAGATTGAAGCTTTGGCCGAGATCGCCTTCGCCATGGCCCGTTTGCGCGATCAGATCCCAGCCAATGGACTGCCAGCAAACCAAGACACTGAAAGTCTGCGGCGCGAGATCGCGGTTTTGCAGGCCAAGGTGGAAATGTTGACGGTAGAGAGAGACAGGCTTGCTACTCAGCTTGGCAAAGTCCTGGATGGAAGCGGACTGAAGTCGGGGTTTTGGCAGGCAGTTGGCGCCGCCCCCGTAGGCGCTCTCGTTGGTGCAATCGGAACGGTTCTTGGCCCTGAACAGGCGCAGGCTGCACTGAGCTACGTACAGACGCTGGTAGCCGTCTCGGGAAGTGGTGGATGAAATGATCAAGCACCATCCGAACGAAAGCCGCACCCTCGCCGAAACCCGCGATTACCTGTTGCCCAAGCTAATGTCCGGCGCGGTGCGGGTGCGGGATACGGGAAAGGCGGTGTCGTGATGCCTATTGATCGTAGCCACCTGAAAACCGCTATCGCGGCGATACTCGATGCCCTCGCGGTCGAACACCCGCTTGGCCATCAGGACGCTTATGCGCAGCGCTATATCCTGACCACCCGCAGCGGCAAGCGCGTCGAACTGATGTTCGAGCAAAGCCCGAAGACACCCGCCAACCTGTGGACCGAGAACCGTATCGCCGGGCCGCTGGCGACAAGCGGGATCAAGCAACGCCCGTCCCCTGGTTCGGCCCTTTATGCCACGCCCGGGAAGTCCGGTGCCCCGCAATATGGCCGCCACAGCGCGCTGGAAAAGATGCCCGATCTCGGCATGGCCGACCTTGTCTGCCTGCAGCCCGAGACGCTGGCAGAGGCGGGTGAAATCATAGACCGGCTATTGGCGGCGTAGCGATGGAGTATTTCCGTCAACGGTATCACGAGTTCCTCAACGAAAACGGCCCAGTCGAGATCGCGGGCTTCACATGGGAAAGCACCGAAGTCTTCCGCAACATGGCCCCGCATGACTACGAGGCCACATTCACCGCCTTTGTGCAGAACCAGATACAGGCAGCGAAAGACCGTGCGCGGGACTTTCTGGAAGAAACCCAGTGCCTTGACCGTTTCCGATCCCTGACCGCCCGCAAACAGAACGGCAACGTACTGCCCTTTGTCGGCGCGGGCATGTCCATTGCCAGCGGCTATCGGCCTTGGGGTGCGTTCCTGCTGTCCCTCCTCGCCGACGCCCAGCAGATCAGGGCCGATGTCGAGGCGATGCTTGGCCGCGGTGAATATGAAGAGGCCGCACAGCTTGTTCATGACACACTAGGGCCGGGTGTGCTTGCCGAAGAAATCAACATAAAGCTTGGTCAGCACCTCCCCAACGCCGCTGGCCCTGTCTGCCTTTTGCCCCGGCTCTTTCAGAACGAAGTACTGACAACCAACTTCGACTATGTGCTGACCCACATTTACGCAGCAGCGCAGCGGCCTTTCGTAAACGAGTTTTGCGGTTCGCGCCTTAGGGACGCGCGCCAAAGGCTTGGCAACAATCCCCACTGCCTTTTGCGCCTACACGGCGAGGCCGACACCCATGACGGACGAGTCTTGACCCGCGCCGAGTATGAGGCCGCATATAACGGCGACGTGACCTTGACCAACATCCTTGGCGCGCTGATCGGCACCCGCAGCCTTTTGTTCATGGGATCAAGCCTGCAATCGGACCGCACCTATTCTGCACTCTGCGACATCCGCGCCCAGAATGGCGAGGGTGCAGTTCGCCACTATGCGTTCCTTCCCCTGCCAGAAGGGAACGAACGCGCTGCTCGTCGGATCTTTCTTGCCGAAGCTGAAATCCATCCGATTTACTATCCGTCGGATGACCACGACCAATGTATCGAAGACTTGTTGATTACGCTGATGGAGGGCGGGCTTGATGAATGAGCAGAGCATCATTTCCGACGACATGACCCTGAAACGGCTCTTTCAGGATTTCTACCGCGTTCCGGACTACCAGCGCGAATATGTCTGGGGGGAAACGAACCCGAAAGGCGAAGGCGGAGAAGAGGTCGACCAGTTCCTGACCGACATCTTCGCCGAATACGAAAACGCAACCAAAGAATCCGCTCCCGAATATTTCATCGGCACCATCGTTGTCTGTGTCGGAAAAGACGACGTTTTCGAGCTGATTGACGGCCAGCAGCGGACAACAACGGCTTATCTGACCCTGTGCGCGCTGCGGGATGCGCTTGTTGAACTGGGTCAATCACTCCCGGAAGAGCTGAAGGGGCAGATCGCGTCAAGCACCGTCGACTGGCAAGGCGAGAGCATCGCGCGCTATCGGCTAGAGCTTCAGTATGAGGACTCAGGCGGCGTGCTCGTCCAATACGCCGAAGGCAACGGCACCACAGCCAACAAGCAACTGACGCGATCAATCCGTAATATCGGCAACGCCTATTTGACGATCCGGGAGTTCATCGCCGCCACCTTGGAGAATGACCCCGCCACCATCCGCCGCTTCCATGGCTACCTGACGAACAAGGTCAAGATCATCCGTATCCAAACGCCCACCATTGCGAAGGCCCTGAAGATTTTCGAGACGATCAACGACCGGGGTGTCGGCCTGGACGCGATGGACCTGCTGAAGAACCTGCTCTTCATGAACGCGAAAGAGGCCGAGTATTCGAAGCTCAAGGATGTCTGGAAACAGCTAACGGATGAAATCTACGCTGCGAACGAGAAGCCGTTGCGGTTCCTGCGCTACTACCTGCTGGCCACCTTCGATGTCGACAGCAAGTTGCGCGAAGAACTGATCTATGACTGGTTCCAGAAGAACGAGAAGCTGACCAAGCACGCAACGGAGCCATTGAAGTTCGCGCAGCGCCTGCTTGAAGCGGCCAAAGCCTATCGGCGTTTCGCCAATGGAATGAATGCGTCTGGCGGTGCTGAGCGAGGTTTGGCGAACACAAGGACACTCGGCGGCAAATCGATCAAGCAGCACTTCATCATCCTAATGGCCGGGCGACACCTCAACCCGACCAATTTCACAACGCTCTGCAACGAGATCGAAAAAACGATGTTCGTTTGGCTCATAAGTGGGACGCCAGGCAAAGAGTACGAGCGTCGAATTGTCGATGCCGCGCATGAGCTTCGGACGGTAACGGATGCCAATTTTGGCGATTTTATTCAGCATCACTTCAAGAAGGAACGAACCGCCCTGGCCAACGCATTCCGGCAAAAGTTGCTGTCGTTGCGGGTTGGAGACACGAGGCAATTCCGGTTGCGTTACTTTTTGGCGAAGCTAACTCAACACATTGACCTACTCGCCTATGGTCCAAGCCAAGGTCGGGACAATCTGGACGACTATGTTTCTGGTGGGAATGACATCGAACACATCCTGCCCGACAAAGGTGATGCAGAAGCAGTTGCCGAATTTGGGGAAGGCGGAGATGATCAAGAGGTCATTCAGCAGCTTGGAAATCTCTTGCTGATTGAGAAGTCCATCAACAGGGCGATCCGGAACGCAAGATACTCGGTGAAAATCCGGACCTACCCCCAATCGAAGTATCTGATGACAAGGTGTCAAGCTGACAAGGCAAGCGGGCAAGTGGGGGTTGCCGACAAGATCACCAAAGCTGTTGAGGAACTTGAGGTTTTCCCCATCTGGAACAAGACCGCAGTCGAGCAGCGTCAGGTGTTCTTTGCACGTTTAGCGTCAAAAGTGTGGGATACGTCCGACGAAAAGACGGTTTCGCAGGCATGATGGGTTTCTCCGAAGACACCGTCGAACTGGCAGGCATCGAGACGCTGAAATCCCTTGGCTGGCTCTATCTGCATGGCAGCGTGATCGCGCCGGACGGCGCGTCGCCGCAGCGCCCCTCCTACTCCGACCCGGTTCTGGTGAAACGGCTGGAAACATGGGTGGCACGAATCAACCAGCACATCCCTGACGAGGTACGGGCCGAAGCGATCCGGCAGGTACTGGTGAGCCAGACGAATGACGCAGTCGAGGAAAACCGGCGCATTCATTCTCTGATAACCGAGGGGGTGACAGTCGAATACAGGGCAGGCGACAGAATCGTCGGTGAAAAGGTCTGGCTTATCGACTTTGAGAACGTGGACGCCAACGATTGGCTGGTCGTCAACCAGTTCACCCTGATTGAAGGGCACAAGAACCGCCGCCCGGACCTCGTCCTGTTTGTCAACGGTCTGCCTCTGGCTGTCTTGGAACTGAAGAACCCCGGAGCCGAAAACGCGACGCTGTCCGCCGCTTTCAACCAGATCGAAACCTACAAACGCGACATCCCTTCGCTGTTTCGCACCAATGCCGTGCTCGCAACGTCGGACGGGATCAAGGCGCGTATCGGTTCGCTGACCGCACAGGAAGAACGCTACATGCCGTGGCGCACCGTGGAAGGCGACGACTATGCACCACCCGGCACCCCGGAACTCGACACACTGCTGCAAGGCGTCTTCGAGCGCCGTCGATTCCTGAAACTCATACGGGATTTCACCGTCTTCGGGGATCGTGGAGACGGCCCTTTCAAGATCATCGCGGGTTATCACCAGTTCCACGGTGCGCAGAAGGCCATACGGGAAGCGGTTGACGCCTCCAGGCCGGACGGCGACCGCAAGATTGGCGTGATCTGGCACACGCAAGGCTCGGGAAAAAGCTTCCTCATGGCGTTTTTCGCCGGCCTTGCTGTGCGTTCTGTCGAGTTGCAGAACCCGACACTGGTCATCCTGACGGACCGGAACGATCTCGACGACCAGCTCTTCGGAACCTTCAATCTGTGCCGCGACCTTATCCGCCAGAAACCTGAGCAGGCCGAAAACCGTGACGACCTGAAGCGTCTTTTGGAACGGTCAGCCGGTGGCGTGATCTTCACGACCGTTCAGAAGTTTCTTCCCGCAGGCTCGGAAGAGAACTTCCCGCTTCTGACTGACCGGCGGAACGTGATCGTCATCGCTGACGAAGCACATCGCACCCAGTACGGATTGGACGCAAAGCTCGACACGAAGACCGGCATCCGGCGCTATGGCTACGCGCACTACATCCGCCAAGCCTTGCCGAACGCGTCCTTCATCGGGTTCACGGGCACCCCTGTTGAAGGTGCGGATCGCAATACGCCCGCAATTTTCGGGGATTATATAGATATTTATGACATCTCCCGCGCGGTTGAAGATGGAGCGACCGTTCCGATCTACTATGAAAGCCGCTTGGCGCGCATCGAACTGGACGAAGACGAAAAGCCCAAGATCGACGCCGAAGTCGAAGCGCTGGTTGAAGATGACACGCTGACGGAAGCCGAGAAATTCAAGGCCAGGTGGGCGACCGTCGAGGCCCTTGTCGGCGCAGAGAAGCGCCTTAGCCTTGTCGCTGCTGATCTGGTTGAACACCTCGAAGCGCGCCTGAAGGCTTTGGACGGGAAGGCCATGGCGGTTTGCATGAGCCGTCGCATTTGCGTTGAGCTGTATGATGAAATCATCAAGCTGCGCCCGGAATGGCATTCCGAAGATGATGCCACAGGTGCCGTGAAAATCGTCATGACGGGAGCCGCATCTGACCCCCTGGACTGGCAGCAGCATATTGGTAACAAACGTAGGCGCGACCTTATTGCGAAGCGCGCCCGCGACCCGAACGATCCGCTTAAGCTAGTGATCGTCCGCGACATGTGGCTGACGGGCTTTGACGCCCCATCCATGAACACGATGTACGTGGATAAGCCGATGCGAGGTCATGGTCTGATGCAAGCGATTGCACGCGTCAACCGTGTATTTCGAGACAAGCCCGGCGGCCTGATCGTAGACTACATCGGAATCCTTCAGAACCTAAAGAACGCCCTCAAGGACTACAGTCCGAACGATCAAGAAAAAACTGGTATCCCAGAAGACGAAGCTGTCGCAGTCATGCTTGAGGCGTTCCAGCGGGTGAAGGCGGTTTTTCATGGACATGATTATGTCGGTGGCTTGGTGGGCACGCCTCAAGCGCGGCTTCAGGCGCTTGCCGCTGCAATTGACTGGGTGCTCAAATGGCAAGAGACAGAGGCGGGAAAGGCATCGAACGATAACGCCCGTAGACAGGCGCATCGTGCCTATCAGGATTTGGTGCTTTCCCTGACCAAAGCCTACGCTTTGGCTTCCGCCAGCGATGAAGCCGCAGAAATCCGCGATGAAGTCGGTTTCTTTCAGACCATACGCGCCGCCATCGCAAAATCGACGGCCAAAGGGCCTATCTTGGGAAAAGATCGCACTTTCGCAGTTCAGCAACTGATCGACCGGGCGGTTGGTTCGACGGAAATTATCGATGTTTTGCAGGCTGCCGGTATTGAAAGCCCGGACATCTCGATCCTGTCGGATGATTTCTTGGCGGAAATCCAAGGGATGGAACGCAAGAATCTAGCCTTGGAGGCTTTGAGAAAGCTCCTGAACGGCGAAATCAAGAGCCGCCTTCAAACCAACGTTGTTGAAAGCCGCGCATTCTCGAAACGATTGGAAGAGGCTGTCGCCCGTTACCACTCAAACGCCATATCTGCGGTAGAGATGATCAATGAATTGATCGCGCTGGCAAAAGACTTGCAAGCAGCACGTAAGCGCGGTGAAGAGACGGGGCTTTCTGGCGAGGAAGTCGCGTTCTACGATGCCTTGGCCCAAAATGAGAGCGCAATCGAGGTTCTGGGCGATGACAAGCTGCGGCTGATCGCGCATGAGCTATTAGAGCAACTGAGGCAGAACGCGACGGTAGACTGGCACAAGCGCGAGAGCGCCCGAGCTAGGATGCGTGTGCTGGTTAAGCGTGTCCTGAAGAAGTACGGCTACCCCCCCGACCTTTCGGAAGAGGCGGTGAAGTTGGTTCTGGAACAGGCTGAGGCCCTTTTGAGGAACGCAATAGGGTAGCGTTGGTGGTTACTATGTGGTTCCTTTTCGGAATAAGCCACCTTCGAATTATTCGTAAATCTATGATTTTATTGGCGCACCCGACAGGATTCGAACCTGTGACCTCTGCCTTCGGAGGGCAGCACTCTATCCAGCTGAGCTACGGGTGCCCGGCAGGCGAACCGCCTGCGGCGAAGGTTCTTCTAACCCAAGCATCCGCCCGCATCAATCATGAAAACACACAAGCAGCCTTCTCGCGCAGGATCGGCGACAAGGCAGGGCGGCCCTGTCCGGGTGGCCCGCCGCGCCAGCGTCAGAGCCGGCGCAGTGCCACTTCCTGGATCAGGTGGTCGGCGCCCTTGCGCAGGATGAGGTCGGCGCGCGGTCTTGTCGGCAGGATGTTCTCGCGCAGGTTCTTCGCATTGATGTTGGCCCACAGCCCTTCGGCGATCGCACGCGCCGCGTCGGCGGGCAATTGCGAATAGCGGTGAAAGAAGGACTGCGGATTGGTGAAGGCTGTCTGCCGCAGGCGCATGAAGCGGTCGACATACCAGGCGTGGATCAGGTCCTCGTCGGCATCGATATAGATCGAGAAATCGAAGAAATCGGAGACGAAGGGCACGGCCTTGCCGTCCTGGGGCAGGTCGCGCACCTGCAACACGTTGATGCCCTCGAAGATGAGAATGTCCGGCCGGTGGACGATCTGCTCCTCGCCCTCCAGGACGTCATAGGTCAGGTGCGAATAAAGCGGCGCCTTGACGTTGGACCGGCCCGACTTGATGTCGGACAGGAAGCGCAACAGCGCGCCGACATCATAGCTTTCGGGAAAGCCCTTGCGGTCCATCAGGTTCTGGCGGCGCAATTCCGCATTGGGCAGCAGGAAGCCGTCCGTCGTGACCAGATCGACCTTCGGGCTCGACGGCCAGCGGCGCAACAACTCCTTCAGGATACGCGCGGTGGTCGACTTTCCGACCGCCACCGAGCCGGCAATGCCGATGATGAACGGCGTCTTGACCGCGTCATCGACATTCAGGAACTGCTTGCGCTGGCGGAACAGGAGCTGGCTGGCCTCGACATGGGAGGAAAGCAGCCGCGACAGGGCAAGATAGATGCGGCGTACCTCGTTGAGGTCCACCGGATCGTTCATCGAGCGCAGCCGCTCGACCTCGTCGGCCGTCAGCGTCAGCGGCGTGTCCGCGCGAAATTCCGCCCAGCTTTCAGCGGAAAAAAAGCGGTAGGGCGAGTAGATCTCGGAAGCGTTGAGCTGGTCCATCGATCGGTTCCGTCACTTGCCCGCCAGACAGCGTCCGGCCGTTACTGCCCCTTGCGGGACGCCTTTTCGTCAATTCCCGACCGGCCTGTCCGGCTTTCCAGCTCGGCCATGACCTCGTCCAGGGAAATGCCGGCCAGTGCCAGCACGACGAGCCAATGATAGAGAAGATCGGCGCTTTCGGAAATCAGACCTTCGCGATCCCCGCCCACCGCGGCGATCACCGACTCGACAGCTTCCTCCCCCAGCTTCTGGGCTGCCTTCGGCATCCCCCTGGCGAACAGCTTCGCCGTCCAGGAATTCGAATCGCCGGACCGGGCGCGTTCGGCGACGATCCGCTCCAGGTCGGCAAGCGTGAAAGTGGTCAACGGGGTTTCCTCGCGCTCAGTCATGGGGATCGAGCCGCATCGGCAAGCCGGCATCGGCCATGTAGGCCTTGGCCTCACCGATGGTGTAGGTGCCGAAATGAAAGATGGAGGCGGCAAGCACCGCCGTGGCATGGCCGTCGCGGATGCCCTCGACCATGTGATCGAGATTGCCCACGCCACCCGAGGCGATGACAGGGACATGGACGGCGTCGGCCACGGTGCGCGTCAGCGCGATGTCATAGCCGGCCTTCGTGCCGTCGCGGTCCATGGACGTCAGCAGGATCTCGCCCGCGCCCTTTTCGACGACAAGCCGTGCGAACTCGACGGCATCGATGCCGGTCGGCGTGCGCCCGCCATGGGTGAAGATTTCCCAGCGGTCCGTCTCACCCTCGCCTGACACCTTCTTGGCGTCGATGGCGACGACAATGCACTGGTCGCCGAACTTGCCGGCGGCTTCCGCCACGAAGTCCGGGTTGTTCACGGCAGCGGTATTGATCGAGACCTTGTCTGCGCCTGCCAGCAAGAGCTTGCGGATATCGGCCACGGCCCGCACGCCGCCGCCCACGGTCAGCGGCATGAAGCACTGTTCGGCCGTTCGCGCCACCACGTCGAAGATCGTGTCACGGTTCTCGTGGCTGGCGGTAATATCCAGGAAGGTCAGTTCGTCGGCGCCGGCCGCGTCATAGGCCTTGGCCGCCTCCACCGGATCGCCCGCATCGATCAGGTCGACGAAGTTGACGCCCTTGACGACGCGGCCATCTTTCACGTCCAGGCAGGGAATGACACGGGCCTTCAGCATGGGATGGCCGCCTTTCCTGTTCCGCGCGTCCTCGCGGCCCTGCCGCTGCGGGCGCGCGGGCGATCTTTCACATCCAGACAGGGTATGACACGGGCCTTCAGCATGGCACACCTGTTTCCCTACGGCAGCGGGGGGACATGACCAAAACGGGATTCACCGCCGTTCCTCCGGATCCTCGAAGGATGCCGCTTCCACCGTGACCGTTCCCCGGAGCACGCCAAGCGCTTCCGCCGGATCGATGCGGCCGTCATAAAGCGCCCGGCCGGAGATCGCCCCTTCAAGGCGCGCCGCATCGGGCATGGTCATGCGCACGATATCGGCAATGGAGGCAAGGCCGCCCGACGCGATCACCGGAATGGAAACCGCATTGGCCAGATCGATGGTCGATTCCCAGTTGATGCCGGCCAGAACGCCGTCACGGTCGATGTCGGTGTAGATGATGGCGGCGACGCCCGCGCCCTCGAACTTCCTTGCCAGTTCCACGACGCCAAGCGACGAGGCTTCCGACCAGCCCTCGACCGCCACCTTGCCGCCCTTGGCGTCGATGCCGACGGCAACCCTGCCCGGAAACAGCCGGCAGGCCTCCCGCACCAGGTCCGGATCGCGCACCGCCACCGTGCCCAGGATGACGCGCGCCAGACCCTTTTCCAGCCAGGCCTCGATCTGGGCGAGCGTGCGGATGCCGCCGCCAAGCTGGACCGGGTTCTTCGTCGCGGCGAGGATCTTCTCCACCGCCGCGCCGTTCACGCTCTGCCCGGCAAAGGCGCCGTTCAGGTCGACGACGTGCAGCCATTCGAAACCGGCGTCCTCGAAGGCCTTCGCCTGTGCGCCGGGATCGTCGTTGTAGACCGTCGCGGTATCCATCTCGCCCAGCTTGAGGCGCACGCATTGGCCATCCTTCAGGTCGATGGCGGGGAAGAGTATCCTAGACACGGCAAATGCCCTTTCCGGTTTGCGCGTCCTCGCGGCCCTGCCGCTGCGGGCGGCGCGGGGTGCCATCCTTCAGGTCGATGGCAGTGGAGAGCGTATCTGGCATCGTTTTCACCTGGCCCCTCAGGGCTTCCACTTGAGGAAATTGGCGATCAGCGCAAGACCCAGTTTCTGGCTCTTTTCCGGGTGGAACTGGGTCCCGGCCCGGTTTTCACGGGCGACGGCGGCGGTCACCTCGCCGCCATAGTCGGTGACGGCAACCACATCGTCCGGGTTTTCCGCATCGAGGAAATAGGAATGGACGAAATACGCATGCAGCCCGTCCTCTCCCGTGTGAATGCCGTCGAACAGCGGGTGGGAATGTTTCACGTGAATCGTGTTCCATCCGATCTGCGGGATCTTCAGCGCCGGATCGGCAGGCGTCATCAGGCGCACATCGCCGCTGATCCAGTCGAAGCCGTCCGTGACCGTCTTTTCGAGCCCGCGCGTCGACATGAGCTGCATGCCGACACAAATGCCGAGAAACGGCCGTCCGGCGCCGACACCCTCGTCTATGGCCGCATGCATGCCGGGAACCGCATCCAGTCCGGCCTTGCAATCGGCATAGGCGCCGACGCCCGGCAGGACGATGCGGTCGGCCTTGCGCACCCGGTCCGCATCCGCCGTCAGGTCGATCTGCGCGGCGATCCCGGCCTCTCGCGCCGCGCGTTCGAAGGCCTTGGTGGCCGAGCGCAGATTGCCCGAGCCGTAATCGATGATGGCGACGCGCATCAGCGTGCTCCCGGATAGTCGATCAGGCCCAGCCCTTCGGCGGACGCCGAAGGCCTGCCATGGGCCGCCCGCAACGGGAGGGGCGGCGGAGCGGCCGGCGACATGCGATCAGGGGTTTCGCCCCTGAACCAGCGCTGTTCGGCATCGCGCCAACCGGCGGCCTCCACCACACCGGCAGCACGCCAGCCACGCCGTTCCAGACTGGCGACCAGCAGGCCGCTGGCCTCGAGGCCGGCGTAGAGCGAGACAAGGAAGGACAGGACCACGGCGGCGGCGGCATAGCCCGCCACCTCGCCCAGCGCGCCCGCGCCCATGAGAAGGGCAAGCGAGACAAGGGCCTCGACCCAGAGGCGGTACCAGGCGAACCAGAGCGGCGGCACGATGAAGGCGGGGAAGGAAAAGCCGTCGCGCACGAGGCGGGCCTGTTCGTCGCGCCCGGCCGCCGGAGGTGTCATCACAACATAGGTGGCCATCGGCTCAGCCCTTCAGCGATCCCTTGGTCGACGGGACGGCATCGCCCTGGCGCGGGTCGATCTCCAGCGCCGTTCGCAAAACCCGGGCGACCGCCTTGAAACAGGTCTCGGCGATGTGGTGATTGTTGGCGCCGTATTCGTTGCGCACATGCAGGGTGATGCCGGCATGCTGGGAAAAGGCCTGGAAGAATTCGCGCACCAGTTCGGTGTCGAAGGTGCCGATCTTCGGCGCGGAAAATTCCACGTCCCAGACCAGGAAGGGACGGCCCGAGACGTCAATGCCGGCCGTCGTCATGGTCTCGTCCATGACGAGGTTCAACGATGCGTAGCGGGTGATGCCGCGCCGTTCGCCAAGCGCTTTCGCCAGCGCCTGCCCGAGCGCGATGCCGGTATCCTCCACCGTGTGGTGGTCATCGATATGCAGGTCGCCATCGGCGCGCACGGTCATGTCGACCAGGGAGTGACGCGACAATTGCTCCAGCATGTGGTCGAAGAAGCCGACACCGGTCCTGATGTCGTGCCTGCCGGTACCGTCGATGGCGACGGAAACCTCGATCGCGGTCTCGTTGGTCTTGCGCGAAACGCTGGCGCTGCGGGCGGTCATGGCAGGTGTTCCCGTTGAACTGGTGCCCGCCTTCTAGCAGCAGGCGGACGGATTGGAAAGTTGCTTGCCGGTGCCGGACCACGGGCTTCGCCGGATGGCCGGTTTGCAATCACGCAGCCGTTGCATACATAGACGTTTCAGACAATCCGCGCCGGACAGGCGCGGCAGCCAAACGGAGTTCCAGCCCATGGGCGAGAAGAGCATGCACGCCACGACGATCGTCACCGTGCGCAAGGGCGGCAAGGTGGTCATTGCCGGCGACGGGCAGGTGTCGCTCGGCCAGACCGTGATGAAGGGCAATGCGCGCAAGGTGCGCCGGATCGGCAAGGACCAGGACGTGATCTGCGGTTTTGCCGGGGCAACGGCCGATGCCTTCACCCTGCTGGAACGGCTCGAGGCAAAGCTCGAACAGTATCCCGGCCAGCTCATGAGGGCCTGCGTGGAACTGGCCAAGGACTGGCGAACCGACAAGTATCTGCGGCAACTGGAAGCGATGATGCTGGTGGCCAACCGCGATGTCAGCCTCGCGGTGACCGGCAATGGCGACGTGCTGGAACCGGAACTGGGCGTGATGGCCATCGGTTCGGGCGGCAACTATGCCCTGGCCGCGGCGCGCGCCCTTTACGACGTGGAAGAGGACGCCGAGGAAATCGCCCGCAAGGCAATGCAGATCGCCGCCGATATCTGCGTCTATACCAATCACAACGTGATCGTGGAGACGCTCGGAACGGGCGAGGCCCGGTAGTTCGCCCTCGCTGCCGGCCCCATGGTGGCCGGAAGAAAAAGGAAAACGGACCTGATTTCCCTGGAGACCCTCGATCGCGCGGTGGAGCGCGGCATTCTCTCGCCTTCGCAGCGCGATGCCGTCGTTGCGCTTGAGACCATGCCGCCGCTTCCTGCAGAAACAACGGCCGATGAGAACCTGCGCCTGATCGGCGGTGGCAACGACCTGTTCGTGACGGTCGGGATCGGCATGCTCTTCGCCGGGCTCGTTTTCTCTCTGCAGGCGGTGCCGGGTGTCGACCGCCTTGCCGGCGCGCTGATCCTTGCAGCCGCGATCTGGGGCGTGGCGGAGTTCGTGACACGGCAGAAACGGATGCGGTTGGCCAGCACGGTGCTGGGTCTCGGGTTTGCGGCTTGCGTTGCCATGGTTCTTGGCGATTTCGCGGCGTCCCGGACAGGGCTGGATCAGACTGACGGCAGCCTGCTGGCCCTGTTTGCGCTTCGCAGCCAGGCAGGATGGCTCGGCAGCCTGGCAGCGGGCGGCATCGCGGCCGCGGCGGCCGTCTATTTCTGGCGCTTCCGCGTCCCTGTCATGGCCGCCGTCATCGCGCTTGCCATGACGGCCATGGCCTTTCTCTGGACCGCGCTCTTTTTCTATGACGGTGTGACGAGCGGACAGGTTGCCCTGCCGGCGGCCGAGCAGCTTCCCCTTGTCATGGAGCGGGCCCTGCTGATGCCGCTTGCCTGCGGCGTGATCGTCTTCCTCGTGGCTGTCGCGCTCGACCTGCATGACCGCGAACGGCGTACCGTCTGGTCCGATTGCGCCTTCTGGCTGCATGTCGTCTCGGCGCCCATGCTGGTGCACCCGCTGTTCATCCTCGCCACCGGCCAGGCAACGTCCGTCGGCGACATCGAGCCCGGCGCGGGCGCCGCCGTCTCGCTCGCCCTGCTCATCGCCGGTTTCGTCTACGTGGCGCTCGCCATCGACCGGCGTTCGCTGCTGGTGCCGACCTTCGCCTATTTCGGTTCGCTCGGCGTCTATTACCTGTTCGACCGGACCGCGAATGCGACCGGCATCCCGCCCTTCGCGCTGATCCTGCTGATGATCGGCGCCCTGGTGATCATGTTCGGCGCCGGATGGCAGCGCATTCGCGGCTTGACCGTGGGATCGACGCTTCCCACATCGGTGCTGGCGAAACTTCCTCCCATCAAAGTGTAGGCCATGACCAATTATTCCCCCCGCGAGATCGTCTCGGAACTCGACCGCTACATCATCGGCCAAAAGGAGGCCAAGCGGGCGGTCGCCATCGCGCTGCGCAACCGCTGGCGGCGCCAGCAGCTGGAAAGCCCGATGCGCGAGGAGGTCAGCCCGAAGAACATCCTGATGATCGGGCCGACCGGCGTCGGCAAGACGGAAATCTCCCGGCGGCTGGCAAAGCTGGCCGGCGCGCCCTTCATCAAGGTGGAGGCGACCAAGTTCACCGAGGTCGGCTATGTGGGCCGCGACGTGGAACAGATCGTGCGCGACCTGGTGGAAGCGGCCATCGCGCTGGTGCGCGACCGCAAGCGCGCGGAAGTGAAGGCCAAGGCCGAACTCAACGCCGAGGAACGCGTGCTCGATGCCCTTGTCGGCAAGACAGCGAGCCCGGCGACGCGCGATTCCTTCCGGCGAAAGCTGCGCAACAACGAACTCAACGACAAGGAGATCGAGGTCGAGGTCGCCGACACGGGCATGCCCGGCGGTTTTGAAATCCCCGGCATGCCGGGGGGCAATATCGGCGTTCTCAACATCAACGACTTGCTCGGCAAGGCCATGGGGGGACGCACCAAGACGCGCCGCACCACGGTGGCCGAAAGCTACGGTTTCCTCGTCAACGACGAATCCGACAAGCTGCTCGACATGGACCAGGTGACACAGGAAGCGCTCGTCTCGGCGGAAAACGACGGCATCGTGTTCCTCGACGAGATCGACAAGATCGCCGCGCGCGAAGGCGGTCATGGCGCCGGCGTCTCCCGCGAGGGCGTGCAGCGCGACCTGCTTCCCCTTATCGAGGGCACGACCGTGGCCACCAAATACGGACCCGTGAAGACCGACCACATCCTGTTCATCGCGTCGGGCGCCTTCCATGTCTCCAAACCGTCCGACCTGCTGCCCGAACTTCAGGGGCGCCTGCCGATCCGGGTTGAACTCAGGGCCCTGGAGAAGGAGGACTTCCGCCGCATCCTGACGGAGACCGAGGCCAGCCTCATCAAGCAGTACACCGCGCTGATGGGCACCGAGGGCGTCAACCTGACCTTCACCGAAGACGCCATCGATGCGCTGGCCGGTATCGCCGTGGATCTCAACGCCACGGTGGAGAACATCGGCGCGCGGCGCCTGCAGACGGTCATGGAGCGGGTGCTGGACGAGATCTCCTATACCGCGCCGGACCGCGACGGTGACGACATGGTCATCGACGCGCCCTATGTTCATGCCAATGTCGGCGATCTGGCCAAGAACACCGACCTGTCGCGCTATATCCTGTAACCGGAGACACACAGTAGCGCCGGTTTGCTCCTGACGCGCCTTATTGCGTATCGACTTGCCCGGCGGTAGCGACTATTTGAACCCCTGTTTTTCCCAGGACGCCGACCAGCAACCATGCACCGCCTGACCGTTCCCGCCATCAGCCTGATCTGCGCCCTTCTGGCGGCGGCTCCGGCCATGGCGGTGACGACCGTGCCGGCCGGAAACCGGCATACGGAGCAGCCCGCGATCCCGGGCGCGTCCGCAAAGCGCACCCTCGCGCTCAAGACGACATTCGAGGGGAAATACCGCAAGGTCTACGACCTGCTGGCGTCCGACGCGTCCCTGCGCGACAAGATCCGCGAGGAAGCCGAGGCCTACGCCATCGACCCGATGCATATCGTCGGCGCCATCGTCGGCGAGCATACCTACAACGTCGATGCCTATGACCGGCTCCAGAGCTACTATATAAAGGCTCTGGCCTATGTGAACACGCGCTTCGGCTTCGAGCACAATGGCGAAAGTGTCGGGGACTTCATCCAGCGTCCGGAATTCGAGCGTTGCACCGGCATGACCGGCAGCTATGACCAGTGGACCTGCCGGGAAACGGTCTGGAACACCATGTTCCGGGGACGGACCGTTGATGGCGAGGCCTGGCCGGACGACCGGTTTTCCGCTGTCTTCTTCCAGCCTTTCTATGCCGGCCAGACATTCGGCCTGGGCCAACTGAACCCGCTGACAGCGCTGGAAATGAGCGACATGGTGCACGAGGTCTCGGGCTATCCCCGTCTCGACCACCGCAATCCGCAGGCGGTATACCGCACGATCATGGATCCCGACATGACGCTTGCCTATGTGGCGGCGGTCATCGCGAAGTCGATCGATGCCTACCGGACAATCGCCGGTTTCGACATCTCCGGCAATCCGGGCATTACCGCCACGCTTTACAATCTGGGGAACCCGGAAGAACGGGCCGAAATGCTGAAGGCCGAAAACGGCAAGCGACTCGCGGAAGGCAAGGCGCCGCGCATGCCGGAGGAGAACTATTACGGCTGGCTGGTCAACGACAAGCTTGCCGAACTGAAAGCCCTGTTCGAGTAAGGCGTTTCGCTGCAGTTCGCAGCCCGAAACGGGAACCGGTTCCAGCCGGAATCACTTCGCGCGATCCTGCTCCGCGCGCACAAGCGCATCGAGCATGCGGTCCAGGGCCTCCAGACCATCATCGTCGAGTCGGCCGATATCGCGCGCCAGGCGATTGGCGAAGCCGGTGGCGGCCGGTGTCAGGCCGGCCGTGTCGATGGTCACCCTTGGATCGGAGATGCCCGCCAGTTCGGCGAATTCGTCGGCCTCGTCCCAGATCACGTTGAAATAGCCGATGATCCGTTGCAACAGGGCCCAGGTCGGCTGGCCCCGACGGCCATGCTCGAGCGCGGACAGATAAGCCGGGGAAACGCCGATCGCCTCGGCCATCTGCCGCTGCGTCACGCCCCGTTCGGCCCGCATGTCCCTGAGTTTCCTGCCGAAAGGTGTCATCCTCCCCTCCCAGGTTTGCGCCGAATGCGGATGTAAAGCGCGCCCTCGCCCCCGTGCCGGCGCGACGCGACATCATGGCCGCTGACAAGCGCCCGGAACGGGGGCGTCGCAAGCCATGCCGGCACGGAACGGGCAAGGACACCCTCCGAGCCGTAGGACGCGCCCTTTCCGGTGATCACGAGCACATGGCGAAGGCCGCGCGCGTGGGCATGGGCGAGGAATGAAAGCAGCATGGCGTGGGCCTCCGCCTGGAAAAGGCCATGCAGGTCGATACGTGCGTCGATGGGGATGCGCCCCTTCTCCAGCTTGCGGCGCTGCGGCCGGTCGAAAGCGGGCGGCTGCGGCGGATTGTGGGTGGCTGGGGGCGGATGCTGCCGGAAGGTTTCGGCCTGCCGGACGATCCGCGGCGTTCTGTCATCCTCCCGTGGCGGTTCAGGGAGCCAGTCGTCCTGCACCGCCTTGTCCTTCAGCGGCGTGGTCGAACGCGCGACCTTTCCCCAGAGGATGCGCTCCTCCGCATCGAGCTTGCGTTCACGGCCGGTCATGACGGCATGGCTCCGGGTTCCAGCCCGCGCGGCAGGAGAAACCAGAAGGCCGCAGGCGCCTTGACCGCGCCTGCAGTCTCGCCTGCCCTCGCGCCGGTTCCGGCAAAGAGGTCCGCCCGCGCCGGGCCGACGATGGCGGAGCCGGTATCCTGCCCGATCATCAGCCGGGAGAAAGGGGCGCCGAAATCCGTCATGGACGGCGCATGGATCCAGACGGGCGTTCCGAAACAGTGCAGCTTGCGGTCCAGCGCCACAGAGCGGCCAGGCGTGAGTTGCACGTGGCCCGCGGCCACGGGGCCGAGATCCGGTTCGCCGGAAGGGTTTTCGCGGAAGAAGATGAAGGAACGGTTGGACCAGACGAGCGCATCGCGCCGGTCGGGGTTGCGCTTCAGCCAGTCGCGGATCGCCTGCATCGAGACCGTCGCGGCATCCAGTTCCCCGTCCTCGACCAGCTTGCGGCCGATCGAGGAAAAGGGATGGCCGGATTTGGCGGCAAAGCCGACGCGCATCGCCGTGCCATCGGTCATCGACAGGCGCGCGGAACCCTGGACTTGGATGAAGAACACATCGTCCGGATCGTCCAGGCAGGCGATCTCAAGGCCGCGCCCGGCAAGTGCTCCGGTCTCCACGGCCTGGCGGTCTGGATGCTCGACCAGCCCCGTCGGGGTCTGCCTTGCCCATTCGAATGCGGGATCGAGGCCCGGCGGACGGTCGCCCGGCGGGATCTTCACCAGATCGGCGGGCTGACGGTACAAGGGAAAGCGGAAACGACCGGTGGGTTGGCGTGAAGCTTCCGCTTCCGGCTCGTAATAGGCCGTGACGAAACCCTTGCTGCCGTCAGCGGGACAGAGCCAGGCATCAAAACGGGTTTCAAAAAACGCCCGTGCCGTTGCCCGGTCGGGATGGTCCATCGACCGGGCGGCCTCGAATGCGGGCCGGAGGGATTCGAACGTCACCCCGAGCGCGCCGTCTTTCCACGAGCGCCGCGCCGCCTCGACGGCGGACCGGCGAAAGGCGGCAAAGGCAGCGGCATGGTCGTCGCCTGTCCATCCCGGAATGGCCTGGAAACCGGCCGGCAGGAAAACAGGCGCGTCGGTCATGCCGTCATCCCCACAGGGCGGGTGTCATTCCTCTTCGGTCGCGACGAGCTTCCAGTTGGGATCGCGCGACCGCAGGTCCCGGGCGAAGGTCCAGATATCGGTGCCCTCGGTGACCGATTCCGGATCGCCGTCGACGACCTCGCCATTGGCGCCAATGGTCGCCGAAATCATCTCGGAGACAATGCGCAGCGTGACAAGCGCGTCGTTGCCGCGCATCTCGGCATTGGTGATTTCGGCCTTCGAAATGCCCACGAACGAGGAGCGCATGCTCTCGCCAGCCTTCTCTCGCGCCTTGATCGCCTGGTCGAAGCCTTCGAACACATCGCGCGACAGCAGATTGCGCAAGGTCTTGCGATCACCTTCGGCATAGGCCGTGACGATCATTTCATAGGCCATCTTGGCGCCTTCGACGAAGCCCTTGGGGTCGAAGTTGGGATCGGCATCGCGAATCTGCCGCAGCGTCCTGTTGAGCGGCGTACCCTTCTCGGCGACCACATCGACGGGTGCGTAGAACTCGTCGGCCGCGTCGCCGTCGCCCTTCTTCCTGCGGGGCGGCAACGCGACGACATTGTCGTCGGCCTGAGGCTTGTTTTCCAGCCGCCCTTCCGTGTAGGGGTCGAAGGGCGGACGTTCGTTGCCCGTGCGCCGGCCAAGCACGGAACGAAGCTGGTAGATGATGACCACTGCCGTGACCAGGAAGAATATCGTTCCGAAATCGAGATACTGCATCGTGCCTGCCATCATGGCCGGCCTTCCGGCCGGGAACGTTTCAAAAGCGACTAGGCCTCATATAGAACGCCGGTGCCACGCATTCAAATGCGTTGTCGGCCTTCCTATATTCAAGCCTACAGTATTGCACATCCGAACCGATCCGGTCATCTCCGAGAGAAAGGCGCCACGCGGCCCATGCCCTTCAGTCTCATCCCGTTCCTTCTCCTGGTCATTCCGCTCGCCGAAATCGCCGCCTTCGTGGTGATCGGCGGCCAGATCGGTGTCGTCGCCACGCTGGCAATGATCGTCGTCACGGCTGTGATCGGCTCCATCCTGCTGCGCATCCAGGGGTTCTCGCTGATCACCCGCATCCAGGCGGAAACCGATGCGGGCCGCGTTCCGGGCCGCGAACTCGTCCATGGCGTCATGATCCTCGTCGCCGGCGTGCTGCTGCTCACGCCCGGCTTCATTACCGACACGATGGGATTCCTGCTCTTCATCCCGGCCTTGCGCGATCTCGGCTGGCGATTCTTGCGCAACCGCATCACCGTTGTCAGCGCCGGCGGGTTCACGGCGCGCGAAACATGGCGCCGCGAGGATGGCCGCACGATCGACCTAGGCGAAGACGAGTACCGGAAGGACGACGAAAACAGGCGCCGCCACCCGGACTGACCTGGCCGCCACGGCGGTTTCACTTGTCATGCACGAACGGCCATGATAGCCAGCCAGCGATTTTTCCCTGCAGGACACCCGCCTGCCGCACGCCGGTGCAATCTTGAAAAGGAACCGTAGGATGAGCGACACCCAATCCGCAGCGCCAGGCAATGGACAGAACCAGCAGCAGCCGGTCCTCAACGTCCTGGCCCAGTACATCAAGGATCTCTCCTTCGAGAACCCGAACGCGCCGCGTTCCCTGCAGAACCAGGGCAGCAAGAGCCCGGGCATCAACATCAATGTCAACGTCA
Organism: Zhengella sedimenti; assembly: GCF_046506625.1. Lineage (NCBI taxonomy): Bacteria > Pseudomonadati > Pseudomonadota > Alphaproteobacteria > Hyphomicrobiales > Notoacmeibacteraceae > Zhengella > Zhengella sedimenti. Next base: position 480,885 of record NZ_JBKFFP010000001.1, read on the forward strand.
ACGCCAATCCGCTCTCGGAACAGGAATTCGACGTGGTGCTGACGCTCAACACCAAGGCCGAACTTGAAGGCAAGACGCTTTTCAATGTGGAACTCGTCTATGGCGGCATCTTCCGCGTCGCAGGGTTCCCCCAGGAGCACATGCTGCCGATCCTTTTCATCGAATGCCCGCGCCTGCTGTTCCCCTTCGCGCGGCAGATCATTTCGGACGCCACGCGCAATGGCGGTTTCCCGCCGCTGATGCTCGAGCCGATCGATTTCGCGGCGATGTTCCAGCAGCGCATGGCGGAGGAGCGCAACCGGACCGAAAGCGCCAATCCGAGCTGACAGCCCGACGTTTCACGTGAATCATCGAAGACCCGGCGTTCGCGCGCCGGGTTTTTTCATGGCCGTCTCACTGGCCGGTTGCGGCTGAGCCGAAACCGAGTTTCGCCCAGAGCGACTTCTCGCCAAGCCTTTCGACCAGACGAAGATGCGCGGCGGCTTCCGCTTCCGACAACCGTTGCGGCAGCGGTTCGGGCCGCTGCGGCAGAACGACGGTGACGCCTTGCGCGCTGTCCTCGTCCCCGCCACCGTGATCCTCGTTCAACCGGAGCGCCGCCTGCTTTCCGCCTGCCAGTTCGATATAGACCTCGGCCAGCAGTTCGGAATCCAGCAGGGCTCCATGCTTGGTGCGGTGGGAGTTGTCGATGCCGTAGCGGCGGCAGAGCGCGTCCAGCGAGTTCGGCCCCATGGGATGCTTGCGCCGGGCGATGGCGAGCGTATCGATCACGAGGCCCGGATCGAAGGGCGGCAGGGAGAGCCGCGCCAGTTCCGCGTTGATGAAACCCATGTCGAAACCGGCGTTGTGGGCAACCAGCTTCGCGCCGGAGAAGAAGGCGAGGAACTCTTCGGCTATCTCGGAAAAGACCGGCTTGCCGGCCAGATCCTGGTTCGCGATGCCGTGCACGGCATAGGCTTCGGGATGAACGTCCCTGCCCTCCGGGTTGATATAGACGTGAAAGGTACGGCCTGTCGGAAAACGGTCCACCAGTTCCACGCCGCCGATCTCGATGACGCGATCGGCCTGGTTGTCGAGCCCCGTGGTTTCGGTGTCGAAGATGATCTCGCGCATGGGTCCGCCTCCCGGCCGGTGATTCGCTTCACCGACCATCTTCGGAGCGGCTGGCCCGAACGCAAGGCTCGCGTGACCGCTGGAAGGGTCAATCCACCGCAGGTTCGCTGAGCGCGGCGATGACATCCGCGACCTGGGCGCGTGCGGCGTCCAGCCCGTGGCCGGTGTCAATGACAAAATCGGCACGCGCACGCTTTTCGTCATCGGGCACCTGGCGGGCCAGGATGGCCTCGAACTTCGCCTCGCTCATGCCCGGGCGCTCCAGCACGCGCTCGCGCTGGACCGCGGCATCGGCCGAAACGACGACCACGGCATCGACCCGGTCCTGTCCGCCGGTTTCGAACAACAGGGGGATATCGAGGACGGCGAAGGGCGCACCGGCTTCCCTTGCCTTGTCCAGAAAGGCGCGTTCCTCTTCCCTGACGAGGGGATGAACGATGGTCTCAAGTTTCTTCATGGCCTCGCCATTGCCAATCACGGCCTTGCCTAGCCGGTCCCGGTCGACGACCCCGTCGACAACGGTGCCGGGAAAGGCGGCTTCGACCAGAGGCGCGGCGCGGCCGGCATAAAGCCGGTGCACGGCCGCATCCGCATCATGCACCGGGATGCCCGCTTCGGCGAACATGGCCGCTGTCGTGCTCTTCCCCATCCCTATGGAACCTGTCAATCCGACGATTCTCATGCGTCCTCCGTCACGCCCATGGTCTCAAGGACAGTCCGCCGCAATTCGCCGGTCACTTCCGGGCGCTGCCCGAACCACAGTTCGAAACCGGGCACGGCCTGGTGCAGCAACATGCCAAGCCCGTCCACGGTGGCCAGTCCGCGTTCCCTTGCCGCGGCAAGGAATGGTGTCAGCAAGGGCGTGTAGACGATATCCGTGGCGACGGCGTGTTCCGGCACCATGGAGAAATCGAAGACGTGCCCGGTGGTTCCCTCCATGCCGAGGGTGGTGGTGTTGACGACAAGCGCGGCGCCTTCGAGTTCGCGCGCCATGTCCCCGAAACCGGCCGCGGAGACCCGTGGTCCGAAATGCCCGGCCAGTTCCTCTGCCCGGTTCAGGGTCCGGTTGACGAGGGCGATCCGGTCGAACCCACGCTGGAGCAGCGTGTCGACAATGGCGCGCGCCGCGCCGCCAGCGCCGATGACTGTCGCCTTTCCGCCCCGGTCCCAACCGGGCGAACGCTGGTCGAGACTAGCCGAGAAGCCGTAGCCGTCGGTATTGTCTCCCCATGTCTCTCCGTCACGGATCCAGACCGTGTTGACGGCTCCGATCCTGCGCGCGGTCTCCGTCAGATTTGCCACCGCGCGGAAGACATCCTCCTTGTGCGGCACCGTCACATTGCACCCGGCGAGACCGGATTCCGGCAATCGGGCGATGAAGCCTGCGGCCTGCCCCGCCGGCACATGGATGGCGTCATATCGGCCGTCGATCCCCATCTGCCGCAGCCAGTAGCCATGAATGACCGGTGAGCGCGAGTGCTTGATCGGGTCACCAATGACGCCGGCCCTGACAGTCCGATCACCCATCGATCGCCCCCATGACGCGCAATTGCTGAAGCAGCGGAAGGAGAGGCAATCCCATGATGGTGAAGGTGTCTCCTTCGATACGCTCGAAAAGCTGGATCCCGACCCCTTCGATCTGGTAGGCGCCCACGCTCGACAGCACGGAATCGCCGGCAGCTGAAAGATGGCGGCCGACAAAGCCGGGATCAAGGTCCCGCATGGTGAGGCTCGCCACCGATACATGCCGCCAGACCGTCTCGCCGCCGCTGGCCAGAACGACGGCCGCATTGAGATGATGCGTCTTGCCGGCGAGCAGCAAAAGACGCTTGCGCGCCTCTTCCATCGTTTCGACCTTGTGCAGCACGTCATCCCCCAGCGACAGGGTCTGGTCAGATCCGATGACGATGCAATCGGGATGCCGGCCGGACACTTCAAGTGCCTTCGCCTCGGCAAGGACAAGGGCGATGTCCTCCGGCGAGGCGCCTGTCTCGGCAAGCGGCGCCTCCACTGCCCTTTCATCGATTCCGGCTGGGATGGCCTTGAATGAAATGCCGGCGTTTTCCAGCAGTTGCCGGCGAAAGGGGCTTGCGGAAGCCAGGATCAGGTCAGGTGGCATGGGGTCTTGGTAATCCTCTGCGGTGGGTGCGGCTCAGCCCGGATGGCGCGCCTTGTTGTACAATGCGAGAATGGCGGCGGCGGTTTCCTCGATGGAACGCCGCGTGACATCGATCATCGGCCATCCATGGCGGCTGAGCAAATGCCGGGCGTAGGTCAGTTCCGCGGCAATGGTCGCCCGGTCGGCATAAGAACCCTGGTTGTAGGCCATTGAAGAACCGAGCACCCTGTTTTCGCGCACCTGCGATATGCGTTCGGCCGAGGCGACAAGGCCGACAATGAGGGGCCGCGTCGCGTGGACCAGCGTTTCGGGAAGGGGAACGTTCTGGACGATCGGGATATTGGCGGTCTTGATTCCCCTGTTGGCCAGATAGATCGAGGTTGGTGTCTTGGAGGTGCGCGAGATGCCCAGCAGAACCACATCCGCCTCGTCGAGATCGTGGGTCAACTGGCCGTCGTCATGCTCCATGGTGAAATTCAACGCGTCGATGCGGCGGAAATATTCCGCGTCGAGCACGTGCTGGGCGCCGACCCGCCGCGCCGTCGGGGCTCCAAGATAGGACTGGAAGACGGAAAGGACCGGTTCGAGCACCGAGACGCAGGGCAGGCCCATCGCCGCGCATCCCTTGTCGATCTGGGCTGCAAGCTCCTGGTCGACAACCGTGTAGAGGACGATTCCAGGTTCCGCGTCGATCTCCTCGAGAACCCGCTCGATCTGCCTTGGCGTGCGTATCAGGGGATAGATGTGCTCTATGGCGCGCGCATTCTTGTATTGCGCGGACGCGGCCCTTCCCGCTGCCAGCAGCGTTTCGCCCGTCGCATCGGAAATCAGATGAAGGTGGAAATAGCTCTGCGGTTTGTTCACCGGTTATCCGCCTGCCTGTCAATTCGTGTGGACAAGTGTGACCACCGCCAGACTGCCTCTTCGCGGTGTTGAAAACCAGCCGGTTTTTCCACAGCGGCGATGGCTCTGGACAGGAAATCCACGATCTGGAAAAAACTGTGAGAGGAAGCGGCATGCTCCGGTTTCCTCACAGGGAGGGTTTCAATTGCTTTTCAATGAGAGCCTTGAATTTGCGCGTGATTTCGTGCTTTTCCAAGAAATTGTCCCCATGTGGGTAAATGCACAGCGGTGTTCGCCGAGGCCCGGAATCCGCCATCGCTTTGTGGACAATGAACAATTCACGATTCTGACAGAGTCATAGAAACAAAAGACTCTAAGATAGAATCTCTTTTATAGGATTCCGCCATCAAGGGATCCGGCGAGGAACGGGACGAATGACGCGAAACGTGATTGAAGTACTCAAGGGAGCACGGCGTTTTCCGCCTCCCGTCTGGATGATGCGGCAAGCCGGCCGGTATCTGCCGGAATACCGCGAGACCCGGAAACGGGCCGGTAGCTTCCTGGACCTGTGCTACTCCCCGGACCTTGCCGTCGAGGTCACGCTGCAACCGATCCGGCGATTCGGTTTTGACGCGTCGATCCTGTTTTCCGACATCCTGGTCGTACCTCACGCGCTTGGCCGTGATCTCGATTTCGTGGAAGGCCGCGGACCCGTGATGACGCCGATTACAGCAGCGGAGGTGGCACGCCTGGACGACAAGGGATTTCATGAACACCTCGCGCCGGTCTACGAGACCGTGACGAGGCTTCGCAAGGAATTGCCGAACGAAACAACCCTGCTCGGGTTCTGTGGCGCGCCCTGGACCGTCGCCACCTACATGATCGCTGGCCACGGGACACCCGACCAGGCGCCAGGACGGCTGTTCGCGTTTCAGGAAGAAAAGGCCATGGCGGGGCTGCTCGCGATACTCGCGGACCTGTCGGCCGATTACCTGATCCGGCAGATCGAAAGCGGTGCCGACGCCGTTCAGATTTTCGACTCATGGTCCGGCGTGCTGGATGAGGCGGCATTCAAGGCGCTGTGTGTCGAGCCCGTTGCGCGGATGGTTTCGAGGGTCAAGGCGCGTTTTCCCGATGTGCCCGTGATCGGGTTCCCGAAAGGCGCTGGAGCTCTCTATGACAGCTATCGCGCGCAAACCGGCGTGAATGCCCTGGGACTGGACTGGACGGTTCCGTTGAGCCAGGCCAGGCGCCTGCAGGCCGGTGGTGCTGTCCAGGGCAATCTCGATCCGATGCGCCTCGTTGCCGGAGGACGTGCGCTGGACGAAGGCGTCGACCGGATTCTCCAGGCACTCGGCGACGGACCGCTGGTGTTCAATCTCGGTCACGGCATCACGCCGCAAACGCCGATCGAGAATGTCGAGCGGATGGTTGCACGCGTCCGTCAGGCCGGGTGGGCCTGATGGCGGCGGAGACGCGGCAGGACATGGAATCCAGCGGCCGCAAGGCCGCCAGGAGAGCCCTCGTGGCCATCGCGGTTTTCCTGGCGCTGACCGGATTGATCTTCCTGGTCGATCCGGGCGGGTTCTACCTGTGGGCCAAGGCGATCCATGTGATGGCGATCATCGCCTGGATGGCCGGAATGTTCTATCTGCCGCGGCTGTTCATCTATCACTGCGAGGCCGAACCGGGGTCCGAACAGTCGGAGACGTTCAAGGTGATGGAACGGCGTCTGCTGCGCGTCATCATGAATCCGGCGATGACGATTTCATGGGTCTTCGGCCTCTGGCTGGCCTGGGAAGGCGGCTGGCTGACGGACGGCTGGTTCCACGTCAAATTCGCCGCTGTCCTTGCCATGTCGGCGGCCCATGGCGACCTGGCCAAGGGCGTTCGCCTGTTCGCCGAGGATCGCAACATGCGCACGCAGCGCCAGTGGCGCATGATCAACGAGATCCCCACCGTCCTGATGATCGTGATCGTGGCTGTCGTGATCGTGAAGCCGGCGCTCTGGTAGGCGCCGGGCGCCGAGGGTCAGGCTTGCCAATCGACGGGTTCCGGTTTATGGAAAGGCTCCTTCCTTTCGACCGGTCGGTGGCAGTTCCCTGCCTTTTCCCATGTCACGCATGATTGATCCCGGTCAACATCCCCTCTTTCTGACGAGTCTCACCATGCAGGAAATGAAACTTCAGGAGCTTAAAAGCAAAAACCCGACCGACCTCATCGCATTTGCCGAATCTCTGGAAGTCGAGAACGCGAGCGTCCTGCGCAAACAGGAACTGATGTTTGCCATTCTCAAGAAACTGGCGTCGCAAGATGTCGAGATCATTGGCGAAGGCGTGGTCGAAGTCCTTCAGGACGGGTTTGGTTTTCTTCGTTCCGCAAATGCGAACTACCTCCCCGGGCCGGATGACATCTATATCTCGCCTTCGCAGATCCGGCGTTTCTCGCTGAAGACGGGCGACACGGTCGAGGGTCCGATTCGCAGCCCGAAGGAAGGCGAACGATATTTCGCGCTCCTGAAGGTCAACACCATCAATTTCGAGGATCCGGAGAAGATCCGTCACAAGATCCATTTCGACAATCTGACGCCGCTCTATCCGAACGAACGGCTCCGGATGGAAATAGACGTGCCGACGGGCAAGGATCTATCGGCCCGCGTGATCGACCTGGTTTCCCCGCTGGGCAAGGGACAGCGCGGGCTGATCGTCGCACCGCCGCGGACCGGCAAGACGGTGCTTCTCCAGAACATCGCCCACTCGATCACCGCCAACCATCCGGAATGCTACCTGATCGTGCTGCTGATCGACGAGCGTCCCGAAGAAGTGACCGACATGCAGCGTTCGGTGAAGGGCGAAGTGGTGTCGTCCACCTTCGACGAGCCGGCGGTGCGCCATGTACAGGTCGCGGAAATGGTGATCGAGAAGGCAAAGCGCCTCGTCGAACACGGCCGCGACGTTGTCATCCTGCTTGATTCGATCACCCGTCTTGGCCGCGCCTACAACACCGTCGTACCGTCTTCGGGCAAGGTCCTGACCGGCGGTGTGGACGCCAACGCCCTCCAGAGGCCAAAGCGTTTCTTCGGTGCGGCCCGCAATATCGAGGAGGGTGGATCCCTGACGATCATCGCAACCGCCCTGATCGATACCGGCAGCCGTATGGACGAAGTGATTTTCGAGGAATTCAAGGGCACGGGCAACTCAGAGATCGTTCTGGACCGAAAGGTTGCGGACAAGCGGATCTTCCCGGCGATGGATATTCTCAAGTCGGGGACACGCAAGGAAGATCTCCTCGTGCAACGCCAGGATCTTCAGAAGATCTTCGTGCTGCGTCGCATTCTGGCCCCGATGGGTACGACCGATGCGATCGAGTTCCTGATCGACAAGCTGAAGCAGACGAAGAGCAACTCAGATTTCTTCGATTCGATGAATACGTGACCGATTCGGTTCCGTAACATCCAGACCGATTCGGATCCGTTTCATCCTGCGGTGCCGCATGACGACAGGAGACACCATCTTTGCCCTGAGCAGCGGCGCTTTGCCGGCAGGGATTGCTGTCGTGCGAATTTCCGGGCCGGATGCCGCAAGGGTCGGATTTATCGTCGAGGGAGAACTGCCGAAGGGCCGGAGACCGGTGCTGCGTCTTCTCTCGAATGATCGCCACGGGATCATCGACAGGGCCATGATCCTGCGGATGCGGGCACCGAATTCGTTCACGGGTGAAGACACGGTTGAACTCCACCTTCATGGCGGCAAAGCGGTTGTCTCTGCCTGCCTGCAAGCGCTGGCTTCGATCAACGGGTTTCGGATGGCGGAACCCGGCGAGTTCACGCACCGGGCGTTCCTGAACGGAAAGATCGATCTTCATGAGGCCGAGGCGTTGAGCGACCTCATTGCCGCCGAGACCGAAGTTCAAAGGCGTCTGTCGATCGAGAACAGCAGCGGGTCGAATGCCGCCATCTGGTCGCAATGGATGGCAGCGTTGACCGAAGCCCGGGCGTTGCTCGAAGCGGAACTCGACTTTTCCGATGAAGAGGATGTACCGGGCTCGATGCGGGACGTCATCGGTTCCAGGCTTGAGGCCATCTCGGAGAGGATGGAACGAGAACTGAAGCAGGTTCACAGTGCAGAAATCATGCGCGACGGTTTTCGCGTCGTGCTGACAGGGAAGCCGAATGTCGGCAAGTCGAGCTTGCTGAATGCCTTGGCGAAACGTGATGTCGCCATTGTCTCTGAAGAAGCAGGCACGACCCGCGATCTCGTCGAAGTCGCCCTTGATCTCAACGGTTACAAGGTGATCCTGACAGATACCGCAGGCATGCGCGAGACGACCGGCGTGGTGGAGAAAATCGGAATCGAACGCGCGGTGGCCGCAATCGAGGCGGCGGATCTCGTGCTTCACGTCACCAGCGCCGATCAGTCCGGCGTCGACGTCGTCCCGGAATTCCCATCCGCGAGGGTATGGCGGATCGCAAACAAGCAGGATCTTGCCGAAACAGCTTCGTTTCATGCGGATTTCCGTGTTTCCGCACTGTCCGGGGAAGGGCTGGATACACTCTTGGAAGCAATCGGCCGCCTGGTAAAAGACCTCACAATTGCCGGTGACAATGCGCCCCTCCTTTTCAAGGAGCGGCATGCGATCCTCTGTTCCCAGGCTAAGGCCGCGATAGCGAACGCCTTGCCGTTGCTCGAGGAACAGCCCGAACTGGCTGCAGAAGAATTGCGGCGCGCCATGATGTTCATCGGCAGGGTAACCGGTGCGGTCGATGTCGAGGACTTGTTGGGTGTGATATTTTCCCGATTCTGCATCGGCAAATGATTCACGTGAAACACATCCATGTAGCGTTTCACGTGAAACCATCGGTGGGTTCCGTTTGATCCTGTGTCCGCTGTGCGCTATCGGATGGGTCAAATCATGGAAAGTTGGACCGGAAAGACCGGCAGAGAAGGCAAGCAGGATGAACAAGTACGATGTCATCGTGATTGGTGGCGGTCATGCTGGATGCGAAGCAGCATCGGCGGCGGCACGAGCCGGTGCGAGCACTGCCCTCGTCACCATGAAGCTGGATCAGATCGGCGTCATGTCGTGCAACCCGGCGATTGGCGGACTGGGCAAGGGACATCTCGTCCGCGAAATCGATGCGCTGGACGGACTCATGGGCGTGGCGGCAGACAAGGCCGGTATCCAGTTCAGGCTTCTCAACCGGAAAAAAGGTGCTGCAGTCCGAGGGCCGCGTACCCAGGCGGACCGTCTCTTGTACCGGAAAGCCATCCAGTCGGCATTGAAGAACCAGAACGGCCTTGATCTGGTGGAAGGCGAAGTCGTTCGGTTGAAAATGAATGGTCACCGGGTCATTGGCGTGGTTCTCTCCGACAAGACCGTGATTGACTGTTCTTCCGTCGTGATTACGACAGGAACGTTTCTCGGTGGCCTTATCCATATCGGCGAGCGCCAGATCAGGGCAGGTCGCATGGGAGAAGATCCATCGATGGGTCTGTCCGCGGACCTGCAGGCGTTGGGTTTGCCGATGGGCCGGTTGAAAACGGGGACGCCGCCGCGCATCGATGGCCGGACGATCGACTGGTCGGTTCTGGAGATGCAGGAAGCCGACGAAGATCCGGTTCCGTTCTCCCTGTTGACGGAAAAGATCACCAACCCCCAGGTGAAATGCGGCATATCGAGAACGACCGCCCGCACACACGCCGTCATTCGCGAAAACCTGACGCGCTCGGCGATGTATTCCGGCCGGATCGAGAGCAAGGGGCCACGTTACTGTCCTTCCATCGAGGACAAGATCGTCCGTTTTGGCGACCGCGACGGCCATCAGGTCTTTCTCGAACCGGAAGGTCTCGATGACGACACGGTTTATCCGAACGGGATTTCGACATCTTTGCCGGAAGATGTCCAGGCAGAATTCATCAGGACGCTGCCGGGACTTGAAGAGGCCGTGATCCTTCAACCGGGCTATGCCATTGAGTATGATCATGTCGATCCGCGTTGCCTGACATCGGCGCTGTCACTCAAGAACGCCGACGGCTTGTTCATGGCCGGTCAGATCAATGGAACGACGGGTTACGAAGAAGCGGGCGCGCAGGGAATTGTTGCCGGACTCAACGCTGCGCGGCACGCCTTGGGACAGCACCTTGTCCGGTTCCATCGGAGTGACAGTTATATCGGGGTCATGATTGATGACCTGGTAAACCGCGGTATTACAGAGCCTTACCGGATGTTCACATCAAGGGCTGAGTATCGTCTTTCATTGCGCGCGGACAATGCGGACCTTCGTCTCACCCCGCTCGGGCTTCAATACGGTGTGGTCGGTGAATACCGGCGGCGCGCGTTTGAAGGCTTGAAGCAAAGGTACGATCTTGGCGCGTCATTGCTCCGCGGTATTTCCCTGACGCCGGAAAAGGCGGATGAATTCGGATTCCGGCTCAACAGGGATGGCAAGCGGCGTAATGGTATGGAATTGCTGTCCATGAGCGATGCAAGTATCGCGCAGTTCGAGCTGATAGACGAGCGGATCGGTGCCTTGCCGGACAAGGTAAAGGCATTGCTTGAAACAGAAGCAAAGTATGCGGTTTATCTTGAGCGGCAGAAGGCGGATATCGCGCTCGCCGAAAAGGAAGAACATCTGGCTGTTCCGGCGTCGTTTGAATATGATCAGATTTCCGGTCTGTCGAATGAGCTGAAATCGCGGCTGGCCCTGCTGAAGCCGGCTTCCATCGGTGAGGCAAGGCGAATTGAAGGCATGACTCCAGCAGCGTTGGCATTGTTGATTGCGCATGTCCGGCGGGAGTCTTCCGGCTACAGGGCGAAGGCGGGATGAGTGATTATGACGACCTGTGCCGCATCGCGCCCGGCGTTTCACGTGAAACATACGATCATCTGAAACGCTTTCAGTCGGAATTCGAGGCCTGGAACTCCCGTATCAACCTGTCTTCGTCCGGGACCATGAAGGAGTTCTGGTCCCGGCATGTTCTCGATTCCGCCCAGATCTGGTCGATAGCGATGAAGATCGGGGAGTCCGGAGGCTCCTGGGTCGATCTCGGTTCCGGAGGCGGTTTGCCCGGTATGGTCATTGCCATCCTGAACAAGGAGAAGGGTTTTCCGGTCACGCTGATCGAGAGCAATCGCAAGAAGACCGGTTTTCTTCATAGCGTGAATGCAAGGACCGGAGCGGGGGCGGTAATCCGTTCCGGCCGCATCGAGGACGAAGTGATTCACGTGAAACAGCCGGATTTTGTGACGGCGCGGGCCTTGGCGCCGCTGGACAAGCTGTTGTCTCTTTCGCATCCCTTGTTTTCCGAGAGGACGCGAGCCTTTTTTCCAAAAGGCCGTGGATACCGGCAGGAGATCGAAGAAAGCAGGCGAAACTGGTCTTTCGATCTGGTAGAACATGACAGCGCCATAGACGTTGAAAGTTCCATTCTCGAAATCAGACGGCCTGTTCGGCGCTGAAACTCGACGATACAGCCGAATCCCTGGCGTCACGGATGCAAGACAATGAGCAAACGAACCCGGATCATTACCCTTGCCAACCAGAAGGGCGGGGTCGGAAAGACCACAACCGCGATCAATCTCGGTACCGCCTTGGCCGCTATCGGCGAGAAGGTGCTCATCATTGACCTTGATCCGCAGGGCAATGCGAGTACCGGTCTTGGGATCGAGCGCTCCGATCGCGTCGTCTCTGCGTATGATGTCCTGGTCGGCGAACGTTCATTGACCGAATCAACGATAAGAAGCGCCGTTCCCGAGCTGGATATCGTCCCTTCGACCATGGATCTGCTCGGCGTGGAGATGGAGATCGCCAATTCGGCCGATCGTGTCCTGCGTTTGCGCAACGCGATCCGCAATGATGCACATGGCTACAGCTATATCCTGATCGACTGCCCGCCTTCGTTGAATCTCCTGACCTTGAACGCAATGGCTGCCGCCGATTCGGTGCTCGTCCCACTGCAGTGCGAGTTCTTTGCGCTCGAAGGTCTCAGCCAGTTGCTTCAGACAGTCGAGCAGGTCCGCGCAAACATCAATCCGGCGCTGGAAATCCAAGGCATTGTTCTCACCATGTATGACGGCCGCAACAATCTCGCCAACCAGGTGGTCGACGATGTCCGGGCGCATATGGGGGACAAGGTCTACAATACCGTCATTCCGCGCAATGTCCGTATTTCGGAGGCGCCGTCACATGGAAAGCCGGCGATTCTCTACGATCTCAAGTGCAGTGGAAGCCAGGCATATTTGCAGCTTGCCTCCGAGGTGATCCGGCGTGAACGCCGCCTCCAGGCTGCCTGATCATATTTGCCGCCATCTGAAAGTGGACTCTCATGAACGAAGATCCTTCAAAAAGAAGACTTGGGCGCGGCCTGGCAGCGTTGATTGGCGAGATGGACAAGCCTGAAGCCGATACGGAAAAGCCGCGGACAAAAGCCGACGGAAAGGCACCCATCGAGTTGATCGGCCGCAATCCGCGCAACCCGAGGCGACATTTTTCCGAAGACGACCTGAAGGATCTCGCGCAATCGATCCGCGAGCATGGCGTCGTGCAGCCGGTCGTCGTCCGCCCCCGCCCGGGCCATCCCGGCCAGTATGAGATCATTGCCGGTGAGCGGCGTTGGCGCGCGGCCCAGATGGCGGGTCTGGTGGAGGTGCCTGTCCTGGTGCGGGAGGTCGATGACCGGGTAGCACTGGAACTGGCGATTGTGGAAAATGTCCAGCGGTCCGATCTCAATCCCGTCGAAGAGGCGATGGGCTATCAGCAATTGATCGAGGATCACAATTATACCCAGGCCGATCTCGCCCAGGTCATCGGCAAGAGCCGAAGCCATGTTGCAAACACGCTTCGGCTGCTGAAACTGCCGGACGACGTCCGCACGATGCTGGTGAACGGAGATCTCTCGGCCGGACACGCGCGCACGCTGATCACGGCCGACGATCCGACCGGACTCGCGCGGCGTATCGTGCGCGACGGATTGTCCGTGCGTCAGGCAGAGGCGTTGCAACAGACGCCGGACAAGCGGGGCGGCTCGAAAGCCCAGGGAACGAAATCGCAAAAGGATGCCGATACGATTGCGCTGGAGCGGCTGGTCGGCGATGCCTTGGGCATGAAGGTGAATATCGACCACGGATCGAATGGCGGTGTGGTGCGGATCGCCTATGCGAATCTCGAGCAACTGGACGAGGTCTGCCGCCGGCTCCAGCGTTGACTGCCTAGGCTCCAACCCGCGAATACGCGAGACATGAGCCGGCAAATCATGTGCCGGCCCGTGCAATTATCAGCTAGCGCGGCGCGAGCGGACGCTTTCAATCGCCAGGGCGAGAAGCGTCTGGCGGGTTGTCTCCACTTCCAGCGCAGGATTGCGCCTTGCGTCCAGGATCGTCGTTTGCAGGCGATCCAGCGCCCTCGCAATCCGCTCTGCCGTCCAGGCTGAGAGCGCGGCCTCCATGGCGGGGCGCCGCGCGAAAAATACCGGCGGTCGCGCAGCGGCGACCGCCGCCTGGGCCGATTTTCCACCCGAATCCATGGACAGGCGGAGTTCCTGCAATTGCGCGAACCGGCGCATGGCAGCAGACAGGATGAGGAATGGCGGGTTCCCGGCCGCGATCAAGCGCCGGACGGCGAGATCGAGTTGATCGAGATGCCCGGTGATGGCTGCATCGACAGCATCGTCCGCCGATGTCGCGGCGACATCGCCTATGGATTCGGCCACATCCTCGACCGTGATCTGGGGCTTGCCCATCGCATAAAGCGCCAGCTTGCCGATTTCAGCACGGCTTGCGAGCCTGTCTCCGCCGAGCCCCGCCTTCAACAATTCGCGTGCTTCCAGCGTGATCGTCTGGCCGGCAGCCGCCAGTTCCTCGTTGATGAGATGATCGAGCTTGCGCGCGTCATCGGCATAACAGGGCAGTGCCATGCCGGTTCGGGCCGCCTCGACGATCCCGCGCAAGCCGGTGGCGCCCTTTTTCAGGTCGCCGGCTTCGATGAGGATGACGCAATCCGCCGGTGGCGATTCGCACAGGATGCGCACCGCGGAGACGAGCCCCTTCTGTGCGCCGCCGCCGCCGATCCAGATCAGGCGAAGCCCACCGAACATCGACACCATGCGTGCCTCGTCGATCAGCCTGCCGGCATCATTGCCGATGTCATCGGCATCCATTCTTATCGTCGAGAACGGATCATCAAGCGGAATCCCGGTGGCATTGGCAAACTTGCGCGCCCGCTCGCTGACCACGCCCCGGTCCGTCCCGTAGATCAGCACGATCCGGACGGAGGGGTCGGGCCGGGCCAGCCAGGCATCGGCTTCATGTGCTTTTTTCTGGGCCATGTGATTCCAATGTTTGGCACATCCTTTATCGTGGGCGCCAGACGCTGCCCGCGCAAGGCAGGCAATGGGGCAGGCCATGGAGAAAATTCCCGGGGACCGCTCGATCACGCCGCTGACCATACGGAAAACAAAAGGCCCGGCTTGCGCCAGGCCTTTTGTTTAATGGAGCGGGCGAAGGGATTCGAACCCTCGACCCCAACCTTGGCAAGGTTGTGCTCTACCCCTGAGCTACACCCGCTCGATCACGGAACAATGCCCGCGAGCGGCGCCTATATCGCCGAAGCCGCTCCGGATTGCAAGAGGCAAAAACAGTAAAACGGCGCGCCGCGGCATTTTTTCGGACCCGTCCCCCACACGGCCTTCGCGGGCGCGCAAGAACAGGACATGGCTTGTTTCGGGATGCCCGTTCAGGCAAAACCACGCCATGAAGACAGGAGAAGGGGGACAGACATGGCAAAAGGGGAAGCCGAACTCCTGGCCTTTCTGGCGGAACTTGGAATTCCGGTCAGAACGGTGACACACGAGCCGCTCTTCACCGTGGCGCAGTCGCAAGCCCTGCGTGGCCAGATCCCGGGCGGACACACCAAGAACCTGTTTCTCAAGGACAAGAAGGACAACTACTTCCTTCTCACGGTGGAAGAGGAGGCAGAGGTCGACCTCAAGCAGATCCACAAGGTGATCGGGGCTGCCAGCCGTGTTTCCTTCGGCAAGGCGGAAGCCATGGAAGCGCTGCTCGGCGTATCGCCCGGTGCCGTGACGGCATTCGGCGTCATCAATGACGACAAGGGGGCGGTCCGGATCTACATCGATGAATCGCTGCTCGGTCACCCGGTCGTCAACTGCCATCCGCTCGTGAACACGGCCACGACTTCCATCGCGCCGGGCGACCTCCTGCGCTTCATAGAGGCGACCGGACACAGGCCGCACATCTTGAATCTCGCCGAACAAATCGCAAAGTAAACGGCAACGCGCCGGATGACCGGCCTCTTGCGGAGCATTTCCATGACGAACGGCAACAATCCCTACCAGACAGGCCAGACCGGCTACGACACAACCATGACCTTCGGCGATGCCGGAACCGGCAAGGCCGGTTCCGGCGACCTGATCAAGGACACGACGACGGCCGGCTTCCGCGCCGATGTGATCGAGGAATCGAGGAAGCAGCCGGTTCTGGTGGATTTCTGGGCGCCCTGGTGCGGACCCTGCCGCCAGCTCGGGCCGGCCATCGAAAAAGTGGTCCGGGAAGCGCGCGGGAAGGTCAAGCTCGTCAAGATGAACATCGACGAACATCCGCAGATCGCCGGCCAGCTCGGTGTCCAGTCCATTCCGGCCGTGTTCGCCTTCGTCAACGGCCAGCCAGTCGACGGCTTCATGGGCGCGCTGCCCGAAACGCAGATCAGGCAGTTCATCGAAAAGCTCGCCGGTCCAGCCGATGACGGCCTCACGGAAGCGCTGGAAGCGGCGCAGAAGGCGCGCGACGAGGGCGACAACCCGTCAGCGCTGCAGATTTACGGCGCCATTCTTCAGCAGGACCCGGAGAATGCGGACGTGCTGGGTCATGCGGCGACCGTGCTGTACGAAATGGGGGACAAGGATCAGGCCAACCAGATCCTGGACCGTGTGCCAGCCGGCAAGCAGGAGGCTGAAACGGTCAAGGCGCTGAAGGCCCGCATGGCGCTTGATGCGGAAGTCGGGTCGCTTGGCGATCCGATGGAACTGGCGCGGCGCCTCGCGGACAATCCGGATGACCATGAGGCGCGAATGGACCTGGCGAAGATCGAAAACGCACGCGGCGACCGCCAGAAGGCCGCCGAGCACCTCCTCGCGATCATCAAGGCGGACAGGAACTGGAACGAAGACGCTGCGCGCAACCAGCTGCTTACCTTCTTCGAGGCCTGGGGCATGAGCGATCCTGCGACGCTGTCGGCACGCCGCCGGCTCTCGTCGCTGCTGTTCTCCTGAACGCCGGCCGAGTTTTCCTCCAAGCCTTGAGATTCGGCGCGCCCGGCCCATCTTTCGGAGAAGGTGCAGAGAGGAGAGGTATATCCATGCAGGTTGGCAATGCCCGCTACCGGGACGAGAGCGACCTGGCGGCCGTGATCCCGGTGTTTCCGCTCTCCGGCGCGCTTCTGTTGCCGGGTGGGCGGATGCCGCTCAACATCTTCGAACCGCGTTATCTGCAAATGGTGGATGATGCCCTGGCCGGAAACCGCCATATCGGGATGATCCAGCCGGCGCTGGACGGATGCCGGCGCGATGACGGTGAACCCGCCTTGTGCCGCATGGGCTGCATGGGTCGGATCACGTCCTTCGCCGAGACCGGTGACGGCCGTTACATCATTTCGCTCGACGGCGTCACGCGGTTTCGCGTGATCGAGGAACTCAATGTGCGCACGCCTTACCGGCAGGCGCGCGTCTCCCATTTCATCGCCGATCTCAAGCAGGACGAACAGGAAAGCTCGATCAACCGGGAAGCGCTTCTTGCAGCATTCCGGGCCTATCTCGATGCCAATGACATGGAAGCCGACTGGGAAAGCGTGATGCGTGCGGGCAATGTGACGCTCGTCAATGCACTGTCCATGATGGCGCCCTACGGTTCGGCGGAAAAACAGGCCTTGCTGGAAGCCGCGGACCTGAAGGCACGCGCCGATACGCTGGTGGCGATGACGGAGATGGCCTTGCGCGACCAGGACGAGTCACCGGTCAACCTGCAATAGGGGCATGCAATGGCAGCGGATACCGAACGGCGCATGCAGATCGACCCGCGCATGCTGGAGCTTCTCGTCTGCCCGCTGACCAAGTCCACGCTGGTTTACGACCGGGATCGCAACGAACTGGTTTCCAAGGCCGCCCGGCTGGCCTATCCGGTCCATGGCGGCATTCCGATCCTGCTTCCTTCCGAAGCCCGGCAGATCGAGGACTGAGCGGTAAAGACCGCTTTTGACAGGGACCGGCGGCGGCATTGCCGGCCATTGCAAGTCCTCAGTCAGTCAGGCAACTTGGGTGCATGCGGAGGCACCCTTGAGCAAGAGCGGCAACAGCAAGAGGCAGGCGCTCGCGGCTTCGGCCGCGGAACTGTTCTGGACGCGGGGCTATGCCGCCACGTCCATTGCCGACATCGCGACGCAGGCGCGTGTGCCGCTTGGGAATGTCTATTACTACTACAAGACAAAGGGCGATCTGGCGCAGGCCGTCGCCGACATTTTTGTCGGCGAGACCCAGGGAATGATCGACACGATCAGCGCGGAGAATCTCGAGCCGCGCGCCCGTCTTGCCGGTCTTGTCGACCGCCTGTCCCGGTCCTTGCGTTCACGTGTCGATCATGGCTGCCCCATTTCCCTGTGCGTGCGCGATTTCAGGCGCGACCATCCGCCGGCATCGGCCCGCGCGGCGGAAAGTTTCGCGCTGCTGATCGGTTTCGCGGCCAGGGAACTGGGGCGGCTGGGAATCCGGCCGTCCATCGCGCTCAACATTGCGCGGTCCGCCATTGCCGAATGGCAGGGCGGCATCGCGCTAGCCCATGCGCTTGGCGATGCCGCCATCCTGTCGGAGAGTTTCCGCCGCATGGAACATCTGTTGCTCTCCCCGGCGCGGGGCTGAGGGCATCAAGGCAGTTTTCCGGGCGGCCGGACAGCGCCGGTCTTCGCCCGGCTGGAAAACGGGCTTTCCTTCCGCATTTGTCCCGCGCCGGTCTTCGTCCGGCTGGAAAATGCTTTGCCAGTGCGCATTTGTCCCGCGCCAGACTTCGTCCGGCTGGAAAATGCTAGTGAAAATTCCGGCCCTTCGGCATGACCGCGCCGGCCTTTCGGGACAGCAGATCGGAAGCCAGGTCAGGTTCCTCCTTCAACAGTCTGCCCAGCCTCGAAGCCGGTTTTACCCTTTCGCGCATGTCCTCGATGGGGCGGCGCACCTCGTCGGCATTGGCGAGGCTGTCGATCAGAAGCGATTCCTCCGACAGTCCCGTCAGCAGCGGGGTTGCGTCCTCGAGGCGGCTGGCCACCACGTGAATGACGCCCGATTCGCTTTGCAACCGTCCGGCCACGCGAACCAGCCGTGCGCCCAGGACGATGGCGCGGAATCGCTCCAGCACCTTGGGCCAGACAATGATGTTGGCGACACCGGTCTCGTCTTCCAGCGTCATGAACACCACGCCCTTGGCGGATCCCGGACGCTGGCGCACCAGCACAAGGCCGCAGACCTCGACGAAGCGGCCCGAGGGTGTCCGCTCAAGAGTTTCGCTGGAAAGAACGCCCGCCCGGCCGAGACGCGCGCGCAGGAAGGAGAGCGGATGAGCCTTCAGCGACAGCGACAGGCTGCGGTAGTCGTGGATCACCTGTTCGCCGGGCGGCATGGGTGGCAGGTGTGCATCAGGCTCCTGGTCGCGCAACACCATTCCCGGCCGGTCGAACAGGGGCAGGTGTTCGGCCGCCTGCCCGCCATCCAGCGCCTGTGCCGCCCAGAGCGCGGTCCGCCGGTCCAGGCCGAGCGAGCCAAAGGCATCCGCCTCGGCCAGCTTCGCAATGACGGCAGGGCCAAGGCCCGAGCGCAGCCAAAGGTCGCGCACCGAATCGTAACCGCGCCCGCGCGCGGCAACGAGGCGTGCCATGTCGGCCTCGGCCAGTCCCTTGATCTGGCGCAAGCCCAGCCGCACCGCCTTGCGTGTCCGGATGACGCCGTTCATTTCGCGATGGCGCGGGGCAATGCGGGCAGGATCGAAACCGCCCTCTTCCAGCGTCGAATCCCAGCCGGAATGGTTGATGTCGGGCGGGCGCACCTCCACGCCATGCTCGCGGGCATCGCGCACAAGCTGGGCCGGCGCGTAGAAGCCCATGGGCTGGGCATTGAGAATGGCCGCGCAGAAGACATCGGGATAGCGCGCCTTCAGCCAGCAGGAGGCATAGACCAGCAGGGCGAACGAGGCGGCGTGGCTTTCGGGAAAGCCGTATTCGCCGAAGCCCTCGATCTGGCGGAAGCAGCGCTCGGCGAATTCGCGGTCATAGCCATTGGCCGCCATGCCTTCGATCATCTTCTTCTGGAAGGTGTGGATCGTGCCGACACGACGGAATGTGGCCATGGCGCGGCGCAGCCTGTCGGCCTCGGCGGGCGAGAAACCGGCGGCGACGATGGCGATCTTCATGGCCTGTTCCTGGAACAGCGGCACGCCGAGCGTCTTGCCAAGCACCTGTTCGAGTTCCCGGCTGGGATAGGTGACCGCCTCCTTGCCCTGCCGGCGGCGCAGATAGGGATGCACCATGTCGCCCTGGATGGGGCCGGGGCGCACGATGGCGACCTCGATTACGAGATCGTAGAATTCCTTCGGCTTCAGCCGCGGCAGCATGGTCATCTGCGCCCGGCTTTCGATCTGGAAGACGCCCACGGTGTCGGCGCGGCAGATCATGGCATAGACTTCCCCTTCCTCCTTCGGAATGGTGGCCAGTGTCAGGGCCTCGCCGTAATGGGCCTGCAACAGGGCGAAGGCGCGCGACAGGCAGGTGAGCATGCCCAGCGCCAGCACGTCGATCTTGAGGATGCCGAGCGCGTCGAGATCGTCCTTGTCCCATTCCACCATGGTGCGCCCGTCCATGGCCGAACGCGTGACCGGCACCACCTCGTCGAGCCGGTCCTTCGTGATGACGAAGCCGCCGACATGCTGCGACAGGTGGCGGGGAAAGCCGATGATGTCGGAGGCCAGCCGCAGGACATGGGCTGTTCCGGCGCTTTTCGTGTCGAGGCCACCGGCCCTCGCCTCGCGCTCGCCGGGTCCCGACGACGACCAGCCCCAGACCGAACCGGACATGGCGGCAATTGCATCGGCCGAGAGTCCCATGACCTTGCCCACCTCGCGCAGGGCGGAGCGGGCGCGATAGGTGATGACGGTCGCGGCCAGGCCGGCGCGGTCGCGGCCATATTTGGCGTAGATATACTGGATCACCTCCTCGCGCCGCTCATGCTCGAAATCGACGTCGATGTCGGGCGGTTCGCGCCGTTCCGGCGAAATGAAGCGCTCGAACAGGAGGTCGGTGAGCGCCGGATCCACCTCCGTGATGCCGATGCAGTAGCAGACGGTGGAATTGGCGGCCGAGCCCCGGCCCTGGCACAGAATGCCCTTCGAGCGCGCAAAACGGACGATGTCGTGAACGGTGAGGAAATAGCGCGCATAGTCCAGTTCGCCGATGAGCCGGAGTTCGTGGCGGATCTGTGCCTTCACCCTGTCCGGCACGCCCGCGGGATAGCGTTGCGCCGCGCCCTGCCAGGAAAGGCGCTCCAGTTCCTCTTGCGGCGTGGCGCTCCGGCCGCAGGGTTCATCGGGATATTCATGGCGCAGTTCGTCCAGTGAAAACGACAATTCGCCGGCAAAGTTCACGGTTTCCCCGATGGCTTCCGGACAGAAGCGGAACAGGCGGGCCATGGCATCCGGGGAGCGCAAACAGGCCTCGCCATTGGCCGACAGCCCGTAGCCGGCCCTTTCCACCGGCTTTCCGAGACGGATGGCGGCAAGCACGTCGGCGAGATCGCGCCGGGCGGGAGCATGAAAGCGCGCCTCGGCGATTGCCATTGGCGGCACCCCGGTCTTTCGGGCAAGGATCATGGCAGCGGCGAGACGGCGCTCGTTCATGCCATCGAATGTCGGCGGAATACCCAGCCGCAGGCTGGCGCCGAAACGGCTTTTCAAGGCTGTCAGCCGGGCGAGGCGATCGGCTTCCGGCCTGTGCGGCTCGTCAAGGCAGACAAGCCCCATGCCATCGCCCCATTCCACCAGGTCCCGTGTGAGCAGGACCGGAGCGCCCTTTTCGCCGCGCATGTTGGCTGCCGTCAGCATGCGGCAGAGATTGGCCCAGCCACGGCGGTGCTTCGGATAGGCAAGAACCGGCCCTGCATTATCTGCAAAGACCAGCCGCGCGCCGGGATGGAAGGCAAGACCGGCCTCGCGCGCGGCCTGGTGCAGGCGCACCACCCCGGCCACGGAATTGCGGTCGGCAAGGCCGAGGGCCGAGAGGCCGAGGCGCTTGCCCGTCACCGCCAGTTCTTCCGGATGGGATGCGCCTTCCAGGAAAGAGAAGTTCGACCGGCAACCGAATTCGGCATAGGCGGGCATGGCGGCTGCGTCCCTCAGGCAAAGAAGCCGTGCAGGAACCAGCGCACCGGCGCGGCGCCGTCATAGAAACCGGCCCGGTAGAGCCAGAAGCGGCGACCCGTTTCGTCCTCGACGCGCCAGTAATCGCGCACCGGCGTGCCTTCCGGTTGCCGCCACCATTCCGGGCCGATCCGTTCCGGCCCCTCGGCGCGGGCGACGCGGTAATGCACGCGGCGCCAGCGGAAGGAGGCCGGCGGGCCGTCGGGAATGCCGGCAATGGCGTCGACGGGTTCGGGACTGGCAAGCAGGCGGACGGGCCGTGGCGCACATGGTACATGGGCGTGGGGCGCATGGGCGGCGATATCGGGCTTGAGCGCGAGGCTGCCTGCCATGTCCGGAACGGGGGTGAGCAGGACGGCGCGTTCGGGGCAATGGCTTTCCCTGAGGCCTGGCGTCATCAGCACCTGCGGGCCGAAGCGGGCGGCGGCGCGTTCGGCAAAGGCGGCGACAGCCTCCCCGCTGTCCACGGGATCGCCAGCCAGATCGCGCTGGCTTTTCCCGAAGGGCGCGGATGCGAGGACCGACAGGCGCAGGATCTCGAAGCCGCAGCCGGCATCGAGCGTTCCGTCGAGAGCGGCAAGGCGCTCGCGAAACAGGTCGCGAATGGCACGCGGCTCGCGCAATGGCCGCGCCGTGCCGACGGCCAGACGCTTCACCGCGCCGTCGGTGCGCCAGAGCGCCAGTTCCAGCCGCCGGGCGCCCTGGCCGCGTTCCTCCAGCGCCGGTTTCAGCGCACGGGCAAGGCCCTGCGCGATTTCCTCGACATGCTCGGCCAGCATGACCGGTTCGGCCAGCCGGCGTTCGGCGGAAAGGTCGGCCAGGGGCATGAGGGGCGAGACGGTTTCGCCGGTCCTGCCCAATGCCGCATCGAGACGGGCAATGACAGCCGGGCCGAAACGGCGGGCAATGGCGGCGCGCGGCTGGGCGGCCAGGCGGCCGACGGTGGAAAGGCCGACGGCGCGCAGGCCGGTCTCGGCCTTCGGTTCAAGGCGCAAGGCCGAAAGGGGCAGGGGCGACAGGAAAGCTTCTTCCGCGCCGGGGGCGATCATGGCGCCGGGCCGCAGCCGGGCAGCGGCAAAGGCACAGCCGGGCGTCGCAGCCAGGCCGGCCTGAACCGCAAGCCCGAGCGCGCGGGCGCGGGCAACCGCATCCAGCATGAGGGCTTCCTCTCCGCCGAACAGATGGGCGCAGCCGGCAATGTCCAGGAACAGGCCATCGCTGCCGTCCAGCCCGGCCAGTGGCGTATAGCGTGTCGCCCACTGTGCCAGATGCTTCAGGAAACGGGTGTCGGCTGCCGGATCGGCCGGCAGGACCTCGATTTCCGGATGCATGGCCCGTGCGGCCGCGAGGCCAATACCGGGCGCAAGGCCCAGACCGGAGGCCTTTTCGCAGCAGGCTGAAAGGCGCTGCGTATTGGCCACGGTTTCGGCCAGCACCAGCGGCGGGCGTTCAGCCGCGCCGGCGGGCGGACGGGTCCGCCAGGTCCGGCCGAGGCGCATGGCCAGTATCCGGTCGGTGGGCAGACAGGGAAACCACAGCGCCAGGATGCGCCGGGCGGCGGACGGGCTGCCGTTCCGCCGATCCGTCGGGCCGCAGGACAAATCGCTGTTCATCACGGTTCCACTCCAGTGTCAGGTCACGGGTTTCGCTGGCACCCTTGTCGACGGTCAGGCGAAAGGCGGGATTGCCGATCGTGCCATCGAGCGTGACGCCAAAGGCGCTTGCCGGGGCAGAGGGCGCGGCGCGCACCAGAAGCCGCAGCAGGGCCGCCCCCGCTTCCGGACGGGCCGCCTGACGCAGCAGGATGACCGGCCGGCCCGCATGGCGGGCGCGCATGTGCAGGCGGCGTGTGGCGCTCAGGTCGCAGGCGGCAGGGTTGCCGCGCATTTCAAGGATCACGGCGCAAAGTCCGGGCAGCGGCGCCGCCTCGCCGGCGATCCACAGGAGGTCGGCAAGGCGGGGGACTTCGGCCAGAAGAAGACGATGCGGCTCCAGCCCGACCAGACCGGCCAGCCCCGGCGCCCAGGGCATGCCGGCCTCGGCCATGGCCTGGCGTGTCGTCGCCCAGAGCAGCGGCGCCTGCGCCGCGGCGGTCTTGCGCTCACGATGGGCCCGCAGGGCGAGGCCCAGCGCCAGCGCGCCCGCCGCGCCCGCGTCACGCGTTTCCGGCGCGATCACCTCGCTGAGGGCCGCCAGCGGCAGGCCTCCGCCGAGCAACCGGTCGACGCGCCCGTCGCCCGTCGAAACCCGCAGGGCGCGGGTGTGGCGCAAGCCTTCCACCGGGCGGCCATGGGCGCGCAGGAATGTGGCGGCCGCTTCATCCCGTCCGCCATGGTCCGGCGAAACGCGGCTTTCGGCTGCCGCCGGCCCCGGCTGGAGACGGGGCGTGGCGTCCTCGATGGCCGCGATCCGCTGGCGCAGATCACGCAAAAGCTCCTCCGTCACGGCACGGGTGGCCATGGCGCTTGTCCTTTCATGAGGCCCTGCTGCGGACCCAGGCAATGAGCGAGCGCTCTTCCGGCCCGCATATGCAGTGCCAGGTAAACCGCCGCTGTTCATGTTCCTGTTATGTTCTTATGGATTCCAGAGCCGGCGGGATGAGTCAAGCGGGCAGGAAAAGATTCTTGTTTCCGTTCCGGCAGGCCCGCCAGGCGGAATGGGCGCAATGTCCTTCAAACCCGCGGGAAAAACGCCTATATGGGCCCGACAGGAAAAAGTGATGGCCCGTATTTACGCAACCCGCAACTGGCAGACAGCCGCCGCGCCGACGCTCGCCGAGATCGAGCTGATGGCAATGGAGGCCTATGCGCATCTTCCCGGCCAATTCCGGGCGCTGACCGGCGAGATCGTCATCCAGGTGGCCGATTTTCCCGAGGAGGAAATCCTCGACGCGCTGGCGCTGGAAACACCGTTCGACCTGCTCGGCCTGTTCGAGGGCCGCGGCATAGCCGACCGCTGGAATCCGCAGACCGGCGAGGGCCCGAACCGCATCACGCTCTACCGGCGCGCCATTCTCGACTATTGGGCGGAAAGCGACGAGATGCTGGGTGACATCGTCACCCACGTGCTGATCCACGAGATCGGCCATCATTTCGGCCTGTCGGACGACGACATGGCGCGAATCGAGGAACAGGCCGGCTGACCGCCCTTCCCGGCGTCCGTCCTTCGCGTGGGTGAACCCTTCATTAACCATGTTGCCGGAGCATCGGCAGGCAGGGGAAACCTCTTTTCCCTTCCCGGCGTTGAGCGGCCGGGACATGAAGGGATCAAGGGACGAAAGGGAGTGCCATGCACAAGCCGACCCTGCTTATCGTGGAAGACGACGCGTGGCTTGCCATGGATGCCGCCACACAGGCCGAGGCGGCCGGCTATGCCGTCATCCTGGCACAAAGCGTCGCCGAGGCGCAGCGCATCCTGCTGCTCGAGGACGTGGACGGGGCGATTCTCGATTTCAACCTGCCCGACGGCGTGGTGACACCGGTAGCCCATGCGCTGCGCACAGCCGGCCTGCCTTTCTTCGTCGTGTCGGGCGCCAGCCTCGACGCCATCGAAGAGAGCGGGCTGGACAATCCGCCGCTGCTGGCCAAGCCGGTCGACTACCTCAAGGCCATGGCCCTGCTGATGCGCTCCGACGAGGCGCCCGTCCGCAAGCCGCGGCTGGCCGGCTGAGCCGGATCCGCCTTACGGGCAGACCCCGCGCGCGTCGATATAGCGTGCCGACACCCAGCCGCGCGGGCTTGGCCGGCCCCAATAGGGATTGGTGCAGTCACCTGACATGCAGGCCACCTGATACCAGTTGCCGCTGCGGTCCCACACGGACACTTCATCGCCGGCATAGAGTTCGCCGATCTGACGGTAGCGCGATCCCGGACCGGTGCGCACCGCGAGAAAGCCGGTGCCTCGGTCGTGGTCATATTGCGAGATCGGACGCACACCCACCACATAGCCGGTACAATCGCCCGCCGACGCCGGAACGGCCGGCAGGGCCGTTCCCATCGCCACGGCAACCACTGCGAGGAACTTGCGCACCATGTCTCGTCTCCTTTTCTGCATCCTGCGGTCCTTGATTGAAGATGCCAGTGGACGCGGCGGTGCGCGTTGACCGGCATCAAGCGGCGCCGCACAGATCGCGAATCACCTGCTCGAACACGGACATGCCCGTTTCGATGATGTCGTCGGGAAAATCATAGTCGGGTGCATGCAGCGGCGGATGGCCTTCACCCGCGCCCAGGACGAACATGGCGGTGGGGCAGGCCTGGCCGAAGCGGCCGAAATCCTCCGACCAGCGGAACGGGCCCTCCAGCGGCATGACGGGCAGGCCGAGCGATGCAAAGGCGCTCTCGACACGTGCAACGGCGGCGGCATCATTGACATTGGCCGCGAAGCCGTCCGCCGTTTCCATCGCGATCTCCAGCCCATGGCGGGCGGCGGCGGCGCGCGCCAGGTCGTGTGCCATGCGCATCAGCGCATCCTGCGTGACGTCGTCAATGGCGCGCAGGGTGGCCATGACATGGGCCTCGCCCGGCGCGATGCCGAAGGCCTCCTCGCCGAGGCGGGCGTGGACGAGCGTGACGACCGAATGGCCTTCCGGATGCCCAAGCGTCGCGGGCAGGCGCGGCAGGGCCTCGACCAGTTCGCACATGGCGGCGGCCGGGCTCAGCCCGGCTTCCGGCTGGCTGGCATGGGATGTGCGACCGGTCAGGCGGATCGACAGGCCCTCGGAAGCGTAGCACATGGGGCCGGGCCGGATCGCCACGGTCCCTTTTGCCATGCCCGGCAGATTGTGCAGGGCAAAGGCCATGTCCGGCCGGATTTCAGCGAAACGCGGATCGGCCAGCATGGCGGCGGCGCCGGCGCCATTTTCCTCGGCGGGCTGGAACAGGAGGATGGCGCGGCCCTTTCCGACCGGGCGCTCGTGCAGACGCCGGGCAAGGCCGGCGAGAATCGCCATGTGACCGTCGTGACCGCACAGATGCCCGCGTCCCTCGATGGCGGAGCGCCATTCGACCGGTGCCTTGTCGATGATCGGCAGGCCGTCCAGTTCGCTGCGGATCAACACCGAGGGACCGGGATTGCCGGACTCCCAGACCGCCACCACACCATGGCCACCGATGCCCGTGATCAGGTGATCGGGGTGACAATGAACGAGTTCGTCCGCAATGCGTGCGGCCGTCCAGGCTTCATCGCCGGAAACTTCCGGATGGCGGTGCAATGTGCGGCGCAAAGCCGTGAGGTCTTCGAGAAGCGCGCTGTTTACCATTCGCCGAGCTTCATGTCCGGTTCATAGTCCACGCCGTCGACTTCCTTGATGACTGCCTGGCCGCAATGCATCGTGCCGGTCTGGGCGTTGAAGGCATAGCTGGGTGAACCATGCAGCATCCAGCCCTTGTTGAGCGCCGCCGTCACCTTGTGACAGAAGGCGGCGTCATCGGGGCCGGTCAGGAAGCGGTAGAGTTTCATGCCGTTCTCCGTTCAGCGGCCGGCCCGCGCCAGCAGGCGCTCGGCCTGTTCAAGATGCAGCCGCTCGACCATGCGCCCATCCATCGAGATCACGCCCTTGCCTGCATTGGCCGGTTCGGCAAATGCGGCACGGATGGCGAGCGCTTCTTCCACCGCCGCGGCGGAGGGTGAGAAAGCGGCTTTCGCCGGTTCGATCTGTGCCGGGTGAATGAGCGTCTTGCCGTCGAAGCCCTGCGCCGCGCCCTGCGCGCATTCGGCGGCAAAGGCATCGAGATCGCGGAACTGGTTGGAGACGCCATCCAGGACGGCGATGCCGCCCGCGCGCGCGGCCAGCACCATCTGCTGCAGCCAGGGGCGGAGATATTCCCGGTCCGGGGTCATCGCCACGCCGGTATCCTTCACCAGGTCGTTCGTTCCGGCAATGAAACAGCCGAGGCGGGCGCCGGGCTGCAGGGCAAGATCTGCCAGGGCCGGAAGGTTCAGCACGGCGCGCGGCGTCTCGATCATGGCCCAGAGAGCCATGCTTGCGGGCGCATCCGTCTCCGCAAGCGCATCGGCTGCGTCGAGCAGGTCGCCGGGGCCGTCGACCTTGGGCAGGAGGATTGCGTCGGGACGGCAGCCGCGCGCGGCCAGCAGATCCTCCGCGCCCCATTCGCCGGACAGCGCATTGATCCGGATGATCCGCTCGAAAGGCGCGCTGCGATGCTCGCGGAAATGCCGGCGCAAGGCTTCGCGCGCGGCTTCCTTTCCCTCCGGCGTGACCGCATCCTCCAGGTCGAAGATCACGGCATCGGCAGCAAGGCCGGTCACCTTGGCCAGCGCTTTCTCGTTGGAGGCCGGCACGTAAAGCACGGCGCGGCGGGGACGGTGGGAGATTGTCGTCATGAGCCGATCCAGACCAGTTCCACGCAAACGGTTCGCCAGAGCTTGATGGGACGGATTTTCCCGTTTGGCAAGGTCAGGACCGCGCGGGCAGCGTTCCGCCAAAATTTCCTGGTGTTTGCCCGCGGCACCGCGGCGGCCAAACGGAATTCAAGGGCCGCCAGGCAAAAGGCCGGACGCCGGTCAGACCCGGCGCTCCACCATCATCTTCTTGATCTCGGCGATCGCCTTGGCCGGGTTCAGCCCCTTGGGGCAGGCCTGGGCGCAATTCATGATCGTGTGGCAGCGATAGAGCCGAAACGGGTCTTCCAGGTCGTCGAGTCGCTCGCCGGTAGCCTCGTCGCGGCTGTCGATCAGCCAGCGATAGGCCTGCAACAGGGCGGCGGGACCGAGATAGCGGTCGCCGTTCCACCAGTAGCTCGGGCAGGAGGTGGAGCAGCAGGCGCACAGGATGCATTCGTAGAGCCCGTCCAGCTTCTGCCGGTCCTCGTGGCTCTGCAGCCACTCGGTCTCGGGCGCCGGCGTCGTGGTCTGCAGCCATGGCTCGATGGAGCGGTGCTGGGCGTAGAACTGGGTGAGGTCGGGGACAAGGTCCTTGACCACCGGCATGTGCGGCAGCGGGTAGATCTTCACCGCACCGTCGATCTCGTCCATGCCCTTGGTGCAGGCCAGCGTGTTGGTTCCGTCGATGTTCATCGCGCAGGAACCGCAAATGCCCTCGCGGCAGGACCGGCGGAAGGTCAGCGTCGGGTCGATCTTGTTCTTGATGTAGATGATCGCGTCGAGCACCATCGGGCCGCAATCGTCCATGTCGACGTAATAGGTGTCGACCCGGGGATTGGCGTCGTCGTCCGGGCTCCAGCGGTAGACGCGGAATTCACGCAGGTTCTTCGCCCCGGCCGGCTTCGGCCAGGTCTTGCCCTCGGTGATCTGCGAATTCTTCGGAAGTGCGAGTTCAACCATGTCCCGGCTCCTCAGTACACACGCGCCTTGGGCGCGATCTTGGCGAGATCGATACCGTCGGCGATGAGATCGACGTGAACCGGCCGATAGGAGAGATCGACCTTGCCCTTCTCGTCCACCGTCGCCAGGGTGTGCACCCGCCAGTTGGCGTCGTCGCGCTCGGAGAAGTCCTCACGCGCATGGGCGCCCCGGCTCTCCTTGCGGGCTTCGGCCGAATAGACCGTGGTGATGGCGTTGGCCATCAGGTTTTCCAGTTCCAGCGTTTCCACCAGGTCGGAATTCCAGATCAGCGAGCGGTCCGTGACCTTCACGTCGGGCAGTTCGTCCCAGATGGCGGAAATGCGCTTGCAGCCCTGCTCCAGCGTTTCCTGCGTGCGGAACACGGCGGCTTCTTCCTGCATCGCGCGCTGCATCTTCTCGCGCAGGTTGGCCGTCGGCGTGGAGCCGCTGGCATGGCGCAGGCGGTCGAAGCGGGTGAGGATCTTCTCGCTCTGCGCCTCGTCGATGGCGGGAATGGCGCTGTCGCGGTCGATGACCTCGCCGGCGCGGATGGCTGCGGCGCGGCCGAAGACAACCAGGTCGATCAGCGAGTTCGAGCCCAGGCGGTTGGCCCCGTGCACGGAAGCGCAACCGGCCTCGCCCACGGCCATGAGGCCCGGCACCACCGCATCGGGGCTGTCCTTTGTCGGGTTCAGCACCTCGCCCCAGTAATTCGTGGGAATCCCGCCCATGTTGTAGTGGACCGTCGGCAGGACCGGGATCGGTTCCTTCGTCACGTCCACGCCCGCAAAGATCTTGGCCGATTCGGAAATGCCCGGCAGGCGCTCCGCCAGCACGGCGGGATCGAGGTGATCCAGGTGCAGGAAGATGTGATCCTTGTTCTTGCCGACGCCGCGGCCTTCGCGGATTTCCATCGTCATGCAGCGCGAGACCACGTCGCGGGAGGCAAGGTCCTTGGCCGACGGCGCGTAGCGCTCCATGAAACGCTCGCCCTCGGAATTGACCAGGTATCCGCCCTCGCCGCGCGCGCCCTCGGTGATCAGGCAGCCCGCGCCATAGATCCCGGTGGGATGGAACTGCACGAACTCCATGTCCTGCAGGGGCAGGCCGGCGCGTGCCACCATGCCGCCGCCGTCACCGGTGCAGGTATGCGCCGAGGTGGCGGAGAAATAGGCGCGGCCATAGCCGCCGGTGGCCAGCACCACCATCTTGGCGGCGAAGCGGTGAATCGTGCCGTCATCGAGGTTCCAGGCGATCACGCCCGTGCACCGGCCATCCTCGCTCATAAGCAGGTCGAGGGCGAAATACTCGATGTAGAATTCGGCATTGTTGCGCAGGGACTGGCCGTAGAGCGTGTGCAGGATGGCGTGTCCGGTGCGGTCGGCCGCCGCGCAGGTGCGCTGCACGGGCGGGCCGTCGCCATAGTTCTGCATGTGCCCGCCAAAGGGCCGCTGGTAGATCTTGCCATCCTCGGTGCGGCTGAAGGGAACGCCGTAATGCTCCAGCTCGTAGACCGCCTTGGGCGCTTCCATGGCCAGGTATTGCATGGCGTCGACGTCGCCCAGCCAGTCGGATCCCTTGACGGTGTCGTAGAGGTGCCACTGCCAGCAGTCCGGCGTCATGTTGGTCAGCGACGCGGCAATGCCGCCCTGAGCGGCGACCGTGTGCGAGCGCGTGGGGAAGACCTTTGAAATGCAGGCCGTCTTGAGACCCTGCTCGGCCATGCCGAGCGTTGCCCGCAGGCCGGCGCCGCCGGCGCCGACCACGACGACGTCGAAACGGTGGTCGACGATCTCGTAGGCGCGTCCGTTGACGGAAAAGCTCTTGTCTGTATTGGCCATCGTGACTGCGTCCTTAACCGGCGAATGCTAGCTTGAGCAGCGCGAACACCGAAATCAGGCCCACGCTCGCGATGAAGAAGGTGTTGAGCATGACAAGCAGGAACTTCCAGCCATCGGCGTGAACGTAATCCTCGATCACGACCTGCATGCCGAGCTTCATGTGATAGAGCGCGCTGAGCAGGGCGCCCATGGTCAGAAGCGCCACGAAGGGATTGGAAAGCGCGGCCCTCACGTCCTCGTAGCCGGCGCCGTTGAGCGCGATGATCAGCCCGATGAAGAAGATCGTCAGCGGGATGTTGGCCACGGCGGTGACGCGCTGGCGCCAGAAGTGTTCGGTTCCGTCCTTGGCGGATCCCAGTCCGCGGACCTTGCCAAGCGGTGTGCGCATGTCGCTCATGTCGTCTCCTCCTCAGCGCGCCAGATAGCCGACGATCCAGACAAGGACCGTCAGGACGGCAGCGGCGACCGGCTGCATCTTCGCGACGCGGGTGGCGAATGTCTTCTCGAAGCCGAGACCCATGTCCCAGAACAGGTGCTTGATGCCGCCGAGCATGTGGTGGATCAGCGCGAAGGTGAAGCCGAACAGGACCAGCCGGCCGAGGAAGGATCCGTAGATTCCGTTCACCCAGTCGAAATAGACCGGGCCCGAAGCGGCCGCGATCAGCCACCATGCGACCAGGATCGTGCCGCCATAGAGCGCGACGCCCGTGATGCGATGGCTGATCGACATCACCATGGTCGGGATCGGCTTGTAGATTTGCAGATGCGGCGACAACGGCCGCGCGCGCTTCAAGGCGTCCTTGCTCACTTTTTCCCCCATCGGGCTGGGCCGGTCGGACGCGGCGGGTTCAGGTACCCGTCGGCGGCCGGCAAGGTTCTGCGATCCCGGGCTTTCTAGTCCTGTTTTTGCACCGCGTCAAAGGCCGCAACCCAATCGATCGATGATTCATTGGTCTGATATGCGATATCCCGCCGCCACGCCAAGGGGTTCAATCGTTTGAAGTTTTTACCGGGGCGAAAAGGCGGGGAACGACCATTCACGCGGGTTCAGCGCCGGCAGTTCAAGGGCGGCTTTCCCGTCACGAACCACAGGGCCTCGCGTCCGTTGAAGACGACGGCATAGAGGCCCTCGCCATAGCGTTCGCGCGAGCCGGGCGGAGAGGCGGGAAGCGTCACGTCCACGCCGCGCGGCGACCGGACCTCGATGGCGTCACCGGTCCGGCGCACCGTCATCGTGCCGCCGCCATCGCAACGCCACGTCGTCAGGGCGGGCTGCACATTGGAGGCGGCCGATCCGAGGCCCGCCCCGCCGGCCATGCAGGCGGACAGGACCGGGGCGAAAAAGACAAGCGGAATCAGGCGAATCGGTTTCATCGTTTCGTTATCAGCCATCTGCGCGGCGAGGAAAAGCCGGGGGGATCACTTGTCGTCGAACCGGATGATGAAGCTGGACCAATCCGCCGGCGCGGCAATGCGTTCATAGAGCTTGCGCCCGTCCTCGGGCTGCCGCGGGGCATGAAGATGCAGCTTCGACCAGCCACGCTCCTCCGCCTGGTCGGCCAGGACGTCGACGAGCGCCTTGGCGATGCCCTTGTTGCGATGGTCGTGGTGCACATAGATGTGATCGCACACGCCCATGCGCAGGCCCGACACCGGCTCAGGCACATCATAAAAGATCAGGAACCCGACCAGCTCGCCGTCGATCCTGGCACCGAGCACCTCGGCCGTGCGGTCCTGCAGGATCTGCTCGGCGTAGAATTCGTCCGGCCGGCGGGGCGCTCCACGCTTCAGCGCCTGCGAATAGGCTGCCAGAAGCGGTGCGAACGCGTGGGCGTCCTTCAGGCGAAGGATCTGGATGTCGATGGTGTGCTGCTCGCTCATGGCCGTTCGGTCGCCTCTGCTGGAAAACGTCGCCTTGCGGGATGCCGCAGTTAACCATGACTGTCAATTGCGCGAAATGCACTGAACTTTCGCGCGTGACAAAGGTTAACGAAGCGTTAATGTTCCACGCATGGGGAAGCTGCGGCAAACCGAGTGAAAAAGGAGGACGCGCCATGCGTTCCATCAAGCGTATCATGAGTTCCGGCCTTGCAGGGGCCGCTGCCCTGTCCGGCCTTCTTCTGCTCTCGTCCGGCGCACAAGCCGGGCGGATCGGCGAGGTGTCCTATTCCGATTCCTTCGGCAACCTCGTCATCATCAGTCCCTCGGGCTACAAGCGAATCGTCGTGGGCCAGGGCGATCTCGCCGATGCCGGCGCCGGCAGCCTGCCCGACGTTGTCTATTTCGACGAGCCCGTCCATGCGAGCAGCCAGCACCGCTTCCCGGAAGCCGCCTACCGGTGCTCCGGCGGAGCGGCGGTCTATCGCGGCCGCAGCTACATGTACGGCCTGTCGCGCGACGAGGTCGCGGTCCTGAGAAACGGCTGCCGCTGACGCCTAGGCAAAGACCCCGGTCTCGGGCGGCGGCGGGACGTAGCGGTTCATGGCACGAAGGCAGACCGGCGGCGCGCCGGGCTTGCGCGCGTGGTAGAGTGCCTCGGCAGCGCGATCCTGCAGCGCGCTGAACGGTTCGTCGCCCGCGCGGATTGCCACGCCGGCGATGATCATGATTCCGTTTGTCCTGGCGATGGCGTCGGCCAGCCCGCCGCACCAGCCACGGACCGCCGCGGCGTCGCCGTTCTGGATGAGCACGCCGATGCGGGCATCCGAGGCACGGAAGGCGGTCATGGTGTCCGACAGCCGGTCCGGCAGCAGACGAACCAGGCCTTCCAGTTCGGCCCGGAGCCGCTGTTCGCTTTCGAACCCGGGATAGGCGTTCTTCACGACCGGTTCGATCAGCGCCAGGGCGATGGCCCCGCCTTCGGTGGCGATGCTCGTGAACCGGTCCTCGGCCCCTGCCCGGGTCATGAAGCCCGTTTGCGGGTCAAGGGCATAACGCTGCCGGACATCCTGCAGCAGCCGCGCGCCGATGAGCCAGATCATCGTTCCCGCGAGCGTCAGGCCGGTCGTGGCCTGGATGAAGAGGATGAGCGCTCCGTATGTCGTGGCGAGGAAATGCGACGGGGATTCGCCGACACCGCCGGTGAACATCGCCAGGGCGGGCCGGATGCCGAACTGCAGGGCGAACAGTGTCAACGCCATCGCGAAGGCGCGGTCCATTGAGGTCCGGCCCCTGAGCCAGGCGATCACGGCACCAATGCCCGCCATCAGCAGGTAGGGCGCCTGGTAGACGGTCTGGCGGAACAGGGAGTCGCGGTCCATGTCGATGATGAGCAGGTTCACGATCAGCGCCGCGGCATAGAAGACGATAACCACACGCCAGTTGAAAGGGCTTGCGTAATAGGCCGCGACACCGGCCGAAAGGAACATCAACCCGCCCAGATGCGCGGCGAACAGCAGGAAACGGGGCAGGTGTGCATTGTCGAACCAGACCAGCGATGCCTCGAAGCCGCCCGAGATGACGGCCAGCGCGCTGGCAATGATCAGCAACAGGGCCTCCGGCCGCCGTCCCTGCCACCAGGAGGCCGCGAGAACCGCGAAGACCATGAAGGCAATGGCGCTGTTGAGGAACAGCAGATAACCGGCCATCAACCTACCTCCGCCAGTCTTGAGGCCTGGCGTGGTCCGACAGCCTCCCTGACCGGCTTCGCAGCCTGCTTGTCACCACTCGCCACGTGTTTCTCCCCGGAATTTTCCGCGACCCTAGCCGGGGACAGGTTAGGGATTGGTTAGAGGCGGCAGCGACAGGACAAGAAAAAAGGCCTGCGCACGACGCGCAGGCCTTTCTGAAAAGCCGGCAAACGACCGTGGCTGACGGTCATTCCCAGTCGCGGATGTCCACGAAGTGGCCGGCAATCGCCGCCGCCGCGGCCATGGCCGGGGAGACCAGGTGGGTGCGGCCCTTGAATCCCTGCCGGCCCTCGAAATTGCGGTTCGAGGTGGAGGCGCAACGCTCGCCCGGCTTCAGGCGGTCGTCGTTCATCGCCAGGCACATGGAGCAGCCCGGCTCGCGCCATTCGAAGCCTGCATCCAGGAATATCCGGTCCAGTCCCTCGGCCTCGGCCTGTTCCTTCACAAGGCCGGAACCCGGCACGACCATGGCGTTGACGCCCTCGGCCACCTTGCGGCCCTCGACGACCTTGGCGGCGGCGCGCAGATCCTCGATGCGGCCGTTCGTGCAGGATCCGATGAAAACCCGGTCGATGGCAATGTCGGTGATCTTCGTGCCAGGCGTCAGGCCCATGTATTCCAGAGCGCGCTTCTT
Organism: Zhengella sedimenti; assembly: GCF_046506625.1. Classification (NCBI taxonomy): domain Bacteria; kingdom Pseudomonadati; phylum Pseudomonadota; class Alphaproteobacteria; order Hyphomicrobiales; family Notoacmeibacteraceae; genus Zhengella; species Zhengella sedimenti. Next base: position 515,826 of record NZ_JBKFFP010000001.1, read on the forward strand.
GGAGGCGCGCTTGGTTTCGTCGGCGATGTCGTCCGGGTTCGGCACGACGCCGGTCACCGACACCACGTCCTCGGGCGAGGATCCCCAGGAAACGATCGGCGGGAGGTTGGCGGCGTCGAGGACGACGACCTTGTCGAAATGCGCCCCCTCGTCGGTATGCAGCGTCTTCCAGTATTCGAGCGCCATGTCCCAGGCCTTGCCCTTCGGCGCCCGCGGCTTGTCCTTGATATAGGCAAAGGTGGTCTCGTCGGGTGCGATCAGGCCGGCGCGCGCGCCGCCCTCGATGGTCATGTTGCAGACCGTCATGCGCCCTTCCATGGACAGCGAGCGGATCGCCTCGCCGGCAAACTCGATGACGTGACCCGTGCCGCCGGCGGTGCCGATCTCGCCGATGATGGCGAGGATGATGTCCTTGGCGGTGACGCCTTCCGGCAATTGCCCGTCGACGCGCACCAGCATGTTCTTCGCCTTGGACTGGATCAGCGTCTGCGTGGCCAGCACATGCTCCACTTCCGAGGTGCCGATGCCATGCGCCAGCGCGCCGAAGGCACCATGCGTGGAGGTGTGGCTGTCGCCGCACACGATGGTCATGCCAGGCAGGGTGAAGCCCTGTTCCGGACCGACGATGTGGACGATGCCCTGCCGCTTGTCGGCCTCGTTGTAGTATTCGATGTCGAAGTCGCCGGCATTCTTCGCCAGGGCTTCCACCTGGATGCGGCTTTCCTCGTTCTTGATGCCGGTCTTGCGGTCCGGCGTGGTCGGGACGTTGTGATCCACGACGGCGAGCGTCTTTTCCGGATGGCGCACCTTGCGGCCGGCCATGCGCAGGCCCTCGAAGGCCTGCGGGCTCGTCACCTCGTGAACAAGATGCCTGTCGATGTAGAGCAGGCAGGTGCCATCGGCCTGGCGGTCGACGACGTGATCGTCGAAGATCTTGTCATAGAGGGTGCGCGGTGCGGTCATGGCGAAAGTCCTCATTGGTCATGGATCGGGGGCGGCCCCGTCTTTTTCTCGCGTCATATGGACTCGCAGCATGTGCAGCGTCAAGGATCAAGCAGGCTTGCGGGCGTGGGCAAGAAATACCGATTGCATTGCCGGCAGGCCGGGAGTAACGGCGCGGCTGATGCGACCGGCCGCGCAGCGCCCTTTCCGGCCTTCGGACGAAACCCCATGATTCCCATGCCCGTCGCCCAAGGCCGCCATGCCCTCATGGATGCGGCCCGTGGCTTTGCCATTCTCGGCATCCTCTGGCTCAACATCTTCATCTTCGCACTGCCGCTCGATGCCATGGGTGCGCCCGGCATGTGGGGCGAGACCATGTGGGGACCGGTCGATCCCAATGTCGAGGTCTGGCGGTTCGTCGGGATCGCCGTGGACGGCGTCATGCGCGGCATGATCTCGGTGCTCTTCGGCGCGACCGCGCTGATCCTGCTCGCCCGCGCCGACAGCGCAGGGGGCGGCCTCGCGGCACTCGATCCATGGTACCGGCGCCAGGTCGCGCTCATCGGTTTCGGCGTGATCCATGCCTATCTGCTGCTCTGGCCCTACGACATCCTCTACCTTTACGGCCTGTTCGGGCTGTTCCTGTTCCCGGTGCGCAACTGGCCGGTGCGAAGGCTCTGGATCGTGGCTTCGGTCATGATGGCCATGTCGGCCATCCAGGGCGGAGCGGAAATCTCGCCGCTGATGGAACAGCGCCTGGAAATGCGCAACACGTTCAGCAAGGACGAGGTCATGGAAAACCGGGCCGGCGAACCGCTGCGCCAGCAGGTGGATCCGTCGTCCGTCGACGAGGGAACCACCCGCGGCATCGCCGGTTCCGGCACGCAGGGCGATGGGCAGGCGTTGCCCGCCGATGAAGGCGACGCCGAACTCGCCCAGATGCTGGAAAACATCGAAAGCGAGATCATCGAGCGCCAGCAAGGCTATGTCGACAATGTCATCTCGCTGGCGCCGCTTTCCTTCCAGGAGCAGACGAGCGAGGTGATCGTCCATCACATCCTCGATGTCTATACCTTCATGCTGATCGGCCTGGCGCTGCTGAAGAGCGGCTTCCTGACTGGGGGCTGGAGCCTGAAGGCCTACCGGCGTCTCGCGGCGGGCGGGATTGCCGCCGGCACCGCGATCGGATGGTTCACGGGCAGCCGTTTCGCCGACGGATCGACGGCGGCCATGCTGTCGGACAGCCTGTTGCCCTATGTCTACGACATCCGGCGGCTGTGCTTCGTTTTCGGCTTCTTTTCGGTCCTGGCGCTGCTGCTCGCCTCCGGGCGCGCGCGCTGGTTCACCAGCCGCCTGGAGGCCTGCGGGCGGCTCGCCCTGACGCTCTATATCGGCCAGACCGTGGTCAACATGGTCCTGTTCCTCGGCTTCGGCTTCGGCCTGTTCGGCCGCCTGGAGCATATCGACATCGCGGCCATCGCGCTGGTCATGACGCTGGTGCAGTTTTTGGCAGCGCCGGTCTGGATCAGGCTGTTCGGGCAGGGGCCGCTGGAACGCCTTTTGCGGCGAATCGCCCATGGCCGGGCCGAGGCGGCGCCCGGATCGGCGGCAGGCAGCCGGACATGAAAAAGGCGCGGCCCGCATGAACGGGCCGCGCCTTTCAAAAGACGCGTGGGAAAGGGCGGGGTGATTACTCGCCCTTGGCCTCGGCGTTCTGCTCGGCGGCAGCGGCCTCGGCAGCCTCGGCGGCGGCCTTCTCGGCGGCCAGCGCCTCGGCGGCGGCGACCTTCTCGGCCTCAAGGCGGGCGCGCTCGTCGGCCTGGGCCTTGCGCTCGGCATCGTTCAGCTTGCGCGAACGGGCATTGGTGTTCTCGGTGATGCGGGCAGACTTGCCGCGGCGGTCACGCATGTAATAGAGCTTGGCACGGCGCACCTTGCCGCGGCGGACCACTTCCACGGCCTCGACCATCGGCGAGAAGACCGGGAACACGCGCTCCACGCCTTCGCCGTAGGAAATCTTGCGAACCGTGAAGTTCTCGTTCAGGCCGGAACCGGAACGGGCGATGCAGACGCCTTCATAGGCCTGCAGGCGGGTGCGCTTGCCTTCGGTCACGCGGACCTGAACGCGAAGGGTGTCGCCGGGCGAAAACTCCGGCAGCTTGCGCTGGGCTTCGATCTTGGCGGCCTGTTCGGCCTCGAGCTGACGAATGATATCCATCGTCCTGTCCTCTTGTTCTTGGGCACGTCAGAGCGCCGCCTTCCGAAGTCCCGATGACCGCGATGAAGGGCCGGGCACATGCCGGCATGGCGAATTCACATGGTCTGTTGCTTGCGAGGAAGCCCGATCATGCCCGGACTTCGGGCGCGTCCATACACGCTTGCGGGCGTCTTGTCACGGCCTGCGCCGAAAAAACTGCCTCAACGCCGATTTTCCGTGTCAACGGGAAGGCTTCCGGCTAGGGAAGCGCCATGACGATCACGACAGCCATCCTCCTTTTCCTCGCCGGCCTGTTTTCAGGCATCATCAACGCCATTGCGGGCGGCGGCACGTTCCTGACCTTCGGCGCGATGACGCTGGCCGGCGTTCCGCCGATCGCGGCGAACGCCACGTCTTCCATCATACAGTTCCCCGGCTACATCACCTCGGCGCTGGCCTACCGGAGCGAGATCCGGCGCGAGTGGAAGGCTGTCGCCATTCTTTCCGCCATCTCGCTCGTCGGCTCCCTTGGCGGGGCGCTGTGGCTGCTGTCGCTGTCCAACCCGGCCTTTTCCAGCCTCGTGCCCTGGCTGCTGATCGCCGCCACGGCGCTGTTCGCCGCCGGGCCCTACCTGAAGCCGAAGGCATCGGGCGAACATCCGCCCCATTCGCTGAGGGGCAATGCGCTGCAATTCGTCACCTCGATCTATGGCGGTTTCTTCGGCGCGGGCATGGGCGTGATGATGCTCGCCTCGCTCAGCCTGGCGACCGGCGGCGCCTATCATCGGCTGAACGCCATCAAGAACGCGCTGTCCATCGTCATCGCCGCCGTCGCCATCATCGTGTTCACGGCCGGTGGCGCGATTTCCTGGGTGCACGGGCTGATCATGCTGCCCGGCGCCGGGCTTGGCGGGTGGATGGGTGTCTGGTTCGCCCGGCGCGTGCCGCAGGGCGTGCTGCGCTGGCTGGTGATCGCCATCGGCCTGTTCCTGGCCGGCTATTACTTCGTACGCGGCTGAAGCAGGTTCGGGCGCCGGGCGGCGGTGAGTTTCTCCGCCTGTTCGCGCCGCCACGCCTCGATCCTGGCATGGTTGCCGGACGTCAGCACCTCGGGGATGGCGCGGCCCTCGAAGACGGCCGGCCGCGTGTAATGGGGATGCTCCAGCAGCCCGGTCTCGAAGCTTTCCGTCTCGCCCGACTGCGCATTGCCCATGACACCGGGAAGCAGGCGGATCACCGCGTCGAGCAGCACCTGCGCGGCCACTTCGCCGCCGGAGAGGATGTAGTCGCCGATGGAGACTTCCTCCAGGCCGCGCGCCTCGATCACGCGCTCGTCCACGCCCTCGAACCGTCCGCAGACGATCACCGCGCCCTCGCCCTGCGCCAGGTCGCGCACGCGCGCCTGCGTCAGCGGGCGACCACGCGGGCTCATCAGCAGGCGCGGCCGGGCGTCGCCGTCCGGCGAGGCCGCGTCGATGGCGCGCGCCAGCACGTCGGGTTTCAGCACCATTCCGGCGCCGCCACCGGCCGGCGTGTCGTCAACCGAGCGGTGGCGGTCGAGCGCGAAATCGCGGATCTGCACCGTCTCCAGCGACCAGGCGCCTGTCTCCAGCGCCTTGCCGGCCAGCGCCAGGCCCAGCGTTCCGGGGAACATGTCGGGATAAAGGGTGAGGACGGTCGCCCGGAAGGTCATGCCTCGGGCTCCGCACCGTCATCCTCGTCGCCGGTGTCCACCAGTCCGGCGGCAACGGGCTCGATGGTGACGAAACCGCCCGCCACATCGACCACCGGCACGGCGGCCATGGTGAAGGGGATGAGCACGCCCTTGCGCCCGCCCAGCGTGATTTCCAGCAGGTCGCCGCCGCCGAAGTCCTGCAGCGCGGTGACCTTGCCGAGCGTCTTGCCGTCGCCGTCGCGCACCTCCAGCCCCACGAGGTCGGCATGGAAGAACTCGTCCTCCTCCAGGTCCTCGTCGGGCAGGGCGTCGCGGGCGACAAGCAGTTCCACGCCGTTCAGCGCCTCGGCCTGCTCGCGCGTGGTCACGCCCCTGAACCGCACGACGACGACCGTCTTGGCAGGGCGCACGTCCAGCACCTCGTAGAGGCGGCCTTCGGCGTCATGCAGCGGGCCGTAATCGCCGATCGCCAGCGGATCGGCGGTGAAGCTTTTCACGCGCAATTCGCCACGCACGCCGTGGGGCGCGCCGATCACGGCCATGCGCACGTCTTTTCCGTTTTTCTTCATGCCGCCTGATTACGCGCTTCGGCGGCCGAATCAAGCATTCGCTAACCGTCGCCGTGCAAACTCCGCTCATGACCCAGCCCGGATTGCCTCTCTTCGCGACGCAGGACCTTCTTGACCATCGCCGGCAATGGCTGGCGGAACTGGTGGGAACGCGCCGCCTTTCCCGCCTGACCGTCGAGGCCTATGAGCGCGACACCCGCCAGTTCCTTGCCTTCCTGACCGGCCATCTCGGCAATCGCGCCGGCGTGACGGACATCGCGGCGTTGAAGCCGGCGGACCTGCGCGCCTTCTTGGCATCCCGCCGCGCGAGCGGCACCGGCGCGCGATCCACCGGGCGCAACCTCGCCGGCCTGCGGTCCTTTTTGCGTTTCCTCGAAAAGCGCGGGCTGGCCAATGCCGCCGGCGCCCGCGCGGTGCGGGCGCCGCGCCAGCCCAAATCGCTGCCGCGCCCGATCGGCGCCAGCGATGCGCTGCGCGTCGTCGATGCGGGTGAGCAACTGAACGCGGAGCCGTGGATTGCCGCGCGCAACGCCGCCGTCCTGTCGCTGCTCTATGGCTGCGGCCTGCGCATCTCGGAAGCGCTCGCGCTTGACGGCGGGGATCTGTGCGACCCGGCGCAGACCAGCTTTCGCGTCACCGGCAAGGGCGGCAAGACGCGCATCGTGCCGCTGCTGCCTGCCGTTCTCGAAGCGGTCGCCGCCTATCGCCGGCTCTGCCCATGGGATCTGGCGCCCGGAACGCCGCTGTTTCGCGGGGCGCGCGGCGGCCCGCTCAACCCGGCGGTCCTGCAGCGCGACATGGCGCGGCTCCGTGCCGCCCTCGACCTGCCCGACAGCGCGACACCGCACGCGCTGCGCCATTCCTTCGCCACGCATCTGCTCGGCCGGGGCGGGGACCTGCGCGCGATCCAGGAACTGCTCGGCCATGCGAGCCTTTCCACGACACAGGTCTATACGGGCGTGGACGCGGCGCGCCTGCTCGATATCTACGACACCTATCATCCGCGCGCCTGATCGCGCGGATTCGCCGGCCCGGATTAACCGCATCTTTGCGCTTGACCGGCCAGAATGGCCACCATGAGACACGCTGAACACATCGCCGACATGGTCTGCCTGGGCGGCCTGCGCCTGCTGGGCGCCCTGAACATGCTCCTGCTTGCCGCCTTCCTCGCGACGCTGGTGCTGCTGGCGCCGAAGGCGCGGGCGGGGGACCTTCCCGAATGCAGGGGCCGCAACCTCGTTGCGGAAATGAGTGAACAGGATCCGGCGCGCCTTGCCGCCATCCGTCAGGAGGCTGCCGGAACGGTGAACGGGACGGGCCTTCTGTGGCGCGTGGAAAAGGCTGGAACCGATCCATCCTGGCTGTTCGGGACGATGCATCTGACCGATCCGCGGGTCATCGAGCTTACGCCCCGTGCGCGCGATGCCTTCGAACGGGCGGGAACGGTCGTGGTCGAGGCCGTCGATGCGCTCGACCCCAAGGCGGCGGCCGCGGTCCTGATGCAGCATCCCGGCCTGATGATGTTCACCGACGGCTCGAAGCTGAGCGATCTGCTGGCGCCAGAGGATCGCGCCCGCGTGGCCGATCAACTGGAAAAGCGCGGCATGCCGCTTATGGCCGTCGAGCGCATGAAGCCCTGGGTGGTCTCGTCCGCCCTGGCGCTGCCGGCCTGCGAAATGGCGCGCAAGCAGGCTGGCGCCCCCTTCCTCGACGCCTTGCTGGCACAGGACGCAAAGGCCGCGGGCAAGGAATTGCTCGGGCTGGAAACCATCGTCTCGCAACTGGAGGCGATGAACTCCCTTCCGCTTCAGGCCCATGTCGACGGGCTTGTCTCGACGCTCGCGCTTGGCGACCGGCTGGACGATGCGATCGAAACGATGATCGTTCTCTACGAGACGGAGGACCTGGGCATGATCTGGCCGGTGCTCGAGGCGATCACGCCCGACCAGCCGGGCGCGGAGGAAAGCTACGCGGCGTTCGAAAAGATCATGGTCACCACCCGCAATCACGGAATGGTTGCCAATGCCGGGCCGATCCTCGACAGGGGCAATGCCTTCATCGCTGTCGGCGCGCTGCACCTTCCGGGCGAGGAAGGCGTGGTCGAACTGCTGCGCAAGGCGGGCTACACCGTCACGCGCGCGGAATAAGTGGCGGCGGGCTTTATGCGTACGGCCCGCCAACCGGCGGATTGCCGTTGCCCATGAACCGGGCTAGGCTGACCCTGCGTAATGACCATGCAAGGGAGTATGCCATGAAGACCCTTCTTGCCTCGATTGCCATCCTGGGCTTCGGCCTGTCGGCGGCCCATGCCTGCCCGATGCACAGTGCCGAAGCGCATGACACGATGACGACAGCCAGCATTTCCAGCGATACCGCGCCGATGTCGACCCGTTCCGACAGCCTTCAGGGCACTGGCGACGAAGCCACCGTCGTCGGCGACAAGGCCGGCGATCCGGTGGTCAAGGAAGACAAGGCCGACTAAGGCGTGTAGTCCGGATCCCCGCTGCAACGGATAACGGCCGCATCCGCGATGCGGCCGCCGTCTGCGTCTGACCGTCAGGAATGGATCGGCTTGGCGAAGGTTGCCATCGCCGCTTCCTTGACGGCTTCGGACATGGTCGGATGGGCATGGCAGGTGCGGCCGAGATCCTCCGACGATCCGCCGAATTCCATCAGCACCGCCGCCTCGTGGATCATCTCGCCGGCGCCGAAACCCATGATGTGGACGCCGAGCACGCGATCCGTCTTCGCATCGGCCAGCACCTTCACGAAACCGTCCGTCTGCTGCATGGCGCGCGCGCGGCCATTGGCGGAAAAGTTGAACTTGCCGGCCTTGTAGTCGACGCCGGCCTTCTTCAATTCGTCTTCGGTGCGGCCGACCGATGCCACTTCCGGCTGGGTGTAGACCACCGAAGGGATGACGTCGTAATTCACATGGCCATGCTGGCCCGCGATGATTTCGGCGACGGCCACGCCCTCGTCCTCGGCCTTGTGCGCCAGCATCGGCCCGCGAATGACGTCGCCGATGGCGTAGATACCGTGAACAGAGGTCTGGAAGCGGGAATTGACATCCACCCGGCCGCGCTCGTCCAGCACGACGCCGGTCTCTTCGAGGCCGAGGCCTTCGGTATAGGGTTTGCGGCCGGTCGAGACCAGCACGACATCGGAGGCAATCGTCTCGGCGTCGCCGCCCTTGACCGGCTCGAAGGTAATTTCTGCGCCTTTTCCGGATTTCTCCACCTTCGTGACCTTCGCCCCAAGCTTGAAGCTCATGCCCTGCTTGGCGAGCACGCGCTGGAACTGTTTCGAAATCTCGCTGTCCATGCCGCCAAGGATGGAATCGAGATATTCGACGACCGTGACCTTCGCACCGAGGCGCGCCCAGACCGAACCCAGTTCGAGGCCGATCACGCCGCCGCCGACAACGGTGAGGCTCTCGGGAACCTTCGCCAGGGCGATGGCGCCAGTTGACGAGATGATCGTCTCCTCGTCGATCTCGACATTGACGCCGGGAATGCCGGCCACGCCGGAACCGGTCGCGATGACGATGTTCTTTGTCTCGATCTCCTGCACCTTGCCATCGTCGCCGGTGACGGAGAGCCTGCCTTCGCCCAGCACCTTGCCGGTGCCGCGGAAGGCGTCGATCTTGTTCTTCTTCAGGAGGAAGGCGACGCCGTCGACATTGGCCTTCACCACGGCGTCCTTGTGGCCCATCATCTTGTCAAGGTTCAGCTTCGGCGCCGGCACCTCGATGCCGAGCGTATCGAAGGCGTGGCCCGCCTCGGCGAACATTTCCGAGGCGTACAGGAGCGCCTTGGAAGGAATGCAGCCCACATTCAGGCAGGTGCCGCCATGGGTGGCGCGCTTTTCCACCACGGCCACCTTGAGTCCCAGTTGCGCGGCCTTGATCGCGCAGACATAGCCTCCGGGGCCGGTTCCGATAATGACGACATCATAAGCCATGGGTCATGTCCTTCCTGTTTGGTGGCGCGCTGTCTCAGCGACCGCCCGCAATGTCGAGAATGGCGCCCGTCACGTAGGACGCCCTGTCTGAGAGAAGATAGAGAACGCCGTCGGCGATCTCGTGCGCCTGGCCCTCGCGCTTCATGGGCAGTCCGGCACGGACCTGCGCGACACGGTCGGGTTCGCCGCCGGAGGCATGAATGCCGGTGGCGATGATGCCGGGGCGCACCGCATTGACGCGGATGCCCTCGGCGGCCACTTCCAGCGCGAGCCCCTTGGTAAAGGTGTCGATGGCCCCCTTGGAGGCGGCATAATCGACATACCAGCCGGGACTGCCGAGCCTTGCGGCGGCAGACGAAAGGTTGACGATGACGCCGCCATGGCCGCCATGGGCGGTCGACATGCGCTTCACGGCCTCGCGGGCGCAGAGCATGGAGCCGATCACGTTGATGCGGAACATGCGCTCCAGCCGCGCCGCACTCATCGCCTCGACGCGCGCCATGCGATCCACGACGCCGGCATTGTTGACCAGTCCGTCGAGACGGCCCCAGCGGCGGTCGACGGCCTCGAAGATGGCAAGGATATCGGCTTCCCGCCCGACATCGCCGGGAACGGCGATGGCCTCGCCGCCGGCTTGCGCGATCTGTTCGGCCACGAGATCGGCCGCGCGCGCGTTGGACACGTAGTTGACTGCCACGCGCCAGCCCTCGCGCGCCGCGCCGAGCGCCACCGCGGCGCCGATGCCGCGGGACCCGCCTGTCACCAGAAGCACCTTGCCGTCAGTCATTCCTGGCACCCCGCGAGCCTGAAGATTTCCGCCGGCGGCTGTTCCGGCCCGTCATCGCCAAAGGCGGGATGCCGCCAGACCGAGGCCGCGAAATTGGGCAGCAGGACCGCCAGCGCCGCAGTTTCGCCCGCCGCAGGCAGTTCGCGCAAGCCGCCTTGCGCATCCGCCGCATAGACCACCGAGCGGTAGACGATGCAGGCGGCCAGTTCCTCGCCGGTCACGTCGCCTTCCGGGCAATTGACCGGGAGCACCATTTCCGGCTGGCCAAGCGCCGCGCCCGGCTGGACATAGGCCGTCACTGGCGCTCCATCGCGCATCAGGATACGGATTTCGTGGCTCATCGCCATGGCCTGGCCGCCGGCCACGAATTCCAGCGCGGTCCGGCCGCCGGCGCTTTCATAGACCGCCAGTTCCTGCGGGCAGGCGGCGAGGGCAGGCACCGCGAGCGATGCCATGCCAAGCGCCCATGCAACCCGCAGGACCATTGTCCGTCTCCCGCCGTCCGGGATCAAAGATCGAGGACCAGGCGTTCCGGATCCTCCAGGCTTTCCTTCACGCGCACCAGGAAGGTCACGGCTTCCTTGCCGTCGACGATGCGGTGATCGTAGCTCAACGCCAGGTACATCATCGGGCGGATGACGATCTGTCCGTTCACGACCATGGGACGCTCCTGGATCTTATGCATGCCGAGGATGCCGGACTGCGGCGCATTGAGGATGGGCGTCGACATCAGCGAGCCGTAGACGCCGCCATTGGAGATGGTGAAGGTGCCGCCCTGCATGTCGGCCATGGTCAGCGTGCCGTCGCGTCCGGCCTTGCCCAGCCGTCCGATTTCCTTCTCGATCTCTGCGATCGACATCTGGTCGGCATCGCGCACCACCGGAACGACAAGGCCCTTGTCGGTGCCGACGGCCACGCCGATATGGCAGTAGTTCTTGTAGATGATGTCGGTGCCGTCGATCTCGGCATTGACGGCCGGGATTTCCTTCAGCGCATGGGTCACCGCCTTGGCGAAGAAGCCCATGAAGCCCAGCTTCACGCCGTGCTTCTTCTCGAAGATATCCTTGTACTTCTTGCGCAGCTCCATCGTCGCCGTCATGTCCACCTCGTTGAAGGTGGTCAGCATGGCGGCCGTGTTCTGTGCGTCCTTGAGGCGGCGCGCGATGGTCTGGCGCAGGCGGGTCATCTTGACCCGCTCCTCGCGTGCCTCATCGTCGCCGGACGACGGGGCGCGGGCCGCGGCCGGAGCGGCAGCGGGCGCCGAGCCGGTGCCCTTGTTGATGGCGTCGAGCACGTCGCCCTTGAGCACCTGGCCGCGCTTTCCGGATCCGGAGACCTGGGAGGCGTCGAGACCCTTTTCCGCCATCAGCTTGGCAGCGGACGGGGCGGCGGGCATGTCGCCGCTGCGGGCGTCTTCCATGCCTTTCGACACCGTCTCGGAACCCGACGGCGCCGGCTTCGGCATGTCTTCGGCCTTGGGCTCCGGCTTCTTCTCCGCAGCAGGCGCCGCGGCGGCGCCCTCACCCTCGCCGATCATGCCGAGCAGGGCGTTGAGCTCCACGGTCTCGCCTTCCTTGGCGGTGATCTCGGTCAGCTTGCCGGCGGCGGGCGCGGGCACTTCCACGGTCACCTTGTCGGTTTCCAGTTCCACCAGCGGCTCGTCGGCGGCGACGGCATCGCCAACCTTCTTGAACCACTGGCCGATGGTGGCCTCGGTCACGGATTCGCCCAGTGTCGGGACGCGGATTTCTGTAGCCATGGGTTTTGTCCTGTTCCTGAACGGTTTTTCTTATTCGCCGAGCGCGTCTTCGAGGAAGGCGGCGAGCTGTTCGAGATGTTTCGACATCAGGCCGGTGGCCGGCGAGGCCGCGGCCGGGCGGCCCGTGTAGCGCACACGCTGATGCTTGGCGTCGATATGCGCCAGCACCCATTCCAGGTAGGGGTCGATGAACGACCAGGCGCCCATGTTCTTGGGCTCTTCCTGGCACCACACCATCTCGGCATTGCGGAAACGGGTGAGTTCGTTGATCAGCGCCTTGGCCGGGAAGGGGTAGAGCTGTTCGACGCGCAGCAGGTAGATGTCGTCGATGCCGCGCTTCTCGCGCTCTTCCAGCAGGTCGAAATAGACCTTGCCGGTGCACAGCACGACGCGGCGGATCTTGGAATCCTTGACCAGCTTGACCGGGCCGTCCTTGTGAAGCTGGGCATCGTCCCAGAGCAGACGGTGGAAGGCGCTCTCGCCGCTCATTTCCGACAGGGTCGAAACCGCCCGCTTGTGGCGCAGCAGCGATTTCGGCGTCATCAGGATCAGCGGCTTGCGGAAATCGCGCTTCAACTGCCGGCGCAGGATATGGAAGTAGTTGGCAGGCGTCGTGCAGTTGGCGACCTGCATGTTGTCTTCCGCGCAAAGCTGCAGCCAGCGTTCAAGGCGGGCGGAGGAGTGCTCCGGCCCCTGACCCTCGTAGCCGTGCGGCAGCAGGCAGACGAGGCCGGACATGCGCAGCCACTTGCGTTCGCCCGACGAGATGAACTGGTCGAACACCACCTGCGCGCCGTTGGCAAAGTCGCCGAACTGGGCTTCCCAAAGCGTCAGCGCGTTCGGCTCGGCCAGCGAATAGCCGTATTCGAAGCCGAGCACGGCCTCCTCGGAGAGCATCGAGTTGATGACCTCGTAATTGGCCTGACTGGAGCCCAGATTGTTGAGCGGGATGTAGCGGGTCTCGTCGCGCTGGTCATAGAGTACCGAATGGCGCTGGCTGAACGTGCCGCGCTCGCAATCCTGGCCCGACAGGCGCACCGGGTTGCCTTCCAGCAGGATGGAGCCGAAGGCGAGCGCCTCGGCCGTGGCCCAGTCGATGCCCTCGCCGGACTCGATCATCGCGGCGCGGTTGTCCAGAAAGCGCTTGATGGTGCGGTGCACCTCGAAACCTTCGGGAACCTCGGCCAGCTTGCGGCCGATTTCCTTGAGCGTCTTGGCCGGCACGGCGGTCTTGCCGCGGCGCTGTTCGTCGGCCGAATCGGCGGTGCGCATTCCGGACCACACGCCGTCGAGCCAGTCGGCCTTGTTCGGCTTGAAGGAATTGCCCGCGTCGAACTCGGCTTCGAGATGGGCGCGCCAGTCGGCCTTCATCTTCTCCACTTCGCCCTCGGTGATCAGCCCCTCGGCGATCAGCTTCTCCGAATAGAGCTGGACCGTGGTCTTGTGGGCGCGGATCTTCTTGTACATCAAGGGCTGCGTGAACGCCGGCTCGTCACCCTCGTTGTGGCCGAAGCGGCGGTAGCAGAACATGTCGATGACGACCGGCTTGTGGAAGATCATCCGGAATTCGGTCGCCACCTTGGCGGCATAGGTCACCGCCTCCGGGTCGTCGCCGTTCACGTGGAAGATCGGCGCCTCGATCATCTTCGCCACATCGGAGGGATAGGGCGAGGAGCGCGAGAAACGCGGATTGGTGGTGAAGCCGATCTGGTTGTTGATGATGACATGGATCGTGCCGGCGACGCGGTGGCCGCGCAGCGCCGACAGGCCAAGGCATTCCGGGACCACGCCCTGTCCGGCAAAGGCCGCATCGCCATGCAGGAGAAGCGGCAGCACGGCCGCGCGGGCTTCCAGCGGCAGCACCTCCTCGCGCTTGCGGCCGAAATGCTGGTCCTGCTTTGCGCGGGCCTTGCCCATGACGACCGGATTGACGATCTCCAGGTGCGACGGGTTGGCCGTCAGCGACAGGTGCACCTTGTTGCCGTCGAACTCGCGGTCGGAGGAAGCGCCGAGGTGGTATTTCACGTCACCGGAGCCCTCGACATCGTCTGGCGCGAAGGAACCGCCCTTGAATTCGTGGAACACGGCGCGGTGCGGCTTGCCCATCACCTGGGTGAGAACGTTGAGACGGCCGCGATGGGCCATGCCGAGAACGATCTCCTTCATGCCCATGTTGCCGCCGCGCTTGATGATCTGTTCGAGCGCGGGGATCAGTGCCTCGCCGCCATCGAGACCGAAGCGCTTGGTGCCCTTGTATTTCACGTCGATGAACTGCTCGAAGCCCTCCGCCTCGATCAGCTTCTGAAGGATCGCCTTCTTGCCCATCTCGGTGAAGGCGACACCCTTGTCGGGACCCTCGATGCGTTCCTGGATCCAGGCCTTCTCCTCCGGGTTGGAGATGTGCATGAACTCCACGCCCATCGTCGAGCAATAGGTGCGCTTGAGGATGTCGAGCATCTGGTTGATGGTGGCGAACTCGAGACCCAGAACGTGGTCGATGAAGATCGGCCGGTCGTAGTCGTCCGGGGAGAAGCCATAGGCCTCCGGAGACAATTCGTTGTAGTCCTCCTTCAGGCCGGCGATGCCGAGGGGATCGAGATTGGCGTGCAGGTGGCCGCGCATGCGGTAGGCGCGGATCATCATGATGGCGCGCACGGAATCGCGCGCCGCCTTGGCCACTTCCTCCGCGCTCATGCCCTTGGCACCGGTCGCCGCGGCGGCCTTTTCCTTGAGCTTCGCGGTCATGTGGCCCTCGACCTGGCCCCAGTCGCCATCGAGCGCCGAAACCAGTTCGCCATTGGCGGCGATCGGCCAGTTGTCGCGCTTCCAGGAAGCGCCGCGGGCATTCTTGCGAACGTCTTCCGCGTCGTCCTGGAGCTGCGAGAAGAATTCGCGCCATTGCGCGTCGACCGAGGACGGGTCGTCCTGGTAGCGGGCGTAAAGCTCGTCGATATAGGCGGCATTTCCGCCATAGAGGAACGAGGTCTGCTCGAAGATGTCGTTGGCCTGGTCGTTTCGTGCCATGAGCGTTTCCGGACGTTGTGTCCGGCTCCTTGATGATCGCGGGCGGCGCCTGACCGGCGCATGTCTGCTCCGCTCGTTTCCCTCCGGGGATGGCCCCGGGCCCGATCGCCCGGCCCGGGGCCTTGTTCGGGTCAGGGCGTCATTCGCCCTTGAGAACCTTCACCAGCGTGCTGCCGAGCTGGGCCGGTGACGGCGAGACGCGGATGCCGGCGGCTTCCATGGCCGCGATCTTGTCTTCCGCGCCGCCCTTGCCGCCGGAAATGACCGCGCCAGCATGGCCCATGGTGCGTCCGGGAGGCGCCGTGCGGCCCGCGATGAAACCGGCCATCGGCTTCTTGCGGCCCTTCTTCGCCTGCTCGGTGAGCCATTCGGAGGCTTCCTCCTCGGCCGAACCGCCAATCTCGCCGATCATGATGATCGATTCGGTTTCCGGATCGTCGAGGAAGAGGTCGAGCACGTCGATGAACTCGGTGCCCTTGACCGGGTCGCCGCCGATGCCGACAGCCGTCGACTGGCCGAGACCGGCATTCGTGGTCTGGAACACGGCCTCGTAGGTCAGCGTGCCGGAGCGCGACAGGATGCCCACCGAGCCCTTCTTGAAGATGTTGCCCGGCATGATGCCGATCTTGCACTCATCGGGTGTCAGGACGCCGGGGCAGTTCGGGCCGATCAGGCGCGAGGACGACTTGTCGAGCACGGCCTTCACCTTGACCATGTCCTGCACCGGGATGCCCTCGGTGATGCAGACGATGAGGGGGATTTCCGCCTCGATGGCCTCGATGATGGCGGCCGCGGCACCTGCGGGCGGCACGTAGACGACCGACGCGTCGGCGCCGGTGGCCGCCTTGCCCTCGGCGACGGAAGCGAAGATCGGCAGTTTCTCGCCGCCCTTGCCTTCCCAGGTCTCGCCACCCTTCTTGGGATGGATGCCGCCGACCATCTGCGTGCCGTGATAGGCCAGCGCCTGTTCGGTGTGGAAGGTGCCGGTCTTGCCGGTCAGGCCCTGGACCAGGACCTTGGTGTCCTTGTTGATGAGGATGGACATGGGTGTCAGGCTCCCTTCACGGCGGCGACGATCTTCTGCGCCGCGTCGTCGAGATCGTCGGCCGCGATGACGTTGAGACCGGATTCGTTGATGATCTTCTTGCCCAGGTCGACATTGGTGCCTTCCAGGCGCACGACCAGCGGCACCTGCAGGCCGACTTCCTTCACGGCCGCGACAACGCCCTCGGCGATGACGTCGCACTTCATGATGCCGCCGAAGATGTTGACGAGGATGCCCTTCACGTTCGGGTCGGCGGTGATGATCTTGAATGCCGCGGTGACCTTTTCCTTGGACGCGCCGCCGCCGACATCGAGAAAGTTCGCCGGCTCGGCGCCGTAGAGCTTGATGATGTCCATGGTGGCCATGGCAAGGCCGGCGCCGTTGACCATGCAGCCGATATTGCCGTCCAGCGCGACATAGGCGAGGTCGTACTTGGAGGCCTCGATTTCCTTCTCGTCCTCTTCCGTCTTGTCGCGCAGGGCGACGATGTCGTCGTGGCGGAAGAGCGCGTTGTTGTCGAAGGAGACCTTGGCGTCGAGCACGCGCAGGTGGCCGTCGGTCATGACGATCAGCGGATTGACCTCCAGCAGGCTCATGTCCTTTTCGGTATAGGCCTTGTAGAGGATCGGAAACAGCTTCATGCCGTCCTCGCGGGCCGCGCCTTCCAGCTTCAGCGCGTCGCACAGCGCGGCCGCGTCGGCTTCCGTCACACCGGTGTCCGGATCGATCGCCACGGTGACGATCTTTTCCGGCGTTTCCTCGGCCACGGCCTCGATGTCCATGCCGCCCTCGGTGGAGACCACGAAGGCATTGCGGCCGACGGTGCGGTCGACGAGGATGGACAGGTAAAGCTCGCGGTCGATATCGGCGCCGTCCTCGATGTAGAGGCGGTTGACCTGCTTGCCGGCCGGACCGGTCTGCTTGGTCACCAGCGTGTTGCCCAGCATCTCGTTGGCGTTGGCGACAACCTCTTCCACGGACCTTGCCAGGCGCACGCCGCCCTTGGCATCGGAAGGCAGTTCACGGAACTTGCCCTTGCCGCGGCCGCCGGCATGGATCTGCGACTTGACCACGTAGAGCGGGCCGGGCAGCGACTTCGCCGCGGCTTCGGCCTCGGAGGCCTCGAAAATGGCGACGCCGTCAGCGACGGGCGCGCCATAGCCTTTCAGGACCTGCTTGGCCTGATACTCATGGATATTCATGGAATCCCTCTCCTCAGTCCTTCAGCTGCGGCGCGATGTTCTGGCAGGCCTCGCAGAGGCCGGCGACCGCGCTGACAGACGTCTCGAACATCTTCTCTTCGCTCTTGGTGAATTCGAGTTCGACGACGCGCTCGACACCATCGGCGCCGATGACCACCGGAACGCCGACATACATGTCCTTCACGCCGTATTCGCCGTTGAGATAGGCGGCGCAGGGCAGGACGCGCTTCTTGTCCTTCAGGTAGGATTCGGCCATGGCGACGGCGGAGGCGGCCGGCGCATAATAGGCCGAGCCCGTCTTGAGCAGCCCGACGATCTCGCCGCCGCCCTTCCGGGTGCGCTCGACGATGGCGTCCAGCTTGTCCTTTGAGGTCCAGCCCATCTTGACCAGGTCCGGCAGCGGGATGCCCGCGACGGTGGAGTAACGCGTCATCGGCACCATGTCGTCGCCGTGGCCGCCCAGCGTCATGGCGGAGACATCCTCCACCGACACGCCGAATTCCTCGGCAAGGAAGTAGCGGAAGCGGGCGGAGTCGAGGACGCCTGCCATGCCGACGACCTTGTTCTTCGGCAGGCCGGAAAACTTCTGCAGGGCCCAGACCATGGCGTCGAGCGGATTGGTGATGCAGATGACGAAGGCGTCGGGAGCATATTTCCTGATGCCGGCGCCGACCTGTTCCATGACCTTCAGGTTGATGCCCAGCAGGTCGTCGCGGCTCATGCCCGGCTTGCGCGGCACGCCGGCGGTGACGATGCACACGTTTGCACCCTCGATGGCGGCATAGTCGTTCGCGCCGGTGAAGCGCGCGTCGAACCCGTCGACAGGAGAGGATTCCGCGATGTCGAGCCCCTTGCCCTGCGGAATGCCTTCGGCGATGTCGAACAGGACGACGTCGCCCAGTTCCTTCAGGCCGATCAGATGGGCGAGCGTGCCGCCGATCATGCCCGAGCCGATCAGCGCGATCTTGTTGCGTGCCATGTGCTAGTTTTCCCTTTGCTGCGCCCGCGGGAAAGGCCCGCCTTGAGCCTGAGAACGGGCAGGAATGGTTCAGCCGCCGGACTTGCCAAGGGCATCCGGAATGCCGGGCTTCGCATAGACTCGAGCCACCTTTTTTTCAACCGATTCTTTGGTTGCCAGCAATATCAATCGTTTGAATCGATCTGTTCTTACGTAAAAGTAAGAATTATTGAAGGAATACGCGCTATTTCCACCGCCGCCGGCCAAGCGGCGCCCCGTTTCCCGCCAGTGCGGCAACCATGCCATGGCCAGCCTTTCGCGTCCATCCGTGCTTCGATCAGTCCCTGCCGGCCACCTTCCCTTTGCCGCTCCACACGATGCGGTCAGCCGCGGTCGTGATCGCGTGTATGGGCGATCCAGTCGGCGCTCTGCATCTCGATCAGGCGCGAGGCGGTTCGATGGAACTCGAACAGTTCGGTGCCGTGCGTGCCCGTGAACAGCTTTTCCGGCGGCGCTTGCGCGGACAGGATCAGGCGGACCCGGCGGTCATAGAGCGTGTCGACCAGCAGGATGAAGCGCTTGGCCTCGTTGCGCGTCTCGTTGCCCATGACGGGCACACGGTCGATCACGATGGCGTCGAACCGGTCCGCGATGGCCAGGAAGTCGCGCGCGCCCATCGGCCTGACGCAAAGATCGTCAAAGGAGAAACGCGCGGCCCGGCCCGCGGCGCGCTCCACGGAAACGGTCCGCCCCTTGATTTCCAGCGTCACCGGTTGTTCCGGCAGGCCGCCCGTCAGCCTGTCCCAGGCGCGGTCCATGGCAGCGTCGGCCTCCGGTCCCGACGGCGTGACATAGACGGGTAGCCGGTCCAGTTCGCGCAGCCGGTAATCGGTCTCGATGTCGACATTGGTGACGTCGGTATGGCGCTCCAGGATGGCAATGAACGGTGTGAAGAGCGACCGGTTGAGGCCGTCCCGGTAGAGGTCCTGCGGGGCGACGTTCGAGGTTGCGACAAGTACCACCCCTTCGGCGAACAGCGCGGAGAATAGGCGGCTGAGGATCATCGCGTCGGCAATGTCGGTGACGGTGAACTCGTCGAAGCAGATCAGCCAGCTTTCCTCGGCGATGGAGGCGGCGACGGGCGGGATCGGGTCGTCGCCCCTGGCCGTCCCGGCCTTCACCGCGGCGCGGTGCCGACCGATGCGGTCATGCACGTCGGCCATGAAATCGTTGAAATGGGCGCGCCGCTTGCGCCGTGCAGGCGCCAGTTCGAAGAACATGTCCATGAGCATGGTCTTGCCGCGGCCGACGCCGCCATGCAGGTAGAGCCCGCGCACGGGTTCCGGCTTCGGCTTGCGCCTGGCGAAGATCCAGCCGAGCGCCGAGGATTTGCGCTGGAGGCGCTTTTCCGCGATCTCTTCGATCAGCCGGTCGAAGCGCATGGCAATGCGCCGCTGCTCCGGATCGCCCTGGAGCTTTCCGGTCCGCGCCAGATGGTCGTAGCGCTCCAGAACGGAAGGCCGGTCAGACGGCGGTTGCGATGAAGCCATACGAAGGCGTGCCCGTGGCGGCTGTCGTTGCGATTGCGTCCGGCCGTCAGCGGAAAACGGATACCGCCTGGCCGGAACTCGTCGTTCCGTCGAATCTCTGGTCGCCGGACTTGTAGAGCCTTGCCACGGTGTCGCCGCTCTCGTTGTAGAGCACGACCTGCGCGCCCTGCACATCCCAGCCGCGCACGTTCGCCATGTCGCCGGAGCAGCCGCGCGTGCCGCCGCGCGAGCCGCTGCCATACTTGGTCAGCGTGAGGAACATCTGGCAGCTTGCGCCGGCGCTGTTCGCCGACCAGCTTCCGACCATCGCGTTCTTTGTCAGCGGCTGGGCGTTCGCAGGCGGCGTTGCAGGCTGGGCGGGATCGGCCGCCGCAACCTCGGTCCCGTCCGTTTCCGTGCCGGGCGCGTCCGGGAAGCCCGACGGATTCAGCGTCTCGGGCTGGGAAGGCGGTGGCAACTGTTCCTGGGTCACCGGCGATATGGGCGCAGGCGTCAGGGGCGCGGGTTGCGTGTTCAGGCGTCCCAGCCGCTCACTCTGGCAGGCTGTCAGTCCAAGCGCCGAAACGCATGCGGCCGCCAATGCCAAGTGCTTCATCCCCATCATTCAAACCCTCTCTGAATGTCGCGTGATCCGGATCACGCCCTGAATGCGCTTGGAAAACGGCGCTTTGGGGGCATTTTCAACCGGACAGGGTTAATATTGCGTTCCGAGAACGGTTTCAATACCGGGTTGTTCCCGGTCTGCGCCGCGTCCCTGCCGGGAACTTCATTGCCTTTTCTGCATTGAAGGATGCGATGGCCGGCCTCACCGGCACCAGTCAACCGGAGTTCTTTCCATGATCAAATGGATCATCATCCTTCTCATCGTGGCAGCGGTCGCTTCGCTGCTCGGCTTCAACACGCTTTCGGGCGCGGCGCTCACCGGCGCGAAGCTGCTCATCGGGGTCCTGCTCGTCCTCTTCCTGCTGGTCATCCTCGGCATCGTGGCCATCGCCTGACGCAAGGCGCGCCATCCGTGACGCGGCCCGGCGGTATCGTCGCCCGGGAGACTGGACGCCCGGAGGTCAAAGGCCTATCTGCAGTCCATGAACCGCAGACATTTCCTGACCCTGCTTGCAACCGGAGGAATCGCCACCTTGGCCGGCACGTTCACCTGGATGCGCGGCGCGCGGGCCAATCCCTATTACGAGGGTCCGGTCAGCGACCATTTCGACGGGCGGACCTTCTTCAATCCGGGCGGCATTGAACCGCGCGGTTTGAAGGACCTCCTGCGCTGGCGGTTCGGCGGCAGCCGCGCCGAATGGCCGGTCCGGTTCGACCCGCCGCATCCGCCTGCCCGGCCTGACCGGCGCGTTTCGGGTGACGCCATCCGCGTGACGATGGTCGGCCATGCCACGCTGCTGATCCAGGTGGCCGGTCTCAACATCCTTACCGATCCGGTGTGGTCCGACCGGGCGTCGCCGCTCTCCTTCGCCGGGCCGAAGCGGGTCAATGCGCCGGGCATTGCCTTCGATGACCTCCCGCCGGTCGATCTCGTGCTGCTGACCCACAATCACTACGACCATCTCGATGTCGACACGCTGGCCCGCCTGCACCGGGCGCATGCGCCAAAGGTCATCACGCCGCTTGGCAACGATGCCATTGTTGCCGGGGCCGTGCCGGAAATGGCGGTCACCACCGGCGACTGGGGAGACAGCCTGGAGGCCGGTCCGGTCCGCATCCATTTCGAACCCTGCCACCACTGGTCGGCGCGCGGCATGACGGACCGGCGCATGGCGCTGTGGGCCGCCTTCGTGATCGAGACGCCGGCCGGACGCATCTACCATGTCGGCGACACCGGTTTCCATGAAGGCCGGAACTATCGCGCGGCAGCCGAAAAGCACGGGGGCTTCCGCCTTGCGATCCTGCCCTTCGGTGCCTATGAGCCGCGCTGGTTCATGAAGGGGCAGCACCAGAATCCGGAGGAAGCGGTCGAGGGATTCCGGCTGGCAGGCGCCGAATGGGCCGCCGGCCACCACTGGGGCACGTTCCAGTTGACCGACGAGAGCATCGAGGAACCGAAGGCGCGGTTGCATGCGGCGCTCGACGCCGGCGGAATTGCGCGGGAGCGCTTCCGGCCCATGCTGCCCGGCGAGGTGTTCGACGTGCCGCCGGCCGGCGGGGCTTGAACCGCGCCGGCTTCGGTCCATGACTGGAATTGTGCCTCTTCTTCGGCCATATAGGGCGCGAAGAACGGAGCCAGAGAGCCATGGCGGCGCCAGCGCCCTTTGCAAAGATGAACGGACTGGGCAACCAGATCATCGTGGCCGACATGCGCGGCCGCGCCGACCGGATCACGCCTGCTGCCGCGCGCACGCTGGCCGGCGATCCGGCGACCGCGTTCGACCAGATCATGGCCATCCACGATCCCCGCCTTGAGGGCACGGACAATTACATCGAGATCATCAACAGCGATGGCAGCCAGGCACAGGCCTGCGGAAATGGCACTCGCTGCGTCGTCCAGGCGCTGGCAGCCGAAACCGGCCGCAGCGCTTTCACCTTCCAGACGCTGGCCGGCATCCTGACAGCGCAGGAACACGCCGACGGAACGGTCTCGGTGGACATGGGGGAACCGCGTTTCGGCTGGAAGGACATTCCGCTGGCCGAGGAGTTTCATGACACCCGCATGATCGAATTGCAGATCGGCCCCATCGACGCGCCGGTGCTGCATTCGCCATCGGTGGTGTCGATGGGCAATCCGCACGCCATCTTCTGGGTCGATGACGATGTCTGGTCCTATGACATGGAGCGCTTCGGGCCGATGCTGGAAAATCATCCGATCTTTCCGGAACGTGCCAACATCACGATCGCGCGGATCCTTTCGCGCAGCGAGGTGGTGATCCGCACATGGGAACGCGGGGCCGGACTGACGCGCGCCTGCGGGTCTGCGGCCTGCGCGGCGGCCGTTGCCGCCATCCGCTTGCGCCGCATGGACCGGACCGTCACCGTTCACGTGCCGGGCGGGCCGCTGGGCATCGAATGGAACGAGGACAACCACGTGATCATGACCGGGCCGGCGGAATGGGAGTTTTCCGGCATGCTGGACCCGGAGACCGGTGCCTGGACGCGCGACAGGGAAGGCGCGGCCTGATGGGCGTGGAGATCGTCACCTTCGGTTGCCGGCTCAATGCCTACGAGTCGGAAGTGATGAAACGGGAGGCGGAGGCCGCGGGCCTCGGCGCGCTGGAGGGCGGCGCGATCGTCATCAACACCTGCGCCGTGACGGCGGAGGCCGTCCGCCAGGCGCGGCAATCGATCCGCAAGGCGCGGCGCGACAATCCGGAGGCGCGCATCATCGTCACCGGCTGCGCCGCCCAGACCGAGGCGGAGACCTTCGGCGGGATGGACGAAGTGGATCTCGTCATCGGCAATGACGACAAGCTGAAGGCGCAGAGCTATCGCGCCCTGCCGGAATTCGGCGTCAACGCCTTCGAGAAGGTGCGCGTCAACGACATCTTCGAGGTGCGCGAGACAGCCTCCCACATGGTCGACGCCATCGAGGGGCGCGCCCGCGCGTTCGTGCAGGTCCAGAACGGCTGCGACCATCGCTGCACCTTCTGCATCATTCCCTATGGACGGGGGCATTCGCGCTCGGTTCCGGCCGGCGGCGTGGTGGACCAGGTGGCGCGCCTTGTCGGCAACGGCTATCGCGAGGTCGTGCTGACCGGCGTCGATCTGACCTCCTGGGGCGCGGACCTGCCGGGCAGTCCGAAACTCGGCCGCCTGGTCAAGGCGATCCTCTCGAAGGTTCCCGGTCTCGACCGGCTGCGCCTTTCCTCCATCGATTCCATCGAGGCGGACGACGCCCTGCTCGACGCCATCGCCACCGAACCACGCCTGATGCCGCACCTGCATCTCTCGCTGCAGGCGGGCGACGACATGATCCTGAAGCGCATGAAGCGGCGCCACCTGCGCGACGATTCCATCCGCTTCTGCGAGGAGGTGCGCCGCCTGCGCCCGGACATCGTCTTCGGCGCCGACCTGATCGCCGGTTTTCCCACCGAAACAGACGCCATGTTCGAGAACACGCTGAAACTCGTCGCCGATTGCGGGCTGACGCATCTCCACGTGTTTCCGTTCTCGGCCCGCAAGGGCACGCCCGCCGCGCGCATGCCACAGGTGGACAAGGCGGTTCGCAAGGCGCGCGCCGCGCGCTTGCGCGAAGCCGGCGACGCGGCTTATGCCACCCATCTTGCGGCGCGCACCGGCAGCACCGCGCGCGTGCTGATCGAAAAGCCTGGCATCGGCCGCACGGAGGATTTCACGCTCGCCAGCGCGGAAGGCGTGCCCGGTGACATCGTGAGCGTTGCGATCGCCGGCCATGACGGGGAAAAGCTGCTCACCCGCCCGGCGCTGGCCGGGGCGGCGTGAACCGGCAGAGGCAAGGAACGGAACGGCGCAATGGCTCTGGGTTTCATCAAGAAGGTCTTCTCCTTCGGCCGCAAAGAGGTCGAGGACCGCCCCTCCGGGGATGAAGCTCCGGCAACGGTTCCTGCCGCGGAACCGCCGGCTGAAACGGCTCCGGACGCCGGTCCGGACATGGCCGCGCCATTCGAGGCACCCGCTCCGGATGCCGCGCCTGAAGAGACGGTGCCGGATGACGCCGGGACGATGAACGAGACCGAAGGCGTGCCCCCGCCGGCCGAAACGCCTCCGGATGCCGTGGCCGAACCCGTTTCAGCGTCCGTGCCCGCGCCGGAGCCCGAAGGCGAACCGAAAGAACCGGTTTCGCCGCGCGTATCCCCTGTTCCGGCTGTCACGCCGCCGGGGGGCAAGGTCACGGTTTCGAAGTCCGTCGAGCGCAAGGCCGATGCCGCGCCGCCACCGGAGCCGGAAGCGGGACGGCCCGGCTGGTTCCAGCGGCTCCGTTCCGGCCTGGCGCGCTCCTCGCAGAACCTGACATCGGGCATTGCCGGTGTCTTCACCAAGCGCAAGCTGGACGAGGACGCGCTGCAGGATCTCGAGGACGTGCTGATCCAGGCCGATCTCGGCATCGAGACGGCCATGCGCATCACCGACACGCTCGCGTCGGGACGCTATGGCCGCGAGGTCAGCGGCGAGGAAGTGCGCGCGGTCATGGCGGGCGAGGTGGAAAAGGTGCTGGAACCGGTGGCGGTTCCGCTGGAACTGGACCTGTCGCACAAGCCGCATGTCATCCTCGTGGTCGGCGTCAACGGCACCGGCAAGACCACCACCATCGGCAAGCTGGCCGCAAAGCTGACGCGTGGCGGGCTGAATGTCATGCTGGCCGCCGGCGACACGTTCCGGGCGGCCGCGATCGAACAGCTTCACATCTGGGGCGAGCGCACCGGCGCGCCGGTCGTGTCCTCCAGACTGGGCGCCGACGCTGCCGGTCTCGCCTATGACGCCTTCGTCAAGGCCAGGGACGCCGGCTCGGACGTGCTGATCATCGATACGGCCGGGCGGCTCCAGAACAAGGCGGAACTGATGGACGAACTGGCCAAGGTGGTGCGCGTCCTTCAGAAGCACGATCCGGAGGCGCCGCACACCGTGCTGCAGACGCTGGACGCGACCACCGGACAGAACGCGATGAACCAGGTGGAGATCTTCCGCAATGTCGCCGGGGTCAACGGTCTCGTCATGACGAAGCTGGACGGCACGGCGCGCGGCGGCATCCTCGTCGCCATTGCCGCGAAGTACAAGCTGCCGGTCTATTTCATCGGCGTCGGCGAGGGGATCGATGACCTCGAACCCTTCGCGGCTGCCGATTTTGCCCGGGCCATCGCCGGAACGGGCTGACCAGGCGGACCGGTTGTCAGTCGATCGAACCGGTCGTTTCATCCGGAGCCAGGGCGCCGGACAATGCATTCAGCATGCCGATCCATCGGCCGATATCGGCTTCCGGACGCTCGGCGTAAGGGGCATCGAAAATCAGGACGCTGAGGCGCGCCGCGCCATCGTAGTGGCTGATCTCGTGCCGGGCGAGATCGGGGACCCCGTCACGGTCGCGGTGAACCGGGGTGACACGGGCCTTGAGACGCGCACCGGCCAGCGAACAGTCAAGCGGATCGCCTTCATGGCCTGCGTCGCAGAACGTGACGAAACGGCGGTTTGCCCGGCCTGGGGGAGCGGTGCGGGCAGCACCGGACACGGTCTGTCTTTCCATGACATGGATGCGCGCATGGCTCTCGATCCGCGCCGAGACGAGTGGGCGCATCGGCCCGTCCACCGCTTCGTCGAAAAGCCGGTTGTCGCGCACCCCGACATGCGGCTGGCGATGATCGATCGCAAGGGTCCAGATCAGCACCGGCAGGTCCTTCTGGCCATTGCAATCGAACCGTGCCGCGGTGATGCCCTCGGCAAGGGCGGCGAATGTCACCGGCGCGGCGTTTGCTTCGCCTGCCAGGGCAATGCGGCATGCCTGTGCCGCGCCGGAACACGCCAGCAGGGCCAGACACGACACGATCACATGCAAATAGGGTTTCATGGCGCGCTCCCTTCCATGGCTGGCCGGCGCGCGGATGGAGGCGCGCGGTCCCGGCGGCCGCTCACCCTCCCGGTCAGGCCGGTTTGCCTGACCCTCCACCCGAGAGCCTGCGCCCACATGGTAAAGGAAAGGTTAGCGCCCGGCCGGCGAAGGGAAAGCCCCGTCGCCATGCGGGGGCTGGTCTTTCTGGCGCGGTCCCACTGGCAAAGGCGGCAGCGATCCACTAGGTGATGGAGACGGACGGGCGAACGGCTCGCCGGATGCTTTTTTCTCACGAACCGGAAGGCGACCATGTCCGAGCCAGTTTTCGAGCGCGATCCCTCCGATCCGAAGCGAAAGGAAATGAACCCGCTCTTGAAGCTGGCACTGGAACTGGGACCGCTGGTGGTGTTCTTCTTCGCCAATTCGCGCGGCGAATGGCTTGCGGCGCGCTATCCGGTTCTCGCAGAACTGGGCGGGCCGCTCTTCATCGCGACCGGCCTTTTCATGGCCGCCACGGCCATCGCGCTCGCCGTCTCATGGGCGCTGGTGAGAACCCTGCCGATCATGCCGCTGATCTCCGGCGTGATCGTCTTCGTCTTCGGCGGCCTGACGCTGTGGCTGCATGACGAGACCTTCATCAAGATGAAACCGACCATCGTCAACACGCTGTTCGGTGCGGTGCTCCTGGGCGGTCTCGTCTTCGGCAAGGCTCTGCTGGGCTATGTCTTCGACAGCGCGTTCCGGCTGGATGCAGAAGGCTGGCGCAAGCTGACCCTTCGCTGGGGCCTGTTCTTCCTGTTTCTGGCTGCGGCGAACGAAGTGGTCTGGCGCCTCTTCTCAACCGATACCTGGGTCGCTTTCAAGGTCTGGGGCATCATGCCGATCACGCTCGTCTTCACCATGAGCCAGATGCCGCTCATCATGAAACATTCGCTGGAAGAGGCCGACGGCAAGAGCCGCTGACCGGGCAAGCCTGCTACCGGACGCGCCGCGCGGCATGGGACTGGCAGACCCGGCCAAGCGGCGCGCCGGAAAGCGCGTAGCTCTCCACGCAGACACGATAGCGATGTGCCGTGGCCTTTCCGAAGGGGACGAACACGCTGACCCGGCGCATCGCGCCCGGCCGCATCACGGCTTCGGAAGGCAAGATTTCGGCCGGCATGGCCTGCCCGTCAACGGAGAGGACGGAAAAGACGCGGCGCACGGGCTGACTGCCCGTATTGCGGCTGAGGAATTGAAGACCGGATTCAGCCGATAGGCTGACAGGGCTGGCAGCGACGACGGCCAGCGCCTCGCGGCCCCGTTCCGGGACCGTGCCGTGAAAGCCGATATTGCCGGATGCAGCCAGCGACGGCGTGGCGACAAGCCCGCATGCCAGGATTGCCGCAAACCACGTCACTGCCTGTCGTGCCAATACCATGCCCGTGTCCCGGAATTATGGTTAACGTCCCGTCAACCTGACCTCTCGGGAGATGCGATGCAAGCGCCATGCCGCGATGAAAACCCGCATACGGGCCGGAAAATGTGCGAAATGCAAACGCTGTTCGCAAAACGGGAATCGCAGCAAGCCGGATTGTCCCGTGATCGGACGCCGGTCAGCGTTTCAGATTGGCGGCTTCGCCCGGCGGATTCGTGAAGGGCGCGCCGCCCTTGCCTTCCTGCACGGCCTTCTCCGCTGCCAGCATCCAGTGCACGGTCGGAAAGGCGATCTCGTCATGGGGAATGTCGTTCCAGCCGTAAAGGGCGACGTCAAGGCTTTCCGGCCCCGGCGCGATGGCGGCTTCGGCGAGCGTCGCACGGTAGATCAGTTGCACCTGGCTGATCCGCGGCACGGAATAGATGGCCAGCAGGCCCTCGATGCGGATTTTCGCGCAGGCCTCCTCCATCGCCTCGCGCGCCGCGCCGGCCTCCGGCGTCTCGTTGAGTTCGAGGTATCCGGCCGGAACGGTCCAGAAGCCGGAACGCGGCTCGATGGCGCGGCGGCACATCAGGATCTTGCCCTCGTGGCGCACGACGGCGCCCACCACGATCTTCGGATTCTGGTAATCGACGAAGCCGCAATGGCCGCAAATGCTGCGCTCCATGCTGTCGCCGTCGGGTACCTGCCTGCGGAAGGAAATGGGTAAATCGCCTGTCATTGGGCCAATCTAGGCAAGTGCGGGTGATTTGGAAGCTGCGCCGGCGAAAATCAGTTGGCCGCGAGCGCCTTTTCGATCTCCGGGAGCAGGCCGTTGCGCACGCTTTCGGGCGTGAACGGTCCGGTCTGCTTCCACAGGATCGTGCCGTCCTTGCCGATCAGATAGCTTTCCGGCACGCCGTAGACGCCCCAGTTGATGGCCGCGCGGCCGGTCTGGTCGACGCCCAGCATGGTGAAGGGGTTGCCGAGATCGGCCAGAAAGGCGCGCGCCTGACCCGGCTTGTCCTTGTAGTTGAGGCCGACGATCCCGAAGCGGCCATCCTTCGCCAGGTCCATCAGCAGCGGATGTTCCTGCCGGCAGGGCACGCACCAGGACGCCCAGACATTGACGAGCGAGACCTTGCCTTTCAGCGATTCGGTGGAAAAGCCGGGCAGATCGACGCCTTCCAGAGGCGGCAGGTCGGTGGCAGGCGCCTGGGTGCCGATCAGCACGGAGGGGACGATGGAGGCGTCCTTGCCGGAAAGAAGCTGCATCAGGAACACGCCTGACAAGGCGACGAACAGGACCAGTGGCAGGATCACCAGCCAGCGGCGCGGCCGCGCGCCCGTCTCGCCGCGAACGTCTGTTTCCTCGCTCATGTTCCGGTCAACCATTCTCGGAGCGCCGGCGGATGCCGCGCGCTTCCAGTTCGGCCAGTTCGCGCCGGCGTGCGCGCATGTCGGTCAGGATCCAGAGGCCCAGTCCACCGAGCACAAGGGCCGACATGGCGTAGGCCGCGAAGACATAGGCAGCATGGCTCATGACGGACCGCTCCTCAACCGTCCGCCCGGCGCGCGGCCATGCGGCGCATGGCGATGACCCGGCGGCGCCAGATCTCGGTGCGCATCGCCATCAGGTGCAGGCCGAAGAACAGCACCGTGAAGGCCAGGGCCATGACCATCAGCGGCCACAGCATGGAAGGATGGATGGTCGGGCCATCCATGCGGAAGACCGCCGCGGGCTGGTGCAGGGTGTTCCACCAGTCGACGGAAAACTTGATGATCGGGATGTTGATGAAGCCGACCAGCGTGACAATGGCGGCCGCGCGCGCCGACTTGACCGGGTCGTCCATGGCGCGGGTCAGCGCGATGATGCCGAGATACATGAGGAACAGCACGAAGACCGATGTCAGCCGCGCATCCCAGACCCACCACGTGCCCCACATGGGCTTGCCCCAGACCGAACCGGTAAACAGGGCCAGGAAGGTGAAGGCCGCGCCGATGGGCGCCGCCGCCTTGGCCGAGACATCGGCCAGCGGATGACGCCAGACCAGCGTGCCCACCGAGGAGATGGCCATGACCGTGTAGCACATCATGGCCAGCCAGGCGAAAGGCACGTGCACATACATGATCTGAACGGTGATGCCCTGCTGGTAATCCTCCGGCGCCGTGAAGGACATCCAGAGGCCCACGGCCAGCAGGAGGCCGGCCAGGCCCAGCAGCCAGGGTATCAGCGTATCAGCCAGCCCGATGAAACGGGTCGGATTGGCAAGCCTTGAAAACCATCCGGCCTTGGCGTCCGGCAATGTCTGTGTTTCGCTCATGCCGTTTACATATAGTCTTTGATGCATGCCGGCAATTGATTGCCGTCATGCGCGCCGTTCAAATTTCCGCGTCAATCGGTCCCGCCCTTCAGCGCCGCGCCGGCGGCGACGGGCCCCAGCACCGCAAAGAACAGCGTCAGCGCCGACAGGATGAGGAAGGGCGGCCAGAAGGGGTCGGGATCGTTCACCGCGCCATAGGCCGCCGAAACGCCGAAGATGAGCACGGGGATCACGAAGGGCAGGATGAGGACCGAGACCAGCAGGCCGCCGCGCGGCAGGGCCACGGCCACCGCCGCGCCGACCGCGCCGATGAAGGTGATGGCCGGCGTTCCGGCGGCAAGCGTCAGCGTCGCGGCACCGATGCCGACCGGCGTCATGTTCATGAACAGGCCGAGCAGGGGCGCGGCCACGACAAGCGGCAGGACGCTCGCGGTCCAGTGGGCCAGGCATTTGACGAAGACGGTCAACGCCAGCATGTGCCTGTCGCGGGCGATGATCACGAGGTCCAGCGCCCCATCCTCGCGATCGGCCTGAAACAGCCGGTCGAGGCCGAGCAGCGCGGCCAGCAGGGCCCCGATCCACAGGATGGCCGGGCCGATCCGCGCCAGCAGGTTGAGATCCGGGCCGACCCCGAAGGGGATGACGGCGACGACGGCGAGGTAGAACAGCAGGCCGACCAGCGCGCCGCCGCCGGCGCGTACCCCCAGCCTGAGATCGCGGACGAAAAGGGCTAGCATCGGGTCGTATGCTCCCCCATGTCGAGGGAGCGGACGTTTTCCAGTCCCAGCGGGATATGGGTCGCCGCGATGATCATGCCCCCGTCCTCCATGTGCGCTTCCATCAGCGCGGCGAATTGCCGTTCGGACGCCTTGTCGAGCCCCGCGGTCGGTTCGTCAAGAAGCCAGACCGGACGGTAGGAGACGAGCAGCTTGGCAATGGCGATGCGGCGGCGCTGGCCCGTCGACAGGTAACCGAAGGGCAGGTGGCCGATCGTCTCCAGCCCGACCATTTCCAGCGCTTCGGCGACCGGCAAGTGGGCGTGGCCATGGAAGGATTGCCAGAAGTCGAGGTTCTCACGCACCGTCAGCGCCGGTTTCATCGCGTTCTGGTGACCGAGGTAGTGCAGCGCCGATTCCAGTGTCGGGAATTCCTCGCCCGGGCTTTCAAGCCGCATCGTGCCCTGCGCCGGTTCCAGCAGGCCGGCGATGACGCGCAGCATGGTGGACTTGCCCGATCCGTTTGGCCCGGTGACGACGATCCCCTCGCCCGCGCCCAGCGAGAAGTCGACGCCGGAGAAGATGATCTCGCCGCCGCGTTCGCCGGCAAGGCCGCTTGCAACAAGCCGCATGACAGTCCCTTTTCCCGTTCAAGGCAGCGCGGATGTCCGGTGGCGGATGCTGCAGCGCCAAAATATGCCTTTCGTTGATCTGGAATCCTTCTACAAAATTCCCTATAAGCCCGGCAACCATGCCAGCGGCCGGCGTGGCAACCCTTTTTTGCGCCGTACCCGGAAGCCTTGCAAAGCAAGAGGTTTTCGCGGGGCCGGACAGCGGAAATGGCCGCACCCGCACCTTCCCGATCCGCGTCCGCGCGGCTAAAGAGGCGTCCGCCCCGTTCGGCAGAATGAATGAGAACGAGGTCGCACGTGTCCAAGTCACTCGACAGCTTCAATTGCCGCCG
Organism: Zhengella sedimenti; assembly: GCF_046506625.1. Classification (NCBI taxonomy): domain Bacteria; kingdom Pseudomonadati; phylum Pseudomonadota; class Alphaproteobacteria; order Hyphomicrobiales; family Notoacmeibacteraceae; genus Zhengella; species Zhengella sedimenti. The sequence continues at coordinate 547,366 of NZ_JBKFFP010000001.1, forward strand.
CACCCTGACGGCCGCCGGCAAGGAATACGTCTACTACGATCTGAAAGAGGCCGAGAAGAACGGCCTCGACGGCGTTTCCCGCCTCCCCTTCTCCATGAAGGTGCTGCTGGAAAACCTGCTGCGCAACGAGGACGGACGCTCCGTCACCAAGGCTGACATCGAGGCCGTGGCCGCCTGGCTGGACGACAAGGGAACGGCCGGGCACGAGATCGCCTACCGGCCGGCCCGTGTGCTGATGCAGGACTTCACCGGCGTTCCGGCCGTCGTCGATCTCGCAGCCATGCGCGACGGCATCAAGGCGCTCGGCGGCGATCCGCAGAAGATCAACCCGCTCGTTCCCGTCGATCTCGTCATCGACCACTCGGTCATCGTCGACGAATTCGGCAACCCGAATGCCTTCGCCCGCAATGTCGAACTTGAATACCAGCGCAACGGCGAGCGCTACCGCTTCCTCAAGTGGGGCCAGCAGGCCTTCAAGAACTTCCGCGTCGTGCCCCCCGGCACCGGCATCTGCCACCAGGTGAACCTCGAATATCTCGGCCAGACGGTCTGGACGAAGGACGAGGACGGCGCCACCGTCGCCTATCCCGATACCTGCGTGGGCACCGATTCGCACACCACCATGATCAACGGCCTCGGCGTTCTGGGGTGGGGCGTGGGCGGCATCGAGGCGGAAGCGGCCATGCTCGGCCAGCCGGTCTCCATGCTCCTGCCCGAGGTCATCGGCTTCAAGCTGACCGGCAGGCTGAAGGAAGGCGTCACCGCCACCGACCTGGTTCTCACCGTCGTGCAGATGCTGCGCAAGAAGGGCGTGGTCGGCAAGTTTGTCGAGTTCTTCGGCGACGGCCTCGATCACCTGACGCTGGCGGATGCCGCGACCATCGCCAACATGGGCCCGGAATACGGCGCCACCTGCGGCTTCTTCCCGGTCGATTCGGAAACGCTGAACTACCTGACCATGACCGGCCGCACGCAGGACCGCATCGCGCTGGTCGAGGCCTATTCGAAGGCCCAGGGCATGTTCCGCGAGACAGGTTCCTCCGACCCCGTCTTCACCGACACGCTGGAACTGGATCTCGGCGACGTCGTGCCGTCCATGGCCGGTCCGAAGCGCCCGGAAGGCCGCATCGCGCTGGAAAAGATCGGCGAGGGCTTCCGTCAGGCCTTCACCGCCGAGTACAAGAAGGATGCCGGCGAGATCGACCGCCGCTACGATGTCGAGGGCGAGGACTATGACCTCGGCCATGGCGACGTGGCCATCGCCGCCATCACGTCCTGCACCAACACGTCAAACCCCTCGGTGCTGATCGGCGCCGGCCTTCTGGCGCGCAATGCCAACCGGCTCGGCCTCAAGCAGAAGCCCTGGGTCAAGACCTCGCTGGCGCCGGGCTCGCAGGTCGTCGGCGAGTACCTGGAAAAGTCCGGCCTGCAGGCCGAACTCGACAAGATCGGCTTCAACCTGGTCGGCTTCGGCTGCACCACCTGCATCGGCAATTCAGGTCCGCTGCCGGCGCCGATCTCCAAGACGATCAACGACAAGGGCCTGATCGCCGCCGGCGTGCTGTCGGGCAACCGCAACTTCGAGGGCCGCATTTCGCCCGACGTGCAGGCCAACTACCTGGCCTCGCCGCCGCTGGTCGTGGCCTATGCGCTGGCCGGGACGGTGAACATCGACCTGACGAGCGAGCCGATCGGCCAGGACAAGGACGGCAAGGACGTGTTCCTCAAGGACATCTGGCCGACCAACCAGGAGATCCAGGAGTTCATCCACAAGCACGTCACGCGCGAACTGTTCGAATCCAAGTATGCCGACGTGTTCAAGGGCGACGACAACTGGCAGGCCGTACAGGCGCCTTCCGGCGAAACCTATGCCTGGGACGACGCCTCCACCTATGTGCAGAACCCGCCCTATTTCGCCGGCATGGCGAAGGCGGCCGGGCAGGTGTCCGACATCAAGGGCGCGCGCATCCTCGGGCTGTTCGGCGACAAGATCACCACCGACCACATCTCCCCGGCCGGTTCGATCAAGGCGCAGTCGCCGGCCGGACAGTACCTGCTGGACAATGGCGTCAATGTCGCCGACTTCAACCAGTACGGCACGCGGCGCGGCAACCATGAAGTGATGATGCGCGGCACCTTCGCCAATATCCGCATCCGCAACTTCATGCTGGGCGAGAACGGCCGCGAGGGCGGCTACACGATCCACTATCCGTCCAAGGAAGAACTGTCGATCTATGACGCCGCGATGCGCTACCGCACGGAGGGCGTGCCGCTGGTCGTCTTCGCCGGCGGCGAATACGGCAACGGTTCGTCGCGCGACTGGGCTGCCAAGGGCACCAACCTGCTGGGCGTGCGCGCCGTCATTGCCGAGAGCTACGAGCGCATCCACCGCTCCAACCTCGTCGGCATGGGCGTCATTCCCTTCGTCTTCACCGGTGGCGACACCTGGAAGTCGCTGGGCCTGAAGGGCGATGAAACCGTGTCCATCGAGGGCCTCGAGGGGATCAAGCCGCGCCAGACCGTGCCGGCCACCATCACCTTCGCCGACGGTTCGACGAAGACGATCGAACTGCTTTGCCGGATCGATACGCTCGACGAACTCGACTACTACAAGAATGGCGGCATCCTGCAGTATGTGCTGCGGGACCTGGCGGCCTGAGGGCCGGAAGCGCCATCCACAGCCTGTGAAATGCAAGCCGCCGGGGAGCCAACCCCGGCGGCTTTTTCATGCCGGTGGTGTGGTCCGGCACGAAAACTCGCGCGAAAGTGAGTTTTCATTGATCAATGCGGGGACTATGTCCGTCACAGGTCATGTTTTCGCAACCACGTTTCACAGGGGAGGCCCGGGGCACCGTGAGAAGGTTCTTTCTGTCACTGCTGTTCGCTGCCGCCTCGGCCGTGCCTGCCTGGGCAGGGGAAAAGCCCGTGGCCGTGGTCGAACTCTTCACCAGCCAGGGATGCTCGTCCTGCCCGGCGGCCGACGCGTTCCTGGGTGAACTGGCCCGGCGCGAGGGCGTCATCGCGCTCGCCTGGCACGTGGACTACTGGGACTATCTCGGCTGGAAGGACACGCTGGGCGATCCTGGCAACACGGCACGACAGGAAGCCTATCGCCGTGCGCTTGGAAACATGTCGAAATACACGCCGCAGATGGTGATCAACGGTCATCATGACGTAGTCGGGTCGCATCGCGGCGAGGTGGAGGAAAAGATCGCGCAGTCGACCGGCGGCCTGCCGGTTCCGGTGTCGCTGTCGCGGACCGACGGATCGATCCTCATCCGCGTCGGCGAAAGCAGCGCCGGCGGCAAGGCGAATGTGCTGCTGGTCTGCTACGGGCCGCCGCGCACCGTTTCCGTGCGCAAGGGCGAGAACAGCGGACGCGACATCACCTACTGGAACGCGGTGAGCGGATGGCAGACCGCGGGCATGTGGCATGGCGATGCTATGCGCGTCGAATTGCCCATGTCCTCGCTGTCCATCGAGGCCGGCGGCGGATGTGCCGCGCTGGTGCAGGAAATGGCGGGCGGGACCGGTCCGGGTCCCATTCTCGGCGCGGCATCGATCGGCTTCGGCTCGACGGCAGCATTGCGCGCGGAAAAATAGGCTCCGGCAAAGGGCAGAATGAACTGCCCGGAGGCGGGGTGTTGCCGAGGTTGGTCCGGCCAAACCGCGACCGTGGGCGGGGGGCTTGGGGGTTACAGCCGCGATCGGACCGGACCGTCTCAGGCAACGGATACAGCGTCGGTTTCGTTTGCGGCCGCAGCTTGGCGGGAACGCGGCGAAAACATGGCTGGCCTTTCACGTTTGTCGACCGGATTGTTTCAGTAGTTCATAATATAACCTGATCAGACACGCTGCAGCCGTGATCGCTGCGGCTTGCAATTGCGCATGCGAAACGGCAGGCTGTCATGAAAGTGACAAGAAGGAGCCGTCATGGACAATCAGGGCGCGGGCGGAGGTTCCTCCGAAGCATCCAATCTGGTGGCGCTGCATGACATCCGGCGGCAGCGCCACCCGCAAACGGTGACCTTTCATCGCACCGAACTGTCCCGGATCCTGAATATCTACAGTTTCATGGTGGCGGCCAACGAATGGCGGGATTACGCCATCGATCACCTGCCCGACCGCGCCGTCTTCTCCGTCTTCAAGCGCTCCAGCGAAGCACCGCTTTTCCAGATCATCAAGGAGCCGAAACGCGCGGCCCGACAGGGCGCGTGGTCCGTGGTCAATGCCGCCGGTGTCACGCTCAAGCGCGGCCACGAACTCGAAAGGGTGCTGGCGGTGTTCGACAAGCCGCTGAAACTGGTCAAGGGCTGAGTATCCGGGGCTTGCGCCCCCGGTCAGCCGGGCGGGGTGGAACGACCGCCATTGAGGGCAAGCTGCATGAGCGCGGTATCCAGCCACCGCCCGTGCTTGAAGCCCGAGCCGGAAATCAGGCCGCATGGCGAAAAGCCGAGCGCCTGATGCAGCGCGATGGATGCGCGGTTGCGTTCGGCATCGCCAATGACGGCGAGGATCTGGCGGTAGCCGTCTCTGCGGCACGCTTCGATGAGCGCGGCAAGGAGCGCCCGGCCGACGCCCTGTCCCTTGGATTCCGGCGCGACATAGATCGAATCCTCGACCATGAACCGGTAGGCGGGACGCGGGCGGAACGCGCCGGCATAGGCATAGCCCAGCACGGTGCCGTCTCCGTCCTCGGCTGTCAGCCAGGGATAGCCGTCATCCCGGACCGTTTCGTAGCGCCTCGTCATTTCCGCCAGATCGGGCGGGTCGATCTCGTAGGATGCCGTGCCATGCAGGACGGCGTCGGCATAGATCGCCTGGAAAGCGGGAAGGTCGGCGGCAACGGCTGGTCTGAGGGTCGGCATGTTTCAGGTCCGCTTGGATGACAAACGGAAGCTCTGCCAGCACCGGACCGAAAAGAAAAGGGCGGCCTGAAAGCCGCCCTCCGGTTTCCGGATCACATCCAGCGCGGGTTCACTCGCGGTTGCCGAGGAACTGGAGCAGGAACATGAACAGGTTGAGGAAGTCGAGATAGAGGCGCAGCGCACCCATGATCGCCTTGCGTCCGGCCACCAGGGCACCGTCGCCCTCGTAGTACATCTCCTTGATCTGTTGCGTGTCATAGGCGGTCAGGCCGGAAAACACGAGTACGCCGATCACCGAAATGGCGAACTGCAGCGCTGACGAGCCAAGGAAAATGTTCACCACCGAGGCGATGATGATGCCGAACAGGCCCATGATCAGGAAGGAGCCCATGCCCGACAGGTCACGCTTCGTGGTGTAACCGTAGAGCGACAGGGCGCCGAAGGCCGAGGCGGTGATGAAGAAGGTGCGAACGATCGAGGTCTGCGTATAGACGAGGAAGATCGTCGACAGCGACAGCCCGACAAGCGCCGCATAGACCCAGAAGGTGGTCTGTGCCGCCGCCACGCTCATCTTGTGAATGCGGAACGACAGGAAGAACACCATGCCGAGCGGCGCCAGGATGAGCACCCACTTCAGCGGGCTGGCGAACATGAGCTGTCCGAACTGGGTCAGCTGTCCGTCCTGCACCGCGAAATTGAAGCCGCCCCACGCCGCCAGGCCGGTGATCGCCAGGCCGAGCGCCATGAGGTTGTAGACCTTGAGCATGTAGGAGCGGAGCCCCTCATCAATGGAGGCGTCGGCATGGGTCTGCACGCCGGATCGCATCTGGTAATTGCGAAGATCAGCCATGAAAGTCCTCTTTGCTACTGTTCCGTCGGGTGTCGGGAGGAGCGTACCATGCCCAAGCCCCCAGGCGCCGCTGGCGGAACTCCAGCATGCCTGCGTTCAATATGTGACGTCCCGTGCGCCCAAACAAGACCTGCCAGGGCGCGGGCGGGAACAAACATGCGTGAATTGCTTCCCGACGGTTGCAAACGGGGCATTAACCTTGATTTTCCGTAACCTACAGGGTCCGGAGCACAGGAGCGGCCTTGTGTCCCAGGACCCGCCAGGTTCCGATCAGGCCGAAGCCCACGGTGAGGACCAGCGCCACGGCGAGGGTGGTCACCGCGACGTCGGGCAGGAAGGACGATTGCAGGTTCATGATCTGCGAGACGACCGCCCAGGCCGCAAAACCGCCCGCGGCAAGTGCAAAGGTCGCCGTGGCAAGCCCGATCAAGGCGTATTCGAGGCTGAAGGCGCCGATCAGGTCGCGCCGCGTGGCGCCGAGCATCTTCAGCACGACGGCGTCATGCACGCGCGCCCGGTTGGACGCGGCCAGCGCACCGGAAAGGACGAGCACCGAGGCTATGAGGGCAACCGATGCCGCGGCGCGGATGGCGAGCGCCAGCTGGCCAACGACCCGGTCGACCACGTCCAGCGCATCCTTCACCCGAACCGTCGTGACGGACGGGAAGGCGCGCGTCACCGCGTTGAGGAGGCGCGCCTCTTCGGCCGGGCCGGCCTGCGCATCGGTCAGGGTGGCCAGCCAGGCATGGGGAGCGCCGGCCAGCGTGTTGGGCGAGAAGACCATGACGAAATTGATGCCGAGCGATTCCCAGGCCACTTCACGGAGGTTGGCGATGCGGGCGGTCACGTTGCGGCCCAGCACGTTGACGGTGACCGTGTCGCCCGTCTTCAGCCCGATCTCGCCTGCCTCCTCGGCGGAAAACGATACCAGCGGTTCGCCGGAATAGTCCTCCGGCCACCATTCGCCTTCAACGAGCCGCGAGTTCTCGGGCACGCGCTGCGAATAGGTCAGGCCCCGGTCGCCACGCAGCACCCAGGCACCCTCCGGCGGCACGTCGATCTTCGTGACGTCCTCGCCATTGAGGGCGATGATGCGGCCGCGCAGCATGGGAACACGCACCAGCTTGCCCTCCGATTCGCTCTCGATGAGATCGGCGAAACGGTCGACCTCGCCGCTCTGGATGTCGACGAAGAAGAAGTTCGGCGCGCGTTCGGGCAGCGAACCGGTGATCTGGTTGCGCAGGTTGCCGTCGATCAGGGCAAGCGACACGAGAAGCGTGAGGCCGAGCCCGAGCGACAGCACGACCGAAGGCGTCAGCGCGCCCGGCCGGTGAATATTGCCGATGGCGAGCCGGAGCGGGGTGGAGCGGACAACCGGCGCCTTGCGCGCCAGAGCCTGGACGCCCACCGCCACGGCGCGCAGCACGACGAAGGCGGCGGCGACGGAGGCCAGGAACGATGCGGCCAGCATCCGGCTTTCGGCCGCCCACACGGCAAGCCCGGCAAGCAGTGCGAGCGCCAGGGCTGCCGCGCCGAGATAGGCCGGGCGCGGCCAGCCATGGGCATCGAAACCCATTTCACGAAAGAGCGCGGTGGCGGGCACGTCGCGGGCACGTCCGAGCGGGATGAGCGCGAAGGCCACCGTCACCAGGAACCCGAACAGCGCCGCCATGGCGAGCGCGCCGGGATAGAGCCCGCCCGTGACCGGAACCGGGATGATCGCGCCCAGCGCATGGCCGGCCGCAAGCGGCATGGCAGCGGCAATCACCAGGCCGATGGCGATGCCCGCCGCCGCGATCAGCAGGATCTGTACAAGATAGACGGTGAAGACGAACGCGCCGGATGCGCCGAGGCACTTGAAGGTGGCGATGACGGCGCGCTTGGAGTCGAGGTAGGACCGCACCGCGTTGCCTACGCCCACGCCGCCGACGACCAGCGCTGTCAGGCCGACAAGCGTCAGGAACTGCGAGAAACGCTCGATGTTGGATGCAAGCGCCGGGGCGGCATTGGCGCTGTCGCGGATCGACCAGCCGGCCTGCGGGAAGCGGCTGGCGGCCTCGTCGCGGATGGCGGCGATGCCGCCCGGCGTGCCGCGCGCACCCAGGTCGATCTTGTAGTCGTGCTCGACGAGGCTGCCCGGCTGGATCAGGCCGGATGCGCGCAAGGCATCGAGCGAGACCATGAACCGCGGCGCGAAGCCGAACCCGCCGGAGATCATGTCCGGCTCGGTCACGATGCGCGTGCGCAATTCGAAGGTTGCATTGCCGAGTTCGACCCTGTCGCCAAGCGAAAGGCCGAGCCGTTCCATCAGCAGATCGGCAACAGCGGCACCATAGGCGCCGTCCGAAAGGGCGAACAAGGCATCGCCTGCCAGCGGCGGTTCGGTGACGAGGGTTCCGGCCAGCGGGTATGCGCCGTCCACCGCCTTCACTTCCGCCAGTGTCTGGTCGCTGCCGTCGGGCAGGCGGACCATGGATCGCATTTCGGCGCTGTGCGAAAGCCGGCCGAGGCTCTCCAGGTAGGCACGTTCCTCCGCCGATGTCTCGCGCTGGTTCAGCTGGAAGCGCATGTCGCCGCCAAGCAGGGTCCGGCCTTCCGCGGTGACGCCCGATGTGATGGACCGGGCGACCGAGTTGACGCCGCCGATTGCGCCCGCGCCGAGTGCGATACAGGCAAGGAAGATGGCGAAACCGGACAGCCCGCCACGCATTTCGCGCAGCGAGAAACGCCATGCCAGCGAGAGGGTGCGCAGGAAGGTCATGGTGCGCGCCTCACGCCGTACGCCGCGGAAGGGCTTCGCCCGTCGACGTTTCGATGCGCCCGGAATGCATGGCGACCTGACGTGAACAGCGCGCGGCCAGGGAGGGATCGTGCGTCACCAGCGCCAGCGTCATGCCGCGCTTGCGCGCGGTTTCGAACAGGAGATCGGCCACCGCGCCGCCGGTGCGCTCATCGAGATTCCCGGTCGGTTCGTCGGCGATCACGATGGCAGGTTCGGGCGCGAGAGCGCGGGCAATGGCCACGCGCTGCTGTTCGCCGCCGGACAATTCGCCCGGATAATGGGTCAGGCGCTCGCCGAGACCGACCGCGGCCAGTTCCTGGCGCGCCACCTCGAAGGCGTCGCGCCGGCCGGCCAGTTCCAGCGGAACGGCCACGTTTTCAAGGGCCGTCATGTTCGGGATGAGATGGAAGGACTGGAAAACGATGCCGATGTTGCGGCCCCTGAATTCCGCGACCGCGTCCTCGCTCTTGTCGTGGATGGACGTTCCGGCGATATGGACCGCGCCCGCGTCGATACGCTCCAGCCCGCCGATCACCATCAGCAACGTCGATTTTCCCGAACCGGAAGGGCCGACGATGCCGACGGTCTCGCCGGATCCGATGGTCAGGTCGATGCCCTTGAGGACATGCACGCGGGATGCACCGTTTCCGAGCGTCAGTGAAACACCGGAAAGCGCGATGGCGGGTTGGGTCACGGCGAAACGGTCCTATATTGCTTGGGCGACATCGAATGTTCTTCGTCATATGGGATTGAACGCATGCTGTTCAAAGGCTGGTTACGCATTGTTGCGCTTCTCGGTTCTGTCTTGCTGTCAGGCATCGGGCATGCCCGGGCCGAACCGTTCAGGATCATCGGCTTCGGCGACAGCCTGATGGCCGGCTACCAGCTTGGCCCCGGCGAAGGGTTCACAGGCCAGCTCGAGGCGGCGCTGAGGAAGGCCGGCCACGACGTCACCGTGGCCAATGCCGGGGTTTCCGGCGACACCACGAGTGGCGGGCTGTCGCGCCTCGACTGGTCGGTTCCCGACGATGCCGATCTCGTGATCCTCGAGCTGGGCGCCAATGACGCGCTGCGCGGCATCGATCCGGCGCTGACGCGAAGCAATCTCGACGCGATGATCTCGCGCCTGAAGGAGCGCGGCATCGCGGTCCTGCTGGCCGGCATGCTGGCGCCGCCCAACATGGGTGACTCCTACGCGGCGCAGTTCAACGCCATCTACCCGGACCTGGCGAAGGAACATGGCGTCGCGCTCCATCCCTTCTTCCTTGACGGCGTGGCTGCCCGGCAGGACCTCCTGCTGGAAGACGGGATGCATCCCAATCCGCAAGGCGTGGCGGTAATGGTCGGGAACATCATGCCGGCCGTGGAAGCTGCCATGGCCAACCATCCAAAGAATAAAGATAGCAATTCCAATTAGTTGTATTCTTTTTTGCGGTTTTTCCGTTTGCACGTGAACCTTTTGCGGGTCCCGCGACACCCAAGGACAGTGGCAATCAGGCCACCCAAGGGAAGAAAGGGACACATCATGTTCAGGAAAACCGCATTGACCGCCTTCGCCGCCATCATTTCAGCCACGGCCGCCGTTTCCGGCGCGTCCGCCATGGGTGGCGGTGGTGGCGGAACCCCGCGCGACGCGTTCGTAAAGGTCCACGAGCGCGACGGTTCCACCCGCACCATCCGCAGATGCGCCGAATGCGGCTACACCCGGATCATCCACCGCGACCGCGATGGCAAGATCACCAAGGTCCGTCCGGTCGACAAGGCCAAGCCCGTGCGCAAGGTGCGGCGCGGCCGTTCGGTTCCCTACGCCATCAATCACACGGACGGCATCATGTCGATCGGCATCCTGCCCGGCCTCCACGTCGTCATCGGCGGCCGTTGAACCGGCGATGGACCTTGCCACGGACGGCGGCTACACTTTCAGCCGCCGTCCCGTTTGCGGCAAGGAGGGGAGAGGGCCATGGGCGTCGCGTCCGTCAAGGAAGCAAGCGACGAAGACCTGGTCCGGCAGATCGCCAAAGGCGAACGCCGGGCGCTGGAAGCCCTCTATGCCCGCCATCACCGGCGTGTCTTCCATTTCATCCGCCGCTTCGAGGACAATACCGCCATGGCCGAAGACCTCGCCAACGATGTCTTCCTGGACGTCTGGACGCTGGCGGACCGCTTCGAGTTCCGGTCCCGGGTGACAAGCTGGCTGCTCGGCATAGCGCGCTACAAGGCGCTCAACGCGCGGCGCGCCCGCAAGAAGACGGTGGATCCGGACGAGGCGCTGGGTGGCCTCGCCGACGGGGCGGACACGCCCGAGATCACCGCGCAGAAGGTCTCCAAGGCCGAAGCGCTGAGAAACTGCATCGCCGCGCTGCCGGAGGAGCATCGCATCGTCATCGACCTGGTCTACTATCATGAGACCTCCGTCAGGGACGTTGCGGAAATCCTCCAGGTGCCGGAAAACACGGTCAAGACGCGCATGTTCAATGCCCGCAGGAAACTGTCGGCACTGATGCAGGCGGCCGGACTGGATCGGGGATGGCCATGACAAGGATCACGGACGAGGAACGGGCGGAACTGTCGCTGCTCCTGCCCTGGCATGCAGCCGGCACGCTCGAACCGGCAGAGGCCAGCAGGGTCGAAGCCGCGCTGAAGGCGGATTCCGGACTGGCGGCCGAATATGCCCTGGTCCTCGAGGATCGCGAGGCAACCCGCGAACTGGCCTCCGCCGAAGCGGTGCCGTCCTCCATGCAGGCGCGGTTCGATGCGGCGCTTTCCGCCAGGATCGCCGGCGATTCTCGCCGTGCGGCCCGGCAGGCCGCGATGGACGCCAAGGGTCCAGGCTTCTTCGCACGGTTGTTCGGCGGCCTGTTCGACAGTCCGCGCATGGCTTTCGCCGCGACCGCTGCCGTCCTGGTGATCCTCGTGCAGGGCGGAGCGATCCTTGCGCTGCTGGGCGACCGGGCGGGGCCGGAATACCGGACGGCGTCCGGCGAGACGGTTCCGGCGGACGGGCTCCAGGTCCTGTTGCGCTTTGCGCCCGGCCTTGCCATGGACGACGCCGCCGCCTGGCTGGAGGAGCGCGGCGCGCGGATTGTCGAAGGGCCACTGCCGGGTGGGTTGTTCCGCGTGGCATTTCCCGGCAGCGCCGCCGGGGATGCTTCGGAACTGGCCGAGCGCCTGACAACCGATGGTGCCGCGGTGGTCCTGGCCCTGCCGGCGGGATGATCCCTGCCAGCGCGGGACGACTTCCTGCTCCGGATGGTCTAGACTGACCGCAAACAGGGAAAGGGGGTGTGCCATGCTGCGTGGTCACCGTTCGATGGCGCTGTTCCTGGCCGCGTTTCTCGCCGCCTTGGCCGCGCCGCTTCCTTCAATGGCCAATGAGGGCGGGCGCCCGCGCTTCGTCGAACCGGCACCGACCCGGGCTGAAAGGCAGGGCGGACCGGGATTCCTCGACCGGCTGCTGTCGCGGGGAAGCCGCGAGGAAGCGGCCCGCCCGGCGCGCAACAGGCCTGCCGTCCGGCCCGCGCGCAAGAGCCCTGCCCCGCAGCCGGCGCGCCGCGTGCCGCGGCCGGTCTTCGTTCCCCGTGAAAGCGCACCAGGCGGGGCGCCACCCGACGGTGAAGCCCGTTTCGCGCCTGACCAGGTGATCGTGCGCTACCAGCTGAACGCGCCGCAGGCCCGGATGAATGCGCTGGTGGCGCGGCTGAACCTGCGCCACGAGGCTGCACGTACATTCCGCCTCGCCGGCATCACCGCGCATCGCTACACCATCGTTTCCGGGCAACCGGTCCGCGCGGTGATCGCCGCGCTGGAGGCCGACCCCGTCGTCGTCTATGCCCAGCCGAACTACCTTTATCGCCTGCAGCAGGCCCAGGCCCGGGCCGCCGCGCCGCAATATGCGCTGGCGCGCCTGGCGCTCGAACCGGTGCGCCGCGACCACGACGGCCGCGGCATCCGCATCGCCGTTCTCGACTCCCTGGTCGACCGCGACCATCCGGAACTGGCCGGCGCCGCACTGACCGTCGTGGACCTGACCGGCACGGGCGAGGCCGACGCTCATGGTACGTCGGTCGCCGGCATCCTGGCGGCGCGGGGGACGCTGGAGGGTGTGGCGCCGGCTTCCGACATCCTTGCCGTCGGCGTGTTCTGGAAGGATCGCGAAGGGCGCCCTGTCTCCGACAGCTGGACGATCGGCCGGGGGCTCGACGAGGCCGGGGCGCGCGACGCCTCGATCCTCAACCTTTCCTTTGCAGGCCCGCGCGATCCGTTGCTCGAAAATGGTCTCAAGGGGGCGGAACGACGTGGCATGGTGACCCTGGCGGCCGCGGGGAACGACGGGCCGGAAGCCGGGCCGCTCTTCCCCGCTGCCTATGAATCCGCCATCGCCGTGACCGCCATCGACGAGGCCGACCGCGTCTATGAACGCGCCAATCGCGGTGCCTATCTCGAACTTGCCGCACCGGGCGTCGATATCCTGGCGCTGGCACCGGGAAAACGCTTCGGGGTCGTTTCCGGCACATCGCTCGCCACCGCGCATGTGACGGGCCTTGCTGCTCTCCTGTTGCAGGCGCGGCCGGGTCTTTCCGCCGCGCATCTGCGCTCTATCCTCAGGGAAACGGCCAGCGATCTGGGCGCGCCCGGGCCGGATGCGGTTTTCGGGGCAGGCCGCCCCGATGCGGGCAGGGCGCTTGCGGCATTGTCACCGCATTAGGCGGTGGATGGTGGTGATTGGCCGTCACTGCCGTCTCCGTGCGCCGGGTTTTCCGTCATGCCGCACCGGCCATGCACGCATGGGCGCTGGAATCAGCCGGGCAGGCCGAGCATAGATGCATATTGCGGTGCAGCATACCTGTTTTTGCACTGCAAAATCAGCGACAGGAAACAAACGCCTTGCCCTCGGCACCTTTCGATGATTCGCTGGACCCAGACGACCGATTCGGGGAGGGAGCCATGCCGCGACTTTTCACCGCCCTCGAAATACCGCGCGATGCGGCCATGTCCGTGTCGCTCCTGCGCGGCGGATTGCCGGGCGCCCGCTGGATCGACGTGGAAAACTACCACATCACGCTGCGGTTCTTCGGCGATGTCGAGCACCATGTCGCCGACATGATCGTCAACGAGCTCGACCGCATCCACCGGCCGGCCTTCCAGCTTCAACTGGCCGGTGTGGGCGCCTTCGGTTCGAAGAAACCCCATTCCATCCATGTGAACGTCGCCGCGTCACCCGATCTGGCGGCCCTGCAGGCGGAGATCGAGCGGCGTTGCCAGCGCCTCGGCCTTCCGCCGGATGCGCGCAAGTTCGTGCCCCATGTCACGGTCGCCCGGCTGAAGAACGCCAAGCCCGGCGACGTCGCCGCATGGCTGTCGGCGCGTGGCAATTTCGCCGCCACGCCCTTCAAGGCGGGCCGTTTCGTCCTGATGTCGTCACGCGATTCGGTTGGCGGGGGTCCCTATGTCGTCGAGGAGGCCTGGCCGCTGACCGGCTCGGCATCGCACCCGCTGCGCCATTCCAACCTGTCGATGAGCATGGCCGCCTGGACAGGCCGCTGACGCCGGTCGTTGCGGCCCGCAAGCATGACGGGTCAGGCAATCGCAAACGGGACCGCGCCGGCATCGCGGGAAAGAAATACACGTGACGAATGAGGAGGTGAGCGCCATGGCAAGACCGCTTCTCGCGGACAGCGAGATCGACCTCGCCCTGATCGATCTGGAAGGGTGGCACCGGGAGGATGAAGGCAATGCGATCGTCAAGACGTTCCGTTTCGACGATTTCTCCGCCGCCTTCGGGTTCATGGCGCGTGCGGCGATGGCAGCCGAGAAACTCGATCACCATCCGGAATGGTCGAATGTCTACAACCGCGTGACGGTTCGCCTGACCACGCATGATTCAGGCGGAATCACCGAACTCGACATCATGCTCGCAACCCGGATGAACGCGTTCTGACGCCCCTGTCCGGCCGCCCGCGGCTTGCGCCGCATGGCCATGGTCCCCACATGAAGGACCTGGAGTCACGGGAGTGAGACCGATGGACGAAGCAAAGATCGGCGAGATCCTGGAGCCCGGCAGCGAACACCAGCAGAATCGCCGGGCCGAGCGCGTGCGCGCCCGTTTCTGGTCGACGGCGCGGCGCGCGGCACGCCAGATCCCCTTCATGGACGAGGTCGTTGCCGCCTATTTCTGCGCCATGGATCCGAAGACGCCGATGAAGGTGCGCGGCATCCTGCTCGGTGCGCTGGCCTATTTCGTCTTTCCCCTCGACACCGTGCCGGACCTGCTCGCCCTGATCGGTTTTTCCGATGATGTCGCGGTACTGACCGCGGCCTTCGCCATGGTTCGCTCGCATATCACGCCTGCCCATCGCGAAGCGGCGAAGCGGGCGTTGCGGGAACATCCCGACATCGAAGACGAGGCAAGGCAAGGCCGCGGCGAAAAGGGTATCGAGATCGACGCCTGAGCGTCCGCAGGCCGCTCAGCTGGCCGCCTCTTCCTCATCCAGCGCCTTGCGCAGCCGGTTGAAGGCCAGCCTGATCCGCGATTTCACCGTTCCCATCGGCAAGCCTTCGGCATCGGCGATCTGCGTATGCGTCATGCCCAGGAAGAAAGCCATCTGGATCAGCTTGCGCTGTTCGGGCGGAAGGACGGTCAGCACCGCGCGCACGCGGCCATCGCGTTCGGCGGCATCGAGCTGTTCGTCGGCCTGTTCAGGAGCTTCTGGGTGCAGGAGCGGGTCGTCGGGATCGATAAGGTGCGACCGGTCACGGCGAATCGCGTCGATGCGGCGGTTGCGCGCGATCCGGAAGAGCCAGGTCGAAAGCGAGGATTTGGTCGGGTCGAACAGGCCGGCCTTGTGCCAGAGCACAGCCATGACATCCTGGGCCATCTCTTCCGCCTGGGCGGCATCAAGTCCCAGTTTCTGAAGGTAAGCGTTGATACGCGGCGCGAAATGCCGGAAAAGGCGCGCGAACGCGTCCTTGTCCCGGTTTTCCGCAACCAGTCCGGCAAGCCGGGCAAATTCTTCTGCATCATTCACGGTTGCGCGACCGGTTCTTCCGTCTCTCTTGCAGACGGTTTCGACACGCGTCCGCCCTGCGACCAAACTAACCGCTTGGCCCGTCACGGCAAGACGCTATTTTGGTGAACAGGCCTTTCAAGGGCCGAAGCCTGCCGCGGAAGGACCCGGGCGTGCAAGCCAAACTCTTGCCTTTTTCTCGGGTTTCTTATGCTCCTGGCTGGACGCGGGAAGCGTGGGGGCCGGGCAGGGCAGTGGGTGTCGCCGCTTTTCGGTGACGATCGCACCGTTCTTTACATTTTGGTAACCCCGTTTCCTTCAAATTGCAGGCAAACAGAGCAGACATGCGTCCGCAGGTCAGCAACTGGGAAGAATGGAAATGGCGGCAATGCACGGATTGAAGACAACCCTGGCGACACTGACCCTCCTTGCAGCGGTGCTGCCGGCACAAGCGCAAAGCCCGGTCAAGCTGTCGCAGCATACCGCGTGGGGCACCTACGCCTATGACAGCAACCAGGGCAAGGTTTGCTACGTCCTGTCGGTACCGGAATCGAAGGAACCGTCCAGCCTCGATCATGGCGACATCTATTTCTTCGTTTCCATGAAACCGGGCGAGAACGTGGCCTACGAGCCGCAGTTCATCACCTCCTACGCGATGAAGGAGGGATCGAAGGTGCAGGTGACGATCGACGGCAAGGCCTTCACCATGTTCGTGCGCGGCAAATCCGGCTGGCTGGAGAATGCCGCGGAGGAACCGCAGCTCGTCGCCGCCATGAAGGCCGGCGCGAAGATGAAGGTGGATGCGGTGTCCGGGCGAGGCAACGACACCCATTACATGTTCTCGCTGTCCGGCATCACGGCGGCGCTGGAATCGATTTCGAGCTGCAAGTAACGAGACAATGCACGGCAATGGCGCAAGGCCGGGCATCCGCCCGGCCTTCGTGCGTGAGCATCCGGCAATTCTGGCCATGCGCCGCGCCCTGTGCTATGGCGCTCGCCAGACAAGACGGGCGCGGCCGACCTGACGCGACCCGCCTGCGCAGCAGGCCTTACAACGGATCCGGACCAAAATGACGCTGTCCATTGACCTGACCAGCCATGAATCGCGCGCCGCCCTGTCCGGGCGCGTGCGGGACAACGCCAAGCCGTCGCTTGTCGGCATGAGCCGCGACGCCATGGCCGAGGCGCTCAAGTCCATCGGCATTCCCGAGCGGCAGGTGCGCATGCGTGTCAGCCAGCTCTGGCACTGGCTCTATGTGCGCGGCGTGTCGGATTTCGCGCACATGTTCAACATTTCCAAGGACCTGCGCGCGAAGCTGGCGGACCATTTCGAAATCGGCCGGCCGGAGATCGTCGAGGAACAGATTTCCGCCGACGGAACGCGCAAATGGCTGCTGCGCTTCCCGCCGCGCGGCGCCGGCAGGCCAGTCGAGGTGGAAACCGTCTACATTCCGGAGGAAGGGCGCGGCACGCTGTGCATTTCCAGCCAGGTCGGCTGCACGCTGACCTGCTCCTTCTGCCATACCGGAACGCAAAAGCTGGTGCGCAACCTGACAGCCGGCGAGATCCTGTCGCAATTGCTGGTCGCGCGCGACCGGCTCGGCGACTTCCCCGGCCATGACACGCCGGAAGGCGCCATCGTGCCGGTCACCGAACGCAAGGTGACCAATATCGTCATGATGGGCATGGGCGAACCGCTGTACAATTTCGAGGAAGTGAAGACCGCGCTGCTGATCGCCTCCGACGGTGACGGCCTGTCGCTGTCGAAGCGGCGGATCACCCTGTCAACCTCGGGCGTGGTGCCGGAAATCTACCGCACCGGCGAGGAGATCGGCGTCATGCTCGCCATCTCGCTGCATGCCACGACCGACGAGTTGCGCGACGTGCTGGTGCCGATCAACAAGAAGTACCCGCTGGAAAAGCTCATGCAGGCCTGCCGCGACTATCCGGGCCTGTCGAATGCGCGCCGCATCACCTTCGAATATGTCATGCTCAAGGGCGTCAATGACAGTTTCGAGGATGCCAAGCGCCTCGTGCAGTTGCTCAAGGGCATCCCCGCGAAGATCAACCTGATCCCGTTCAATCCCTGGCCCGGTTCCAGCTATGCGTGCTCCGACTGGGAGCAGATCGAGAAGTTCGCCGACTTCATCAATGCCAACGGATATGCCTCGCCGATCCGCACGCCGCGCGGGCGCGATATCCTGGCGGCCTGCGGACAGCTGAAAAGCGAATCGGAGCGGTTGCGCAAGTCCGAACGCCTGGCGCTGGAAGCCATGATGATCGCCGGTCACGGCGAATAGGGACGGAATGTCCGACGTCGCCGCCTTCCTGTTGCGCCTTGCGGGCATGACGCTGTCCTTCATCATGGCGCTGGCGGCGGCCGGCTTCTTCTTCACGCTGGCGCTTTCGGGAATCCTCGATCCGGGCAGCAACGAGAGTTTTTCCGAGCACTGGCTCACCATCCTGCCGCTGGCGGTGATCGTCACGGCGACCGCGGGGTCGCTGGCCCTCGTTCCATTCTTCGCCATCGCGCTGGTCAGCGAATACTTCTCGCTGCGCGGCCTGGTCTTTCACCTGGTTGCGGGAACCGTCACCGGCGGTCTCGCCGTATGGATGTACACATTGCAGGCAGCCGATCCGACGACCAAGGCCTTCGCCGTCGGCGCGGCCTCCGGCACGGTCGGCGGCTTCGTCTACTGGCTGCTGGCGGGCCGCAGCGCGGGTCGCACGCTCCGGCGCATCGTCAACGGCCCGGCGTCATCAGGATCCTGAAGGCGAAGGCGGAAAAGACGCCGGCGAAAATCCAGTCGATCACCCGCGTGACCAGCGGCTTTCGCTTCAGGAAGTCGGCCATGGAATGGGCCGCGAGGATCATCGGCACGATGATCGGCAGCGAGATCACGTTGAACATCAGGCCAAGGAAGAAGAACTTGCCGATGGCGTGCGGATCGCTGGCGGAGACGAATTGCGGCAGGAAGGTCATGAAGAACAGGATGATCTTCGGGTTCAGCAGGTTGACCCCGAGTCCGGTCAGGAAATTGGCCTTCAGGGACCTGATGCGCGTGGGGCCGGCCTTCAGGTTGAGCGATGAACCGTTGCGGATCGCATCGAAGGCCAGCCAGGCGAGATAGCCCGCGCCGACGAGTTTCAGCGCGTTGAAGGCAACCGGCGCGGCGACGATGAGTGCCGACAGGCCGAGCGCCACCATCGCCGTGTGGACCACGATGCCGGTCAGGGCGCCGGACATGCAGGCAAGGCCCGCCGCCCGGCCTTGCGAAATCGCCCGCGACAGAAACAGCGACATGTCGGGGCCCGGCGTGATGGCGAGGACGATGCAGGCCACGGAGAATGTGGCGAGGACGGGGAGGGCGGGAATGAAATCCATGCTTGCACCTGGCAACGGATGAAATGGCGGCCGGACCGCTCTCCGGCCGCGTGGCGTCGCCAAGTCATGATCCAGGCGGGGCTTGCTTGGCAAGCCCCCGGAAATGGCGGAAGCGAAATCAGGCGGCCCTGGCTTCAGTCTCTCCCAGGGCCTTTGCCATGTCGAGGCGGCGCAGGACAGCGGCCAGCAGGTCGAGGTCCACGGGTCCCAGCGCCATGAGGCGAGCTTCCAGGTCGTCCCGGTGAACCCCTTCCTGCCGCAGTGCGGCTATCGCCTTCGTGATCGACGCTTCGCAATCATACCGCAACGCTACCGGTTTCGTGCCCATGCCGCCCCCTTGATGTCACTGTCCGGACCGGTTTTCAGACGACCGCCCCGCACGAGCGGCCTCTGCCCCGATTCGGGCGGAAGCATGACACGAAAGGCGCGCAGCGGCCATTCTCCCCAGGTTCCATGCCGGCCCGTACCTTCCTGCGCGCGCCATTTTCTCCGGCGCCGGACCGGCATTGCCCGCGGGGTCTTACGCGCCGCTGTTTTCTCGTCTAAAAGGCGCGCGAACGGTCCGGCAGGTCCGGGCAGGAAGCCAGGCAACACAACAGATCGAAGAAACCGGCGACATGGAAAAGTGGAAAGACGTCAAGAAAGTGGTTCTGGCCTATTCCGGCGGGCTTGATACCTCCATCATCCTGAAATGGCTGCAAACCGAAATCGGCGCGGAGGTGGTCACCTTCACCGCGGATCTCGGCCAGGGCGAGGAACTGGAGCCGGCACGCCGCAAGGCCGAGATGCTGGGCATCAAGGACATCTACATCGAGGACCTGCGCGAGGAATTCGTGCGCGACTTCGTCTTCCCGATGTTCCGCGCCAATGCGCAATATGAGGGCATCTACCTGCTGGGCACTTCGATTGCCCGGCCGCTGATCTCCAAGCGCCTCGTCGAGATCGCCGAGGAGACCGGCGCCGACGCCATCGCCCATGGCGCAACGGGCAAGGGCAACGACCAGGTCCGCTTCGAACTGTCCGCCTATGCGCTCAATCCCGATATCAAGGTGATCGCGCCGTGGCGCGACTGGTCGTTCAAGTCGCGCACCGATCTCATCAATTTCGCGCAGATGCACCAGATCCCGGTGCCCAAGGACAAGCATGGCGAGGCCCCGTTCTCGGTGGATGCCAACCTGCTGCACTCGTCTTCCGAGGGCAAGGTGCTGGAAGACCCTTGGGTCGAGGCACCGGAATATGTGCACATGCGCACCATCTCGCCGATGGACGCGCCCGACACGCCGACCGAGATCACCATCGACTTCAAGCGCGGCGACGCCGTTGCCCTGAACGGCGAGGCGATGAGCCCGGCCACGCTTCTGGCCGCGCTCAACGACCTTGCCCGCGACAACGGCATCGGCCGTATCGACCTGGTCGAGAACCGCTTCGTCGGCATGAAGTCGCGCGGTGTCTACGAGACGCCCGGCGGCACCATCCTGCTGGCCGCGCACCGGGCCATCGAATCGATCACGCTCGACCGCGGCGCCGCCCATCTCAAGGATGAGCTCATGCCGCGCTATGCCGAGTTGATCTACAACGGGTTCTGGTTCGCGCCGGAGCGCGAGATGCTGCAGGCGCTGATCGACAAGAGCCAGGAGGATGTGGAAGGCCAGGTCCGGCTCAAGCTCTACAAGGGCAATGTCATGGTCACCGGCCGCCGGTCGCCGAAGTCGCTCTACTCCGATGAACTGGTGACGTTCGAGGACGATCACGGCGCCTATGACCAGAAGGACGCCGCAGGCTTCATCCGCCTCAACGCGCTGCGCCTGCGCACGCTGGCCAAGCGCCGCCGCCAGGGCTGAAACCGCGAAAGAGGAACCGGGTCAGGAGATCTGTCATGTCGGAGCCGGTGAAAACCCGCCTCGTGCTGAGCTTTCCCGGCTTCGAGCCCGTCCCGGTCGAGGCGCATCGCCGCCGGTTCGAGCGCGAGGGGCAGAAGGCCGCCCCGCTGTATGGCGCGAAATTGCATGTCGGCGAGGCGCGGGTCGATCGGGGCCCGGTCGATACCGGCGTCTTCGACGTGGTGGCCGAGGGCGAGGGCTGGCGCACCGAAACGACGATGGTCGTCTACGGGCTGGCGGCGCTCAATTCCATGTATGACGAGCGGCCGTTTGTCGCGCGCATCCTCACCGGACTCCAGGGCTATGGCGACTTCATCCTGTCGGGCGCGTTCCTCCGCTATGGCCGGGTCGCCTGGCGCTACCTCGTCTTCGTGCTCTATCCGGTCATCCTTCTGGCCGTGGCCCTGCTGGCGGGAGCGGCCGTGGCCGGCCTTGCCGGTCTGGTCTGGCCCGGCATTCCATCCATTGCCGGCTGGCTCATCGTGCTGGCGCTGGTTGCCGCGGTGTTCTGGCGCGCGGGCAAGCGCCTGCACCTGATGCTGTTCATCGACGACTGGACCTTCTCGCGCGATTTCGTGCGCCAGCGGAACAGCGACGTGGAAGCCAAGCTCGCCCATGTCATGGCCGATGCGCGCAAGCGTGCCGCCGAGAGCCAGGCCGACGAGATCCTGGTCGCTGCGCACAGCTTCGGCGCGCCGAGCGCGGTCCTGACGCTGGCGGACCTGCTGCAGACCGTGCCGGAGGCGAAACGGGCCGGGCTGCTCACCTGCGGCTCCAGTCTCCTGAAGTTCGCCCTGCATCCGGCCGGCAAGCGCTTCCGCGACGCGGTCAGCGTCATTGTCGGCAACGATACGCGCTGGCTCGACGTCCAGTCGCTGACCGATCCGCTGCATTGTTACGGATCCGATCCGGCCCGCATGTTCTCGGACAAGGCGACCGAACGCCAGCGCACGTCCAGGGTCCGATTCCGCAGCCAGTTATCGCCGGAAACCTACAAGGCGATCCGCCGCGACATCTACCGGGTGCATCGCCAGTTCGTCTATGGCGTCGAGCGGCGCTCACCCTATTCGTTTCACATGATCACGGCAGGGCCCGTTCCCTTCGCCGATGTCGTTGCGCGCGGCGGGCTGCCGGAAAGCCTGGCCGGCGCCGGGGAGGGCAGCGCATGAGCTACTACATCCTGGGCCGCATCGTCTGGGGGATCCTGGGCGTTGGCTGGTATATCCTGCGCTATCCCCATGAGCGCCGGGTCAAGAAAATGAAGCTCTCGGTCGACCGGAAGCCCGGCGCCGAGCGGATGCGGCTCGCACTCTCGATCACGGGGATCGGCGTCATTCCCGCCATCTACGCGCTGACCGGCTTTCCAGCCTTTGCCGACCGGCCCGCATGGACCCTTGCCTTCTGGTCCGGCGTGATCGTCGCGGCGGCGGCGCTGGTGATGTTCCGGCTGACCCACAAGGCACTCGGCCGCATGTGGAGCGTGTCCCTGCAACTGAAGGAGGGCCACAAGCTGGTGACCAGTGGCGTCTATGCCCGGGTTCGCCATCCCATGTACACGGCCTTCTGGCTGATGGCGATAGCCCAGGCGTTGTTGCTGGCCAACTGGATAGCCGGCCTTTCCGGCATCGTCTGCTTCGGCTTTCTGTTCTTCACCCGCATCGGACCGGAAGAGCGCATGATGGAGGAAGCCTTCGGCGAGGAATGGCGCGCCTATGCGGCGCGGACGAAAAGGCTCGTTCCCGGCGTGTGGTAGACCGCGCCCGCTTTTTTGACGGGATCGCGCCACGACGCGGCTTTGCGGTCCTGACTCCCCCATATATCATGCTGTTCTAAATTGAATGGCCGGGGAGAGCGGTTACTGAACGCGCCGACACGCAATCGCGAAAAGGCCGGCTACCGGCCGCTTGAGGCCAACCGGACCTCGGCGCGGACCCGCGCCGTGTCCCTCGGGCTGCTCCTGCTGGCCCTTGCCATCGCGGCGGCCGGCGTTGCCGGCTGGTGGTGGATCAGCCGCGACAGGCAACCCGTTGTCCTGACAGTGGGTTCCGGCCCTTTCGGCTCGGATTCCGATGTCCTGATGCGCCATGTTGCCGATGTCGTCGCGCGGCACAGCCAGACCCTCCGGCTGGCCGTGCGGGCTACGCGCGATCCGTCGGAAAACATTGCGCGGCTCAACAACCGCCAGATCGACCTCGCGGTGATCCGTGCCGATACGCCGGTCGTCTCCGATGTGCGCATGATTGCCGGCCTGTTTCCCGACTATTTCCAGGTGGTGGTGCGCGCCGATGCGCCGGCGCGTTCGGTCGCCGATCTGCCGCGGCTGCGGATTGCCATCCCGCAGTTCGGCACCGACGCGTTCCGGTCCTTCTGGGTGCTGGCCGATCACTATGACCTGCCGGTCACCAACTACAACTGGCGCGCCGTCCCGTTCGAGGAAGCAAGCGCCGGCCTGCTGTCAGGGCGCTTCGACGCGCTTTTCACCGTCCGGTCGCTGCGTGACGAGACGCTGCTGCGCATGTTCGAGGATGCGCAGCTGAAGTCGCTGAAACTGCGCTACATTCCCATCGAGCAGGCTGCGGCCATCGCCTTGAAACGGCCATTCCTGAGGCCGGAGACGATGCCGGTGGGCGCCTTTACCGGTGCCCTGCCCGTGCCCGGCGGCCAGACGCCGACGGCGGCCGTCGAGCGCATCCTGGTCAGCCGCGCCGACATTCCGGCTCCCTCGATACGGGAATTGACATCGATCCTGTTCGAGCACCGCCTCGACCTGACGATCCGTTTCTCGCTGGCCTCCGCGATCAGCGAGCCGGATCTGTCACGCGGTCTCAACGTTCCGCTGCACGACGGCGCGGCGGCATTCTTCGACCGGGACAAGCCGAGTTTCATCCAGGAAAACGCCGAACCCATCGCGCTTGGCGTGACCTTGCTGGCCATGACGTTTTCGGGTCTGCTTGCGCTGCGCAGGCGGCTGGTCAGCCGCCAGAAGAACCGCGCCGACGTCTACAATTACCGATTGCTCGACCTGCACAACCGGGCCCGCCAGGCGCAAACCGCGGCCGAGATCGACCTTCTGCGCGGCGAACTCGACGTAATCCTGGAAACGGTGGTCGTGGCGCTGGACACCGACGAGGTGACCGACGAGGGCTTCCAGTCGTTCTTCCTGCTGTGGGAAGGCGTGCGGGCCACGCTGCGCGAACGCCGTTCGGAAACCGCGCCGCTCACGGGTTCGGCTGAACCGCGATCTTCAGCCTGAACACCGCATAGAGTGCGCAGGCCGACAGTCCCATCAGCGGAATGAGTGTCGCCATGGCTATGACAGGGTCGCCCATCAGCGCGCCGATGGAGCCCATCGCAAGGCCCATGCCCATCTGGAGGAAGCCCATCATGGCCGAGGCCGCGCCGGCCATGTGGTGGAACGGCTGCAGGCAAATCGTGGTCACGGCCGGCATGACGAACGCAATGCCGACGGCATAGAGGGAGACCGGGGCCATGACCTGCCAGAGGCCGGGCTCCACGACATGCATGGCAAGCTGGCCCAGTCCGCCCAGCGCGACAAGAACCAGACCCGGAACGACGAGGCGCTCGGCTGAAATCCTTTCCAACAGGGCACGCACGACCAGTGCGCCGGCAAAGAAACTCCCAGATTGGAGGATCATGGAAAGGCCGAATTCGGCCGGGGTCAGGCCGACGCGTTCCATCAGGATGAAGGGCAGGAACGTGGCCTGCGCATAGAGCGCGCCGGTGGTGAAGGCCAGGACCAGCGCCGTGGTCATGAAATGGGCGTTTGTCACCAGGTGAAGATAGGCGGTAGCCAGCGCGCGGGGGCGGAGCCGGCTCATGTCCGGGACCACGGTCTCGCGCATGGAAAAGACGGCCGCGCAGAACACGCCCACGCCCAGAAGGGCCATGAGCAGGAAGATCGCGTGCCAACCTGCGACCTGCATGGTGATACCGCCGATGGTCGGCGCAATGGCAGGGCCAAGCGCCAGCATGATCCCGATCAGGTTCATGATCCGCGACGACTGCTCATGGTCGAACAGGTCGCGCACCATGGCGCGGGCGATGGCGACGCCCGCCGATGCGCCCACACCCTGCAGGAAGCGCGCGGCCAGCAGCGTCTCGATCCCGGGCGCCGACAGTGCCAGAAGGCTGGCGGCAACATAGATGCCCATGAAGATCATCATCACGGGCCGCCGCCCGAGCGCATCCGACAGGGGGCCTCCGGCAAGCTGGGCGAAGGCGAAGCCCGCGAAATAGAGCGCCAGCGTCATCTTCACGGCCGATTCCGTGGTGCCGAAGGCCTGCACGATCTCGGTCATGGCCGGCGTGTAAAGGGCCATGGACACAGGCCCGACGACGACGAACAGGGCGCCGAGAAGCGAGACCCTGCGTTCGCTCATGATCGGGCGGAAGCCCGCGCCAGCTGGTGAAGCGTCATGCCGCATCGCTGGCCTCCGTGACCTTTTCACTGAGATTGGAACGGATCCGCTTCAGCGCGGCCTTGAGCTGCTCCCATTCCTCATCGTCGAAACCGGCGCTGGCCTGGGCCCGGATCGCCCGCCCCGTGGCGCCGATCGCTTCCAGAACGGCATCGGCGGCCGGCTGCAGCGTGACGATCTTGGCGCGCCTGTCCGACGGGTCGGCCTGCCGCGCGATCAGGCCCTTGCCTTCGAGGCCGTCGAGATGACCGGACAGGGTCATGGCCTCCACGCCGATCTGTTCGGCAAGCCGTGTCTGGCGCACCGGCCCCGTGCGCGCCGCGAAGGCCAGCACACGCGCTTCGCCCGGCGTCACGCCGATGCCCGATTGGGCATGGGCCCGGTCCATGGAGGCGCGGATCAGCCGCGAAATGTCATTGAGCAGGAAGCCCAGGGCGTCTGGATCGATCGCCGCCATCAAACACTCCGATAGTAAGGATGCCTTATAATAAGAATGTTTTAGTTTGCCCGGATCGAAAGTCAAGCATTGCCACCGGCGCCCATGCCGCCTACATCCGCAGCGATTTCCCGAATGGAGAAAAGCCCGTGACGATCGATCTTGCTTCCCATCCGCTGACCGCCTGGACCGGCCCGCTCGGCTTGCCGGACTATGGCGCCATCCGCACGGAGGATTTCGCGCCGGTTTTCGACGCGGCGCTTGCTGCCCATGCCGGGGAGATCGCCACCATTGCCGCCAATCCGGCAATGCCGACCATCGCCAACACGCTCGCCGCGCTGGAACTGGCCGGCGAAGCGCTCAGCCGCGCCGCTGCCATCTTCTGGGGCCTGGCCGGCGCCCATACCAATCCGCAAATCCAGAAGCTGGAACGTGAACTGGCGCCGAAGATGTCGCGCCATTTCTCTGCCATTTCAATGAACCCGGACCTCTTTGCGCGCATCGACGACCTGTGGAATCGCCGCGACGGGCTCGAACTGGACGGAGAAACCGCGCGCGTCCTGGAACTGACGTGGAAGGGCTTCGTCCGTTCCGGCGCGAAGCTCGACGAGGCCGGGAAGGCGCGCCTGGCCGTGATCAACGAGAGGCTCGCCGGTCTCGGCGCGGCCTTCGGCCAGAACGTGCTGGCCGACGAGGCCGGCTGGGCGCTGTTCCTGGATGACGCCGATGTCGACGGCCTGCCGGATTTCCTGACCGCCGCCATGGCCGAGGCGGCCGAAAGCCGGGGCGAAAAGGGCCGCCATGCCATCACCCTGTCGCGCTCGATCTACGAGCCCTTCATGACGCTGTCACCGCGCCGCGACCTGCGCGAGAAGGCGTTCCATGCCTTCACCATGCGCGGCCAGAACGGCGGCGAGCACGACAATTCGGCCATCGTCGCGGAGACGCTGGCCCTGCGCGCCGAAAAGGCGCGGCTTCTGGGCTACGAGACCTATGCGGCGCTGAAACTCGACAACACCATGGCCAAGACGCCCGGCGCGGTCATGGATCTGCTGGAACCGGTCTGGGACATGGCGAAGGAAAAGGCCGCCGCGGACGAGGCGGACCTGCGCCGCATCGCCGCCGCCTCCGGGCACAATCACGAGATCGCCGGCTGGGACTGGCGCTTCTTTGCCGACCGGCTGCGCTCGGAGAAATATGCCTTCGATGAAACTGAACTGAAGCCCTATCTCCAGCTGGACAACATCATCGCTGCCTGTTTCGACGTGGCGAACCGCCTGTTCGGCCTCACCTTCGAGGAAAAGCCGGAGCTGAAGGTCTGGCACGAGGATGCCCGCGTCTTCGAGATCCTCAATGGCGACGGCTCATCGCGCGGTGTCTTCATCGCCGATTATTTCAACCGGCCGACCAAGCGCTCGGGCGCCTGGATGAGCGCCCTGCAATCGGCCCACAAGCTGGAAGGCGGGCAGCGGCCGATCATCTACAACGTGATGAATTTCGCCAAGCCGGCACCGGGCAAGCCGGCGCTGCTCTCCATGGACGAGGCGCGCACCCTGTTCCACGAGTTCGGCCACGCCCTGCACGGCATGCTGACCGAGGTGACGTGGCCGTCGGTCTCGGGAACATCCGTGCCGCGCGATTTCGTGGAACTGCCCTCGCAGCTTTACGAGCACTGGCTGACGGTGCCGGAAGTGCTGGAAAGGCATGCCCGCCATGTGAAGACCGGCGAACCCATGCCGCGCGCGCTGATCGACAAGCTCACCGCCGCGCAGGCCTTCGACCAGGGTTTCGCCACCGTGGAGTTCACGGCTTCGGCGCTGATGGACATGGCCTTCCACCAGCAGACGGAGATGCCCGCCGATGCCATCGCCTTCGAGGCCGATACCATGGCGAAACTGGGCAAGCCGGAAGCCATCGCCATGCGACACCGGACACCGCATTTCGCCCATGTCTTTGCCGGCGACGGTTATTCAGCCGGCTATTATTCCTACCTCTGGTCGGAAGTTCTCGACGCCGATGCCTTCGATGCCTTCGAGGAGACGGGCGACCCTTTCAACCCGGAACTGGCGGAAAAGCTGAAGACGCATATCTACGCCGCGGGCGGATCGGCCGATCCGGAGACGCTCTACAAGGCTTTCCGTGGCAAGATGCCCTCGGTCGACGCGATGCTGAAGGGCCGCGGGCTGGCCGTGCATCCGGAACGCGAGATGTGATTGCATCCACCTCGGGGACGAAAACGCAAAAGGCCCGGACGTCACCGTCCGGGCCTTTGGTCAAAGAGACGGAAGTGTCGCGTCTCAGGCCGCCTGCTTCTTCGGCTGGATGAGGCCGCGGGCGACGAGCAGTTCGGCGATCTGCACCGTGTTGAGCGCCGCACCCTTTCGCAGGTTGTCGGAAACCACCCACATGGCCAGGCCGTTCTCCACCGTCGCGTCCTCGCGGATGCGCGAGATATAGGTGGCGTCCTCGCCGGCCGATTCATGCGGGGTGATGTAGCCGCCGTCCTCGTGCTTGTCGATCACCTGGCAGCCCGGCGCCTCGCGCAGGATGTCGCGCGCCTCTTCCGCCGTGATCGGCTTTTCGAATTCCAGGTTGACGCTTTCGGAATGGCCGATGAAGACCGGCACGCGCACCGCCGTGCAAGTGACCTTGATCTTCGGGTCCAGCATTTTCTTGGTCTCGGCCAGCACCTTCCATTCCTCCTTGGTGTAGCCGTCTTCCATGAAGACATCGATATGGGGAATGACGTTGAAGGCGATGCGCTTGGTGAACTTCCTGGCTTCCACCGGATCGGAGACGAAGACCGCGCGCGTCTGGTTGAAGAGTTCGTCCATGCCTTCCTTGCCGGCGCCGGAAACCGACTGGTAGGTGGAAACGACCACGCGCTTGATGGTGGCCGCGTCATGCAGCGGCTTCAGCGCCACGACAAGCTGGGCGGTCGAGCAATTGGGATTGGCGATGATGTTCTTCTTGCGGAAGCCCTCAACCGCGTCCGGGTTCACTTCCGGCACGATCAGCGGCACATCGGCGTCGTAGCGCCAGGCCGAGGAATTGTCGATGACGACGCAGCCCTGCGCTCCGATCTTCGGCGACCATTCCTTGGAGATCGAGCCGCCGGCCGACATGAGGCAGATGTCGGTATCGGAGAAGTCGTAGGAGTCGAGCGCCTTCACCTTCAGCGTCCTGTCGCCGTAGGAGACTTCCTGGCCGACCGAACGGCGCGATGCCAGCGGCACCACCTCGTCGGCGGGAAAGCCGCGTTCTTCCAGGATGTTGAGCATTTCACGGCCCACATTGCCCGTGGCGCCGACGACTGCAATCTTGAAACCCATGTTCGTGTCCGTCCTTGGATCGGTGTCGCTTCCCTTTTCGCGTCCGGCCCGGCACTTGTCGCTCGGGCCTTTCGCCTTCCCGGTCTGTCCCGGGAAGCATCAGGGGATCAGGCCAAGAAGGATCAGACCGTGGTAACGGTCGTTTTTTTGGCCGTGGTCTTGGTGAATCGGGTGGCACGCATGAACCCGGCCGGTGCCGCCACCGTCCCGCTGGTCATGAATGCAATGAGGAATCCGCGCATCGGTTCCGTTCCCGTTTCCTGCTGGAGCGCTTTTACGATGTTTGGCTGAAGAGTCAATTGCGGCTTTGGAAGCAGCGCGCAAGAGGACCCGGCGGTCGATTCCCGCCGGGCCGGTGTCCAACGGAAGGGCAGTATCAGGCAGCCAGCGCGCGGAACTGCGCCAGGATGGCGTCACCCATTTCAGCCGTGGAGATCTGCGTGCAGCCCTCCGACATGATGTCGCCGGTGCGCAGGCCCTGGTCGAGCACGTCTGCAATGGCCTTCTCCAGCCGGTCGGCGTGGTCGATCATGTTGAACGAATAGCGCAGGCACATGGCAAAGGACGCGATCATGGCGATCGGGTTGGCAATGCCCTTGCCGGCGATGTCGGGCGCGGAACCGTGGACCGGCTCATAGAGCGCCTTGCGGCTGCCGGTCTTCGGGTCGGGCGCGCCGAGCGAGGCGGAGGGGAGCATGCCCAGCGAACCGGTGAGCATGGCCGCCACGTCCGACAGCATGTCGCCGAACAGGTTGTCGGTGACAATGACGTCGAACTGCTTGGGCCAGCGGACGAGCTGCATGCCGCCGGCATCGGCCAGCATGTGGGTCAGCTCGACGTCGGAATATTTCGCCTTGTGCGTCTGGGCGACCACTTCCTTCCACAGCACGCCGGATTTCATCACGTTGTGCTTTTCCATCGAGCAGACCTTGTTGGAGCGCGTGCGCGCCAGCTCGAAGGCCACGCCGGAAATGCGCTCGATCTCGTAGGTATCGTAGACCTGCGTGTCGATACCGCGCTTCTGGCCGTTGCCAAGGTCGATGATCTCCTTGGGCTCGCCGAAATAGACGCCGCCGGTCAGTTCGCGCACGATCAGGATGTCGAGACCCTCGACCACCTCGCGCTTGAGCGAGGAGGACGCCGCCAGCGCCGGATAGCAGATGGCCGGCCGCAGGTTGGCGAAGAGTTCCATGTCCTTGCGCAGGCGTAGCAACCCGGCCTCCGGGCGCACTTCATAGGGAACGCCGTCCCACTTCGGTCCGCCCACCGCGCCGAACAGCACCGCATCGGCGGCCATGGCCCTGGCCATGTCGTCTTCGGAGATCGCCTGGCCGCAGGCGTCATAGGCCGAGCCGCCGACAAGGCCTTCCTCGGTCTCGAAGCCCGCGCCGAGCTCGTCGTTCATGCAGGTGATGAGCTTGCGCACCTCGGCCATGGCCTCGGGGCCGATGCCGTCGCCGGGAAGAAGAAGGAGCTTGCGCGATGCCATGGGCGTGAAAACCTCCGAAAATGGTCAAATTCCGGGTCTTGCTATCCCTCTGGCCCGCACAAGGCAAGTCGCATTAACGCCGTCATTCATGCAATACTGTCCGGGCGACGCATCCAGAACCAGGGAGTCCAGGCATGTTCGCAGCCAAACTGCGTATCCTCGGCCTTGCACTGGCCGCCGGCCTGCCGGTTACCGCCGCGCTGGCCGGCGATTACGGCCCGCCCGTCGATTGCGACCTCGGCAGGAGCTGTTTTCTGCAGCAGATGCCGGACATGGAGCCCGGTCCCGGTGCTGCGGACCCCTACTGCGGGCCGGCGACCTATGACGGGCATACCGGAATCGACATCCGGGTGCGCTCGATGGCCGACATGGCGCGGGGCGTGTCCGTCCTTGCCATGCGCGAGGGTGTCGTGCGCGGCACCCGCGACGGGGAAGACGACCGTCTCGTGCGCACCGAGGCCGACCGCAAGGCCATCGCGGACCGGGAGTGCGGCAACGGCGTGCTCATCGATCACGGTGACGGCTCGGTCACGCAGTATTGCCACATGCGGCAAGGATCCGTGCGTGTGCGCAACGGTGACAAGGTGGCCCGCGGACAGCCGATCGGCCAGATCGGCGCATCGGGACTGGCGCAGTTTCCCCATGTGCATGCGGAGTTGCGTATCGACGGCAAGCCGGTCGATCTTCTGACCGGTCGACCGCTGGATGCGGGTTGCGATAACGGGCTGGGCGAGGTCCGGTCCCTGTTCGACGGCGATTTCGCCGGACGGCTCGGCGATGGCGACGGCACCCTGCTGGATGCCGGGTTTGCATCCGGCGCGGTGGATCACGATGCCTTGGGCGAAACCGGGGCGCCAAGGCCGCCGGACGTCCGCGCCGGCGCCCTGACCGGATGGGCATGGTTCGCCAATCTGCGCAAGGGCGACCGCATCCGCCTGCGCCTGAACGGGCCCGCCGGAGGCGTCATCGCCGACGTCACGTCCAAGCCCATGGACCGCTCCAAGGCCACCTATTCGGTCTTCGCCGGCAAGCGGGGCGCGCCCGCAGCGGGCGAGCATGGCCTGCTGATCGAATTGCTGCGCGGGGGCGAGGTCATCCGCAGCGCCCGCAGGACGCTCACAATCGGCGGTTGACCAGGCGGGCGCGTGCCGCCTCCAGCCGGTGGCGGCGGCTCAGATCGACCGCGTCTTCGAGCCGGGCACCTGCCGGGCCGTCCGTCAACGGTTCCGCGACAACGCCGCCGAACCTTGCCTCGCGAACGAGAACCGGGCGGCCGGCAATGAGGCAGACCACCTCCAGTGAGGCGCTGTCAGTCCTGTCCGGATCGTCCCGATAGGCCCAGGCAAGCCCACCGGAGAGGCTGGCATTGCCGAAGATGAGGGCGCGGTTTTCCGCATCGGTGGCCCGGTCGAGGCAGGCCTGGCAGAAATGCCAGGGATAGCGTGGAAAGAAACGCTGGCGCGCGCCGCAGCCGGGACAGAAATGCGGCTTGCCGTCCGGGTCCCGGGTCATGGGCGATTCCTCAGTTCCGCTTGCGGGCCGTCACCTCGATCTCGACCTTCATCTCCGGCCGGATCAGGCCGGCAACGACCATGGTCGCCGCGGGGCGGATATCGCCGAAGTGTTCGCCCGTCACCTTGAAGACGGCATCCGCATGCGCGGCATCGGTGACATAATAGACGGCCCGAACCACGTCGGCGAGCCCAAATCCTGCTTCCGCCAGCGCGGCCGCGATGGTGGCGAAGGTGTTGCGCGCCTGTGCTTCCACGCTGTCCGGCATAGTCGTAACCGGTCGTTCCGGATACGAAACAGAAATCGCCATCGACAACCGCCCGGCTGTAGCCGGCCTGCTTCTCGAAGGGCGATCCGGTGGAAATCAGCTTGCGCATGGCCAGGGTGTCTTTCGTTCGGGAGTCACTGTGGCTTCACGATGGTTCCCACGATCCGGCGGACCAGGGGATTGACGAAGAGGACAACCGGAAAGGCCAGCGCCCATGATGGCAGCCATGCGGCCAGCCAGAGCCCGGCAAAGCCCGGCGCGGCACCGCGCGCCAGGAAAACGGACAGGCCGGAGACGAGGCAGGACATCATCCCGGTCAGGAGCAGACCGAAGACGAGTCCCTCGAAGCGCCGGGGGAGAAAGGGCTTCATTCGCGCGGTTCCGGACCCTTTCAGGCCCAGGGACGTGTCTCGGCCGCCTTCTTCTCGAAGGTTTCGATGGCCGACGCCTTTTCGAGCGTCAGGCCGATATCGTCAAGGCCGTTGAGCAGGCAGTGGCGCTTGAATTCGTCCAGCTCGAAGGTGATGACACCGCCGTCGGGACCGCGGATTTCCCTGGCTTCCAGATCGACGGTCAGCGTGGCGTTGGCGCCGCGTTCGGCATCGTCCATCAGCTTGTCGAGCTCTTCCTGGCTGACCCGGATCGGCAGGATGCCGTTCTTGAAGCAGTTGTTGTAGAAGATGTCGGCGAACGAGGTGGAGATCACGCAGCGGATGCCGAAATCGAGCAGCGCCCAGGGCGCATGTTCGCGCGAGGAACCGCAGCCGAAATTGTCGCCGGCGACGAGGATCTGCGCATTGCGATAGGCCGGCTTGTTGAGCACGAAGTCGGGGTTTTCGGTGCCGTCCTCGTTGTAGCGCATCTCGGAGAAAAGCCCGGTTCCCAGCCCGGTCCGCTTGATCGTCTTCAGGTAGTCCTTCGGAATGATCATGTCCGTGTCGATGTTGACGATCGGCATCGGTGCGGCAACGCCTGTGAGCTTGGTGAACTTGTCCATGGCCATTTCCCTGTGAACTGTCTGGCACGGGCTTTAGCAAAGGCGCGGCGAATTTCAAAGGGGCTGCGTTTCATGACCGTGCGCGGACCTTGATGCGAATCACGGACGTGCCGGTCAGATCACGTTGAGTTCCCGCATGGGCCGGCCCGCGGCAATCCGCTCATGGGCAAAGCGCGACAGGTCGATGGTGCGGTAGCCGCCATGGACGATCCGTTCCGCGATGGCGTTTCCGGCGGCCGGGGCCTGCTGCAATCCATGACCCGAGAAACCGTTGCAGAACCAGAAGTTGGACAGGTCCGCATGCGGGCCGATCACCGCGTTCTGGTCGAGCGTGTTGTAGTCGTAATGCCCGGCCCAGGCCCGGCCCGGCTTGATGGCCTCGAAGGCGGGCACGCGGGTGGCAAGCACCGGCCAGATGACGGATTCGAACAGGTCCCAGTCCGGCTCGAAATCGTCTTCACCGGCGCGCCGGTCGTCTGCGGCGTCCTCCGCGCCGCCGGTGATGTACACAGACCCTTCCGGGCGCACATAGACGCCGGACGGGTCCACCATCAACGGCATATCGTCGAACCGTTCGCGGCATTCGAAGACGAAGACGGACCGCTTGCGTGGCTCCACGGGCAGGTCGATGCCGGCCATTGCGGCGATGGCGCCGGCCTGCGGGCCGGCCGCATTGATGAATGTGCCGCAGCCCAGCCGCCGGCCATCGTCCAGCGAGACGGCGCGCACCAGGCCCGAGGAGACCTCCAGTCCCGTCACGGTGCCGGTGACGAGATCAATTTCGCGGGTCTTCAGCGCCCGGCGGAACAGGGCCAGCAGGTGATGGGCATCGAACCAGCCTTCCCCGGAGACGCCATAGGTTCCGGCTGCGATCCCCTCCGGGTTCAACCAGGAAAATCGCCTGGCGAGTGTGGCGCCGTCCTCCAGGACGATATCGGCGCCGGCCTGTTTCTGCACCGCATGATTGGCTTCGAGCACGGGCAGGCCCTGCTCGCTGGCCAGGATGAGATATCCCTTTTCGCGGAAGGCAATGTCGGCATCGTCGCCGAAATGGTCCGCGAGATCACGGAAGAAATCCAGCGTGAAACGCGACAGGGCGATATTCTCGGCGATCGAGAATTGCTGCCGGATGGAGGCGCAGGAGAGCGTCGTTGCCGCGCGGGCGAAACCCGGGTCGCGCTCGACAAGCGCGATGGAACCGCTGAACCCGTGTTCGCGCAGGAACCAGGCGATGGAAGAGCCCATGATGGCTCCTCCCGCGATCACGATGTCACAGGTCTTCATTCTTGCCGCTCCGTGCCTTCGAGGCGCCGGCCTGAGGGCCGGGCGCACAGGGCCAGTGTCAGCAGAAAACCGGCGCCAAGGAAAGGGGTGAGATATCGGCCCGCAAGGCCTGGCCGGGTGCAGCGAAAGGCCGGTGCCGGATTTTTCCCGCCTCCGGGCTTGCCGCGCGGCCGGCAACCCGGATAACTGGTTCCTGTCATGAGTGATTCCGATCTCCCCCATCTCAATCCGTTCGAGGTCCGCGTGCTGGGCTGCCTCATGGAGAAGCAGTTGCTGACGCCGGATGTCTATCCGCTCACGCTGAACGCCCTCCAGTCGGCCGCCAACCAGAAGAGTTCGCGCGAGCCGGTGATGGCGATGGAGCCTGTGGAGATCAACCGGGCGCTCAAGTCGCTTGAGGACAAGGGGCTGGCGCGGCGGGTCTTCGGATCCCGGGCCGAGCGTTTCGAACATCTCGCGGCCAGGACGTTCCGGCTCACGGCACCGCAATCGGCCCTCCTGGCGCTGCTCCTGCTGCGCGGGCCGCAGACACTCAACGAATTGATGACTCGCACCGAGCGCATGGCGCATTTCGGTTCGGCTGAAGCCGTGCGTGAAGAACTCGACATGCTGATCGGCCAGCGCCCGCCGCTGGTCAAGGAAATCGGCCGGGCACCGGGGCAGCGCGAAGACCGCTTCGCGCATCTGCTGGCCGGCGATGTCGACATATCGGACATGCCTGCAAGGCCCGCGCCGCGCCCTGCGGCGTCGACCGCCATATCGGAACTGGAAGAGCGCGTCCGTCAGCTTGAGGAAGAGGTTGCGGCATTGAAGGCCCGGCTGGAGGCGGCCGGGGCGTAAACGCCCGCAAGATTGATTCCCGTCAAGGCCGCGGCTTGCGTGTCATGGCAAGACCCGCGGCAACAGCAACTCTTCCTCAGGGGATCACCATCCATGGCCACAACCGATTGGGGCGCTTTCATCGACCAGACCAATGCGCGCATGGCGGCGCTGCGCAAGGAAATGCCGGATGCGGCCAAGGGTTTCGGTGATCTTGCCAAGGCGGCGATCACGCCGGGAGCGCTCGACTCCAAGACCAAGGAACTGATCGCGCTCGGCATCGGAATCACCGCACGATGCGACGGTTGCCTGGCCTTCCATGCCAAGGCGGCAAAGAAATACGGCGCCACCCGCGAGGAAATCGTCGAAACCATCGCCGTCGCGGTCTACATGGGCGGCGGACCCTCGATGATCTATGGCGCCGAAGCCCTTTCCGTCTTCGATTCGCTGGGCGACTGACTTCAGACGAGCCTGGCGTCCAGCGTCACGGTGATGGCGCCGAGCGCGCGGGAAACCGGGCAGCCGCTCTTTGCCTTTTCAGCGAGTTCCTGGAAGTCCGCCTGCGCAATGCCGGACACGCTGGCTTGCAGTTCGAGCGCGCTTGAGCGGATGGAAAAGCCGCCATCCTCGCGTGCGAGACTGACGACCGCCTTGGCTTCCAGCCGCTCCGGCGGTGTCCCGTTCTCCGCCAGGAGATGGGAAAGCTGCATGGCGAAACAGGCCGAGTGGGCGGCGGCGATGAGTTCTTCCGGATTGGTTCCGCTGTGTCCCTCCTCATCCTCGAAGCGGGTGCGGAACGAGTAGGGCACCGAGGAAAAGGCGCCGGACTGGGTGTCGATCGTGCCTTTTCCGTCGGCAAGTGCGCCTTTCCAGACTGCAGTGGCATGGCGATTCATGGTCTTCTCCCCGTTTGATGCCGCGCGCCCCTGCGCGGGCGCACACCTGTCAACGACCGTAGCGGCGAAAGGTTGCAGACGAACGGTTCGCCGCCCGGCGCGGCCGTTCACGCCGATTTGTCAAGCTGTGACTTGAATGCGTCCGGGGCCTGTTCCAGTTTCCGCCCGAACATGGAGGACAAGCTCATGACCCGCTTCAAGACCCTGGTCTGCGCCGCCGGTGCGGCGCTTGTCATGATGACCGGCATGGCGCGTGCCGAAACTGCGCTTTTTGCCGGCGGTTGCTTCTGGTGCGTCGAAGCCGACATGGACAAGGTGCCCGGCGTCACCGAAACCGTTTCGGGCTATGCCGGTGGCAAGACGAAGAATCCGACCTATGAAAACCACGAGCGCGGCGGGCACCGCGAAGTGGTCCGCATCGAATTCGATCCGGATGTCATTTCCTACAAGGAACTGGTGGCGACCTTCCTGCGCACGATCGACGTCACCGATGCCGGCGGGCAGTTCTATGACCGGGGTCATTCATACACCACCGCCATCCATGCGCTGAACGAGGCGCAGGCGAAAGCCGCGCGCGAGGCCGTGGCGGAGGCGGAAAAAAGCCTTGGCAGGAAGATCGTGACGCCTGTCGAGGGTCCGGTCCGCTTCTGGCCCGCGGAAGAGTATCACCAGGATTACTACAAGAGCGAGGAACGCACCTTGAGCCGGTTCGGCTACGTCACGCGGGCCAGCGCCTACAAGCGCTATCGCGATGGCAGCCGGCGCACCGATTCGGTGCGCGCTCTCTGGGGCGACGAGGCCTATCGCGGCGTGCGCATGAAATGATCCGCCTCGCGGCGGGCCAGCGCCCTTCAATCTCATTCCAACCGGCCATGCCTGTGCGGGGCATGGCCTCATCCCCGGATGGGGCAAGGATCCAAGGAGAACAGACATGCGCATTGTACTGATCGCGGCCATTTCCATGCTGGCCGCAACCGCGGCACAGGCCGCTGACGGTTGGATCGTCAAGGACAGCTCATCCGACGTGGCGACGACCGCCGACAGGCTTGTCTCGGCCGTGGAGAAGGCGGGCGCAAAGGTGTTTGCCCGCGTCGATCACGCCAAGGGCGCGGAAGAGACCGGCCAGCCGATCCCTCCGGCCACGCTGGTCATGTTCGGCAATCCGTGGATCGGGACACCGGTCATGGCTGCCGACCCCAAGGCGGGTCTCGACCTGCCGATACGGGTTCTCATCTGGGACGACGGCGGTCAGACAAGGATCGGCTACCTCTCCGCGGACGAACTTGCAGACCGCTACGCACTCGATGACGCGGGTCCGGCGCTGGAGGCCATGGCCGGGGCGGTGGGCAAACTCACCGATGCTGCCGCCAGATAGGAATCCGGCGGCATGCGTGGTGCGGGTCTGGCGGCAAGGGGCTCACCGGGCGGCGGAAAGACGCTCCGCCGCCATTCGTTCGGCGATCGTGTTTGTGGGTTCGCCGGTCTCGTCGCTGCGGCGGAAAATCCGCGTCAGAACATCCGGAATATGGTCCACGCGGGTCAGGGCATCCGCGCGATCATAACCGCCGGGCGCCAGTTCGGCGGCAACATTGATGAGGCCGCCCGCATTGATGACGTAATCCGGCGCATAGAGGATGCCCCGCGCCTTCAGCCGCGCGGCATCGGCCTCGTCGGCGAGCTGGTTGTTGGCCGAACCCGCCACGATGCCGGCCTTCAGGCTGTCAATGGTCGCGGGCGTGAGCACGCCACCCAGCGCACACGGCGCGAAAACGTCGGCGTCGGCTTCCAGGATGGCGCCGGCAGGCGTCACGGTGGCGCCAAACGCCTTCGCCGCCTCACGGCAACGCGCTTCGTCAATGTCGGTAACGACCAGCCGGGCACCGGTTTGGTGCAGCATTTCGCAGAGCGACCAGCCCACGGAGCCGAGGCCCTGGACCGCGACGCGCAGTTCGCCCGTCACATCCGAGCCGTAGCGGTGGCGCACCGCGGCCTTGAGACCGAGAAAGACGCCAAGTGCCGTCACGGGTGACGGATTGCCGGAACCGCCGGTGGTGGTGCCGGTCACGTTGGGCGTGCGTTCGCGCAGGTAGTCGGCATCCGCCACGGTCAGGCCGACATCCTCGCCGGTAAAGAAGCGGTCCTGCAAGGCGGCGAGCATCCCGGCATATGCGTCCAGCAATTGCGGCGTCTTCTGCGTGCGCGCATCGGCCTTGATGACGGCCTTGCCGCCGCCGAAGGGCACATTGGCGATTGCCGACTTGCAGGTCATGCCGCGCGACAGGCGCAAGGCATCGGTGATCGCGGCATCGAGCGATTCATGGGCCCAGACGCGTGTTCCTCCCAGAGCCGGCCCGAGCGTCGTGTCGTGAATCGCAACGATGGCGGTGAGACCGCGGTCGCGGTCACGGCCGAGCCAGACCTGTTCATGGCCGTCGAAGCCCGGCAGCCGGGCGGCATCGGCGGTGATATCTGTCAATTGCAGGGTTCCGGCGCCGGCCGGGGCCCTGCGGGCGGGTTGTTCCACATGCAGCATTGCCTTTCCTCCCTCAAGGATTTCATTGCCTCAAGGATAACGCCTATGCGCGTATTTTGGTTGCCATTTCAGGGGTTTCCGCGCAGCGAAGCGAATGCCGGCAGCGTGTTCCGGGCATGATCGTTTCATCGCGCCGGTGATCTCGGCGACGCAGCATTTCCTGTTGCGTTGCAGCGGAAACGGTCAGCTTGAGCGGCGCGGCGTGAGGCGTGCGAGGATGGCCTCGTCGACCGTGACGACCGCTTCGAGCGGGGCCTGCGGCTGGCGGGCAAGGAAATCCGGCTTCGACATGCCGATGCGGCGTGCGCCGGCCAGAAGGGCGGTCTTGCCCTCGAAAACCGACTTGCCGTCCCGGTAGGTGAGGCGGCCCGCCTCGCCTTGTGTCGATTCGTCGCCAAAGAAGACGATTTCCAGCGGCATCGAGCGCTTGTGCGCCCCCATGGCAAGAAAGGGCGTCATCAGGGCCGCGCCATGTTCGGGCCCTTCCATCAGGCCGGGCAGGGTCCATTCATCGAACCGGTCGACGATGAACATGCCGCCGATGAAGGGATCGGGAAAGCCGACCATGCCGTCGGCGTCGATCTTCGGCCCTGCGGCGTCGGCATTGAAGACGGGCGCGTTTTCCAGCCAGCCGGCCAGAAGGGCGAGGCCGGGAAGGCGGTGCCGCTCCAGCCAGAGCACCATTTCGCCGATCATCCCGGCAAGGTCGGCCGGGTATCCGGCCAGCGCCTCCGCGGAACTGGCGGCGAGCTTCGCCACCTCGTCGAAATCGAGTTCGCGATCCATGTCCGGTCCTTTCGCGGTGATGTCAGAGCGCCTCGCCCTTCAGCAGGCGCGGCGTGGCTCCGGTGAGGCCGGCGGCCTGGCGGATGAAATGTGTTTTCAGCGCGGGCATGCGGTCGACCATGCCGAGGCCGAAGTCGCGGATCGCGCGCAGCGGGCCGAAGTCGTTGGAAAACATGCGGTTCAGCACGTCGGTGGTGATTCCCATCTGGACGGTCTCGAAACGGCGCCATTGCTGGTAGCGTTCAAGGACATCGAGGGCGCCGATGTCCTGACCGAGCCGCGAGGCCTCGACAACGACTTCCGCCAGCGCGGCGACATCGCGATAACCGAGATTGAGACCCTGCCCGGCAATGGGATGAATGCCGTGGGCGGCATCGCCAGCCAAGGCGAAACGCGGAGCGA
The DNA here is from genome assembly GCF_046506625.1 of Zhengella sedimenti. Classification (NCBI taxonomy): domain Bacteria; kingdom Pseudomonadati; phylum Pseudomonadota; class Alphaproteobacteria; order Hyphomicrobiales; family Notoacmeibacteraceae; genus Zhengella; species Zhengella sedimenti. The sequence goes on from NZ_JBKFFP010000001.1 coordinate 587,328, forward strand.
CGAAGTCGCGCGCCAGGGTCAGGCCGAGCGGCCAGGCGCGGGGCGTGTCCTCCAGGCGGATATGGCCGAGTTTGTGACCGAAGCGGGTTTCCAGCTCGACCTCGAAGACGAAGGAATCCTCGTTGACGAGACGCTCCGCATCGGCGGTGCGCTCGGTCCAGACGATGGAGGAGCGGTTGCCCTTGAGCGGCAGCGTGGCGAAGGGTCCGGCGGGCAGGAAATGCTCCTCGGCACGGCCTTCATGCGGGCGCTCATGCGCCACGGTGCAGACGATTCCGGATTGGCCGTAATCCCAGGAGACGGTGCGGATGCCCGCCTGTTCGCGCAGGCGCGAGCGGACGCCGTCGGCGGCGGCCAGCAGGCGGGCGCTGAAGATCCGGCCGTCCGCAGCGCGGATTTCGACATGGCCGGGCAGCGTGTCGAAGCCCTCGACCGGGGTGGATTGCAGGATGGTGACGCCCAGTTCCGCGGCCTTGTCACGCAAGGCGCCGTTCATCACCCGGTTGGGCACCATCCAGGCGAAGGGTTCGCCGGGCGCGACATCGCCGTCGAATGTCAGGAAGACCGGGCGAACCGGATCGGCCGTGCGCGAATCGGTCACCACCATTTCGTTGATCGGCTGTGCCTCGCCGATCATCGCCTGCCAGACGCCGAGGCGGTCCAGCATGCGAACGGCGGCGGCGGCGATGGCCGAGCAACGGGTATCCTTTTTCCAGACGCCTTCCGGTGCAGCGTCGACGACCCCGATCCTCAGGTCCGGTGCCGATCCGGCGATGGACACGGCCGCGGCCACGCCCACATAGCCCGCACCCGCGATGAGAATGTCGAATTCGTTTTCAGTCCCGGCCATCGCTCAAGCCTGTCATCCGTCCTGGTTCCGTTTCCGTAGATAAGGCATCGAAGGAGAAAATGCCATGATGCACCGCCGCGCATTCATTTCGCTTGCCGCCGCCGCGCTCCTTGCCCCTGCCGGCGCGTCGGCGCAGACCGGACCGGTGGTAACCGGTTTCACCCTCGACGGGCTCGACGGCAATGCGCTGGCCTTGTCACGGTTTTCCGGCAAGGTGCTGCTTGTCGTCAATACCGCGTCGAAATGCGCCTTCACGCCGCAGTATGAGGGGCTGGAGGCGCTCTGGCGGCGCTATGCGGCGCGCGGGCTTGTCGTGATCGGCGTGCCGTCGAACGATTTCGGCCGGCAGGAACCGGGCAGTGCCAGCGACATCAAGGAATTCTGCACGCAGACCTATGATGTCACCTTTCCCATGGCGGGCAAGACGGTGGTGCGCGGCGCCAACGCCCATCCGCTCTACAAGGCTTTCGAGAGGGCGCTGGGCCGCAATGGCGTGCCCGGCTGGAACTTCCACAAGGTGCTGATCGGCCGCGACGGCATACCGTCCGCCGGCTTTGCGAGCCGTGTCCGGCCCGGCGACCCGCGCATCACCCTGGCCATCGAGGCTGAACTGGCGCGCACCCCGCCACGTTCCTGAAACTTCCGCACGCGTCAACGGGCTTGACGCGTCGTGCGCTTGCTGGTCGAACCGTCATGTCGAATTCGTCGTGACGGAGTACCGATGGTCAGCGCCATGGACATGCTGTTCGAGATCCTCGATCTCGAATACCTGGAACACAACCTGTTTCGCGGCCGCAGTCCGCAGGTCGGCTGGCAGCGCGTTTTCGGCGGCCAGGTGATCGGCCAGTCGCTGGTCGCCGCGCAGCGAACGGTGACGGACCGCTTCCACGTCCATTCCCTGCATTGCTATTTCATGCTGCCCGGCGATCCGTCGGTTCCCATCATCTACCAGGTTGACCGCATCCGCGACGGCTCCTCATTCCTGACGCGCCGTGTCAACGCCATCCAGCACGGCCATGCCATCTTCACGCTCATTGCCTCGTTCCAGCGCGCGGAGGACGGGCTCGAACACCAGTTCGACATTCCGCTGGACGTCCCCGCGCCCGAGAACCTGCTGTCGGAAAAGCAGCTCATCGAACGCTTCATCGACCAGTTGCCGGAAAGCATCCGGAACTATTTCGAGCGGCCGAGACCGATCGAGATGAAACCGGTTGAGGTGGCGCACTATACCAGCCGCGAAAAGCTGCCGCCGCGGCAGAATACATGGATTCGCACCACCGGCCCGGTTCCGGACGAACCGGCACTGCAGGCCGCCGTGCTGGCCTATCTGTCGGACATGACGCTGCTCGACACCTCGCTCTTCGTGCACGGGCGGGCGGTTTTCGACCGCGACCTGCAGGTGGCGAGCCTCGACCATTCAATGTGGTTCCACCGCCCGGCCCGGTTCGACGACTGGATGCTCTACACACAGGACAGCCCCTCCGCACAGGGTTCGCGCGGCTTTACGCGGGGGTTCCTGTATGGGCGCGACGGCACGCTGATAGCCTCCATGGCGCAGGAAGGGCTGATCCGCCAAAGAACAAAGTCCAAAAAATAGGCATTTTCCTGTAAATGCACATAAATTAATCATATTGCATATGCGAAAGCTCGCATTGCATTGCATGATGCCTTTTTTTATTCATTGATATCAATCCCTTGTGCCGGACTGAGTCAAACTGGCACGGCGCTTGAATCGGAGCCTGTAATCGCAGGCATCCCATGCCGCGGTTTTCGAAACGCGGGCGACCGCATTCAAGCGAGGGTGAAACCTTATGAAAATCGTGATGGCAATCATCAAGCCGTTCAAGCTCGACGAGGTGCGCGAAGCGCTGACCTCGGTCGGGATCCAGGGCCTGACCGTCACCGAAGTCAAAGGCTACGGACGTCAGAAAGGGCATACGGAAATCTACCGCGGCGCGGAATACGCCGTCAGCTTCCTGCCCAAGCTCAAGATCGAGGTCGCCGTTGCCACCGACATGGTCGACAAGGCCATCGAGGCGATCTCGGGCGCGGCCAAGACCGGCCAGATCGGCGACGGCAAGATCTTCGTCTACGCGATCGAACAGGCCGTGCGGATCCGCACGGGCGAGTCCGACGCGGAAGCATTGTAAGGGACAGGAGTAGTTTTGATGACCTTTAAGACCCTTTCCACCGCGGCCCTGTCGGGCGTGATGCTTGCCGGCATGGCGGGCGTGGCCCTGGCCCAGGATGCCGCGCCGGCCGTCAGTCCGGAAACAGCCTACATCTTCAACACGCTGCTGTTCCTGGTCGGCGGTTTCCTGGTCATGTGGATGGCGGCCGGCTTCGCCATGCTCGAGGCCGGGCTGGTGCGTTCCAAGAACGTTTCCATGCAATGCCTGAAGAATATCGGCCTCTATTCGGTGGCCGGCATCATGTACTGGATCGTCGGCTACAACCTGATGTACACGGGCGTCGACGGCGGCTATTTCGGCTCCTTCGGTCCCTACTCCTTCGATCCGGTCGGCGGCAATGCGCTCGACACCGGCTATTCGACGGCGTCGGACTGGTTCTTCCAGATGGTGTTCGTGGCCACCGCGGCGTCGATCGTCTCGGGCACGCTGGCCGAGCGCATCAAGCTGCTGCCCTTCATGCTCTTCACCGTCATCCTGACCGGCTTCATCTATCCGATCGCCGGGTCGTGGAAGTGGGGTGCGGGCTGGCTCGACGCCATGGGCTTCCAGGACTTCGCGGGTTCGACGCTGGTCCACTCGGTCGGCGGCTGGTGCGCGCTGACCGGCGCCCTGATCCTCGGCGCGCGCAAGGGCAAGTATGTCGACGGCAAGGTCCAGCCGATGCCGGGTTCCTCGATCCCGCTGGCCACGCTCGGAACCTTCATCCTGTGGCTCGGCTGGTTCGGCTTCAACGGTGCCTCGCAGCTCGCCATGGGCACGATCGGTGACGTTTCCGACGTGTCGCGCATCTTCGCCAACACCAACCTCGCGGCAGCGGGCGGCGTGGTCGCCGTCATGATCCTGATGCCGCTGATCTACGGCAAGGTGGACGTGACCATGGTGCTCAACGGCGCCCTGGCAGGCCTGGTGTCGATCACCGCCGAACCGCTCAACCCCTCGCCCTTCCTGTCCATCGTCATCGGCGCCGTCGGCGGCATCATCGTGGTCTTCGCGGTGCCGGCCATTGACAAGCTGAAGATCGACGACGTGGTCGGCGCCATTCCGGTCCACCTGCTGGCCGGCATCTGGGGCACGTTCATCGTGCCGCTGTCGAATGCCGATGCCTCCTTCGGCGTGCAGATCGTCGGCATCCTGGCCTATGGCGTCTTCACAGTCGTCGTCAGCGCCGTCATCTGGCTGATCCTCAAGGCCATCATCGGCATCCGGGTTTCGGCCGAGGAAGAGGCCATCGGCCTGGACAAGGCGGAAGTGGGCGTCGAGGCCTATCCGGAATTCACGGCCGCGGGCACGCGCTTCTGACGGTCGTCTCCATCCCGTCGCGGCGTTGCTCAGGTGACGCCGCCACCTTCAACCCGGCTTCGGCCGGGTTCTTTTTTGCCCATATAGAAGTCAGTATTGCCAAATCTGCCCAAATCCTAGGCATCACGTGCTGGCGCATATTCCGGACACGCTCTGCCTCGTTCAAATTATCAAGTCAAATCAGAGCTTTGGTCGTGATTCAAAAACTGGCACGATCCTTGAGAGGTGGACATCGATCCGGTTCGCCGGTTGCGACATCTCTTCTCGGAGTTCACATGATGGCTATGCGATTTCTGCGGGCGGCGCCTTTCGCCGCCCTTCTGCTTGCAGCCGGCCTGCTGCCCGCGGCGGCCCAGGACGCGGCCCAGCCGGTCATGGACAAGGGCGACACGGCGTGGATGATGGTCTCCACCCTGCTCGTCCTGTTCATGATCCTGCCGGGCCTTGCGCTGTTCTACGGCGGCCTGGTGCGGGCCAAGAACATGCTTTCGGTTCTCATGCAGTGCACGCTGATCACCGCGCTGGTGATGGTTGTCTGGGTGGTCTACGGCTATTCCTTCGCCTTCGGCGGCGGCACCAGCCCGTTCTGGGGCGGCTTCGGCAAGCTTTTCCTGGCCGGCGTCACCCCCGAATCGACCGCGCCCACCTTCACCGACGGTGTCGTCATTCCCGAATATGTCTTCATCGCCTTCCAGATGACCTTCGCCGCCATCACGCCGGCACTGATCGTCGGCGCCTTCGCCGAGCGCATCAAGTTCTCGGCGGTCCTGCTTTTCACGCTGCTCTGGGTCACCTTCGTCTATTTCCCCGTCGCCCACATGGTCTGGGATGCATCCGGCCTGATCTTCAACATGGGCGCTCTCGATTTCGCCGGAGGCACGGTCGTGCATATCAATGCCGGCATCGCCGCGCTGATCGGTTCGATCCTCGTCGGCAAGCGCATCGGGCTTGGCAAGGACATGATGGCGCCCCATTCCATGACCCTGACCATGGTCGGCGCCTCGATCCTGTGGGTCGGCTGGTTCGGCTTCAATGCCGGTTCCAACCTCGAAGCCAATGGCGGTGCCGCACTGGCCATGATCAACACATTCACCGCCACGGCAGGCGCCATCCTGGCATGGGCGGGGCTGGAAGCCGTGCTGCGCGGCAAGGCGTCCATGCTGGGCGCGGCGTCCGGCCTGGTTGCCGGCCTTGTCGCGGTCACGCCGGCGGCGGGCAGCGTCGGTCCGGTCGGCGCGATCGTGCTCGGCGCCATCGCGTCGGCGGGCTGCTATTTCTTCGTCGCGGTGGTCAAGAACAGGTTCGGCTATGACGACAGCCTCGACGTGTTCGGCGTGCACGGCATTGGCGGCATCATCGGCGCGGTCGGCACGGGCATCTTCACCGCTCCCGGACTCGGCGGCACGGGCGGCGACGACTATTCCATCGCCGGCCAGACGCTGATCCAGATCCAGGCGGTGGCCATCACCATCGTGTGGTGCGGTGTCATCTCCTTCATCCTCTACAAGATAGTCGACATGGTGGTCGGCCTGAGGGTGGAGGCGGACAAGGAACGCCAGGGCCTCGACCTCACCTCGCATGGCGAGGCGGCCTATCACGCCTGAGCGTTCCGCCTGCGGCAAATGCCCCCGGCGCAGGCGAGAAGCCCATTTCCTGAGCATTTGCTTTTTGCGCTGCCCGGGAAATGGGCACTTTTCCCCTGGTGTCCCGCCGCCAACGGATCTCCTGCGATCGATTCGGGCATGTGCCTTTGTGGCATGCATCTTGATTAGTGCGGTCCCATCAATCCGGAAAACGGAACGGACGGGACAAAAAGATGCAAAACGACCAGATCGGCGGAGACGTGTTCTTCGTCCTCATCGGCGCCATCCTCGTGTTCGCCATGCATGGGGGCTTCGCCTTCCTCGAAGTAGGAACGGTGCGCCACAAGAACCAGGTGAACGCCCTGGTGAAGATCCTCGTGGACTTCGCCATTTCCACCATCGCCTATTTCTTCGTCGGCTTCACTGTCGCCTATGGCCTGACATTCTTCGTCAATGCTGCGGTCCTTTCGGGCAGCCAGGGGGGCGAGATCTTCCTGCCGCAGGGCTTCACCCTGGTGAAATTCTTCTTCCTGACGACCTTTGCCGCCGCCATTCCCGCCATCATTTCCGGCGGCATCGCGGAGCGGATGCGGTTCCTGCCGCAATGCTTCGCAACCGCGGCGCTGGTCGGGCTCGTCTATCCGCTCTACGAGGGCATCGTGTGGAATGGCAATTTCGGCATCCAGGCCGCGATTGAATCCGCCTTCGGCCATCCCTTCCACGATTTCGCCGGATCCATCGTCGTCCACGCCGTCGGCGGATGGATCGCGCTCGGTGCGGTGGTCCTGCTGGGCGCGCGCCTTGGCCGCTACACCCGTTCCGGGCGTTCGGTCGGCATCCCGCCATCGTCCATCCCGTGGCTGGCGCTCGGCTCCTGGCTGCTGTGCACGGGCTGGTTCGGATTCAACGTGATGAGTGCGCAGTCGGTCGGATCGGCATCCGGCCTGGTGGCCATCAACTCGCTGATGGCCATGGTCGGCGGTATTGTCGCGGCCCTCCTGGCCGGGCGCAATGACCCCGGCTTCGTTCACAATGGCGCATTGGCGGGCCTCGTCGCGGTGTGCGCCGGGTCCGACATCTTCCATCCCGCCGGCGCGCTGGCGGTTGGCGCGGCGGCCGGGATCATCTTCGTAAAGGGGTTCACCTTCTGCCAGGAGAAACTGAAGATCGATGACGTTCTGGGCGTCTGGCCGTTGCACGGGCTTTGCGGGCTCTGGGGCGGCCTTGCGGCGGGCATTTTCGGGCTGGAGGCACTGGGCGGCCTCGGCGGCGTTTCCTTCATGAGCCAGCTTGCCGGTTCGGCGCTCGGCGTTGCCTATGCGGCGGCAGCCGGTTTCATTGTCTACGGTGTGCTCAAGGCAGTCACGGGCCTGCGCCTGTCGGAAACCGAGGAACTGCGTGGAGCCGACTTGTCGATCCACCGGATCGGGGCCAATCCGGAGCAGGAAATCCGGGGCGCCTGATCCCGTCGCCATGCATCAGGCCCGATGCCCGCCGGCCTTTTTCCGGCGGGCATCCCGTTTTCAGCGGCCGTTCACGCATGGTTAATGCCGCCTTAACCATCTGGCCGCTAGGTTCGGTCCGAAAACCCGGATTGCGTGCGCCTTGCGCCGTCAACCGGGAGCTTGCGAGAGGAACGGCCGGCCTCAGGGACCGGCCCGCAGGAACGAGGATCGGAACGGATGCGTGCAAGCGGTTCGGGAACCATGACGGCAGGCATGGCGCGCCAGGGCTTGAGAGGTTTTGCGCGTCGCCAGCTGCAGCGGCTGGTCGGCGCCGGCGTGCTGGCCTTCTCCGGGTTTGCCGTGGCATCGCTTGCCAGCTGGAACGTGGCCGACCCGTCCTGGAGCCATGCGACGGGCAATCTGGTCACCAATGCCATGGGCTATCCCGGCGCGGTATTCTCCGACCTTGCCATGCAGTTCTTCGGGCTGGCTAGCGTGGCGGCGCTCGTGCCGGCGGTACTCTGGGCCATCTTCATGCTGCAGGCGCGCGCGCCTGGCCACCGGCTGCGCCGCGCGGGTGCCTGGGCGGGGTTCACCGTCTGCACCGCCGGCTTCATTGCGTTACTCGAAGCGCCCGCCACCTGGCCGCTTCCGATGGGGCTGGGCGGCGTGGCAGGCGATCTGCTGCTCAAGATTCCCGGCGTGCTTTCGGGCGGTTATCCGGCGGGTTTCATGGCTTTCCTCTCCGGCGCGCTGCTGGTGCCAGCCATGGCATGGTTCTTCTGGGATGCCTCCGGCATGAAGGGCCGCGCGGCGGAATTCGCTTCCGCGGATCACGATAGCGGCGCGACCGGGCAGGAATTCGACGAGGACGACGAGGATGATGACGGATTCCAGGCGCTCGGCCTCGTCACGCACTGGTGGCTTTCCGCCCAGGCGCATGTCAGGCGCCTGACGCGGCGCCGCACTGCCGCAACGGCTGGAAACGGCCGCCGCAAGCTCGTGCTTCCCGATCTCGAGGATGACGAAGACGACGACGCCGTCCTTGCCCTGCCGGGCGGAGCGGTGACTGCTGCTGGCGGGGAGCGGATCGAACCGGACTTCGACACGCTGACGCCGCGCCGCATGACAAGCGCCGCACCGCCGATCGATCCCGGTCTCGATGACGACGACGATGATTTCGACCCGCCCTGGGACGATGACGTCATCGCGCCGGTGGACGATTCGCGCGGGGCACCGGGCCGGGTCGTCCAGCCCGGCGTGCGCGCTGGCGCGGGGTCTGCCGGTCGGGATGGCACCCCCGGACAGGCGCGGCCGCGCGGCGTATCACCGGACAACCGGCTGATGGAACCGATCGATCCGGCTTCCGGCGCCCGCGTGGCGCAGCCCGCCGGTGCGCCGAAGCCCGGCGCGCGCGTCATGCGGGAGGCGCAGGGTTCGCTCATTTCCGACGGTAGTTTCGAACTGCCCTCGCTGCATTTCCTTTCGGAAGCCCGGACTACCGGGCGCGATCCGACATTGTCGGACGAGGCGCTGGAACAGAATGCGCGCCTGCTGGAAGGCGTGCTGGACGATTTCGGCGTGAAGGGCGAGATCATCCATGTGCGTCCGGGCCCGGTCGTCACTCTCTACGAACTGGAACCGGCGCCGGGCATCAAGTCATCGCGTGTCATCGGCCTGGCCGACGACATCGCGCGCTCGATGAGCGCCATCGCCGCACGCGTGGCCGTCGTTCCGGGGCGCAACGCCATCGGCATCGAACTGCCGAACGCCAAGCGCGAGACGGTCTATCTGCGCGAATTGCTGGCAAGCCGCGATTTCGAGGGCTCGAAAGCCAAGCTGGCGCTCACGCTCGGCAAGACCATCAACGGCGAGGCGGTGATCGCGGATCTCGCCAAGATGCCGCATCTGCTGGTCGCCGGCACGACGGGTTCGGGCAAGTCGGTGGCGATCAACACGATGATCCTGTCGCTCCTCTACCGGATGACGCCGGAACAATGCCGGCTGATCATGATCGACCCGAAGATGCTGGAACTGTCGATCTATGACGGCATTCCGCACCTTCTGACCCCGGTCGTCACCGATCCCAAGAAGGCTGTGGTGGCGCTCAAGTGGACCGTGCGGGAAATGGAGGACCGCTACCGCAAGATGTCCAAGGTGGGCGTGCGCAATATCGACGGCTTCAACCAGCGCGTCGCGCAGGCGGAACGCAAGGGCGAGAAGATCACGCGCACGGTGCAGACCGGCTTCGACCGCGAGACCGGCGAGGCGATCTACGAGACCGAGGAACTCGACCTTTCCGCGATGCCCTACATCGTCGTCATCATCGACGAGATGGCCGACCTGATGATGGTGGCCGGCAAGGAAATCGAGGGCGCTGTGCAGCGGCTGGCGCAGATGGCGCGCGCGGCGGGCATCCATGTCGTGATGGCCACGCAGCGGCCGTCGGTGGATGTGATCACCGGCACGATCAAGGCGAACTTCCCGACCCGGATTTCCTTCCAGGTGACATCCAAGATCGACAGCCGCACCATCCTGGGCGAGCAGGGCGCCGAACAGCTCCTGGGCATGGGCGACATGCTCTACATGGCCGGTGGAGGACGCATCCAGCGCGTGCACGGGCCGTTCGTCTCCGACGAGGAGGTGGAACACGTGGTTTCGCACCTCAAGACGCAGGGCGTGCCGGAATATCTCGATTCGATCACCGAAGAGGATGACGAAGAGGGCGGTGCGACCGGCGATGCGGGTGGCGGGGCAGGAAATGGCGGCGGCATGGCCGGATCCGACGACCCCTATGACCAGGCCGTGGCCGTGGTGCTGCGCGACGGCAAGGCATCGACATCCTATATCCAGCGGCGGCTGGGAATCGGTTACAATCGCGCCGCCTCGATCATCGAACGGATGGAGGATGAAGGCATCGTCGGGCCGGCGAATCACGCCGGCAAGCGCGAGATCCTCGTTCCGCGCGGCCCCGATGCAGAGGAATTCTGAGGCAGAGTGGTGGCGGAACAGCCGGTATGCGTCCCGCGTTTTTTCGAGTTCCGAGGGTTCCCTGCCGCAATGCAGCCGTTGTTGCGGGCGATCAGGGGACAACGAATGACGACGGAAAGAGACGGAGCGTCGACATGAACCATTCCATCTTCTCCCGGCGTTTGCGCGCCGCAGCATTGGCAACGGCGTTGGCGCTTGGCGCGGCAACGGCCATGCCGGCCGTCCAGGGCATCGCCGCCCCGCCCGCCATCGCGCAGAAGATCGCCGACCATTTCTCCTCGGTGAAAAGCATGACCGGCGAGTTCGTGCAGTTCGGGCCGCGTGGCGAGCAGACGGGCGGCACCTTCGCGCTCATGCGGCCGGGCAAGATCCGCTTCGACTACGAGGATGCCGCGGCCTACCGCGTGGTGTCCGATGGCAGCCACGTGCTGCTCAACAACCGGAAACTGCGCACCTACGAGACCTATCCGCTGTCCAAGACACCGCTGAAGCTGCTGCTCGACGAGCGTATCGACCTGTCCAAGGCATCCATCGAAGATGTCAAGGCGGACGAGGACATCGTCACGGTCAAGATGAGCGACAAGTCGGTCTTCGGAAACGCCCGGATCACGATGGTGTTCGACACGGTGACATCGGAACTGCGCCAGTGGACGATCACCGACCAGCAGGGCAAGGACACCACCGTGATGATCTTCAACGTGAAGCAGGATGTGCCGCTGCAGGAGGCCTCCTTCGCGATCGATTACGACAAGGTGGCCGAAACCAATGCGCGTCGCGGCGCAGGCGGGCGCGGCCGTTGACAGCCGGAAACCTGTGGAACATCTGACGGTCTGCCGCCTGTCGTTCCGCAATGCTTGAAAGCGCAAGGCCGGATGGGCAAAGTCCGGCCTTGTCATTTCCTGCTCACGGATCCCCTTCATGCCGTTCTCGATTGCCACTTGGAATATCAATTCGGTGCGCCTGCGCATGCCGCTGGTGGAGCAATTCCTGGCCGCCCACCGCCCGGACGTGCTCTGCCTGCAGGAAATCAAGTGCGAAAACGGGCAGTTCCCCGAAAAGGCGTTCCGGGCGCTGGGCTACGAACACATCGAGGTCAATGGCCAGAAGGGCTATCATGGTGTCGCCACGGTGGCGCGGCGCGAAATCGCCGCCGTTGAGCGGCGCGGCTTCTGCGACATGGGCGATTGCCGGCATCTCTCGGTGAATGTGGCGGCCGGTGGACGCAATGTCCTGGTCCACAATTTCTATGTCCCGGCCGGGGGCGACGAACCGGATCCCGAGATCAATCCGAAATTCCGCCACAAGCTGGACTTCCTGGAGGAAATGCGGGCCATCACCGCCGAACACGGCGAGCGCCGGTCCTCCGTGCTGGTCGGCGATCTCAACATCGCGCCGCTGGAGAACGATGTCTGGTCGCACAAGCAGCTTCTCAAGATCGTCAGCCACACGCCGGTGGAGACGGAGACGCTGGAAGACCTGCGGGTGAAGGGCGGGTGGAGCGACCTGATGCGCAAGCACATTCCCGCGGAGGAAAAGCTCTACACCTGGTGGAGTTACCGGGCAAAGGACTGGGCCGCGGCCGACAGGGGCCGCCGTCTCGACCATGTCTGGTCATCGCCGGACCTGGAAGACCGGCTGGCCGGAATCTCGGTGCTGCGCGATGCGCGCGGCTGGGAAAAACCCTCAGACCACGTGCCGGTGATCGCGACCTTCGATTTCGATTGAGGCCGGTGCGGCGCTTGGCCGTCTCAGTCGCGGAAACGGTCTTCCAGCTTCGCGACCTGGCCTGCGAGGTCCTGCAATTCGCGGGTGAAACGCTCCTGCAGGAGAACGGCGGTTTCCGGATATTCGGTCAGGATCCGGCGAAAAAGGGTCCTGCCGATGCGCAGCAATTCGCAATCGGTGCGCGCCATGGCGCCGGTCGCGCGCCGTGCCGGGGCAATCAGCGCGACATCGCCGAGGATCGTGGACGGTCCGACGGTCTTGAGCGTGACGAGCCGGTTTCCCTTCAGCGTGGTGAGGTCGATCTCGCCGGACGCGACGATGAAGGCGCCGTCGGCAGCCGCGCCCTCGCGGTAGAGTTCGCGGCCGGCGGAAAGGCGCATGCTCTCGGCGCCGAAGGCGAGCAGGCGCAACTGTTCCGTCGTCAGACCTTCAAGGAAGCCGACGGAACCGAGCAGCCGGATATCGTCTTCGAGCGCCATGGATGGCGGCGTCCCCTCCAGGGTTCCCCGCGAATCACCTCATGGCGGCATCGTTCAGGGAACCAGCTTGTATCCGCCGCTTTCTGTCACAAGAATCTGCGCATTGGAAGGATCACGTTCGATCTTCTGGCGCAGCCGGTAGACGTGGGTCTCCAGCGTGTGGGTCGTCACGCCCGAATTGTAGCCCCAGACTTCTTCCAGAAGGACGTCACGCGTGACGACTTTCTGGTCGGCCCGGTAGAGATACTTGATGATGGCAGATTCCTTCTCCGTCAGGCGCACCTTGCCGCCGCGCTGGTCGATCAGCAGCTTCTGGCTCGGCTTGAACGTATAGGGCCCGACGACGAAGGTGGCGTCCTCGCTCTGTTCGTGCTGGCGCAACTGCGCGCGGATGCGGGCAAGAAGGACGGCGAAACGGAACGGCTTGGTGACATAGTCGTTGGCGCCGGCTTCCAGGCCCAGAATGGTGTCGGAATCGGTGTCCTGCCCCGTCAGCATGATGACCGGGGCCTTGAAGCCGCCCTTGCGCAGCAGCTTCACCGCCTCACGGCCATCCATGTCGGGCAGGTTCACGTCCATGATGAGCAGGTCGATGATGCCGCCCCGCGCTGCCTGCACGCCCTTGGTGGCGGTCTCGGCCTCGATGACCTGGAATTCCTCGTAGAGGGAAAGCTGCTCGACCAGGGTCTGTCGCAGGTCCTCGTCATCGTCGACAATCAGGATCGTGCGTGCCGTCATGCTTTCCCTTCCCCTTGTCCTTCAATTGCGCGGCATCTTTACGCCTTCGCCTTCGCGGCGCAAAGATCATCACGCTGATTTGTCCGTGACGCCAGTCTTTCTCGAAAAAAGGTGAAATGAAGGTCAACACAACCAAAAAGCACAGCGGACTTCGTTTCCTGACCGTGCGCGCAGCACCGGGAAACCCGTGCCGCGGGCTCATCCGGGCCGGGAACCGGACGTTTCCCTGCGCGCTCGGGCGATCCGGCATCTCGGCCTTCAAGCGTGAGGGCGACGGCGCGACGCCGCTGGCCGCGATGAAGCTGCTGTCCGGTTACGTCCGTGCGGACCGCAGCATGCAGCGCCATGCCGGCGTGGCGCTCCGGGCCATCCGGGCCGATGACGGCTGGTGCGATGCGCCGGCCCATGGCGCATACAACCGGCCGGTCCGGCTGCCGTTTCCTGCCAGCCACGAGGCGATGATGCGCGCCGACCGGCTCTATGACCATTGCCTCGTGCTCGACTGGAACATCGCCTCGCGGCGCCGCTTTCGCGGCTCGGCCATCTTCCTTCATGTCGCGAAGCCGGGCTTTCCGCCGACCGAGGGCTGCATCGCGGTCGCGCCCGGGGTCATGCGCCTGCTGCTGCCGCATCTGCGGCGCGGCACGGTGGTCCGGGTCACGCGCCAGGGTTTCAGGCGAGGCGCCAGACGGTGGTCTTCTTGATCTCGGCATCCTCGAGGATGCGCGTCACCGGCACCTCGTGCACCGAACAGGCGGCCAGGCGTTCGCGCGGCAGGTAGGAGCGGCCGGGGTCGCCGATGAGGACCGTGCAGCCACGCGCGGCCAGGGTCTCGAACCAGGGCGTGAGCCGGGCAGCGAAATCGCGGTCGTAGAAGACGTCACCGGCGAGCACCACGTCCCAACCGCCGTCGGTTCCGGTCACATCCGCTGATGTGGGGACGACCGAGACGCCGTTCAGGTCCGCGTTGAGTGCAATGGCCGGGGCACAGAAGGGGTCGATGTCGGCGCAGACAACCGCGCTGGCCCCGGCGAGCGCGGCGGCAATGCCGACAAGACCGGAGCCTGCGGCAAAATCGAGCACGGACCGGCCGCGCACGATGCCCGGATTGTCTAGGACGTGGCGGGCGAGACCCTGGCCGCCGGCCCAGGCAAAGGCCCAGAAGGGCGGCGGCAGGCCGATTTCCGACAATTCCTCCTCCGTGCGGCGCCACAGGTCATAGGCCTCGTCGGCCAGATGCAGGGCGACCTCGGGCACATGAGGTGGACGGTGCACCGCGGTGTTGGCAAGGATGAAGGTCCGCGCCGTTTCCGGGGTCAGGCGGGCGGGCGATGGCGCAGCGGTCAAAGCGGCTCCAGCGTCCGGCCGTCCAGTCCGCCCATGCGGCAGACCTCCATCCATTCCTCCGGCGTGACCGGCTGTACCGAAAGGCGCATGGAGGTGACGAGCGACATTCCGGCGAGCGAAGGATTTGCCTTCACGTCCTTGAGGGTCACCGGCTTCGGCATGTCCCTGACGGCGCGGATGTCGACGCATTCCCAGCGCGGATCGTCGGTCGTGGTGTCGGGGTGGATTTCAGCGCAGACCTCGACGATGCCGACCACTTCCAGCCCCTCGTTGGAATGGTAGAAGAAGCCGCGGTCGCCGATCTTCATGGCGCGCATGTTGTTGCGCGCCTGGTAGTTGCGGATGCCGTCCCATTGTTCGCCGGCGTCGCCCTTCGCCTTCTGGTTTTCCCAGGACCACTTGAAGGGTTCGGACTTGAACAGCCAGTATTGCATGCGTGCGATCCTCAAGCTTCCGGATTGTTGATGACCCAGGTCCACGGGCGGACCTCGACGGCGGCGAACAGGCCCGCCCTGGCGTAGGGGTCCTGGCCTGCCAGCGCCTCGGCGGCAGACTGGTTTTCGGCCTCGATGACGACCATGCTGCCATCGGGCTTGCCTTCGGCGTCCATGAAGGGGCCGCCGAGTTTCACGATCCCCTTGTCCTTCAGGCCGTTCAGCCATTCCAGGTGCGCCGGGCGGGTGTCGAGGCGCAGTTGCAGCGCGTTCGGCTTGTCATTGCAGATCAGGGCAAAAAGCATGATGTCCAGTCCTCCGCAGGCCAGTGGCCCGTTTGTTGATGTCTGTCAGATATCCTCGGTTTTCAGCGGCCGGGCGAGCAGGGCCTCCATGGCCGCGCGAACGGTCAGGCGCCCGTCCAGCACGGCGGCGACGGCATCGCAGATCGGCGCCTCGATGGCCTTGTCCATGGCGATGCGCGCGGCAATGCCTGCGGTGGCGGCACCTTCGGCCAGCGGGCGGTTGTCCAGGCTTTCCCCGCGTCCCAGGGCCACGCCATAGGCGAAATTGCGCGATTGCTCCGATCCGCAGGTGAGGATCAGGTCGCCAAGGCCGGACAGGCCCATCATGGTTTCGGGCCGGCCACCGAGCGCCGCGCCGATGCGCCGCAACTCGACGAAGCCGCGCGTGATGGCGGCGGCCTGCGCGCTGGCGCCGAGGCCCGCGCCATGGATCGAGCCTGCAGCGATGGCGAGCACGTTCTTCAGCGCGCCGCCCACTTCCACGCCCTTCAGGTCATCGGTCGCATAGCAGCGGAAGGCAGGGCCGGAAAGCCGCGCGGCAAGGTCGCGCGCCAGTGTCTCGTTTCCGGCCGCGACCGTGACGGCGGTCGGCAGGCCGCGCGCAACATCGCTGGCAAAGCTCGGACCCGACAAGGCCGCGACGGGGTTTGCGGGCAGGATTTGCGTGGCAATATCGGACATCAGCAGTCCCGTGCTGCGTTCGATGCCCTTGGCGCAGAGGACGAGCGGGATGCCGGAGGGGATGGTTTCCTTCAGGCCGGAAAGCGCATCGCGCAGGGTCTGGGCCGGCACGACCGCCAGGACGATGTGCGCGTCCCGGAGCGCTTCGGCGGCATCGGCGGTGGCAAAGATGCCCGGCTCCAGCGTGATTCCCGGTAGGTAGCGGGCATTGGTTTTCCGGCTGTTGATCTCCGCCACCGTGGCCGCGTCGCGGGCCCACAGCGCGGGCTCCAGTCCGGCCCGGGCCATGGTCACGGCCAGCGCCGTGCCCCAGGCGCCCCCACCCAGGACCGCGATTTTCGGCGCAGCGCCGCTCATGCCTTGGCCCCCCGCTTGCCGGCGCCGAACACGGGCGCGGACCCTTCGTCCAGCGGCCAGCGCGCACGCGGCGCGATCTGAAGCGCGTCATCAGGAACAAGACCGGCGCGCAGGCGCTCAAGTCCGGCCCAGGCGATCATGGCGGCATTGTCGGTGCACAGGTCCAAAGGCGGGGCGGCAAGGCGGAAGCCGTGATCCGCGCAAAGGGTTTCCAGCGCCGCCCGCACCGCCTTGTTGGCCGCGACGCCGCCGGCGACCACCAGGACCGGATCGGCGATGGCCGGATGTTCAATGCGGAATCGCTCCAGGCTGCGGGCAACGCGTTCAGCCAGCGTTTCGCAGATGGCCTGCTGGAAGGAGGCGCAGATATCGGCGACGTCCGCACTTGTCAGCGGCGCGACCGCCGTCGCGGCCTGGCGCACCGCCGTCTTCAGTCCGGAGAACGAAAAATCCGGCCGTTGTTCGCCCCGGAGCGGCCGGGGCAGGGCAAAGCGCCGGGCGTCGCCCTTCAAGGCTTCCCTCTCCACCGCCGGTCCGCCGGGATAGGGCAGGCCGAGAAGCTTGGCGGTCTTGTCGAAGGCTTCGCCGAGCGCATCGTCGATCGTCGTGCCCCAGCGCCGGTAGTCGCCGACGCCGCCGACGCGCAGGATCTGGGTATGCCCGCCGGAGACAAGCAGGAGCAGGAAGGGGAAGTCCGCCTGGCCCGTCAGCCGCGCGGTCAGCGCATGGCCCTCCAGGTGGTTGACCGGTATGAGCGGCTTGCCCCATGCGGCAGCCATGGCCTTGGCGGTCATCAGCCCGGCGATCAGGCCGCCGATCAGGCCCGGACCGGCGGTCACCGCGATGGCGTCGATGGTGTCGCGCGAGACGCCGGCTTCGGCCATTGCGGCGGCAATCACGCCGTCGAGCGCCTCGACATGGGCGCGGGCGGCGATTTCCGGCACGACACCGCCAAAAGCGGCATGTTCGTCGATCTGGCTGAGCACCACGTTCGACCGGATGAGGGGCACGCCGGCCCGGTCCAGCGAGACGACGGATGCGGCGGTTTCGTCGCAGCTGGCCTCGATGCCGAGAACGGTCTGTGTCAGGGGCGCGTGTTCGATCATTGCGAGGGCAGGCTTATCCCGGTAGACAGGGCGGCGAAAATCTGGCGACGGTTACCACGGACGGGCGGACATGCAAACACGGCGGATCAGAATCGGGACACGCGGCAGCGAACTGGCGCTCGCGCAGGCGCGGGAGACGCGTGCACGGCTGATGACAGCGCATGGCATGGAGGAGGAGGCCTTCGAGATCGTGGTCATCTCCACCTCCGGCGACCGCATCCAGGACCGGCCATTGTCGGAAGCCGGCGGCAAGGGCCTGTTCACCAAGGAAATCGAGGAAGCCCTGTATGACGGGCGAATCGACCTTGCCGTCCATTCCTCAAAGGACATGCCGACCATGCTTCCCGACGGGCTGGAGCTTTCGGCTTTCCTGGAGCGTGAAGACCCGCGCGATGCCTTCATCGGCAAGGCGGCCGCCAGGATCGCCGACCTGCCGGAAGGCGCAACCGTCGGTTCCTCCTCCTTGCGCCGTCAGGCGCTGATCCGGCGCATGCGGCCCGACCTTTCGGTGGTCATGTATCGCGGCAATGTTCAGACCCGGCTTCGGAAACTGGAAGAGGGCGTGGTGGCTGGAACGATGCTGGCCAATGCCGGCCTGCGCCGGCTGGGACTGGCCGGTGTCATCACCGACCTGATGGATGTGGACAGCTTCCCCCCGGCGCCAGGCCAGGGTGCCATCTGCATCGAATCGCGCACCGGCGACACGGAAACAAGGCGATTGCTCGATGCCATCAATCACGACGAGACACGGATAGCGCTGACCTGCGAACGGGCCTTCCTGGCCGCGCTCGACGGATCCTGCCGTACACCATTGGCCGGACACGCCCGTATCGACGGCACACAGGTCTTTTTTTCCGGCATGATCCTCACGCCGGACGGGACACAGGCGCACGAGATCGCCGGCGACGGGCTCATCACCGATGCCGAGATCGTCGGCCGAAAGGCAGGCGAAAAAGTGCGCGCCAAGGCCGGCCCCGGCTTCTTCGACAGCTGGACCTGACATTGGACAGGCGGCGGCGCGTTCTCGTCACCCGGCCGCGGGAGGCGGCGGAGAAAACCGCGCGCCGCATCGCCGCCCTTGGCCATGAGCCGGTGATCCTGCCGCTCAGCCGCATCGTTGCCATTGCCTGTGACTTGCCCGGCCCGCTTGTCCGTTTCGACGCCGTCGCCGTGACGAGCGCCAATGCGATCCGTCACGCCGGCCGCGGCCTGATCGACCGCCTGGCCGGACTGCCCTGTATCGCGGTGGGTGAAGCGACCGCGCGCGCGGTCGAAAAGGCGGGGTTCTCGGCAGTCACGAGCGTCAAGGGCGATGTATCGGATATCGTCGCCCGCATGGCCGGCACGCTGCCGGGCGGTGCCCGGATCGCCTATCCCTGCGGACGCGTCCGGCGGCCGGATCTTGAAGCCGCCGCGCGCCGGCACGGTTTCCGGATCGTGGCGATGGAAACCTACGATACGGAAAAAGTCAGTTACTCAACTCAGGAAATGGCAGGCGTTCTCGGCAGCAAGCCGATTGACGATGCGCTTGTCTTTTCAGCCAATGGCGCAGCCGCGATGCAGACCCTGCCTGCCGGTGAGTACATGAATCAAATATTTGAAAATACGCGATTTCTCTGCATTTCCGAACGCGTTGCCGATACGATTGCGACACGCGGCGGACAGAGCGTGGCCGTGGCAGACCGGCCGAACGAGGATGCCATGCTGGCTCTCCTGTAGGGAGGCGCGGGCCTTTGCCGCGCCTGCAACCCTTTCTCTTGCCGGTCATTGTGCTAATCGGAAGCGGAAAGCCACTGAAGGCGCATGACATTCGATGCGGAGACGAGCCATGGCGAAGAAACCCGACCAACGCCATTCGAAGGACAAGCGGGATCCCGTGACGATCGACCTTGATTCCAGCGAGGTCACGCGAATCGAGGACGAGAAGACGCAGGCTGCCGAAACCAGCGAGGCGGAGGCCGTGGCCGAGGCGAATGCCGCGCTGGATGACGAACAGGGCCGGCAGGACAACGGCGAAACCACGGGTGAATCCGACGGCCAGTCCGCGGAAGCCGGAACGCCGGCCGACGAAGACAAGGCAGTGGCCGATGACGCGGCGCAATCGGCGGTAGAGGACGGATCGGCCGGGACAATTGCCTCCGGCGAGGATGCTTCGGGAACCCCTACGGAGGAAGCGGACGAGAGGGGCGAACAGGAACCGGCCGCGTCTGCCGCGCGGCCGGAACCGCAGCGTAGGTCCGGAGGTGCAGGTGCGATTGCCGGCGGCGTCATCGGCGCGGCGCTGACGCTCGCGGTTGCCGGCGGCGCCTGGTATGCGGGCTTCGTTCCGGCGACGGACCGCGACGGTTCAGCGGTGGAAAAGCAATCGGGTGCCATCGAGGCGTTGCGCTCCGAAATCGAAACGCTGAAGGCGCAGATCAGCGATGCATCGGCGGCCAGTACGGCCCCGCCCGATGTTTCCGGCGACCTGGAAGCCCTGCGTGGTGAACTGGCCACGTTGTCGCAGTCGCTGCAAAGCGTGCGCGACGATGTGGCCGTGCTCGGCTCGGCGTCCGGCGGTGACGGCAATGGCGAGGCAGCGGCAGCACTTGGCGAACGGTTGAGCGGCATCGAGCAGCGCCTGCAGGCTCTCTCGGAGTCCACGCCTGCGGACAGCGGCGGTCTTGACGCGGAGGCCGTGCGCCCGTTGATCGACGAGGCGACGGCGCCGCTGGCTGAACGGATCGGCCAGGCAAGCGATGCCGCATCGGCTGCGCAGGCCGCCGTCGAAGGGCTTCAGTCAACCATGGCGGAACTCCAGCAAAGCGTTGCCGCCATCGAGGAAAAACTATCGCAGGACGGCGGGCAGGCGGACGTGGCACGCGCCATTGCGGCAACCGCGCTGAAATCGGCCATCGACCGCGGCCAGCCCTTCATGACTGAGTTGGAAACCTTCGCCTCGGTGACGGGCGGCGGTGAAGCGGTGGACGCCCTTCGCTCGATGGCCGCCACGGGCGTTCCGACGCGCGCAGACATCGCCGAGGACGCCAATGACGCAGCCTATGCCATGATCGACGCCACGCAGACCCTGCCCGAGGATGCCGGTTTCATGGACCGGCTCACGGCGAGCGCCCGCTCTCTGGTCAAGTCGCGGCCGGTCGGAACGCCGGAGGGCGACAAGCCCGCCGACATCGCCGCGCGCATGGTCAGCGCCGTGGAACGCGGCGACTACGCGGCGGCGCTGGCGGAATACGAAACCATGCCCGAAGCGGCGAAAACCGCCGGCGCGGAGTTTGCCGGACGGCTCAAAGCGCGTCTTGAAGCGGACCGGCTGGTCGACGACGTCCTATCCTCGGCGCTGAAAGCCGCCGGGCAGAACGGCTGAGGAGAACGGACATCATGATCAGGCTTCTTGTCTTTCTCGCCACCGTCTTCGTGCTCGGCGCCGGCTTTGCCTGGCTGGCCGACCGGCCCGGAACCATGGTCGTCACCTTCGACGCCATGCAATACGAGGTCTCGCTGCTGGTCGCGGCTGTGGCCGTGGTCGCTGCCGTCGCCGCCATCCTGCTGGCCTGGTGGGTGCTCAAGGCCATCTGGACAAGTCCACACCGTGTGAGCCGTTTCTTCCGGGCGCGCAAGCGCGATCGCGGCTACCAGTCGCTGTCGACCGGCCTGATCGCCGCCGGGGCCGGGGACGCGGTGTCGGCGCGCCGGATGAGCAAGCAGGCGCAAAGCAACCTCTCGGCCGACCAGGAGCCGCTGATCCACCTCCTTGATGCGCAGACGCTGCTTCTGGAAGGCGATACGGAGGGTGCGCGCAAGAAGTTCGAGGCAATGGTCGAGGATCCGGAAACGCGGCTGCTGGGGCTGCGCGGGCTCTATCTGGAAGCGCAGCGCATGCGTGAACCGGAAGCCGCCCGCCATTATGCCGAAAAGGCCGCGGAACTGGCGCCCCAGCTTGGCTGGGCGTCCGGCGCCACGCTGGAAGCGCGTTCGCGCGAGGGCGACTGGAGCGCCGCGCTGGCGCTGCTGGAGCAACAGGCCTCGACCCGGCAGATCGGAAAGGAGGTGGCCGCCCGCCGCCGCGCCGTGCTGCTGACGGCCAAGGCCATAGCCGAGGCGGAAGCCGATCCCGCCAGCGCGCGCAATGACGGGCAGGCCGCACTTCGGCTTGCGCCCGACCTCGTTCCCGCGGCCATCGTGACGGCCCGCTCGCTGGTGCGCCTCAACGATTTGAAGAAGGCGGCCAAGGTGCTGGAGGCGATGTGGAAGAAGGAGGCCCATCCGGAAGTGGCGCAGGCCTATGTCCACCTGCGTCCAGGCGATTCGGTGGCCGACCGGCTCAAGCGGGCGGAACGGCTGCAGGCGCTGCGAACCTATCACCGCGAATCGGCCTACGCGGTTGCCCGTGCCGCCTATGATGCCGGGGAGTACCGCCTGGCACGCGAAAAGCTGGAGGCGGTCCTCAAGCAGGATCCGCGCGAAGGCGCCTACCTGTTGCTCGCCGACATCGAGGAAGCCGAAACCGGCGACCAGGGCCGCGTGCGGCACTGGCTCTCCATGGCCGTGCGCGCGCCGCGCGATCCGGCCTGGACGGCGGATGGCTATGTGTCGGAGCACTGGGCGCCGTTTTCGCCCGTCACGGGCCGCATCGACGCCTTCGAATGGCGGGTGCCGGTGGAACGGCTCGGTCCCGTGCTGGAGGATCGTCCGGCCGACGGCGGCATGCCGGTGATGCCTCCGGCGATTGCCTCCAAGGGTGCTTCGGGGCGCGATGAAGCGATTGCGGGAAGCGTGGCCGCGACAGCAGCGGCCGGGGCGTCCGTGACGCACCATGAGGCGGAGGTGGCTGACGAGGACCGCGGGACCCCGTCCGATCCGGGCGCCGGCATGGAGATCATCCCGCCGGCACCCTCCGGCGTGGAAAAGGATGCTGCCCGCAGTGATGCGGAGGACAGCGATGCCGGAGACGGCGAACAGCCTGCCGCGGCCAAGACCGACGCGGCAGGCGAACCTGAAAACGGGAAGAACGCAGAAGCTGCGAAGGCCGGGACAGGCGAACCGCAAAAGGACAAGGAACCCGATGCGCTGTCCTCCAACACGGCTGCGGCGGCACGCGCGGCCGAACAGCCCGCACCGCTGGCCGAAGGCGTCAGCGTGCCGGACTCCGTCGATCCGCAACGCAAGCCGCTGACGCGTGAACGTCCGCCGGTTCCCGACGATCCCGGCGTCGATCCCGATGCGCCGAAGGAAGAGAGCGTGCCGCGCTTCCGGTTGTTCTGATGAACGAGCTTTCTATAAATGAAGGGCAGAAGGCCTGAAAACGGCCGCAAACGCGAACCGCAGCAGGACCGCAACATGCTCGAACGGCTCTTCAGCCTGTTTACCGACTCCGCCGGCAAGCGGGGTGTCCATGAGGAGGACGATCCGAAGGTGGCCGCTGCCGCCCTGTTGTTTCACGTGATGGATGCCGACGGCGAGCGGCGCGAGGAGGAACGGACCCGTCTGACCCAGTCGCTGGCCGCGACCTATGGCCTTTCGGAAGCCGAGCTTCACCGGGTGATGAAGGCTGGCGAGGCGGCTGATCGCGAAGCGGTCGACCTCTATGCCTTCACATCGGTGATCAAGCGGGAGCTTGACGAAACGGGCCGTCTCGATTTCATCCGTCTCATGTGGGAAGTGGTGTTCGCCGACGGGGTGATGCATGAACTGGAAGACAACACGGTCTGGCGGGTGGCCGAACTGATCGGCATTTCCAACAGGGACCGTATCCTCCTGCGGCAGGAAGTGGCCTCGGCACGCGGCGTGGACATCAAGGGGTAGGCTTTCAGGCATGGGCGCGGGCAGCAGGGGACGTATCCTCACGGTTCTCCACCAGGAGCATTCCAGCGCGGGCCGGGTCGGGCAGATCCTCCAGGCCCGGGGATTCGAACTCGACATACGGCGGCCGCCGCTCGGCGACCCGCTTCCGGAGACGCTTTCCGGCCATGCCGGCGCGGTCATTTTCGGCGGGCCGATGAGCGCCAACGATCCGGAAGACTACGTCAAGCGCGAGACCGAATGGATCGGGGTGGCGCTCAAGGAGAACAAGCCGTTCCTCGGCATCTGCCTCGGCGCGCAGATGCTGGTCAATCATCTGGGCGGACGGGTCGAGGGCCGGGCCGACGGGCAGGTCGAGATCGGCTGGTATCCGTTGCAGGCCACGCAAGAGGGCAGGGCGCTGATGGAATGGCCCGACATGGTGTACCAGTTCCATCGGGAGGGTTTCTCCCTGCCGCATGGCGCCACGCTTCTGGCCAGTGCCGAAGCCTATCCCAACCAGGCGTTCCGCTATGGCGCCAATGCCTGGGGCATCCAGTTCCATGGCGAGTTGACCCGGGCGATGATGCAGCGCTGGATCGTGCGCGGGGCGCACCGTTTCGTGCTTCCGGGTGCCCAGCAGGGGCGCGAGCATATCGAGGGCCGCTATGTCTGGGACCCGAAGCTGCGCCGCTGGCTGGACGAGTTCCTGCATCTCATCTTCGAAAGCGGGAAGTCCGGGGACTGATCGGGCAAAGGCCTGCGGGCGCGGTCAGGTTCGTCCGTCCAGGTGGCGGGCCCGGCGCATGGCCGGAAACAGGAAACCCCACAGCGCTGCCACGCCGATGGCGCCCGCGCCACCGATCACCACCGCCGGCACGGCGCCAAACCCCGCCGCCATGGTCCCGGCGCGGAATTCGCCGAGTTCGTTGGAGGCGCCCACGAAGACCATGTTGACCGCCGATACGCGGCCGCGCAGGCGGTCCGGTGTCCACAACTGGATCAGGGTCTCGCGGATATAGACGCTGATCATGTCGGCCGCACCCATCAGCGCGAGCGCGGCGATGGACAGCCAGGGCATGGTGGAGATGCCGAACAGCGCGGTGAACAGGCCGAACAGGGCGACTGCGGCGAGCATGATGATGCCGGCATGGTCGCGCACAGGGTTCATGGCCAGATAGAGGCCCATGGCAACCGCGCCGACCCCGGGAGCGGCACGCAACAGGCCGAGGCCCCAGGGTCCGAGATCGAGGATGTCGCGGGCATAGACAGGCATCAGCGCCACCGCGCCGCCGAGGAGGACCGCGAACAGGTCGAGCGAAATGGCGCCGAAGACCACCTTCTCCTCGCGGATGTAGCGGAAGCCGCCGAATATGGCCGCCAGCGTGACCTGCTCACGCTCGGTGTGTTGTGCCGGCTTGGGGATGGAAAGGACGAGCGCGGCCGCGCCCACCATGAACGCACATGCCAGGCCATAGGCCACGCCGGCGCCGGCGCCATAGAGCAGACCGCCGGCGACCGGGCCGACGATGGTGGCTGTCTGCCAGGCGGACGAGTTCCACGCCACGGCATTGGCGAAGTCGCGCGCCGGCACGAGATTGGCCACCAGCGCGGCGGAGGCGGGACCGAAGAAGGCGCGGGCGATGCCAAAGACGGCGAGAACCGCGAAGACCGGGAGCGGCGAGGTCAGGCCACGGAGCGTCAGGAGGAGGATCGCAGCGGCGCAGGCGGCCTCGAGGGCCACGGCCAGTCCCATGACCAGCCGGCGCCCATAGCGGTCGGCCGCCGCGCCGGTGACGAGGACGAGCAGCAGCGCGGGGGCGAACTGGATCAGCCCGACGAGACCGAGATCGAAGGGATCGCGTGTCAGGTCGTAGATCTGCCAGCCGACGGCCACGGAGACGACCTGGGTGGCGAAGGTGACCATGAAGCGGGCCGCCCAGAAGCGGACATAGGCCGGATGGGAAAAGGCGGCGAACCGGCGGTCGGCTCCGGCGGCGGTGTCTGTCACGGCGTTATGTCCGGCAAGGTGGCGAAGGCACTCTCCTGCCACGGGACGCGTAACATGAAAAGATAAAACAGCTTTTCGGCTTCATGCCGCACCAGGCATGATGCGGATGGACCGGCGGCCCGGCCTGCCCCCTTTTCAGAGACGAAATTCCGCTATAGTTATACTTCATAAGAACCCCGGCCGGATGCCGGGTGCCGGACTGCAAACGGGAGGAGCAGGCAGCCATGGTGAAGGTCACCTATGTGTCGACCACGGGAGAGCGCACGACGGTCGAGGGCCGGACCGGCGACAGCGTCATGCAGACGGCGGTGGATCACGGGATCGAGGGCATTGTCGGCGAGTGCGGCGGATCCATGGCCTGCGCCACCTGCCATGTCTTTGTCGACGAGGCATTCTTGGCGGCGACGGGCGAGCGTTCCGCCGGCGAGGAAGCAATGCTGGACGGCGCGGCCTCAGAGGTGAGGCCCAACAGCCGCCTGTCCTGCCAGATCCGGCTGACGGACGACCTCGACGGGCTTGTGGTGCAGGTCGCCGACGAGCAAATGTAACTTGGCGAGGGCCGGACGCCGCACGGCGCGCCGGTCCGCCGACGGGAGGAAAAGGCCATGACCACGACGATTGCAGGTCCGGCGCCGCTGGATGAGACGATCACCATCGACCAGCTGACCCGCGACCCCTATCCGCTCTACCGGCAGATGCGCGCCGAGCGCCCCGTCCTGCGGGTGAAATCGGTCGGAAGGACGCTGCTGACCAAGGCGGCGGACTGCAAGATGGTCAAGGACAATCCCGGCCTGTTCTCCTCCGATGACCCGAACACGCCGATGAAGCGGGCCTTCCTCGCTCATACGCTGATGCGCAAGGACGGCGAGGAGCACATGCGCGAACGCATGGCGATGATGCCGGCCTTCCTGCCCAAGACCATCCAGAACCACTGGGCGCCGATGTATACCAAATATGCCGAGGACTATGTCGGGCGGTTGCCGCGCGGCGAGGTCGTCGACCTGTTCCCGGCCCTGGCCGGACCGCTGGCGGCGCGCATCCTGGCCGAGATCATGGGCGTGCCGGACGCCAGGGACGATGAAATGCAGCGCTGGAGCCAGGCGCTGATCGACGGGGCGGGCAATTTCGGCTGGCGCGACGAGCCCTTCGCCGTTTCCGACCAGGCGAACCGTGAGATGGATGCCTGCCTGGAGCGCAATGCTGAACGCCTGCGGGCGGAACCGGATGCTTCGGCCCTGTCGATCATGGTCAACGCCGAGAACCCGATCCCGTGGAGCCAGATCGTGGCAAACGTGAAGATAGCCATCGGCGGCGGCATCAACGAGCCGCGCGATTCCGCGCTCACCGAAATTTTCGGCCTGCTGACAAATCCCGACCAGCTTGAAGAGGTGAAGCGGCAGGAGGCCTGGAGCAAGGCCTTCGAGGAAGCGGTGCGCTGGTGCGCGCCCATCCAGGCCAGTTCGCGACTCGTGCTCGAAGACACCGAGATCCGTGGCTGCCATATCCCGAAGGGCGATACGGTAATGACCATCCAGGCGTCGGCCTGTCACGACGAGGACATTTACGAGGCGCCCGAGCGCTACATCGTGTTCCGCGACAAGAACCCGCACCAGGCCTTCGGCTCCGGTCCGCACCATTGCGCGGGCGCGCATGTGGCGCGGCGCACGGTGGGCGCCATCCTCATGCCGGTGCTGTTCGACCGCTTCCCGAACATCGAACTGGTCGATCCGGCGATCGTCACCTGGCATGGATTCGGCTTTCGCGGTCCGATCAACCTGCCTGTACGCCTGAACTGAGCTTGACCGGACCGGCCGGGCTAAACAGTAGTAATTGAAACATTAGTGATATTCGTGATTTCATGCCGGCATGGCATGGATTTCACGAATCAGGCATTCGCGTGCGGCAAGTGCCGCCGTCGGTATCGCCGCTCTCCTCGGGCTGGTGGCTTCCGATACAGGCCCGGCATGGGCGGATCGCGCATCCTTCGACATCTGTGGCAGCGGCAAGCGCCATACCTGCGTGGTCGATGGCGATACGGTCTGGCTGCGGGGGGAGAAGATCCGCCTCGAAGGGATCGATGCGCCGGAACTGGCCGATCCGGGCTGCCGTCACGAGGCCGCGCTGGCGCAGGAGTCGCGGCAGCGCCTGGCCGCGATCCTGAATACCCATGACTGGGTGCTGACAAGGCACGGGCAGGACCGCTATGGCCGGACGCTCGGGCGCTTCAACATCGCAGGCCAGACAGCCGGCGCCATGCTCGTCGATGCGGGGCTGGCGCGGGTGTGGACCGGGCGGCGCGAGTCCTGGTGCTGAAGGCCGGAGCCCGCAGCGGTCATTCGTTTCTGGCGGAAAACTGGTGGAGCCGAGGGGGATCGAACCCCTGACCTCGTCATTGCGAACGACGCGCTCTCCCAGCTGAGCTACGGCCCCGTTCCAGTGAGGCGCATTTATGTGAGCGCCATGCGTGCTGTCAAGCAAAAGCGTCGGGGCGGAATGCGCTTCGCGGGCCCCATCCATGGCCGTGGGCTTGCCGCCTGCCCGTGCAGTGGCTACATGCAGGAAACGACCAACGGACCGTGACCATGCTAGCCCTCTTACGCACCATCGACCTGGCGCTGGACATCTATTCCTGGATCCTGATCGCCATGGTGATCTATTCTTGGCTGTTCGCCTTCAACGTCATCAATTCGCGCAACCAGTTCGTCGCGCTGATCGGCGATTTCCTCTACAAGGCGACCGAGCCGCTGCTGCGACCGATCCGCCGGATCCTGCCCGATCTTGGCGGCATCGACCTGTCGCCCATCGTCCTGTTCCTGGCCATCTTCTTCCTGCAGCAATTCATCTGGACGACCATCGCGCCTGCGGTGCTGTGAGCCGCTGCCACCGTCAGACCGGCGCGGGCGTCGATATCTTCGTGCGCCTGACGCCGAAGGCGGCGCACGACGCCGTCGACGGGCCTGGCGCGGCATCGGACGGATCTGTGCACCTGAAGGCGCGGGTACGCGCGGTGCCGGAAAAGGGCAAGGCCAATGCGGCACTGGAAAAGCTCGTCGCGAAGTGGCTGGGCGTGCCCGTTTCCCGCGTTTCGGTGACGGGTGGCGCGACGGCACGGCTGAAAACTGTTTCGGTTGCCGGTGACAGCGCTGATCTGGCGCACAGGATCATTCGCCTCATCGGGGAAAACTGACTGTCCCTTGGCCGCTGGGTCTGGCAATCTGGGTCCGGTCCAGTCTTCCGGAGATGCCGCCGATGCGCCAAGTCCTGTTTTCCGCCGTTTGCCTGCTGACCGCGATGACCCTGCCCTCGGCAGCCGCACCGGATAGCGCCTACAGCACGCTCGATACGCAGAACGGCTGCACGGTGACCGCCGAATCCGCTGAGGACGAAGGCGGCGACTGGGCGGAACTGCTTTGTCCCGGGCTAGGCGATTACCCGGTTCATCTGTCCTACGGCGACGCCCGGGAGAGCCTTTTCTACGGTTTTCCGCCAGACGGAAAGCCGGACAGCTGGGAGTGTTTCGGCGGTTTCAATTCCGTGTCGGACACGATCGAGTGGCGCATGGAGGGCGGCATTCCCTTCGCCACGATCCACCGCTGGACGGTTTCCCTGGGCGAACCGGAGAAGACGATCCAGGTCCTCGTCGTGGAGAAGGTCGGCCAGCCCGGAATCCATGAGGGCTGTGTCGTCGGATACGTGGTTGCCACGGGCAATCCGGACCACAACCAGAAGGCCCGTGACCTTGCCGATGCCCATGTGCGCGGCTTTGCCTGCTGGCGTGACGAACCCATCGTGCGTGCGGGCAGCGTGGCCCTTCCAGGCGTCTCGCGGCACCGGCGGGAACCGGAGTAAGGCTTCTCAAGACGAAAAAGGCCGGACCCGCCGGGCCCTGCCTCGCCGATGTCCGGTTCAGCGCTGCCCGGCGTCAGGCCTTGGCGCGCTCGATGGCCTCGATGATCATGCGCCTGGCCGCCTCGGCATCCTGCCAGCCGCCGATCTTGACCCACTTGCCGGGTTCGAGATCCTTGTAGTGCTCGAAAAAATGCTCGATCTGCTTGAGCGTTATGTCCGGCAGGTCGTCGTAATTGGCAACGCCGTCATAGCGCTTTGTCAGCTTGTGGGTCGGCACGGCGAGGATCTTCTCGTCCTTGCCGCCGTCGTCCTCCATCACCAGAACGCCGATGGGCCGCACATTGATGACGCAACCGGGGACGAGCGGGCGCGTGTTGCAGACGAGCACGTCGATCGGGTCGCCGTCCTCCGACAGGGTATGCGGCACGAAGCCGTAATTGCCGGGATAGGTCATCGGCGTGTAGAGGAAGCGGTCGACGACGAGGGTGCCGGCTTCCTTGTCCATCTCATACTTGATCGGATGGCCGCCGACCTGAACCTCGATGATGACGTTGATGTCTTCCGGCGGGTTCTTGCCGATGGAAATGGCGTCTATGCGCATGGATCTCTCCGGGGTTTGTCGTTGCGTCCCCGATAGACGAGCACAGACGATTGTGCAATGCCGCATAAGTCCAAGACGGATTGCCGCGCTGCCGCGAAAAACCGCGGGTAGTCAGTTCCAGACGAAGGCGACCTTGCGCAGGGCCTTGGAATCGAAAACCTCGACGCCTTCGGCGATATCCTCGCCGCCATGGGCGAAGTAGAAACGCTGCGCGATCTCGTTGTCTTCCAGAGCCCAGACAACCAGCCCCTTGAGACCGTGATCGGCCAGTGTCGACCGCGCGGCGTCGAACAGGCGTGAGCCAAGCCCGATGCCCTGGTATTCCGGCAGGACATACAGTTCGTAGATCTCGCCCTGCTGGGCCAGTTCCCTCGCCCGGTTGCGCCCGAGCGTTGCATAGCCGGCGACCACGCCGCCGATTTCCACGACCAGCACCGAGGCGGCCCGGCGGATGGCATGGTCCCACCACCGGACGCCACGCCGGGCAATCATGCGCGACAGCGCGCCGTGCGGAATGATCCCGGCATAGGCGCCGGTCCAAGCGTGATGATGCACATCGGAGATGGCGCTTGCGTCTTCGGGTTCCGCCCGGCGGATGTCGATGCTCAGCGTGTTCATGGTTTCTTAACCTTAACGGAGAGTTCATGCCTCGCCAAGATGCACCTTCGCAGTCCCCACAGTCTTGTCCTGTTCGCCCGCGCCCTTGCGTGTCATAACGGGGCCATGGACCTGACGAAGGCGAAGGGAAGGCATGCAATGGCTGAACGCAGGGCGGTTCTGGTGATTTCCAGCCACGTCGCGCGCGGCTCGGTGGGCAACCGCGCCGCCGTCTTCGCGCTGGAGACGCTGGGCTTTCCGGTCTGGGCGGCACCGACCGTGATCCTGCCCTGGCATCCGGGTCACGGGCCGGCGACGCGCATCGTGCCGCCGCCCGAACAGTTCAGCGGCTTCATGCAGGACCTGGCGCATGCACCATGGAGGGGTGAACTGGGCGCCGTCCTGACCGGGTACATGGGCGATGCGTCGCAGGCCGGAGCCGTCGCGGAGCTCGTCGCGGCGCTGCGGGGGGACAATCCGGGGCTCATCCATGTCTGCGATCCGGTGATCGGCGACCGGGCGGGTCTTTATGTGCCGGAGGCGACGGCGGCGGCGATCCGCGACCGGCTCCTGCCACTGGCGGACATCGCCACGCCGAACCGTTTCGAACTGGAGTGGCTGGCGGGACGGCGGCTTGAAACGAATGCCGACATCCTGCGCGCCGCAGCGCAAGCCGGACCGGCGCGCATGCTTGTCACATCGGCCCATGCGATGATGGCGGATGCGACGGCCAACCTGCTGGTGACGCGCAAGCGCGCCCTTCTGGCCGAACACCGGCTGGTGGAGAATGCGCCCAACGGACCCGGCGACCTGACGGCGGCGCTGTTCCTGGCCAGGCTGCTCATCGGCGAGGACGAGAGCAGGGCGCTGGAAAAGGCGACCGCGGCCGTCTTCGAGGTTCTCAGCCGGTCGGTCAGGGCCGGATCGGACGAATTGCTGCTCGAGCAGGAGGCCGACAGCCTGAAACATCCGATGGCCATGGTCACGATGCGCCAGCTTGCCCGTCCGGCGCCCGGGCGTGTGAAGACGTGACGTGCGTTCTGGCGGGCGCCGACGGGTGCAGGGCCGGCTGGGTGGCGGCCATCGAACGGCCGGGCATGGCGCCAGTGCTGACCGTTTTCGCCGCGTTTGCGGACCTGGTCCGCGCCGCCGGGGCGAACGCCATCATCGCCGTGGACATGCCGATCGGCCTTCCCGACCGCATCGGGCGCGGCGGCCGCGGTCCGGAACAGGCCATCCGCCCGCTGCTGGGGGCACGCCAGTCGAGCGTCTTTTCCATTCCCTCGCGCGCGGCGGTTCATGCCGAGCCGGGACCCTTCGCCGACTGGGAGGCGATGCGGGCAGCGCGCGGCCGCGCCGACAGGGTGGCGCGCGAGACCTCCGACCCTCCGCGCGGGCTGGCCTTCCAGGCCTTCACTCTGTTTCCCAAGATCCGCGAAATCGACGCGCTGCTTCTCGGCGACACGGACCTGCGGCAACGCGTGATCGAATGTCATCCGGAACTGGCCTTCTGGCGGCTCAATGGCGAAAGCGCCATGACAGAGCCGAAAAAGGTGAAGGGACGCCTGCATCCGCCGGGCATGGCCGAGCGCCGCGCCCTGCTGGCGTCGTGTGGACTGGACGATGCGCTGGTGGAGGCGCCCCCGCCGCCCGGTGCAGGCGCGGACGATTGCCTTGATGCGCTGGCCTGCCTGATGATCGCGCGCCGCCACCAGAAGGGTCTGACAACGCCGTTTCCCGACCCCCCGCTTGCGGACGCGCACGGCATCCCCGTCTGCATTCGCGCTTGACATGCGCGCCCCGGACGGATTGATCGGGCCACTGCAAAGGACCAGAGGCGCAGACCATGCACGCTTTCCCAACCTCCCTTGCCCAGGGCTACCGCGATTTCATGCAGGGACGGTTCGCGATCGAGTCCGAGCGCTACCAGATGCTTGCGCGGGAAGGCCAGAAGCCGGAAACCTTGGTGATCGCCTGTTGCGATTCGCGCGCGGCGCCGGAGATGATCTTCAACGCACTGCCGGGCGAACTCTTCGTGGTCCGCAACGTCGCCAACCTCGTGCCGCCCTACAAGCCGGATGGTGAATATCATTCGACGTCCGCGTCGCTTGAATTTGCCGTGCAGAGCCTGAAGGTGAGGAACATCCTCGTGCTCGGCCACGGACGCTGCGGCGGCGTCTCGGCGGCGCTGAAGACCGGCGCAGAGCCCCTGTCGCCGGGCGATTTCATCGGCAAGTGGATGGGCCTGCTCGGTCCGGCCTCCGAGGCGGTCGGGTCCTATGCCTTCATGACCGGCGCGGAAAAACAGACCGCGCTTGAGCGCATCTCGATCCGCTATTCGCTCCAGAACCTGCGCACGTTTCCCTGCGTCGACATCCTTGAAAAGAAGGGCCGGTTGTCGCTGCACGGGGCCTGGTTTGACATTTCCACCGGTGAATTGTGGGTGATGAACGCCCAAAGCGGCGATTTCGAACGGCTTGCGCCCGAGGCGCTGGCCGAAGGCATGGCCACCACCAGGCAGGACAAGGCCTGAGCGGCGCCAAATCACGAGGAAAGACCGGAATGATGCGACTGCTTCGCCTGACAGGCCTGATGCTCTTCATCCTGCTGGCCGCGTGGCCGGCGAGCGCGGACCCGCGCGCGATCCTGGAGAACTGGTACGCCGCGCTGAAAGCCGGCGACGAGGCTGCCATCTCCGTGCTCCTTGCCGAGGATGCGATCTTCGCGCTGGAGGATATCGGCATCGAGCAGACCCGGGAGGAATTCCTGGAGAGCCTGCCGGAATGGCGCGAGGCCATCGGCGGCGGCTCCCTCCAGTGGAAGCTCCTTGAACCGGGAAACCCGGCTACCGCGCTGGTCTGTTACCGCTTTGCCGACAGCGAGGTGGAAGTGCGCGAGGTGTTCACCTTCTCCGGGGCGCAAATCGCGCGCAGCCTGCAGACGGAAACCGGCGAGCGCTGCGAAGATTTCTGAGCCGGCTTGCCGGAATGGCATGCCAGTAAGGCCGGGTTGGCCAACCCGGCCTCCTGTTCATCCGCCGGCGGCGGGCGGCCTGGTCTAGCCGTCGATATCGGCGGCCATGATCGCGATGGCCTGCTGGTAGACACTGGCGGCGTTCCAGCCCTGGATGGCCCTGAAATTCGCCTGTCCCGGCTGGTATCCGGCCCCCGGACGCCAGCCATGGGCGCGCAGGAAATTGGCCGTGGAGGCCAGCGCATCGGCCGACGAACGCGAAAGGTCGATGCCGCCACCGTCAAAGTCGACACCGTAGCGGGCGACCGAGCCGGGCAGGAACTGGGTCTGGCCCCATTCGCCGTGCTTGGCGCCGACCGTCGAACTGGACAGCACGCCGCGATCGACCAGCTTGAGGGCGGACATCAGGTGGCCGGTGAAGAATTCCGAACGGCGGCAATCATAGGCGAGCGTTGCCGTGGCCGAAATCAGGTTGGAATTGCCCTGGAAGCCGCCGAATGCGGTTTCCATGCCCCAGATGGCGATCAAAGGACCGGGCGGCACGCCGTATTGGGCCTCAAGCTGCCTGAAAAGCGAAGCCTTCGATTTCTTCAGGCGCTTGCCCTTGGCGACAATGGTCGGTGCACCGCGCACCTGCATGAACTTCTTGAGCGTATACTTGAAGCTCTTCTGGCCCCGGTCGGCGCGGATGGTGTCGCTGGCATAGCGGGTCGCCATCAGGGCAGCGATTCCACGCTGGCCGACGCCACCAGCCTGCGCCTCGGCCGCCATCTGCTGCTTCCATGCATCGAAACCGGCCGATGAATTTCCGCACCGGGCTGCAAACGCGGCGCCGGGTGCCAGAATTACGGCACATGCTACGGCCGTGGCCATGGCTTGGCGTCGGATGTTCATCAAGTCGTCCTCCGGGAAAGAGTGATTCGTCAGCCCCTGCATGAATTTGCCAGCGATTGCCGGTTTTGTCATCCGGCCGGCGTGTGAAACGCCGGACAAGGCCAGAAGGGATTTCTGCAACCGATCGTGTCAATCCGAAGGCAGACGGTCGGCAAATGCCCGGTTGACTCAGCAGTCACGCGCGTTTATGGACCCTTCTCGACTTTCCGCGACGAGTGAGAACTCCGACGCGCCGACCAGGAGGCGGATGCCCCGCAAACCTGGAGGTCCACATCCGGCAGCGCGATGCGCCCCCGGGTGTCGTTCCGCTTTGGCGATTGGATTCTTGCTCCGCGATGGTTATCTCCGGGGCGAAAACCCCGGAACCCAAGGACTGGACGATGTTTGAAAGCTTATCCGACCGGCTCGGATCAATCCTCAACGGCCTGACAGGCCGCGGCGCACTGTCGGAGGCCGATGTCTCCGCGGCGCTGCGCGAGGTGCGCCGTGCGCTGATCGAGGCGGACGTGGCGCTCGATGTCGTGCGATCGTTCACCGACCGGGTGCGTTCCAAGGCCGTCGGCCAGGACGTTCTCAAGTCGATCAAGCCCGGCCAGCAGGTCGTCAAGATCGTGCATGACGAACTGGTCGAGATGCTGGGCTCGGAAGGCGAGGCCATCGACCTGAACGCGCCGGCGCCCGTCGTCGTCATGATGGTCGGCCTGCAGGGCTCGGGCAAGACGACGACGACCGGCAAGATCGCCAAGCGGCTGACCGAGCGCCAGGGCAAGAAGGTGCTCATGGCCTCGCTCGACACGCGCCGCCCGGCCGCGCAGGAGCAGCTCAAGCAGCTTGGCGAGCAGACGGGCGTGGCAACGCTGCCCATCGTGGCGGGGCAGGATCCGGTCGCCATCGCGAAGCGCGCGGTGCAGGCGGCAAAGCTGGGCGGTCATGACGTCGTCATCCTCGACACGGCCGGGCGCACCCATATCGACGAGCCGCTGATGGTGGAAATGGCCGACATCCGCACGGTGTCGGCGCCGCACGAGATCCTGCTGGTCGCGGATTCGCTGACAGGCCAGGACGCGGTCAACCTGGCGCGCAGTTTCGACGAGCGCGTCGGGATCACCGGCATCGTGCTGACCCGCATGGACGGCGACGGGCGCGGCGGCGCGGCGCTTTCCATGCGCGCGGTGACCGGCAAGCCGATCAAGCTGATCGGCACGGGCGAGAAGATGGACGGGCTGGAGGAATTCCATCCCAAGCGCATCGCCGACCGGATTCTCGGCATGGGCGACATCGTCAGCCTGGTGGAGAAGGCCGCCGAGACGATCGACCAGGAAAAAGCCGCCGCCATGGCGAAGAAGATGCAGGAGGGGAAGTTCGACCTGAACGACCTCGCCGACCAGCTTCGCCAGATGCAGAAGATGGGCGGCCTTGGCGGCATCATGGGGATGATGCCCGGTATGGGCAAGATGAAGGACCAGATGGCCGCCGCGGGTCTCGACGATCGCATGTTCGGCCGCCAGATCGCCATCATCCAGTCGATGACGCCGGCCGAGCGGGCCAATCCGGACCTGCTCAAGCACAGCCGCAAGAAGCGCATTGCCGCGGGCTCGGGAACCGATGCCGCGCAGATCAACAAGCTCCTGAAGATGCATCGCCAGATGGCCGACATGATGAAGGCCATGGGCGGCAAGGGCCGCAAGGGCGGCATGATGCGCGGGCTGATGGGCGGCATGGCCGGCAAGATGGGGCTCGGCGGCATGGGTGGCATGCCCGACCTGTCGAAGATGAGCCCGAAGGAACTTGAGGCGCTGCAGAAGCAGGCCGAGGCCATGGGCATGGGCGGCGGCGCGCCGAAGCTGCCCGGACTTGGCGGACAGGCGGGCCTGCCGGGCGGGCTGCCCGGGCTGGGCGGGCCGAAATTGCCCGGCCTGCCGGGCAGGAAGAAGTGAGGCCGGCATGAGCGAAGACCAGGACGTGCTGCGCGCCCGCGAGGTGCTCAAGGACATGCGCCGGTCCATCGACAATTTCGATGCCGTGCTGATCCATACGCTGGCCGAGCGCTTCCGCTGCACGCAGAAGGTCGGCGAACTGAAGGCGCAGCACGACCTGCCGCCGTCCGACCCCGACCGCGAGGCGAAGCAGATCGAGCGGCTGCGCCGGCTGGCCGACGAGGCGGGCATGGACCCCGATTTCGCCGAGAAATTCCTCGCCTTCATCATCAAGGAGGTGATCCGCCATCACGAGGCCATCGCGGCCAGGGCGGCGGAGGACGAACACACCGCCTGAGGGTTTGACCGACGGCATGACACGAACAGACGACACCAACAGACAAGACCTTACAGGAGTTGAACCATGGCACTGAAAATCCGTCTGGCCCGCGCTGGCTCCAAGAAGCGCCCCTACTACCACATCGTGATTGCCGACGTGCGCGCACCGCGCGACGGCCGTTTCATCGAGCGCGTCGGCGCCTGGAACCCGATGCTGCCCAAGGACGGCGAGCGCGTGACGCTCGACGAGGAGCGCATCCGCCACTGGCTGGCCAATGGCGCGCTGCCGACCGACCGCGTGCTGCGTTTCCTGGACCAGGCCGGCATCTCCAAGCGCCCCGAGCGCAGCAACCCGAAGAAGGGTGAGCCGGGCAAGAAGGCGCAGGAGCGCATCGCCGAGCAGAAGCAGCGCGAGGAAGAAGCGGCTGCCGCAGCCGCCGAGGCCGCTGCCGCCCCGGCCGAGGAAGCCGCTTCCGAATAACCGGATACGGATCGCGATGCAGGCAAGGCCGTCCTTCGGGGCGGCCTTTTCCTTTTCCCAAAGGCTCAGACGGTGGCGGCGATGCGGTTCTCCGACGGCTTCGGCGCGCCATAGAGAATGATGAAGCCGATGATGAAGAACACGGTGATGACCGCCATGCCGGCGCGCGGCGAGGCGGCGGCGGCGGTGACGGTGGCCACGAGAAACGGCGCCAGGAAACTCGTCGCCCGCCCGGCCAGCGCGTAGATGCCGAAATAGCGGCCGGTTTCCTCGGGTGTCACCGATCGGGCCATGTAGGAGCGCGAGGACGCCTGCACCGGTCCGAAGGCCGCGCCGATGAGCAGGCCAAAGCCGATATAGGCGAGTTCGGCGGGCGTGCCGAACAGGCCGCCGGTATCGGCATCGCCGAAGCGGATCAGGCCGAAGGCGGTGAAGCCGGGTCCGGTGGAGACGATGCCGATGGTGGCGACGAGCAGCATGGCAACGCAGATCAGCACGATGCGCCTGGAGCCGAACGCCTCGTCGAAACGGCCGGCGATCAGGCATCCGGGAATGGCCACGAGATTGAGGATGATGCCGAACAGGCCGATCTCGGTGATCGACCAGGCGAACATGCTGGCCGCGAAGCCGCCGCCGAGCGCGAGCAAAGCGTTGACCCCGTCCTGGTAGATCATGCGGGCGATGAGGAAGCGGGCGATGCCGGAGCGCCGCCGCAACTCGCGGAAGGTCAGCTTCAGGTCCTCTAGGCCGGCGGCCACGGCATTGGTGGCGCTGGTGGTGTAGCGGGCATCCGGCGTGAACAGGAACATCGGCAGGATGAATACCAGGTACCAGAGCGCGGCGATCGGGCCGGTCGCGCGGGCATCCTCGCCCTGGACAGGATCGAGCCCGAAGAGGGCCGGCAGGCCGATCAGCGTCCGGCCGGTCTCCGGAGACGCGGCGAGGAAGAGGATGACGAAAATGAGCACGATCATGCCGCCGAGATAGCCCAGACCCCAAGCCGTGTTGGAGATGCGTCCGATCTCCTTTTCCGGCACCAGCCGGTTCATCATGGAATCGTTGAAGACGATGGAGAACTCCGCGGCGACGGTGGCCAGCGTGAAGGCGGCCGCCACCCAGAACAGGCTGGCGCCGGGTTCGGCCCACCACAGTGTCACGAGCGCGGCGATCTTGACCACCGCGAAGACGCCGATCCAGGGCTTGCGCGGCCCCGTATGGTCGGCGATCGATCCAAGAACAGGTGACAGGATGGCGATGAACAGCCCGCCGGCGGCCACGGCATAGCCCCAGGCTGCCTGCCCGGCCACGGGATCGGACGCCATGCGGGATATGAAATAGGGGCCGAAGACGAAGGTGGTGACCACCGTGAAGAACGGTTGCGCCGCCCAGTCGAACAGCATCCAGCCCCAGACGCCCTTGCGGCTGGCGCGCGGCAGCGCGAAATCGCTCATCGTTCCTCGTCCCCCCGTTGCCCCTCGCGGCGCGGATCAGGCGCCCGCCAGGTCCCCCATGAGCCCGGCGGCCACCGTCATGCGCGAGACGGTCAGATCGCCGGATTCCAGAAGTGCCTGGATCCGCTCGCGGGTGCGCCGGATCCGCCCCTCATTGGCGGCCTGCCAGGCACCCACCGGATCGTCAGCGCCGCCATGGTCGGTCAGGACCGAGACGGAGATGCCGCGCCGCGCCGCGTCGATCATGGCACCGGCGCGCGAAAGCGCAAGCCCGTCATAGTAGTCGCCCGTCGAAATGGCGCGGGCTGCATCCTCGATGCGGCCCAGGCGGAACAGGTCCGTCACACCGAAGAAGGCGCGGGCGGCCTTCTTCAGTTCCGTTCCGGAAGAACGGGAAACCAGCATGATGTCGGGAATGAGTTCCTCGGCACCCAGCAGCGCGATCGCCTTGGCAAGGTCGGCTGGCGCGCCGTTGTGCTTCATGCGGGCGGACCGGTCCGCGAGGCGTTCCTTCATGTATGCGGGCAGCAGGCCGGGGAGGTCTGATTCCAGCGACTTGCGCCCGGCGCGCAGGCCCTCGACCACCGCGCCCACCGGCTCCGAAGCGTCGCCATTGCGCAATTGCCAGGCCGTCGCATTCATCGCCGTGCGCGCGATCCGGCCATAGAGGGCAAGCTGGGCGCGGCCGGGCATCTCGTTGTCGAGCGCATCCACCCGCGCGTAGAGCGCGTCCAGTTCATAGCCGTCGCGGGCCACGGCGAAGGCGCGCGCTGCCTCCACCGCGGAACGGCCTGTCATGTCCTGCTGGCGCACCACGAAGGCGGGGCCGCCGCGATTGATGACGTCATTGGCGAGTTCCGTGGCGATGATCTCGGCGCGCAGGCGGTGATCGCAGATCTCGGACCGGTATTTCTTCTGCATCTCGGCCGGGAAATAGTCGATCAGCGTCTGCTCGAAATGCGGGTCGGCGGGAAGGTCGGAGGCCATGATGTCGCCGAAAAGGACCAGCTTGGCATAGGAGACGAGAACGCCGATCTCGGGACGGGTCAGCGGTTCCCCGCGCGCCTGGCGCTCCGACAGCGCCTTGGTGTCGGGGAGCAGTTCGACCTTGCGGTCGAGAAGGCCGCGGTTTTCCAGGTGCTCCATCAGCCGGGCCTGGTAGGCGAGATCCGCCATGCCCCGGGCTTCGGTCTGCGAGATGCACAGCGTCTGGTCGTAGTTGGTCTCCAGGACCAGTTCGGCCACCTCGCCGGTCATCTTTTCCAGCAGGGTATTGCGCGCCTTGCGGGTCAGCTTGCCGTCGCGCATGGCAGCGGCGAGCGCGATCTTGATGTTGACCTCGACGTCGGAGGAATTGACGCCGGCGGAATTGTCGATGGCGTCGGAATTGCAGCGCCCGCCATGCAGGCCGAACTCGATCCGGGCACGCTGGGTGAGGCCGAGATTGGCACCCTCGCCGATCACCTTGCAATGCAGGTCGGCGGCGGTCACGCGGATGGCGTCGTTGGCGCGGTCGCCGGCATCAGCATTGGATTCGGTCGAGGCGCGGACATAGGTGCCGATGCCGCCGAACCAGAGCAGGTCGACACGCATGGTCAGGATGGCCGACAGGATCTCGTTGGGCGAGGCCTCCGTCTTGTCCAGGCCGATGGCTTCGGCGGCCTCGGGTGGCAGCTTGATGCGCTTCTGGTTGCGCGAGAACACGCCGCCGCCCTTGGACAGGTAGGACAGGTTGTAGTCCTGCCAGCTCGACCGGCCCATGTCGAAGAGGCGCTTGCGCTCCTCGAAGCTGGTCGCCGGATTGGGGTCCGGGTCGATGAAGATGTCGCGATGATCGAAGGCGGCGACCAGCCGGATGCAGGGCGACAGCAGCATGCCGTTGCCGAAGACGTCACCGGACATGTCGCCGACGCCGGCCACGGAGAAGGGCTGGGTCTGGATGTCGCGGTCCATTTCCCGGAAATGGCGCTTCACCGCCTCCCAGGCGCCACGCGCGGTGATGCCCATCTTCTTGTGGTCGTAGCCGGCCGAACCGCCCGACGCGAAGGCGTCGTCAAGCCAGAAGTCATAGGCCTGGCTGATCTCGTTTGCCGTGTCGGAGAAGGTCGCCGTGCCCTTGTCGGCAGCGACGACGAAATAGGGATCGTCGCCGTCGAGCCGCTCCACGCCCTTCGGCGGGACGACGTCGTTGCCGTGCAGGTTGTCGGTCACGGACAGGAGCGAGGAGATGAACGACTTGTAGGCGGCGCGGCCGGCCTGGAAGATCTCGTCGCGGCTGCCGCCGGCCGGCAGCATCTTGGGCACGAAGCCGCCTTTTGCCCCGACCGGAACGATGACGGCGTTCTTGACCTGTTGCGCCTTGACGAGGCCGAGCACCTCGGTGCGGTAATCCTGCAGCCGGTCGGACCAGCGAAGGCCGCCGCGCGCGACCGGCCCGAAGCGCAGATGCACGCCCTCGACCTCCAGCCCGTAGACGAAGATCTCGTGGGCGGGCCGCGGTGCCGGAAGGAAGGGGATGGCGCGCGGGTCCAGCTTGACGGCAAGCTGGCGCGGCGGCACGCCTTCAACGGGCGCGGCGTAGCGGTTGGTGCGCATGGTGGCGTCGATCAGCGTCAGGTAGCGGCGCAGGATCGTGTCCTCGTCGATGCCGGGCACGTTGTCGAGCTTGGCCATGATCGATTTGCGCAGCCGGTCGCATTCCTCGGTGCGCCCCTGGGAGCGGGCCGGGTGAAAGCGTGCGTCGAACAGGTCGTAAAGGTCGCGGGCGATCAGCGGATAGCGGTTCAGCGCGCTGGCGATGACGGGCTGGCCGAAGGTGCTGCCGGCCTGCTGCTGGTAGCGGCCATAGGTGCGCAGGACGGTGATCTCTTCATGGGTCAGGCCGGCCGAATGGGACAGGCCGTTGTAGGGATCGTCATCCACCGCGCCGCGCGAGGCCGCGGCAAACGTATCCTGCAGCAATCGGCCGTCGTCGGAAAGATCGATCGGGCGGCCGGCAGCGCTCTCAACCTCCATGTCGTGGATGAAGACCGGTACGCCGTCCGGCGCGCCGGTCTGGAAGGTGCGTTCGGCAATGACCTTCAGCCCCATGTTTTCCAGTGCCGGAACACGGCCGGAAAGCGAGACCGGCTCTCCCCTGTGGAAGATCTTCAGGGCCGCGTGCGATTCATCGTGTTCCCCGTCGCGGTAGAAATCGACGATGAAGGGATTGCCGGCGGAAATGCCGCCGAGAAGCGTGGCATCGTGCAGGGCGCGTGCGGCCGGCGTGATGGCGCGGTAGTCGGCGGGAAAGCCGGATGCCAGGGCGCGGATGCGCGAATCGTAGCCGTTTTCACGCGCGGCGTCGGCAAGATCGTCTTCCCAGGTGCGCACGAGTGCGCGGATGTCGGACTCCAGCTTGTCGACGTCCACCCTTGGCGCCTCGGTTCCGTCGCGGCCGATGATGAAGTGGACGCGGGCCAGCGGACCTTCGGGAAAGTCCGGATAATAGGCGGACAGGCGCCCGTCATAGGCCCTGGCCAGATAGTCGCCGAGCTTCTGGCGGACCTGGCTGTCATAGCGGTCGCGCGGGACATAGACGATGACCGACACGTAGCGGCCGAATTTCTCCGGCCGCGGCAGCACGCGCAGGCGCGGCCGTTCGCCAAGGGCGAGGATGGCGCTGGCGTGGCTTTTCAGTGTCGGCAGGTCGATCTGGAACAGTTCGTCGCGCGGAAAGGTCTCCAGGATGTTGATAAGGGCCTTGCCGGAATGACCGGAGCGGTCGAATCCCAGGTCGGCCATCACCTGCTCCGCCTTGGAACGGATGAACGGGATGCGCATGACCGAATGGGTGTAGGCGGAACCGGTGAACAGGCCGACGATGCGCAATTCGCCGGTCAGCGCGCCCTTGCGGTCAAATGTCTTGACGCCGACATAATCGAGATAGACGCGCCGGTGGACCACGGACTTGATATTGGCCTTGGTGACGATCAGCGGATCGGGACCGGCCATGAATTCGCGGATTTGCGGCGTCGTGGTCACGGCCTCGCCGCCCCGTCGCAACACGCGCAGATCGGGATCATGGAGGATGCCTAGACCGCGCTCGCTCTTGCGCTTCAGCGTCCCGTTGCGGCCGTCGCCGCTCCAGGCATATTCGCGCATGCCGAGAAAGGTGAAGTTCTCGTCCCGCAGCCATTCGAGGAACTCGGCCGCCTCTTCCGTCGCCTGGCGGTCGAGCGTGTCCTGGGCGTGACGGTAGACGCTGATGGCATGATCGAGGCGGATCAGCATGTCGCGCCAGTCATGAACCGAATGACGCACCTGCTTCAGGATGCCCTCGAGCCGCGACTTGAGGGCCTGCGCATCCTCCCTGTCCAGCGCGGCGACGTGGATCTGGATCATGGAGACGAGATCGCGGCCGCCCTCGGGGTTGCGGCGCTTGGCGATGCCGTGGATCTCGCAGATATCCTTTGCCTTGAAGCTGACCTCGAGCACCGGATGCACCACGAACAGCAGTTCGCCGCAGGTCTCGTTGATCTCGCCCATCACCGAATCGAACAGGAAGGGCATGTTGTCGTTGATCACCGTGATCGCGGTGACCGGCCGGCCCGCCTGGACGAGGCCGTCGCGCCTGTCGAGGGAGACGACCGCATGGCCCTTGCGATGCCGGCACAGTGCGTCGTGGGCCAGTGCCGCGCTTGCCGCGATGGCCTCCGGTTCATAAGGCGGCTGCCCGTCCGCTGCGGCGAGCCGCTGAAACAGGTCGTGGACGATCCGTTCCGATTCCTGGCCGGCCTTCTTGCTGCGGCCTGCCGACTTGCTTCCCGCCATGGCGCTTCCCCTCCCGCGTCTTTCCGCGTTCTCCACGGACCGGGGCATTCCTGCCGGCACATGCGGATGAGCCACCCCGGATATCCATTTCTTGCATTCCGGAACACGAAACCGGTATCCAGTTCCGCCGGAATTGCCTTATCGTAACAGATGAAGCCCGTTTGGCGACCCGCGGGCAGGATGAAACGAAAAAATCTCAAGGAGATGACGCCATGGGCGAGGCCAGGATCATCGCGCTCGACATTCCCGGGTTCGGGACAGTCAGCGATGCGACGCAGGGATATTTCGACAAGTGCCAGGAGAAACTCGGTCTCGTGCCGAACGTGCTCCGGGCCTATTCCTTCGATGACAAGAAACTGCGCGCCTTCACCGACATGTACAACGACCTGATGCTCGGCGCGTCGGGTCTCACGAAGCTGGAGCGCGAAATGATCGCGGTCGCGGTTTCGTCGGTGAACCATTGCTATTACTGCCTGACCGCGCACGGCGCGGCGGTGCGCGAACTGTCGGGCGATCCGAAGCTCGGCGAACAGATGGTGATGAACTATCGCGTGGCCGACCTGACGGACAAGCAGAAGGCGATGCTCGATTTCGCCGTCAAGCTGACGGAAGCGCCGGCGAAGATCGAGGAAAGCGACCGGCAGGGCCTGCGCGATGCCGGCTGGAGCGACCGCGATATCTGGGACATCGCCTCCACGGCGGCCTTCTTCAACATGTCGAACCGGGTGGCGGCGGCCACCGACATGCGGCCAAACGACGACTATCACGGGATGGCGCGCTAAGGGCGCGTCATCACGGATCAGGCAATGACGTCGGTTCGGATCGCGTCGAGCGCGGCCTGGGCGGCGGCGAAGAAGGCGGCGACATGCTCGCCGTCGACAAGTGCGTGGTGCACCTGCACCGATACGGGCACGGCGAGCCGTCCGGCCAGATCCTCCTGGTAGCGGCCCCAGGCGATACGGGGGACGCAGTCCTGCGGGCCGCGGATCGCATGGGTCATGGCCGAGAAGGATAGCCAGGGCAGGCATGACATGAACAGCCAGCCGTCCTGGTTCTTCGTGGTGTCGGTGAGGCCGGCTTGCGTGCGCGCGGCCGCGATCGCCTGCGAACAGGCGCGGTGGAAACGGTCAAAGTCGCCATCGCGCG
This sequence comes from Zhengella sedimenti, assembly GCF_046506625.1. NCBI lineage: Bacteria > Pseudomonadati > Pseudomonadota > Alphaproteobacteria > Hyphomicrobiales > Notoacmeibacteraceae > Zhengella > Zhengella sedimenti. The sequence goes on from NZ_JBKFFP010000001.1 coordinate 631,708, forward strand.
CAACCTCGCAGAAGGCGAAACCGCCCTTTTCGAGGGGAACGGTGAAGGAAGCGCCGACCGTCGCGTGCTCAAAAGCACGGTCTCCATCGAAGCGGGTGCGGAATTCAGGCACTGCATTGCCGCCTTCGGTCAGGGCGAAGACGCAGGCATTGAAGACGGAAACGCCTTCCGGCTTCAGGCGCCGGACGAGACGTGTCACGTCAAGCGGAGCGGTGATGGAGAAATGGGGCTGGGCATAGGCCCGGAAGTGGGCGAACTGGCCGGCGCGCGGCCAGGTCGCGATGTCGATGTCGCGGATGCGGCTCATGCCGCGCCGAGATTGCGGCTCTTCTCGAAGCGCTTGCGCTCATGGGTGTCGAGATAGAGCTTGCGCAGGCGGATGGACTTCGGCGTCACCTCGACCAGTTCGTCGTCCTGGATCCATGACAGGGCGCGTTCCAGCGTCATGCGAATCGGCGGGGTCAGCTTGACGGCCTCGTCCTTGCCGGCGGCGCGGATGTTGGTCAGCTTCTTGCCCTTGAGCACGTTGACCTCGAGATCGTTGTCACGCGAGTGGATGCCGATGATCATGCCGGCATAGACCTTGGCGCCCGGATCGATGACCATGGGACCGCGATCCTCCAGGTTGAACAGGGCATAGGCCACGGCCTCGCCAGCCTCGTTGGCGATCAGCACGCCGTTGATGCGGCCGCCGATCTCGCCCTTGTAGGGCTGGTAGTCGTGGAACAGGCGGTTCATGATCGCCGTGCCGCGCGTGTCGGTCAGCAGTTCCGACTGGTAGCCGATCAGGCCGCGCGTCGGGCAGAAGAAGACGAGGCGCTGACGGTTGCCGCCCGACGGACGCAGTTCAACCATCTCGGCCTTTCGCTCGCTCATCTTCTGCACGACGATGCCGGCATGCTCCTCGTCGACATCGATGACGACTTCCTCGACGGGTTCGAGAAGCTGGCCGTGCTCGTCCTTCTTCATCACCACGCGCGGGCGCGAGACAGCCAGTTCGAAGCCCTCGCGGCGCATGGTCTCGATGAGAACGGCAAGCTGCAATTCGCCGCGGCCGGAGACATAGAAGGAATCCTTGTCCTCGGCCTCCTCGATCTTCAGCGCGACATTGCCCTCGGCTTCCTTGAGCAGACGGTCACGGATGACGCGGCTCGTCACCTTGTCGCCCTCGGTGCCGGCCAGTGGGCTGTCATTGACGATGAAGCTCATGGTGACGGTCGGCGGGTCGATCGGCTGGGCTTCCAGCGGCTCCGTCACGGACGGGTCGCAGAACGTGTCGGCGACGGTGCCCTTCTGAAGGCCGGCAATGGCGACGATGTCGCCGGCGCGGCCTTCCTCGATGGGCTGGCGCTCGAGGCCGCGGAAGGCAAGGATCTTGGAGATGCGGCCGGTTTCAAGCAGCTTGCCCTCGCGGTCCAGCACCTTGACCGCCTGGTTCGGCTTGACCGAACCGGATGCGATGCGGCCGGTAATGATGCGGCCGAGGAAGGGATTGGCTTCCAGGATGGTGCCGATCATGCGGAAGGGGCCTTCCGCCACTGCGGGCTGCGGCACGTGGCGCACGATCAGGTCGAAGAGGGGGCCAAGGCCCTCGTCCTTCGGCCCTTCCGGCGCGGCATTCATCCAGCCGTCACGGCCGGAACCGTAGAGGACGGGGAAATCGAGCTGCTCGTCGGTGGCGTCGAGATTGGCGAAAAGGTCGAAGACCTCGTTGAGCACCTCGTCGGGACGGGCATCCGGCCGGTCGATCTTGTTGACGGCGACAATGGGCCTGAGGCCCACCTTCAGCGCCTTGCCGACGACGAACTTGGTCTGCGGCATCGGGCCTTCCGCGGCATCGACGAGCAGGACCGCGCCATCCACCATGGAGAGGATGCGCTCCACCTCGCCGCCGAAATCGGCGTGGCCGGGCGTGTCGACGATGTTGATGCGCGTGCCCTTCCATTCCACCGAGGTGGCCTTGGCCAGGATGGTGATGCCGCGCTCCTTTTCCAGGTCGTTGGAGTCCATCGCGCGCTCGGCAACGCGCTGGTTTTCGCGAAACGCGCCGGACTGCTTGAGAAGTTCGTCAACCAGTGTCGTCTTGCCATGGTCAACGTGCGCGATGATCGCGATGTTGCGGAGGGTCATGCTGTATCCCGGAAACTGGGGCGGGGCCTGTTGTCAACGGCCGCCCGCCAATGGTCTTGGCGCGCCTCATACAGGATTTTGTGCATTTGCGAAAGGGGGCAGGCTCAGAGCATCGCGCGGGCCCGTTCACGCGCCTCGGTGTCGGCGGCCAGCACATCGGCAAGGGTCGCCGCATCCGGCCGTCCGGCCATGGCGTCCATCACCTGCTCCACGGTCTCGGCCATCTGCAGGAAGCCGGTGCGGCCCTCGATGAAGGCGTCCAGCACAACCTCCTTGGCGCCGTTCAGCACCGCGCCGGCCACGCCGCCGGCCTGCAGCGCCTGCCGGGCCAGGCGCAGGGCGGGAAAACGGGTCTCGTCGGGCGCCTCGAAGTCGAGACGCGCCAGTTTCGCGAAGTCGAGCCGTTCGACCGGCATGTGGGCGCGGAAGGGCCAGGCGAGGCAATAGCCGATGGCGGTGCGCATGTCGGAGGGCCCAAGCTGGGCCAGCACCGAGCCGTCGGCATAGGCGACCATGGAATGGACGATGGATTGGGGATGGACCACCACCTCGACCTGGCCGGGCGACAGATCGAAAAGATGGCGCGCCTCGACCATTTCCAGCGCCTTGTTGAACATGGACGCGCTGTCGATGGAAATCTTCAGCCCCATGGACCAGTTGGGGTGCCGGCGTGCCGTCTCGGCGGTCACGCCTTGCATCTGCTCGCGGGTGAAGGTGCGGAAGGGCCCGCCCGAGGCGGTGAGGATGATGCGCTCGATGGCGCGTTTCTGGGCCGGGTCGAGGACCTGGAAGATGGCGTTGTGCTCGCTGTCGACCGGCAACAGCGTGCCGCCTGCTTCACGCACGGCGGAAATGAAGAGGTTTCCCGCCGAAACGAGGCATTCCTTGTTGGCCAGCGCCATGACGCCGCCATTGGCTGCCGCGGCCAGCGTCGGCTCGAGGCCGGCCATGCCGACAATCGCGGCCATGGTGATGTCGGCCGGCCGGCCGGCGGCCTCGATCAGGGCGTTCCGGCCGGCCGCCGCCTCGATGCCGGTTCCGGCAAGGGCGGCCTTGAGGTCGTGATAGCGGGTTTCGTCGGCGGTGACGGCGATCTCCGCATTCACCGCCCGTGCCTGCTGCGCCAGCAGAGCGACGTTGGAGGCGCCGGTGAGCGCCACCACCTCGAAGGCATCCGCGCCGCCCATGTGGGCGATGACGTCCAGCGTGTTGACGCCGATGGAGCCGGTGCTGCCCAGCACGGAGATGCGCCGGTGCGAAATCGCGCTTGGTTCAGGCGTCATTCCGGTTCCTTGCGGCTCCCCGTTTGCCCGGCGGGCTTAGCCTGCCGCAAGGGACAGGACAAGCCCGTTCCCGGCCCGTTCAGCAGTAAAGCTCGGTGCCGATGAGCTGTGCGGGCGTATAGCGTTCGCCATGGGCAAAGCCGACCGGCAGGATGTCCTCGATCTCGGCCAGTTCCCGTTCACCGAGCCTGATCTCCACTCCCTGGGCCAGCTGGTCGAGATGGGCCGGGGACCGGGTGCCTGGAATGGGGATGATGTGGTCGCCCTGGGCCAGCGTCCAGGCGATGGCAAGCGCTGCCGTGTTCCAGCCGTGGTCACGGGCATAGCTGCGCAACGCTTCGACGCGGGCATTGTTGGCCGACCAGTTCGGCGCGACAAATCGTGGGTTGGTGCGGCGGAAATCGTTCTCGCCAAAGGCCGCCGGGTCCGGTGCGGTGTCGGCGAAGATGCCGCGCCCGACCGGCGAGAAGGCGACAAGGGCGACGCCAAGGCGCTTGCAGGCCTGGACGAGGCCCAGTTCCGGCAGGCGCGTCCACAGCGAATACTCGTTCTGCACGGCCATGACCGGGTGCACGGCGCAGGCGCGCTCCAGCGTGGACGGCGCGACTTCGGACAGGCCGATGCCGCCGATCTTGCCCTCGCGCACGAGCGCCGCCATGGTCTCGATCGCCTCCTCGACGGGGATCTCGTGTTCGCGGCGGTGGAGGTAGTAGAGCGGGATGTGATCGACGCCGAGGCGCTTCAGCGAGCCTTCGACCGCCTCGCGCACGTAATCCGGCCTGTTGTTGAAGTGGCGCTGGGGCTTCGGCACGATGCCGCACTTGGACGCGATGACGAATTCGTTCGGATTGTCGCGGATGAATTCGCCGATCACCGTTTCCGACAAGCCCATGCCGTAGAGAATGGCGGTGTCGAGATGGGTGACGCCGAGATCGAGCGCCCTTTTGAGCGTGGCGAAGCTCTCGGCCTTGTCGGTCGGGCCATAGAAGCCGGCAAAGCTCATGCAGCCGAGGCCGAGCGCCCCCACTTGCGGTCCGTTGGCTCCAAGCCTGCGCTGTTCCATGGTGATGTCCCTCCTTGCTACCGGCCAGAAGGAATAGCCACCGCAGCGCCAAGGGCAAGCCCCCGGCGGCAACAAAAACGGCGGGCATTCAGCCCGCCGTCCCTTGTTTGTGCAATCCGGATCAGGCGCTGCGCACCGGATCGAGCGTGATCTTCCACAATTCGGCATCGTCACGGTCCATCAGGCGAACCGTCATCTGTTCGGTCGCGCCGTCGATGTCGACCAGCCCGAAGAACTGAAGCCCCATGGACGGCGGCAGGTTGGCGCCCTGCTCCGGCGCCGGGGCCTTCACGAACTTCACGTCCGGGCCGAAGGTCATGTCGAGGTCGTTCGGTCCGAAGGTGCCGGCATGGAGCGGGCCGGAGACGAATTCCCAGAACGGGTTGAAGTCCTGGAACTGTGCCTTGGAGGGGTCATAGTAATGGGCGGCGGTGTAGTGCACGTCGGCCGTCAGCCAGACCGTGTTTTCGATGCCGGCGGTCTTGATGAAGCGCAGCAGGTCGGCGATTTCCAGTTCGCGGCCTTTCGCCGGTCCGTGGTCGCCATTGGCAACGGCTTCCGCGCCCGCCTTTTCCTTCCAGTTGTCCCAAACGATCAAACCGATCGGCATGTCGGAGGCGATCACTTTCCAGGTCGCCCGGGAACCGGCCAGTTCGCGCTTGAGCCACCGGACCTGCTCCTCGCCCAGGATGCGGCTTTCCGGCGTCATTTCCGTTTCCATCGACGCGCCATTGGCGCCGCGATAGGAGCGCAGGTCGAGGAAGAAGATGTCGAGCAGCGGACCGTAGGCCACCTTGCGGTAAACGCGGCCGGGCTCGGCGGGCGTGTAGCGGATCGGCGTCATCTCGTGGAAGGCGCGGCCGGCGCGCGCGGCCAGCACATGGACCGACTTTTCCGAATAGCGGTCGTCGCCCATCAGGTCCTTGGAATCCGACCAGTTGTTGACGACTTCATGGTCGTCCCACTGGAAAAAGGTCGGGCAGATGGCGTTGAGCGCGCGCACATGCTCGTCCATCATGTTGTATTTCCACTGGCCGCGATATTCGTCCAGCGTTTCGGCAACCTTGCGCTTCTCGTCGATCAGCACCCTGTTGACCCATTTCGTGCCGTCCTTCAGTTCCACCTCGTCCTTCATCAGTCCGTCGGCATAGATGGTGTCGCCGGAATGGATGAAGAAGTCGGGCGTGTGGCGGGCCATGGTCGCATAGGTCTTCATGCCGTCGCCATCGATGCCCCAGCCCTGGCCGGCGGTGTCGCCCGACCAGGCGAAGCGGATGTCACGGCGGCCGGCAGGCGCGGTGCGAAAGCGGCCGGTGACAGGCTCGGACACGGCGTTGAGATCGGACAGGTCGGCGGCGGTCATGCGGAAGAAGACGTCCTGACCGGAAGCCAGGTCAGACACCAGGCGCTTGACCGCGAAATCGCTTTCGGGCAGCGCATTGAGCGGCGCCAGACGCGTGGCATTGGTGAAATCCTCCCGGGTGGCCACTTCCATCATCACGCGGGCAGGGCGGTCGGTGCGGCTCCAGATCATGCCCGATGTCATGTCCACGTCGCCGGACTGGACGCCATGGGTGAACACGGGGCGCTGGCTGGCGCGCGAATAGAACGGCATGGCAAGGCCGGAAGCAGCCACGAGGCCGGCGGCGCCGGCCGAGGCCATGAAGCCGCGGCGGCTCATCTTCATCATTTTCGACATGACGGGTTCCCTCACGATTGGATCAGGCGCCTTCTGGCGGCGCGGGGGAAACCTCAGGTCTTTCAGTGACAGCTTGTTGTCCGATTTGTAATCGTTCCACAAAGCATTTGTGACTGCGCGCGTATCAACGAAAAAGCCCGGGCACTGCGCCCGGGCCTTTTCGCGGTGTTTCGTCGCACTGTCGGCACGAAAAAGTCTGCAACTTTTTCTGGAAGTGCCGGGTTTCCCCCTGGCGCACTGTCCGGACGAAAAAGTCTGCAACTTTTTCTGGAAGTGCTTTTAGTGCCTGAAATGCCTCATGCCCGTCGTCACCATCGCGATGCCGTGTTCGTCGGCCGCGGCGATCACCTCGTCGTCACGCATTGAACCGCCTGGCTGGATGACCGCGGTGGCGCCGGCCTCGACGGCAGACAAGAGCCCGTCGGCAAAGGGGAAGAAGGCATCGGAAGCGACCACGCACCCCATGGTCAACGGCTCGGACAAGCCCGCAGCCCCGGTTGCGTCGAGCGCCTTGCGGGCGGCGATGCGGGCGGAATCGACGCGGCTCATCTGGCCCGCGCCAATGCCGACGGTCGACAGGTCACGGGCATAGACGATGGCGTTGGATTTCACATGCTTGGCGACCCGGAAGGCGAATTTCAGATCGGCCATTTCCCTGTCGCTTGGCGCGCGCTTCGTGACCACTTTCAAGTCGAGATCGTCGATGACGCCGTTGTCGCGGTCCTGCACGAGCAGGCCGCCGGCCACGGATTTCGCCATGATGCCGGCTGCGCGCGGGTCGGGCAGGCCGCCGGCGACCAGCAGGCGCAGGTTCTTCTTTGCCGCGACGATGGCGCGCGCCTCTTCGGTGGCGTCGGGCGCGATGATGACCTCGGTGAAGATACGAACGATTTCCTCGGCGGCGGCGGCGTCCAGCGTGCGGTTCAGCGCCACGATGCCGCCGAAGGCCGAGACCGGATCGCAGCGCAGTGCGTTCAGATAAGCTTCGCGAAGATCGGCGCCCTCGGCCACGCCGCAAGGGTTGGCGTGCTTGATGATGGCGACGGCGGCGGTGCGCGCCGGGTCGAACTCGCCGACCAGTTCATAGGCCGCGTCGGTGTCGTTGATGTTGTTGTAGGAAAGCTGCTTGCCCTGGAGCTGGATGGCCGTGGCCACGCCCGGGCGGCGGTCCCCCGTGAGGTAGAAGCCGGCTTTCTGGTGCGGGTTCTCGCCGTAGCGCATGACCGAATGCAGCCGTCCGGCCACGGCGCGGTGGCGCGGCGCCTCCTGCTTGAGGGTCTCGGCGAACCAGCCCGCTATGGCCGCGTCATAGGCGGCGGTGCGGGCGAAGGCCGTGGCGGCGAGTTGTTGGCGAAACGCGTAGGTCAGTTGGCCGGCATGGGCCTTGAGTTCGGCCAGAACGGCGGCGTAGTCCTCCGGGTCGGTGACGATGCCGACATAGGCATGGTTCTTGGCGGAGGCGCGCACCATGGCCGGGCCGCCAATGTCGATGTTCTCGACGGTCGAGGGATAGTCGCCGCCCGAAAAGCGAACCTCCTCGAAGGGATAGAGATTGACGACGGCAAGGTCGATCGGCCGGATGTCATGGGCCTGCATGGCCTCGGCATGACCGGCATCGTCCCGGATGGCAAGCAGGCCGCCATGGACGGAAGGGTGAAGCGTCTTGACGCGGCCGTCCATGATCTCGGGAAAGCCGGTGATGTCGGAGACATCGTGGACCGGGATGCCGGCATCCTTGATGGCCTTTGCCGTTCCCCCCGTCGACACCAGTTCGATGGAAAGGTCGTGCAGGGCGCGGGCAAAATCGACGAGGCCGGTCTTGTCGGAGACCGAGAGCAGGGCGCGGCGGACGCGGACGAGATCGGGAGCGGGAATTTTCCTGGATTGAACGGCCATGGGGGCGCGAGCCTTTCGCTTCTGACGCGTGCGGGGCGGGGTTGGCGCGCAGTTAGCACACGATCGCACAGGTTCCAACGCGCCGCCGATCGGAAATAGGGATGATGCGCCAGTCAGGCGGCGTCATTGTCGAGCGCGGAGATGCGCGTGAACCGCCAGCGGACCTCGGGCAATTCCGAGGCGTTGAAGAACAGCACGATCTGGCGGGTTCTTTCCGGTCCGGCAATCCCTGCAAAGAAAATGGAATCCTCGACCGAGGGCTGGGCGCCGCCGGTTGTGAATATCCAGTTGTCGCCAGCGGGCGCGGAGAGGATCACCTGGCCGTGTTCGTCCTGCCAGACGCCGATATCGGGGTGGATGTGAAAGCGCAGCGCCACGGCATCGTTCTTCGGCCTGGGCGGTTCGCCATTAGGGCGGTGGAAGCGGTCGGCGCCGTCCAGGATATGGCCGTTCTCGCGCAGCATGAGGCTTCGTTCGTGGATGATGCCGAAGCGCGCCGCATACCCGTCATGGCTGGCGGTGAAGCCCCGGTGGCCCTCGCCGTCGCGGCGTTCGCAGGGTGTCCTGCGCGGACCCTGGACGAGCGGCGCACCGATGATGCCGCTGGTCCAGCCGCTGGTCGCGAAGCGCGCCGAAGATGTGTCGTTGAGCGTGGCGGTCGAGTGGGCGGCAGTGGCGCGCGACAGCGCCAGGTATTCCGGCGGCCCGTAGTTGTCCACGCCGCAATTGACGATGAAATGGTGGCGGCCCGACGACATCTCGAAGGAAAGGCAGCCGGCATGGGCGCGGCCCGCCACGTCCGCCGGCGGGGCGGCGCCGGTATCGGCGATCACGGTGGTATTGCCGAGCTGGAGCCGGTTGAAGCCGGAATGGGTGGCGTTTGTCAGCGGTGCTCCCTGCGATTCATCGTGCTGCAGGATGGCCATGATGCGGTCCGGGCTGGTGGCGCCGGCACCGTTGAAACGGGCGAGGTTGCCATCCTGGTGGCGGAAGAACCGCAGCATGGGGAGCATGCGCTCGACCGCCGGGATGAGCTCCGGCGGCGGCGTTTCGCCCTGGCTGGCATAGGTCTGGCGCAGTGGCAGCAGGTCGGCAAGAAGCTCCAGAAGGGCCAGCGGACTGCGCGAGACATGGCCGCCGTCGGGCAGGATCTGGTCCTTCAGTTCGGCGTCGAGGCGCCGGGCGGCCTGACGGACGGAGGCCGGGCTCTGGGGCAGGGACAGGCTGGCCAGCGCGATGGCGATGCGCGCGCGCAACCTGTCCTCGCCGGCCGGCATGTCCGGCACCATGGCGCGCAGATAGCGGATCTGGGCGCTCAGCGAGCGCAGATAGGTGCGATAGAAGGGCAGTTCGCAGCCCTGCAGGACCACGGTGGAATGCTGCAGCCAGGCGATGACCCGGATCGCGGTGGTCGACGCACTCCATGCCGGTTCGGAAATGCGCCCGCCATGGATGGCGATCCAGTCGGAGACCAGGGCGCGGGCGTTGGCATTGGCGAGATCGGTTCCGGCCTCGCGCATGTGCCGCAACCAGCGGAATCCGTGCAGCGCATCGGTCCAGGCCTTGTTGGCGACGTCGAGACGGAAGGGCGATTCGCCGCCGGTCTCCACCACATGGCCGGCGAGCGCGAAACGGCCGGCATAGATGTCCGCGGCGATATGCCCGTCGGCCAGCCGGAGATCGGGCGGTGCGACGAGAACACGTTCCGGCGAACGCCCCGAAAATCGCCAGCGGAACAGCGGCCCGACGCGCATGCGCAACCGCGCGCGGCGCCACAATTCGCGCAGCACGAGCGGCCAGAGCCTGGGCCTGTCAGCCGCGGTCGTCGCCAAACATGCACTCCTCCAGATTGAGACCCGCGCGGAAGAGTAGACGATTCAAGGCGTTATGCGAAGCGGAAAACGGAAACGCGCTGTGGATGACCAGTTTTACGCAAGGCGTGTCAGGCGGACGGCAAAAAAGCCGTCGAGACCTGCAAGGCCGGGCTCGGCGTCGGGCCAGTCGGCCGGCGTGGTGCGCAGCCAGCCTTGCGGGGCGATGAAGCCTTCGGCGCCGGGTATCTCGCCGGGCCGGACCGGGTCGATGGCAAGGTCGCCGCGTCCCTCAAGGAAGGCGGCGATCATGCGTTCGCCCTCCGCATGGTCGAGCGAGCAGTTGGAGAAGACCACCGTGCCGCCGGGCCTGACAAGGCGGACGGCATGGGCCAGCAGGCCGGCCTGAAGCGCGGCGAGCTTTTCGATATCGGCTGGCGTCTTGGTCCAGGGCACATCCGGGTGGCGGCGTACCGTGCCGGTCGAGGAACAGGGTGCGTCGAGCAGCACGGCATCGTAAGGCTCGCCCGGATCGTGCGCGCGCAGGTCCGTAGCGACGGTCTCGGCTTCCAGCCCGAGCCGGGCAAGGTTTGCCGTGAGGCGGCGCAAACGGTTTTCCGACAGGTCGAGCGCGGTGACGCGCGCACCGGCGAGGGCAAGCTGGGCGGTCTTGCCTCCGGGCGCGGCACACAGGTCTGCCACGCGCTTGCCAGAGATGGGGCCCATGAGGCGCGCGGGCAGGGCGGCGGCGGCATCCTGCACCCACCATTCACCCTCCGCATAGCCCGGCAGGTCCGGCACAGGCTTTTCGAGGCGGGCAAGACGCACGGACCCGGTCGGCATGACGATGCCGCCGAGTTTTTCCGCCCAGCCTTGCGGGTCGGACTTCACCGAAAAATCGACGGGCGCCTCTTGGCGGTGCATGGCGGCGATGGCGGCGGCTTTCTCCGCGCCATAGTCATCGGTCAGCCTTTCCATGAACCAGCCGGGGGCGTCCACGGTCTGGTGCAAGGCCGCGGCGCGGGCGCGTTCGCCGCCGCGCTGGATGGAGCGCAGGATGGCGTTGACCAGATTGGCGAAGCGGCGGCTGCGGGGATCGGCCTGGGCATGGCTGACGGCCAGGTCCACCGCCGCGCTGTCGGGCACGGACAGGAACAGCATCTGCGCCGCGCCGACGTGGAGGATGTGTGAAAGCAGGGATGCGTTGGCGGGAAGCGGCCGGTCCAGGCGCTTGTCGATCATGGCCTGGATGGTGCGGCGGTGGCGCAGCGCCGTCATCAGGATGGCGCGCACCAATGCGCGGTCCCGCGGCTCCAGCTTCAGGTAATCGGGATGGCCATTCTCGTTGTCGGTCAGGCCGTCCATGGAGGAGCGGGCGTCGATGATGGCGCCAAGCAGGCGCGCCGCGGTGCGCCGGGCGGCAAGGCCAGGCCGGTCTGCGGCCTCGGGCGCCGGCTTCCGGCTTGCCTTCGGCGCGGCTTTGGGCCGGGGTTTCGCCGTCAAGACCAGGGTCCCCTGCCATCGCTGTCACCCTTGTCATCGTCCCGCCTGATCGTGGGAACGCGGCCAGGGGCACGGCGCGGGGCTGCCGGAGGATTGTCAGAGGAGGCGGGTCGTCCCCAGGGGGCCGGTGGCGAACCGGCCGCTTGTCCAGCCGGGCTGGCGGCGGGCGCGAAACCGGGATCGCCGGCCAGATCCATCAATGCGGCGATGCGGTTTCCGGTGTCCGGGTGCGTGGAGAACAGGTTGTCCATGTTCTGGCCGGAGAGGGGATTGATGATGAACAGGTGCGCCGTGGCGGGGTTGCGCTCGGCATCCTCGTTGGGGATGGCATGGGCACCCTTGGCGATCTTTTCCAGTGCGGAAGCAAGCCATTCGGGCCGGCCGCAGATTTCCGCCCCGCGCCGGTCTGCGGCATATTCGCGGGTCCGGCTGATGGCCATCTGCACCAGCATGGCGGCGAAGGGGGCGACGATCATTGCCGCAAGCACGCCGACAAAGCCGAGCGGGTTGTTGTTGTCGCGGTTGCCGCCGAAGAAGAAGGCGAAATTGCCGAGCATGGATATGGCGCCGGCAATGGTCGCGGTCACGGTCATGATCAGCGTGTCGCGATGCTCCACGTGGGCGAGTTCATGGGCCATGACGGCGGCGACCTCGTCGCGCGACAAGGCGTTCAGCAAGCCGGTTGTGGCGGCCACGGCGGCGTTTTCAGGGTTGCGGCCGGTGGCGAAGGCGTTGGGCTGCGGATTGTCGATGATATAGACCTTCGGCATCGGCAGGCCGGCATTGTCCGCCAGGTCGCGCACCAGCGCATGGAATTCCGGCGCGCTCGCCTCGTCCACCTCGCGGGCGTGATGCATGGACAGCACCATCCGGTCGGCATTCCAGTAGGAAAACAGGTTCATGCCGGCGGCGATGACAAAGGCGATGACCATGCCGGTGGAGCCGCCGATCAGGAAGCCCATGCCCATGAAGAGCGCGGTCATGGCGGCCAGCAGCATGGCAGTCTTCATCATGTTCATCGTGGCACTCCGAAGAAGGCGCGGGGGTCGATCCGCAGGGTGTTGTGGCTTATATGATGGGGAGCCAAAAGCACAACTTCAATCGCGCATCAGCCCGGGTGGCGCGAAGACGGTGAAGATCATGACCGACCACAGGACAGACGCGGCGCAAGCTGGCGGAACCAACGATGAGGCGGACGACGGTGGCCCGAAGCGCCGCCGCTTCGAGGATCTGCCGCCGGCCGCGCAACGGGCGCTCCGGGAAGCCGAGGAACGCCGCGAGGCCTACGAGGCGGCGGAGAGGGCCCGGCCGAAGGAACTTGGCGGGCGCGGCGGCAAGGAGCCGGTGCGCTATGGCGACTGGGAGATCAAGGGCCTCGCCATCGATTTCTGAGGCAGGCAATCCTGATCGGCCTGTGGTACGGTCCGAAGCGGATTAGGAATAAATGCATATCACGGCTTGCGCCGCGACAGGTATAGGAATAATATCCTTTGCATGTCGCGCCTTACCTGCCCGCTTGCCATTTTCGCGGTCCTTGCCGCCGTTCAGCCATCGCTGGCTGGAGAAACGATTGCCGGACCGGTGGAAGCGCGGATGCTGAAGGTGATCGACGGTGATTCCGTTCTGGCGGAAGCGCGGATATGGCCGGGCCATGCCGTGACTGTTTCCGTTCGCGTGCGGGGTGTCGATGCGCCGGAACTGCGCGGGCGCTGCGGGCGGGAGAAGGCTGCGGCGCGGCGCGCGCGCGATTCCCTTGCCGGTTTCCTGGAAGGCGGCCGGCTCACGCTCACCAATATCAGCGGCGGGAAATATTATGGCCGTGTGCTCGCCGACCTGGCACGGCCCGACGGGAAGGCGGTCTCCGCCTTCCTGCTGGAGAACGGTCTTGCCCGTCCCTATGGCGGCGGGCGCCGGCAGGACTGGTGCCGGTGACACGGAAGACCGTTTGCCTGAGATGGCGCAAATGCGAAGCGCCGCCCCCGTTCATCCGGTCCTCGTGACCGGCGGGGGCGGCGCCGCAATTCCGTGAACAGGCGCGAGGCATCCGGAAGCGGGCCGGTCAGGTCCGGCGCGGCCCCAGGGCGTCACGCAGGCTTCTTCAGAGGCTGCTCCGAAGGAGCTTCGATCCGCTTGCACTCACGACCTTCAGGAAATCACTCGACATCGGATCACCTCCTTTCATAGCGTTGAACATGACCGGAAGGTGTGGTCGGCGTGGCGGCATGTCAAGAGCACACCCGTCCGGCAGATCAAATGCAAACGCCCCGCGGGAGGGCCCGCGGGGCGTTCGCTTGTCATGATCTGGACGGGGCGGCCAGACCGCCCCGTCTGTCCGCTCAGTGATGAGCGATGTGGGGAGCAGCGCTCGCACCGCGCGGGGTGCGGATGCTCTCGATCAGTTCCTGGATCTCCGCCGGGGGCTCCTCGGTGGCCGAGGCGACCGCGTAGGCGACCACGAAGTTGACCAGCGCGCCGACGGCGCCGATGGACAGCGGCGAGATGCCGAAGACCCAGTTGGCGGCATTGTCCGGCAGCTGGTTGGTGCCCGGGATGAAGAACCAGCCCTTGTAGACGAAGATGTAGATGACGGTGAACAGGAGGCCCGCCAGCATGCCGGCAATGGCGCCCTTGTTGTTGATCCTCTTGGAGAAGATACCCATCATCAGGGCCGGGAAGATCGAGGCGGCGGCAAGGCCGAATGCCAGGGCCACCGTCTGTGCGGCGAACCCGGGCGGGTTCAGGCCGAGCCAGGTCGCCACGACGATCGCGACCGCCATCGAGATGCGGGCTGCAAGCAGTTCGCCCTTTTCCGAGATGTTCGGATTGATGGCGCCCTTGATCAGGTCGTGGCTGATGGCCGACGAGATGGCCAGCAGCAGGCCGGCCGCCGTCGACAGCGCGGCGGCGAGACCACCGGCGGCGACAAGCGCGATCACCCAGCCCGGAAGCTGTGCGATCTCCGGATTGGCCAGAACGAGGATGTCGTTGTTGACCGACAGTTCGTTGCCCTGCGGGTTGGACGCGACGAGGGCTTCCGGCGTGGCGGCGGCCTTGTCGTTGTAGAACTGGATGCGGCCGTCGTTGTTCTTGTCCTCGAACTTCAGCAGGCCGGTGATTTCCCAGTTCTTCATCCACTGCGGACGAGCCTCGTACTCGAGAGCCTGCTCGCTGACGCCGTTCGGATAGACCGTCTGAAGGATGTTCAGGCGGGCCATGGCGCCGACGGCCGGAGCCACCAGGTAGAGGAGGGCGATGAAGACCAGCGCCCAGCCGGCGGACCAGCGGGCATCCGACACCTTCGGCACCGTGAAGAAGCGGATGATGACGTGCGGAAGGCCCGCCGTGCCGATCATCAGCGACAGGGTGAAGAGGAACATGTTGAAGGTGTTGGTGTGGTGGCCGGTATAGCTGTTGAAGCCGAGATCGGTGACGATCTGGTCGAGCTTGACCAGCAGCGGCGTCCCGTCGGACACGTCGCCGAACAGGCCGAGCGGCGGCAGCGGATTACCGGTCAGCTGCAACGAGATGAAGATCGCCGGAACCGTGTAGGCGAAGATCAGCACGACATACTGGGCGACCTGGGTGTAGGTGATGCCCTTCATGCCGCCGAACACCGCGTAGAAGAAGACGACCGCGGCGCCGATCAGCAGACCGGTGGTGTTGTCGACCTCCAGGAAGCGCGAGAAGGCAACGCCGACGCCGGTCATCTGGCCGATGACGTAGGTCACGGAGGCCACGATGAGCGCCAGCACCGCCACCATGCGCGCGGTGTTGGAGTAGAACCGGTCGCCGATGAACTCCGGCACCGTGAACTTGCCGAACTTGCGCAGGTAGGGTGCAAGCAGCATGGCGAGCAGCACGTAGCCGCCGGTCCAGCCCATCAGGAAGGTGGAGTTGTCATAGCCGACGAAGGCGATCAGGCCGGCCATGGAGATGAAGGAGGCGGCCGACATCCAGTCGGCGCCCGTCGCCATGCCGTTGAGGACGGGATGGACGCCGCGGTTGGCGGCATAGAATTCGGAGGTCGATCCGGCACGCGCCCAGAAGGCGATGCCGATATAGACCAGGAACGATCCGCCGATGAAAACGAGGTTAAGTGCATACTGACTCATGATCGATTCCCTTATTCCTCGTCGAAGTCATACTGGCGATCGAGCGCGTTCATGCGGAACGCGTAGAAGAAGATCAGCACGATGAAGACGAGAATCGATCCCTGCTGGGCGAACCAGAAGCCGAGATCCGTTCCACCGACCGCAATGCCGGCGAGCATCGGGCGCAGCAGGATGCCGAACCCGAACGAGACGAGCGCCCAGATGATGAGTGAAATCACCATCAACCGGACGTTTGCGCGCCAGTAATCGGCTGCGCGCTGTTCCTTGTTGTCCATCAAACCCTCCCAGGTCCCTGGAACAGCCAGTCCCCCCATGAGACATGGCTCCGGCCATTTCATTAACCGCTTCCGTGCGCGGGAAAAGCCCGACATTGGGTTTATAGCCTAAGGACTCATGCCGATCCGGCTTCGGGAGGCATGGCCGGGCGCAATGAGCACGCTATTTCAAACAATTAACAAAAAACGACCGGGATCGTGTCCCGGCCGTTGATAATGCGTATCCGTGACGCGAAGGAGCGTCAGCCCTTCTTGTTCTGGCGATTGTCGATCAGATCGTCGACAACGGTCGGATCGGCCAGGGTCGAGGTGTCGCCGAGCGCGCCGAAATCGTCCTCGGCGATCTTGCGCAGGATGCGGCGCATGATCTTGCCGGAACGCGTCTTCGGCAGGCCGGGCGCGAACTGGATCTTGTCCGGCGACGCGATCGGCCCGATCTCGGAACGGACGTGGGCGACGAGTTCCTTGCGCAATTCGTCCGAACCGGTCTCGCCCTCCATCAGGGTGACATAGCAGTAGATGCCCTGGCCCTTCAGGTCATGCGGATAGCCGACGACGGCGGCTTCCGAGACCTTGGCGTGGGCGACGAGCGCGCTCTCCACTTCCGCCGTTCCCATGCGGTGGCCGGAGACGTTGATCACGTCGTCGACACGGCCGGTGATCCAGTAATAGCCGTCCTCGTCGCGGCGGCAGCCGTCACCGGTGAAATACTTGCCGTGATAGGTGGAGAAATATGTCTGCTCGAAGCGCTCGTGGTCGCCGTAGACCGTGCGCATCTGGCCGGGCCAGCTGTCGGTGATGCACAGGTTGCCCTCGGCGGCGCCGTCGAGCACGTTGCCGTCATTGTCGACAAGCTGCGGCTGGACGCCGAAGAACGGCCGCGTCGCCGAACCGGGCTTGAGATCGGTCGCGCCGGGCAGCGGGGTGATCAGGATGCCGCCGGTCTCGGTCTGCCACCAGGTGTCGACGATCGGGCAGCGCTGCTCGCCAACGACGTTGTAGTACCATTCCCAGGCTTCCGGATTGATCGGCTCGCCGACCGAACCCAGCACGCGCAGGCTCTTGCGCGAGGCCTTCGTCACATGCTCGTCGCCGGCGCCCATGAGGGCGCGGATGGCGGTCGGCGCGGTGTAGAAGATCGACACGTTGTGCTTGTCGACCACGTCCCAGAAGCGCGACGGCGAGGGATAGTTCGGCACGCCCTCGAACATCAGCGTCGTGGCGCCGTTGGCCAGCGGGCCGTAGACGATGTAGGAGTGGCCGGTGACCCAGCCGACGTCGGCGGTGCACCAGTAGACCTCACCCTCGTGATAATCGAAGACGTACTGATGCGTCATCGCGGCGTAGACGAGGTAGCCGCCGGTGGTGTGCATCACGCCCTTCGGCTTTCCGGTGGAGCCGGAGGTGTAGAGGATGAAAAGCGGATCCTCGGCGTTCATCTCCTCGGGCGGACAGTCGGCGGAGGCGCCCGCCATGGCATCGTGATACCAGATGTCGCGGCCGTCCTTCATGGCGACATTGCCGCCGGTGCGCTTGACGACGAGAACGTTGCGCACCCGGGCGCCGGCCTTTTCGGCAATCTCGATCGCCTTGTCCGTGTTGGCCTTCAGCGGCACCTTCTTGCCGCCGCGCAGGCCTTCGTCGGACGTGATGACGAAATCGGAGCCGCAATCCTCGATGCGCCCGGCCAGGGCATCGGGCGAGAAGCCGCCGAAAACGATGGAATGGATGGCGCCGATGCGGGTACAGGCCAGCATGGCATAGGCGGCTTCCGGGATCATCGGCATGTAGATGGTGACGCGGTCACCCTTCTTCACGCCGTTCGCCTTCATCACGTTGGCAAGCCTGTTCACCTCGCCGGACAGTTCGCGATAGGTGATCTTGCGGTCCTCGGACGGATCGTCGCCTTCCCACAGGATGGCCACCTGGTCGCCGCGCTTTTCCAGATGGCGGTCGATGCAATTGGCAGAGACGTTGAGCGAGCCGTCCTCGAACCACTTGATGGACACGCCGGGCGTGTTGAAATTGGTGTTCTTGACCGTGGAGAAGGGCTTTATCCAGTCGATGCGCTTGCCATGCTCGGCCCAGAAACCTTCCGGGTCCTCCACGGAGCGCTTGTACCAGGCCAGATAGGTGTCGTTGTCGATCAGCCCGTTGGCTTTCCAGTCCGGCTTGACCGGATGCACGTTCACACTCATGAGGTTTCCTCCATGTTCTGAGCCCGGACACCGCTGCCGGTTCCCCCGGAAGACAGGGCCAGCGGTGAAGTCGGGCCTCTCTTAGCACCAGCCTTGTTCGCCTGAAATTAGACGTTCGATCCGCCCTTGCCACCTGTGGCATACGTCTTTCGCATGAAAAGGCGGACCTCGGGGCGGTTCAGGCGGCGTGATCCCGGGCGCCGAAAATGGCCGAACCGACACGCACATGGGTGGCGCCGAAGGCAATGGCGGTTTGATAGTCGCCGGACATGCCCATGGAGAGTTTGCCGACGCCGGCCTCGCGGGCGAGCTTTTCCAGAAGGGCGAAATGCGGACCGGGGTTCTCGTCCACAGGCGGGATGCACATCAGCCCCTCGATTTCAAGGCCGTGGACGTCGCGGCAACGGGCGACGAAGGCGGCCGTCCCGCGCGGGTCGATGCCGGCCTTCTGCGGCTCCAGCCCCGTATTGACCTGGACGAAGAGCGCCGGATGACGGTCCTGGCGGCGCATTTCCTTAGCCAGTTCGGCGGCGATCTTCTCGCGGTCGACGGACTCGATGACATCGAAGAGGGCGACGGCTTCCTTCGCCTTGTTGGATTGCAGCGGTCCGATCAGGTGGAGTTCGACATCCGGAAAACCGGCACGCAGATCCGGCCATTTGGTTTGCGCCTCCTGCACGCGGTTCTCGCCGAAGATGCGCTGGCCTGCTTCCAGTACCGGGCGGATGTCGTCCGCGCCGAAGGTCTTGGAGACGGCGACGAGGGCGACGCCGGACGGGTCCCGACCGGCTTGCCGGGCTGCCTTCGCGATGTTGCCGCGCACGGTCTGCAACTGTGCCGCACTTGTGTTCATTGCGCCTCTCCTGCCCTCCATTCATCCGCCGCGGCGCGGCGTTGCGGGCCATCACAGGTTGACGGTTGCGCCAAAGCATGGTGAAGGTCCGCCCGCAATCCCTTCGAGCCACGTTATCAAGCGAAAACCCGGACATGGCAACCGAACGCTACAACCCGCGCGTCGCAGAACCCAAATGGCAGCAGGCCTGGGCGGAGAAGAAGCTCTTCGAGACGAAGAACGACGATCCCCGGCCGAAATATTACGTGCTGGAGATGTTCCCCTATCCCTCGGGGCGCATCCACATGGGCCATGTGCGCAACTACACGATGGGCGACGTGGTGGCCCGCTACAAGCGGGCCAGGGGCTTCAACGTGCTGCATCCGATGGGATGGGACGCTTTCGGCATGCCGGCGGAAAACGCGGCCATGGCCAACAAGACGCATCCGGCCAAGTGGACCTACGCCAACATCGACACGATGCGCGGGCAGCTCAAATCCATGGGCCTTTCGCTGGACTGGGCGCGCGAGTTCGCCACCTGCGACGTGGACTACTACCATCGCCAGCAGATGCTGTTCCTCGACTTCCTGGAAAAGGGGCTGGTCGGGCGGCGCGTCTCCAAGGTCAACTGGGACCCGGTCGACATGACGGTGCTGGCCAACGAACAGGTGATCGACGGGCGTGGCTGGCGCTCCGGCGCGCCCGTGGAACAGCGCGAACTGGCGCAATGGGTGTTCAGGATCACCGACTATTCGCAGGACCTTCTCGACGCGCTGGACGACCTGGACCAGTGGCCGGAAAAGGTCCGGGTGATGCAGAAGAACTGGATCGGCCGGTCGGAAGGCCTGCAATTGCGCTGGGCCTTCGTGCCCGAGACCGCGCCGGACGGTTTCGACGACCTGGAGGTTTACACGACACGGCCGGACACGCTGTTCGGCGCGTCCTTCATGGCGATTTCCGCGGACCATCCGCTGGCCCGCAAGGCAGCCGAGGGCAATCCGGCACTGGCTGCCTTCTGTGAGGAATGCCGGCGCATGGGCACGTCTCTGGCGGCGCTCGAAACGGCAGAAAAGAAGGGCTTCGACACGGGCATCCGCGTGGTGCATCCCTTTGACGGGACATGGACGCTGCCGGTCTATGTCGCCAATTTCGTGCTCATGGACTATGGCACCGGCGCCATCTTCGGCTGTCCGTCCGGCGACCAGCGCGACCTGGATTTCGCCAACAAGTACGGCCTGCCGGTCATTCCCGTGGTGATGCCCCGGGACGCTGACGCCGGCTCGTTCCAGATCACCGAGGAAGCCTATGTGGGCGACGGCGTGATGATCAACTCGCAGTTCCTCGACGGCATGACGCCGGAGGCGGCCTTCGAGGCGGTGGCGTCGCGGCTGGAGAAGACGATGCTCGGCGGGCGGCCGCAAGCAACGCGCAAGGTGCAGTTCCGGCTGCGCGACTGGGGCATTTCGCGGCAGCGCTACTGGGGCTGCCCCATTCCGGTGATCCATTGCGAGACCTGCGGCATCGTGCCGGTGCCGAAGAAGGACCTGCCGGTCAGGCTGCCCGACGACGTGGAATTCGACCGGCCGGGCAATCCGCTGGACCGCCACGCGACCTGGCGGCACGTGGACTGCCCGAAATGCGGCGCGGACGCGCGGCGCGAAACCGACACGATGGACACCTTCGTCGATTCCTCCTGGTATTTCGCCCGCTTCACCGCCCCGTGGGAAGACGCGCCGACGGATCCCGCGGCCGCGAACGGCTGGCTGCCGGTGGACCAGTATATCGGCGGCATC
Organism: Zhengella sedimenti; assembly: GCF_046506625.1. Classification (NCBI taxonomy): domain Bacteria; kingdom Pseudomonadati; phylum Pseudomonadota; class Alphaproteobacteria; order Hyphomicrobiales; family Notoacmeibacteraceae; genus Zhengella; species Zhengella sedimenti. Next base: position 652,303 of record NZ_JBKFFP010000001.1, read on the forward strand.
GAACACGCCATCCTGCACCTGCTCTATTCGCGGTTCTTCACCCGCGCCATGCGCGCCACCGGCCACCTGGACATCGACGAGCCGTTCAAGGGCCTGTTCACCCAGGGCATGGTGGTGCACGAGACCTACAAGGGACCGGAAGGCTGGGTGGAACCGGCGCGCGTGCGCATCGAGGAGAATGACGGCCAGCGCAAGGCCTATCTGGCGGAGAGCGGCGCTGAGATCGCCATCGGTCCCATCGAGAAGATGTCGAAGTCGAAGAAGAACGTGGTCGATCCCGATGACATCATCGCTTCCTACGGCGCGGACACGGCACGCTTCTTCATGCTGTCGGATTCGCCGCCGGATCGCGACGTGATCTGGACGGAAGCCGGCGTGGAAGGCGCGCACCGCTTCGTGCAACGCGTCTGGCGGCTGGTCTGCGAAGCCGCCCCGGCGCTTGACGGGGTGGCGGCCGCTTCCGGGGACGGCGCGGTGTCGAAGGCGGCGCACAAGACCGTCAAGGCCGTCAGCGAGGACATCGAGAAGCTCAATTTCAACAAGGCCGTGGCGCGGCTCTACGAGATGGTCAACGCCATTTCGCAGCCCCTGTCGGACATCGCCGCCGGCAAGGGCGACCCGTCCGCGAAGGCGGCCGCGCGCGATGCGGTGGAAAAGCTGATCGTGATGCTGGCGCCGATGATGCCGCACCTGGCGGAGGAATGCTGGGCGGTCATCGGCGGGCAAGGCCTGGTGGCCGAGCAGGCATGGCCGGATCACGATCCGGCGCTCGTGATCGAGAACGAGATCGCCTATCCGGTCCAGATCAACGGCAAGAAGCGCGGCGATTTGACAATCGCCCGCGACGCGGACAAAGCTGCCGTCGAGGCGGCGGCGCTGGCGCTGGACTTCGTCCGGAAGGCGCTGGACGGCAATCCGCCGCGCAAGGTGATCGTGGTGCCGCAAAGGATCGTCAATGTCGTCGTCTGATCGCAAGGGCCCGAAGGCCGCTATCCTTCTTCTTGCCGTCACCGCGCTTGCCGGACTTGCCGGCTGCACGGTGGAGCCGCTCTACGGATCCGGCAACCGGCTTGAGACAGGCTCGGTGCAACCGGGCGCGGCGCGGCTGGCATCGATCGCGGTCGCTCCCGTTGACACGCGGGAAGCCCAGCAGGTGCGCAATCACCTGATCTTCATGTTCAATGGTGGCGCCGGCGAACCCGCTGAACCGCGTTACCGGCTTGGACTCGACCTCAGGAAGCGTGACCTCAAGGTGCTCGACTACCAGATCTCGGCGACGAGCAACGATCTGGACCCGACGGCAGGCACCGTGGAACTCCGGGCCACCTACATCCTGGCCGATTCCGAAACCGGCGAGACGGTGGCGACGGGCACGCGCGTGGCGACAGCTTCCTACGACCGCTCGCGCCAGTATTTCAGCGCCTGGCGGGCGGAACGCGACGCCGAGGACCGGGCGGCGCGCGAACTCGCGGAGTTCCTGCGCGTGGCCATCGCCCAGGATCTGCGCAGCGCTGGCCAATAGCGCGCGATCCGTTCAGCCGATTTTCCTGGCCGGATCCTTGCCGCGGCCCAGCCAGTTGCCCGTCAGGCTCGACAGCTTGGCCGGGGAGAGCGGTTTCTCGACCCGGCCGTCAAGTTGGGCAGGCAGTCCGCCATGCAGCGCGCCGGGCCCGTCCCGCGTCACGAGAGCGAAGACAAGCGGCGGGGTGCCGTCCGGCAGCAGGCCTTCGCGGCGGATGGCGTCCGCCACGTCGCGCCAATCGATATCGGGCAGCACGGTGTCGACGAGCGTCATCCTGGGATGGCATTCGCGCACGATGGCGATGGCCTGCTCGCCGGTCGAGACGATGCGGAAATCCAGGTTGAGCGTTTCGAGCGCCTGACGGCAGGCGGCCTGCTGGAATTCATTGTCCTGGACGACAAGCACGTCGATGGTTTCGCGTGTCTGCGCGACAGGGGGAATGGCGCCGCCGGCCTGCTGGCGCGGCCGCGCCGTCGCGGCTCCTTCCATGCCCCGTGGCCGGGCATTTTCGCGGCCGCGGGTTATCACGGACACGATCGCCTCGCGCAGGGCGGCGGATCGCGCCGGTTTTGCCAGGCGCTTCGTGATCGCCGGGTCGAAATTTCCCGCTTCCATTTCCGCATCGTCAACGGATGACAGGAAGACAATGGGCAGGCTGGCGGTTGCGGGATCGGAGCGCAGCCTTTGGGCCACGTCCAGACCGTTTCCGCCGGGCATCCGGTGATCCAGGATAACGCAGTCGACCGGCGCACCCAGCACCGTGGCCCGTTCGACGAAGGCCAGGCACAGGGCGCCGCTCTCGACAGCGGCCGCCTCGAATTCCCATTGCAGCATCAGTTCCGACAGGATGGAACGGTTGACGGCATTGTCGTCAACGATCAGGACGCGCGCGCCCTGTACGTCCGGCGGCAGATGGACAGGGGCTTCGAGGACCTCGTGGACATCGAGCGGAAGGTGGACCCAGAAGCTCGACCCCTCGCCGGGCTGGCTTTCCACGCCGATCTCGCCGCCCATGCGGTGGACAAGACGCAGGGCGATGGCGAGACCGAGGCCCGGTCCCTCGTGGCGTCCGCGCGCGGGGCTGTCGCTGCGGGCGAAGCGGTCGAATATCCCGGGCAGGCGCCCCGCCTCGATACCGCAGCCGGTGTCTTCCACCCGGATGCTGATTCGCGCCGTGCCACGTTCGACCTTGCCGGAAACATCGATCAGGACGTGTCCACGGTCGGTGAATTTCACGGCATTGGAGACGAGGCCTGACAGGATCTGCCGGATACGCGCGACATCCCCGTTGAAATAGCGCGGCAGGGACGGATCGACCCTGTCGATGATCTCGATGCCTTTCGACGCGGCATCGGGCGCGTGGAACAGGGCGACGTCCTCGACCGCTTCGGAGAGGCAGAACGGTTGCGGGTCGAGGACAAGCTGTCCGGCCTCGATCCGCGCGAAATCGAGAATGTCGTTCACCGTGGACAGCAACGTGTTCCCGGACTTGATGATCACGTTGGTATAGGTGGCTTGGCGCGCGTCCTGGCCGGTGCGGGCCAGAAGCTCGGCCATGCCGAGCACACCATTGAGCGGCGTGCGGATCTCATGGCTCATGTTGGCGATGAATTCGCCCTTGGTCTTTTCGGCGCGCAGCGCCGCCTGGCGCCAGGCCTCCATGCGCGCGCGGCCCTCTATGCCTTCGACAAGGACGGAGAACGTCTTGAACAATGCTTCCAGTGCCAGGCCGGCGAAGGCGAGGCAGCCGACGGCAAGCGCGATGTTGGCCGGGCTCGGAAAGAAGGCGGGAAACAGCAGGAGACCCGGCAGGGCACCCGCAAAGGCCGCCAGTGCAGCGGCGGGGAGTGCCTGGAGGCAATAGCCGCACAGGGCAATGGTGAGCAGGATGCACAAGGCGGCCTGCATCGCCTCCGTTTCGCCTCCGGCCACGATGGCCGGGATCATCACGGCAAGGGGAAGGGCAAGGCCGCCGGCAAAGGCGTTCACGACCACCAGCATCAGCTGCCGGCGGCACGCGTCAGGCTCCATCCTGCGGCCGAGCGACTGCCACCAGACGAAACCGCGCAGGCCGGTGAAAAGAAGAAGCGAAGCAAGAGGAGCAAGCGCGACCCAGGCGGGCGCATAGGCATGGGCGAGCAGGCCGTGTATGCCTGACATGACCAGCATGCCGCTGAAAAGCGGAACGACAGCACCTCGCAGGAGCCGGAACTGTGCGTCCGTCAGCAGGTCGCTCCGGGGATGTCCGACCGTCAGGATACGGTCGCGCAACGCCAGTTTCTCCAAGGTCTGCCCTCACCTGTGAAGGACGACCATGGCAGGGGAGGGTAAACAAATTTCTTAAAGGAGGGTTGCGAGATCCTGTCAGCAGGATCTCGCAGTTGCCTGTCAGCCGCCGATCTTCTGGCCCGTCTTGGCCCAGTCGGCGAGGAACGCTTCCAGGCCCTTGTCGGTGAGCGGATGGCGGACGAGGGCCTTGAGCGTTGCCGGCGGAATGGTCGCCACGTCGGCGCCGATCAGCGCGGCTTCCCTGACATGGTTCACGGTGCGGATCGACGCCGCGAGGATTTCCGTCTGGAAACCGTAATTGTCATAGATGGTGCGGATCTCGCCGATCAGGTCCATGCCATTGATGTGGATGTCGTCGAGCCGCCCGATGAACGGGGAAATGAAGGTCGCGCCGGCCTTGGCCGCCAGCAGCGCCTGGTTGGCGGAGAAGCACAGCGTCACATTGGTCTTCACGCCGTCGGAGGACAAGGCCTTGCAGGCCTTCAGGCCGTCCAGCGTCAGCGGCACCTTCACGCAGATATTGTCGGCGATCTTCGTGAGGACGGCCGCTTCCCTCATCATGTCGTGATAATCCACCGCCGTGACCTCGGCGGAAACCGGACCGTCGACGATGGAGCAGATTTCCTTCGTCACTTCCATGATGTCCCGGCCGGATTTCATCACGAGCGAGGGGTTGGTGGTCACGCCGTCCAGAAGACCCAGATCGGCGAGTTCGCGGATCTCGGCAACGTCGGCTGTATCGACAAAAAACTTCATGGGTCGCTCCGTCAATGGCTGCACACGGCCGCCAGGGCCGTTTGAAAGTCGGCTTCCCCTTATCGCACAATCGGGGCAAGGTCACCCATCATGACGGAAGATTCGGCCGAAAACGGGACGGTCGCGGTGCTTGTGCCGACGCCCGCCGAGACACCCTACACCTACGCGCTGCCCGCCGGCATGGAGGCGCCGGCGGGTGCGATCGTCCAGGTGCCGCTGGGGCCGCGCATGGTGGCCGGCGTGGTATGGGACCGGGGCGCCGGACCGGTGGATCCGCGCAAGCTGAGACCGGTGGCGCGGGTGTTCGATTGTCCGCCGCTTTCGGCGGAGATGCGGCGGTTCATCGACTGGGTCGCCGGATGGACCCTGTCGCCGCCGGGGCTGGTGGCGCGCATGGCGCTCAGGGCGCCGGCAGCCTTCGAGCCCGAGCCGCCGCTGGAGGCATTGCGGCTGACGGACATCCGCCCCGACCGGCTGACGGCGGCACGCGAGCGGGTGCTGGAACTGGCCGGCGACGGAATGGCATGGACGCGCTCCGGGCTTGCCCACGCCGCCGGCGTCTCGTCCGGTGTGATTGACGGACTGACGGCCCATGGCGTGCTTGAGACGGTGCATCTGCCAGCTCCGCCCATCGTGCCGGCGCCCGATCCGGCGTATGGGGGCCAGGTCCTGACCGGGGAACAGGACGCGGCGGCAGCGGGGCTGCGCGACGCGGTGCGCGGCGGCGGCTACTCGGTCACGCTGCTGGACGGCGTGACAGGATCGGGAAAGACGGAGGTCTATTTCGAAGCGGTCGCGGCGGCGCTGGAACAGGGACGGCAGGTGCTGATCCTGCTGCCGGAGATCGCGCTGACCCAGGCCTTCCTCGAACGCTTCCAGGACAGGTTCGGCGCCCGGCCTGCCGAATGGCATTCCGACATGGCGCCCAGGGCGCGCGAAAAGGTCTGGCGGCAGGTGGCGGAAGGCCGCGTGCGCGTGGTCGCCGGCGCCCGCTCGGCGCTGTTCCTGCCCTTCGCCGAACTGGGACTGGTCGTCGTCGACGAAGAGCACGATCCGGCCTACAAGCAGGAGGACCGCGTCTTCTACAATGCCCGTGACATGGCGGTGGTGCGCGGCCATATCGGCGGCTTCCCGGTGGTGCTCGCCTCGGCCACGCCGTCGGTGGAAAGCCGGGTGAATGCCGAACAGGGCCGCTACCGGCACATCGCGCTGCCGGTGCGCTACGCCGACGCGGCGCTGCCGGACCTGAAGGCCATCGACATGCGCAGGCATCCGTCGGCGCGCGGCGGGTTTCTCTCGCCGGTCCTCCTGCAGGCCATGGAGCGCACGCTGAAGGCCGGCGAACAGTCGCTGCTGTTCCTCAACCGGCGCGGCTATGCACCGCTGACCCTCTGCCGCGTGTGCGGCCACCGGTTCCAGTGTCCGGACTGCTCAAGCTGGCTGGTGGAACACCGGTTCCGGGGCCAGATCATGTGCCATCATTGCGGCTATAACGAGCCGAAGCCCGAAGCCTGCCCGGAATGCGGCACGCTGGACCATCTCGTCGCCTGCGGGCCGGGCATCGAACGCATCGCCGAGGAAGCGGCCGCGCATTTTCCCGATGCCCGCATCATCGTCCTGTCCTCGGACCTGCTGGGCGGGGTCAAGCGGCTGCGGCTGGAACTGGAAGCGATCGCGCAGGGCGAGGCCGACATCGTCGTGGGCACACAGCTTGTCGCCAAGGGGCACAATTTCCCCGGCATGACGCTGGTCGGGGTGGTGGATGCCGATATCGGCCTGACCAATGGCGACCCGCGCGCCGCCGAGCGCACATTCCAGCTTCTTTCGCAGGTGACCGGGCGGGCGGGCCGGACGGGCAAGAAGAGCCATGGCCTGATCCAGACCTACCAGCCGGACCACCCGGTCATGCGGGCCATCGTTTCAGGCGACCGCGAAGCCTTTTACGAACGCGAGATCGCCGAGCGCGAGAAATCGGGGCTGCCGCCCTTCGGCCGGCTGGCCGGCATCATCGTTTCCGCGCCGACAGCGGGGGAAGCCATGGGGCATGCGCGGGCGCTGCGCGGCGCTGCGCCACAGGCGCCGGGGATATTGCTGCTCGGCCCGGCCGAGGCGCCGCTGGCGCTCATCCGCGGGCGGCACCGGGTGCGCCTGCTCGTCCATGGCGAGCGCAAGGCCGACCTGCAGGGATTCATCCGGGCGATGCTGAAAGCCGGCCCCAGGGAGCGCGGGCAGATCCGGGTGCAGGTCGATATCGACCCGCAGAGCTTCCTGTGAGCGGCCGGCGGAAGGGCGGGGGCTGGCAAAAGCCGTCCGTTCCTGCATTGTGGGCCTGTGCCGGACGAACGAGGGCAACGAAAAACGGGAACGATGCTGGACGCGATCCGAAATCTCTATGAAGGCAGTTCCCCGGCGGCCTACCGGTTCCGCTACGCCTTGCTGGCGTTCGACAGCGTCACCATCCTGTTTGTCATCGTCACCTCCTTCATCGCCCGCAACCGGACGATAGAGATCATCGACTTTGCCCTGGGCCTGGTGATCCTGACCGATTTCTGCCTGCGGGCCTGGATCCAGGCCGAGCGCGGACGGTTCCTGTTGCGGGTGTCCACCTGGGCCGATGCCGCGGCGATCGCCTCCTTCCTGGCGCCCATAGCGGGCGAGGGATTCGGCTTCCTGCGCATCCTGCGCACGCTGCGCCTGCTGCATACCTACCAGTTGCTGAGCCGGCTCAGGCAGGATCTGCGCTTCTTCCGCAAGCATGAGGACGTGGTGCTGGCGGTCACCAATCTCGCCGTCTTCCTGTTCGTCATGACCGGGCTGATCTACGTGCTGCAGCACAATGTCAACCCGCAGATCCGCAACTATGCGGATGCACTCTATTTCACGGTCACGACGCTAACGACGACCGGGTTCGGCGACATCACGCTTACCGGAACACCGGGCCGGATGCTCTCGGTGGCGGTCATGATCTTCGGCGTCACGCTCTTCCTGCGCCTGCTGCAGGTGCTGTTCCGGCCTTCGAAAGTGACCCATGAGTGCAAGACATGCGGGCTGTTCCTGCACGATGCCGACGCGGTGCATTGCAAGCATTGCGGCGCCACCCTGCATATCCGGACGGAAGGGCGTTTCTGAAGCTTGCCGGCCGGCGGACCTGACCACCGGCCGTTCGCCGGAGGCCGGTCAGCTTCCGGCTGGCCGGATCAGCACATGGTCGATGCGCGACAGGAGATCCGGCATGTGCTGCCTGACGGCGGCAAGGTCCTCGTCCTCGGAGGCCAGATGAACTGCCTCGATGACATTGGCCAAGGCGAGGCCTTCCGTTGCGCCCAGAATGCCCGCTTCGCGCAGGAATGCGGTGGCATCTTCGAGGTAGTAGCTTTCCTCATGAATACCGTAGGGATCGCCCTTCGTCAGCGCGATCACCATTTCGGAGGAATGGTCGCGCAGCGCTTCCCGGGCTTCGGCTTCGGTCTTCGGCTTGGCGAAGTCGAAGTGTTCTCCGGGTTTGGATTTCGTGCCGGGCCCCGATGCGAGGGCGGGACATGCGATGAGGGTCGCGACAAGGGTGAGTGCCAAGGATCGCCTGGACGTGGTCATCTTTCTCTCCAATCGATGGGGGTCAAGGCCCCAACATTGAACCTGCCCGCGACAGGAACGCCGCGGCGGCACAACGCATGGCACCGGGTCTGCTGTGTTGCAAGCGGATGCACGCAAGATTGGAATGTTTCCAGACTGGGATCAGGCTTGCGCGTCCGCCCTGCTCGCCTGGCGGCCCCAGCGCACGAAGCCCCAGAGGCGCTCGTGAACGAAGAACATCACGAAGCCGACCAGCGCCGCCGATGCTGCAAAGGAAAATGCCCCGGCCAGGCTGCCGGTCTGGAACCAGGCCAGCAGGCTCATGGTCACCAGGCCCAGCACCTGCCACGTGGCGGCTTTGACGACGGTTCTCAGTCTCGATTCCATATCAACCCCGTTTGGTTCCGAACGCCTTCGGGAATAGGCTTTTCTTGCCCACCACGGGAATTCTGATAATCTGCTGCAAAAAACCGGATTTGATGATTTTTCTCATATCTGACGAGAAAATGCATGGACAAGGAAGAAAGAGCCCGCCTGTTCCGCCACCGGCTTTCCGCCCGCATGGCCGCGACCGGAATGAGCCGCTCGGCGCTGGCGCGGGCCTGCGGGGTGGACCGTTCGACCATAGCCCAGGTGCTCGGCGGTGCCGACGACCTCCGGCTGCCGAATGCCCATCTGGCAGCGCAATGCGCCTCGGCGCTCGGCGTTTCGGCCGACTGGCTGCTTGGCCTGTCTGAACGCAGCGAAACGGCGGCGGATCTGCTCAAGGCCAGTTTCCGTGTCGCCGACGCCAAGCATACGCCGTCCGACGACCAGATCCGCGAATGGCACCGCGAGGCGGCGGGCCACAAGATCCGCTACGTGCCGGCGACGCTGCCCGACATCCTGAAGACCGATGCCGTTCTCGACTTCGAATATTCGGCCTTCCTCGACAAGACGCCGGCCCAGGCGACGGCGGCGGTGGAGGACCAGGCGCAGTTCCTGCAGTCGCCGGGATCGGACTACGAGATCTGCGTGTCGCTGGAGATGATCCGCTCGCTGGCGCGCGGCGAAGGTTACTGGTCCGGCCTCCCGGAACGGGCGCGGCGCAGGCAGATCGAGGTGATGGCGGAAAGCTGCGCGCGGCTCTATCCCTCGCTCCGGCTCTATCTCTACGACAACCGCAAGGTCTATTCCGCTCCGGTCACCGTGTTCGGGCCGCTGATCGGCGTCGTCTATATCGGCAGCCAGTATCTGGTGTTCCGCGAAAGCCGGCAGGTGCAGGCGCTGACGGCGCATTTCGACCAGCTCGTGCGCGACTCGGAAGTGGATGCGCGGTCTTCTGCCGCCATGATCGCGTCGATGCTGGACTGAGCGGTCCGGGCCTTGCTCCGGCGTCGCGATCGGCTAGACTCACCGCTACAGCCAAGCAGGAAGCCTTCTCATGACCGGACAGAGTCGGGCGAAATCCAATGCGATCGCGGCGCTCGTCGTCATGGCGCTGACCTGCGGCCCGGTCCTTGCCCAGGAAGCCGGCGATCCGGAGACCGGAACCGGCCTGCCGGCCGCCGCCCAGGTCGAACCCGTTCCCGGCGGCGAAGCGGCCCCCGGCGGGCCGCCGGACGCGCCTTCGGAAGACGACGAGGCAATGGAACCCGTGGCCGTGCAGGATGGCGAACCGATCGCCAACGGAGCACCCGACCTGCCCGATCCGGCGGCTGAACCGCCTTCGCTCACCGCCATCGGGTTCGATCATCCGGGTGCGCATTGCCGTTTCCTGGGTGCCGGGGGCCCGGCGGAGGGCATGAGCGAGGGCGCGGCTGAAAAGGAACTGACAAGCCAGAAAACGGTGCATGCCGATCCGGCGACGCTGTTCTTCACCGAGCGCCGTTTCGACGGGTTCGGCACGTTCGAGCGCGGTTACGCACGCGTGAACGGGTTGTTGCGCGAACTGGCGCTGGTCAGCCGGGACAAGAGGCCCGATGGCGAACGGCGGCGCTACCGGACGCTCGAACCGGTGCCGGTGGCGGTCGATCTCGATTTCACCGTCAGCGGCCGCACGAAGTTGCTGACGCTGCTCGACGGATCGATCACGGTGGCGCGTGGGGACAACAGCGCGCCGGCTGTGACGGTCACCGGGCTGTGCGGCCCGGATGCCGCCAACCGCTCGGTGAAGTGAGCGTGAACGCCGCTTGACAGGGGCCACAGGCCGGGATTCTTCTCGCGGCGCTGGCGGCCAATCCCGGCCCCTGGCGATTCGGCCCGATCATCCCCCTCTTCAAGGAGCCAGCCGATGGATTTCGCGTTTCCGTGGCCGATCACCCAGGGCGAATGGCTGGCCTTCTGGGCGGCGGCAGCCACAAGCCTGGCCGGCCTGATGCTTCTCACGGTTCCCCGCATCGCGCTGGCGGTGCTGGCGCCCGACGCGCGGCGCAATGGCGACGCGGTGGCACTGGTGCGGGCGCTGCCCGGCGGATTCCTGCTTGGGCAGGGTGGCTTCTGCATCCTGCTCGGCTCGCAGCAGATGCTTGTCATGTCGCTTTCGCTTGGCTGGGGACTGGCCGCGCTCGGTTCCCTGCTGGCGCTGTTCTCGCGCAGCGCATCGCGTCTTGCGACCGTCTTCGTGCTGTTGTCGAGCGCCGGGCTCTGCGTGCTCAGCGGCGCCTATGCCTTCGGATATGTCGCCTGAACATCGCAAGGCGGCCCGCCGGATGCTGCTGCGCTGCGGCAAGTTGATCCAAAAGCATGACCGCGGCCATGTTGCGAGTCTCATGAGCTTGTGTTAGACGGCAAGCGCATTTTGGCGGAAACAAGGCGGCAACGCCGCGAACAACGCCAAAAAACGTCAATATGATCAAGGGCTTGGGCGGGCCGGCAGGCCAGCACGCAGCCGGAACTTGATCCCGCCAGAAAGAGAAACGGTCACCCGTGGCACAGTCTTCCTCTCTCATTTCCGGTGTCGCAAGGCGCTATGCGGGCTCGCTCTACGAGCTTGCGGCCGAATCCGGTTCGGTCGAAGCGGTGGAAAGCGGCCTTGGCCAGGTCGAGACGATGATCGGCGAATCGGCCGATTTCAAGCGCCTGATCGAAAGCCCCGTCTTCTCGGCCGACGAACAGTACAGGGCGATCGCGGCCATCAGCGAGAAGGCGGGTGTCGACGGTCTGCTGGCCAATTTCCTGAAGGTCGTTGCCCGCAACCGGCGCCTGTTCGCGCTGCCGGGCATCATCACCGCCTTCCGCGCCATCGCGGCCGAAGCGCGCGGCGAGATCGCCGCCGATGTTGTCAGCGCCCACGCGCTGAACGCGACGCAGCAGAAGGAACTTGCCACGGCGCTCAAGGACGTCGCCGGCAAGGATGTCGCCATCAATCTGACGGTTGATCCCTCCATACTTGGCGGCCTGATCGTGAAGATCGGCTCCAGGCAGATCGATACGTCACTCAAAACGAAACTCACTTCGATGAAGCTTGCACTGAAAGAGGTCGGCTGATGGATATCCGCGCCGCGGAAATTTCCGCAATCCTGAAAGATCAGATCAAGAATTTCGGCAAGGAGGCTGAGGTCTCCGAGGTCGGCCAGGTCCTGTCCGTCGGTGACGGCATTGCCCGTGTCTACGGTCTCGACAACGTCCAGGCGGGCGAAATGGTCGAGTTCCCGGGCGGCATCCAGGGCATGGCCCTGAACCTGGAAAGCGACAATGTCGGCGTCGTCATCTTCGGCTCCGACCGCGACATCAAGGAAGGCGACACGGTCAAGCGGACCGGCGCCATCGTGGACGTCCCGGTCGGTCCGGAATTGCTCGGCCGCGTGGTCGACGCGCTTGGCAACCCGATCGACGGCAAGGGCCCGATCAAGGCCAAGGAACGCCGCCAGGTCGACGTCAAGGCGCCGGGCATCATCCCGCGCAAGTCGGTGCACGAGCCGATGTCGACGGGCCTCAAGGCCATTGACGCCCTGATCCCGGTCGGCCGCGGCCAGCGCGAGCTGGTCATCGGCGACCGCCAGACCGGCAAGACCGCCATCCTGCTGGACACGTTCCTGAACCAGAAGCCGATCCACGACAACGGCCCGGAGAAGGACAAGCTCTTCTGCGTCTACGTCGCCGTCGGCCAGAAGCGTTCGACCGTTGCCCAGTTCGTGAAGGTTCTGGAAGACCGTGGCGCGCTGGAATATTCCGTCGTGATCGCCGCCACGGCCTCCGATCCGGCGCCGATGCAGTTCCTGGCGCCGTTCGCCGGCTGCGCCATCGGCGAATACTTCCGTGACAACGGCATGCACGCCCTGATCGGTTATGACGACCTGTCCAAGCAGGCCGTCGCCTATCGCCAGATGTCGCTGCTGCTGCGCCGCCCGCCCGGCCGCGAAGCCTATCCGGGCGACGTCTTCTACCTGCATTCGCGCCTGCTGGAGCGCGCGGCCAAGCTGAACGAGGACAACGGGTCCGGTTCGCTGACGGCGCTTCCGGTCATCGAGACGCAGGGCAACGACGTGTCGGCCTTCATCCCGACCAACGTGATCTCGATCACCGACGGCCAGATCTTCCTCGAGACCGACCTGTTCTTCCAGGGCATCCGCCCGGCGGTGAACGTCGGCCTGTCGGTGTCGCGCGTCGGTTCGTCAGCCCAGATCAAGGCGATGAAGCAGGTTGCCGGCTCGATCAAGGGCGAACTGGCCCAGTACCGCGAAATGGCGGCCTTCGCCCAGTTCGGCTCCGACCTCGACGCCGCGACGCAGCGCCTGCTGAACCGTGGCGCCCGCCTGACCGAACTGCTCAAGCAGCCGCAGTTCTCGCCGCTCAAGACCGAGGAACAGGTCGCGGTGATCTATGCGGGCGTGAAGGGCTATCTCGACAAGCTGGCCGTCAACCAGGTCGGCAAGTTCGAGCAGGGCCTGCTTGCGCACATGCGCGGCGAAGGCAAGGACGTGCTCGAGGCCATCCGCACCGAGAAGGCCCTGACGCCCGAAATCGAGGAAAAGCTCAAGGCACAGATCGACGCCTACGCCAAGAGCTTTGCCTGACAGCTGAACGGGAACCGACATGGCCTCTTTGAAAGACCTCCGCGTCCGCATTGCATCGGTCAAGGCGACGCAGAAGATCACCAAGGCGATGCAGATGGTCGCCGCCGCGAAACTGCGCCGCGCGCAGGAATCGGCGGAGGCTGCCCGTCCCTACTCGCAGCGGATGGGTGCCGTTCTGGCCAATATCGCGTCGGTCGTGGGCGACGGGGCCGATGCCCCGCGCCTGATGACCGGTACGGGCAAGGACGAAACGCATCTGCTCGTCGTCTGCACGGGCGAACGCGGGCTGTGCGGCGGCTTCAACACCCAGATCGTCCGCCTGGCGCGGGAGCGTGTCCGCAAGCTTCTTTCCGACGGCAAGCAGGTCAAGATCCTTTGCGTCGGCAAGAAGGGTTACGACCAGTTGCGGCGCGATCACGCCAACCTGATCATCGACCGCGTCGATCTTCGTGAAGTGCGCAATATCGGCTTTGCCAACGCGGATGCGATCGGCAAGAAGATCATTGCGCTGTTCGACGACAACCAGTTCGACGTCTGCACGCTGTTCTACTCGGAATTCAAGTCCGTGATCAGCCAGGTGCCGACGGCCCAGCAGCTCATTCCGGCCAGCGCCGGCGATGGCGAGGCAGTGGCCGATACGTCAGGCGCCACCTACGAGTACGAGCCGGATGCCGGAACGATCCTCGAGGCGTTGATCCCGCGCAACATTTCCGTGCAGATCTTCCGTGCGCTGCTGGAAAACCAGGCTTCCTTCTACGGCGCGCAGATGTCCGCGATGGACAATGCGACGCGCAATGCCGGTGAGATGATCGACAAGCTGACGCTTTCCTACAACCGTCAGCGCCAGGCGCAGATCACCAAGGAACTCATTGAAATCATTTCGGGCGCCGAAGCGCTCTGAGGTTAGAAAAGGTAAGGATCGATGGCTAAAGCAGCGACTCCCAAAACCGCAGCGGCCAAGAAGCCCGCAGCTACCAAGGCGGCCGGCGAAGCCGGCAAGATCACCCAGGTCATCGGCGCCGTCGTCGACGTGTCCTTTGCCGAACACCTCCCGCCGATCCTGAACGCGCTGGAGACCGACAACAACGGCAACCGGCTCGTTCTGGAAGTGGCACAGCATCTGGGCGAAAACACCGTGCGCTGCATTGCCATGGACGCCACCGAGGGCCTCGTGCGCGGCCAGCCGGTGACCGACACCGGCGCGCCGATCTCCGTTCCCGTGGGTCCGGAAACGCTCGGGCGCATCATGAACGTCATCGGCGAGCCGGTGGATGAAGCCGGTCCGCTCAAGACCAAGACCATGCGCGCGATCCACCAGGAAGCGCCGGCCTATGTCGACCAGTCGACCGAGGCCGAGATCCTGGTGACGGGCATCAAGGTCGTGGATCTGCTCGCACCCTATGCCAAGGGCGGCAAGATCGGCCTGTTCGGCGGTGCCGGCGTGGGCAAGACGGTGCTGATCATGGAACTGATCAACAACGTCGCGAAGGCGCATGGCGGCTACTCGGTGTTCGCCGGTGTCGGCGAGCGCACCCGCGAGGGCAACGACCTTTATCATGAAATGATCGAATCGGGTGTGAACAAGCTCGGTGGCGGCGAGGGCTCCAAGGCTGCGCTCGTCTATGGCCAGATGAACGAGCCGCCCGGCGCCCGCGCCCGCGTCGCGCTCTCCGGCCTGACGGTCGCCGAGCATTTCCGCGACGAAGGCCAGGACGTGCTGTTCTTCGTGGACAACATCTTCCGCTTCACGCAGGCCGGTTCGGAAGTGTCCGCCCTGCTCGGCCGCATTCCTTCGGCCGTGGGATACCAGCCGACGCTGGCGACCGACATGGGCGCCATGCAGGAGCGCATCACCACCACGACCAAGGGCTCGATCACCTCGGTGCAGGCCATTTACGTGCCCGCCGACGACCTGACCGACCCGGCGCCGGCGACCTCGTTCGCCCACCTCGACGCCACGACCGTGCTGTCGCGTTCCATCGCGGAAAAGGGCATCTACCCGGCCGTGGACCCGCTGGACTCCACCTCGCGCATGCTCGACCCGATGATCGTCGGCGAGGAGCATTACGAAGTGGCCCGCCAGGTGCAGTCGATCCTGCAGCGCTACAAGTCGCTCCAGGACATCATCGCCATCCTCGGCATGGACGAACTGTCGGAAGAGGACAAGCTGACGGTCGCGCGCGCCCGCAAGATCGAGCGCTTCCTGTCGCAGCCGTTCTTCGTGGCCGAGGTGTTCACCGGTTCGCCGGGCAAGCTGGTCGACCTCGAAGACACCATCAAGGGCTTCAAGGGTCTGTGCGCCGGTGAGTACGATCACCTGCCGGAGCCGGCATTCTACATGGTCGGTTCCATCGAGGAAGCGATCGAGAAGGCCCAGAAGATGGCCGCGGAAGCGGCCTGATAGAAGCGAATCGGGAACAGGGAGTAGCGAACAGGGATGGTTCCGGCGGTGCTTGTGGCGTCCGCTGTTCGCTAGATTGAAATGGCCCAATCCTTCAAGTTCGAACTGGTCTCGCCGGAACGGCTGCTGGTCTCCGAAGATGTCGAATCGGTCGTGGTGCCAGGTGTCGACGGTGACATGACGGTCATGGCCAGCCATGCCCCGCTGATGACCTCCATACGTCCGGGTGTCGTCACCGTGAACACGGCGGCCGGCAAGACGGACCGGTATGTGATTTTCGGCGGGTTCGCCGATGTCATGCCGGAAAGCTGCACGGTGCTTGCCGAGGCCTCCATGCATGTGGACAATATCGACAAGGCCGATATCGAACGCCGCATCGCGGAAGCCCGTGAAGACCTGGCAGACGCGCAGGACGATGACGGCAAGCAGCGCGCACAGGAATTCCTCGACCAGCTCACGACGCTGCAGGGGGCTATCCTGCCGGCCTGATCCGGATCGAAGAACCGATCGTTCGCGGACGGGCCCGAAAGGGCCCGTTTTCTTTCGTGGCCTGGACCGGCATATTCGTTTCAGGAGGGCTTGCCGGCCAGGTGTGCAAAGGCCGCCACGACCTGCTCATAGACCTTGCGCTTGAAGGGCACGATCAGGTCAGGCAACTGTGCCATCGGCTTCCAGTCCCAGGCATCGAATTCCGGGTGATGACCGCCAGGCGGGGGATTGATGCGGATCTCGCTTTCGTCGCCTTCGAAACGGAAGGCAAACCAGCGCTGCTTCTGGCCGCGGTATTTTCCCTTGAGCGCCTTGCCGAGGAGTTCCGGCGGCAGGTCGTAATAAACCCAGTCCGGGGCTTCCTCGATGAGCGACGCGGTCCGGATGCCTGTTTCCTCGTAAAGTTCGCGCCATGCAGCCTCGACCGGTGTCTCGCCAGCATCGATGCCGCCCTGCGGCATCTGCCACAACTGGGCCGATCCGGCCATCTCGCTGTCATTTCCGGCGATCCTGCGACCGGTCCAGACGTAACCGTCGCGGTTGAGAATCATGACACCCGCGCAGGCCCTGTAAGGCAGGTCCGTACCTTTTCCTTGCTTCTTGCCCATATCCCCCGTCCCCCTTCGAATGGCCGCGTTCCTATCGCCGGGGATCGGCGGCGAGAGCGGAAACCGGGACGATTTCGACGCCACGCCTGCGCGCCTCCGCGACCCAATTGGCGACCGTGTCGACAGTAACATCAAATGCCGAACCGATGCCGATGGCGCTGCCGCCCGCGCGGGCCGCAGCCTCGAGTTCATCGAGCTTCCTCAGCACTTCGGCCCTGTCCTGGACCTGGTCGATGATCATGTCCCCGCCGGCAAAGGGCATCCTTTCGCGCGCCGCCATCTGCGGCGCAAGCGAACGCGCATAGCTGCCATCGTCGAGAAACATCAGCCCACGGGCGGCGAGATCGGCCATGACCGGTTGCATGGCCTTTTCGTCACCCATGAAGCGGGCACCCATGTAGTTCATCACGCCAACGTAATTGGTCGTGCGGCCAAGGGTCCAGTAAAGGCCGGCCAGGTTCTCCCCGGCTTCGGCGTTCACGGTCAGCGTGTTGCGGCCCGGATTGACGCGCGGGAAATCGAAGGGCTCAAGCGGGATCTGCATCAGGATTTCGTGGCCCGCGCGGCGGGCTTCCTGCATCCAGCGGTTCAGGCTGTTGCCATGGGGCGAGAAGGCAAGCGTCACGCCGGAGGGCAGTTTGCGGATCGCCTCCTGGGTCCCCGTCTGCGATAGGCCGAGCCCGCCGATGACGATCGCCACCTTCGCGCCGCGTGACCCGGACCACGCGCCTGCATAGACATCGAACGGCCGCCGGCCGTCGGGCCCGGTCACGGGCAGGGAACCATATTGGGACTGTTCGATCAGCGCACGGTCGGGAAGATGGGCGGTGCGGGTATTCTGCTTCAGTTCCGAGGGGTCGCGGATCACGATCACGCTGCGGGAATCGCCCGAATCCGTGTCGCCAGCATTCCCTGCGGCGCCATCCGGCTGGACCTTGATGACCGCCGGGCCATCCTGGCGTGGGGCGGGCGTTTCCCGCGCGGGTTCCGGCGGGGAAGTCCCGATCTCCGTCGCAGACGGCAGCGGGCGGGCTGTCATTTCAGGCCCGACCTCACGGAAGGGGTCGCTGGACAGCGCGATCCATGCAGCCGGAAGCGCGACAACGGCAACCGCGAGGGCAGCGCCGAACAAGCCGCGCGGAAGCCCGTAACCACGGCCACGGCGACCGGCGTCCTGGCCAAGCGGCTTGTCGATTTCCCGCTCGCGCCTGTCGTCCCCGCTATCCGTCATCTGGTCCGGCCCGCATTGCCTGCCGGAAGCTCCGGCCCCGTATCGCCTGTCTGGACAAGGACCGCGGCCCGGAACCGGGCCGCGGGATCACCGGTCATTGAGCCTGCTGAAGGACGACCGCCTTGTCGGGGCTCGGCGGGAAAGCAGGATTCGTCGTCTCGCCGCGCAGGAGCTGAAGGGCGGCCTGAAGCTGCAGGTCATCCTTGGCCTCGGGCGGGACATAGGCGATGGAACCCGAACCTTCCTCGTTTTCCTCGTCACCCTTGATGTGGCCGCGCAGTTCCGATTCGCCACGCGTCAGGTCACGGCCCTTGAGTTCGTCGGGCAGGGGCTGGGCAACCTCGATGTCTGGGTTGATGCCCGCACCCTGGATCGACTTGCCCGACGGGGTGTAATAGAGCGCCGTCGTCAGGCGCAGGGCACCGTTTTCCTGCAGCGGAATGATGGTCTGGACCGATCCCTTGCCGAAGGAACGCGTTCCCAGAACGGTGGCGCGGCGATGATCCTGCAACGCGCCCGCGACGATCTCCGAGGCGCTGGCCGAACCGCCATTGATCAGGACGATCACCGGCTTGCCGTCGGTCAGGTCACCGGCACGGGCCGAATAGAGATCGATGTTGCGGTCCTCGCGGCCCTTGGTGCGAACGATCTCGCCCTTGTCGAGGAAGGCGTCGGACACGGCGACCGCCTGGTCGAGCAGGCCGCCGGGATTGAGGCGCAGGTCGAGCACGTAGCCCTTGAGCGTGTCGGCGGGCACTTCCTTCTTGATCCGGGTTACCGCGTCCTGCAGGTCGCCGAACGTCTTTTCGGTGAACGAGGTGATCTTGATGTAGCCGACATCCTCCTCGACGCGGTCCTTGACCGCCTTCACCTTGATGATGTCGCGCACGATCTTGATCTTGAGCGGCTTGTCGGCACCCTGGCGCAGGACGGTCAGCTCGATCGGCGTGTTCACCTCGCCGCGCATCCGGTCCACGGCCTCGGCCAGCGACAGGCCGCGCACTTCCTCGCCGTCGATCTCGGCAATCAGGTCTCCCGCCAGGACACCCGCACGCATGGCGGGGGTGTCGTCGATGGGCGTGATCACCTTGACCAGTTCGTTCTCCATGGTGACCTCGATGCCGAGACCGCCGAATTCGCCCTTGGTCTGGACGCGCATGTCCTTGGCATCGTCGGGATTGAGATAGGAGGAATGCGGATCGAGCGACGTCAACATGCCGTTGATCGCCGATTCGATCAGCTTCTTCTCGTCCGGCGGCGTGACGTACTGGCCACGGACGCGCTCGAAAATATCGCCGAAGATGGCGAGCTGGCGATAGGTCTCGGAACCGGCCGCATTGGCCGGCGCCCAAGGCCCGCCCTGAACCGCTGTCACCGCCACCGCTCCCATGAGAGCGCCCGCGCCAAGAAGTGCAACCTTACGAATCATTCCTCGTCCTTCCGGCTACCTTGTCCGACCACCATTGTGCCGGATCAACGGGTTTCCTGTCCTTCCGAATCTCAACATAGAGCTCCGGTTGTCCCATTTCATCACCCGCGGCGGCAACAGCCGCCACCCGTCTTTCCCCCATCGCGCCAACCGGCTCGCCTGCGGCCACCTTCTGGCCCTGGACCACGTTGAGCCTCTCCATGCCGGCCATCACGACATGATATCCATCGCCGGCATCCAGGATCAAGAGTTGGCCATAAGAACGGAAGGCGCCGGCGAAGAGTACCGCGCCATCCGCAAGCGATGTGACGATAGAGCCCGATTGTGTTTGAATGGTGTCGCCGGTGTAGTGCAGCCCGTCGGGCGAAAGCTGGCCGAACCGGTGCTGCAGGCGCCCTGACACCGGCAGGAGCAGACGCCTCTTCATGGCATCGAAGGGCAGGCCGCCGACCAGCCGGTTCTGCTCCGGGACCGGCCGTTCCTGGGTGCGCAACCGGTCCAGCTTCTCTGCCCTGTCGCGTTCCTCGGCTTCTGCCTTTGCCGCGGCCTCGCGGGCTTCCCGGGCGGAGGCGATCTCCGCGTCGAGCGATGCAATCAGGTCCTGCAGCGACGTTGCGCGCTCCGCAAGTTCCTCGGCGCGGGCCTGTTCGGCGGCCATGCGCGCCTCGGTCTCGTCGCGCAGGCGGGCCTTCTCGGCCAGCAGTGCATCAAGGCGCTGGCGTTCGGCGACCTGGCTGCGCACGGCCTCCTCAAGGCGCTGTCGCTCGCTCAGGATAGCCGCCGTGACCCGCTGCAGTTCCTCCAGGTCGGCGACCAGGATCGCGGTCTGCGCCCGCAATTCCGGCACGACCGCACCGAGCAGGATGGCGCTGCGCACCGAGCCGAGCGCATCCTCCGGCTTGACCAGGATGGCCGGCGGCGGATGCAGGCCCATGCGCTGCAGCGCGGCGAGCACCTCGGCGAGGATGCCGCGCCGGCCCTTGAGCGACCGGCGAACGGACTCCTTCTGGATATCCAGGTCGCCGATCCGCCCGGCGATGGACGCGATATCGTCGGACAGCGCCTTCTCGGTCCTGGCGGATTCGATCAGGGCGGCGGTAATCGCCGTCGCGTCCCTGTTCAGCGCTTCGACCTCGGCTGCGAGACCGGCCGTCCGGTCCTGCGATGCCGCCATCTCGGCCGCGATGCGCTCATAGGCGGCGCGCGTCTCGTCCTGGCGTGCCTCGATCTGCGCCGGGTCGGGAAGCCCGTCTTGCTGCGCGCCGGCCGGCATGACCGGCGCAATGCCAACGGCAAGCGCACCGGCGAGCAACGCCGCAGCAAATACCGCAGATGGGGACGACCGGCTTTTCATGCTTCCACCCTAGCGGAGCCGGGCAAAGGAATCATTAACCAAAAGAGATGCGGCGGCGATCACGCCCGGTGATAGGGATGCCCGGAGAGGATGGTGCAGGCGCGGTAAAGCTGTTCGGCCAGCAGGATGCGCGCGACCTGGTGCGGCCAGGTCATGCGGCCGAAGGACAGAAGCAGGCCGGCATCGCGCCGCAGCGCGGGATCGTGGCCGTCGGGGCCACCGATGGCGAGAACGAGGTCGCGCCGGCCCTCGTCGCGGAAGCCGGCAAGCCTGCCGGCGAAGTCCTCCGATGAAAGGGATTTCCCGGTCTCGTCGAGGAGGACGAGCAAGGCGCCCTCAGCGGCCATGCGCAACAGCGGTTCGGCTTCCTCGGCCTTGCGCCTTTCGGCGCCGGGTGCCCGGCTTTCGGCGATCTCCCTGACGCCGGCGAAGTCGAAGCCGAGCGGCGGACCGGACCTGGAGAAGCGCTCGAAATAGCGCGCCGACAATTCCCGTTCGGGGCCGGCTTTCATCCGGCCCACGGCATGGACGACGATCCGCATGCGCACTCCCTTCGCGAAAACCCGGAAAGGGTCAGTGCAGGGTGCTGTCCTCCAGGTCCGGAGCCTGCCACATCTTCTCGATGTTGTAGAACTCGCGAACCTCGGGGCGGAAGACATGGACGATGATATCGCCCGAATCAATCAGCACCCAGTCAGCGCCGGACAGACCCTCGACCCGGGCATTGCCATGGCCGGCCTCCTTGAGGGCCTTGATCAGGTGGTCAGCCACGGCGGCGACATGGCGATGCGAACGCCCGGAGGCTACGACCATGTAGTCGGCAAGGCTGGACTTGCCCTGGATGTCAATGGAAACAATGTCTTCGGCCTTGGAGTTTTCTAGCGATTCAAGGGCCGTCTGAAGGGCTGCCTCGGCGCCGGATCTCCGGCCTGCCTCAGCCCGTGAAGACAATTCGCGTGCCTTCGTTTCAGTAGCTGTCCTCAGTGTCTTTCCTTTCATCATGAGAACGCGACGCGCACCTTTTCCGGTGCACCTTCAAAAGGTGGCAGCAAAGCACTGCATTTTCAAGACAGCGCCCGCAAACAGTGTTCACGACCTGTTTCAACGGGTGGAATTGCCGTCCGCCTGCGCGCGCAGCTGCGTGGAGGACATGGAAGAGCGCGGGCCATGGATGAAGGTCCAGGCGGGCGGATCGAGAAAGGCGAGGCGGGGGGCGTCGGCCTCGTCGATGCGGGCGCCGGCAAAGGTCTTGGCCATGCGCGATGAGAGAAAGGACAGCGTGTCGCCGGGACGGTCGATGACCGCGATGGGAAATGTGCGCGCGATCTCGCGCCAGCGCTGCCAGCGGTGGAAGCTGCGCAGATTGTCGGCGCCCATGATCCAGACAAAGCGCACGCCGGGCTTGCGCGCCTTGACCAGTGCCAGCGTGTCGGCTGTGTAGCGCACGCTGTGGGCGGCCTCGAAGGCGGTGACCTTGACCTTCGGCCCCGGCTTGACCGCCTCGGAAGCGGCCACGCGCTGTGCCAGCGGTGCCAGGTTCGCATTGTCCTTGAGCGGATTGCCCGGCGTGACGATCCACCACAGCTGGTCGAGCGCCAGGCGGCGCAGCGCGATCTCGGCGACCAGCGCATGGCCGGCATGAGGCGGGTTGAAGGAACCGCCGAACAGGCCGACACGCAAACCGGGCGCGGTCGCCGGCATGCGCAGGTAGTGCGCGTCCAGGCCCTCCGTGGCGTCCATCAGGGGCGGATCTGGCCGGTGCCGCGCACCCGGTACTTGAACGATGTGAGCTGTTCCACGCCGACCGGTCCCCGGGCATGCATCTTGCCCGTGGCGATGCCGATCTCGGCACCCATCCCGAACTCGCCGCCATCGGCAAACTGGGTGGAGGCATTATGCAGCAGGATGGCGCTGTCGATCTCGTTGAAGAAGCGCTCGACGGCGGCGCCGTCCTCGGCGACGATGGCCTCGGTATGATGTGACGAGTAGCGGTTGACATGATCGATCGCGCCCGACACGCCGTCGACCACGGCCACGGAAATGATGGCGTCGAGATACTCGGTCGACCAGTCCTCGGCCGCCGCTTCCTTCGCATTCTCCCAGAGCGCCATGACCGCGTCGTCACCCCTGATCTCGCAACCCTTTGCGGCCAGCGCCTCGAGAATCGGCGGCAGGTGGCTGGCGGCACAGGCACGGTCGACCAGCAGCGTCTCGGCGGCGCCGCAAATGCCGGTGCGGCGCAACTTGGCGTTCAGCACGATGGCGACCGCCATGGAAAGGTCGGCGGACGCGTCCACGTAGACATGGCAGATGCCTTCCAGGTGGGCGAAGACCGGTACGCGGGCATCGGCCTGCACGCGGGCGACCAGGCTCTTGCCGCCGCGTGGCACGATGACGTCGACATTGCCGTCGAGGCCCGTCAGCAATTCGCCGACAGCGGCCCGGTCGGTCACCGGAACACGCTGGATGGCGTCGGCGGGCAGTCCGGCTGCCTCAAGGCCGCGCACCAGGCAGGCGTGGATGGCTGCCGAGGAGTTCACCGAATCCGAGCCGCCGCGCAGGATGACTGCGTTTCCCGCTTTCAGGCAGAGCGCACCGGCATCGGCGGTGACATTGGGCCGGCTCTCGTAGATGACGCCGATGACGCCGAGCG
The DNA here is from genome assembly GCF_046506625.1 of Zhengella sedimenti. NCBI lineage: Bacteria > Pseudomonadati > Pseudomonadota > Alphaproteobacteria > Hyphomicrobiales > Notoacmeibacteraceae > Zhengella > Zhengella sedimenti. The sequence continues at coordinate 675,605 of NZ_JBKFFP010000001.1, forward strand.
GGGTGCGCACGCGCTCGATATGAAGGCCGTTCGGGCGGTCCCATTCGGCCATGATCTCGCCAACGGGATCCTTCAGGCCGGCGATGGCGCGGATGCCGCCGGCCATGGCGCCGATGCGGCCCTCGTCCAGCTTCAGGCGGTCCAGCATGGCGGGCGTCAGGCCGGCCTCCACGCCGTTTTCCATGTCGATGGCGTTGGCGGCCAGGATTGCGTCCATGTCGGCCTCGATGGCATCGGCCATGGCCATCAGCGCGGCATGCTTGGCCTGCGGGCTGGCGATGGCCAGGGGGGCGGCGGCTGCACGGGCGCGCCTGCCCATTTCGGCCATGAGGGCGTGAATGTCTGTCTTGCTGGCGCTGTCGGTTGTCAGCATGTCCGGTCTCCCTGTCGCAGGGTCAATACATGGTCGTCGGGCGGCGGGCAATCGCGGCGCCGTCACGGGACCGGCGCGGTGACCACGAGATCGTCGCGATGGATCATGGCGGAACGGGCCTGGTAACCGAGAACGGCCTCGATCTCGGCGCTCTTGCGCCCGGCGATCCGCACGGCGTCGGCGGCATCGTAGGCAACCAGGCCGCGGGCCACTTCCCGCCCGTCGGCGGTCATCACCGCCACGGTGTCGCCACGGGCGAAATTGCCCGAAACCGCGCGCACACCCGCCGCCAGCAGCGATCGGCCTTCGTGCAGTGCCTTCAGCGCGCCGTCATCGATCACCAGCCGGCCGGCCGGCTCCAGTTGCCCGGCAATCCAGCCCTTGTAGCCCGAGACGGGGGTTGCAGCGGGTTCGAAACGGGTGAAGCGCGCGCCTTGCTCGATGGCACGCAGCGGATGATCGACCTCGCCGGAGGCGATGATCATGGCCGTGCCGGCCGTCGTGGCGATCTTGCCGGCATCGAGCTTCGTGCGCATGCCGCCGCGCGACAGTTCGGACGCCGCCGCGCCGGCCATGGCCTCGATATCGGGCGTGATGCGCGCGACCAGCGGGATGTGGCGGGCGGCAGGATCCAGCGCGGGCGGCGCGGTGTAGAGGCCGTCGATGTCGGAGAGCAGGACCAGCAGGTCGCTCGACATCATGGTGGCGACGCGGGCGGCAAGGCGGTCATTGTCGCCATAGCGGATCTCGGTGGTGGCCACGGTGTCGTTCTCGTTGACGACCGGCACGGCGCCCATTTTCAGGAGCGTGCCGATGGTGGCGCGGGCATTGAGGTAGCGCCGCCGTTCCTCGGTGTCGCCGAGCGTGACGAGCACCTGCCCGGCAATGATGCCGTGGCGGGCCAGTTCCTCCGACCAGGCCTGCGCCAGCGCGATCTGGCCGGCCGCCGCGGCTGCCTGGCTTTCCTCCAGCTTCAACTGCCGGCGGCCGAGGCCCAGAATCGTGCGGCCCAGCGCGATGGCGCCGGAGGAGACGACGACCACGTCCGCGCCGCCGGCCTTCAGCCGGGCGATGTCGGCCACCAGTGCGGCCAGCCAGCCGCGTTTCAGGCCCGTCCTGCGGTCGACCAGGAGGGCGGAGCCGATCTTGACCGTGATGCGTCTGTAGCGGGAGAGCATGGCCATGGTTTCCGCGTCACTTCTGCCAGCGCTCGTCGGGCTCTTGGGGGGTGTCGGCGCCGCGTTCCTGTTCGATGATGTCCATGAGGGCACGCTGTGCCGCCTCCATGCCCTCGCCGGTGGCCGCCGAGATGAGCAGCGGCACGCGCCCGCTGGCACCGGCGAGTGCCGCCGTCTTTTCCGTCCGGGCCTCCGCATCGAGCAGGTCCGCCTGCGAAAGCGCGACGATTTCCGGCTTGCCGGCAAGCCCGTGGCCATAGGCGTCCAGTTCCTTGCGCACGGTGCGATAGGCGGCCGCGACGTCCTCCTCGCGCGCTGAAACAAGATGCAGCAGGACGCGGGTCCGCTCCACATGGCCCAGGAAACGGTCGCCGATGCCAACGCCTTCATGGGCGCCCTCGATGAGGCCCGGAATGTCGGCAATCACGAATTCGCGCGCATCGATGCGGGCCACGCCCAGATTGGGATGCAGCGTGGTGAAGGGATAATCGGCGATCTTCGGCTTCGCGCGGGTCACCGTGGCGAGGAATGTCGACTTGCCGGCATTGGGCAGGCCGACAAGGCCGGCATCGGCGATCAGTTTCAGGCGCAGCCATACGGTGCGCTCCTCGCCCGGCAGGCCCGGATTGGCGCGGCGCGGTGCCTGGTTGGTGGAGGACTTGAAATGCATGTTGCCGAAGCCGCCATTGCCGCCCTTGGCGAGGCGGAAGCGCTGGCCGGTCTCCGTCAGGTCGCAGACCAGGGTCTCGTTGTCCTCCTCGAAGACCTGCGTTCCGGCAGGCACCTTGAGCACCACGTCCGCGCCCTTGGCGCCGGTCTTGTGGCGGCCCATGCCATGCATGCCGGTCTTTGCCTTGAAATGCTGCTGGTAGCGGTAGTCGATGAGCGTGTTCAGCCCGTCGACGGCCTCGATCCACACATCGCCGCCGCGCCCGCCGTCGCCGCCGTCGGGTCCGCCGAACTCGATAAACTTCTCGCGCCGGAAGGAGACGGAGCCCGCGCCGCCGTCTCCGGAGCGGATGTAGACCTTTGCCTGGTCAAGAAATTTCATCGTTTTCGCCAATCTTCCCGGAGTGCGCCGCCCCGCCCCTGGAGGCGGACGCGTTTCATTAGAGCATTTCAATGCCGGTTTGAAGCTTCGCGCGGCACAAGCGGGCGCGAAGATTTCATCCCTCGGAAGGCCGGCCCGGCGTCATTGCCGGGCCGTCCAGCTTTTCAGGCCGATCCAGGTGGCGCGGTCGAGGCGGTAACGCTCGACATTGATGCGCCCGGCGGCAAGCGACGACTTCATGCCATGGCCGGTGAACTGGAAGCCGCACTTGTGCAGGACCCGGCGCGAGGCGCTGTTGGTCACGCGGCAGGCCGCTTCCAGCCGGTCGACGGCGGTGCCCCGGAAGGCGGCGTCAACAAGGGCATGGGCTGTCTCGGTGGCATAGCCCTTGCCCCAGTAGGGCTGCCCGAACCAGTAGCCGATCTCCAGTGCGCCGCCTTCGGCCGGTTCCAGTCCGGCGCAGCCGATGAAACGGCCATTGGCGGCCAGCGTCACGGCATAGATGCAGCCGTCGCTCCGGCGGGCGGCGTGATCGAGGAACCGCTGCGCATCGGCTTCGCCATAGGGATGCGGCATGCGGGTCAGCATCAGGGCGACGCGCGGATTTCCGGCCAGGCGGGCCAGGTCCGGGGCGTCCGTCTCATGCGGCTTGCGCAGCACGAGGCGGTCGGTCACCAGCACGGGGCAATCGATCCGGAACGGACTTTCGTCTTCAGTCTCCTTGACATCCTCGACCATGGGTTCCTCCGTCAGGCCAAAAGAAAAAGGGGAGATGGCGGCCCATCTCCCCTGATCCTTCTGCTGGCTTTTCCAGACACCGGAACCCGAGGCGGGCCGCCGGTGTTTGGTGCGGAACCGGCTTACTCCGCTGCGTCGGCCATCGGCACGACGGACACATAGGTTCGGCCATTGGCTTTCTTGGCGAAAGACACGGCGCCCTCGGTCACGGCAAAAATCGTGTGATCCTTGCCCATGCCGACATTGTTGCCCGGATGCCACTTGGTGCCGCGCTGGCGGATGATGATGTTGCCCGGTACGACCTTCTCGCCGCCGAACTTCTTGACGCCAAGACGGCGGCCGATGGAATCGCGACCGTTACGGGACGAACCGCCTGCTTTCTTGTGTGCCATTGTCAGTCTCCTTTGCGCCGTTCCGGCGCCTTTCGTTCCTTATGGGCGTTTGCGCGCCCGAATTCAAGCGTCAGCCGGTTGCGGCTTACTTCACCATTTCCCTGGCCTGCTCGCGCCAGTCGCTGATCTGGTCGGCGGAGAAGGGCATGGCCTCGTCGATCCTGGCGATGTCCTCGTCGGACAGGGCGGCGACCTGGGCGAACTGGGTAATGCCCTGCTCGGCAAGCTGGCGCCTGGCGACCGGGCCGATGCCCTTGATCTTCGTCAGGTCGTCGGCCTCGCCTTCCGGCGCGGTGAACAGCGGGGCGGCGGCTGCGGCTTCGGGCTTGGCCGGGGCCTTTTCCTTCTTGGGGGCAGCAGCCTTGGAGGGCTTGGCGCCGCCGGTCAGGATCTCGGAAATGCGAACCGTGGTGAGCAGCTGGCGATGGCCGCGCTTGCGGCGCGAATTCTGGCGGCGGCGCTTCTTGAAGGAAATCACCTTCGGGCCACGGTTCTGGTCGACGATCTCGGCGGCGACCGAGGCGCCGTCCACGAAGGGCGCGCCAATGGTGGCGTCGGCGCCTTCGCCGACCATGAGAACATCGCCGAGCGTGACGATATCGCCGGCTTCACCGGCAACGCGCTCGATCTCGATCACGTCTTCGGCGGCAACGCGATATTGCTTTCCACCGGTCTTGATGACTGCGAACATCTTTCTTCCTTTCAGTGTCCGTCCGGATCTGAACCGTCCGAATGGCCGGTCCGTCCGTCTTTTTGTCAGTCTTGGAACGGGCTTGCGCCCGGTCTGGGGTTTCCGCCCGCCTCAGCCCCTGCGCCTGTCATTGACAGGCCCCGTTGCCTGGCGCCGGAAAAACAATCAAGCGGCGTGGTTGGGCCACACCGCCAGACGGGCGTGCGGATAGCCTTTTGCGGGCTGCAAGTCAATGCCTGCAGCCGCCAAGGCGGACGAAAAGCAGGCCTGCCATCAATTTAGCCCTTGTGTCAGCCCCTGCCTCCCGCTATTGAAGCGCCCGCGCCGGTAACGGCGTCAACCACAAGCGGAGAGGTGGCTGAGTGGTTGAAAGCACCGCACTCGAAATGCGGCATAGGGGCAACTCTATCGGGGGTTCGAATCCCCCCCTCTCCGCCACGTGATCGATCTCACGCCAGTTCGCTTCGCTTGCGCCTCCGATGGGGCGCGCTGACTGCGCGGCGCGCGGCCGGGATTGCGAAACCTGCCGGTTCGAAATGTCGCCGCTACTGTCCGCCGATATCCCAAAATGAGAAAGACAGGGCGATTCCGTCCTGGTGACCGGTCACGGCTGCGAGGCCGGGCCGGGGCGGTAAGCGCGGTGACCCGCGCGCCGGTTGCGGGCAGCGGCCCTTCGTTCAGCGCCTCATGTCGTCGAGCATGACGCCGGCAGCCGAGACGCCGACCGGAACGCCGTCCGGTTCGTCGCGAAAGCCGGGTTCAGCGAAGAAGCGCCTGATTTCCCCGTCCACCACATGCATGGAGTAGCGCCAGCTCCGGAAACCCATGCCGGTGTTACGCCGGCTTACAAGCATGCCCATCAGCCGGGTGAAGTCGCCATTGCCGTCCGGCAGCATGAAAACGCGCGAAATGCCGTGAGCGCGTGCCCAATGGAACATGGTGAAGGCGTCGTTGACCGCCAGGCAGGCGACCTCGTCGACGCCCAGGGCACGGAAGGCATCGTAACTTGCCTCGTAGCCGGGCAGGTGGGAATCAGAGCAGGCCGGCGTGAACGCGCCGGGCAGCGCGAAGAGAACAATATTGCGTCCCCTGAACACGTCCCCGCTCGTCAGTTGCCGCCACTCATAAGGGTTCGGGCCTCCAAGCGCATCGTTGCGGACACGGGTGTGGAAAACCGCTTCGGGTACCTGCCGTCCGATCATGGATACCTCCTCAACCTGCCGATTCGCGCCGCTTGCGTTCGGCCTCGTCCCAGGCGGTCAGCGGCTGGTAGTCGGGCACGAAGCCGAGGCCCTTCATGGCGTCGGACGACACCGCGTCCTGCGACGTGACAATGTCGATCACCGCCGGCGCATGGGCAAGGGCCCGTTCGATGGCGCCTTTCAGGTCGGCCGGTTCTTCCACCCGTTCGCCATGGGCGCCAAGCGCCCGGGCCATGGCCGCGTAGTCGGAATGGCGTAGCGTCGTGCCGACCACGCGGCCGCCATAGTTGGCCTCCTGGTCGTAGCGCTCGATGTTCCAGGCGGCATTGTTGGACACGATGAAGACGGCCCTGGCGCCGTGGCGCACGGCCGTGTCGATCTCCATGGCGTTGATGCCGAAAGCGCCGTCGCCATTAACCGAAATGACCTGCCGGTCCGGAAAGGCAAGGGCCGCGGCCACGGCGAAGGGCACGCCGACGCCGAGGCAGCCGAAGGCGCCGGCGTCCATGTAGGTGCGCGCTTCCAGCCCGACGCGGGCGAAGCTCAGCAGGTCGCCGCCATCGGCAATGGCGATATGGTCAGGCGTTGCGACATCACGAAGCGCCTCGAAGACCGCCATCGGGTGGATCTTTCCGTCCGCGCCGCGCTGCGGGGCAGCGCTGGACCGGCCCTTCGCAATGCGTTCGGCGTGCCTGGCGCACAGTCCGTCAACCCATGCGCCGTCACGCGATCCGGCATCATTGCCCAGCGCGTCGCTCAGCGCGTCGAGCGCGATGGGGACGCTGGCCAGGATTTCCGGCTGGCCGCGGCGGTTGTCGACCAGTTCGCCAGGCGTATCGGCGATGCGCAGGAAGCGGGCTTCGGGAAAGACGGCGGGAGAGCCATAGCCAAGCTGGTAGTCCAGCTTGCGGCCCAGGGTGATGACGAGATCGGCCTGCGCCATGGCGGCCGCGCGCACCGCGCCGACCACGGCCGGATGACCGGCCGGCACCAGGCCGCGGCTTTCCTGCGTGTCGAGGTAGAGCGCCCCGGTGGCGTCCAGGAAGCGCACGATCTGGTCCGATGCGCCGCGCGCGCCACGGCCGCTGACGACAAGGGGCCGTCTTGCGGCCCGGATGGCCGCCACGGCCTCGGCGATCCGGTCCGGCTCCGGGACGGCCCGGCGCACCGGCTTGGGTGCCAGCCAGTCCGACGGGATCAGGTGCGCGGGAACCCGTGTGCGTAACACGTCGGTCGGCACCTCGATATAGGACGGGCCGGGTTCGCCCATGTCGCCGAACGCCCGCGCGATGGCCTCGTCGAGTTCGCGGATCACCTGTTCGGCAACACGCGCGGTGCGGCAATAGCGGGTGACGGGCCTCAGGATGTCGACATGGGGAATGTCCTGCAGGGGCGCCATGTTGGCCTGCGGACGCGAGGTGCAGCCGCCGATCAGCAGCAGGGGGACCCTGGCGAGCGAGGCATTGGCGATGCCGGTCACGCAATTGGTGACGCCGGGACCGGCCGTCACCATGGCGACGCCGAGGCTGCCGGTCAGTTCGCCGTGGGCATGGGCCATGTGCACGGCCGCGCCCTCGTCGCGCACGTCGATGATTCGGATGCCGCGCCGGGCCAGATGATCCCATATCGGCTGGATATGCCCGCCCTGTAGGCCGAAGACACGGTCGATGCCACGCCTTTCCAGCGCGTGGGCGATCCAGGCGGCGACATTGTCTTCGTCGCGATTGAGATCCTGCATTCCGGTCATGGTCATTCCTTCCTGAAATCTTTTTCCGCCGCCGGTCAGGCCGGGCGTCCGGCCAGCATGTCGCGCAGCACGCGGTGAAGGATCTTGCCGGTCGTGTTGCGCGGCATTTCCTCCGGTGAAAGGAACACGACCGCACGCGGCCGCTTGTAGCCCGCCAACCGGTCGCGCGACCACGCGATGAGGTCCTCGGCGGTCAACGTGGACCCTGCGCGAAGCACCACGGCGGCGGCGACACGCTCCCCCCACTTGTCGTCCGGCTGGCCGACCACGGCGACATCCTTGACGTCCGGGTGCTGGCCGAGCACGGCCTCGACCTCGGTCGGGTAAACGTTCTCGCCACCGGTGATGATCAGGTTCTTCTTGCGGTCGATCAGGCGGATGTAGCCGTCGGCATCGCGGATCGCCATGTCGCCAACGGACAGATAGTCGCCGCGCATCGCTTCGGCCGTGTTTTCCGGCAGGTTCCAGTAGCCGTCGAAGGCATAGGGGCCGCAGGAGAAGAGTTCGCCGGGCTGGCCGTCGGCCACTTCGTTGCCGTCGTCGTCCAGCAGGCGGATGGGCATGGACCCCACCACCTCGCGGCCGACCGTGCCGAGATGGTCGAACTGCTCGTCCGGGTGCAGCATGGTGACCCATCCGGCCTCGGTCGAGCCATAGAGTTCGAACAAGCCGGAATTGGGGAACATCTCCATCACCGCGCGCTTGGTCTCCGCCCGTGCCGGAGCCGACGAAATCATCAGCTTTTCGACGCGGCCGAAACCGGCGTCGCCGCGTTCGGCCTCGGGCACGTCGAGCAACATCATGAAATGCGTCGGCGTGAGCGAGGTGAAGGTCACGCCCAGTTCGCCGATGGTCCGCAGGCACAGTGCGGGGTCGAAATTGGCGCGGTTGAACACCGTTACCGTCCCGCCGATGGACAGGAAGGACGTGAAGAAGTTCAGCGAATTGGCATGGCACATGGGCATGACAAGCAGCGCGTCGTCCTTGCGCTTCAGGCTCAACTCGACCTGCGTCATCAGCGCGACCATGGCCATGCCGCGGTGGCTGCGGATCGCGCCCTTCGGGTTGCCGGTGGTGCCGGAGGTATACATCAGGCACCAGGGGTCGTCCGGCGAAACCGCGATGCCGGGCTCCGAGGGACAAGCGCTGGCGATCAGTTCCTCGTAGCCGCGCCAGCCTTCCGCCTCCCCGCCGATGCGCACGAAACGGCCGCCGGGAATGTCGAGGCCGGCGCGAATGCCGTCAACCAGGTCGCAGAGCGCAGCCTCGGCAATGATCGCCGACACGCCGCAATCGCGGGCGATGTAGGCGGCCTCCGGACCCGTCAGCCGGAAGTTCACCGGCACGGCGATCAGCCCTGCCTTGGCGACAGCGCCATAGATCTCGGCCCACTCCACCCGGTTGTAGGCGAAGACGGCGACCCGGTCGCCCTTTGCCAGCCCGAGCGACAGCAGGCCGTTCGCCAACCGGCAGGCGCGGGTGTTCCATTCCCGCCAGGTCATCTGGCGATCAAGATCGCGCGCGCCGAGCTTTTCGGGCTGCGTGCGGGCATGCGCGGCCAGCATCTGGCCGATGGTCTGCACTGTTGCCATGTGTCCGCCTCCTCTCAAGCGGATTGCGCCTGCCTGCGGACGAGAGCGGCGTATAGTGTTTCGGATGCGTTCAGGTCGTGTTCCACGGCCAGTTGCTCCGCCTTCGCGGCATCTCCGGACAGCACCGCATGGAGGATCTCGCCGTGCTGGCGCCAGATGTCGGCCGGCAGTTTCGCGCTGCGCAAGACCTCGCCCATGGCCCGGCGCAGGAACCGCCAATGCGGCTCGGCGGTGCGGGCCACGAGCGCATTGCCCGAATGGTCGTAGATCAGGTTGTGAAACGCCTCGTCTTGGCGGACCTGTTCGGCGACATCGCCACTGGCGACGGCTGCCTGGCCTTTCACGAGAATGGCTTGCCCGCGGTCCGCCATGGTCCGGGCCGCGTCGAGGGACCGGCGGACCTGTTCAGCCGCCATGCGCGTTGCCAGGCCGTCAAGCACGGCGCGGATCTCGTAGTGCTGGCGCATCAGGTCGATGTCGAGCGGCGTGACGTAAAGCCCGCGCCTCCCCACTTCCTCGACCAGTCCGTCGGCCTTGAGCAGGGCCATCGCCTGCTGCACCGGCTGGCGTGACACGCCAAGGCGGGCGGCAAGCTGTTCCTGGACGAGGTGGGCGCCCTCGGGCAGGGCGCCGCTGCAGATCTCGTCGACGATGACGGTATAGACCTGTTCGGTGAGGCTCGGCTGGGCGGGAAGGATCTTCATCGCTTTTCCTGAATTCTGCATTCTGAATTCAGTATTCAACAAATCGGATCGCGCGTCAATCCCGCCTGCCTGGGCGGGCCATCATGCCGGAAACCGCCGCCGGCTGCCTTCAGTGATTTCCGCTGATCTTGCGCCGCATGGCCCACTGGTAGAGCCGTGGCGAAAGGCGCGTCAGCCAAGACGCCATGACCGCGACGCGGCCGACAGGGATGAAATCGCGGCCCTTCGCGAGTCCGCGCAGGATCGTCCGGGCGGCATCGTCCGGCGTCATGTAGTCGACACCGTCGGAAGCCGCGCCGGGCCGCATGATCCCGTCGCCGGTGCGCTGCGCATTGCCGATATTGGTGGCCACGAAGCTTGGCGCGGCGATCAGCGTGCGAACGCCGAAGGTCCTTTCCTCCGAGCGCAGCGAAGTGAAGAAGCCCTGCATGGCATGTTTCGAGGCGGCATAGGCGGTGCGGTTGACGAGCGGGGCGAAGCCGGCGACCGAGGAGATGGCGAGATGGGTGCCCCGGCTTTCCCGGACCGGCTGGAGAAAGGCGCGCGCCATGGCGACGGCGGCGAAATAGTTGATCTCGAAGACCCGCCGGTGCGCCGCCTCGCCGGCTTCGGCAAAGGGCCCGACCTGCGTGATGCCGGCATTGTAGATCACGAGATCGATGGACGGGCGGGCGGCGATCACGGCGTCTGCCGCTTTGCGCAGCGCCGTGCCGTCTGTCAGATCCACCTGCACCGGCGTGCGGCTGGCGGTCGCTTGCAGGCCTGCGACATCGATGTCCATCAGCACGCAATGCCAGCCGTCGGCCTCCAGCCGCGCCGCCAGGGCGCGGCCCAGTCCGCCGTTGCCGCCCGAGATGACTGCCGTTCTCACAGGCCCGCCTCCCGTTTCCAGAGATCGAAGACTTCGGCCGAAGCGAGTTCCGGGCGATAGCCGAACACGTCCTTGAGCCGTTCGTTGGAGAGCACGGGCCGGTATTGCAGGAAGCGGACCTGTTCGGGCCCGTAGCGGGTCAGGCCGAGCGGATGGGCGATCGCAAGCGCGGCCTTGAGGAGCCCTGCCGGCAGGCGCAGCAGGGGCTTGCCGAGGGCGCTTGCCAGATCGTCCACGGTGAGCCAGCCGTCACCGGCCACGTTGAAGATGCCGGGCGGGCCGTTGGTCGCGGCGCGCCTTAGGATGCGGGCAAGGTCCCGCGTCCAGATGAAGACGAAGGGACTGTCGCTGCCGCGGATGGCAAGGATTCGCCTGCGCCGGAAAAGGGCCGTGATCTGGTTTTCCACCCCGGCGCCGAGCACGGTGCCCACGCGCAGAACCACCTGCTCCAGACGGGGATGGGCCATGCGTGCGGCGGCCAGCATTTCCTCGACCTGCCGCTTGTGATCGGCATAGGCGAATTCGGGATTGCCGCGGCAGGGATCGGTCTCGACGAGGGGCAGCGGATTGTCGGCGTGATAGCCGTAGGCGGCGCCCGAACTCGTCACCACCAGCCGCTTCACCCCATGGCGGATGCAGGCATCCAGGACGTTGCGGGTGCCGGTGACGTCGACCGCGTGGGCGGTGGCGCGCGCCATGCCGGGCGGTGGCGTCACGATGGAGGCGAGATGCACCACGACTTCCGGTGCTTCCTCACCGATCACGCGGTCCGGGTCGATGCCGGTGACATCCATGCTGCGGAACCGGACACCGGCCGGCAGGCCGCCGTCGCCCAGGTCGGTGGCGAGGAGATCGCCGTCCGGCCACTCGGCGAGAAGCGCGCGCCCGACCGTCCCGGCCGCGCCCGTCACCACCACCCGGCTCATCGTGCCGCCTCATTCCGGCCCATCACGGCGGCCAGTGCCAGCCCCGATACGGCATGCCATATGCCCCAGAAGGCGGCGACCACCGCCATGCCGCCCAATCCGCCGAAGAAGGCGAAGATGAGAACGAGGCCGAGGCCGGAATTCTGGATGCCGGTCTCGATGGTCACCGCGCGCCGGTCGAAGGGCGAAAGCCCCGCAAGCGTCGCCGTGGCGTAGCCGCCGCCAAGCGCCAGGGCGTTGTGCAGGATGACGATTCCGGCAATGCCGCCCGCATAGGCCAGGAACTGGGCCCAGTTGGCGGCCAGCGCGATGACGATGAAAGCGATGAAGATGCCCATCGACAGCCATTGCAGCGGCCGCCTGATCCGGGCGGTGAGATCGGGGCGCCTTGTGTTGAGGACGATTCCCAGAACGAGCGGAAGGATGAGCATCAGGCCGACGGTGATGGCGATCTGGACCGGGTCGATGCGGGTTGCGCGCAGGATCCCCGCCGAGGGTTCGTAGAGGCTGCCCCAGAAGGCGATGTTGAACGGTGTCAGCAGTATGGCCGCCACCGTGGCCAGGGCTGTCATGGAGACCGAGAGGGCGGCGTTGCCTCCGGCGCGATGGGTGATGAAGTTGGAGATGTTGCCGCCCGGACAGGCGGCGACAAGGATCAGGCCGAGCGCGACGGAAGCCTGCGGCCGGATTGCCAGGACCATCAGGAAGGTCAGCAGCGGGAGTACGAGGAACTGCGATACAAGGCCGGTCACAAGCGGCTTGGGTGCCCTTAAAAGCACCCTGAAATCCTTCGGCCGCAGGTCGATGGCGACGGAAAACATGACCACGGCGAGGATGGCGTTGAGCAGCATCAGCGACCCGGGCGCGAAGTCGAGGACGGCCTCGTCGATCATGTCCTGCCTCCCGCAAGCCGGGCGATCCAGCGCCCGACCGCCTTCCGGTAGGTCGCCTTGTCGACATAATAGGCCATGCGCGGCAGGTCGATGTAGTTCATGCCGCCGGTCGCGCGGTTGAAACCCCCGGCCTTCTTCGCCTGCAAGGCCCGCGCCGCGGCCGATCCCTCGCCGAGGCCCTTGATGTAGCGCACGACCATTTCGGCCTGCTCGTGGCGGCCCTGCCAGCCGAGGCCCGAGGCTTCCACCATGCCGAGGACGAACAGGTCGTCGCGTTCGGGATGCATGCAGTTGAGGTAGAGATGCGGGGCATCGCCCTGCCAGTTCAACAGGGCGTTGTCGATGAATGGATAGTCCAGGCGGTAGCCGGTCGCTGCAAGCACCATGTCGTAATCCGCGCTGGTGCCGTCCTTGAAAAACACGGTATGGCCGTCGAAACGGTCGATGTCGGGCCGGATGCGGATGTCGCCATGGCCGGCATGATAGATCACCAGCGAGTTCACCACCGGATGGCTTTCGTAGAGCCGGTAGTCCGGCCTGGGGAAGCCGTATTTCTGCGGATCGCCGACAAACCATTTCAGGATGGTCTGGTCGACGATCCGTTTGAGAGCCATGGGCAGGCGGATCGCGCCGCCCAGCGTGTCGGCCGGCTTGCCGAAGATGTATTTCGGGACGAAATAGTAGCCGCGCCGCATGGAAAGGTCGCAGCTTTCAGCGTGATGGATCGCGTCCACCGCGATATCGCAGCCGGAATTGCCGGCCCCGATGATCAGTACGCGCTTGCCGTCGAACTTGGCGGGATGCCTGTAGGCGCTGGAGTGTATCAGTTCGCCGGCAAACTCTCCCTCGAAGCGCGGCATGTTGGGCGTTGAAAGCGTCCCGTTGGCGATCAGCAGGCCCGCGAAGGTCTCCTCGTGCTGCGCACCGTCGCCGTCGCGCCATGTGATCCTCCAGCCGTCGCCGGAACCGCCGAGCGGTTCGCAGCGCAGGACCTCGGCGTTGAAGCGGTAGTGCCGGTAGAGATCGAAATGCCGTGCGAAGTCGCGGAAGTAGCCCTTCAGTTCGCGATGCGAGGGATATTCCGCCACGTTCCCGGCCATGGGGAAGTCAGCAAACTCCGTCATCCGCTTCGATGATATCAGGTGCGCGGATTCGTACATGGTCGAGCGCGGGCCGTCGATGTCCCACAATCCGCCGACATCGCCATGCAGTTCGAAGCCCTGAAAGGCAAGACCGTGCTCGCTGAGCAGCTTGGCGGCAGCAAGGCCCATCGGCCCGGCCCCGATCAGGGCAAGCCGGTCATTCTTCGTGGTCAAGGATCCCTCCCGTTTTCGCCAATGTTGAACATTTGTTCGAAACAAGACAAGATCATTTCATGCAGACGACGCAAGACCCTGAAAAAACGCGCAAAAGAGCGCCATCGCGGCGTTCGCTCGCGACACGGAAGCGCATCCTGGACGCGGCGGAAGCGGTTTTCGCGGCGCGCGGCTATGACGGAGCAACCATTCGCGACATCGCTGCGGCGGCCGGCGAACCGGTCGGGTCCGTCCATCATCATGGCGGTGGCAAGGAGGCGCTGTTCCACCAGACAGTCGCACGGCGGGCCGAAACGCTGGCGCGCGCGCGCCTGGACGCGCTTGAACAGGCGCGCCGCCAGGGTCCGCTGACGCTGGTCTCGCTGCTGGGGGCTTTCCTGCGTCCGTTCTTCGCGCTGTCGCGGGAGGAGCCGCGCTGGCGCGACTATGCCCGTCTCGTCGCCCATGTTTCCGCGGACGACCGCTGGCGGACGATTTCGCAGGCGCATTTCGATCCGGTGGCAGGACACTTCCTGGCCGAGATCGCTGCCCTTTGCCCGGGCCTTTCAAGGCACCAGGCGGCCGAGGGTTTCGTCTTCAGCGTGTCGGCCATGCTCGCCCTGCTGACATCGCAGAACAGGATCGGCGCGCTTGGCGGCGGGGCGGCGCGGGAAGAAGACCAGATCGCGCATCTGATCGCATTCTGCGCCGCCGGACTTGCCGCTGGTGGCGGGCAGGCAGAGGGTCAGGCGCCGTCGGCCGGCAGAAGAAAGCCGGCGAAGAAGGATGCCAGTTCCTGACGGGCGTTGAGCGGAAGGACATGGGCGACATACTGGTCCGGCCGGACGACGATCATGCAGCCGTTGTCCCGGTCGATCCCGCGCATGGCGTAGATATCCTGGCCGGTCTTCCTGTCGACGCAGAACACCTTCTCGAAGTCGCGCAGGCCAAGCCTGCCCTTGGCGGGCTTCAGCAGGGCGGGCATGTCCTCATAGGCCAGTTCGTCGAAACCCTGCTGGAAGACGGCGCGCAGGTCGATGACAGCATCGATGTCCTCGTCGGGCCGGGTATGCCGGCGCACCGGGGAGGCGGGATCGTTCTCCAGCCAGTCGCACAGGCGGTGAATGGCCGATCCGGGCGCCGAGGAATCGGCCTTGCCGGCGAAGGCATAGATGCGCCAGCGTGCGTCCGCCTCGGCCACGTGGCCCAATTGCATGGACATGGCATCGGCCAGGCGGACGACCGGGGCGGAGTGGAACCGCCTGCCCACTTCCTGGCCGGTGGCAAGTTCCTGGCGGGCATTCGCGGCGACGATGGCCGAGGGCTCATAGCGGACTTCCAGGCCGGCGGTGAACACGCCGTTGCGGATGAAATGCTCCTGGAAACGGGGTATGCCGGTGCCGTCGAGTTCGGACTGGCCGGGCGGGGCGCTCATGATGCGCGCCCAGGCATGGTCGGTTTCCACCAGGCGCTTGGCTTCCGCGCGGCGCTCGGCGGTATAGCTGTGCAGCAGGCCCGGGTCCGAGCGGCCTTTCAAGACCTGGACCAGTTTCCAGCCAAGATTGAAGGTATCGCCCATGGACACGTTCATGCCCTGGCCGGCCTTCGGGCTGTGGGTGTGGCAGGCATCGCCGGCGGTGAAGACGCGCGGATTGCGGGTCGCCGTCTCGCCTTCGGGCACGTCGTCGAACTTGTCTGTCAGGCGATGGCCGATCTCGTAGATCGACCACCAGACGACTTCCTTCACGTCGATGGAATAGGGGGCCATGATGCGGTTGGCGGCCGCGATCATGTGGTCGATAGTCAGGTTGCGGTTGGCGACGCGCTCGTCGGGATTGAGCTTGTCGAGTTCCACATACATGCGGAAAAGGTAGCCGCCCTCACGCGGCAGGATGAGGACATTGCCTTCCTTCTGCGAGGCGATCAGGCATTTCATGCGCACATCCGGGAAATCGGTGTTGGCCAGGATGTCCATGACGCCCCAAGCCTGGTGGGCGGCGTCGCCGTGCAGTTCGCCGCCAATGGCCTTGCGCACGTTTGAGCGCGCGCCGTCGCAACCGACCACGTAGTTGGCCCGCACGGTGACGGTCTCGCCCGCCTTGTCTCCGCCGGTGCGCTCCAGGGTCACAGTCACCGGATGGTCGTCCGTGGCGGTGTCGACGGCGAGGTCGCGCACGGCCAGCGAATAGTCCGGTTCCAGCCGCGACGGCGAATTGCGCATCACGTCGAGGAACATCTCGTGCACGCGCGCCTGGTTCATCAGGGTGTGCGGCATTTCCGAGAGGTCGTCGGCCACGTCCTGCACCCGGCCGATGCGCTTGATGGCGGACGGGTTGGCCGGATCGGGCGCCCAGAAATTGGTCTGGTTGACCCAATAGGCTTCACGCTTGACCTTCTCGGCAAAGCCGAAGGCCTGGAACATCTCCATCGAGCGGACATTCAGGCCGTCCGCCTGGCCCTTCTCGATGGGTCCCGGCTTCGGTTCCACAATCATGGTCTCGATTTCCGGGAACTGGGCGAGTTGGGCGGCAAGGCACAGGCCGGCCGGTCCGCATCCCGCGATGAGAACGTCGACCTTTTGCGGCAATTGCCTGCGCCCACCCGTCAGCACGCGGCCGGGCGCGGCCTCGCGGATGTCGGGATCGCCGCCCCTGAAGCCGTTGACGTAATATTGCATCGCCGTTCCTCCGCGGTGAAAAAGATAAGTGAACTTAGCATATCCGGCCTTGCGCGGCCTGCGTCAATCAAAAAACTATGTTGACATATCATTTCTTGCTATAGGAAGCGCCGGTTCGGCGCTCGACGGGAAAGGACGGTGGCATGATTGCAAGCTCGCGGATGCCGGGGCATCTCATCAGGCGGCTGCATCAGAAGTCGACGCAGGTCTTCACCCGTCACGTCCGCGCGGCCGGCTACGACCTCACGCCGGTGCAGTTCGCGGCGCTGGATGCCCTTCGCCATGTTCCGGGCATCGACCAGGCCGGACTTGCCGATGCCGTCGGCAAGGACCCGGCGACCATCGGCGCCGTGGTCGACAGGCTGGCGCAGAAAGGCTTGCTCACCCGCGTCAGGAGCCGGGCCGACCGGCGCGCCCGCGTGCTCGAACTGACCGGGGAGGGCGAGGCGGTCCTAGCTGCATTGCTGCCGGTCGTCTCCGGTTTGCAGCCAGAAATCCTCGACGGTCTCACCGAGGAGGAGTACGCGCAGTTCATCCGGCTCGCCGCCAAGGCGGCCGCCACTCCGGACAGGACCGGTGACGGCGGTTGAGGCACGGCACCGGGTCATTGCCGGCGGGGGGAAAGGACGAGGAAGAGCATCCCGGCAATCCTGCCCGCGAGGACGGGAATGAAGGCGAGGGCGGCGATCATAGCCCAGGCCTCGCCGGGGAGCGCAACCAGGTTGAGCATCGCGGCAAGCTGCGGCTGGACCTGAGCGCCGGCAAGGATGGCGAGACACAGGGCCACGGCGCCCCAGATCCAGCCATTGCGTGTGAGGCGGCTTCCCAGGAAGCCGTCGCGCATGCTGCGCATGCTGAAGACATGGAGAAGCTGGGCAAGCGCCAGGGTATGGAATGTCATGGTCGTTACCGCGTCGCCGGTCAGGCCAAGCGGTCCCATGGCGATGAACAGCGCGGCCAGCGTGGTTGCCGCAATCAACGCGCCGTAGAAGACGATCCGCGCCCAGTGACGGCGTGCCAGGATGGGCTCGGCGGGTGGGCGCGGCGGGCGGTCGAGAACGCCATCGTCGGCCTCGATCGTGCCGAGCGCGAAGGCGGGGAAGACATCGGTGACCAGGTTCAGGAACAGGATCTGCAACGGCAGGATGGGCAGGGGCAGGCCAAACGGCACAGCCAGGCCGACGACGAGGATTTCGCTCAGGTTGCAGGAGAGCAGGTAGACCACGAAGCGGCGGATGTTCATGAAGATGACGCGCCCTTCGCGGATCGCGTCGATGATCGTGGAGAAGCGGTCGTCGCGCAGAATCAGGTCGGCGGCGTCGCGGGCCACCTGTGTGCCGCGCCGGCCCATGGCGATGCCGATATCGGCCTTGCGCAGCGCCGGGGCGTCATTCACGCCGTCGCCGGTCATGGCGACAACCTCGCCGGCATCCTGGTGAAGGCGGATGAGGTCCAGCTTCTGTGAAGGATCGACACGGGCGAAAATGCGCGTCTCGCGCAGATCGCGCTTGCGCGCCGGCGCGGCATCGTCCAACGCCTCCAGATCCCTGCCGACGATACCGTGATCGCCGTCGCCTGAGAGGCCCACCTCGCGCGAGACATGGCGCGCCGTGGCCGGATGATCGCCGGTGACCATGACGATCTTGATGCCGGCGCGCCGGGCTTCGGAGATGGCGCTGGCAATGTCGCCGCGGGGGGGATCGCGAAACGCCGCGACACCCAGAAGCGTCAGTCCTTCATAGACCGGCTCGTCTTGCGTCTGCATGGGCTTGCCGGCAATGGCGAGTAGCCTGAGTCCCTCGCCGGCCATGGCTTCGCAGGCGGCGCGCCAGTTTTTTTCCTCATCGCGGTCGAAGGGCCTTGCGCCATCCCCGGCCGCCACGGATGACAGCGCGGTGAAGACGGCTTCGGGTGCGCCCTTGACCGCGGCAAACAGGCTGTCGCCGTCGCGATGCACGGTCGCCATCATGCGCGTCGATGTCTGGAAGGCGTATTCCTTGACTTCCGGGCAAGCCGCCAGCACGGCAGGCTTTGTCTGGCCGCCGGCGGCGGCGGCACGCAAAAGGGCCACCTCCATCGGGTCCCCGGTCGCCGTTTCGCCGTCACCGGCCAGTTCGGCATTGTTGCACAGGGCGGCATTGCGCAGCAGGAGCGTCAATGCGGTGCCGGGCCGGTCCAGGGGCTTGCCCCCGCCGTCCACAAGCAGGCCCTGCTCCCGGTCAAGGCCGCAGGTGCCGTCATGGGTGACGATGCGTTCGACATGCATGGCATTTTCGGTCAGCGTGCCGGTCTTGTCGGTGAGGATCACGGTGGTGGCACCGAGTGTCTCGACGGCCGACAGGCGCTCCAGCAAAGCGTTGCGCCGCGCCATGCGCAGCATCCCGCGGGCGAGCGCCAGCGTGGCGACGATCGGCAGGCCTTCCGGAATCGCCGCGACAGCCAGCGCCACCGCCGATTCGATCATGGTCAGCAGGTCGCGTCCGGACCATATCCCGGTCAGTGCCACAGCCGCCGTCACCACGAGCGTCAGCCAGATCAGGTTGCGGCTGAGCAGTTCCAGTTGCCGTTCCAGCGGCGAGCGGTCGGGTTCGGCCTCCTCGACCAGTTTCGTGATATGCCCCAGTTCGGTGGCCATGCCGGTGGCCGTGACCACCGCCTCGCCGGTGCCGCGCGAGATCGCGCAGCCCTTGAACAGCATGGACACGCGTTCGTGGATGGTGGCGCCAGCCGGGACGGATTCCGCCGATTTCTCCACCGGCAGGGATTCACCTGTCAGCATGGATTCATCGACCGACAGGTCGGAGGCCTCAAGGATGCGCATGTCCGCGGCCACGACATCGCCGGCGTCGAGGATGACGATGTCGCCCGGGACCAGATCCTCGGCATTGACGGTCACCTGGCGGCCGCCGCGGCGGACGATCGCGCTGCGCGAGGCCAGCTGGCGCAGGGCTTCCATGGAGCGCAGGGCCTGCAGTTCCGTGACGAAGCCGATCAGCGTGTTGATCGCCAGAACGATGGCGATTGCCCCGAATTCCACCAGTTCGCCCAGTGCAAGGGCCAGAAGGGCAGCGCCGATCAGGAGATAGACGACAGGGCTGGCAAGCTGGCCGAGGAAAAGAAGAACGATACTGGCCGGCGGCCGGCGGCGCAGCAGGTTTGGCCCATGGGTGACGAGACGCTGGCGTGCCTCGTCGTCCGGCAGTCCCGTTTCCCGTTCGACGGCCAGACGCGACAGGACCGCTTCGGCGCTTTCGGCGTGGGGCGCCAGGGTCGCCGCAGCGTCCTCGAGGCCAGGCGGTGAAGGATGGCCCGCGGTGTTCCGGGACAGCCGGGGCTTCGCCCGGCCGCTTTCGCCTTTCTGATCCGATGTCCTGTCCTGCACCGCCGCCGCCTTGCCGTGACTCGTCCGACTTCACCTGCCTGAACGATCACTCCAGCAGATCACCCGGCAATGACAGATGTCAAACGCGGCGCGAACGGCAAAGCCATGCCGGCCCGGTCAATCGGCCTCGCTGGCGGGCGCGGCGTTGAGCTGGCCGTATTTCTGTTCGCCTATGGTCGACAGGAGTTCGAGCTGCGTTTCCAGGAAGTCGATATGGCCTTCCTCATCGGCCAGAAGCTCCTCGAACAGCTTCATCGTGACGTAGTCGCCGGCCTGCTGGCAGATTTCGCGGGACTTGCGGTAGGAATCGCGTGCCTCGTATTCGCCGGCCAGGTCGGCCTCCAGCACTTCCTTGACCGTCTCGCCAATGCGCAGCGGCGCCACCGATTGCAGGTTGGGGTGGCCTTCCAGGAAGATGATGCGCTCAACTAGCTTGTCGGCGTGGTGCATCTCCTCGATGGACTCCTCGCGCTCCTTCTTCGCCAGCAGCGCATAGCCCCAGTCTTCGAGCAGGCGGTAGTGCAACCAGTATTGATTGACCGCGCCAAGCTCCAGAAAAAGCGCTTCATTGAGCCGTTCGATGACCTGCTTGTCGCCCTTCATGGCTGTTCTCCCGGATTCGGTCGTTGCGGATCAAAAAGATGTATTGGTCATCTTCGAATTTTCGGGAGTCGGGTGCAAGCCGTCCGGACAGAAACAATCCGGATCAGGCGGCGCGGCGCGGGGCGCGGGCCGCCTTGCGCATCGCCTCCACCTTCTCATGCTCGCTCCGCAGCCGGTCGAGAAGGGAGACGACCTCGGCTTCCGGCGTCGCCAGTTCGCGGTGCCAGGCTTCGACCGTGCGCACGATGACGGCTATGGCGTTGGGAAAGCAGCCGCAGCAGCGGCCCTTCTTTTCGAGCGCATGGTAGACCTTGAGGGGGGTAATCACCTGCCACGAATCCTGTTCGAGAAAGCCGCGCACCACGGCCTCGATGTCGGAACCGGTTATGATGTTGCAGTGACAGATCACCATTGGCTTCACCCTTGTCGGACCATGATGACATGAGGAAGATCAGCGCCGATGTCAACATGAAAAGCCACATGAAAACAATAGTTTGGAATTATTCTAAACTATCAGGCGCCTATGTCTGTTCTGAAGACGAGAACAACTGTCAAGCGTTGCAAGGTGCGTTGGCGGCAAGTGCATCGCCGCTCCAGGGCCCGCCCGGAGAGCCTGCCAGGGCGAGCAGATCCCCCGACAAGAACGATTCCGCATAGGTGGTATCAAGGTCCGGCCCCTTGCCTGACCGGGTCGGCCGGTCCCATAAGATGCGCCTGTGTCACAGCGGGTGCCGCCGTGGCAAGATCGCGGGAAAACGGCCGGACAGGAAGCAGCATGGAACTCATCGATCTCGTTCTCGACATCGCCGCCTTGCCGGAGGCGAAGATCCCCGACAACGTGCGGCAGGTCGCTCAGGCATCACTCATGGACTGGATCACCTGCGGCAGGGCGGGGGCCGGCGAGCCGCTGGCGGGCAAGCTGCGCGGATTTGCGGCATCGGAGGGCGGAGCCGGCACGGCGACGCTGTTCGGCGGGGGGCGCGCACCGGCGCGCATGGCCGCGCTCGTCAATGGCGCGATCAGTCACGCGCTGGATTTCGACGATACCCATTTCGACCATGTCGGCCACCTTTCGGTCGGGATCTACCCGGCGGCGCTCGCGGTGGGCGAGGAGACGGGTGCGGCGGGGCAGGCGATTGCCGATGCCTTCGCCCTGGGCGCGGAGGCCGCCATCCGCATCGGCCGCGTCCTGGGCGCAGGACACTACAATCGCGGTTTTCACCAGACAGCCACGGCGGGCGCGTTCGGGGCGACGATCGCCGCTGGCCGTTTGCGCGGCCTCGACCGGGAGCGCATGCGCGCGGCCATCGGTCTTTGCGCAACGCGCGCCTCGGGCCTGAAATCCCAGTTCGGCACCATGGGCAAGCCCTACAATGCAGGAATCGCTGCATCCAACGGCGTGGAATGCAGCGCGCTGGCTGCAGCCGGGTTCACCTCGGCCGATGACGGGCTGATGGGAGACCAGGGCTTCATCCCCACGCATGGCGAGGGGCTTTCAACCGATGCCGCCTTCGAGGGCGGTATTCCGCCCGAAAGCTTCCGCTTGCCGGACAACCAGTACAAGTTCCACGCCTGCTGCCATGGCACCCATGCCATGATCGAGGCGTTGCTGCCGCTCGCGGCGGAAGGCCTTGAGGCCGGCCGCGTCCGGTCGCTGACGCTCCAAACCAATCCGCGGTGGCTGCGGGTCTGCGACATCAAGCGGCCGCGTACCGGGCTGGAGGTGAAGTTCAGCTATGCGTGGCTGGCCGGGATGGTGCTCAACGGCATCCCGACCGGCAATGACCGCACCTACACGGACGATCTCGCCGGGGAATCGCGCCTTTCCGATTTCGCCGGCAAGGTGACCGTGGCAGGGGACGATGGGCTCACTGACCTGCAGGCACGCTGCGAAATCGTGCTCGACAATGGCGAAACGCTGGAAGCCGTCCACGACCTTGCCGACCGTCTTCCGGCGGATGTGCTGCTGTCAAGGCTCCGCGACAAGGCCCGTGCGCTTGTCCCGGGCGGGGCGGAAGCCATCATTTCAAGGGTCGGCGCGCTTGCCGATTGCGATGCCGGCCATCTCGCACGGTTGCTGGAGCAAGCCCCCGGTTCGACGGCCTGAACGTCCCGACGGCGCGGGCGCAGGCAAGAGGGATCCCTTCAGGATGAAAGCCGGACGGCATTGCGGATGGGCAGGGACCCCGCCGCCTGATCCCGCGAGCAGGACAGCCAGGCCGTGGCCCAGGACCGGCCGGCGAGCCCGGCGGTCAGATCGGCCGGGACAGGCTTGCTGAACAGGTAGCCCTGTCCGATAAGCGGTCCCTTGGCGGCCAGAAGGGCCGCTATGCCGGCGGTTTCGATGCCCTCCGCCGTCACGCCGAGGCCCAACTTGTCTGCAATGCCGATCATCGTGTCGACGATGACGGTGCTTTCGCGGGTCCGGCCGAAATCACGGATGAAGGACTGGTCGACCTTGAGGCGGGTGAAGGGGACCCGGGTGAGAAGCGAAAGCGACGAATAACCGGTCCCGAAATCGTCGATGGCGATGGAAATGCCCATGTCGCGCAGGCATTCCAGCCGCCAGATGACGGCCTCGATATCCTTGATGAGCGCATTCTCGGTGATTTCCAGTTCCAGCCGCCCGGGCGGCAGGCCGGTTCTTGCCAGGATGCCGGCGACCATGGTGGGAAAGGCCGGATCGTGAAGCTGGACCGGCGAGACGTTCACCGCCACGAACGGGCCGTCCCTGCCCCAGGACAGCGCCGTTTCGCAAGCCTGGCGCAGGACCTCCTCGCCGATGGCGCCGATCTGGCCGAACTCCTCGGCAAGGCCGATGAATTCGTCGGGCCGGACCAGACCCTCGGAAGGCCTGCGCCAGCGTGCCAGTGCCTCGAAACCGGCCGTAAGCCCCGTGCGCAGATCGACAAGCGGCTGGAAATGGCATTCGATCTCGCCACGCGCGACGGCGCGGTCGAGGTCGCGGATCCGCTCGTTGCGCTGCCGGAATTCGTCGCTGATCTCGTCATTGAACCAGCCGACGGCAATGTCCGTGCCCTTTTCGGCGGTTTCCAGGCCATGACCGCTGTTCCGCAGCAGCGCAACGGCGTTGGCGCCTTGCCGTGCAATCGCCGCGCCGGCCTGGATGCGCAGCCGGATCTCGTTGCCGGAGAGCACATAGGGCTTGAGCAGGGCGGAGAGTACGTCGCGCACATCATGCTGGGTGGCCGCCAGGCTGCCGGAACATCTCGTCCGGAAGGCAAAGGTATCGGCGCTCATGCGCGAGACCTCGACCTCGTCCATGTCATGAAAACGGTCGGCGATCATGCGCACCAGCGCGGCATCGGAACTGGTCTCGTCGTCAGCCAGATGGCGATCGAGGTCGACCAAGCGAACCTGGCCCAGCGCGAAGGTTGCGGCTGAATCCATCGCGGCAAGGGCCTCATCGACGTCTGCGAGGAACTTGCCCGGGCGCGCCAGGCCGGTCACCGGATCGAAGCGCAGGAGGCGTTCGATGCGGGCTTCGTTCTCCATCTGCTCGGTGATGTCCAGCGCCACGCCGACGAGGCGGGCATTGCGCTTGCCCGAGCCGGGAACGAGGTTGCCCATGGAATGCACCCAGCGGACGGATCCGTCGCAGGTGATGACGCGATGGCGAAGGTTGTAGGGCTTGCGCCCTCCCGACTGGATCGTTTCGAGGATGGCCCGTTCGCTCTCCCGGATATCGTCGGGATGGCGACTGGACCGGAACTCTTCCATCGTCAGCTGGTGGCCGCGTGGCAGGCCAAGCCGGCTGACAAGTTCCGAAGACGTGTAGGCGAGCGTCTGCTGGCCATTGGCCAGATCGATTTCCCAGACGCCGCCGCGCGCAGTGGTGAGCGCGAGTTCAAGACGCCGCTCGCTCTCCAGGGAAGCGTCGTAGGCGGCGGTCATGCGGTTCCAGGCATGTCTCAGCGTCGCGTAGATGAGAAGGGCGGAGACGGTGACGAACAGCCATCCCTTGTAGGTCTGGAAGCGCGAATAGTCTTCAAAGGCGGGTGCAACGGTGACCAGAAGCCGGTCGCTCAGCAATATCCAGAGTACACTTCCGATGGCATAACTGAACGTGAAGAGGAAGGGCAGATGATGAAACATCTGTCCGGTCCGTCCGAGCAGGCTTGATTTCTTCCATTTCAAGAAAGGCATTCTCTCAGGCCCTGGTTTTTTGTCACGTCCTGGAAGCCTAGAGTTTCAAAGACTGAAAAAAGCCTAACGCCCGATGCCGAGTATTTGCAGGCGGGCGGCCCGTCTCGGCTGCAGGCCTTGCCATGCAGCCACGACGGGTCCGGCATCATTGGCCGCCGTAGACGAACCGGCTGATGAAATCCCGGGCGTCCCGCGCGGTCAGGGGGCGGCTGAACAGGTAGCCCTGTCCTTCGCGGCATCCCTGTCCGATCACCGCACGGAGCTGGCTTTCCGTCTCGATCCCCTCGGCCGTGGTGCCAACGCCGATGTTCCGGCTCAGATTGATGATGGCCTCGACGATGGCCGCGTCGGAGACGTTGTTCTCAAGGCCCTGGACGAAACGGCGGTCGATCTTGATCTTGTCGAACTGGAAGTTCTTCAGATAGGCAAGCGATGAATACCCGGTTCCAAAGTCGTCCATCGACACCCGCACACCCAGTTCACGAATGGCCTGAAGGGTCTGGACGTTCTTGCCCTCGTTGCCGAGCAAGGCGGATTCGGTGATTTCCAGTTCCAAGCGCTTGGGGTCGAGCCCGGAAGCGGCGAGCGCGTTGATCAGGGTGGACAGGAGCGACGGGCTTTCGAACTGGTGCGGCGACAGGTTGACGGCCACCTTGATGTCGTCCGGCCAGGTCCTGGCCTCCTTGCAGGCTTCACGCAGCACCCATGCGCCGAGCTGGTTGATCAGTCCGGTTTCCTCGGCCAGCGGAATGAAGATTTCCGGCGACATGAGGCCGCGGGTCGGGTGGGGCCAGCGGATCAATGCCTCGAAGCCGGTGATCTCCCTGCTGCCGATGTCGATCAGCGGCTGGTAGAAGAGCTCGAACTGCGAGTGCTGGACCGCGAGGCGCAGATCGCTCTCCAGCTGGCGCTTTTCTTCCTGTTCCTCCAGCATTCGCGCCTCGAAGAGGACCGCCCCGCCCCGGCCATTGCTCTTGGCATGATACATCGCCAGATCGGCGCCCTTGATCAGGCCGTCGAGATCGGAGGAAAAATGCGAGGCGCGGGCAACGCCGCAACTGGCGCCGATATTGATCGTCGTCCCTTCGACCTGGAACGGCTTTCCCAGTTCGCGTACCAGCATTTCCGCCAGTTCCATCGAGGCTTCGGGCTGCGAAGCGAAACGGGTGATGACAGCGAACTCGTCGCCGCCCAGGCGGGCAATGTCGAAATGTTCGGGAACGAGGCCGCGGATGCGCTCGCCCACGGTTCGCAAGAGCTTGTCGCCGGTAGCGTGGCCGAACAGGTCGTTGACAGCCTTGAAACCGTCGAGGTCGATGAAAAGAAGCGCGGGCTCGAGATCGTTGACCGGCATTTCGTCAATGGCATGGTGCAGGGCATCGCGAAAACCCTGACGGTTGAGCAGTTCGGTCAGCGAGTCGTGATAGGCGAGGAAGTGCAGTTTCTCCTCGGACACCTTGCGGCGGCTGGTCTCCGAACGGAGCGCACTCTCGCGATCAGTCAGGGTGCGGTTCAGTTCCTCCGTGCGCGCTTCCAGCGACCGCGTGGAAAGGGTCTTCCTGTCATGCGCCTTCTTGGCCTCGACCTGGCTGTTGATGCGTGCGATGGCGACGGCGAAATCGACAGGCTTGGTGACATAGTCGTTGGCACCGAGGTTCAGGCTCTCGACAACGTCCTCGCTCTGGCTCTTCGCGGTCACCATGATGACCGGAAGCTCGGTGCTGGTGAAGCGCTCGCGGACGCGCCGCAGCACCTCGTTACCGCTGAGATCCGGCATCATGATGTCGAGCAGGATGACATCGAATACCTGGTTTTCGACCTGCGTGAGCGCTTCCTGTCCGCAGGCCGCCTCGACCACCTCGAAGCCCCGGCGAACCAGGCGGCGGGTGAGGATGTCGCGGTTGTCGGCAACATCGTCGACGACGAGGATGCGCGGCGCCGGTTCGGCTTGTGAACCCGGCATCTCATGCATGTCAGCGGTTATCTGGTGTGCTGCTGCGGTATTCATCTGTGTCCGCCCTCTGATCCAACCTGTCTACTTAGACTAATTAGTATTTGTTGATTTAGCGTTATCGTAATTTAGGCTGCCTTGGACGTTTCATGACTTTCCCCGGATTCCACCGGCTGCGGTTGCTGCATCGTTTCGATATGCGCCGGGATGTCGATGGTGAACTGGGTTCCCTCGCCCGGACGGCTCGCGACCGTGATTTCGCCGCCGAGCAGGATGGCGAACTTCCGCGTGATCGCCAGTCCGATCCCGGTCCCGCCGAAACGCTTGGAAATCGACGCATCGGCCTGGATATAGCTCTGGAAGAGTTTCGGCAGGACATCCGGCGCGATGCCGATGCCGGTATCGGTGACCACCGCATGGAAGCGGTCATCGGCGAGGCTGCGCTCGATGTTCAGTTTCATGGTCACGGTGCCTGATTTGGTGAACTTGCCGGCGTTGCTGAGCAGGTTGATGAGCATCTGCCGCAACTTGGTCCTGTCGGTGCGCAGACGCGCCTCGCGATGCGGGCAGTCGATGTCGAAACGGTTTCCGTTCTTGACCACCAGGGGAAACGCGCTGGCGACGACCTCGTCGATCAGTTCGCCGAGGGTGAATTCCGAGACATCCACGGCGTTGACGTCGTTGACGATCTTGTCGGAGTCGAGCACTTCGGAGACAAGCGACAGAAGATGTTTGCCGGCCTTGTTGATGCGGACCAGGTCCTTGATGGCCTGATCGTTGCCATCCTTCGCGTCGCTCGCGTCATCGAGAAGAATTTCGGAATAGCCGATGATGACATTGAGCGGCGTGCGCAGTTCATGGCTCATCTTCGAGAAGAAAAGCGAACGGTGATGACTGACTTCCTCGGAAACGGCGCGCGCCTTTTCCAGTTCCTCCATGGTGGACCTGAACCGTTCGGCCTCGTGCTGGAGTTCGCTGCGCAGGGCGATGATGCGGGCATAATAGAGCGCCATCCACGACATGTAGACCGTGGCCGCCACGATCGACAGCCAGCTCAGTATTTGCAGGTCCTCGACCGGAACCGTGTTGGGAAGCCCGTTACGGATCAGGAAGGTCAGGAAGACGCCGACAATGGCCGTGAACAGGCCGATGACCAGCCAGGTGTTCTTTGAAAGATAGAAGAAGCCGAGCAGCAGGCTGACGATCAGCCATGGCAGGAACGGCGAGCTGAACCCGCCATAATGATAGGTTCCGAAAAGGGAGACCGCGGCCAGGCCGACGAAGGAAAGCAGCGAGGAGATCATCATGCTGCCGGTGTACTTGAGCACGAAGGTGAGCAGCAGGAAGCTGTAGATGCCCGCCACCATGACCTCGAGCTGATAGTTCACCTCGGGCGACACGATGTAGAGGTAGATCGCCATGGGCTGGGCAATCATGGGTCCGAAAAGATGGGTGAACACGAAGATCCGCGCCATCTCGATATTGGTGCGGCCGCGAATGTTCTTCGGCACGAACCAGTTGACCAGCCTGTTGTCCATCATCATCGTTCTGCTCCGATCCCCCGCCGGATCCCCCCGGCACAAAGAAAGGGCGCCGGCCCGGCCGGCGCCCTTTTCCGTCACACGGCCGCGCGCAGCGGCATTTCGTCGTAACCGGCATCGAGCCGGGCCTGGGCAATGCGCATGGCGGCGCCCATCTTGTCGGCCGCAGCCGTCACCTCGTCGTCCGAATGGGTCGCCATGACCTGCATGCGGAACCGGGCCAGGCCCTTGCCCACGGCGGGGAACTCCACGAGGTTGGCGATCAGGCCGACATCGGGGAGCGCGCGCGCGGTCATGCGCGCCAGCGCCTCGTCGCCGGTCTTCACAGCCACGATGGCCGAGGGGTCGCCGTAGAAATCCATGCCGCGGTCCTTGAGCTGCGTGCGCAGGGACAGGATGTTCTCCATCAGGTCGCGGCGCAGTTGCGCGCCTTCCGCCGAGCGGACGATTTCCAGCGCCTTGCTGACAATGGCCACCTGGACCGGCGACAGGGCGTTGGTGAAGGTGCAGCTCGGGCTGTAGAACCGCAGGTATTCCTTGACCGCGCGGCTGTTGGTGGCGACGAAGCCGCCGTTCGAGCCGAAGGTCTTGGAGAAGCTGCCCATCACCAGGTCGACCTTGCCGAGCATGTTCTGGATGCCGATGTGACCCGTCCCGTCGCTGCCCAGGCAGCCGAGGTCATGCGCCACGTCGACCATGAGAACGGCGTCATATTCGTGCGCGAGTTCCTGGAGCGCGGCGATGTCCGGCGTGTCGCTGTCCATGGAGAACAGGCTCTCGGTCACCAGCATGATGGCGCCCTCGCGGTCGCGCTGGCGGATGGCCCGCAGGCGGTCGCGGCAATGCTCGACATCGTTGTGGCGGAAGAGGGAAACGTTTCGTGTCGCCGCCTGGGCGCCGGTCTGGAGGCAGGCATGGGCCAGGGCATCCATCACGATGTGGTCATGGGAGCGGACAAGGCCCTTGATGACGCCGAAGCCGGCAGACCATCCGGTGGCGAACAGGATGGCATGATCCATGTGCAGGAAATCGGCGATTTCCCTTTCCAGCCGTACCGAGCTGGAGATGTTGCCGACAAGCGCCGACGATCCCGCCGAGTGGACGCCGTAGACGCCGATGGCATCGTGGGCGGCCTGGTGGATGGCCGGATGCGCCGACAGGCCGAGATAGTCCTGCGAGGCGAAGTTGACGCCCGTCGACAGGCGCCCGGCGTCGTCGCGCACCGAACAGGTGGACGCCGGTCCGGTCTCGGTTGCGCGGCCGAAGGGCCAGGTCCCCGACTGGCGGCGCGTGTCCTGCCAGTCGAAGAACCTCTCGCAACGACCCAGCAGGTCGCTGCCCTCCATGACCCTGAAATCACGCATGCTTCCCTGGAGGGCCGCTTCCGGTACGCCGTCAATCGTATGCTGGTTGGTCATTGTCGCCATCCCCGTTTTCTTTGTTGATACGCTTACTTAAGCCGGGGAAAGGAAAATCTCGGTAAATTCAAACGTTACTAAATTAGATAGTTGGACTATTGGTGAATCTCTTGTAAACGGCAATTGGTGATGGAAAACTGGGGTCAAAGATACTTCTTCTGCCGCACCGGAGTGTCCAGTGCGGCAGGGCATGATCAAAAGCCATCTCTGTCCGGTTCGTGATTGCGCGCGGGGCAAGACCTGCCATTCAGTCCTGCCGGGCCGGCCTCAGGCAGCGGTGGCCACCATGGCGCCATTGTCCGCCGCCGCGGCTTCATCCGTTCCGGCGGTGTGCCCGCCAACCTGCCAGCGGGCCGGGATCGTGACCGTGAACGCGCTTCCCCGGCCCAGCTCGCTTTCCGCCGAAAGCGAACAGCCCATGGCCTCGGCAAGCCGGTAGGTGATGGTCAGGTTGAGCCCCGTTCCGCCATATTTGCTCTGCGAGGCGTCGCGCGTGTCGAGCAGGTTGTGGAAGAGGGTCTTGAGGCGTTCGGGCGCCATGCCCTTGCCGGAGTCGCGGATTTCCACCGCATAGATCTTGCCGGCATCCGTTTCGCGGGAAGAGCACGTCACCGTGATCAGGCCGCGCTCGGTGTTCTCGCCGGCGTTGCGGAGGATCGCGTCGAACACCTGGACAAGGCGTTCCTTGTCCGTCTCGACGTCATCGACGCCGGGTTCGATGTAGAATTCGAGGGTGTTGCCGTTTGCGGTGATCACCTGACGGGCGTCTTCCATGGCGACGGAAACCAGATCGGCGAGACGGCATGTCTCCTGGCGGAACTGCATTCGGCCGGCCTCGATCTTGGAAAGGTCGAGGATCATGTTGATGAGGCGCAGCAGGTATTGGCCGGCATCGTGGATCTTCTCGACGTCCCTGGTCATCTGCTTGTCGCCCAGGTCGATCGCATCCTCCTTGAGGATCTGGCTGTATCCGATGACGGCATTGAGCGGCGTGCGCAGTTCATGGCTCATGCGCGCCAGGAATTCCGCCTTCATCCGGCCCACGCGGTCAGCCTTGGCCACGGCCTGGCGCAATTCGTCGGACGCATGGCGCCTGCGGCGGACTTCGTTTTCAAGTTCCACGCCGGCATCGAAGATGCGCGAATAGTAGATCGCCATGGTCGCGACATAGGCGAAGCAGGCCACTGTGGAGACGAGCCCCAGGCTCGTCATCGCATAGGCCGGAACATCGTTGGCCGGCGGCGCCATGAAGATGTATGCCACGAGGAAGGTGGAAAAGCAGAGCGAGAAGATCAGCAGCAGCGTGGACTGCAGGCGCTGTTCCCCGCCGATGTAGAAAAATGACAGCAGCGGGATGATGAGCACCCAGGGCAGAGTGGGCGATGCAACGCCGCCATTGTGATAGCAACTCCAGAAGATGCAGAAGTTCAGGTTCAGCACCGACGTGATCACAAGCCGGTCATAGTCGAACCCTGCCCTGAGCAGGAAGGGAAAGACCCAGAAACCCGTGATCGAGACCGACAGCCAGAAAGTGTCCATGCCGGGCGTCGGGTCCACAAGGAAAAGCGCAAGCGGAACCGTGTTGCCAAGGATCGGACCCATCGTGTGGCTGATCAGGAACATGCGCGCCTGGTTATAGGCTTCACGATCCATTTTCAGATCCTGGGGGATGAAGTAATCCACCAGTGCCATGTAGCTTTTCGCAATCTTTTCGAACATGCCCTGAACCCGCCTGTCATGCCCCTGTGGGGATCCCCGCCAGCCGAGAAACCCCTCCGGCCGGCCTTCCAACTGCGGAAAACTTTAGCGAAGACTGATTTTATTTGGGTTAAACCTGCGCCGGGAACGGGCCTGTCGCGGGCAGCGCCCTTGCGTTGGCCCGGCCGGCGCCGCGAGGTAGGCCCGGGCCTTTCCGCTTGAAATTTACGGCTTTGCTGATCCAGTTAACCTAAAATTAGGTATGACTGAAGGAATCTTCCCGAAAGGGCTGTTGGCGACCGGTTGAAAGCGCCTGCCCATGGGTGACGTTGGGGAAGATCATGATCCGCTATATCCTGACTGCTGCGTTTCTTGCCGCATCTCCGGCAATGGCAGGCGATATCGACCAGACGACCGGCGACGGGCCGGGCGTCTCGGCCGAATTGCGGCCCGCCGTCTCCTGGAACGGCTTCTATGGTGGTGCCATCGCAGGACTGGCGACATCCACCGGGCGGGCCGATCTGGGGGCCCATGGCGGCGTCCTGATCCCGCTCGATGTCGCGAACGGCCTGTTTCCGCGTTCCATCAGCCACATGAACGAGAGCCTGACGGGGGGCATCACCGCCGGCTACAATTTCCAGCGGGGCGCCTTCGTCGGCGGCGTGGAGGCGGACATCTCCTTCGCCGACTTCAAGATCCGGCATACCATGTCCCGCATCGATCCCAATCCGTTTCCGCCCTTCACGGGCCAGGTCACCAACTCCGCATTCCATACGGATTACGGGGTCCTGGCGACGGCACGGGTGAGGGCAGGCGTCGCCATCGACCGGACCTTGCTCTATGCCACGGGCGGTATTGCTGCCGGCAAGGTGACGAACCGCTTCTCCATCGGCCTTCCCGGCCTTGGCTACACCTCCCCTGACTGGAGCGCGAGCAAGGTTCGCTACGGCTACGCCATCGGCGCCGGCATCGAACACAAGGTGACGGAGAACGTCAGCATGAAGCTCGAGGGGCTTTACGTGGACCTCCAGGATGCCGTCGTGTCGGGCGTCGACCCGGTTGCCTTTCCGGGCGAAAGCATCAGCTACCGTTTCCGCAACGACATGATCGTCGGCCGTCTCGGATTGAACGTGGCCTTCTGATCCGCGTCAGCAGTACAGACGCCGCATGCTCCGCCGCGATCATGAGGATCCCGGCGGTTTTTTGTTTGTCTGACCGGTTTGCGGCAGGCCTGCTTTTGTTGCATCCGCGATATGTCAATTGCGAGATCTGGCCCGCGTGACCACGCAATGGCCAGACGCACGGCGTTCGTGTTCAATGGTCGCACAATGAATATCGTCATTGGCAGGAATGGCAATTCAGTGCCGCGCGCAGCGCAGCGTCCGGCACCGATCGCCTGCGGGTTTCAATGTCAGGGGCAGGCAGGTGCCGCGCGGCACTGCCTGACCGGCGCACGCCGGCCAGCGGCCGGGTGATGACATGGTTTCCGCCGGGCATGCAATCGTCCCTGTCATGACAGTATTTGCCCCGCCGCCCCCCACCCTGCCAATTCGGTGGCGGAAGCAAAGGCCCCTCGACCGCGCCCTCCGGGCCGGCCGGGGGGTTTTGATTGCGTTTCGGCAACAAGGGCGCGGTTTCCCGTTCCGTCTCCGTCTTTCAGCATATTCTGTTGTCGAAATAGATTGACTGGAGGACGGCATGGGACTATCCGCGCGTCTTTCTTCAATTCCTGTCAGGGAAAAATGCCTTGGGCTACGTCGTGCAAACTGAAGGTTCCGAGCCGGTCGAGGATTTCGCGATCGCATACAGCGAGGCTGCCATGCAGTGCCGGACGGCCTATGACATCCTGCGTCTTCTCAAGAAGCTGACCCTCGACTTGGGATACCGTTACTTCGCCGTGTACCGCCTTCCCGGCGATCTCGGCGACGACTTCGCGGATATCACGCTTGTCTCGAACTGGCCGCCGGAACTCGTCCGCGCCTATGACCGGCACAAGCTGCTGCCGGCCAGCCCGATGATCAAGGCTTTGCGCGCAACGACCAGGCCTATCACATGGGACGTGGCGGGCTTGAACAGCAATCGCGGCGACGGGGCGGACGACCTGGTGACGTCGCTGTTCCGCGAGTTCGGTCTGTTGTCCGGCACCTGTTTTCCCGTTCACGATTCGCGTGGGCGCCGCGGCGCGGTATCCTTCACCGGCGATCGCGAACCCTGTTCGCTGAACGAGCAGGTCCAGCTTGCCTGGCTTTGCAACCTCATCTTCCAGCAGGCGGACGCGACCCGGTCGGAGGCCGAGCGGTCGTTGCCGAAGCTGACGGAGCGCGAGACGCAGTGCCTGGTCTGGACCGCAGCCGGCAAGACGAGCCCGGAAATCGCGGTCATCCTCGAGTTGTCGGAACATACCGTCAATCACTATCTCGCCTCGTCCTGCCAGAAACTGTCGGCGGTCAACCGTGCTCATGCCGTCGCCAAGGCGCTTCGGCTCGGCTATATCGACTAGGCCTTCGCGCAGCGATGTCGACCGAGCCGCCCAGCGAGGAAACCGGAGCCTTCAAGGTCGAGATCAGATCCGCGAGACGGGCGGCGCAATCCCCTGAAGCGATCGGGCTTGCGGCGGCAAACCTGCTGGATGTCCTGGCCCTGTTCGAACCGTTCGGCGTGTGGCGGCTCGATATCGAGAACGGCCTGACCTACTGGAGCGAGGACATGTATCGCCTGCATGGGCTGGAACCGAAACCGGGTCCTGTCGACATGATCCAGGTGATCCGCTGCTATCATCCCGACGACCGCGAGCATGTGATCGGCTGTATCGAGGACGCCATCACGCGCCAGTCCGGTTTCCGCTTCGTGCTGCGCATCGGGACGGCCGACGAGGTGACCGGCATCGTGGAGGCGCTGGGCCGCTACCGGGTCAACCCGGAGGGCCGTGCCGAGCTGTTCGGCACGTGCCGGGCCGTCGGCCAGCGCGTCCGGTCCGTCGCGATCAATCCCTGACAGGGCAGGCAGTGGCCGGCCCTGCCGTCACTGCCCTTCGTCCTCAAGTCTGCCGCCCTTCGCAGTCGGATTGCTGCGTATCCGATGAGTGGGCGGATGCGGCGCTTTCCATATCATGCCGCCGGTTCGGTCCGGAACATATCCTGCGCACCTCTCGTTGGCGGGAATATTCAGGAGATACGATGAGAAGGGTTCCCCCATGCATTCCGTTATCTACGTGATCGGCCTCGTGGTTGTCGTCCTTGCCGTACTCAGTTTCCTCGCCTGACTGGAGAGAATTTCCCATGACAACCAAGAACCGCAATCCGAACAATCCGCAGGGTGCGCGGACATCAACGCCAAGGCCGAACTTAAGACCCGGTATGACACGACGGTTGGCCCCGGCATGCCAATGGGTAAGCGCGGCGCGGTAAAGGCCGATACGCCACCACCCGAATGATCTGACAATCGCCGAGGTGGCGGCGCGCGCGCCCCCGCGAAACCGGGCCTTGGTCATCTGTCCGTATATGTGTCGAAGAGGAGCGATCATGGCCTGGGCGGACATGTTCTTCCAAAGCTGGAGCGGCATCGTCCGCACCATCGTCGTCGGAACCCTGGCCTACCTATTCCTGGTCGTTTCATTGCGCGTGTCGGGCAAGCGGACGCTTGCCAAGCTGAATGCATTCGACCTGGTGGTCACCGTCGCGATCGGTTCAACCCTGGCCACTGTCCTGCTCAGCGAGAAGGTGGCACTCGCCGAGGGTGTGACGGCCCTTCTCCTTCTCATAGCGCTCCAGTACCTGGTGACAGCCCTGTCGGTGCGATCCCGTGCCTTTGCGCGTGCTGTCCGTTCCGAACCGTCGCTTCTGCTTCGTCATGGCGAGCCGGTTCCGGGGGCCTTGCGCAAGGCCCGGGTGACGAAAGAGGAACTGGAAACGGTGGTGCGCAGGGCAGGACAACAGGACCTTGCCGGTGTCGCAGCCGTCATCCTGGAAACCGACGGTTCCTTTTCCGTCATCCCCGAGGACAGGTCCGAGACGTGACCGGGCGGCGGTCCGCATGCCGCCATTTTCCGTAACGCAGACAGCGGCATGGGGCGTCAGGGCGTGTCAGTCCGCCGTCAATGCGAATTCCGCCAGCACATCGCGGTCGATCTCGATGCCGAGACCGGGACCGTCGGGAATGCGCACGATGCCGTTGTCATGTTCGATGGGCGTCTTCGCGATGGCCTGGCGGAAGGGGTTCGGCGTGCGGTCGAATTCGAGTATCGGTTCGATGGGCTCGCGGCGCGGGGGATCGGGCAGGAGGGCTGCCATGAACTGCAGGCTGGCGGCGATCTGCACGACCGTGCCCCAGACATGGGGCACCAGGCGCACGCCGTACAGGGCGGCCATGTCGGCGATGCGGCGCATCTCGGTGAATCCGCCGGTGCCGCAGAGATCCGGCTGGGCGATGTCGATGCAGCGGGTCTCCAGTGGCTCGCGGAAGCCGAAGCGGCCATGCCAGGTCTCGCCACCGGCGATGGCAATGGGCTGGCCGGCGCGCACGGCGCGATAGGCGCCGAGTTGTTCGGGAATGACGGGTTCCTCGAACCAGTCGATGCCGAATTGCGCGGCTGCCTGGCCGACGCGGATCGCTTCCAGAACGTCATAGCCGTGATTGGCGTCGATCATCAGGCGCGTCTCGGGGCCGATCGCCTCGCGCACCGCGGCAATGACCTCCAGGTCCTGCGCCGGGTCAAAGCCGATCTTGATCTTCACCGCGTGGAAGCCCGCCTTCACATGGGCGGCGCATTCGGCGGCGTTGTCGGCGACACGGTCAACGCCGTCGCGGCGGAAGGAACCGGTGGCATAGGCGCGCACGCTTTCGCGCAGCCGCCCGCCGAGCAGCACCGAGACAGGCACGCCGAAGTGTTTTCCCTTGATGTCCCACAGCGCCACGTCGATGCCCGAAAGGGCCGTGACCGCAAGGCCGCGCTGGCCCTGGTCGCGGAACAGGTTGTAGAGTTCCTGCCAGAGGATCTCGGTGTCGAGCGGATTGCGGCCGATCAGCCGGGCGGCATAGGCTTTCACCACCGCCGCATTGGGCAGGGCCGGGCCCAGGCATTCGCCCCAACCCACGGTGCCGTCGTCGCAGACGATCTCGACCAGGATGTGCTGACGGCGGTCGAATCGCATGGAAGCGCTTTCGAAGGCTGTCTCCAGCCTGTGATCGAGAATGTGGGTGTGAACCTCGGCGATCTTCATGGGTCCGGCCTTCAGATGGTGGCTGCTTTCTCGATGAGTGCGGCAAGCATGGCTTCTTCCTCGCGGGTCAGGTCGGTCAGCGGCGGGCGCACGGGCCCGGCATCGAAACCGGCAAGGCGGACGCCGGCCTTGATGGCGGAAACCGCATAACCGGTCTGGCGGTCGCGAATGGCCATGAAGGGATAGAAGAATTCCTTGAGGATCTGTTCGGTGCGCTCCCGTTCGCCGGCCCGCAGCGCCCGGTAGAACTCTATGGCGAGGGCCGGAACGAAATTGAAGACGGCGGAGGAATAGGTGGTGAAGCCGGCACCCAGATAGGCCTCGGCGAACAGTTCGGCCGTCGGCATGCCGCCCAGATAGGTCAGGCGGCCGCCCATGGTCGCGGTGATCTGGCGCACCAGTCCGATGTCGCCCGACCCGTCCTTGAAGCCGACCAGATTGGGGCACTCCTCGCACAGGCGTGCCAGCGTATCGGCCTTGAGGATGGAATTGTCGCGGTTGTAGACCATGACGCCGATGCCGGTGGACTGGCAGACGCGCTTCACGTGCCGGTAGAGGCCTTCCTGCGGCGCGCCGACGAGATAGTGCGGCAGCAGCAGGATGCCGTCGGCGCCGGCCTTCTCGGCCGCGCGCGCGATGGAGACGGCGATCTCGGTGCCATAGCCGCAGCCCGCGACAATCGGCGTCCTGCCCGCGGACGCCTTGGCGGCGGAAATGACGGCCGGGATCTCGTCCGGCGCCAGCGAGAAGAATTCCCCGGTTCCGCCGGCAGCGAACAGGACAGCGGCGCCGAAGCCCGACAACCATTCGACATGGGCGCGGTAGGCGGCCTCGTTGAAGGCGCCGTCCGCGTCAAAGGCGGTGACGGGAAAGGAAAGCAGGCCGGCGCCCAGCGCCACCTTCAGTTCTTGTGGTGTCATGTCGTTGCGTGTCCCGTGGGTTCTGGCGTGACGGCCATCATAGGAACGGGGTCGCGTCTGTCAATCAACTTGTATGACAAGTTTCACGCCTCACGAAGCATGCGGCGGTAGCGCTTCTGGCTGCCTTGCAGGTGGATGCGCATGGCATGGCGCGCGGCTTCGGCGTCGCCGGCGGCAATGGCGTCGGCGACCTGCCGGTGTTCGGATTGCAGCATGGCGAGATAGGCCGCATCGGCCGGCTCGCTCCGGCCGGGCTCCAGCCGGCGGCGCGGGATGGCCTCGCTGCCGAGCATTTCCAGGAACTGGCGGAAGCGCGGGTTGCTGGTGGCCTCGGCGATGGAGAGATGAAAGGCGAAATCCGCCTCGCTGGCCGGTTCACCGGCGGCCATGCGTGCGTCGATGTCGTCCAGCTTCCGGTAGAGGTCCTCTTCCTGGGCCGGCGAATGGCGCAGCGCGGCCAGACCGGCGGCCTCGATCTCCACGGCCGCACGAAGTTCGAGGATTTCCAGGATGCTGGAGAGCTTGTCCGGATCGACATCGCGGAAGGGCGCGGCGGCGCCGGCCGGGTTGGCGATCACGAAGACGCCCGCGCCCTGGCGCGCTTCCACCACGCCTTCCAGCCGCAGCGCCGCGATTGCCTCGCGCACCACGGTGCGGGATACGCCATGCAGCGCGGTCAATTCGGCTTCGCTCGGCATTCTCTCGCCGATGGCGAAGTCGCCACGCCTGATGGCATCGCGCAGCGTCCGGGCAAGGATCAGCACGAGGTTGCCGCGCCGCCCCGCGCTTTCCGTTCCGGTCGATCCGGCTGTCTTCGGTTCCATGTCTGCAGGAACCGGCAAGCCGGAGGATTTGTCAATCGCCTGTCTGAAAATATCCTACGTATTGACAATATATACGACAAGTTTAGGGTCCCCACGGATCGTGCCTGCGGGGCCTTGCCCTTCCTGCGAGGTTTTGCCCTGCCTGAACGCACCCGCCGGAACCAGTTCCTGCCCAGAAGGAGACCGACATGCTCAACCGGATTCTCATCACGGGCGCGGCGGGCGGCGTCGGCCGCCAGTTGCGTCCGCTGATCAGGCCATTGGCGCATCAACTCCGTTTGTCCGACATCGTCCCGGTCACGGATGCCGGGGATGGCGAGGAGGCGGTGACCTGCGATCTCGCGAACGCGGCGGCGGTCTCGGCCATGGTGAAGGGCTGCGACGCCATCGTCCATCTGGGCGGCATTTCGACCGAGCAATCGTGGGCGAGGATCCGCCCGGCCAATATCGACGGCGTGTTCCATCTTTATGAAGCGGCACGGGTGCATGGTGGCCCGCGCATTATCTTTGCCAGTTCCAATCATGTGGTCGGCTTCCACAGCCAGGACGAATTCCTGGACAATTGCGCCCCGCTTCGTCCCGACAGCCTCTATGGCGTGTCGAAATGCTTCGGCGAGGCGCTTGCGTCGATGTATCACGACAAGTTCGGCATCGAGACCGCCATCGTGCGCATCGGGTCCTGCTTTCCGGACGTGAAAGACCGGCGGATGCTGTCCACATGGTTCAGTGCTGGTGATTTTGCACGCCTGATCGAGCGCTGCCTGACGGTGCCGCGCCTGGGCTGCCCGGTCATCTACGGGGTTTCGGACAACGACACGGTCTGGTGGGACAATGCCCGCGTCAGCCATCTCGGCTGGAAACCGCGCGATTCCTCGGAAAAGTTCCGCGCGGCAGTGGAGGCCGCCGGGCCGGCGCCTGATCGGGACGATCCGCTCGCCCGCTACCAAGGCGGTGCCTTCACCGCCGAGCCGATCCACGAGGACTGAACCGGCCGGAGGTGCGCCGCGAGTTCAGGCCGTGAAGGCGATGTCCGCGAGCGCTGCCTGCGGCATGAGCGCGCCGGGGTGGCGAATGACGCGGGCCGAGACCGAATGGGCGAAACGGGCCGCTTCCGCCGGGCCTTGTCCGGCAGCGCGGGCGGCCAGCCAGGCGCCATTGAAGGAATCGCCCGCGCCGGTGGTATCGACGGGGACGACGCGCTCCAGCCGGTCAATGTCCTGCGCGCCATCCGGCCCGGCAAGGAGCATGTCGCCGCCGCCGTTCTTCACCAGGACGGTTTCGGCGCCGGCCTTCCGGTAGCGCGCCGCGCAGGCGGCAAGCGAGTCATCGCCGAACACCGTCTTCTCGTCGTCGAAGCTCGGCAGGACGATGGCACAAGCGCCAGCTGCCGCCATGATCGCCTCGCGCATCGCTTCGGATGTTTCCCAGAGGCGGGGCCGGATGTTCGGATCGAACACGGTCAGCTTTCCGGCTGCACGGGCGGCCTGCGCCATGGCGATCAGCGCCGCCCGGCGGTCCGGCGCGAGGATTGCCAGCGTGATGCCGGAGAAATAGACGATGGCGGCCTCGCCGATGGCCGTCTCCAGCGCGATCTCGTCATCGGCCAGAAGCCGGGCCGCCGACTGGGACCGCCAATAGGTGAAGGCGCGCTCGCCGTCCTTCGTATCGATCAGGTAGAGACCGGGCTGGCGCTCGGGATCGCGGGCGATGTGCTCGGTGCCGATCCCGTTTTCCTGAAGGAAAGCGAGAATTCCGCCGGAATGGGCGTCATGTCCCAGCCGCGTGAAATAGCGGGTCTCCCAGCTTGCCCGTGGCGCCAGGGCGCGGAAATACCAGGCCGTGTTCAGCGTGTCGCCGGCATAGCCGAGGGCCCATGCGCCGTCCGGTCGCCTTGAGAACTCCAGCATGCATTCGCCGATCGACAGGAAGGCGTTCATTGTGTCCGTCCCCATGGCGTTCATTCACAATACCTTGCCCGGATTGAGCAGGCCGCGCGGGTCGAGCGCGGCCTTGATGCGGGCCATGGTTTCAAGCTCGGCGCGCGCGCGGGTCTGGCCCAGCCAGGGTTTCTTTGAAAGGCCGATCCCGTGTTCGGCTGAAATGGTGCCGCCAAACTTGCCGACAAGCGCGTAGACCGTCTCCGCGATCACCTGCTTGGGCTGTTCGTGCGCGGACCTGTCGCGGACGACGATGTGCAGGTTGCCGTCGCCGACATGGCCGTAGAAGAGCGCGTGGGCGTCAGTGAGCGTTCCGGACAGGGCGGTGCGGCAGGCGATGGCGAATTCGTCCATGCGGGCGAGCGGCAGGCCGATGTCGAAGGCGACATGCGGCCCGAAGGTCCGGGCGAATTCGGAGACGGCGTCACGCACCGCCCAGAAATCGGCCACGTCCGCCTGCGACCGGGCGACGGCGGCATCGGCCAGCAGGCCGGATTCGGCGCGTGCTTCGAGGAAGGTGTCGAACCTGGCGCGGTCGAGGCTTTCATCGGTGCCCTGCACCTCGATCAGGACATGGAAGGCGTGGCCGGGCGCTATCGGCATGCGCAGGCCGGGTGTGGTTGACACGAGGTCCCAGTAATCGGCCCACATGACCTCGAAGGCCGACAGCATGGGGCCGAGCGCGCGCCGTGCATCGCGAAGCAGCGCCAGAACGCCATCATAGCTGTCGAGCGCGCAGACGGCGGCGGTTGAAAAGGCAGGCATCGGCGAAAGGCGAAGGACGGCACGCGTCACGATCCCCAGCGTGCCTTCCGAGCCGACGAAAAGCTGTTTCAGGTCATAGCCCGCATTGTTCTTGATCATGCGATTGAGGCTGGTGACGACCGTCCCGTCGGCCAGTACCGCCTCGATTCCCAGGACAAGGTCGCGCATCATGCCGTAACGGATGACGCGGTTTCCGCCGGCATTGGTGGCGATGTTGCCGCCGATGGTGCAGGAACCGCGCGCACCGAGATCGAGCGGCATGTACAGGTCCTGCGCGGCGGCGGCCTCCTGGACGCGCTCCAGCGGAACGCCGGCCTGCACGGTCATGGTGCCGCCGTCCGGGTCGATGTCCTCGATGGCCGCCATGCGTTCCAGCGACAGGGCGACGGCGCCCTCGACCGGCCGCGCGCCGCCGCACAGGCCGGTCAGACCGCCCTGCGGAACCACGGCCATGCCATGTTCGTGGCAGATTCGCATGGCCCGCGACACATCGGCGGTGCTCGCGGGGCGGATCAGTGCGAGTGGCGTGACATGCGAAAGGCCGCTCCAGTCATGCCTGTTGCGGTCCGGAACATCCGGGCCGATGGCCAGTGTCCGGTCGTCAAAGGCCGCGCGCAATGCGTCCGGAAAGGCGCCATGGGCGGCCACGCGTCACCCCTTTTTCACCAGGTGGGCGCATTCGGGCACAGGGGTCGTCACGGTGCCTTCATCGAAGTAGCGGACAAGGTTTTCCACCGTCAGGTCGCCCATGGCCCGGCGCGTCTCCACCGTGGCACTGCCGACATGGGGCAGGAGGACCACGTTTTCGAGCGGGAACAGGGCCTCGGGCACGTTGGGCTCGTTCTCGAAGACGTCGAGACCGGCGGCGCCAAGCCGGCCATCGAGCAGGGCATCGACCATTTCCTTCTCGTCGACGACGCTGCCGCGGGCGACATTGATGAGCGTGCCTTCCGGTCCGAGCGCCTCGATGACGTCGCGATTGACCAGCTTGTTCGTGGCTGCACCGCCCGGTGTGATGACGACGAGGTAATCCACGTCGCGGGCCATTTCGACGAGGTCGGCGCAATAGCGCCAGGATACATCCTTCGGGTTGCGGCTGTGATAGCTGATCTGGCAGCCGAAACCGGCCTCCAGCTTGCGCGCGATGGTCTCGCCGATACGGCCGAGACCGAGGATGCCGACCTTTTTGCCTTCGATGGAGGTTGTGAGCGGCGCGGCGCCGAAGCCGCTCCACTTGCCGGCGCGCACATAGGCATCGTCGCGCACGAGGCGGCGGGAGACCGCCAGCATGAGCAGGATGGCCGTGTTGGCGACGTCGTTGTTGAGCACGTTCGGCGTGTGCGTGACCAGGATGCCGCGTTCGGCCGCGGCCTTCGCGTCGATGGCGTCATAGCCGACGCCGAAACAGGAAACGACTTTCAGGTTCGGCAGTTTCGCCATGATTTCCGGCTTCAGCCCGTCATGGCCGTTGGTGGCCACGGCGGCGATGCTTTTGCCCTTGTCCGCCAGAAAGGCGTCCCAGTCGGCCACGTCATTGGCCTTGTGGACCGTGAAACGGTCTTCGAGTGCGGCCATGGTGCGCGGCGTCGTGCCGCCGACGAGCAGGAGATCGGGTTTCATGTCTGTATGCCTTTCTTTGCACAGGGTCCGGCGTTCAGTAGGTTGCCCTGCCTCCGGAAATGTCGAACACGCCGGCGGTGGTGAATGCATTGTCGCGGCTGGCCATGAAGCAGATCATGGCCGCGATCTCGTCCACCTCGACGAAGCGGCCGCGCGGTATCTTCGAGAGCATCATGTCGATGAACTCGGGCTTCATCTGGTCGAAGATGCGGGTGCGCGCCGCCGCCGGGGTGATGCAGTTGACCGCTATGTCGTGGCCGGCCAGTTCCTTGCCGAGCGACTTGGTGAAGCCGATCACCCCGGCCTTCGAGGCCGAATAGGCCGCGCCGTTGGGATTGCCTTCCTTGCCGGCGATCGATGCCACGTTGACGATGCGGCCGTAACCGTTGGCCTTCAGGTGCGGAACCACCGCCTTGTTGGTGAAGAAGGTGCCGTTCAGGTTCAGGTTGATGATCCGGAGCCACTCTTCCTCCGGATAGGTTTCAACCGGGTCGTTGAGACCGGCGATGCCCGCCGAGTTGACCAGGATGGACAGCTTGCCGAGGTCGCCCGCCGTGGCGGCCGCCGCGGCCTTGCAGGCTGCGGCATCGGTGATGTCGACCACGGCGGTGGAGCAGGCTGCACCCAGGGCCGCCTCCGCCTTTTCCAGCATGGCCGCGTCGATGTCCCACAGGCGCACGCGGGCGCCACCCTCGATCATGCGCCGGGCGGTCGCAAGGCCGATGCCCTGCGCCCCGCCGGTGATGACGGCCACCTCGCCGGAAAAGTCGTAGCGGTTTGCGGTCACGCGTCCGCCCTGACGGTCTGGCGCTGGCTGCCGAGTTTCTCGATGCCGAGCTCCATCACGTCGCCTTCCTTGAGGTAGACGGGTTCCGGCTTGATGCCCATGCCGACGCCGGGCGGCGTGCCGGTGGAAATGACGTCGCCCGGATGCAGCGTGAACAGGGTGGACAGATGCGCGATGACCTGCGCCACGCTGAAGATCTGCGTCGCGGTATTGCCGTTCTGCATCCGCTTGCCGTTGACGTCCAGCCACATCTCCAGGTTCTGCGGATCGCACACCTCGTCGCGGGTGACCAGCCACGGGCCGGTGGGGCCGAAGGTGTCGCAGGACTTGCCCTTGGTCCACTGGCCGGTGAGCTGGGTCTGGTAGCGGCGTTCGGAGACGTCATTGATCACGCAATAGCCGGCGACGTGGTCCAGCGCCTCGGCTTCGGTTACGTATTTCGCGGTCTTGCCGATGATGACACCCAGTTCAACCTCCCAGTCGGTATGGGTGGAGCCGCGCGGCATCACCACGTCGTCATTGGGGCCGACAATGGCGGAATTGGCCTTCATGAACAGGATCGGATGTTCGGGGATGGCGGCGCCAGTTTC
The DNA here is from genome assembly GCF_046506625.1 of Zhengella sedimenti. NCBI lineage: Bacteria > Pseudomonadati > Pseudomonadota > Alphaproteobacteria > Hyphomicrobiales > Notoacmeibacteraceae > Zhengella > Zhengella sedimenti. The sequence goes on from NZ_JBKFFP010000001.1 coordinate 719,357, forward strand.
GGCGGCGTGGTCGGAGAAGTTCAGGCCGATGCACATGAACTTGCCGATCTGGCCGACGCAGGGGCCGATGCGCGGATTGCCTTCCACCTTCGGCAGCGAAGCGGTGTCGAGCGCGGCGAGACGCGCAAGGCTCTCGTCGGAAATGGTGGCGCCGGTGATGTCGGCCACATGGGCCGACAGGTCGCGCAACGCGCCTTCGGCGTCGATCAGGCCGGGCTTTTCCGCGCCGGGATTGCCGTAACGAACGAGTTTCATGAACTATCCTTGTGGTCTTTCGGGTCAATGGTTGTTGCGTGGGACATGGCGGTTGCCGATGTCACGATAAGTGTCGGCGTCCTTCAGCGTCATGCCCTCGGCGAAGGGTTGCACCTTTTCGCGGAAGATCTGCTGCCAGGGGGACTGGCTCTCGGGGACCGGGAAGCCGCCCCGGTCGTCGAGGGCCTTGCGCCGGGCCGACAACTCCTCGTCGGATACCAGCATGTCGGCTGTGCATTTCCTCAGGTCGATGCGCACGCGGTCGCCGGTTTTCAGCAGCGCAAGCCCGCCGCCGGCGGCTGCCTCCGGCGAGGCGTTCAGGATGGAAGGCGAACCGGATGTGCCCGACTGGCGTCCGTCGCCGACGCAGGCCAGCGACGAGACACCCTTCTTGATGAGGTAGGCGGGCGGGCGCATGTTCACCACTTCCGCCCCGCCCGGATAGCCGATCGGCCCGGCACCGCGCATGAACAGGATGCAGTGCTCGTCGATGTCGAGGGATGGATCGTCGATGCGCTTGTGGAAATCCTCCGGCCCGTCGAAGACGACGGCGCGGCCCTCGAAGGCCTCCGGGTCGTCCGGGTTGGAGAGATAACGCTTGCGGAATTCCTCCGAGATGACCGAGGTCTTCATGATGGCGCTGTCGAAGAGGTTGCCCTTCAGGTTGATGAAGCCGGCGCTCTTCTTCATCGGCTCGCCGATGGGCTTGATGACATCAGTGTTGACGATCTCGCGGCCGGAGCAGTTCTCGGCCATGGTCTTGCCGTTCGCGGTGATGGCGTCGGGGTGCGGCAGGAGGCCGGCCTTCAGCAGTTCGTTGACGACAGCCGGAACGCCGCCGGCGCGGTGGTAATCCTCGCCGAGATATTCGCCGGCCGGCTGGAGGTTGACGATGAGCGGAATGTCGTGGCCGAGCTTCTGCCAGTCGTCATTGGCGAGCGGCACGCCGAGATGGCGGGCGATGGCGTTGAGGTGGATGGGCGCATTGGTCGAGCCGCCGATGGCGGAGTTGACGACGATGGCGTTCTCGAAGGCCTCGCGCGTCATGATCTGCGAGGGCTTGAGGTCCTCGTGCACCATGTCGACGATGCGCCGGCCCGTCTCGTAGGCCATCTGGCCGCGCTCGCGGTAGGGCGCGGGGATGGCCGCCGAACCCGGCATCTGCATGCCGAGCGCCTCGGCCAGCGAATTCATCGTCGTGGCCGTGCCCATCGTGTTGCAATAGCCGGTGGACGGCGCGGAGGAGGCGACCAGTTCGGCAAAGCCGGCATCGTCGATCAAGCCGGCGGCGTGGAGTTCGCGTGCCTTCCAGACGATGGTGCCGGAACCCGTGCGCTCGCCGCGATACCAGCCGTTGAGCATGGGACCGACGGAAAAGGCGATGGCCGGGATATTGACCGTGGCCGCGGCCATCAGCAGGGCGGGCGTGGTCTTGTCGCAGCCGATGTTCAGAACCACGCCGTCGATCGGGTAGCCGAACAGCGATTCCACCAGCGACAGGTAGGCCAGGTTGCGGTCGAGCATGGCGGTTGGCCGCTTGCCGGTCTCCTGGATCGGATGGACCGGGATTTCCATCGGCGTGCCGCCAGCGGCGATGATGCCGTCGCGCAGGCGCTTTGTCAGTTCGATATGATGGCGGTTGCAGGGCGACAGATCGGAACCGGTCTGGGCAATGCCGATGATCGGCTTGCTGCCCTTGAGTTCCTCAAGCGTCAGGCCGTAGTTGAGATAGCGCTCGAGGTAGAGCGCGGTCATTTCCGCGTCGTCGGGATTGTTGAACCATTGCCGGGAACGCAGGCTGGCGGGGTCTTTTTTCTTCGTCATGATCGGGTCTCTTCGGTCAGGGGCAGTCGGCAGTTGGATGGCAGGCGGTCAGATGGACCAGCCGCCGTCGATCACGCAGGCCTGCCCCGTGGTGAACGCACTTTCGTCTGAAGCAAGGTAGACGGCAAGGGCCGCGATCTCCTCGGGCCTGCCGATCCGCCCCATGGGCTGGCGGGCGATGAAGGCCGCCATGGCTGCCTCGTAGTCTCCGGTGGCGCGCAGCCGGTCATGCAGCGAGGGGCTTTCGACGGTCCCAGGACAGATGGCGTTGCAGCGCACGCCCTTCGTCACGAAATCCTGGGCGACCGACTTGGTCAGGCCGATCACGGCCGCCTTGGTGGTGCCGTAGATGAAGCGGTTGGGCGCAGCCGTCACCGAGGAGGCCACGGAGGCGATGTTGACGATGGAACCCGATCCGCGTTCCAGCATGGCCGGAAGCGCTGCGCGGATGGTGCGGTACATGGAGCGCACGTTCAGGTCGAAGGCGAAATCCCATTCCTCGTCGGTGGAATCGAGGATCGTGCCGTGATGGACGAAGCCCGCGCAGTTGAACAGGATGTCGGGGTCGGCCCGTTTCACGCCTTGCGCGACGGAATCATCCGAGCGCGCGTCGAGCACGAAAGTCTCGATGTTCGGGTGGCCCAGCGCGGCCAGATCCGCCAGCGCCGTCTCGTTGATGTCGGTGGCGAAAACCCTGGCGCCCTCGTCGGCCATGGCGACGGCGGTGGCCCGCCCGATCCCCTGGCCGGCAGCGGTCGCCAGCGCCCTCTTGCCTTCAAGTCTCAGTCTGTTGCCCATCGTTTCACGCGTCCCTTGCAATTCGGCTTGCGCCATCCATTCCCGGCAGTGTCAGGCTTCCGGCCTTTCCAGGTCGTCCTCGACATAGATCCGGATGATCTCCTCGAAGCTGCCTTCGGCCCTGAAGCCAAGCGCCAGCGCGCGGGCCGGATCGAAGTCGCGCGGCCAGCCGGCCACGATCCTGCGGATCGTCTCGTCCGGCTGGCGGCGGATCAGTGCCACAGGGGTATCGCCGGCAACGGTGCGCAGCGCCTCGATCTGTTCGGCGACCGTACAGGACACGCCGGGCATGTTCAGGCTTCGCCGGCCTTCCAGCCTGCCGGTGTCCAGGGTGGCGGCGTGGACAAGGAAGCCGGCGGCGGCGCGGGGCGAGGCATGCCAATGACGCACGTCGTCATCGACCGGCAGGATCGCTTCCTTGCCGTTGAGCGGCTCGCGGATGATGCCCGAGAAGAAGGACGAGGCGGCGAGGTTCGGCTTGCCGGGACGCACGCAGATGGTCGGCAGCCGGATCGACAGGCCATCGATGAAGCCCTTGCGGGCATAGTCGGCCACCAGCAGTTCGGTCATGGCCTTCTGCGCGCCATAGGAGGTTTGCGGCGCGCAGAGGAAATCGTCGCCGATCCTTTCGGGGAAGGGCGGGCCGAAGACGGCGATGGATGAGGTGAAGACGACCCGCGGCCGGTAGCTGCCGCCGCTGGCCTCGTGCTCGGCGCGCAGGGCTTCCAGCAGGTGCCAGGAGCCGCGCGCGTTGATGTCCCACCCCTTCCGGAAATTCTGTTCCGCGTCGCCGGAGACGATGGCGGCGAGGTGGAAGACGATGTCGGGCCGGGCCCTGGCGAGGCGCACGCATTCGGCCGCATCGGCGAAATTGCCGGTTTCGACGGCGACGGGAAAGTCCGCCTCGACGGGCCGGGCGGGGGCGATGTCGTGCAAGGTCATGGCGGTGACGGCGGTTTCGCCCATTCCGCCCGCCGCGATCGCGCGGGCGAGTTTCTGGCCCACCATTCCGGCGCCGCCGATGATCAGGATCTTCATTGCGGTTTCTCCGGATTGTCAGTTCAGGCCGTTGGTGTCGAGCAGTTCCAGGTAGATGCCGGAATGGTCCTTGTCAGCACCGTCGAGGTCTTCGACGAAGCGTTTGAACCGCTCCTGCATCTGGGTGGTCAAGGGCAATGTCAGGCCGCAGCGGGCAGCCTCCTCCTGCGCGTTGTCAATGTCCTTCAACTGGAATTTCGACGGACCGCCGGGCGTGAAATTACCCGTCGTCATGCGTTCGCCGTGCTGCTGCAGGATGACCGAATCGGCAAAACCGCCCTTCAATGCCTGGCGGATGGCGGCGGGATCGGCGCCGCCCTTCTCTGCCAGGAGCATGGCTTCGGCGACCACGCCGATGGTCACCGCGACGATCGCCTGGTTTGCCAGCTTGGACAATTGCCCGGCGCCGTGCGGACCGACACGGACCGGCCGTCCCATGGCCTGAAAGACCGGGCGCGCGGCTTCAATGACATCTTCCGCGCCGCCGGCCATGATGGCAAGCGTGGCCCCCTCCGCGCCCCTAGTCCCGCCGGAGACCGGCGCATCGACATGGTTAAGTCCCATGGCTTCCAGCCGCGCGGCATGGTCGCGGGCCTCGGAGGGCTTGATGGAGCTCATGTCGAGGACCACGGCGCCCGGCTTCATGGCGGCCGCGACGCCATTGTCGAACAGCATTTCGCCAACGGCCTTGCCGTCTGAGAGCATGAAGATGACGTAATCGGCATTGCGCACGGCCTCCCGCGGGGAGGCGGCGACATGCGCGCCGGCAGCCACCAGCGCCTCGGCCTTGGCCGGCGTGCGGTTCCAGGCGGTCACCGGAAAACCGGCCTTCAGCAGGTTGGCGGCCATCGGCCCGCCCATCAGGCCCGTTCCCAGGAATGCAATCTGCGGCTTCGTCATGTACTTCTTCCCTGTGTCCTTTTCCGGGGTCAGATGGAGGCGGTGATGCCGCCATCGACGTAGAGCGTATGGCCGTTGACGAAGGAAGAGCCCTTTCCGGCGAGAAAGACCGCGGCGGCGACGAGTTCGCCGACTTCGCCCCAGCGTCCTGCGGGGGTGCGCTTCTCCAGCCAGGCGGAGAAGTCGGCATCCTCGTAGAGTGCCTTGTTGAGCGGTGTCTTGAAATAGCCCGGCGCGATGGCGTTGACCTGGATGTTGTGGCGCGCCCAGTCGGTCGCCATGCCGCGCGTCAGGTTGCGGATGGCGCCCTTGGTGGCGGTATAGGGGGCGATGCCGGGCCGGGCCAGTTCGCTTTGCACCGAGGCAATGTTGATGATCTTGCCGGCGCGCCGGGCGATCATGCCGCGCGCCACCGCCTTGCCGACCAGATAGGCGCTGGTGACATTGGTGCGGAAGAGTTCGTCCCACTTCTCGTCGGGAAAATCCTCAAGCGGCGTGCGGAACTGCATGCCGGCATTGTTGACGAGGATCGACACAGGCCCCCCTGCCTCGATTTCGGCGACGGCGGCGTTGACCGCGCCGGCATCGGTCACATCGAAGCAGGATACGGTGGCCTGCCCGCCTGCCGCGCGGATCTCGTCGGCCGCGGCTTGCGCGCGGTCGCGGTTGCGGCCGTTGACCACGACCGCCGCGCCATGCGCAGAAAGGCCCCTGGCCAATGCAAGGCCTATGCCCATGCTGGAGCCTGTGACGAGCGCCTTGAGGCCTGACAGGTCAAAGAGATCGGATGTCATCGATACCGGCCTCCTGCCCGGTGTCCCGCGGCTTTCAGGCGGACTTCTTGTCGAAAAGGTCTTCGCGATAGGTTTGCAGATGCGCGTGGATGGCGGCCTTGCAGGCGTCGACGTCGCGGCGGATGGCCGCCACGAGGATTGCCTCGTGCTCGGGCACGGTTGCCTCGCGGAAGCCGGCCGATTCCAGTTCGGCGACGACCTGCTGGCGGAACTGTTCGTAAATGTTGCGGTGCACGGAACGCAATGTGTCGGACGGACAGGCGGACAGGAGCGTGTCGTGGAATTCCCAGTCGATGCGCGTCCAGATCGGCACGAACTCGATGATGTCGGCGGCAGCGCGCATCTTTGCCTCGATGTGGGCAAGCTTGTGATGCGCGGCGTTGAGGCGCGCCTCCCATTCCAGGTCGCCGTGCTTGATCGACAGGCGGGCGCCCTCGCATTCGAGCAGGATGCGCAGGTTCATCAGTTCCGTCAGGCGCTTCTCGGAGGCGACGGGAACATGAAATCCGCGCTGCTCCTCCTGGGTGATCAGGTGTTCGTGGGCCAGGCGAAGCAGGATCTCGCGCATGGCGCTGGCGCTGATGCCGTAGGATTCCTTCAGCACGTCGGGACGAAGCCTGTCGCCGGCCCGGAACTCGCCGGCCATCACGCGCGTCTTCAATGAGCGGTAGACGGCCTGGGCCGTCATGCCTTCTTCATTCGCCATGCCATTTCCTCCCGCAACGTCCGCGCGGTTCCGGCGGTGCACGCCGTGCCGGACAAGGCCGGCCCGTTGCGTCCCGCCGGTATTCGCGGCCGCGGATCGAAAGCTATCCAATATTTTTGTGAACTGCAATGAATTTCAAAATTTTTCCGAACTTGGAGAAAAAGGGTTGTTCACGCAAGGTGACGAATGTAATGTCGCTGACGCCGCGGGAGGTCGTGGCAGTGAGTTTGACGCGGGGCGGCGGAGGGCTGCTCCGGCCAACGGGAGGAACATCCATGACATTGAAGAAATCGCTTCTGGCGATGACCGCCGCAGCCACGCTCGCCGCTGCCGGCTCCGCTTTTGCCCAGGACGAGCCGGTCACGCTGCGCATCCAGACGCATTATGCGTCCGAGCATCCCTCGGGCAAGCTGGCGGCGCAGTTCGCCGATGACGTCCAGACCATGTCGAACGGCTCGATCCAGATCGAGATGTTCTATTCCTCGTCCGTCGTGGCGACCACCGAAACCTTCGACGCCGCGATCAACGGCATCCTCGATTGCGACATGACGGGCGGCGCCTACCAGACCGGCAAGAACGCCGCGTTCCAGTTCGTCGGCGACATCATGGGCGGCTATGACACGCCCTACCAGCAGCTTTCCTGGCTCTATTACGGCGGTGGCTATGACGCCGCGCAGGAACTCTACCATGCCAACGGCATGCACCTGGTCGGCTGGTGGATTTATGGCCAGGAGTCCCTGTCCTCGTCCAAGCCGCTTGCCGGCCCGGAGGACCTGAAGGGCTGGAAGTTCCGTTCGCCTCCGGGACTGGAGACCGAAATCTTCGCCGAACTCGGCTCAACGCCGATCGTGATGGATTTCACCGAAATCTTCACCGCGCTTGAATCCGGCATCATCGACGGCACCGACGCCTCGGGCCTGGCCAACAATGTCGGTCTGGGCATCTACGACATCGTGAAGCACGCCACCTATCCGGGCTTCCATTCCATGCCGTCGGATCACCTGGCCTGCAACAAGGATGTCTGGGACGGCATGTCCGAAGCACAGCGCCGGATCATGGATACCGCGATGCAGAAGCTTTCGCTGCACACGGCGCTCTCCAACGAGAAGAAGAATGCCGAGGCCGCGGCCGCGCTCAAGGAGCAGGGCGTGACGCTCTATGCCTGGTCGGAAGAGGATCGCGCCGCGTTCCGCGCCGCGGCCCAGAAGGCCTGGGATGGCTGGGCGCAAAAGAGCCCGGAAGCGGCGGCGCTGGTCAAGAGCCACCGCGAATATCTCGCCCAGCTCGGCCTGATCGCGAAGTGATGCCAGCCGCCTGAGCGGACCTGACACTGGTGGCGAGCCCGGAACCGGGCTCGCCATTTTTTCCAGAACGGCCCGTTGGCCGGGTGTTGCCAGGGGAGGGTAACCTTGGAAAAGCAAAGTCTTTGGCTGGGCGGCATGCGGGGGGCGATGCGCTGGCTTGCGTTCGGCTTCGGCGCGGCAACCCTGCTGCTGTTCATCTATTTCCTGCTCGGGCATTTCGTTTCCGAAACGCCGGTCGCGATGCATGACATGATCCGTCCGCAGGGCAAGCCGGCGGTGCAGGCCATGCTGTTCTGCCTGTTTGCGACGATCCTGTTCGGCTCGATCTATCTTTCCGATTTCCGGGGCGCCATCGAGCGCGAGCCCGAAGGCTTTTTCGACATTGTTTCCCTCGTCTGCTCGCGCCTTGCGATGGTCGGCACGCTGTGCATCGTCATCGCCATGTTCTACGAAGTGGTTGCGCGATACGTGTTCACGGCGCCGACGCTCTGGGCCAACGAGCTCTCGCTGTGGATCGCCAGCTTCGTTTTCCTGCTGGCCGGCCTCTATGCCATGCAGCAGCGCAGCCACATCCGCATCTACGTCATCTACGACCTGATGCCGCGCTGGATGCGGAAGACGGCCGATGTCATCTCCGTCCTGCTGATCGCCGGTTTCACCTTCACGCTCATCTGGGGCGGCTACAACGACGCGTCGGTGCGCCTGATGCGCGGCGAGACCTTCGGCACCGCCTGGGATCCGCCGATCCCGGCCACGGTCAAGCCGGCCATCCTCTTCATCATCCTCCTTGTCACCATCCAGGCCGTGTCGAACCTCATTGCCGACTGGAACAAGGCGCCGGAGCACCATTCACCGATGGACGAGATCGACGAGGTCGAGATCGAGAACATCCGCAAGACGCTCAAGGACTGACACGCCATGGAACTCGTCGACCTGCTTGCGTGGATGAAGGTGTCCGATATCGGAACGCTTTCGCTCATCCTACTCCTTTCGATGTTCGTCCTGCTGGCGCTCGGCATGCCGCTGGGCTTTGCCTCCGCCTTCCTGGCGGCCATGACGCTGATCATGAAATTCGGTCCCGATATCCTGTTCCGCGATTTCGGGCGGGGTCCCTTCTCGGTCCTTGCCCAGGCGGTCTATCGCCAGATGACGAATTACGTGCTCATATCGGTGCCGCTGTTCATCCTCATGGCAGCACTTCTGGAGCGGTCGGGCATCGCGCGCGACATGTATGCCTCGCTCAACCAGTGGCTCAGCCGCACGCGCGGCGGCATTGCCATCGTCACCTCCATCATGGCGGTGATCATGGCGGCGATGTCGGGCATCATTGGCGGCGAAGTGGTCCTGCTCGGCCTGATCGCGCTGCCGCAGATGCTGCGCCTGGGCTACAACCAGAATCTCGCCATCGGCACGATCTGCGCGTCCGGGAGCCTCGGCACCATGATCCCGCCATCCATCGTGCTGATCTTCTATGGCCTGGTCACGGAGACATCGATCAAGGCGCTGTTCACCGCCTCGTTCATTCCGGGGTTCATGCTGGCCAGCTTCTTCATCATCTACATCATCATCCGCACGAACCTGAACCCGTCTTTGGCTCCGCTGCCGCCGGACAACCCCGACGATCCGAAAGGCAAGGAAAAATCGCTCATGTTCCTTGGCTTCGTCAGCCTGCTGACGGCAGGCGCGGCGGCCATCCTTTCGCTGCGCGCGCTGTTCTTCACCCTGACCGGGGAGAATGCCATTCGCGAGGGCGTCGATCCGATCCCGCTCGGCATGGTGTCGGATTTCCCGTGGCTGATCGGCGCCCTCGTCATCGCGCTGGGAATCGTCTTCCTTGTCGCCGGCCGCGAACGATCCATGCGGGGATGGGAAATGGGCAAGGGCCTCGTCGCGCCGATCGTGGTCGTGGGCGTCGTGCTCGGTTCCATCTATGGCGGCATCACCGGCATCACCGAGGCCGCAGGGATGGGCGTGATCGCGGTCTTCGTGATCGGCCTCATCCGCCGCGAGATGACCTTCGAAATCGTGTGGGACAGCGTGATGCGCACGCTGAAGTCCACCGGCACGATCATCTGGGTGACCATCGGTGCGGCGGCCCTGGCGGCGGCCTACACGCTGGTCGGCGGCCCGACCTACGTGGCCAACCTGATCACCTCGGCGGAACTGCCCACCATGGGCATCATCCTCGTCATGATGCTGATCTTCCTGATCATGGGCATGTTCATGGACTGGGTGGGCATCGTGCTGCTGATCATGCCGGTCTTCCTGCCGATCGTGCTGAAGCTGCCTCCGGCGGAACTGGGCGTCCTGGGAACGCTCGATCCCAAGCATGTGGCCATCTGGTTCGGCGTCGTGTTCTGCATGAACATGCAGGTCAGCTTCCTGTCGCCGCCCTTCGGTCCGGCCGCCTTCTACCTCAAGTCGGTCGCCCCCGACCATATCTCGCTGACGGACATCTTCCGGGGCTTCCTGCCGTTCATCATGATCCAGCTCGTGGCGCTCTCCGTGCTGCTGATCTGGCCGCCCATCATCAGCCTGCTGCTCGACTAGGGCAGGCAAACACGAAAAGGGAACCGCCGCCGCTTCCATGGGCCGGCGGTTCCCGTCACCCGATGCCATTCACCGGCGCAACGGCACAAGCGGCGCCGGTCAGACCAACCGGAACCGACCCCATGACCGTCACCGTCCGTCTCGATGCCTCAGACAATGTCGTCACAGCCATCCGCGCACTGGAAGCAGGCGCCGCGGTGGAAGGCGTGACCACGGTCTCGATGATCCCGCGCGGCCACAAGATCGCCACCGCGGCCATCCCTGAAGGCGGCGTGATCCGCAAATATGCGCAGGTGATCGGCTACGCCTCGCAGGACATCGCGCCGGGCGAGCATGTCCACACGCACAACACCGAATTCCGCAACACGCAGGCCGACTATGAATTCTCGACGGATCTCAGGCCGGTGGCCCTGGTGCCGGAAGGTGCGCGCGACACCTTCATGGGCTTCCGGCGCGCCAATGGCCGAGTCGGCACGCGCAACTACATCGCCGTGCTGACCTCGGTGAACTGTTCGGCCACGGCGGCGCGCATGATCGCCTCGGCCTTCGGTCCGGAAGAGATGGCGAACTATCCCAATGTCGACGGTGTGGTCGCCTTCGTGCACGGGACGGGCTGCGGCATGGCCGGGTCCGGCGACGGTTTCGATGCCCTGCAAAGGGTCATGTGGGGTTATGCCCGCCATCCCAACCATGCCGGCGTGCTGATGGTGGGCCTTGGCTGCGAGATGAACCAGATCGATTGGCTGCTGGAAGCCTATGGCATCGAGAAGGGGCCGCTGTTCCAGACGATGAACATCCAGGACGTGGCCGGCCTGCGCAAGACCGTCGAACTGGGCATCGAGAAGGTCCGGGCCATGCTGCCGCTGGCCAATGAGGCGCGGCGCGAACCGTGCCCTGCCTCGGAACTGATGGTGGCGCTGCAATGCGGCGGCTCGGACGCCTGGTCGGGCATCACGGCCAATCCGGCGCTCGGCCATGCCTGCGACCTGCTGGTCGCGCAGGGCGGCACGGGCGTGCTGGCGGAGACGCCGGAGATCTATGGCGCGGAGCACCTGCTGACACGGCGCGCGGCGGACCGCAAGACGGGCGAGAAACTGGTCGGCCTGATCCGGTGGTGGGAAGATTACACGGCGCGCAACAGGGGTTCGATGGACAACAACCCTTCCCCCGGCAACAAGAAGGGCGGACTGACGACGATCCTTGAGAAATCGCTCGGCGCGGCGGCCAAGGGCGGCACGACGCCGCTCAACGGCGTGTACAAATATGGAGAGCCGGTCACGGCGCGCGGCTTCACCTTCATGGATTCGCCTGGCTACGATCCGGCCTCGGTGACCGGGCAGATCGCGTCCGGGTGCAATGTGGTCGTCTTCACCACCGGGCGCGGTTCGGCCTTCGGCTCGAAGCCGTCGCCCTGCATCAAGGTGGCGACGAACACCGACATGTACAACCGCATGACCGAGGACATGGACGTCAATGCCGGCGCCATGCTGACCGACGGCGTTTCCCTGGAGGAAAAGGGCCGCGAGATCTACGATCTCATCCTGCGGGTGGCATCCGGCGAGCAGTCAAAGTCGGAGGCTCAGGGGTTGGGCGATTTCGAATTCGTGCCATGGCAGATCGGGGCGACCATGTGATGCGGCGCCCGGCGCCTGCCCGTGAAAGTCCCCGTCACGGCCGGGCGCGGGCCGGCGCCGTGTCAGCGGCTTTCCAGCACGGTGGCGTCCGGACGGGAGAAGATACCGTCCTTGAGATTCAGGCCGAGGCCAGGGCCGTCGGCGGGCCGCACCATGCCGTTCTCGACCACAGGCAGCCCATCGGCGACATCCGTATACCATCCCGTATAGAGGGCGCGCACGCTTTCCTGGATGACGGCATTGGAGGCGTGCAGCGAAAGATGGCAGGACGCGGCATAGACCACAGGCCCGGTGCAATCATGCGGGGCGACGGGCCGGTGCCACGCATCGGCGAGCGCGGCGATGGCCTTGCCCTCGCTCAGGCCGCCGCACCAGCCGAGATCGAGCATGACATAGTCCGTGGCGCCGGCCTCCAGCAGTTCGCGGAACTGGTGCCGTCCTGCAATGGTTTCCGACGCGGTGACGCGGATGGGGCAGCGGGCGCGGAAATCGGCCAACGCGGACACACCCTGCATGCGCACCGCATCCTCGATCCAGTAGATGCCGAAAGGCGCGACGGCCTCGGCGATCTGCAGGGCCGTCGGCTGGTTCCACAAGGAGTGCATTTCCAGCATGATGTCCATGCGGCCACCGACCGCCTCTCGGATCTGCCGGAACGGCATCAAACCTTCTTCCAGTTCCTCCGGCAGGATGGACTGGCCGCCGGACCGCTCGGCATAGCGGTCGAAGGGCCAGATCTTCATGCCGGTGATGCCCTGCGCCAGAAGGCTCTCGGCCAGCGCGCCGGCATCGGAAAGAAAGGCCTGGAGGTCCTCGTAGGGGCCGCTGGCCGGGGCGCCGAGGCCCCAGTTGGCCGAGGTCTGGCCTTCGGCGGAGCGGACATACTGGTAGCCCGCGCAGGTGTTGTAGGTGCGGATCGCCTGCCGGCAGCGCCCGCCGAGCGTGCGCCAGAGCGGTTCGCCGTTGCGCCGGGCCTTCAGGTCCCAGAGGGCGATGTCGATGGCCGAATTGGCGCGCAGTTCCGCACCGGCGGCCTGGTGCCCGGCATAGGGAACGAGGGCCATGCGCACCGGTTCGGGATCGGCGTCCATGCCGATCAGCTTCGGGGCGACGGTCTCGTGGATGCAGGCCTCCACCGCGCGGGCGCCAAAGAAGGTTTCGCCCAGCCCCGTGGCGCCCTGGTCATCCTCGACCACGACCCAGAGCACGTTTGGATAGGCGCCAAGGCGCAGGGTTCTGACGGAGCGGATGACGGACATGAAAAATGCCTCCCGGGCAGCGACTTTAGCCGGGCGGACAGGACAGGCAAGCCCCGGACATCCGGCGAGGCATCCGGCGGCAAGGACAAGGGGAGGCATGCATGGGCGAACGGGACGTGCTGACGGCGGATCAGACCGCCTTCTATGAAGAGAACGGTTACCTGCTGCTGGAAAACCGGGTGCCGATGGCGATCATCGAGGCAATCCGCGCCGAGGTGGCGCGCTTCCACGAGGAGGCGCGCGGCATGACGGAATCCAACGACCGGCTTGACCTCGAAGACAGCCACAGCCCCGACGATCCGCGCATCCGGCGCATCAAGCTGCCCCACCGCATTTCCCCGGTGATGAACGACCTGCTGCGCTCCGACCACATCCTGGCACCGGTGCGCGACCTGATCGGCCCCGATGTGCGCTTGCACACGACGAAGCTGAACCTGAAATCCGCCGGCTATGGCGCGGCCATCGAATGGCATCAGGATTTCGCCTTCTATCCCCACACCAATGACGACGTGCTGGCCGTCGGCGTCCTCATCGACGACATGGTGGAGGAAAACGGGCCGCTGATGGTGTTCCCGGGCACGCACAAGGGCGAAATCTTCGACCATCATGCCGGCGGGGTGTTCGCCGGAGCGATGGATCTCGAAGCCAACGGGCTGGACATGGCGAGGGCCGTGCAACTGACCGGACCGGCCGGGTCCATCTCGATCCATCATGGCCATATCGTGCACGGTTCGGCGCTCAACACGTCGGCGCGCGACCGGCGCATGCTTTTCTACGAGATGATGGCGGCGGATGCCTTTCCGATCATGGGGTCGATGACGAAGTTCGACACGATCGAGGAATATGACACCCGCATGCTGTGCGGGCGGCCGACATTGACGCCGCGCCTCAAGGATGTGTCCGTGCGCATTCCGCAGCCGCAACCTGCGCTCAACCGCTCGATCTACGAAATCCAGAAGAATGCCTCGAAACCGGCATTCGCCCGGGCCAACTGAAAAGGGAGAAAGACATGTCCAAACCGGCTATCGGCTTCATCGGCCTGGGACTCATGGGGTCTGCCATGGTCCAGCGGCTCCTGGACAAGGGTTATCACCTCACCGTTCTCGGCCATCGCGACCGCACCGGCGTGGACGCGGCGCTGGCGCGGGGTGCCAAGGAAGCCGGCACGGCGCGCGAACTGGCGGCGGCCAGCGACATCGTCATGCTCTGCGTCGGCACATCGGCGCAGGTGGAAAGCCGGATGCTCAGCGAGGACGGCGTGATCGCCGGGCTGAAGCCGGGAACGACGGTCATCGATTTCGGAACGTCGCTGCCGGCATCCACCCGGATGCTCGGACAAGCGGTGGCCGAGGCCGGGGGCACCTACATGGACGCGCCGCTCGGCCGCACGCCCAGCCATGGCCGCGAGGGCAAGCTCAACATCATGTGCGCCGGCGACCAGGCGGCGTTCAATGCCATCCGCCCGGTGCTCGACGACCTTGGCGAAAACGTGTTTCACCTCGGCGAACTGGGTGCCGGCCACACGATCAAGCTCATCAACAATTTCTATGCCATGACCAGTGCCGCGGCGATGTCGGAAGCCTTCGCCATGGCCGACAAGGCGGGGGTTTCGCGCCAGGCCCTCTACGATGTCCTGTCGGCCGGGCCAAATCACTCGGGCATGATGGATTTCATCAAGGCCTATGCGATCGACGGTGATCCGCAGAAGCTCGCCTTCGCCATGCGCAACGCGCTTAAGGATGTCAGCTATTATGCGCAGATGGCGCAGGAGGCCGGCGGCGTGTCCGTCATGTCGGGCGGTACGAAGCTGCTGCTGCAACTGGCCGAGGGGGCCGGCCATGGCGACCGTCTGGTGCCGGAAATGGTGGATGTCTTCACAGGACTGACCGCCAGGCGGGGCTGAGCGAAGTCCCCGGCTATTGCGCCGGCGCGCCTTCAGGATCGAGATCCGGCGGCGCGCCATCCTTGCAGGCAGCGAAGGGTCCGAAATCCTGGCCGGCAAGCCGGGTTTCCGCGGCGCGGGCCATTTCGCCGATATTGCCGAGCAGGCTTTCCGGCGCGCCGGCCACCGCGCCGATAGCGGCGGCGACCAGTTCCGGCGTGATGTAGTCGGGCTTGTGGCCGAGATTCTTGACCCAGACCAGCCGCGCGCCCGGAATGTCGCGGGCAAGGCCGACCGAATGGATTTCCTCGTAGACGACGGTGTCACTGTCGCCCGAGATGACGATGGTCGGCGCCGTTATGGTCTTGTACCGCGGCGCTGCCTCCAGAACGTGGGGATAGAGCGATTCCACGTCGATGGCGTTCATGCGGAAGTTCGCCGGTCGCAGGACCAGCGGGATGGCCGCATCGCGCAAATAGGTGTCCGGCGCGGGATTGGGCGAGAAGACGCAGGCGGTGCCCATCTTCATGCGCAGCCAGCCGGCCGGAAGGGCGATGAGGTGCGAGAACAGGCGTCCCAGAACCGGGCGGGCGGCTATCGGATAGTACCAGGACGTCTTGCCCCCCGGCCATGGGTGGCTTGCGGCCGACACGAAGACGAGGCCGGCGACCTTGTCGGGACGCTCCAGCGCGAGCGCCGCCGCCACACCGCCGCCGAAGGAATGGCCGACGATGACCGCCGGACCGATGCCCAGTTCATCCATCAGCGCGCCGATGGTGCGGGCCTGGCCCGCGGGCGTGGCGTTTTCAGCCGGGCCGCGCCCGGACCAGCCGTGGCCTGGCCGGTCGAGGAAGAGAAGTTCGGCCTTGCCTTCAAGGCGCGGACGGAGCGGTCCCATGGGGTCCTTGAGGTTGCCGCTTGCGCCATGGATGAAGACCACCGGCGGCAGCGACACGTCGCCGGGTCCCGGCACGTGGACATGATGCATGCGCGTGGCATTGGCCATGACGAAGGCGCCGGCAGGGGGATGGCGGCGCTCGATCACGAACACGCCGATGCGCGTCAGGCCGAACAGGATCGCCGCGAGGGCAAGCAGGAAGGCGAGGGCTGCGGCCGCAAGATTGAGCATGATCCGGTGATGTTCCCTGCGTGCCTGCGCGGCTGCCTGTGCGCGGTCAGATGGGTTCGCCGGCGAGCTGGTCGGCGATCCGTCCGACCGCTTCCTGGGCCTCGCGCATCATGGGATAGATCTCCAGCGTCCTTTCGTAGACGCGCAGGGCGGTCTCGTCACGATCTTCCGCACGAAGGATCGCCGCCATGCCCGTCAGCGCACCGAAATGGCGCGGTTCGAGTTCCAGGACGCGTTCGATATCCGACATCGCCTTGGCATGGTTCTTCATCATGAAGTGGACGGTCGCCCTGCGGTTCCAGCCCTCGGCATAGTCCGGTTCGAGCATGATGACCTGGTCGAGAAGATCGAGCGCGAGGCCGTGATCCTTGCCATCCATCGCGGTTTTCGCCCTTTGCATCAGCAGGTCCACGGTGGCGCTGCCCGATTCGGTGAAGATCGCGGAAATGCGTCCGGCAACCCTGCGGGCGGCAGCGGCATTGGCGGTTCGCTTCAGTTCGGAAAAGAGTGTGTCGAGCCGTTCGCCGCGTGCCGGTTCTTCAGCCGCGATGGCCGGTCCGGCGAGGCAGAACATGATCGGCAGGCAGGCAAAAACGTTTCGCATGGACGAAAGGTTAGTCCCGTCCGGCGAAACGTCAAACCAAAAAAGCGTGAAGTCCCAATCCTCGTGCCGGACGAAGTCCGGGCCGGGGAACGGCGCGTCAGCCCTGGCGGGCCTTGAAGCGCGGATTCTGCTTGTTGATGATGTAGATGCGGCCCTTGCGGCGAACCATGCGGTTGTCGCGGTGACGGCTCTTGAGCGCCTTGAGCGAATTCTTGATCTTCATCGTACTGACCCGTTCTTCCCGGCCCTTGCCAATGAAGGTGGGCCTTACATGACAAGCGCGCCTGCACGGGCGCGCCTCCTCGAAAAAGATGCTGGCTCATAGACGACGCCGCGCGCGGCTGTCAAGCAGGTGCGGGCGGGTTTCCGTTGCACTCGCGCCCAAATGCGACTATACGGATGGCCACTTCCCTTAATAACCGGTGGCTGCGACCACCGCCCGCGACGGGAGACGCGGGCGAAGAAAGAGGATTCCTCATCATGGCCCAGCAATTGCTCATGCCCAAGGCGACCGCTGTCTGGCTGGTCGACAACACGGCCCTTTCCTTCGACCAGATCGCCCATTTCTGCAAGTTGCACCCGCTCGAGGTGAAGGCCATCGCCGATGGCGAGGCGGCGCAGGGGATCAAGGGCCTCGACCCCGTCTCCACCGGCCAGTTGACGCGCGACGAGATCGCCAAGGCCGAAGCGGATGCCGACTACAGGCTGCATCTCCAGGAATCGCGTGTGCGCATTCCCGAAAAGAAGCGCAAGGGCCCGCGCTACACGCCGCTTTCCAAGCGCCAGGACCGGCCGAATGCAATCCTGTGGCTGGTGCGCAATCATCCGGAACTCAAGGATGCGCAGATTTCGCGCCTTGTCGGGACGACCAAGTCGACCATCGAGCAGATCCGCGAGCGCACCCACTGGAATTCGCCCAACCTGCAGCCGATGGACCCGGTCACGCTGGGGCTCTGCTCGCAGATCGATCTCGACATGGAAGTGCAGAAGGCGGCCAAGAACGCCCCGCCGCGTCCAGAGACCGGCGACACGCTGCTGCCCGCCAGCGCCACGGAAAACCTCGACGAGAGCACTTCGGTGTTCGGCGCGCCCTCCTCTTCCGCCCCGGCGGAGGAAGACCAGGAACTGGATGCCGACAAGGTGTTCGCCAAGCTTTCCTCGCTCAAGGGCAGGAAGGACGATGAGGACGAGGACGATTCGTTCTGATCCGGCCAGACGCCGGCTACACGTTCAAGGGCCCGGCGCCAACGCGCCGGGCCTTTTTCATTCAGGGCATCGAGGATGGCAATCCGTCGCGCGGGATGTCGCCGCAGGCTTCCAACTGGCGATAGAAATCGGCCAGTTGCTTGCCCCGTTCCGGCCGGAAACATTCTCCTGTCGGCGTGAGCGCCAGCATCCGGTCAATGCGGAACATCCGGAAATCGCCGCGCAATTCGCACCAGGCGACGAGCGTCCAGACCTTGCCCCAGAACCAGAGGCCAAGCGGGCGCACGGTCCGTTCGCTTTCGTTGCCGGCCTCGTCGCGATAGGCCAGCTTCAACATGGCGCAGGTATCGCAGGCCAGTTCAATCCGATCGATCAGGCCGCGCTCGGCCTCGCCCAGTGTCATGGGCGGGGCATAGATGCGCGGCGCGTTCACCCTGGATGCGCCATCCTCGGGCAGGACGGCGGCGATCTTGACCAGCGCCTCTTCCGCCGCGCGCGCCATGGCGGCGCCGCCCCAGGCCCGCACCATGCGGGCGCCGGCCACCAAGGCGACGATTTCCTCGCGGGTGAACATCAATGGCGGCAGGTCGAAACCGGCGCGCAGGATGTAGCCAACGCCTGCCTCGCCATCCACCGGCACGCCGGAGGCCTGGAGGTCGGCGATATCGCGGTAGATCGTGCGCTCGGAAACCTCAAGCCGCTCGGCCAGCATGCGCGCCGTGACAAGGCGTCCGCCGCGCAGATGCTGGACGATGGCGAACAGGCGATCCGCGCGGCGCATGGCGTCAGGTCTTGAAATTGAAGAAACCGACGGAATTGCCGTCCGGGTCGGTGGCGTAGAAGAACCGGCCGACCGGAATGTCGATCACCGGCGAGACAACCTGGCCGCCAGCGGCCGGAATACGCTCGATGACCGTTTCCAGCGGATCCTGCGCGACCAGATGGATGGTATTGCCGGTCCCCGGCGCGGCGGGCCTGCCGGGATAGAGATGGCCGGAGGCGACCGGATCGTCCATCCGCGTAAAGGCGATCATCGGGTTCGGCCCGGTGTCGTCGCGGCGCATGCTGCAACCAAGCACGCTTTCGTAGAACCGCTGCGCGCGATCGAGATCGGTGACGGGAATTTCGAACCAGCAAACCTGTCCGTTGACCGGGGCGGGCATGGTATCTGTGCCTGACATGGGAAGCTCCTTGAAGACGGTCATGACAAGGGCATATTGCCATACGCCTCCTGACAGCATCCTGTCAGGAGGCAATGGGTATCCGCGCGGCCAGGGCCTCTTTGCCTGCTTCGCCTATTGCCCCGGCATCGCCACGGTCAGTCCGAGCATGCGCCAGCCCTGCATGCCGGCGCGGTAGTAGTAGATCTTTTCGGCCGGAAAGCCGGCCTCGATCATGCGCCGCGCGGCCGTGGGCGATTGCCCGCACCAGGGGCCGTTGCAATAGAGCGCGGCGGACTTGATGTTGTCGCCCTCGCAGATCCAGCCGTCGAAATCCGGTTCGCAGCCCAGTTCGCCAAGCCGGTCCGCGGCTTCCGTGTAGGGGACGTTGACGGCGCCGGGGATGGCGCCGGTGAGGAAATCCGGCCTGACGCGGCCGTCGATCACGACGACATCGGGATCGTTGAGGAACTCGAGCATTTCAAGCTCGCCAATCGGGGTCACGCCTTCGGCGGGAATCATCGGCTGGATGCAGAAATTCGGGCAGGGCCTGGCGATGCGCGCGAATTCGCCCTCGATGACAGCGTCATTGTCCTGGACGCGTGAAATCTCCACCGGCCCATCGGGCGTCGGGACCGTGACGCTCATCAGGTCCGGCGTGATCCCGACCTGTTCGGCGTGGGCGGCTGTCGTGGCGAGCAGCAAGGCTGCCAACAGGAAACGCATCTTCATTCTCACTCCCTTTCCGTTCTGCTGCATCGATGAATCAGGTCGGCCTCCGCCGCGCGTCAGTCCTTCTTCTCCTTCACCGGAACAGTGTAGTTCAGCGGCAGGCGCCCGCCATCGGCATAGATCGTCTGTCCGGTGATGTAGCTGGCCTCGTCGGAGGCAAGGAAGGCAGCGATGGCTGCGATCTCGGAGGGATCGCCCATGCGGCCCAGCGGCGTGCGCGACAGCACCTTGCGGCGCGCCGTCTCGTCGGCGGCCACGGATGCCATCATCTCCGTGGCGATGGAGCCCGGGCCGATCGCGTTGACACGGATGCCATGGGGGGCGAGCGACAGCGCCATGACCTTGGTCAGCTGGTTCATGCCGCCCTTGGAAATGGAATAGGGCACCTGATTCTCGATGGCGAAGACGGCATTGACGGACGACATGTTGACGATGGCGCCCGGCTTGCCGCCATTGCGAACCCGCTCGACCATGTGGCGGGCGACCGCCTGGCCGGTGAGAAAGGCCCCTTTCAGGTTGATCGACAGGACGCGGTCGAAATCCTCTTCCGCCAGATCGAGAAAGGCAGCGGCGTGGATGACGCCGGCATTGTTGACGAGCACGTCGATCTCGCCGAACTGGTCGAGGGCATGGGCGACGAGATTGTGAACGTCGAGGCGCTTGGCCACATCGGTCTTGACGAAACGGGCCTCGCCGCGCGCTGCCAGGTCTTCCAATGCCGCGCGGCCCCGTTCCTGGTCGATGTCGGCAATGACGACGGACATTCCCTCGTCGATGAAGCGTTCGGCAATGGCGCGTCCGATCCCCGTGGCGGCACCGGTGACGATGGCTGTCTTGCCCTGAAGGTTCATGGTCTATCCTCTTTCCTAGAAGCCGCGGACCGTGCGCCAGCCCCTTTCAAAGGTCAAGGCCCGGCCGGCCTTCAGGGTTGACGGTCCGGGTCGAAGGGTGTTCGGTGCGCCGGCCCGTGCGCGAGGAGCCCGTCATTGTCGAAAATCCTGTCCCTCATCATCATCATCATGATGGCCGTGCACCTGATCAAGCCGTTGGGACTGCCGGGGCTGAAGCGGCGCAAGGATTTCTGGAAACTGGCCCTGATCGCCATCGCGGCCATCGTGATCACCGTGGCGATCCGGCCCGGCGGCTGATCCGGCCGGATCAGCGCCGCGTTGCCGACCAGTCGCCGGACGGCATGTCCCAGCTGTTGCCCGCCTTCCAGTTTCCCGTCGCGCCGAGCGGGGTGATGCGCCCGGAAAGGTTGCCGGCATAGGCCATGGGCTTGTCCCATTTGCCGGCGCCGACAAGCCCCTTCAGCGAAGCCGACAGCGCGCCGTCGGGCGTGACCCGGCCGGTGAAGGAACCGTTGACCGGATCGCCCTGGTAGGCACCCGAGACGGTGCCGGTGACCTGGAAGCCGAAGATGCGGAACTCGATGCTGCCCGAGGCGCCGCCGCCAAGACTGCCGGAATAGGTGCCCTCGAATCCTGCCGGTTCCGAGACAGCCTTGTAGGCCGTCAGAAGCGGCTCGAGTCCGTGCAGGCGGTCGCGCATGTCGTGGATGGCCGGGAGGATGGAGCGCTTGTAGTCATCGATGAGGCGTATGCCCTGGTCGGCGGTGCGCAGCTTGTAGAAATCGTCCTTGATGACCTCCATGTTCTTCGACATGGCAATGGAGAAGGGATCGAGTGCGCCGGCGCGCGGGCGCATCCGGTTGATCATCTCGCCGACGATGTCGCGGATGGCCTGCTGGGAATAGCGCGTCCGGTCCTTCTGGAACTTCTGTTGGAGATCATCGAGTTCCTTCCAGATGCGCTTGCGCTCCTCCATCATGGCGGCAAGCTTGTCGCGATAGGCCTGAACCGGGTTCGACGAGACCTGTCCGCCCTGGCGCAGCGTGTTCTTCAGGTCCTCGATGTTCCGTTCGGCAAGCTGGTAGCTGTTGCGCCAGCTTTTTCGCTCCAGCGAGTCCTCCAGCACATTGCCGATGCGGTTGATGACATAGTCCACATTGTCCTGTTGGGCGGCGTTCGCCGCCGGCGCGAAAATCCCTGACGACAGGACGAGGAGGATGAGCGCGCGGGCAAGTCTCAGCATGGCATCAGTCCTTCAGGTAATTGTTCAGGTCGCGCATGACGGCTTCCATGCCGTTGCGCGGCGTGGCCGATGGCGCGCCGGAACCGGACACGGGAGGCAGGTCTTCCGGGTCAGCGCCGGCCAGCGGGCTTGCGCCGGAATCCATGCCGGCCGGCGGCTGTGTGTCCCGTGCGGTCGCAGCCGGCGGTTCGTCGGTGAAGGAAATGCCGGGCGCAGCCTCCGGCTCGGCCGCGTCGCCATCAGGCTGCATGGTTTCGCCTGCCGGTGCGGTGAAATCGAGTTCCTCTTCATCCAGCATGACGCCGCTGCCGTCGCGGGAGACATTCACCATGACATTGTCGCGGGGAATGGCGACCGAGAAGGCCCAGCGGCCATTGGCCTCGAGCATGTCCATCCAGAGGGGAACGAAATAGTCGCGGGTGGCGCCGCGCGGATCGTAGTCGAACTCCATGCCGAAGACCGGATAGGTCCGGTCCTGGCAAAGCGCCAGCCAGAGCAGGCGGTTGGCGCCGGCCTGTTCCAGGACAGCGCGCACGGGATGACGCCACGTGCCCAGTTCGACCATGGTGCAATCCTGGCCGAACCGGTCAGCCAGCCATTGCCGATCGACATCCGGACCCGTGGCCAGACCTGCCTGTTGCGGGGGCATGGCAGGCGCGCCCTCGTCTTGATCCGCTGCCGTCGCCGATGGTGCATCCGCATCGCCATCGAACCGGATGCTGTCCAGTACATCGCGCAGCAGGGCATCGTGCGCGCCGGTCTCTCCCTTGGGGAAGTCCACGGCCAGCACGAGCTGACGGCCATCGTCGCGCGGCTCCAGGAGAACCGCCTTCAACGATTCCTCGGAATAGAAGTCGTAGTGGACGAGCAGGGCGGGGCGGCCTGCCACCGAGATCGTCTCGTGTGACAGGATGTCGGGCGCACCGAGCAGGGGTTCATCGGGCAGCCACCAGTAGACCGAGAGACGGCCGAGACTGTCCGGGCGCACGAAGCCCAGTTCCTGATCCTCGATGCGGGTGAATTCCGCCCACCGGTCCGGCGCCTCGAAACTGACACCGGCAAGCGAATGGACTTCGCCGGCTGCCGCCGGACCGTACAGGGCAAAGGCCAGAAGACCCGCCACCAGCATGCCCCTTAACCTCATGGGTGTCCCTCCTGCCCGTGTTTGCGTCATGGCGAGGCTAGCGTGGCGAGGCCTGTCCGCCTTGATCCTGATCAGTCCGGGGAGTCAAAGGGCCTCCAGGAACATCCGCGCATCCGTTCGGTGGTTCCTTCGCTTTTCATCCGCCATGCGGTCGAGCGTGCGATACATCATGGCCATGCGGGCATTGCCCGCCAGATACCGCCGGTTGCGGTCCAGGAAATCCCAGTAAAGGTAATTGAACGGGCAGGCGTCCGCGCCGGTTTTCTTCTTCACGTCGAAACGGCAGCCGGCGCAATAGTCCGACATGCGGTCGATATAGCTGCCCGAGGCAGCGTAGGGTTTTGACGCGAAGAGGCCGCCATCGGCCCAGAGGATCATGCCGACGACATTGGGCATCTCCACCCACTCATAGGCATCCCAGTAGACGAGGAGATACCATTCCTGCACCGCGCGCGGGTCGAGACCGGCGAGCAGGCAGAAGTTTCCGATCACCATCAGGCGCTGGATGTGATGGGCGTAGGCGTTGGCACGGGTTTCGCCAATCGACTGCGCAAGGCAGTTCATCTCGGTCTCGCCTGTCCAGAAGAAGCCGGGCAGGGGCCGGCGGGCGTCCAGCTTGTTGGAAGACGCATAGGCCGGCATGTTCAGCCAGTAGATGCCGCGCACGAACTCCCGCCAGCCGATGATCTGGCGGATGAAGCCCTCGACGGCGTTGAGCGGCGCATCGCCGGCGTGAAACGCGTCCTCCGCCCTCCGGCAACATTCGCGCGGGTCCAGCAGGCCGCAATTGATCAGCGCCGACAGGTGGGAATGGAAAAGCAGCGGCTCGCCCTGCTTCATGGCGTCCTGGAACGTGCCGAACCGGGGCAGGGCCTCCTTCACGAACCAGTCGAGATAGTGCAGGGCCTGGCGGCGGGTGACCGGATAACTGAAGGGTTCGAGATCGCCGAAATGGTCGCGGAATTCCCTCGCCACGAGATCGAGCACCTCGCGCGTGGTGTCGTCGACCTTGTAGTCCGGACGGACGGGGATGCACACGTCGTCGGGCAGGGGTTCCTGGTTCTGGCTGTCGAAGTTCCATTCCCCGCCTTCCGGCCGGTCGCCGCGCATCAGGAAGCCGCTGGCCTTGCGCATCTCGCGGTAGAAGAATTCCATGCGCAGCGACTTGCGCCCTTCAGCCCAATCACGGAACCGCTCATGGCTGCACAGGAAGCGCGTATCGGGGCGGATTTCCACCTCCGGTCCGAGGGTTTTGGTCCAGTCACGCATCATTTCCAGAAGGCGCCACTCGCCGGGTTCGGTCATGACGACGCGGGCCGCGCCGTGCCGTTCGATCGCGGCCCTGACAGCCGTTTCCAGCGAAGCGCCGTGCGGATCGCCGTAGCGCAGATAGTCGACGGCGATGCCTTTCGCTTCCAGGTCTCCGGCAAAGTGGCGCATGGCTGAGAAAAGAAACGCGATCTTCTTCTTGTGATGCCTCACATAGGTGGCTTCGGCGGCGACTTCCGCCATGATCACGATGTCGCCGTCGCCGATATCCTCCAGGGCCGTCAGCCGGGTGGAAAGCTGGTCGCCGAGCACGAGACGCAGGACGGGTGCGGTTGTCGTTTGCGCGCCACTAACCATGAAACCCCTTTCGCGCTGCAATGGCAGTCGCGGCGATATAGGGTCCGCAAGCCAATCGGCAAAATATCTGTTCCGGTTGGATGCTCTTTCCGGGCGGCGCCGGATCCCGTCAGGGGCGGGGTCCGGCAACCGGAGGCGCGAAGGGCGTGACGTTGCTGCGGCGCTGACGGACGAGACCCGCCGGCGTCACGTCGAGCGCCCTTGCATTGAGACGGCGCAGTCCCTCGGCGGTGACCAGTTCCCAGCGAAACGGATCGTCCGGGTCCGCATGCCGGCCGGCCAGCGAACCGCCTTCCTCCGGCGCGGCGAGGTAGAGACGGCCCTTCGCATTGGCCAGCCGGCGCACGGTGCGCAGGCTGCGCCCGGATTCGCCATCGATCTCCAGCAGGTCGCCGGCGCGCAGGCGCATGACGAGCTTGCCGCCGATCCGCGCCGCTTCCCAGGCCGGCCGCCAGTCCTTGCGCGCCACGTCCGCATGGCTGGCGCCGCAGGCGATCCACTCGCCCGTCTGCAGGGACACGATGTCGAGATGGGCATTGCCGGCAGGGACGATCCATGCAGCACCCCGACGGTTCGGCCGTGCGGTGTCGGAGGGCCGCGCGACCCTGACATGGCGAATGCGGGTCTCGCGCGAGAAGCGCGCCAGGATGTCGACGGGCCTTGTTCCGGGCGGGGCGGCTTCCAGACGAGCGATGACGCTGTGCCGCAACGTCGCGTCCCGGATGCGGCGTGTTTCCGCCAGGGTCAGGGCGGTGACGGGGCGGCGGGTCACGATCAGGGTCGTGCCGTCCACGCTTCCCGCGGCGCCATAGCGCATTTCACGGGTGGCGGGGCCGGCGGTTTCAGCCGCATGGGTGACCGTGGCATTCTCCAGCAGCGGCAGGATTTCAGGCCCGCAAACAGCCCGGGCGCTTGCGACATGCAGCGCCACGAGCGCGTCGAGCGCGTGATTGCGATTGTCAGCCAGGGACTTGGCGAAGAGGGGATGGGGATGCTCGCGTTCCAGCGCGCGCCGCAGCGCGGAGACGGCAAAGGGCGCGGCCCATTCCATGCGCGCTCCGGGCCAACGCGCGGCGATCTCGCCTGTTGCGGACGCGACGAGCCGGGCCATGGCCTTGCGCCGGCAATGTGCGGCTTCGTCCGGTGGTGCGGCCATGCCGGCAAGGCCGGGGTCACGGATGTCCGCGCGTCTGGAATGCGACCGGCCTGCGGGAAATTCACCGGGAAGCCGGTTGCCTTTCTGGCGGTTTGCCTCGGCATGGCAGAGAACGAGGTTTTGTGCAGCCGAATTGCCGCCGCGCGACACCGGTATCACATGGTCGATCTCGTAGGCGCCCGAGAACAGCCGGTTCCGGCTCAGCGCCTTGCCGGACCAGGGGCACAGGGCCTTGCCGCCGGCAGCGCGCTCCTGCCGGTCCATCAGTGCAAGGGCGAGGCGGCGCCTGCGCGTCGGCCGCAGCCCGGCCTTGCGCAGAAGGCTCTTGCCCCAACCCGGCAGCGCCGCCCCTGCAAGCACGCCGTGCTGCGCGGGCGGCGCAAGGGCCTGCTCGATGACGACGGCATCTGGCTTGCCGAAACGGTGTTCAAGCGCGGCCATGCAATGGCGCAAGGCGGCAAGCGCCGGCGCGATCCTGCGCTCGGTCCGTGCGGCTTTCCGGCCCTCTTCGCCCTCATCGAGAAAGGCTGCGCGCAGCTTTTCAAGCAGGTCTTCCGTCAGGATGGCGGGATGAAAACGCTGCTGCATCAACCAGAGCGTCTCCAGTTCCCGAATAACGTGAAACCGGCTGACCTCGGGCACGGCTTCCGAATGCATGCCCAGCCGATTGCGCACCGGCTTGCGGCTGCGCACAGGCCCGGCATGCCGCCGCGCGAGCATTTCCCCGGGGGTCCGTGCGGGCAAGGGTTGCGGGTCCAGGTTTCCGGGGAGCAGGCGGCCACGCCTCTTGTGAAGATGCATCAGCACCCGGCCGAAGGCGTGCAGCGCGATCGCGCGGTCCAGGGCGGCCGCCCGCAAGACATAGGGATCGAGGCCGAACAGACGGTCGCTTTCCCTGCCGGGCGCCGGGAGCAGCCCGGCTTGGCGCAACAGGGCCGCGAAAGCCCTTCGCCGCCGTTTCCGGCGCTTGCGGCAGCGGGCCTGCTTCCGGCGCTTGCCCATGCGCGCCTCCTGCCAGTCCGGCCGGGCGGGCAAGATGCGGGCTCCGGCGAAAAGCGGAACCAGGGTTCCATGTCCGTCCGTGCGCGAGACGGCCATGCCGATGGATCCGGTGCCCAGATCGAACGCGAAACGCAAGACCATGTCCGTATCCTCGCGCATGTGCCACCGTGGACAGCGTCGCGGGTTCGCGAGCCCTGCTCAATGGGGCCAAGACCTACCGGTGCGATCACGCCATTTCGGCTTTTTCCAGCCGGCTCTACTGTTCACGTCCCGGAAAGCGCGTTCCCTCCGGCAACCAGGCGAACGCCGTCACTCGGGGGACAGGCTCCGGTCTGTCCCCTTCGTCGGCCCGGACGGGGACCGGTGTTCAAATGAACGTGGCGCGGGCGTCCTCCACCTGATCCTGGATGAACCTGACCACCGCCTGGATATGGCGGAGCGGCTTGAGCGTCTCGTGATAGACGATCCAGTAGGCGCGGCGGATGAGCGGGAACCCGGCGACAGGGACAAGGTCTTCGTGGCGGCGGGCGAGGAAGGTGTGGAGAATGCCGAGGCCGGCACCGGCGCGTACCGCCTCCATCTGGCCGAGCGCCGAGGAAATCTCGAATGTCGATTGCCAGAATGGCGCGATCTCGGAGGCATAATCGAGCGCCGGGCTTATGACGAGGTCGGGCACATAGCCGACGAGGCGGTGGCCGGCGATGCCGTCGGGACCGGAGGGCAGGCCGTTGGCCGCGGCATATCCGCGCGAGGCGTATAGGCCCAGCGTGTAATCGACAAGCTTGCCGGCGACGAGGCGGCCTTCTTCCGGCCGTTCCATGGTGATGGCGATGTCGGCCTCGCGGCGCCACAGCGAAAAGCTGCGCGGCACGGGCACAAGCTGGATCGTGAGGCCCGGATGAATGGCTGTCAGCCGGCCGAGGCGCGGCGCCAGCCATGCCACGCCGAAACCGTCCGGAGCGCCGATGCGCACTGTGCCCGAGATGCCGCCCGCATCTGGCGCCAGTTCGGCACGCGCGGCGATCATGCCGGCCTCCATCGCCTCGGCGGTGGCGAGGAAACGTACCCCCTCGGGCGTCAGTTCCGTGCCGGTCGTCTGGCGGTCGACCAGCTTCACGCCGAGCGCCTCCTCCAGCGCAGACATGCGGCGCGACACCGTGGCGTGGTTCAGTGCGAGGCGCCGGGCAGCGCCCAGGATCTGGCCGGCGCGGGCCACCGCAAGGAAAATCCGAACGTCATCCCAGTTCAAGACCATCTCCACGATCTGCAATAATGTAATGATGAATCGTATATCCTCTTCAATTTCCGCACAACGGATTTGGAAAGCCGCGCGTTGCGTGCTGCGCGCGCCTTGGCCATGATGCATTCATGGACAGGTCCGGCCGCCGGCCGGAGACAATCGACGGGAGGAAAACCCATGTATTCCATCGGACATTATATCGACGGCGCGAAGGTCGAGGGCGGGAACGGCCGCAAGGCCGACGTCTACAACCCGGCGACGGGCGAAGTGCAGGGCACGGTGGCGCTGGCGTCCAAGGCCGAACTCGATGACGCGGTGGCCCGCGCGGCTGAAGCGCAGAAGGGCTGGGGTGCGACCAATCCGCAGCGCCGCGCCCGGGTGAT
Source organism: Zhengella sedimenti (assembly GCF_046506625.1). NCBI lineage: Bacteria > Pseudomonadati > Pseudomonadota > Alphaproteobacteria > Hyphomicrobiales > Notoacmeibacteraceae > Zhengella > Zhengella sedimenti. The sequence goes on from NZ_JBKFFP010000001.1 coordinate 747,777, forward strand.
GATGAAATTCGCCGCGCTGATCAACGAGAACATGGACAAGCTTGCCGAGGCGCTGTCGCGCGAGCATGGCAAGACCCTGCCCGACGCGCGCGGCGACGTGCAGCGAGGGCTTGAGGTGATCGAGGTGTGCATGGGCGCGCCGCACCTGCTCAAGGGCGAATACATCAATGACGGCGGGCCCGGCATCGACCTCTATTCCATGCGCCAGCCGCTCGGCGTCGTGGCCGGCATCACGCCGTTCAACTTCCCGGCCATGATCCCGCTGTGGAAGATGGGACCGGCGCTGGCGGCGGGCAACGCCATGATCCTCAAGCCGTCGGAGCGCTGCCCGACCGTGCCGATGATGCTTGCGGAACTCATCAAGGAAGCCGGCCTTCCGGACGGCGTGCTGCAGGTCGTCAATGGCGACAAGGAAGTGGTCGACGCCATCCTGGACAACGAGACGATCCAGGCCGTCGGCTTCGTCGGTTCCACGCCGATCGCGCAATACATCTATGGCCGCGCCGCCGCCAACGGCAAGCGCGCCCAGTGCTTCGGCGGCGCCAAGAACCACATGATCATCATGCCCGACGCTGACCTGGACAAGGCGGCGGACGCGCTGGTGGGTGCGGGCTACGGCGCGGCCGGCGAACGCTGCATGGCCATTTCCGTGGCGGTGCCGGTGGGCGACAAGACCGCCGACGCGCTGATGGAACGCCTGCTGCCGCGCGTCGAGAAGCTCAAGGTCGGCCCCTATACCGCGGGCGAGGACGTGGACTACGGCCCGCTGGTGACCGGTGCGGCCAAGGAGCGCGTGACCGGACTGATCGCATCCGGCGTGGAGCAGGGCGCCAAGGCGCTGGCCGACGGGCGGAACTTCTCGCTGCAGGGCTACGAGAAGGGTTTCTTCGTCGGACCGACGCTGTTCGACCATGTCACGCCCGACATGGAGATCTACAAGGAAGAGATCTTCGGCCCCGTGCTTTCGACGGTGCGCGCCAAGACCTATGAGGATGCGCTCAAGCTGACCATGGACAACCCCTATGGCAACGGCACGTCGATCTTCACCGCCGATGGCGACACGGCGCGCGATTTCGCCAGCCGCGTCAATGTGGGCATGGTGGGCATCAACTTCCCGATCCCCGTGCCGCTCAGCTATTTCACCTTCGGCGGCTGGAAGAAGTCGGCCTTCGGCGACCTGAACCAGTACGGCCCGGACGCCTTCCGTTTCTACACCAAGACCAAGACGGTGACGGCGCGCTGGTTCTCGGGCATCAAGGAAGGCGGCGAGTTTCACTTCAAGGCGATGGACTGATCGCCGGCGTCTTCAAAAAGGACGGACATTTTCAAAGGGCGGCCCGGCGGGCCGCCTTTTTTCTTGGCGAATACATGACCATGCCAGCAAGGCGGCGTCCGCACGGCGAGTCCGCCTGCCTGCCGGGGCAACAGTTGTTGGATCGCGGCCGGCGGGCTATACTTTCAAACAAGGCCGTCCGCTCCAAGGAGGGACACGCATTGTCGAGGATATTCATCGCTGCCTTTGCGGCCATCTGTTTGCTGACCGTTCCACTTGCCAGTGCCGCCAACCAGCCCCCCGCCATTTCATTGCCGGCAGCGGCGCTGACGGGCGACGTTGCGGCGATCGAGCAACATATCCTTGCAGGATCCGACCTCAACCAGCGCGACGATTTCGGTTCGACGGCGCTGATCATCGCGACGGTGTTCGACAAGCCCGCGGTTGCGGCGGCCCTGCTTGCTGCCGGAGCCGATCCGGCCCTGACCGATGCGCAGGGCTCCAACCCCTTGCATATCGCCGCCTTTCTCGGACGCGAGGAAATCGTTCGGGCCTTGCTTGACGCAGGCGCCGCCCGGTACTTGCGAAGTGCAAGCGGCGCGACCGCCTATGACTATGCAGCGGCACCGCTTCCGGAAGACGAAGAGATCTTCAGCCAGCTTCGCGCTGGCCTTGCGCCGCTCGGATTTCGCCTCGATTCCGGCAAGGTTGCGGCCGCGAAGCCGGAAATCGCACGCATGTTGCGCCCGTCCTCAGATGATCTTTCCGGAATCGACTTCGCGCCGGTCAGTGGCGACGACTTCGCGATCTCCACGCCCGAAGCCGAAGGGCTCGACCCGGTGCTGCTGGCAGAACTGTATCGCGAAGCGGATGCCCTGCCGCGACTCTACAGTGTCCTGGTTCTCAAGAACGGCAAGCTCGTGGCCGAGAAATACTTCAATGAAGGCAGGATCGACGGCGCCACGCTCATCCAGTCAGCCGCAAAGTCGATCTTTTCGGCACTTGTCGGACTGGCGCAGCGCGAAGGCTGCCTGTCCGATCTGGATGCCCCGATCCTGGGATTCCTTCCCGAACTCGCTGGCCAGATCACCGATCCGCGCAAATCGGACATCACCATCCGGCAGGTTCTGCAGATGCGCAGCGGCCTGCCTTGGGAGGAAACCGATCCGGCGCTGTGGAAGCAGTTGATGGCGGGTGACCATCTGGCGCCGTTGCGGGATTTTCCGCTGGTGGCCGATCCGGGCACCCAATTCAATTATTCCAACTTTTCAACCGATCTGCTTGGCGTGATCGTCACCAGGGCCTGTGGCAGCGCGCTGGACGAGTTTGCAGCCGCGCACCTGCTGCAACCGCTGGACGTCCGCTTCGGCAAGTGGGAGCACGGGCAGGATTTTCACTACCCGCTCGTTCACCTGACCCCGCGCACGGCCGCCCGGTTTGCCCAGCTCTATCTCGATGGTGGGCGCTTCATGGGCCGGCAGGTGATCCCTGCGGACTGGGTTTCCGAATCCCTGGCCGATTACTCGAGCGATGCCTGGGTCACGACGCAGCATCTGAGCCATGCCGGCCGGTACCTGCGGGATCTCGGTTATGGCTATCAGTGGTGGCAAGCCTCCGCAGGAAACCATCGGATCAATTTCGCCTGGGGTCACGGGGGGCAATTTTATGGCCTGGTGCATGACCAGAACCTCGTGGTCGTTGTCACCGCCTATCCTGCTTGGCTTGAACATGACAGCGAGAACTGGACGCATGAGCGGGCGCATCTGAACCTCGCGGCGAAGTTCATCTCGTTGCTGGACGGGGAATAGGCTGTCGGCAACATCCAATCGGACGGAACCACGAAATTGCATCGGCAGATCATTTTGGCGGCCCGACATGCCGGATTGCCCGGGCAATGGATCGTTACCGTCCCCTTGCCATCGCCTCCAGCAGCGCCATCAGGCGCAGGGCCTCGTCATGGGCGAGGTCCCCGTCGCGCTCCAGGATGGCGTTGATCAGGTCGAGGTGATGGGCGGCAGCCTCCGCGAGGCTGTCTGGACGCGCGGCGGCAAACCAGAAGCGGCGCGAATGGCTCTGCAGCGGTGCGGCCAGGCGGGCCGCATAGACATTGTCCGCGGCTTGCGCGAGGGCCAGGTCGAAGGCCTTGTCGGCTTCGAGGAAGGCGCGGGTATCACGGTCTGCCACTGCCTTCTGCATGGCCCTTGCTGCGCCGGCGAACCCTTGTGCGGCGGCAGGCGTCAGGTTGTGCGCGGCGGCGCGGGCAAGCACGGCCTCGACGCCGCGGCGCGCTTCCAGCACCTTGTTCCAGTCGCTTTCGACCAGCGGGGCGACGCGGATGCCCGCCCGAGGGCGGATCTCCAGCAGGCCTTCCCAGGCAAGGCGCTGGATGGCCTCGCGCACGGGTGTGCGGCCAAGCGCGACACGGGCGATCAACGCGCCTTCCGTCACATCGCTGCCAGGTTCGAGATCCAGCGTCACCAGCGCTTCTTCCAGAAGGCGATAGGCTGCATCCGCCTGGCTTTCCGGCGCTGGAGGGGGCGTTTCAAGGATGTCATCCGCCTGCGGCATCGCGTTTCCATCAACTGATATATCAGGCTTGACCGCCTGCTTCCGGCTCTGATATATCACATGCAACGATCAGGGAGACAAGATATGTGGCAAGGTGTTTTTCCGGCGGTGACGACCAAGTTCACCGAAACCGATGAACTCGATCACGCAGAAATGGAGCGCTGTTTCGGCCTGCAGATGGAAGCAGGCTGCGACGGCATCATCGTCGGCGGTTCGCTGGGCGAGGGGCCGATGCTCTCGCCGGAGGAAAAGCTGGCGGTCTTCAAGACGGCGAGGGCGGTGGCCGGGGGCAGGCCGGTGCTCATGACGATCAACGAGGCGGGCACGCGCGAGGCCTGCGAAAGGGCCCGCGAGGCGAAGGCCGCCGGGGCGGACGGGCTGATGGTCGTGCCGTCCATGGTCTATCATGCCGACCGCGACGAGGCGGTGGCCGGCCTGCGGGCGGTGGCGGACGCCGGCGACCTGCCGGTGATGATCTATTCCAACCGCATCGCTTACCGTGTCGACGTCTCGGTCGACATGATGGAGGAACTGGCCGATGACTGGCGCTTCGTCGCGGTCAAGGAAAGCTCCGACGACATCCGCCGCTCCACCGACATCATCAACCGTCTGGGCGACCGCTACGATCTCTTCACCGGTGTCGACAACCTGGCCTTCGAGGCGCTGGCCGTGGGCGCCGTCGGCTGGGTGGCCGGACTCGTCACCGCCTTCCCGCGCGAGACCGTTGCCATCTACCAACTCATGAAGCAGGGCCGGCAGGCCGAGGCGCTGGCCATCTACCGCTGGTTCCGGCCGCTGCTCGATCTCGACGTTTCCACCTATCTGGTGCAGAACATCAAGCTGGCGGAGGTCCATGCCATCGGCACGAATGACCGGGTACGCGCGCCGCGCCGGCCGTTGTCGGGCGACCGCCGGGCACAGGTCGAGGCGGTGATCCGCTCGGCGCTGGACAGCCGGCCCGTTCTGCCGGATTTTTGACAGGTTCACCATGACGCAAGGCAAACCCTCCGTCCTCATCGTCGGCGGCGGCATCATCGGCGCCGCGGCCGCCGCGCGTCTGGCGGGCGAGGGCCATGCGGTGACGGTGGTGGACCGCTCCGGCATCTGCGAGGAGACGAGTGCCGGCAACGCGGCGGCCTTCGCCTTTTCCGACCTGCTGCCGCTGGCGCAGAAGGGAATGCTCAGGCAGGTGCCACGCTGGCTGATGGATCCGCTGGGGCCGCTTTCCATCCCGCCGCGCCATTTCCTGCCGGTCCTGCCCTGGCTCCTGCGCTTCCTGGCGGCGGGCCGTCCGGGCCGGTTCGAGGCGGCGCTGTCCGCCCAGGCGCAGTTGATGGAACTGGCGCGCAGCGAATGGGCCGTGCTGACCGCGTTGACCGGAACGGAAGGGCATGTGCGGCGCGACGGCTGCCTTGAACTTTACGACAGCGAAGCCAGCTTCAACGGAGCAAGGGCCGGCTATGCGGCGCGCGAGCGCCAAGGCGTTGCCTTCGAGGTGGTGGACAAGGCGCAACTGGCCGATTTCCAGCCCGGCCTGTCGGATCATTTCGCCAGGGGCGTCTTCGTTCCCGGCTGGATGACCGTGTCCGACCCGCAGTTGTTCGGCAAGGCGCTCTTCTCCTTCGCGCAATCGCGCGGTGCGCATTTCGTCCAGGCCGGCGTCGAGAGCGTGGAGATGGCCCCGGACGGACCGTCCGTCCGCCTTGGCGATGGCAGAAGGCTCACAGCCGATCGCGTCGTCATCGCCGCCGGCGCATGGTCGCACCGGCTTGCCGCGCCGCTTGGCGACCGCATACCGCTGGAGACCGAACGCGGCTACAACACGACGCTTCCGCCCGGTGCCTTCGACCTCAGGCGCCAGCTTGTCTTCTGCGACCACGGCTTTGTCGCCACGCCGCTGGAGACAGGCATCCGCATCGGCGGAGCGGTGGAGCTGGGCGGGCTGAGCCTGCCGCCGGACTATCGCCGCAGCCGCGCCATGCTGGACAAGGCGAAACGCTTCCTGCCCGCGCTGAAGACAGAAGGCGGGCGGGAATGGATGGGCTACCGCCCGTCGCTGCCCGACTCGCTGCCGGTCATCGGCGCGTCGCGCGCCGGTCCCGCCATCGTCCATGCCTTCGGCCATGGACACCTTGGCCTGACGCAGGCGGCGGCGACCGCGCGCCTTGTGCGCGACCTCGTTTGCGGGCAGGCTCCGGCCATCGACCTGTCGCCCTATTCCGCGCAACGGTTCTGAGGACAATCCATGGCGCGCCATTCCTTCTTCTGTATCGACGGACACACCTGCGGAAACCCTGTGCGCCTCGTGGCCGGCGGCGGACCGTTGCTGAAAGGCGCGACCATGATGGAGCGGCGCGCCGATTTCCTGGCCCATCACGACTGGATCCGCACGGGGCTGATGTTCGAACCGCGCGGCCATGACATGATGTCGGGCGCGATCCTCTATCCGCCGACGCGCGACGACTGCGATGTGGGCGTCCTCTATATCGAGACATCGGGCTGCCTGCCGATGTGCGGGCACGGCACGATCGGCACGGTGACCATGGCCGTGGAGCACGGACTGGTGCGGCCAAGGACCCCCGGCGTGCTGATGCTGGACACGCCGGCGGGACCGGTGAAGGCCGAATACAGCATGGACGGCGAATACGTGCGCGAGGTCCGGCTGACCAACGTGCCGGCCTGGCTCCACGCCACCGGCTGGGAGGTGGATTGTCCCGTGCTCGGGCCGCTGACGGTCGATGTCGCCTATGGCGGCAATTTCTACGCCATCGTGGAGCCGCAGGCCAATTTTCGCGACATGGCGGATCATTCGGCGGCGGATTTCATCGCCTGGAGCCCGGTCATCCGGCAGCGGCTCAACGAGGCCTACACGCTGGCCCACCCGGAGAAGCCGGAGATCAACCGTGTGACCCACGTGTTGTGGACAGGCAAGCCGACCGTGACGGGCGCGCATGCGCGCAACGCCGTTTTCTACGGCGACAAGGCGATCGACCGCAGTCCCTGCGGAACCGGAACCTCGGCGCGCATGGCGCAACTGGCGGCGCGCGGTGAACTGAAGCCCGGCGACGATTTCGTGCACGAATCGATCATCGGATCGCTTTTCCATGGCCGGGTGGAGGCGGCGACGGCGGTCGCCGGCCGGCCGGCCATCGTGCCGTCCATCGCGGGCTGGGCGGTGATGACCGGGCTGAACACGATCTTCATCGATGACCGCGACCCGTTCTGCCGGGGCTTTTCGGTTGTCTGACGGTCCGCAGCCGCGACAGTCCGAATCATGCCTTTCTGCAACAAAACGGCATCCAAGGGCCATGTTTTGCAAGAATCAGCAACCGGGCGTGAAAAATAACGGGAAGGATGCAAGGACTTTTCGGAAATCCGGTGCTAGGAATTCGCAAAATGCCGCGGGAAGCGGCGGGGATGAGGGGGTAGCCGCGCAATTCGACGGCTTTGCCAAAGCCGGTTGTGTTGTGGGAGCGAGCCGCTAAGAATAACAAACTGGTCCAGCGCCAGACGGCGCTTCCGGACTGTCCGTCAGAGGCGGCCGGGCAACAGGGGAACGGCATGGAATATTTCGTCCAGCAGCTCATCAACGGGCTGACGCTCGGCTCGATCTACGGGCTGATCGCGATCGGCTACACGATGGTGTACGGCATCATCGGCATGATCAACTTCGCGCATGGCGACATCTTCATGGTGGGCTCGTTCATCGCACTGGCGCTGATCGTTGCCATCGGTCTCACCGCCGCGTCGAGCATCGGCTTCATCATCCTGGCCCTGCTCATCGTGCTGGTCATCTCGATGATCTTCACGGCGGCCTGGGGCTGGACGGTGGAGCGCCTGGCCTACCGGCCGTTGCGCGGCTCGTTCCGGCTGGCGCCGCTGATCACGGCGATCGGCATGTCGATCGTCCTGCAGAACTTCGTGCAGGTGACGCAGGGCGCGCGCGTGAAGCCGCTGCAGCCGATCGTCTCCGGCGGCGTCACCATCATGGAGGGCGTGACGGAAAACGGGCCCATCGTGGTGCAGCTTTCCTACATGCAGATCCTCATCATCGTGCTGACGACGGCGCTGATGATCGGCTTCACCCTGCTGATCACCAAGACGCCGCTGGGCCGTGCGCAACGCGCCTGCGAGCAGGATCAGAAGATGGCCGCGCTGCTCGGGGTCAATGTCGACCGGACGATCTCGCTGACCTTCGTCATGGGCGCCGCGCTGGCCGCGGTGGCCGGTCTCATGTTCCTGCTCCTCTACGGGGTCATCGACTTCTACATCGGCTTCCTGGCCGGCGTAAAAGCCTTCACCGCCGCGGTGCTCGGCGGCATCGGATCGCTGCCCGGGGCCATGCTCGGCGGCCTGCTGATCGGCCTGATCGAGGTGTTCTGGTCAGGCTACTTCACCGTGGAATACAAGGACGTGGCGGCCTTCTCGATCCTGGCGATCGTGCTGATCTTCCTGCCCTCGGGCCTGCTTGGCAAACCGGAAGTGGAGAAGGTCTGATGGTGCACCAGCCAACCGAAACCACCACGCCCGAAGGCGCCCAGCGGCTTGAAGAGGAGCGGCGCGCGGCGCCGGAAATCGTGCCGGCCAAGGATCCCAACTCCATGGCGGAATCCCTGCGCGACGCTTTCCTCGCCGCGCTGCTGACCGGTGTGCTCGGCTTCTTCTTTCTCGGCTTGCGGACCGACATCGCGCCGGGAGGCCTGGTGCTCACCACGCGCTGGGGACTGTTCATCGCGGCCATCGTGATCGTATTCGCGGGCCGCCTCGCGCTCAACATCTTCGTCTTCAAGACGCACAAGCCGGTGACGCGGCGCGTCGCGGCCGCGGCACCGGGCGGCGACACCGCCGAGCGGGTGGCCTGGTGGCTCAAGCGCATCCTGTTCGCCTTCGCGCTCGTGCTGCCTTTCTTCTTCACGACGTTCTTTCCGCAGCAGGACCGCCAGTTCATCGACCTGGCCATCCTGATCATGACCTACATCATGCTCGGCTGGGGCCTGAACATCGTGGTGGGCCTCGCCGGCCTGCTGGATCTCGGCTACGTCGCCTTCTACGCCGTGGGGGCCTATTCGTTCGCGCTGCTGGCGCAGTATTTCGAGTTCGGCTTCTGGATGGCCTTGCCGCTGGCGGGCGTCCTGGCGGCCTTCTGGGGCCTCATCCTCGGCTTCCCGGTGCTCAGGCTGCGCGGCGACTACCTGGCCATCGTGACGCTGGCCTTCGGCGAGATCATCCGTGTCGTGCTGCTCAACTGGTACGAGTTCACCGGCGGCCCGGACGGCATTTCGGGCATTCCCAAGCCGACGCTGTTCGGCCTGGAGTTCAAGCGCGGGGAGGGCGGTTTCGCCGACTTCTTCGGCATCGCCTACGATCCGATCCAGCGCTTCATCTTCCTCTATTACATCATCTTCATCCTGGCGATCATCACCAACCTGGTGACGATGCGGATGCGCAAGATGCCGATCGGGCGTGCCTGGGAAGCGCTGCGCGAGGACGAAATCGCCTGCCGGTCGCTGGGCATCAACACGACCAACACGAAGCTGACGGCGTTCGCGCTCGGCGCCATGTTCGGCGGCTTCGCCGGCTCGTTCTTCGCCACGCGGCAAGGCTTCATCTCGCCGGAAAGCTTCACCTTCCTGGAGTCGGCCATCATCCTGGCCATCGTGGTGCTGGGCGGTCTGGGCTCGCAGATCGGCGTCGTCATCGCCTCGGTGGTCATGATCGGCGGCATCGAACTGCTGCGCAACCTGGGCTTCCTGCAGAACATCTTCGGCGACGGATTCGAGCCGACGCAATACCGCATGCTCATCTTCGGGCTGGCGATGGTGGGCATCATGGTCTGGAAACCGCGCGGACTGATCTCGTCGCGTGAACCATCGGCCGTTCTGAAGGAAAAGAAGAAAATCGGCGCCGACATGGTGGCGCAGGGCGAGGGGCATTGATCATGGCCGAGGCGATGGACATCAAGGCCGCCGGCGCGGCCGCGAACTGGGACGCCGATCCCGTGCTGACGGTCGAACACCTGACGATGCGGTTCGGCGGCCTGGTGGCGATCAACGACCTGTCGTTCAATGTCGGGCGCGGCGACATCACCGCGCTGATCGGCCCGAACGGCGCGGGCAAGACGACCGTCTTCAACTGTGTGACCGGTTTCTACAAGCCCACGGAAGGGCGCATCGTGATGCGTCACGGGCCGGGCCGGCAACCGGAAGCCGTAGAGGCGCTTACCGGCACCAACCGGCAATGGGACAAGACAGAAAACGGCGCGGTGTTCCTTTTGGAGCGGATGCCCGATTTCGAGATCTCGGCGCGGGCCAAGGTCGCGCGCACCTTCCAGAACATCCGGCTTTTCGGCGGCATGACGGTTCTGGAGAACCTGCTGGTCGCCCAGCACAACATGCTGATGGACGCGTCCAGTTTCACGATCGGCGGCCTGCTCGGCCTCGCCGGCTACCGCAAGGCGGAGAAGAGCGCCATCGACAAGGCGGTCTACTGGCTGGAGCGTACGCGCCTGATCGACCGTGCCGACGATCCGGCAGGCGATCTGCCCTATGGAGCCCAGCGGCGCCTGGAAATCGCGCGCGCCATGTGCTCCCAGCCGCATCTCTTGTGCCTCGACGAACCCGCGGCCGGCCTGAATCCGCGTGAATCGGCGGAACTGAACGAACTGCTCCAGTATATCCGCGGCGAGCACAAGACGTCGGTCCTGCTGATCGAGCACGACATGGGCGTCGTGATGGAAATCTCGGACCATGTCGTCGTTCTCGACTACGGCCAGAAGATCTCCGACGGCAGCGCCGAAGCGGTGCGCAACGATCCGAAAGTCATCGCAGCCTATCTGGGCGTCGACGACGAGGAGGAAATCGACGATCCGGAAATCCTGGAGGATCTCAAGGAGGTCAAGCACGCCGACGCTTCGAAGGCCGACGACCGGAAACGGCCCCAATCGCCGATGGCGGCGATGAGCGCCCATGCGGCAACCGGCGAGATGCCGGCAGGGACCGGCGGAGCGGCCGGCAAGGCGGAAGCCGGGCTTCCCGGAAGCAAGCCGGCCGTGCTCGCGTCGGCCCAGGGCGATGCCGACAACCTGACGCGCATCAAGGGCGTGGGCCCGGCCAACGAGAAGAAGCTGAATGCGCTCGGCATCTTCCACTTCTCCCAGATCGCGGCCTGGTCGGCGGCGGAAGCCGAATGGGTGGGCGCCTACCTGGCCTTCCCCGGGCGCATCGAGCGCGAGGACTGGATCGGCCAGGCCAAACAGCTTGCCGAAGGAGGCGATACCGAATTTTCGCGGCGCGTCGACGCCGGCAAGGTGTCCACCAGCCGCGCTGGCAAGGGCAAGACAGGGGGCAAGGCATGAGCGACCAGACCGACCTGATGCTCCAGGTGCGCGGCGTGGAGACCTATTACGGCAAGATCATCGCGCTCAAGGGCGTGGATGTCGATGTCCATCGCGGCGAGATCGTCACCCTGATCGGCGCCAATGGCGCGGGCAAGTCGACCCTGATGATGACGATCTGCGGCAAGCCGCAGGCGCGCACGGGCCAGATCCTCTACGACGGACAGGACATCACGACCATGCCGACGCACGAGATCATGCGGCTCGGCATCGCGCAATCGCCGGAGGGCCGGCGCATCTTTCCGCGCATGACCGTGATGGAAAACCTGCAGATGGGCGCCTCGCTCGTCGATGACAGGCATTTCGACGACGACCTCCGGAAGGTGTTCGAGTTGTTTCCGCGCCTCAAGGAGCGCATCTCGCAGCGCGGCGGCACGCTTTCGGGCGGCGAGCAGCAGATGCTGGCCATCGCGCGGGCGCTGATGAGCCGGCCGAAACTGCTTCTCCTCGACGAACCGTCGCTTGGCCTGGCTCCGTTGATCGTCAAGCAGATCTTCGATGCCATCCGCGACCTGAACCGGAACGAGCGGCTGACGGTCTTCCTCGTCGAGCAGAATGCATTCCACGCGCTGAAGCTGGCGCATCGCGGCTATGTCATGGTCAATGGCGTGGTCACCATGTCCGGCACCGGCCAGGAATTGCTCAAGCGCGAGGAAGTGCGCGCCGCGTATCTGGAGGGCGGCCGCCACTGAGCGGCGCCCGCATCGAACGAAAAGGCCTCGGGCCGAAGGGGAACGGGATGGAACATACGCCGTCGCTGCTCTGGGAAGTCAGCTTCTTCGAGTTTTTCGTCGTGACCTGCGTGCTGGGCGGCGGAGCCGCCTTCATGACAGGGCGCGCGGTGGCGCAAACATGGCGGCCCATGGCAAGCTTCGCCATCTACCTCGTGTTGCTGGCAGCCGCGGTGCGCTTCATCCATTTTTCGCTCTTCGAGGGCAACCTGATCGCGCCCTGGTACTATCTGGTCGACCTGGCCGTGCTGGTGATCATCGGCTATGCCGGATACCGCTATACGCGGGCCGGCCAGATGGCCGAACAATACCGTTTCGCCTTCTCGCGCAGCGGCCCGCTCGCCTGGAAGAGGCGTTGAGCGCATCCCGGCATCCCGGTTAAGCCTGTTGGAAAAAGAAACAAAAACAGGGATGCAGGGCGCTTTATTTCCGTTTCGTTTTGGGCTTTGATATCGCTCAAGCGGATCGGAAATCCGCATAGCCGGCAGCTGGATACCCACCCGCCGCGCCGGCCTGAAAACCGTTAAGGGTGCAAATGGGAGTCATCATGAAAAAGGCACTTCTTGCTGGCGTTGCGCTGAGCTTCGCTTTCTCCACCCCGGCGCTCGCCGAGATCGTCATCGCCACGGCGGGTCCGATGACCGGCCAGTACGCCTCCTTCGGCGAGCAGATGAAGACCGGCGCCGAACAGGCCGTCGCCGACATCAACGCCGCCGGCGGCATCAATGGCGAAATGCTGAAGCTGGAAGTCGGTGACGACGCCTGCGATCCGAAGCAGGCCGTTGCGGTGGCCAACCAGTTCGCCGGCCAGGGCGTGGTCTTCGTGGCCGGCCATTTCTGCTCCGGTTCGTCGATCCCGGCCTCCGCCGTCTATGCCGACGAAGGCATCGTGCAGATCTCGCCGGCCTCCACCAACCCGAAGTTCACCGACGAACGTCCGGGACCGGGCGTCTTCCGCGTCTGCGGCCGTGACGACCAGCAGGGCGACGTTGCGGGCAAGTACCTCAAGGACAATTTCGGCGACCAGAAGATCGCCTTCGTCCATGACAAGACCGCTTACGGCAAGGGCCTTGCCGACGCCACGATGGCGGCCTTCGAGGCTGCCGGCGGCACGCCGGCCCTCTATGAAGCCTACACCGCCGGTGAAAAGGACTATTCGGCGCTCATTTCCAAGCTGAAGGCCGAAGGCGTCAGCGTCCTGTATGTGGGCGGCTACCACACCGAAGCCGGCCTGATGGCCCGCCAGGCCAAGGAGCAGGGCATGGATCTGCAGCTCGTCTCCGGTGACGCCCTCGTCACCGACGAGTACTGGGCGATCACCGGCGATGCCGGCGAAGGCACGCTGATGACCTTCTCGCCGGATCCGCGCGGCTATCCGGAAGCCAAGGCTGTCGTGGACAAGCTGGAAGCTGCCGGCAAGACCACCGAAGGCTACGTGCTCTACACCTACGCCGCGATCCAGGCCTGGGCCGACGCCGTCAAGGCGGCCGGTTCGACCGATTTCGATCCGGTGGTCAAGGCGCTCAACGAAGGTGACTTCAACACGGTTCTCGGGTCGCTGTCCTTCGACGACAAGGGCGACGTCTCGCTGCCGGGCTACGTCTTCTACGAGTGGTCTGACGGCAAGTACACCCAGATGAACTGATCCGGCCTTTCCGAGGCCAGACAGGACCCGGTCCCTTTCGAGGGGCCGGGTTTTCTGTTTCAGGGGGCGTCCGGGGCCGATTGCCGCTGGAAATGTCCGGCAAACAATCATACGAATGCTTTACCGTTTTGCATTGCAACACGGACTGCGCTATGAATACGAATTCAAACGATTTAAACGGAGATTTCCGCCTTGGCCATCCGCAAGATCCTTGTCGCGAACCGATCCGAAATCGCCATCCGCGTCTTTCGCGCCGCCAATGAACTCGGCCTCAGAACGGTCGCGATCTGGGCCGAGGAGGACAAGTATTCGCTGCACCGTTTCAAGGCGGACGAGAGTTACCAGATCGGGCGCGGGCCGCATCTGGACCGCGATCTCGGTCCCATCGAGGCCTATCTGTCGATCGACGAGGTGATCCGCGTCGCGCGCCTTTCCGGCGCCGATGCCATCCATCCCGGTTACGGCCTGTTGTCGGAGAGCCCCGAATTCGCCGAGGCCTGCGCGGCCAACGGCATCGTCTTCATCGGCCCGAAGCCGGAGACGATGCGGCGTCTTGGCAACAAGGTCGCTGCGCGCGATCTCGCCGTCGAGATCGGCGTGCCGGTTGTTCCGGCCACGCCGCCGCTGCCCGACGACATGGACCGTGTGCGCGCCATGGCCGAGGAGGTCGGCTTCCCGGTCATGCTGAAAGCCTCCTGGGGTGGTGGCGGACGCGGCATGCGCGTCATCCGTTCGGCGGCAGACCTGGAGCGCGAGGTGCGCGAGGCGAAGCGCGAGGCGAAGGCGGCCTTCGGTAAGGACGAGGTCTATCTGGAAAAGCTGGTCGAGCGGGCGCGTCATGTCGAGGTGCAGGTGCTTGGGGACACGCATGGCAATGCCGTGCACCTGTTCGAGCGCGACTGTTCCATACAGCGGCGCAACCAGAAGGTCGTGGAGCGGGCGCCGGCGCCCTATCTCGACGACGCCCGGCGCCAGGAACTGGCCGGACATGCGCTGAAGATCGCCAGGGCCACCGATTATGTCGGCGCCGGCACGGTGGAATTCCTCATGGATGCCGACACCGGTGCCTTCTATTTCATCGAGGTCAATCCGCGCATCCAGGTGGAGCATACGGTGACGGAGGAAGTCACCGGCATCGACATCGTCAAGGCGCAGATCCACCTTCTCGAAGGTGCGGCCATCGGTACGCCGGAATCGGGCGTTCCCGCGCAGGAGCACATCTGGCTCAACGGCCACGCCCTGCAATGCCGGATCACGACGGAAGATCCCGAACAGAACTTCATTCCCGACTATGGCCGCATCACCGCCTATCGCGGCGCGACCGGCTTCGGCATCCGGCTGGATGGCGGCACGGCCTATTCCGGAGCGGTCATCACACGGTTCTACGATCCGCTGCTGGAAAAGGTCACGGCCTGGGCGCCGACGGCCGACGAGGCGATCCTGCGCATGGACCGGGCGCTGCGCGAATTCCGCATCCGCGGCGTGGCGACAAATCTCACCTTTCTGGAAGCCATCATCGGCCATCCGCATTTCCGCGACAATTCCTACACGACGCGGTTCATCGATTCGACGCCGGAACTCTTCAGCCAGGTAAAACGGCGCGACCGGGCCACCAAGCTGCTCAACTACATCGCGGACGTGTCGGTGAACGGCCACCCGGAAGCACGCGGGCGGCCGATGCCGAAAGCCGATGCCGCGCCGCCGGTCCTGCCCTTCGTGGGCGGCAACGTGCCGGAAGGCACGAAGCAGCGCCTCGACCGGGACGGGCCGGAAAAGTTTGCCGCGTGGATGCGCGCCGAAACGCGGGTGCTGATGACGGACACGACCATGCGCGACGGGCACCAGTCGCTTCTGGCAACGCGGATGCGCACGCATGACATCGCCCGCATCGCCGGCACCTATGCCCGCGCGCTGCCGCAACTGCTGTCGCTGGAATGCTGGGGCGGGGCGACCTTCGACGTCTCGATGCGCTTCCTGACCGAGGATCCGTGGGAACGCCTCGCGCTGATCCGGGAAGGAGCGCCGAACCTGCTGCTCCAGATGCTGCTGCGCGGGGCCAACGGCGTCGGCTACACCAATTATCCCGACAATGTGGTCAAGCATTTCGTGCGCCAGGCGGCGGCCGGCGGTGTGGACCTGTTCCGCGTGTTCGACTGCCTGAACTGGGTGGAGAACATGCGCGTCTCGATGGACGCGGTGCGCGAGGAGGGCAAGCTGTGCGAAGCGACGATCTGCTATACTGGCGATCTGCTGGATGCCGGCCGTCCGCAATATGACCTGAAGTACTACCTGTCGCTCGCCCGCGACCTCGAGAAGGCCGGGGCGCACATCATCGCGGTCAAGGACATGGCGGGCCTGCTGAAGCCCGCCGCGGCGCGTGTCCTTTTCAAGGCGTTGCGCGAGGAAACCGGCCTGCCGATCCATTTCCACACGCATGACACATCCGGCATCTCGGCGGCGACGGTGCTGGCGGCGGTCGATTCCGGGGTCGATGCCGTGGACGCGGCCATGGATGCGCTGTCGGGCAACACGTCGCAGCCCTGCCTCGGCTCCATCGTGGAGGCGCTCAAGGGTTCCGGGCGCGATCCGGGACTCGATCCGGAATGGATCCGGCGCATCTCCTTCTACTGGGAAGCAGTGCGCAACCAGTATGCCGCCTTCGAGAGCGACCTCAAGGGGCCGGCTTCCGAGGTCTACCTGCACGAGATGCCCGGCGGGCAGTTCACCAACCTGAAGGAACAGGCGCGGTCGCTGGGCCTGGAAACGCGCTGGCACGACGTCGCGCGCGCCTATCACGACGCCAACCTGATGTTCGGCGACATCGTCAAGGTGACGCCGTCCTCCAAGGTGGTGGGCGACATGGCGCTGATGATGGTGAGCCAGGATCTATCCGTCGCCGACGTGGAGAACCCGCAGAAGGACATCGCCTTCCCGGATTCGGTGGTGTCCATGCTCAAGGGCGACCTCGGCCAGCCGCCGGCCGGATGGCCGGAAGGGCTGCAGAAGAAGGCGCTGAAAGGCGAGAAGCCCTATACCGAGCGGCCCGGCGCCCTGCTCGCCGACGCCGACCTCGATGCCATGCGCGCGGAACTGGAGGAAAAGCTCGGCCGCGAGGTCACCGAGTTCGAGTTCGCCTCCTGGCTGATGTATCCGAAGGTCTTTACCGATTTCGCCAATGCGCAGGAGGAATACGGTCCGGTCAGCGTGCTGCCGACCCCGGTCTATTTCTACGGTATCGAGCAGGAACAGGAGATCTTCGTCGACCTGGAAAAGGGCAAGACGCTGGTCATACGTTGCCTGGCCATCGGCGATACGGACGAGAAAGGCATGCGCACGGTCTTCTTCGAGCTCAATGGCCAGCCGCGCCGGGTGAAGGTGCCGGACCGCATCCATGGCGCATCGGCCGCCAAGACGCGGCCCAAGGCCGATGCGGGCAACGAGACCCATGTCGGCGCGCCGATGCCGGGCGTCATCTCCACCGTGGCGGTCTCGGCAGGCCAAGCGGTGAAGGCGGGCGACGTGCTGGTGTCCATCGAGGCCATGAAGATGGAAACGGCGCTTCACGCCGAGCGCGACGGCACGGTCGCGGACGTGCTGGTGCAGTCCGGCGACCAGATCGACGCCAAGGACCTGCTTGTCCGTTTCGAGGGGTGAGCGGGGCTGATCACCGGCCCGTCGACAGCGGCAGTGCGGTCAGGGCATCGGCCACGAAGTCGTAGGCGCGGCGGATGCGCAGGCTCGTTCGCAGTTCCCGGTGGACGGCGAGATACATGGGCAGGGGCTCAAGCGGCAGGTCGGGCAGGACGCGCACGACATGGGGCGATTTCAGGCCGGCATACAACTGGTTGAAGCCGATCCCGGCACCGGCTTCGGCCAGCCGCCAGTGCAGCACCTGGTCGTCGGTGCGCACGGGAAAGAAGTCTCGTGTGACTGCGTGGCCGAGTTGTGCGAACCCCCGGATCATCAGGTCGTCGCGGTCGTAGCCGAGAACGGTGTGGTTCAGCAGGTCGGTTGCGCTTTCAAGCGGCGGCGCAGTTTCCAGATAGGACGGCGCGGCGAAGGCGCCCATGGCGACATCGGCGACCTTGCGGGCAATCAGTTCGCCCTGTGCCGGTTGTGTCATGCGGATGGCGATATCGGCGTCACGGGTCAGCAGGTTCTGGATCGCATTGGAGGCGACGATTTCCACCTCTAGCCGGGGCTCCGCCCGGCGCAGGGCGGTCACGATATCGGGCAAGAGGAAATGCGCCACGATCTGGCTGGCGGCGATGCGCACCGCCCCGGCCACCTCCTGCGCAGCGCCGGTCGCCGTCATCGACAGGGCAGCGGTATCGGCGGCAATGCGGCGGGCGTGGTCAAGCAATGCCGTCCCGGCATTCGTCAGCGCCATGCCACGCGGCAGGCGTTCGAACAGGGTGACGCCGAGGCGGCCTTCCAGTTCCGCCATGTGGCGGCCAAGGGTCGGCTGGCTGGCCTTCAGGCGGCGTGCTGCGGCCGAGAGCGAACCGGTTTCGGCAACGGCGAGGAAACTCTTGACCAGATTCCAGTCAAAATCGTCCATCCATTCATTCCTGAATAGCTAATCTGCATATAATTCCAATTTCCATGCATCAATAGCAGGTTTATCTCCTCTGCATCAACGAACAAAGGAGACAGACCATGGCGACCATCGCAATCATCGGAGCAGCAGGGCATATCGGGTTCACGGCCGGAGAGGCATTTGTGCAGGCCGGTTGGACGGTGAAGGGTATCGGGCGCGGCACGCGGGTCTCGGAAATGCCGGCAGGCGTCGTGCCGGTGGCCGGCGATGCCCATGACGCGGCCAGCCTGACAGCGGCAACACGGGGCGCGGATGTCATCCTGCATGCCGCGAACCCGGCCTATGACAAGTGGGAGACCACCGTATTGCCCATGGTGGAAAACGCGATCGCGGCGGCCAAGGCCCATGGTGCAACGCTGATGATTCCCGGCAATGTCTACAATTTCGGCCTGGAGATCGGCATGGGCATGGATGAGGACGCGCCGCAAAATGCCTCGACGGACAAGGCGCGCATCCGCATCGCCATGGAGGAACGGCTGGAACGTGCCACGCGGGAGGAGGGCGTCCAGGTCATCATCCTGCGGGCCGGCGATTTCTACGGCGGACCGAAGGGCGGGACCTGGCTCGACCTCATGATCCTGAAGGATCTCAAGAAGGACAGGTTCACCTGGCCCGGACCGTGGACCCTGCCGCATGCCTTTGCCTATCTGCCGGACCTGGCGCGGGCGTTCGTGGCCTTGGCGGAGCGGCGCGCCGAACTCGGGCGGTTCGAACGCTTCCACTTCGCGGGCCACACGCTGACGGGCGAGCAGATGCTCGCAGCCGCGGAACAGGCGGCCGGACGCCGCCTGAAGCGGGCCGATGTCAACTGGACCATGCTGAAACTGGTTGGCCTGTTCATGCCGGTGGTGCGGGAAGTGGTGAAGATGAACTATCTGTGGCGCACCGCCCATTCGCTGGACGGTGCGCGGCTGGAAGCGCTCGCCGGCCCGCAGCAAGTCACACCGCCGGCAGCGGCGCTGCGTCAGGCGATTGCCGACCAGCATCTCGACGGACCGGCACGGCGTGCCGCCTGACAGGCCTCAATCCTCGGAGCGGCCTTGGCCTGTGCGGTCGCGCTCATAGCGGTTGGCGAGCGGGAATGGTGGCAGCCACGATTCGCGGCGTATGGTCCATAACTCATAGGTCGGACGAAACTGGTCCGGCGCATCGAGGCTGCCCAGATTGATCTCGATTTCATCACCGGACATTCCGAACAGCGTGGAGCCGCAACGCGGACAGAAGAACCTGCCGCCATAGTCACGTGTCTCGCCCTGGATGGTGACCGCGTATAGCGGGAATACGGCGGAGGCATGAAACAGGGCGCCGTGATGCTTGCGGCAATCCAGACAGTGGCACAGACCCACCCGATAGGGGGACCCTTCTGCTTCAATGCGTACGCTGCCGCAAAGACAACTGCCGGTCACACGGTCCATGGCTGGTCTCCAGCGGCCGCTCCTCAGATGCGACCGAGCAGCATGAGGATGAGCACGATCAGCAGGATCGTGCCGATGATGCCAAGCGGCGCGTTGCCGAAACGGCCACGCGCGGGAATCGCGCCGATGAGCAGCAGGATGAGGATGACGAGAAGGATGGTGCCGAGTGACATGGACGTTTCCTGTTCCGGTTGGTCGGGCGGAACGGGAACGGTCGTGAGGGGCAGTTGGTTCCCTTCTATTCGGCCGCGCCCGGTGCGCCCAGCGCGTCAGCGTCCGTTTCCGCAGCCTGCCTTGCGGAGGCCGCTTCCGGAGTGGCGGGCCCCGGCGCCGGTTCGTCGAGGCCGAGCCAGCGGCGCAGGCGGGCGCTCTTCCAGATCATGCGGGAGAGCATCAACGCGGCGACGAATGCAATGACGGGCGCCACAAGCCGGCCATTGCCCTGCAGCGCCGACAGGGCGGCAAGCCCGCCGGCGGCGGCCGCGCCCCAGATGGCGAGCGTGGCAAGCATCGCCAGCCCGAAACGCCACGGCCTGCCCCGCATGCGGCGGAAGAAGCGGTAGACGCTGGAATCGTGCGAGCGCGTGACGATCATCAGCATGGACGGCGTCACGATCAGCGTCAGCACGGTGGAGAAGGCGAGGCCGAAGACGATGGCCGAAGACAGCGCGATCCACCATTGCGTCGAGGGCGCGCCGACCGTGGTCTCGTGGTTCAGCAGTTCGAGGTTCCAGCCGAAGGCGATCGGCAGCACGCCGAGAATGGCGGTCACCGCCGTGAGCATGACCGGCCGGACGCGTTCGCGGCAGGTCTGGATGATGGCGTCCACCTTGTCCATGCCCTGTTCGTGGCGCAGGTGATCATAGGTGTCGATGAGCACGATGTTGTTGTTCACCACGACGCCGGCGAGCGCGATGATCCCGATTCCGGTCATGACCACGCCGAAGGGCTGGCCCATGATCAGCAGGCCGAGCAAAACGCCGATGGTCGACATGACGACGGCGGTGAGCACGAGGGCGACCGACAGGAACCGGTTGAACTGGGCGAGCAGGACGGTGAAGATGAGCGCCATGGCGGCGGCGAAGGCCTTGGTCAGGAATTCCCCGGCCGCCCTCTGCTCCTCGTCCTCGCCGGCGAGTTTCCAGCGGATGCCGCGTTCGGCAAGGTCCAGGCCTTCCATCTTGGCGATGACGGCCTGGCGCACCTTGTCGGCCTGCACGCCCTCGGTGATCCCGGCCTGGACCGTGATCGTGCGGGTGCCGTCGATACGGTTGAGCGTGCCGGTGCGCTGGGCGGGCTTGCGGGTGACGAAGTTGGAAATCGGCACCGAACCCTGGGCCGTCTCGACGCGCAACTGGTCGAGCGTGGCGAGCGTGCGGCGGTCTTCGGGCAGCCGCAGCCGGATGTCCACGGCATCGTCGGCGCCGGCAGGCCGGTAGTCCGACAGTTTCAGGCCGGTGGTGACGAGCTGGACGACCGTGCCGACCGAGGCCGGACCGATGCCGTATTGCGCGGCCAGCGTGCGGTCGACCTGAAGCTCCCAGTCGATGCCGGGCGACGGCATTCCGTCGGAAATGTCGATGACATCGGGCACCGTTTCCAGCATCGCGGCCACGTCGCGGGCAGCATCGTTGAGGCCGGCCGGATTGTCGCTCGACAGGCGAAGCTGGATCGCCTTGCCGGTTGGCGGACCGGCCTGGGGCACGGAGACCTCTATTTCCACACCGGGAATGCCGCGCATGGCGACGCGCAGGTCTGCCAGGATCTCGGAGGCCGGCTTGCGCTCACGCCAGTCGACGAATTCGTACTGGATCACGCCGACGACGTCCTCGTCGACCTGCGCGCCGCCCGCGCCCTGAACCGAGCCGACGCGGGTGTAGACGGTTTCGATGCCCGGCCAGCCGAGAATGCGCTCTTCCGCGCGCCGCGTCGCCGCATCCTGTTCCTCAAGCGAGAGATTGCCTCGGGCATGGACATAGAGAAGCCCGTATTCCGGCTCGACATCGGGGAAGAACTCGACGCCGGAACCGTATTTGCCGTAAGCCATCGGCACCGCGACAAGCAGGCCGAGCGATGCCGTCATGACGATGAACGGGTGGCGGATGGCGCGCTTGGCCACCCACATGTAGAGCCCGTCGCGGCCTGACGGCTCGGCGACCTGACGGCTGGCGAACAGCGCGCCGAGCGTGGGCGTGAAGATCAACGCATAGACCAGCGAGGCCGAAAGCGTGGCGATCAGCGTGATCGGCATGTATTTCATGAACTCGCCGACCACGCCTGGCCAGAACAGCAGGGGCGAGAAGGCCGCGATGCGGGTCATGGTGGAGGCGATGACGGGACCCGCCATGCGCTGGGCGGCGAGCGCGAAGGCCTGCCGCTTGTCCATGCCCTCGCTCATGCGCCGTTCGGCGAATTCGGTGACGATGATGGCGTCATCGACCAGCATGCCGACCGCCAGGATGAGGCTGAACAGCACGACGATGTTGACGGTGAGGCCGGCCAGGGATAGGCCCAGTATGCCCATCAGGAAGGAGGCGGGGATGGCCAGGCCGATCAGCAGGGAGGCGCGCCCCGACAGGGCGTAGAGGATGACGATGAAGACCAGGATGACGGCGGTCAGGACCGAGTTCTGCAGGTCGCCCAGCAACTGGCGGATGGTCGTCGACTTGTCCTGGCTGAACGCCACCTCGGCGCCGGGGGGGAGCAGGGCCTTGAAGTCGTTGGCGACGGCCTTCACGGCGTCCACGGTCTCGACAAGGTTTGCGCCGGTGCGCTTGGACACCTCGATGGCGATGGCCGGCTTGCCGTTGAGGCGCGTGATCGTCTCGGCGTCCTTGAATGTGGAGCGGATGGTGGCGAGATCGCGGGCGCGCACCACGGCATTCGGTCCGGCGACGATTGGCAGGTTGGCCACATCCTCCACCGTTTCGATGAGCGAGGGCACCTTGACGGCATACTTGCCCTGGTCGCCCTGCAATTGCCCCGCGGCGACGAGCGAGTTGTTGGCATTGACGCCGGCGATCATCTGGTCGAGGCGCAGGCCGTAGGAGGACAGCTTGACGGGATCGATGATCACCTCGACGAGGTCGTCGCGGGCGCCGCGCAAGGCGGCTTCCAGCACGCCGTTGACCTCCTCGATCCGGTCGCGCAGTTCGCGCGCGGCGGCGGTCAGGGCGCGTTCGGGCACGTCACCGGACAGGGTGACGACCAGAACGGGAAACTCGGAAATGTTGACCTCGTTGACGCTGGGCTCGTCGGCGCCATCGGGCAGGTCCGGCTTGGCATCGTCAACCTTGTTGCGCACATCGTCCAGCGCCTTGCCGAGATCCGCGCCGGCCTGGAACTCGACGATCACGTTGCCGCCGCCCTGGTAGGCGGTCGACCGCATTTCCTTGACGCCGGTGATGCTTTTCAGCCGCGTCTCGACGGGGCGCAGCAGCAGGCGCTCGGCATCCTCCGGCGATATGCCCTGGTAGTGCAGCGAGACATAGATGATCGGGATCTGGACATCCGGCTCGGCTTCCTTGGGAATCGAGACATAGGCCATCGCGCCCGCGACGAGCAGGAACAGAAGGACGGAAATGGTCAGCCGCGCATTGCGGATGGCGACGCCGACAAGGCCCATGGCGCGCTCCCGTCAGTTGATGGCCTGGCGGCCGGCCAGGCGTTGCAGCATCTCCATGTCGGCAGGGACGGCATTGATCGGCTCGCCGTCGCTGACGAGGTCCTGGCCTGCCACGATGATGCGGGCATCGTCCGGCACCCCGGCCAGAACAAGGCCTTCTGGCGTGTCGTCGACGAGATCGATGGGCACGAAACCGGCCTTGCCGTCACCGGTCGCCACACGGACGCCCAGATCGCCGCTGTCCGAAAGCGTCACCACCGAGCGCGGCAACCTGACGGCCTTGACCGGGTCCGTCTTCAGCGTGATCTCCGCGGTCATGCCCGCCGGAATCGCGCCGTCGGGATTGGGTATCGCGATCTCGACGGGAAATGTCCGTGTCGCGGTGCTTGCCTGACGGGAGATGTAGCGGATGGTGCCTTCGACCGTGTCACCGGAAATGAGACGGACCTCCGCGGTATCGCCGATTCCGATATGGCCGAGATCGCGCTCGGACACTTCGCCGGCGGCGATCACCGGATCGAGCGACAGGAGCGTTGCGACCGCCGCGCCCTGCTGGACGGAACTGCCGAGTTCCACGGACACCTTGTCGATGATGCCGGAAAAGGGCGCGCGCAGTTCGAAGCGCGACAGTTCGGCCTGCGCCTGTTCAAGCTGGGACCGTGCGTTGGCAAGCGCCGAGCGGGCGGTTTCCAGTTGCAGTTTCGGCAGGCTGCCCTGGCGGGCGAGACGCTCGGACGCCTCGAATTCCTTCTCGCGCTGGGCCAGAACGGCACGGGCGGATTCCACCGCCGCGGCCTTGCCCTCGTTGTCGAGTGACAGGATGAGATCGCCTTCCTGCACGCGCTCGCCCTGCGAGACCGGCAATTCGGCGATGATGCCGGCCGCGCGCGTGGCGATTTCTGCCCTCTTGTCGGGTTCGGTCTGGCCGGAAATGCGGATGGCGCGGTTGTGCCGGATGAAGGGTGGATTTATGACGGCCACGGTCTTGAGTTCGCGCGGCGGTTCGGCGCGTTCCACCGGCGCGCCGCCGTCCGGCTTCACGGACGCTGTCGCCTCATCGTGGGCGGCGGAGCCGACCGAAGAGAATTCGCCCGTCGCCACCCATGCCGCCGACGCGGCCAGCACGACGAAGGCGGCAATCCGGTGAAAGGGAAATCGAGCCATGGGTTCCGTCCGTTCCGGCCTTTCCGTGCGCCCCGTTCTCCGGGGCACGGCCGTTTCCGGGCCCCTGAGTTGTCCGATGTGGCTATTGGCGGGGCCCGCTGCAAGTCCGCGTTGATATCATGCTTGTGCGACGCACAAAAGATGCAGGCGGTAACTCTCCTGACCGCTTCCGGCGCCGATCCCACCCATGGTTACGCAATTGCAACGCAACGGGATCAACGGTGCATGGCGCTTTCCTGCAGAAACCTCACGCGAAATCGACGAACTTGCTGAACGGCATTTCACGCAGCCGCGTTCCGGTGGCGGCGAAGATCGCGCCGGCGAGCGCCGGAGCGGCGGGCGGCACGGGTGGTTCGCCAATGCCCAGCACCTTCTGGCCGTTCTCCAGTCCGCGCACCTCGATCACCGGGCACTGGTAAAAACGCATGCCCTCGAAATCGTGGAAATTGGTCTGGTCGGCAACGCCATCGGTGTAGGTGATTTCGCAATTCATCGCATGGCCAAGGCCGAAGATGACGCCGCCCTTGACGAGATTGTCGAAATTGACCGGATCGAGCACGGTGCCGACCTCCGCCGCGACCCAGACCCGGTCGATGCGGATGCCGTCTGCGGTGTCGCTCACCTCGATGACCTGCGCGCAATGGACGCCGAAGGATTTCGTCAGCGCCACGCCGCGGCCACGCCCGGCACCGGGCTGCGGGCCGGACCAGTCCGACATTTCCGCCACGGCTTCCAGCACCCGGCGGGCCAGCGGATCGCTGCACAGGCGCAGCCGCTCGGCCATGGGATCGGCGCCCGCCGCCGTTATCAGTTCGTCCAGCGCGGCGTTGTAGAAGAAGCCGTTGGAGGACGCGCCGACCGAGCGCCAGGAACTGATGGGCGCCAGTTCGGGAGCGCGATAGCCGGTCACCCGCTGATTGGGAATGGCGAAGGGCTGGTCCCAGGCGCCCGCGACGATCTGGCTGTCGGGACCTGCGACCGACAGGCCCTGGCGCGACATCTGGCTGGCCATGACAGACGGCATGGCGATGCCCAGATCGAGCGTTTCCACCTTGCCGTCGCGCACCGTGCCGCGCAGCCTAGCCATCGCGATCTGGCGCACGAAGTCATGGGTCATGTCCTCTTCGCGCGAATAGGTGAGCTTGACCGGCGTGCCCTTCATCTGCATCGCGATCTCGGCAGCCTGCTTGACAACTTCGTCTTCGAGGCGGTGGCCGAAGCTGCCGCCCATCATGTAGACGTGGACGCGCACCTTTTCCGCATCGATGCCGGTGATTCGGGCGACATTGGCCTGGGTGAAGCGCGGGATCTGTGTCCCGGTCCACACATCCACCGCGTCATCGGTGACACGGACGATGGCGCTGATGGGCTCAAGGGGCGCGTGTGCGAGATAGGGCGAACGGTATTCGGCCTCGACGGGCGCGCTTTCCGCGATGGCAATCTCAACGTCGCCATCATCGCGATTGCGGCTGTCCTGCCGGTCGGCGATGAAGGAATCGGCGAGGGCCTGCCAATGGCCCTCCATGGCCGCAGGAAAGGCTGCCTTGCCCCAGTTCGCCTTCACCGCGCTTGCGGCCTGGAAGGCGCGCCAGGTATTGTCGGCGACAATGGCGACGCCGCCCGTGACCGGGACAACGGCCTTCACGCCGCTCATTTTTTCCGCCTCCGAGGCATCGAAACCGTTGACCGGCCCGCCCTGCGCGGGATTGAGCAGCACGGTGGCGTGGACCATGCCGTCGATTTTCCCGTCGATGCCGTAGACCTGCGTGCCGGTGCACTTGGCGACCATGTCGATGCGCCGCATCGGCTTGCCGAGCAGCCGCCATTGGGACGGATCGCGCAGTGAAACCTCTTCCACGGGATCGATCGCTGCGGCGGCGGGGGCAAGTTCGACATAGGTCAGGCGGGATCCGTCCGGCAGGATCACCGTGCCCTGTTCCGTCCTGAGGCGCGATGCGGAGACGCCTGCCTGTTTCGCGGCGGCGGCCTTCAGCGTCTCGCGCGCGACCGCGCCGGCGATACGCAGTTTCTCGAACTGGTCCGGCACCGTGGTGGAGCCGCCTGTGATCTGCATGCCAATGAACTTCATGACCGCGGAGAGGCCGACCGTGGCGGCATTCTGCATCATGCCTGCGGAGGGAACCATGAAGTCGGCCGCCTCGGCGGCGAGTGCCGTGTTCCAGTAGGCCTTGTCGGGCGGACCGGGATCGACGCGCACCTGGTCGAGGTCGATATCCAGTTCCTCGGCCAGAAGCGCGGCCTGGACATGATAGGCACCCTGGCCCTTGTCGGCGCGCGGGGTGATGAGTGTCACGCCGTCGGCATCGATCTTCACATAAGGCGTGATGGCGGCCTCGCCGGCTTCCAGGTCATCCAGGAGCGGGTTTGCATAGGGCGCGCGGTAGCGCCAGACGCCGAAGGCCACGCCGCCTGCGATGGCGGCCGCGCCGACGAGAAGCGTGCGGCGGGTGATTGTCGCGATGCGTCCCATGATCAGACCCCCCGAAGCTTGCCGGCGGCCGACTTGACCGCCTCGCGGATGCGCGGATAGGTGCCGCAACGGCACAGGTTGCCTGACATCGCGTCGTCAATGTCGGCGTCGGACGGGTCCGGGTTGGATTCCAGGAAGGCGGCGGCGGCCATGATCTGGCCCGACTGGCAGTAGCCGCACTGGGCGACCTGGTGTTCGATCCATGCCGCCTGGACCGCATGGAGCGCATCCGGCGTGCCGAGGCCCTCGATCGTCGTGATCGCGCCTTCCACATCGCCCGCGTAAAGCTGGCAGGAACGCATCGCCACACCATCGACATGCACCGTGCAGGCGCCGCACTGGGCGATGCCGCAGCCGTATTTCGTGCCCGTCATGCCCAGTTCGTCGCGCAGGACCCAGAGCAGGGGCATATCCGGTTCGACATCGACCTCGACCGTTTTCCCATTGACCGTCAATTGCATGGCGGACCTCATTGTTTTCACGTTTTGACATTATTCGTCAAAATGTCAGATTGTCAACGGCCTTCCGGGGGTTTATGATTCAGTTCATGACATTGCCGATCCAGTCCGACAAACGCGCAGCCATCCTGCAAGCCGCCATCGCCCAGTTCATGGCGTACGGTTTTTCGCGCGTCACGATGGACGACATAGCGCAGGCGGCGGGCATGTCCCGGCCGGCGCTATACCAGTTCTTCCGCAACAAGCAGGATATCTACGAAGCCGGCGCGACCGCCATGCTGGACCAGTCGCTCGACGTCATGCGCGACGCGCTGGCGCGGCCCGGCAGCCTATCTGAGCGGATCGGGATGGCCATACGCGAAGGCATCCTCGACATGATGGCGCAGATGGAGGCCACGCCACACGGCGCGGAACTCATCGACATGAAGAGCGGCCTTTCGGCCGGCTGGCTCGACGGGTGGAAGGCGCGCAAGGTCGCGCTGCTGGCGCCGGTCTATGCCGAGGCCGGGGCGCAGGCGCCGCTCGACGGTGACGTGCTGGCAACCCAGCTTTCCGACTGGCTGGAGGGGATGAAAATGCGCGTGAAGGCGAAAAAGGATCGCGAGGACGCTCTGGAGCGCTTTCTCGCCATGCAGATGGCGGCGCTCAGCCCGGCCAGGTGAGGCCGCACCGGATCCGGTAATAGCCTCACAGTGCGGTCCAACCGCCGTCGATGGAGATCGTGGTTCCGGTGATCTGGGCGGCGGCATCGGAGCAAAGGAAGACGGCGGTGCCGCCGATTTCCTCCACTGTGGCGAATTCTCGCGTTGGCTGGCGCTGCAGTATCACCTTCTCGATCACCTCTTCGCGGCCCATTCCATGGGCCTTCATCTGGTCCTCGATCTGGCCTTCCACCAGCGGTGTCTTCACATAGCCCGGGCAGATGGCGTTGCAGGTGACGGCAACCCGGGCGTCGGCCATCTCCAGTGCCACGGTCTTTGTCAGGCCGACAATGCCGTGCTTGGCGGCGACATAGGCCGACTTGTAGGGCGAGGCGGTCAGGCCATGGGCCGATGCGATGTTGATGATGCGGCCCCAGCCGGCCGCCTTCATCATCGGCGCCACGGCAGCGATCGCGTGAAAGGCGGAGGAGAGGTTGATGGCGATGATGCCGTCCCATTTCGCGGGCGGGAAATCCTCGATCCTGGCCACATGCTGGATGCCGGCATTGTTGACGAGAATGTCGACGGTGCCGAACGTGCTGGCCGCCTTTTCGACCAGGCCGCGGCACTGGTCCGGCTTGGCCATGTCGGCCTGGACATAGATCGCCTTGACCCCGTGGGCACCGGCGATGGCGGCGGCGATGGCGTGGTCCTCGTCATTGTCGGAGAAGGAATTGACGACGACGTTGCATCCGCTGGCCGCCAGCGCGTGGGCCACGCCCAGGCCGATGCCCGAGGTGGACCCGGTGATGACGGCGGTTCGGCTGATCGGCATGACGTATTCCTCGCTGTTTGCATTGCAGCGCGGAGAATATTGCAGCGCAGCGAGAGGTCAACTCGGCAACCGGCATTTCGTTTGCCGCGATAGCGTTGTGTTCCGTTCCCCTTTCGCGGCCACCGTTGACAAGCGGCACGCGCGCGGCCACATCCATGGTCACAAGTGATGCCCGAAGTCCGGCAGGATCGCCATGACGCAGTATTTTTCCCATCCCTTTCCGCGCAAGCAGACAGTCGGCGTGCCTGTCGGCGGCGTCATGGTGGGTGGCGGCGCGCCGGTCGTCGTCCAGTCCATGACCAACACGGACACGGCGGATGCCGACGCAACCGTGGCGCAGGTCGCGGCGCTGGCGCGGGCGGGCTCGGAGGTCGTCCGCATCACCGTGGACCGGGACGAGGCGGCGGCCCAGGTGCCGCGCATCCGCGAACGGCTGGACCGGCTGGGGATCGACGTGCCGCTGGTGGGCGATTTCCACTATATCGGCCACAAGCTGCTCGCGGACCATCCGGCCTGTGCCGAGGCGCTGGCGAAGTATCGCATCAACCCGGGCAATGTCGGCTTCAAGGACAAGAAGGACAAGCAGTTCGCCGCCATCGTCGAGACCGCCATCCGGCATGACAAGCCGGTGCGCATCGGCGTCAACTGGGGTTCGCTGGACCAGGAGTTGCTCACCCGGCTGATGGACGAGAACCATGCGAAGGGCGCGCCGCTGACGGCCAACGAGGTGATGCGCGAGGCCATCGTGCAATCGGCGCTGCTGTCGGCGCAACTGGCCGAGGAGATCGGCCTGCCGCGCGACCGGATCATCCTTTCGGCCAAGGTGTCCCAGGTGCAGGATCTCATTGCGGTCTACACCATGCTTGCCTCGCGCTCTGATCACGCGCTGCATCTGGGCCTGACGGAAGCGGGCATGGGGTCGAAGGGGATTGTCGCGTCGTCGGCGGCCATTGGCATCCTTCTGCAGCAGGGGATCGGCGACACGATCCGCATCTCGCTGACGCCAGAGCCGGGCGGCGACCGGACCCGGGAAGTCCAGGTGGCGCAGGAACTGCTCCAGACCATGGGTTTCCGCCAGTTCGTGCCCATCGTCGCGGCCTGTCCGGGGTGCGGGCGGACAACGTCCACCGTGTTCCAGGAACTCGCCCAGGCGATCCAGGAGGACCTGCGCGCCAACATGCCGGTCTGGCGGGAGAAGTATCCGGGCGTCGAGGCGCTGTCGGTCGCCGTCATGGGCTGCATCGTCAACGGGCCGGGCGAGAGCAAGCATGCCGATATCGGCATATCCCTGCCGGGCACGGGCGAAACGCCGGCCGCGCCGGTTTTCATCGAGGGCAAGAAGGCTGCGACATTGCGCGGCGCGAACATCGCGGCCGAATTCCAGGTGATGGTGGCCGATTACATCGAGCGGCGGTTCGGGCGCGGGAGCCATGCGGCGGCCGAATAGGGCCATCGCCGGCCTTGCGGCCGCGCTTCTGGCCGGGCCTGCACTGGCCTCGCAACAGGAGGCCGGCGCGCCGGGCGATACCGGCAAGGCAGCGCATCTCGACACGGTCTGCACCCTCATCCGCGACAGTGCCGACCGGCACGGCCTGCCGCGCGACTTCCTGGCGCGCCTGATCTGGAAGGAAAGCCGCTTCGACGCGGACGCGGTCAGCCCGGCCGGCGCGGAGGGCATCGCCCAGTTCATGCCCGGAACGGCAAAGCTGCGCGGCCTTGCCGACAGTTTCGACATGGCACAGGCCATTCCAGCCTCGGCGGCCTATCTGGCCGAGATGAAGGCGTCCTACGGCAATCTCGGACGTGCGGCCATCGGCTACAATGCCGGCGAGGGGCGGCTCAACCGCTGGATCGCCAGCGGCGGTTTCCTGCCTTTGGAAACAGAGGATTACGTGCTCTCCATCCTCGGGGAACCGGCTGACAGCTTTTCCGATGCGGCCTACCAGCCAGCGGTCCGGCCGCTGGACGAGAAACTCGGCTTCGACGCGGCCTGCCGGGCGCTTCCGGTGATCGCCGCCGCGACCATACCCATGGCACGTGTGCATACGCTGCCCTGGGGTGTGCAGGTGGCCGGCAATTTCCGCCGCGCCGCCGCGATCCGGCAATGGCAGCGGCTCAAGCGGCGGTTTCCGTCCCTGCTGGCAGACCACGAACCGGTGGTCAGCCGCGTGCGTTCCGCGATCGGGCGGCGCGGCATTTATGCCGTGCGGATCGGCGCGGACAAGCGCGTCAACGCCGAGATCATCTGCCAGCAATTGCGGGCGGCGGGCGGGTCCTGCATCGTGATGCGGAACCGCTGATCGCGCCGGTCAGGCCACTTCCGCGCGCCGTCCCGCCAGCCATTTGCCGATCTTCTCGGCCAGCTTGTCGGGCGAGACCGGCTTGGAGAGGTAATCGTCCATTCCGGCTTCGAGGCATTTCTCGCGGTCGCCCTTGAGCGCATGGGCGGTGACGCCGATGATGGGCGTGTGACGGCCGCTGGTCTGGTCGGCCTCGCGGATGAGGGCGGTCGCTTCCAGCCCGTTCATTTCCGGCATGGAAACATCCATGATGACGAGGGCCGGCTTGTGCTTGCGGTGCGCTTCCACCGCGAGACGGCCGTTGCCGGCGATCCTGAAGGACACGCCGAGACCGTTGAGGATCTGCGTGAAGACGATCTGGTTGACCTCGTTGTCCTCGGCGACGAGAACGTCGAGCGGCGTGTCTTCGCGCCCGGCAAAGCGGCGCTCGTGGGGAGCGGCGGCAGCCGGGGCCCTCGGCGCCACGGGGGCGGTTGCAACGGCTTCCGGCCCGTCTCCCTGGTGGCCTGCCATGGTCGCGGCCAGCGCGGCGAGGGTCGACGGGACGCCAGACCCGGCGCGGCCGGCCTGCAGCACCTCGACCAGCGTTTCGAGCAGGAGGGAGGAACGGGCGGGCTTCGTGAGATGCGCGGCGATGCCGTGGCGGACGATCATGCGGCCGACATCGGCATGATCCACGGAGGTCAGCATGACCACCGGGATGGTGGCGCCCGCAGGCCGCCCGCGCAGGGCGCGCAGCACGTCTTCCCCGTTCATGCCCGGCATCTGGTAGTCGAGGATGATGCAATCGATATCCATGCCGATCTCGGCGGCACGGTCGATGAAGGCAAGCCCCACAGTGCCGCTTTCGGCAGCGGCGGATTCAAAACCCCAGGAGGTGAGCTGTTCCGTCAGGATCGACCGGTTGACCGGGTTGTCGTCGATGACGAGGACGCGCGCGCCGCTCACGTCGACCGGCAGCGTGCGTGGCGTTTCGCCGGTCTGCGCCACCGGCAGCGGCACCGTGAACCAGAAGGTGGAGCCCTTGCCGAATTCCGATTCGACGCCGATTTCCCCGCCCATCATGTCGATCAGCCGGGAGGCGATGGCAAGTCCGAGGCCCGTTCCCTCGTGACGGCGGGTGGAAGAGCCGTCGACCTGGGCGAACTTGTCGAAAACAGCCTGCAGCTTGTCCTGCGGAATGCCGACGCCGGTATCCTGCACCGCAACCCGCAAATGGGCGACATCGTCCCGCACATCCCCCGTCACGTCCACGAGGACATGGCCGGATTCGGTGAACTTGACGGCATTGCCCAGCAGGTTGGTGACGATCTGGCGGAAGCGGCCGACATCGCCGGACACCAGCGGCGGCAGTGCCGGGTCGATGCGCACGATCAGTTCGAGGTCCTTTTCGGCGACGCGTGCCGAGACCAGCGTGGCGACGTCCTCGACGGCTTCACCGATGCGGAAGGGCGCCGGGTCGAGTTCAAGCTGGCCGGCATCGATCTTGGAGAAATCGAGGATGTCGTTGATGATCGTCAGCAGTGCATTGCCCGATTTCACGATGATGTCCGTGAAGGTCTTCTGCCGGTTGTCGAGACTGGTCCTGGCCAGGAGTTCGGCCATGCCGAGAACGCCGTTCATGGGCGTCCGGATCTCGTGGCTCATGTTGGCGAGGAATTCCGACTTTGCGCGGTCGGCAGCCTGGGCGGCCTCGCGCGCCCGTTCGGCCTCGTTGCGCGATGCAGCCAGCTTGTCCTGGGCTTCCAGCACGGCGGCCTCGAGGGGAAGCAGGATGGCAAGGCCGATGATGAGGCTGGCGATGCATATCAGCGCGGCCGTGGCGAGCATGGCATAGCGCAACCCGTCCTGGGCGGCGATGACCTCCTCGCCAAGCTGCTGGTTCAGGCGGGCCAGGCCGGGACGCAACTGGTCCGCCGCCAATGTCCGGACCTGCTGGAAGGTCCGCGCCGCCGCGGGCGAGGAAAGATCGCGGTAAATTCCGATGCGGTTGGCCTGGGAAATGATCTCCCTGAGCGAATCGCGCAGCCGGTATCCCGAATCCCCGCCATACCAGATGGCGCGCAGCGCATCGGGCATGTGGGCGCCCTCCATGGCGCCGGCTTCCCCTTCGCCTGGCTGGCCGTCGCCGCTTTCCTCCATGGTGAGGCGGCGGCTTTCCAGCAGGGTGATGTCGCCTTCCTCGCTCAGGGATATGGTATGGAAGGCGTCCTGAAGCCGCGCCAGGGTCCCGTCGAGTTGATCGCGGATCGCGGACAGGGCCTGTTCCTGCGCGGCGCGGGGCTTGAAATGGAACGCCGGATCCTTGCGCACGGCATCGATCTGGCTGATCTGGTAGAGCAGCAGTTCCGTGGCATTCGACGCCTCGGAGATGACCACGTTGAATTGTGCCGAACGTTTCGTGGCCTCGGTGTTCAGATAGACGTAACTCGTGCCGGCGATGACGCATGCGAGCATGAGCGCCATCGCCAGAACGATCCTGGTGCGCAGGTAGGCACGGGTCAGGACTTTCGACATCAGGGAAGCCTTGGAGCTTGGGGATCGTCTTCGGCCACAGACTCCGCAATTAACCTTAAGGCGGGCTTAACGCGCCGCCAAGGCTGGCAATCCCCCGGACGGCGGTCCTAACGGTCGCGGCTTGCGACATAGCGGGCGGCATCGGAGAGAAGCGCCGCCTTGCCGCCGTAGGGCGCAAGCAGCCCGCAGGCCTCTTCGATCAGCGCGTCAAGCTGGCGGCGGGTCCAGTCGGCCCCGTGCAATCCGGCCAATGTCGCCTTGCCGGCGCCGGCGTCCTTGCGCGTGGCCTTGCCCAGCGTGCCGGCATCGGCGGTCAGGTCGAGCAGGTCGTCGGCAAGCTGGAAGGCGAGGCCTATGGCGGAGCCGAATGCGGCAAGCCGTTCCCTATCGGCCATCGGCGCGTTGGCGGCGATGGCGCCGGCTTCGCAGGCAAAGCGGATGAGCGCGCCGGTCTTCATGGCCTGCAGGCGGATGATGCCGTCCTCGCCGGGGCGTTCGCGCGCCGCGTCGAGGTCCAGGGCCTGACCGCCGGCCATGCCGCCGGGCCCGGCGGCGCGGGCCAGCTTGAGGACAAGGCTGGTCTTGACCGCGTCGGACAGGTCCGTCGCCGGATCGGCGATGATGTCGAAGGCGAAGGTCAGCAGGCTGTCGCCGGCAAGGATGGCCGTGGCCTCGTCGAAGGCCTTGTGGACCGTGGGGCGGCCACGGCGCATGTCGTCATCGTCCATGGCCGGGAGGTCGTCATGGATCAGCGAGTAGCAATGGACGCATTCCAGGGCCGCCGCGACACGCATCACCGCGTCCCCGGTCTTGTCGAACAGGCGGGCGCTTTCGGCCAGCAGGAAGGGGCGCAGCCGCTTGCCGCCATTGAGCGCACCATGTCGCATGGCCGCCATCAGGCGCTCCGGGCGGACGATCTCCCCGTCCAGCGGGCGCGTGTCGAGGAGGCGGGCCAGCAGACCGGCAACGGTTTCGGCATGCCGGGCAAGGGCCGGCTGGAAGTCTTGTGTCTCGCTCATGGGAAAAGCGCATGCGATGAAACATCGCCGGGGTCAAGCGGGGCATTCCGCGCGGGCCGCATTGCGGCCCGGCCGGGTGCGGGTTATGTCGGACGACGTTTGCAGGAAAGGCGCCGCGTGGCTGGCAAAGCAAAGAAGACGAAGCGGGAGGCGACGACGGGCGCGGCTGCCCGGCCAGCCCGCCGCTGGCGCCGTTGGGGCCTGCGCGCCGCTGCTCTGGCTGCGCTGCTGGCATTCATGCCGGTGCTGCTCACGCTGCTTTATGCCCTTCCGTTCGTGCATCCTGTCTCGACGCTGATGCTGCGCGATCTCGTCACGCTGAAGGGGTACGAGCGTCAATGGGTCACCCTGGAGGACGTCGCGCCCGTTCTGGTGCATTCGGTGATCATGTCGGAGGACGGGCAGTTCTGCACCCATCATGGGGTCGACCTGGCCGAACTGAACAAGGTCATCGACGATGCACTGGAGGGCGAGGCCGTGCGCGGTGCCTCCACCATTACCATGCAACTGGTCAAGAACCTCTATTTGTGGCCCGGCCGCTCCTATATCCGCAAGGCGGTGGAAATACCCTATGCAGTCATGGTTGATGCCATCCTGCCCAAGCACCGGATCATGGAGATCTATCTGAACATCGTGGAACTGGGCGACGGCGTCTATGGCGTCGAGGCCGGGGCGCAGGCGCAATTCCGGCGCAGCGCGGCGAAGGTCTCGGCACGCCAGGCGGCCTTGCTGACGGCGTCCCTGCCCAACCCCCATACCCGCGTTCCCTCGAAACCCTCGCAGGGCATGCAGCGGGTGGCGCGGGTCATCGAACGGCGCGCGGCGCAGGCCGGGGGATACGTCGACTGCGTGCGCATCGACTGACGGACCGGCACTTTTTTTGGCCGGGATGCTGGTCAAACCGCTTGCAGCCGTGTATAGGCACCCCGGATTTCAGGACTTGAGGCCGGACCGCCGCTCCGACGGAGCGTGACGCGGCTGGCTTGTCTGGCTTTACCGGAGTGGAAACATGGCTGTACCGAAAAGAAAAGTGTCGCCGTCGAAGCGTGGCATGCGCCGCTCGGCCGACGCGCTCAAGACCCCGACCTATGTCGAGGACAAGAATTCCGGCGAACTGCGCCGTCCGCATCATGTCGACCTGAAGACCGGCATGTATCGCGGCCGCCAGATCCTGGAAGCCAAGGAATAAAGCCGGCGCCATTGCGGCGACGGAACTGCATTGTGGCCGGCTGCCCTCGGGGCGGCCGGTTTTCGTTTGCGCTCTTGCGGCTTGACGGCGGGGTACGGGCGCACCACCATCCGCGCACCGCGAATCCTCCGGAGGTTTCCTGACGTGCTCGGTCTCATTCCCCTGCTCATCATCCCGTTCCTGATCTACAATCTCGGCCTTGCCGGCGCCTTCGGCGCAGCAGGCGCGCCGTTTTCCGGCGGTGTGTTCTCGATGGGCATGATGTCGGGCGGGGTCTTCACGCTGACGGTCGCGGACCTGATCCTGGTCATTGCGCTGGTGCTGCTTTTCCTTGAGATCCTCAAGGCGACACGCACGCACAATGCATCGGTGATCGACCACCTGCTCTCCACCTTCGTCTTCGTGGCCTATCTGGTGGAGTTCCTGCTGGTCGAGGGGGCGGCGACGTCGCTCTTCTTCATCCTGATGGTCATCTCGCTCGTGGACGTGCTGGCCGGCTTCACGGTCTCGCTGCGGGCCGCGGGCCGCGACGTCACCTTCGGATAAGACCTGTCCATGCGCTGTTTCGACCTGCCGGGGCGTTCGCGCGTCATCGCCGAAAACGGCATGGCCGCCACATCCCATCCGCTGGCCACCATCGTGGCGCTCGACATCCTGAAGGACGGCGGCAACGCGGTGGATGCCGCGGTCGCGGCTTCAGCCGTCCTTGCCGTCGTCGAACCGCAGATGACCGGCATTGGCGGCGACTGTTTCGCAATCGTCGCGGAACCTGACGGCAGCGTTCACGGCCTGAACGGATCCGGCCGCGTGGCCGCGGCGGCCGACGCGGCGGCCCTGCGCGCCATGGGCCATGACAGGGTGCCGGCCACCGGCGGGCTTTCGGTGACGGTGCCTGGCGCGCCGGATGCGTGGGAGTGTCTTGCATCACGGTTCGGCACGCGCGGCCTCGATACGCTGCTGCAGCCGGCCATCCACTATGCCGAGGCCGGGTTCGCGGTCCACGAACGGGTGGCTTGGGACTGGGCCATCGTGGCCGACGGACTGGCGCGGGACGAAGGCGCGGCGCGGCACTGCCTGCGCGACGGCCGCGCGCCGGTGACGGGCGAGCGCTTCGCCTTCCCGGCGCTGGGCAAGACGCTGCGCGCCATTGCCGCCGGGGGGACGCGGGCCTTCTACGAGGGGCCCATCGCGCGGGAGATCGCCGCGACCGTCCGCAGGACGGGCGGCTTCATGGAGGAAGCCGACCTCGCGGCCATGCGGTCCGACTGGGTGACGCCCATCTCCACACGCTATGGCGGGCATGACGTGCTGGAAATTCCGCCCAACGGACAGGGGATCGTCGCGCTGGTCATCCTCAACATCCTCGACGCGCTCGGAGCGGGCAAGCTGCCGGCCGACAGCGCCGAGCGCCATCACATCGAAATCGAGGCGGCGCGGCTGGCCTACAGCGTGCGCGACCATCTGCTCGCCGACCCTGCCAGCATGACATCAAGCGTCGCGCAGATCCTTTCGCCCGCCCACACGCAGGCACTGGCCGCGCGCATCGACCCTGAACGGCGCGCCGGTACCATC
This sequence comes from Zhengella sedimenti, assembly GCF_046506625.1. Taxonomy (NCBI): domain Bacteria; kingdom Pseudomonadati; phylum Pseudomonadota; class Alphaproteobacteria; order Hyphomicrobiales; family Notoacmeibacteraceae; genus Zhengella; species Zhengella sedimenti. The sequence continues at coordinate 785,213 of NZ_JBKFFP010000001.1, forward strand.
GTCCTGCCGAACCTGCCCGATGCCGATACGGTCTACCTGACCGTCGTCGACCGCGACCGGCGGGCGGTCTCCTTCATCAATTCCATCTATTCGAGCTTCGGCGCGCAGGTGGTGACGCCGGAATCGGGCATCGTGCTGCAGAACCGCGGTTCCTGCTTCAGTCTCGTGGAGGGGCACCCGAACGAGATGAAGGGTGGCAAGCGGCCCATGCACACCATCATCCCCGCCATGGCCATGAAAGATGGCAAGGCCGCTTTCAGCTTCGGCGTGATGGGCGGCGCCTACCAGCCGCTGGGCCATGCGCATGTGTTCTCGAACCTGGTCGACCACGGCATGGATGTGCAGGCGGCAATCGACCATGCCCGGGTCTTCTGGGGCGAAAGCGGCGCGCTTCTGCATGAACGGCACCTGTCCGCCGAGGTGATCCGGGGGCTCGAGCGGCGCGGTCACGTGATGAAACCGGCGCCGAAGGCATGGGGCGGCAGCCAGATCATCCGGATCAATCACGAGACGGGTTTCCTTGAAGGCGGCTCCGACGCCCGCAAGGATGGCATGGCGGCGGGCTGGTAGCGCTGTTCCGCCGCACGCACGCGGCGGGAATGCCCATGGAAAAAGAAAAGGGGACCGCTTGATATATCAGCCGGTCCCCGCTTTGGCCTTGCTGTCGCGCAAGGTCAGGACATGGCGTCCAGCTTGCGCTGCATGGCGGCGATCTGTTCCTTGAGTTCGGCGAGGTTGCCGTCATCGTCCTTGCCCCGCGCTTCCGGCCTTGCCTCCTTGCCGCCGGACTGTTCGCCATGAGCGGCCCCCTGCATGGCCGAGAAGGGCGAGAACATGCGCATGGCGTTCTGGAAGACCTCCATGTTGCGGCGGGTCTGTTCCTCCAGCGCCTTCATGGTCGGGTTGTCCATCATGGTTCCCATCGGCGTGTTGCCGAGCGCTTCCTTCATCTGCGCGCGCAGGCGTTCCTGCTCCTTGGTGAAGGCATTCATCGACTGTTCGAGGAAACTGGGAACGATCATCTGCATCTGGTCGCCGTAAAAGGCGATCAACTGACGCAGGAAGGGGATCGGCAGCATGGACTGACCGGTCTTGTTCTCCAGTTCGAAGATGATCTGGGTGAGCACGGTATGCGTGATGTCCTCGCCGGTCTTGGCATCCAGAACGGTGAATTCCTCACCCTTCTTCACCATCTCCGACAGGTCTTCCAACGTCACGTAGGTGCTGGTGCCGGTGTTGTAGAGCCGCCGGTTGGCGTATTTCTTGATCACCACCGTGTCGTTCTTGCCTGCCATCTCCACCTCCCTGGTTCAAACAGGATCAGTCATTGCCGCCGACAAGGGCGGACCCGGGCGCAGCATAGGCGCAACATGCGCGTGGTTCCAAGCGATTTGTGCAGTGCATTGAACGATGTGCGAACTTGATTGGAGGCCCCATCCAATGCCATATTGCACTGCAGCAGGCAATCGGACCGCAGCCGAGCATGGTCTTTGCGCCCAATGTCTCGTTTGACATCGGCGCGCGCCCGGTCAAACGTTGCGGCACCATCCAGCTCCATTTTCAAGGGAGAAAGCAGCATGTCGAAATCGGTTGTCGTGGCGAGCGCGGCGCGTACGCCTGTGGGAGCCTTCAACGGTTCATTCGCCAATACCCCCGCCCATGTGCTGGGCACGGTCGCGATCAAGGGCGCGCTGGAACGCGCCGGCGTCGATCCCAGGGAAGTCGATGAAGTGATCATGGGCCAGATCCTGTCGGCCGGCGAGGGCCAGAACCCGGCCCGCCAGGCGGCCATGGGCGCAGGCATCCCGCAGGAAGCGACGTCATGGGGCCTGAACCAGTTGTGCGGCTCCGGCCTGCGCGCCATCGCGGTGGGCATGCAGCAGATCGCGCTGGGCGATGCCAATGTCATCGTGGCGGGCGGCCAGGAAAGCATGTCCATGGCGCCGCACTGCGCGCATCTGCGCTCCGGCGTGAAGATGGGCGACATGAAGATGATCGACACGATGATCAAGGACGGCCTGACCGACGCGTTCTACGGCTATCACATGGGCAACACGGCGGAAAACGTGGCGCGCCAGTGGCAGCTGACCCGCGACGACCAGGACGCCTTTGCCGTCGCTTCGCAGAACAAGGCGGAAGCGGCGCAGAAGGCCGGCCGCTTCAAGGACGAGATCGTTCCGGTGACGCTGAAGACCCGCAAGGGCGACCTGATCGTCTCCGACGACGAGTACATCAAGCATGGCGTGACCATGGACAGCGTGGCCAAGCTGCGCCCGGCCTTCGACAAGGAAGGCTCGGTGACGGCGGCCAATGCGTCGGGCATCAATGACGGCGCGGCGGCGGCCGTGCTGATGACCGAGGAAGAGGCGGCGCGGCGCGGCATCGCCCCGATGCTGCGCATCGTGTCCTGGGCCACGGCCGGAGTCGATCCGCAGATCATGGGCACGGGCCCGATCCCGGCCTCGCGCAGGGCGCTGGAGAAGGCCGGTTGGACCGTCGACGACCTCGATCTGGTGGAAGCCAACGAGGCCTTCGCCGCACAGGCCTGCGCGGTCAACAAGGACATGGGCTGGAACCCGGACATCGTGAACGTGAACGGCGGCGCGATCGCCATCGGCCATCCGATCGGCGCGTCCGGCGCGCGCATCTTCAACACGCTCGCCTTCGAGATGAAGCGGCGCGGCGCGAAGAAGGGCCTTGCCACGCTGTGCATCGGCGGCGGCATGGGTGTCGCCATGTGTTTCGAGGCCATGTGAGAACAGCCATCAGCGGGCAGGAGGGTGTGAAGCGGCGGAGAAGCAACCGGGCCATTGGCCTGAAGTTTCTTCATCCGTCCTCGCGTCTTCCGGTCCGCTCCTTGAAGGGGAGGAGAAGTGCATGTCAAAGGTAGCAATCGTCACGGGCGGATCGCGCGGCATCGGCGCGGCCATTTCCATGGCTCTGAAAGAAGCCGGCTACACCGTCGCCGCCAACTATGCCGGCAATGACGAGGCGGCGGCGAAGTTCAGCTCGGAAACCGGCATCAAGACCTACAAGTGGTCGGTTGCCGACTACGAGGCCTGCCAGGCGGGCATCGCGAAGGTCGAGGAGGAACTCGGTCCGGTGGCCGTGCTGGTCAACAATGCCGGCATCACCCGCGATTCCATGTTCCACCGCATGACGCCGCAAATGTGGAAAGAGGTGATCGACACCAACCTGACCGGCGTCTTCAACATGACGCACAATGTCTGGCCCGGCATGCGCGACCGCAAATTCGGCCGCGTCATCACCATTTCCTCGATCAACGGCCAGAAGGGCCAGGCCGGGCAGGCCAACTATTCCGCCGCCAAGGCCGGCGACATCGGGTTCACCCGCGCCCTGGCGCAGGAAGGCGCGCGGGCCGGCATCACGGTCAATGTGGTGGCGCCGGGCTACATCGCCACCGACATGGTGATGGCGGTGCCGGAAAAGGTGCGCGAGAGCATCATCGGGCAGATTCCGGTCGGCCGGCTGGGCGAACCGGAGGAGATCGCGCGCTGCGTGGCCTTCCTGGCCTCCGACGATGCCGGTTTCATCACCGGGGCGACGATCTCGGCCAATGGCGGGCAGTATTTCTCGTAAGGCCGGGAAACCGTGGAATGCAAAACGGCGGGCGCCCTTTCCGGGCGCCCGTTCGCGTTTCCGGAAGGCGGGCTTCGCACCGGCTGCGAAAACGGGTATCATCGGCGCAGTGCGACAAGCGGAGAGAATGCGATGCGCAGGATCCTGCATGCCCTGCCGGTCCTGATCGCCGGCCTGCTGTTTTCACAACCCGTTCTCGCCGACAGGATCGACGGCGACTGGTGCTCGCCGGACGGCAAGCGGCTGCACATCGACGGGCCCGCGATCACCATCCCGTCGGGTGCGGAGATCATCGGCGACTATGGCCGCCACAGTTTCCGTTACGAAGGCCCCGAGGGCGACCCGGAAGCCGGACAGGTGATCGAGATGCGGCAATTGTCCGAGGAGGCCATGCTGCTTGTGCGCGTGATCGACGGCGTTTCCGGCGAGCCGGTCCGCTGGAGCCGTTGCCAGGCGATCAGCCGGTTCCCATATGGGAGTGGCGGGAACAAAGCCTGAATCAACCGGAGTCAGCGATTCGTCGCCGATTCGTTCCAGACTCGTTCCGCCTGAATCCGCGCACCGGTTGCAACCGGCGCATGAATGAGAAAAGGACCGGTCGTGCTTGCAGCCTGCTTCCAGCTGTGCTTTGGAAACGGGCGCAGCCCTTGCGCTGTCCCTGATCCGTCCGAAGGACCGCTCCGCCCACGATGAACGCGCCCGCAAGACAGAACGAACCGCTCGTCCTTTCCGGGCGGGATGTCACGGCGGTGCTGGGTCCCACCAATACCGGCAAGACACACCTGGCAATCGAGCGCATGGTCGCGCACGACAGCGGCGTGATCGGCCTGCCACTGCGCCTGCTGGCGCGGGAGGTCTATGGCCGGGTCTGCGAAAAGGTGGGCGCGGGCAACGTGGCGCTTGTCACCGGCGAGGAGAAGATCAACCCGCCCGGCGCGCGTTATTCGGTGTGCACGGTGGAAGCCATGCCGCGCCAGACCGATGCCGCCTTCGTGGCCATCGACGAGGTGCAACTGGCCGGTGATCTGGAGCGCGGGCATATCTTCACCGACCGCATCCTGCATCTGCGCGGGCGGCAGGAAACCCTGCTGCTCGGCGCCGGCACCATGCGCGGCATCCTGGAAAAGCTGCTGCGCGGCCTTTCCGTGGTGACGCGGCCGCGCATGTCGCATCTTGCCTGGTCGGGATCGAAGAAGATCACCCGCCTGCCGCGCCGGTCCGCCATCGTCGCCTTCTCCGCCGACGAGGTCTATGCGATCGGCGAACTCATCCGCCGCCAGCGCGGCGGCGTGGCGGTCGTGCTCGGCGCGCTCAGCCCGCGCACACGCAACGCGCAGGTCGGCCTCTACCAGTCGGGCGACGTGGATTTCCTGGTGGCGACAGATGCCATCGGCATGGGGCTGAACCTCGACGTGGACCATGTCGCCTTTGCCCAGACCTACAAGTTCGACGGGTTCCAGTACCGGCAACTGACGCCGGCGGAACTCGGCCAGATCGCGGGACGTGCCGGGCGGCACACGCGCGACGGCACGTTCGGGGTCACCGGACAGGCGGACATGTTCGAGGAGGAACTTATCGAGCGGCTGGAGGCGCACGACTTCGCGCCGGTGCGCACGCTGCAATGGCGGACCGCGCAGTTCGATTTCTCCAGCCTTGCGGCGCTTGCCCGGTCGCTGGAAACCATCCCGCCGGTGGAAGGGCTGACGCGGGCGCTGCCGGCCGTCGACCAGCAGGCGCTGGGCTTCCTCTCGCGCGATCCGGACGTGCAGGCATTGGCGACGAACCGCGAACGGGTGGAACTGCTCTGGGACGTCTGTGCGCTGCCGGACTACCGGCGTATTGCCCCGGCACAGCATTCGGAGATCATCGGCCAGCTTTACGGCGACCTGGTGCGGCACGGCCATGTCGATGAGGATTACATGGCCGAACAGGTGCGACGGGCCGACCGGACCGAGGGCGATATCGACACGCTGTCGGCCCGCGTGGCACAGATCCGGACATGGACATTCGTCTCGCACCGGCCGGGATGGCTGGCCGATCCGGCACACTGGCAGGAAAAAACACGCGAGATCGAGGACAGGCTGTCGGATGCCCTGCATGAAAGGTTGACGAAACGCTTCGTAGACCGCAGGACTTCCGTGCTCATGAGGCGCTTGAGAGAAAACACGATGCTGGAAGCGGAAATCAGCCCGGCCGGGGACGTCACTGTCGAAGGCCATCACGTCGGTCAGTTGCAGGGGTTCCGGTTCACAGCCGACACGTCTGCGGAAGGCGAGGACGCCAAGGCTGTGAAGGGCGCGGCGCAGAAGGCGCTGGGGCAGGAATTCGATGCGCGTGCCGAGCGTTTCGCCGCCACGGCCAATGGCGACCTTGCCCTGTCGTCCGACGGCATCCTGCGCTGGCTTGGCTCGCCCATCGCCATGCTGGCCGCCGGTGACAATGTCCTGCGGCCGCGCGTGATCCTGCTGGCCGATGAACAGCTGACCGGCCCGGCGCGCGACAAGGTCGCGGCGCGGGCCGAGCGTTTCGTCGGCTACCAGGTCGAAAGCCTCCTGAAGCCCCTGCAGGACCTGGCGGCGGGAGAAGGGCTGGAAGGCATCGCCAAGGGTATCGCCTTCCGCATGGCCGAACAGATGGGCGTGATCAACCGGCGCGAGATCGCCGACGAGGTCAAGGCGCTCGACCAGGACACGCGAGCGGGCCTGCGCAAGCTGGGTGTGCGTTTCGGCGCCTATCACCTTTTTGTCCCTGCGCTCCTCAAGCCGGCGCCGGCGGGGCTGATCACCACGCTCTGGGCCTTGTTCCACGATGCCAGGGACGAGCCGGGCTTTGGCGACGTGGTGGCGGCGCTTGCCGCCGGGCGTACCTCGGTCGTCACCGACCCGGCGTTCAAGACCGAATTCTACCGTCTGGCGGGGTTCCGCGTGCTCGGTCGGCGGGCCGTGCGCGTCGACATCCTGGAGCGGCTGGCCGATCTCATCCGCCCCGCCGTTTCCTGGCAGCCCGGTCAGGGCAACCGGCCGGAGGGCGGCTATGACGGGCGCGCCTTCGTCGTCACGCCGGCGATGATGTCCATCCTCGGCGCGACGCCCGACGACATGGACGAGATCCTCGGGGCGCTGGGCTACCGCGGCGAGACAAAACCCGCCGAAGAGGTTGAAGCGCACCTGGCCGCGCTGGATGCGGCCGGCAAGCCGGAGGCCGTCGCGGCGCCGGCGGATGACGCTGCAAACACCGGTCCCGCGGCGAGCCTGGATGCGATACCGGCGCAGACGCCCGGAACGGACGATGCGGCGGAGACTGCCGCGGCAGAAGCCAGCCCGCAGCCCGCCGGCGAGGCAGCGGAACCGGCTCCGGAAACCAGTGAAGGCGGCGCCGACATTGCCGCCGAACAGACGCCGGACCAGGCCGACAGCGCGGACAGGGAACCGGAAGCGCCGCGCACGATCACCGTCTGGCGGCAGGGCCGGGCCGAGGGGCGGGGCCGTCCGCAGGCGCCGCGCGGGCGCGAAAACGAGCCAAAGCGCGAAGGTTTCAAGGGCCGGGGCCGTGACCAGAAGCGCGGGCCGAAGCCTCCGAACAAGGGGCATGGCAAGCCGGAGCGGCCGCAAGCCGGCAAGCCGCAGCGCGAGGCCAAGCCGCAGCGGATCGATCCGGATTCTCCCTTTGCCAAGCTGGCTGCGCTAAAGGACAAGATGGGCAAATGACGCCATGACGGCGCGGACAGGTCTTCCAGCGGCATGACGGCCGAGGCCGGCGCGGATGGCGGCGGACGCCAGCGGCTGGACAAGTGGCTGTTCTTCGCGCGTATCGTGAAATCGCGGTCGCTGGCCGCCAAGCTGGTCCAGTCTGGCCGCGTCCGGGTCAATCGCGACAAGACCGAGAGCGCCGCCAAGGCGGTGCGTCCGGGCGACGTGCTGACCGTGACGCTGGAAGGGCGTGTCCTGGTTCTGAAGATCGTGGCGCCGGGTGCCCGGCGCGGACCATACGAGGAAGCCCGGTTGCTCTACGAGGATCTTTCGCCACCGCCGCCGTCGCGCGACGAGCGGCTGCCAGACCAGTTGCTGCCGGTGCGCGAGGCCGGGAAGGGCCGGCCGACCAAGAAGGAGCGGCGCCAGACGGACCGGCTGAAAGGCAGCGATGGCTGAATTCGCCGGTCCTGCGGCCGCCGGCCATGGAAGGCGCGCCATTCTGCCGCACCGCAAAAACTTGACCCGAAATGCCCGCCGGGCAGCAAAGCTTTCTCTTGTCAGGGGCATCCAAAGCCGTTACCTGACACGCAAAAGAACGGAGCGATGCTTGAAGCGCCGGAGCCTGAGATGACCTATATCGTCACCGACAATTGCATCAAGTGCAAATACACAGATTGCGTCGAGGTCTGTCCGGTCGACTGTTTCTATGAAGGCGAGAACATGCTCGTCATTCATCCCGACGAATGCATCGACTGCGGCGTTTGCGAGCCGGAATGCCCCGCTGAGGCCATAAAACCCGATACTGAACCGGGCCTTGAAGACTGGCTGAAGCTGAATACAGAATATGCTTCGATCTGGCCAAACATCACCGTCAAGAAAGACCAGATGCCGGATGCCGAAAAATTCGACGGCGAGCCGGGCAAGTTCGAGAAATACTTTTCGGCCGAGCCCGGAACCGGCGACGAGTGAATGAACGCCTGCTTCAGGCGGCACGTGTATGAAAGTTAACGTTAGGTCACTCCCCTTTTCCGGGCCCGGAAAAGGGAGTCCCCGTTCGCGTATGCGGCAAATTCTTGATTCTTTCGCTTTTTTGTGATATTTACCTCACATCATGCCGGTTCATGCAATCAGCCACATGCGCGCTGCGCGTTAATCTTTGAAAGGTTCAAGCCTCACCAGTCAGGCCAAGATCATCCAGGGCAGGGCGTGACAGTCGTGTCCAAGGGGCGGTTTGGTGCCGGGGGGTGCGGTTTTGGCCCGCGTGTCTGCTTGTCCGCGATCCGGCCCGTTTCCGATGCTGGCGAAACCGCCCGCGTCCAACAGGGAGTAAAGAAGCGTATGGCCACCCAGCAGAAGAAATCGGCACAGCGTCAGGGTTTCAAGACCGGCGAGAGCATCGTGTATCCGGCGCATGGCGTCGGCCAGATCGTCGCCATCGAGGAACAGGAAGTCGCCGGGCACAAGCTGGAGCTTTTTGTGATCGATTTCCAGAAGGACAAGATGCGCCTCAAGGTGCCGGTCGCCAAGGCCGTTTCCATCGGCATGCGCAAGCTTTCCGAAACCGATTATGTCGATCGTGCTCTCAAGGTCGTCCAGGGCCGGGCCCGTGTGAAGCGCACCATGTGGTCGCGCCGCGCACAGGAATATGACGCGAAGATCAATTCGGGCGACCTGATCTCGATCTCGGAAGTCGTGCGCGACCTCTACCGGGCCGAGAACCAGCCGGAACAGTCCTATTCGGAACGCCAGCTCTACGAAGCCGCCCTTGACCGCATGGCCCGCGAAATCGCCGCGGTCAACAAGATGAGCGAGACCGAGGCCGTCAACCTGATCGAGCAGAACCTTAACAAGGGCCCGCGCCGCGGCGCCAAGGCCGACAACGAGGAAGCCGACCAGGAAGAAGCGGCCTGATCGCGGCAACACAGCGTTCAGTCTTTCTTGACAAGCCCCGGCCCCGTGCCGGGGCTTTTTCAGTTCGCGCGCCCGGTTCCCGGTTCCACAACGCCTCATGGCCTCGGGAACGCCTTGGAATTCCATCCAAAACCGGATCGGCAGGTTCGACCGCCATCCGTCTATCCCGCCGCATGCGCGACCGTTCGCTTCATATTTCCTGAACCGGTGGGAACGAAATCCGCGCTCGACCCGTTTCCAAGGGACGGCGTTGTATCGTGCAACGGTCCCGGCCTGATCCGAAAGCGGGCGGAAGCGTATGAACGAGCGAGGTCAGAACCTTTTCCGGAGGCAATCATGTCCGACGACGCATTACGCAACCGCATGGTCCGCGCCGCCATGAAAGCGCCATATCTCGAACGGGACGAGGAACATGCGCTGGCCGTTCGCTGGAAAGAGGAAAGGGATCAGCAGGCGCTGCACCGCATCACGACCGCGCACATGCGGCTGGTGATCTCGATGGCCGCGCGGTTCCGCAATTTCGGACTTCCGCTCAACGACCTGATCCAGGAAGGACATGTCGGTCTCCTTGAAGCGGCGGCGCGTTTCGATCCGGAGCGCGAGGTGCGGTTCTCGACCTATGCAACGTGGTGGATCAGGGCTTCGATCCAGGATTACATCCTGCGCAACTGGTCCATCGTGCGCGGCGGCACGTCCTCGACGCAGAAGGCACTGTTCTTCAACCTCCGCCGTCTCAGGGCAAAGCTGGCGCGCGGCCCGGAACCGATGAACATCGACGAAATCCATGACCAGATCTCGCAGAAACTGGGCGTCTCCAAGGACGATGTCGCGCTGATGGATTCGCGCCTTTCCGGACCCGACACCTCGCTCAACATGACCGTCAGCCAGAGCGAGGACAATGGCGCTGAAAAGATGGACTTCCTCGTTTCGGATGCGCCCCAGCCAGACGAGGTCGTCGGCGGGACAATCGACGAGGAACGCCGGTCGAAGTGGCTGCACGGCGCCCTCAACATTCTCAACGAGCGCGAGCTTTTCATCATCCGGCAGCGCCGCCTGACCGAGGACGGCGCGACACTGGAATCGCTGGGTGCAAAGCTGGGCATCTCCAAGGAACGCGTGCGCCAGATCGAGAACAGGGCCATCGAAAAGCTGCATGGTGCCCTGGTGGCCGCAGACCCCCGAATGGCGCAGCACTGACTGCCCGCGGGGCCGGACCTTGACCGGAATGCGGGTCGTTACTGGTCGGTCACGATCTTGACGCGGTCCCCGGTGGAAACCGTCGAACCCGGTCCCATGGCATTGAGCAGACGGAACAGGTCCAGCTTGCGGTCGGTTCCGGTCATGCGGGCGGCAAGCGTGGCCATGGACTGGCCGGCTGCGACCCGGACAACCCGGATCCTCAGCGGCTTCAGGGACTGGCGTTCCGCTTGCGTCATGGTCGCGAAACTGTCACGCACGAAGGATGCGGTCGAATCGAGGGCGGAGCTGTTGGCCGGTGCCGCGGTGAGGATGCGGAAGATCTGCGGACCGGCGCGGACGACGGCGATGTCGAACCGCCAGCCATCGGCGGCGGCGCGCGCCGTGGCGGCCTGAAATCCGCCGATCCTTGCAGAGCGGATGGACGTTTCATCCAGCCCCGAAACCCATCCGCTGGCGATATAGGCTTCCGGACCGGTGGACCGGTCCACGGCAACACCATCGAAGCGGACCGCCACGTCGCCGGGGCCGGCCGCCGTCACGGCCGCCGCGGAATTGTCGAGAACGAAACCGGGCGGCACCGAGAAGCGGATGCCGAGACCCGGATGCAGGAAGTCGCGGCCGCGCACGTAGCCTTCCTCGGGCGTATCGCCATAGATGATCCCGTCGATTCCATCGAGGTAGGCCTCGCGGTCGGTGACGCCGCTGCCTGGCGGCCCGAAGGTGCGGGCATGGCGCAGCGCAAGGTCTATCCGCCGCTGGCTGGACGGGTGCGACGCAAGGAAGTCGAGTGAAGGATCGTCGGCCCCGCTGACGGAGCGGAACTGCGAATAGGCGCTCATCGAACGCAGGAAGCGGGCGGCGGCGAACGGATCGAAACCCGCCTCGCCGATCTGCTTGATCGAAATCGCGTCGGCTTCGAGTTCCTGGTTGCGGGAGAATTCCGCCAGGCGCAGCTTGCCCCGGATCACCGCCGCGCGAGCGTTGGGATCGCCGGCGAGCACGTCCTGCGCCACCTTTTCGGCGATGCCGGCTTCCTGCTCGGCCTGGCGGCGCTGGATGCCGTGATTGGCGGTCACATGGGCCATTTCGTGGGACAGGACGGCTGCGAGTTCCGCGCTGTCATTGGCGAGTGCCAGAAGGCCGCGCGTGACATAAAGATATCCGCCGGGCAGGGCAAAGGCATTGACCGAGGGCGAATCCAGGATGGTGATCTTGTAGGACTGGCCGGGATCCTGTGTCGCCGCGATCAGGCGGCCGACCACGCGCGCCACCATGCGCTCAAGGCGCGGGTCGGAATATTCGCCACCATAGGTTTCAAGAATGCGCGGATGTTGCGATTCGGCCAGCTTTCGCATGCGTTCGTCGCGCGCCGAGGATTCAAACGTGACGGGATTGTCTGATGGCTTCAGCACCTCGCCCGCACCGTCCTGTCCGGTCAGCGAACAGGCCGACAGGAACGACGCGACCGCAACCAGCGCGGCACCGCGCGCTGCGTGGCGCAACAAGGCGGAAAAGGGGAGGGTCAGGCGTTCCAGTTCAACCACCATCGGCAAATCGGGCGTGGAGGGCGCGCCGGTTACCGGTCCACGTAGACACAGGCGGGGTCCGATGGCAAGTCCGTCCACCGCCCTGTCTCGTTGTCAAAAGCGGCGAAAAGCAGGCGGAAGGGCGGCTTGCCGCTTCATGTCTGGCCGGTATAGCGGCGTACCGCCTCCGGGCCTTGCGGTCCGAACAGATCGCTGGCCCGGCCGTGGGCGGCGATGCGCCCGTCTTCCAGGAAGAGTGCCTGGCCCCCGAGCGCCACGGCGTCTTCCGGGTGATGTGTGACCATGACCATCGTCATCCCGGTTTCGCGCTGAAGGGCGGCCAGCAGGTCCAGCATGCCAGCCCGCAGGGCGGGGCCGAGGGATGCGAAGGGTTCGTCGAGCAGCAGGACCGGGCGGTCGCGGACCAGCACGCGCGCGAGTGCGGCGCGCTGGCGCTCGCCGCCCGAGAGTTCGGCCGGCTTTCGCCGTTCCTTGCCGGCAAGGCCGGTCCGTTCGAGTGCTTGCGCGATGTCGGCGCGGTCGCTCGCCGAAAGGCGCAGCGAGGGCGAACGCCCGAGGCCGACATTGGCGGCGATGTCGAGATGGCCGAAGAGGTTGTTCTCCTGGAAAACCATCGAGACCGGGCGGCGGGCGGGGTCGTGTTCCGTCATGTCCTGGCCACCGATCAGGATCTGGCCGCTGCCGGGACGGTCGAAACCGGCGATCAGGTTCAGGAAGGTCGACTTGCCCGAACCCGACGCGCCGACCAGCGCGGTGATGCTCCCGGCCTCCAGACGCACGTCGAAGGAAGCCTCGAACCCGTCCAGGGCGAGCCGGACTCCCCTCAATTCCACCTCGAGACCGCCGCTCATGCCCTGACCCTTCCTGCCCGCGCTGCAACCATCATCAATGCCAGGCAGGAAAGAGCAAGGATCAGCGCCAGGCCGGCGGCGTCATCGGTGCGATAGCTGCCCATGCGCGCATGGAGCAGCCATGGCAGCGTACGAAAATCCTCCGAGCCGAACAGGGCGATGACACCAAGGTCGCCGAGAGAGAGAGCCATGGCGAAGGCAAAGCCGGCGGCCAGCGGCCCTTTCAATGCCGGCAGGTCGATCAGGCGCAGGCGCGTCCAGCCGGTCAGGCCGAGATTGGCCGCGAGACGGTCATGGCGTGCGGCGGCCATGTCGTGGGCGGGGCCCAAAAGACGCATGACGAAGGGCATGGCCATGGCGGCGTTGACCGTGGCGACAAGGGCAGGGCCGATGATGCCCGTCAGGCGCAATTGACCGGCCTCCACCGCGAGGATGAACCAGCCCGCGCCAATGACGATGGGCGGGACGAGAAGGATCAGGCTGGCGCCGTTGCCCGCCGCCCATTCGCTCCAGCCCCGAGCGCCGCCGCGGCGCCGGGCCTTCTCCCGATCCAGGCGCAGGCGCAGCAGGGCAAGGGTGAGCGCCACGGCGAGAAGGGCGGAGGCCAGAGCCAGGGCAAGGCTCGTCGCCAGGGCCTGACGCACGGCTGCCTCGCCAAGGAGGCGCGGCAGGTCGGCCTGCAGGCCGGACAACAGCATGGCAGCCAGCGGACCGCCCACGAAGGCCGCTGCCATCGCGATGACGAGAATGCCGGCAACGGCCTGGCTCCGGGATACGGGCGGCGCGTAGCCACGGCGGGCCAGCATGAGATTGGCTTCTCCCGTGAGTGGCGCGCCCATGGATTGCAGCCCGGCAACGAGCAGGCCGGTCAGGGCCAGTTGCGTGAGGGTCAGCGCTGCGGCGCGGGCAGGATCGAAATCGAAGCGCAGCGCCTGGTAGATGGCCACTTCCAGCGTCGACGCCGAGGGACCGCCGCCGAGCGTCAGCACGACGGCAAAGGAGGTGGCGCAGAGCATGAAGACCAGCCCGGCAATGCCGGGCAGGGCGGAGGCCAGCGCCGGCCATTCGATCAGGCGGAACCGGGCTGCCGGCCCCATGCCCAGTTGCGCGGCAAGGCGCCAGCGGTCGGCCGGAACCGCTTCCAGCGCTTCCAGCACCATCCGGGCGGCAAGGGGCAGGTTGAAGAAGACATGGGCGAGCAGGATGCCCGACAGGCCGAAGACGCCGGGCCATTGCCCGTCCGCCAGCGGTGCGAGGACCGGCGCCAGGAGACCGGCGCGGCCATAGAGCATCAGCGTGGCGAGCGCCGCGACGATGCCGGGGATGGCGAGCGGGAGCGCGAAAAGGCCGAGGATCAGCCCGCGGCCGGGGAAGGAGCGGTGGCGGAAGAGCGCGCGGGCGACAAGGACCGCCGGCAGGACGGAGAGCAGCGTGGAAAGCGCGGCCTGCCAAAGCGTGAACCGGGCGGCGGACCAGAGCCAGGAATCGAAGGCGCCGGCCACATCGCCGCCCTGCCGCGTGGCAGAAAGGACCAGGCCGGCGAGTGCGCCGCCGGCCAGCAGGCCAAGCAGGGCCAGCGCGGCCAGTCCTGCCTTTTCTCCTGCCGTCGCGCGGGCGCTCATGCCGGTCCTGTCCGCAGGGCCGTCAGCGGCTCATGGCGGAAAGCCACTCGTCCACCCAGGCCTTGCGGTTGGCGGCCACTTCCTCCGGCGTGAAGGTCAGGCTCCGTGACGGCTCGACCAGCCTGGAAAAGGCGTCGGCCAGCGGCTTTCCGGTCTTGCCGGCCGGCATCATCCAGTTGGTTTCGGGAATCACATCCTGGAAGCCGGGGCCGGTCATGAAGGAGAGGAAACGGGCGGCCAGCGGGTTGTCCCTGCCCTTCACGGTCTGGCCGGCGATCTCGATCTGCATGTAATGGCCTTCCTCGAAGGCCGCCGCCTGATAGCGGTCGGTGTCCTCGGCGATCATGTGATAGGCCGGAGACGTGACATAGGAGAGCACCATCGGTGCCTCACCCTTGACGAAGAGATTGTAGGCTTCCGACCAGCCCGGCGTCACCGTCAGCACGCGGTCGCTGAAGGCCTTCCAGGCTTGCGGCGCGTCATCGCCATAGACCTTCTTCACCCAGAGCACCAGACCGAGGCCGGGCGTGGAGGTGCGCGGGTCCTGGATGACGATTTTCGGCATGTCGCCGCCTTCCATCAGTTCCTTCAGGCTTTTCGGCGGGTTGGCCACGGCTTCGGTGTCGTAGACCACGGCGAAATGGCCGTAGTCGAAGGGAATGAAGGTGTCGTCGGTCCAGCCGCCGGGCACGTCGACGTTTTCGAGGCCGACGCCGTGAGGGGCGAACAGGCCGGTCTTCCTGGCATCCGCCATCAGGTTGGTGTCAAGGCCGAGGATGATGTCGGCGCCTGTGTTCTCACCCTCCAGCTTCAGCCGGTTGAGCAGGGCGACGCCGTCGGTCACGCCGACAAATTCGATGTCACAGCCGCATTCGGCCTCGAAG
The DNA here is from genome assembly GCF_046506625.1 of Zhengella sedimenti. Classification (NCBI taxonomy): domain Bacteria; kingdom Pseudomonadati; phylum Pseudomonadota; class Alphaproteobacteria; order Hyphomicrobiales; family Notoacmeibacteraceae; genus Zhengella; species Zhengella sedimenti. Next base: position 800,520 of record NZ_JBKFFP010000001.1, read on the forward strand.
GCTTTCTCCACCACGGGACCGGGGCCCCAGTCGGCGGTGAAGGCCTCATAGGTGTAGACGGTCAGGTCGGCCGCGGCGGCCGGGCCGGCCATGACGATTGCGGAACAAGCGGCAAGCAGGATCTTTCGCATTGTCTGCGCTCCCTTTCGTTTCGTGTTTCGGAGAAAAAGGCGCTGCGGACATGCAGAACGTCTAATCCCTCCGCCGGTGCTAACCGGATCAGGTTTTGCGGGTTGGCGAGAGGCCTCTCAGCGCGCCAGACAACAAGCCGGCGGGCACCCCGTTAGAACACCCACGCATTTAGAGGAGCGTCGCCGGGCTGGCAAGGGGGGCGGACCGGCCTGGTTTGCGGCCGTGACGCTTTGCCTTGCCGCAATGGCGTGCTAAGCGCGCGGGCATGAGCACATTCGTCATTCTTCTCGGCGGCGAGTTGCACGCCACGCCGCGCCTGATGAGCCAGGTGGCCGGACACAGCGTGATCGCAGCCGATTCGGGCATGGAACATGCCGCGCTGCTCGGCGTGACCCCGGAGGTCTGGCTGGGCGACTTCGACAGCGCCGGCGTGGCCCTGTTCGAGCGCTACCCGGACGTGCCGCGCATGGCGTTTCCGCAAGACAAGGACATGACCGACGGGGAACTGGCAATCGCCGAGGCGCTGAAGCGCGGCGCCAGCGCCTTCATCCTGGCCGGTGCCTTCGGGGGACCGCGCATCGACCATGCCTTCCTGCACCTGGCCGCCGCCGTTTCGGTGGCCGAGACAGGATTGCCGGTGCTCATCACCTCCGGCAAGCAGGAGGGCTACCCGGTCCTGCACGGGGAGAACCGCTTCGACCTGCCGAAGGGAACGCTGTTCTCCGTGCTGGCCTTCAGCGACCTCGAAGGGTTGAGCGTGACCGGGGCCAAATGGCCGCTGTTCGACACGGATGTCGCCTTCGGATCGTCGCTCACCATGTCCAATGTCGCGCTCGGCCCGCTCACGGTCGAACTGGCGGCGGGCCGGGCGCTGCTGGTGGCCCATCCCGATCCGGCTGCGCAACTCTGAAGGTCCTCGCGCCATGGCACCGCCTCTCCTGCATCTCGACGGCATCCGCCTGACCTTCGGCGGCAAGCCGCTCCTCGACGGCGCCACGCTTTCGGCCGGGGCCGGCGACAAGATCGCGCTTGTCGGGCGCAACGGATCGGGCAAGTCGACGTTGCTGAAGATCGCCGCTGGCCTCGTCGAGGCGCAGGAGGGCGAGGTGTTCCGCCAGCCCACCGCGACCATACGCTACCTGCCGCAGGCGCCGGATTTCGGCGACCATCGCAGCGTCGAGGCCTATGTCGCGGCCGGGCTCGGACCTGCCGACGAGGAATGGCGGGTAGCCTACCTGCTCGACCATCTCGGCCTTGACGGCGCGACCGATCCGGCACTGCTGTCGGGTGGCGAGGCGCGGCGCGCGGCGCTGGCGCGCGTCCTGGCGCCGCAGCCGGACATCCTCCTGCTCGACGAACCGACCAACCACCTCGATCTCGCGACCATCGAATGGCTGGAAGAGGAGTTGCAGCAGTCCACCTCGGCCATCATCCTGATCAGCCACGACCGGCGCTTCCTGGAGCGGGTGACCAAGGCGACGGTGTGGCTGGACAGGGGCACGACGCGGCGGCTGGAAAAGGGCTTTGCCCATTTCGAGGACTGGCGCGACCAGGTTTACGAGGAAGAGGAACGCGAGCAGCACAAGCTCGGCCGCCAGATCGCGCGCGAGGAGCACTGGGTGGTTCACGGCGTTTCCGGGCGGCGCAAGCGCAACATGCGCCGGCTGGGCGAATTGCAGGTCATGCGCCAGGCGTTCCGCGCGCATCAGGGACCGGAGGGCAAGGCGCGGCTGGAGGCTTCCGAAGCCGAGGCTTCCGGCAAGCTCGTCATCGAGGCCAAGGGCATTTCCAAGTCTTATGGCGAGCGGGTGATCGTTCGCGATTTCTCCATGCGCATCCTGCGCGGCGACCGCATCGGCCTTGTCGGGCCGAACGGGGCAGGCAAGACGACGCTTCTGAAGATGCTGACCGGGGAACTGGCGCCCGACAGCGGCACGGTGCGGCTCGGCGTCAATCTGGAAATCGCGACGCTCGACCAGGGCCGCGCACGCCTCGATCCGGACGACACGCCGGCTTCCTTTCTCACGGGCGGGCGCGGAGAGCAGGTCGTCATCAATGGCGAGGCCCGCCATGTCATGTCCTACATGAAGGACTTCCTGTTCAAGCCCGAACAGGCGCGCACGCCGATCCGCGAATTGTCCGGCGGCGAGAAGGCGAGGCTGCTGCTGGCCAAGGTGCTTGCGCAACCGGCCAACCTGCTGGTGCTCGACGAGCCGACCAACGATCTCGACATGGAAACGCTGGACCTGCTGCAGGAACTCGTCGCCAGTTTTCCCGGCACGGTCATTCTCGTCAGCCACGACCGCGATTTCCTCGACCGCACCGTCTCCGCGACCCTGGCCCCGGAGGCGGGCGGCAAGTGGCTTGCCTATGCCGGCGGTTATGCCGACATGCTGGCCCAGCGCGGCACGAGCCGTTTCGAACTGGCCGAGCCGAAACCCGCCCCGCGCGCCGAGACAAAACCGGCTGCGTCCGCGCCTGCGCCTGCCAAGCCAGCGGCGGCAAGGGCAAAGCTGTCCTACAAGCAGAAGTTTGCGCTGGAAAACCTGCCGAAAGAGATCGAGCGGCTTTCTACCGAAATGGAGAAGCTGGAGGCGCGGCTTGCCGACCCGGCGCTTTATGCCAAAGATCCCGATGGCTTCAACAGGCTGGCCGCCGAACTCGATGCCAAGCGCGCGGCGCGCGACCGGGCGGAGGAGGAGTGGCTGGAACTCGAAATGCTGCGCGAGGAAATGGAAGGGTAGGACCGTGACCGATTTGATCGCCTGCCTGCAACTCACCCATCCCATCGTCCAGGCACCGATGGCCGGCGTGGCAACACCCGCCATGGCGGCGGCCGTCGCCAATGCAGGCGGCCTCGGGTCGCTCGGCCTCGGCGCGTCCCGTCCGGACGAGGCCCGTGCCATGATCCGCGAGACGCGGGAGCGCACGGGCAGGGCGATCAATGCCAACCTGTTCTGCCATGCCGTGCGGCCACGCGATGCGTCCGGCGAAAAAGCCTGGCTGCGGCGCCTTGCGCCTGAATTCGAACGGTTCGGCGCCCGGCCGCCTGCCGACCTTCCTCCAGCCTATGCGAGTTTCCTGGAAGACGACGCCATGCTGGCCATGCTGCTGGAGGAGCGGCCGGCCGTCGTCTCCTTTCATTTCGGCCTGCCCGATGCCGCGCGCATCGCTGCGCTGAAAGAGGCCGGCATCGTGCTGCTGGCTTCCGCGACCTCGCTGGCGGAAGCGCGGATGGCGGAAGCCGCCGGCATGGACGCGGTGGTCGCGCAGGGTTTCGAGGCAGGCGGCCATCGCGGCGTCTTCGACGAGAACGGCGCTGACGAATGTCTTGGAACATTCGCCCTGACGCGGCTGCTCAGCCAGCGTCTGGCGATCCCGGTGATCGCGGCCGGCGGCATCATGGACGGGGCCGGCATCGCCGCTGCCCTGTCACTTGGGGCAGTCGCGGCGCAACTGGGCACGGCCTTCGCCTGCTGCGAGGAATCGGCGGCCGATGCCGCCTATCGCGCCCGCCTGACCGACGGCCACGGGGGCACGGCGATGACCCGGGTCATTTCCGGACGGCCCGCGCGCTGCCTGACCAACCGCTTCACGGCTTTCGGGGTGGGCATTGCCGCCGCGGAGGTCGCGGCCTATCCGAATGCCTATGGCGCGGGCAAGGCGCTGAACGCCGCGGCCAGGAACCGCGGCGAGACCGGCTTCGGCGCATGGTGGGCAGGCCAGGGTGCGGCATTGTCCCGGCCGATGGGCGCTGGCGCCCTGGTCGAGACGCTCGCCGGCGAACTCGCGGCACTGCGCTGACAAGGCAGCCCGGCCAGCGCCTGACAGATTGTCACATGCGCGCTCCTGTCGCCTTCCCAATCCGGCCTCGCCCATCCACATAGCGGCAAACACAAAACCGCAGTGGCCGGCCTTCGGGACCGGGCACGCACCAGCATGAGGGATATGCCATGAGCACTGCCGCTGCCGCGATGGATCGCGCCGATTTTTCCGCACCCGCACCCGCAGCCACGCCGGAGAAGGACGATTTCCGCCCGGTCCTGCCGGTCATCAATCTCGCCGCGGCCTGGCTGCTGGCGATTGTCTTCTTCGGCTATCCCGCGCTGATCCTGCCGGCTCTGGCTGCCGTGCCGACCGTCTTCTACATCCTTATCCGGCTCACGATGGGCCGCTAAGGGCCGGATCCGGTTCATGTCCCGCCGGGCTTGCGGCGGGACATCATCCCCTGGCGATCCTGCCGGCAATGGATTCCATGCGTTCGGCAAGGGTCGTCATGGTCGTTGACAGGCCCGCGTCGATGCGATCGGCCCTGGCGAGGGCCTCGTCTCGGGTCTTGCGCAGGGTGTCGGCCTCGGCCTGAAGCCCGCGCATGCGCTTCTGAAGCTCCACCAGTTCGTCCATGACCATGATGCCGGCCATGACCGTCAGGCGCTGGTCGCCGATCTCGCCGAAGGAACCCTTCAGGTGGGTGACATAGCGGTCGAAGCGCCGGGCAAGGTCGGCGAGGTGTTCCTCCTGGCCCTCGTCGCAGGCCATCCGGTAGGTCTTGCCGTCGATGATCACCGAAACCTGTGGCATTGGCCCTCCCTCGCCGGTCCGCGCATGGCTCTCACCGGTCGAGAACGGCCCGGATGGTCTCCATGGCCGTGACCAGGCGGCGCGAGACCTCCTTGTTTGTCTGTTCCAGGCGTTCGGCCCGGGCTTCGGAGCTGTCAAGCTCCTGGGCCAGGCGGGCGCGGTCGGCATTCATGCGCTGCACTTCCGCCTCGGCCTCGGCGAAATCGGCTTCCTTCTCAAGGCGCGCGTCGACCGCGTTCTCAAGGGTGTCGAGCGCCCTTGAAAGCCGGTCAATCGCTTCTTTGAGTGTCACGTCACCCGTCATGGCCTTGGGTCCGTTTTCGGCACGCTGCGAGGGCGGCGAATCGTGGCGGAAAGTGAACCGTTTATCTGTGAAAGATTACGGGCCGGATTAAGGCGAGGTCAACATGGCTTCGTCCGTCATCCCCTGTTTTGCAGCGCCGGCAAGCCGGGCGCGACGCTCGGCGAACGGTGGAGATCGGGGCCTCGCGGACCCCAGTCCGGTTGACTCGTCATGCGCACCTGATATGTAGCGCCTGCTTTTCTCCGAGGGGCGGCGCACCACGCGCCAGATGCGGACCAATGAAGGGACAGGCTCCCGTTTTCCGCCGGCAAGGACCAGCAATCACATGATCACACGCGAAAAACATGACCGGATGGCCAACGCGATCCGTTTCCTTTCCATGGATGCGGTCGAAAAGGCCAAGTCGGGCCATCCCGGCCTGCCCATGGGTGCGGCCGACATCGCAACGGTGCTCTATACGCGGTTCATGAACCATGACCCCAAGCATCCCGGCTGGCCGGACCGCGACCGGTTCATCCTGTCGGCCGGCCATGGCTCGATGCTCCTCTACTCGCTGCTCTACCTGACGGGCTACGAGGACATCACGATCGACGAGATCCGCAATTTCCGCCAGGTCGGCTCCAAGACCGCCGGTCACCCCGAATACGGCCATGCCGCGGGCATCGAGACGACGACCGGTCCGCTCGGCCAGGGCGTGGCCAACGGTGTGGGCATGGCGCTGGCCGAACGGCTGCTCAACGCGCGCTACGGCGACGATCTCGTCAACCACTACACGTATGTCCTGGCTGGTGACGGCTGCCTGATGGAAGGCATCAGCCAGGAAGCGATCACGCTGGCCGGACACCTGAAGCTCTCCAAGCTGATCCTGCTGTGGGACGACAACAGCATCTCCATCGACGGGCCGGTTTCCATCGCCGACAGCACCGACCAGCGCAAGCGCTTCGAGGCGTCGGGCTGGGAGACCATGGCCGTTGACGGACATGATCCGGACGCCATCGCCGCTGCCCTGGAGGCTGCGCGCAATTCCGACCGGCCGACCATGATCGCCTGCAAGACGACGATCGGTTTCGGCGCCCCCAACAAGGCCGGCACGGCCAAGGTGCATGGCTCGCCGCTCGGGGCGGAAGAGATCGCGGCGACGCGCCTGGCGTTGAACTGGACGTCAGAACCCTTCGACGTGCCTTCCGACGTGCTGGACGCCTGGCGGCTTGCCGGCCTGCGTTCCACCAAGGCACGCACGGGGTGGGAAAAGCGCCTCGCAGCGACGGAAGCCTCCATTCGCGGCGAGTTCGAGCGTGTCATGCGCGGCGACCTGCCTGGCGCCTTCGAGACGGCGCTCAGCGAATACAAGGCGAAACTTGCCCAGGACCGCCCGAAGGTGGCGACCCGCAAGGCCTCGGAAATGGCGCTCGAGGTCATCAACGGCGCGGTCGGCGAGACGATCGGCGGATCGGCCGACCTGACCGGCTCGAACAACACCAAGACGAGCCAGACGGCATCGGTGACGCCGGAGGACTTCTCCGGCCGTTTCATCCACTACGGCATCCGCGAACATGCCATGGCGGCGGCGATGAACGGGATCGCGCTGCATGGCGGCCTGATCCCCTATTCCGGCACGTTCCTGGTCTTCTCCGACTATGCCCGGCCGGCCATGCGGCTGTCGTCGCTGATGGGCCTGCGCGTGATCTACGTGATGACGCACGATTCCATCGGCCTGGGCGAAGACGGGCCGACGCACCAGCCGGTCGAGCATCTCGCTGCCCTGCGCGCCATCCCCAATCACCTCGTTTTCCGTCCGGCCGACGCGATGGAAACAGCGGAATGCTGGCAGATCGCGCTGGAAACGCGGAACGCGCCATCGACACTGGCGCTGACGCGACAGAACCTGCACGCGGTGCGCAGCGACTATGTGGACGAAAACCTGTGCGCCTTCGGTGCCTATGAACTGCAGACGGCCTCCGATGACGCCAAGGTCTCGCTGTTCGCCACGGGTTCGGAAGTGGAGATCGCGCTCAACGCACGCACGCTGCTGGAAGGCCGCGGCATTCCCACACGGGTCGTGTCGGTGCCCTGCATGGAACTGTTCGCGAAGCAGGATGCCGACTACCGGATGGCCATTCTCGGTTCCGCGCCTGTGCGCGTGGCGGTGGAAGCCGGCATCCGCATGGGCTGGGACCGCTTCATCGGCGAGGACGGCGGGTTCGTCGGCATGGATTCCTTCGGCGCCTCGGGACCCTACGAGGAACTCTACAAGCATTTCGGAATCACGCCGGAAGCCGTGGCCGAGAAGGCCGAGACGCTTCTCAAGCAGGCCGGCTGACCGGATTGTTCCGCGACATGAGGCCGCGCCGGCAGCGAATGCCGGCGCGGCCTTTTTGCGTGGCGGAGGGGTGCCGGACGCCACCTGCGGGGGTGCGATCGGTTTTTATCGATTGAAAGGGAAAGTCTTTTCGCCAAAGGCGGCGTGAAAGGACGCAAGCCATCTGGATTCTTGCACCTTGCGCCGCTAAGAAACGGCAGCTTCGGCGGTCAGCCCGCCGCTTGCCATCCAACCGGAACCGGCCGGCCCGTGCCCGGCCCTGAAGAAGCCTGCGGGAGATACCTGACATGACCGTGAGAATCGCCATCAACGGATTTGGCCGCATTGGCCGAAATGTCGTGCGCGCCATTTACGAATCCGGGCGCAAGGACATCGACATCGTCGCCATCAACGACCTGGGCCCGGTGGAAACCAACGCCCACCTGATGCGCTTCGACTCGGTGCATGGCAAGTTCCCCAAGAGCGTTACGGTGGATGGCGACACGATCCGCATCGAGGGTGGCGACAGCTTCAAGGTGCTGGCCGAGCGCGACCCGAAGAACCTGCCCTGGGGCGATCTCGGCGTCGACATCGTGATGGAATGCACGGGCATCTTCACCGCGCGCGACAAGGCCGCCATGCACCTGGAAGCCGGGGCCAAGCGCGTGCTGGTCTCAGCACCGGCCGATGGCGCGGACAAGACGATCGTCTACGGCGTCAACCATGACACCCTGACGGCTGACGATCACGTCGTTTCCAACGCGTCCTGCACGACCAACTGCCTCTCGCCGGTCGCCAAGGTGCTGCACGACGCCGTCGGCATCGAGAAGGGCATGATGACCACGATCCATTCCTATACCGGCGACCAGCCGACACTGGACACGATGCACAAGGATCTCTATCGCGGCCGCGCTGCCGCCATGAGCATGATCCCGACCTCGACCGGTGCGGCCAAGGCCGTGGGTCTCGTGCTGCCCGAACTCAACGGCAAGCTCGACGGTTTCGCCATGCGCGTGCCGACGCCGAACGTGTCTGTCGTGGACCTCAAGTTCATCGCCAAGAAGGCGACCTCGGTGGCCGAGATCAATGCCGCCATCAAGGCGGCCGCCGACGGTCCGCTCAAGGGCGTGCTGGGCTATACCGAGGCCAAGAACGTCTCCATCGACTTCAACCACGATCCGCATTCCTCCATCTTCCACATGGACCAGACCAAGGTGATGGACGGCACGCTGGTGTCGATCCTGTCATGGTACGACAACGAGTGGGGCTTCTCCAACCGGATGGGCGACACCGCCGTCGCCATGGCGAAGTTCCTCTGACCGGGGTGAGTCGACCGGCTGACTTGACAACCGCCGGGCCGGAAGGTCTGGCGGTTTTCGTTTGCGGGCGGGTTCCTGGCGGGACCCGGACGGCGGCATGAAGACGCTTGCCGCCATGCTCCTCGTCCTGGCTCTTGCCGGCGGCCTTGCCTGGCGGGTGCGCTGCATCTGGCGGGCCTGCCGGCTCGCGCCCGACGAGGGTGCGGCGGGAAACCGGGATGAAGGCGCGCGCCCGCGATAATTTGCCCTACAGCCTGCCGGGCGCCTTGCGCATGTGCGCCGATTGCGGTTTCTGCTAGGGACGGGAAATCAGTGACACGTGAGCGGAGGGAACTTCATGGCCGCCTTCAGGACCATCGACGACATGGGCGACATCGCCGGCAAGCGCGTACTGGTGCGCGTGGACATCAACGTTCCGGTGAAGGACGGCGTGGTGACCGACACGACCCGGATCGAACGCGTTGCGCCGACCATTTCGGAGCTGTCCGCCAAGGGCGCCAAGGTCATCCTGCTGGCCCATTTCGGCCGGCCGAAGGGCGAGGTCGTGCCCGACATGTCGCTCAAGCCGATTGCGCCGGCCATCGAGCAGGTGCTCGACCAGCGCGTCGTCTTCGAGCCGGAAACGGTGGGCGCGGAGGCGCAGGCCGCCATCGGGCGCATGAACAATGGCGACATCCTGCTGCTGGAGAACACCCGCTTTCACAAGGGCGAGGAGAAGAACCTGCCGGACTTCGTGGACGCGCTGGCGGCCAATGGCGACCTCTATGTGAACGACGCCTTCTCGGCGGCGCACCGCGCCCATGCCTCCACCGAGGGCCTGGCGCACAAGCTGCCGGCCTATGCCGGGCGCACCATGCAGGCCGAACTGGAAGCGCTGGAAAAGGGCCTCGGCAATCCGTCGCGCCCCGTCGTGGCCATTGTCGGCGGGGCCAAGGTGTCCACCAAGATCGACCTGTTGCAGAACCTCGTCACCCGCGTCGACGCCCTCGTGATCGGCGGCGGCATGGCCAATACCTTCCTGGCCGCGCAGGGCAAGGACGTGGGCAAGTCGCTGTGCGAGCATGACCTGGCCGACACGGCGCGCGCCATCATGGCGGCGGCGGACAAGGCCGGTTCGACCATCGTTCTGCCCACCGACGCGGTGGTGGCGAAGGAATTCGCGGCCAATGCCGAAAACAGCGTGGTCCCGGTCGATGCGGTGCCCTCCGACGCCATGATCCTGGACACCGGCCCGGCCTCGGTGGAGGTCATCAAGACCTGGATCGGCAAGGCTGCGACAGTGGTGTGGAACGGGCCGCTCGGCGCCTTCGAGATCACGCCGTTCGACGCGGCGACCGTGGCGGCGGCCCGTGCGGCGGCGGAACGCACCACTGCTGGCGAACTCGTCTCGGTGGCGGGCGGCGGCGATACGGTGGCCGCGCTCAACCATGCCGGCGTGGCCGACCAGTTCACCTACGTTTCCACTGCCGGCGGCGCCTTCCTGGAATGGATGGAAGGCAAGGCGCTGCCGGGCGTGGAAGCGCTCAAGGCCTGACGGGGCCGGCATGACGCGGCGCTATCCCGCCTGGGCACCGCTGCTGACCTGGCCGCTCTACCCGGTCTATGCCTGGCAGGGCATCGCCACGCGGTTGCGCACACAGCGGCTCAGCCCCCCGGCAGACGGGCCGGAGGGCTCCATAGCGGGGACCGGTGAACCGTTCCGGCTGCTGGTGGTCGGCGATTCCTCGGCAGCGGGCGTCGGCGTGGAGCGGTTCGCCGATTCGCTGGCCGGACAGCTGTCCGCGATGCTGGCCGAGCGGACCGGCCGGCCGGTGACCTGTCGCGCCGCCGGGGCCAATTCCGCCGTGGCTGCGCAGGTGCGCGACCATGTCGTGCCGCATGTGGAACCGCGCGACTGGACGCATGTCGTGCTGTCGCTCGGCACCAACGACATGAAGAATTTCCACACGCTGCCGCGCTTCAAGCGGGATTTCGGAACCCTGGTCTATGCGGTCAGGACGCGGTTTCCGCAGGCGCGCATCTACTGGCCGGAAATGATCGACATGCGCCGCGTGCCGGCCATGCCATGGGCGCTGGCGCGCATTCTCGACATACGCGCCGATGCGTTCAACGCCAAGGCCGGGCGGCTTTGCAAGGAGCGGGGGGCCTGTCTCGTCCCGGCCCTGCAGGACGTGCAGCCGGAGGGCTTCTCGCAGGACGGCTTCCATGCCAGCGCCGCAGGCTACCGCACCTGGGCGGAGAACCTTGCCCGGGTCATCCTCTCGGAAGAAGAAGGGAGGCTGGCCTCAGACGCCGCCGTGGCCGTCCGACCCGATATAGGCGATGCGCAGCATGTTGGTTGATCCCGGTGTTCCGAAGGGCACGCCGGCGGTGATGATGACGCGGCTGCCGGCCTTGCCGAAACCGTCACGATAGGCGATCGAGCAGGCGCGGTCGACCATGTCGTCCTCGTTGCGGGCATCCTCGGTGACGACGCAGTGCAAACCCCAGGCAAGTGTCAGGCGGCGCGCGGTCTCCGGGATCGGCGACAGGGCGATGACCGGGACCATGGGGCGCTCGCGCGAGGCACGCAGGCCGGTGGTGCCCGAGGAGGTGTAGCAGACGATGGCGGAGAGGTTCAGCGTTTCGGCGATCTGGCGAGCCGCGGCGGCAATGGCATCGGCGCCGGTGGATTCGGGTTCGGAACGCTGCGCCGCGATGATGCCGGGGTAGGTGGGGTCGCGCTCGACCTGCCGGGCGATGGAATCCATCATGGCAACGGCCTCTTCCGGGTAGTCGCCGGCCGCCGATTCGGCCGACAGCATGACCGCGTCGGCGCCCTCGAACAGCGCCGTGGCGACATCGGACACCTCGGCGCGCGTCGGCACGGGGGCAGAGATCATGCTTTCCAGCATCTGCGTGGCGACAACGACGGGCTTGCCCTCGCGCCGGCAGGTGCGGGTGATCTGCTTCTGCAGGCCGGGAACCGATTCGATGGGCATCTCGACGCCGAGATCGCCGCGGGCAACCATGATGGCGTCGGACAGTTCGATGATCTCTGCGAGGCGATGCACGGCCTGCGGCTTCTCGATCTTGGAAAGGATGCCGGCGCGGCCGCGGGCGATCTTGCGCACTTCGGCCAGGTCTTCCGGGCGCTGGATGAAGGACAGCGCGATCCAGTCGACCCCGGTCTCCAGCAGGGCCTGCAGATCGGAGCGGTCCTTGTCGGTCAGGGCGCCGACGGGCAGGTCGGTGTCCGGCAGGGAAACACCCTTCCGGTCGGAGATCTTCGTGCCCGTCACCACGGTGCAGTTGATCTTTCCAGGTGCCGTCGAAACGGCCTTGAGTTGCAGCTTGCCATCGTCGATCAGAAGCCGGTGGCCCGGCTCCACGGAAGCGAGGATCTCGGGATGCGGCAGATGAACGCGGCGGGCGTCGCCGGGTTCGGGATTGTCGTCGAGGACAAACGCCTGACCGGGCTCGAGGGTGGCCTTGCCGTCGGCGAACAGGCCGACGCGCAGCTTGGGTCCCTGCAGGTCGCCCAGGATGGCGATGGGCCGGCCGACGGAGGTCTCGACATCGCGGATTCGCGCGACGAGGTCGCGCATCAGGTCATGGCTCGCATGGCTCATGTTGATGCGGAAAACGTCGGCGCCCGCGCGGCTCAGCTTTTCGATCATTTCCTTCGACGAGGAGGCCGGGCCAAGCGTCGCCACAACCTTGGCCTTGCGATTTCGTCTCACGCTATCCATGGATCCCATCCGGACATTGATTTTTAAATCGTTTTAATTGATGCGGCATACAGGGTCAACCGGATTGGCGACGTTCTCGTGTCAGGGCAAAGCGCCGGGTTCAGTTGCTCGGCGCGGTGCCGGGCGTGGTCGGAATCGCAGGCTCGTCGGTCAATTGCACCATCCAGTTGGCCTGCTCGCCGGTGTCGTATTCCTGGAAGCCGGCGCGCTGGAAGCCACGGGCGAAGCAGTCGTTGATGCCGACGATCTTGAACTCCTTGTCGGCCACGCACATGGTGATCGGCCCGTCCCAGCGCCCGCCGCGCTCCGCATCCTCGGCATAGAGATAGTAGTAGCGCGAGGACAGGTCGCCCTCCACCAGCGTCTTGCAACTGGATGCCTCGATATGCCACCAGCCTTCGGTGATCCAGCCGGAGGCGGCGCGGTATCCGATGGCCACGCCGACGAGGTTCTGCGTGGCGTTGCACACGCGGAAGTCGGCGCGCGCCTGGCCGGTCATCGCCAGGGACGCCAGACAGGTGGCCGCGGCCCAGAACACCGCCGAAGCACCCCACCGAAAAGCCGCCGATCTCATTGCCTGACCTGTATCCGCCCGCGAAGGGTCACACCGTGTTGCATCGCGCCAACCGCCGTTCTTTTTTGGGAAATGTGGACGGGCATGTCAACGCAGCCTACTTCTTGGCCGCAAGTTTGTTTAGAAAGGGGCGCAAATGTCCCGCCTGTCCGTCAACCCCGCGAATGGATGCGGCTGCCCAGCCGCCCTGCCCCTGCCATGACCGTTCCCCAACGTTTTGAAACCTTTGTCACGATTGAAGGCGATGACAGCCTCGGCCTCGTGCTCGTCGCCGACCATGCGCGGCGCGACCTGCCGGGCGAATACGGCTCGCTCGGGCTGCCGGAATGGGAGTTCGAGCGGCACATCGCCTACGACATCGGCGTCGAGGCGGTGACGCGCAAGCTCGCCACGCGGCTCGGAGCACCGGCGGTGATGGCCGGCTTCTCGCGCCTGCTGATCGACCCCAATCGCGGCCCGGACGATCCCACGCTGATCCGCCAGCTCTATGACGGCACGATCATCCCGGGGAACTACCCGATGAGTGAAGCGGAGCGGGAACGGCGCCTGTCGCGTTTCTACCGGCCCTACCATGCCGCGGTGTGGGAACGCATTGCCGCGGTCCAGCGCAAGGGGCCGGGCAATGCGCCCTTCATCGTCTCCATCCATTCCTTCACGCCGGAAATGCAGGGCCGGGCGCGGCCCTGGCACGCGGGCATCCTGTGGGACAGGGACGACCGGGCCGTGCGCCCGCTCATGGAGATGCTTTCAGCCGAACCAGGCCTGATCGTGGGCGACAACGAACCCTATGACGGCGCGCTGAAGGGCGACACGATGTATACCCACGCCATCCGGCCGGGCTTTGCCCATCTACTGATCGAGATCCGGCAGGACCTGATCGCCGACGAGACGGGGCAGGAGGAATGGGCCAGCCGCCTGGCGCCGATGCTTGACGCGATCAACCGGCTGCCCGATATCCATGTCGCGCGCCATTACGGCTCGCGAACCGGACCGGTGGAAAAAGGAGTGCCCGCATGAGCAAGTTGAGCGAGAGCCAGCAGCGTGACCTGGAAGCCGCCGCCTTCCGCCGTCTCGTCAGCCATTTGCGCGAGCGCACGGATGTGCAGAACATCGACCTGATGAACCTGGCGGGGTTCTGCCGCAACTGCCTATCCAACTGGTATCTCGATGCCGCCCGCGATGCCGGAATCGATCTTGGCAAGGACGAAAGCCGGGAGATCATCTACGGCATGCCCTATGATGAGTGGAAGGCGAAGCACCAGGGGCAGGCCAGTGCCAAGCAACTGGCCGATTTCGAGGTCAACCGGCCGAAGGATCACTGACCGGCAAGTGTCCCCGGTTTCCACATGGCGTCACGCCGGCGCTTGACCAAGCCGTCCGGCTGCGGCATCGACAGGGCCATCTGAACTGCCCGCGATTCCCCTTGCACCCTGTCGGGCAAACCATCCGGAGATTTCCCGTGGACGACATCACAGCCGAATCCGAAACCGTTGCCGCCGGCCAGCTTCGCTCGATCATCGAGCGCATCGAGCGGCTGGAGGAAGAGAAGAAGACCATCGCCGACGACATCAAGGATGTCTATGCCGAGGCGAAGGGCAACGGCTTCGACACCAAGGCGCTGCGCACCATCGTGCGGCTGCGCAAGCAGGACGCCAACGAGCGCCAGGAGCAGGAAGCCATGCTGGAGCTCTACAAGGCCGCGCTCGGCATGGCGTGACGCGTTCTGCCCGAACCGTTCTCACTTGTGCAAAGGGGGCTGGTTCCCTCAGAGCCAGCCCTTTTCCTTGAGCCGGCGGACGATGTGGCGCGACAAGAGGTCCGCTCCTGACCCCGACAGGTGGTGTTCGTCGTGGTAGGCCGGCTTGCCGTCGAGGACGAGCCGGCAGCGTCCGCCCGGACGCATGTCGCAGAAGGTTTCCTCAGGCCTGATGCGCATCAAGCGGGGATCGTCCGGAATGGCGTCGAAAAGGGCATGGACCGGGCGCACCCGTTCCAGGAAGCGTTCGTAGCTTGTCGATAACGGCGGATCGTTCCGTATGCCGTTGAGCAGGTCCGCGCCCAGTTTGGCGGGCACATCCCAACCCGCTTCGGGCACGGGATAGATCAGCGCGATGCGCTTTCCCGCATCGAGGTGACGGCGGATGGTCCGGTCCAGCGCGGCTTGCAGGGCCGGCAGACGGCCCGGACTCCAGCGGAAGCTGTCGGGTTCCTCGACGGGAATGTAGTAGCCTTCCGGGCCCCGCGCCTTGCCGCCTTCGCCATTGTCGTACTGGATGCCGTTCACGTAGAGGGCCCAGTGGGCGAGGATGATCAGGGTTCCGGGCGTGCCGTCGCGCTCGAGATAGGCGGCGTAGGCCTGGTTGAACTCCACGCATCTGTTGTTGTCGGCCGCGCGCCGCAGGCCGAGAACCGGCATGCAGCCGGGATAGGTCAACTGGCGCATGGCAGCGCCCTGTTCACCGAGTTTCGCGCCGAGCGTCCGGGCTATTCCCATGGCGTGGCTGTCGCCGAGCAGCCCGAAGGCGGGCGGGTTTCCTTCCTGACCGAAGATGCAGGCACGGGCCTCGATATCGACAGCCGGATCGAGCAGGCGGCAGGGCGCGAGCGCTGCGCTTTCACGCGCATGCAGCGTTGCCAGTTCCCTCAGGTCCGGCGGCAGACGGCCAGGCAGGCCTTCGGTGGCGATCGCCGTCAGTCCGAAACCTGCAAACAGGGCGATCGCCACGGCCGCGCCCGCGAAGACCGTGCGGCGGTTGCCGTAGACCCGGCTTGCCGGGTTGCGGAAGGGCTTCTCGACGTAGCGCCAGCTTGCGAATGCAAGGATGAAGGTGGCAGCGCAGAGCGCGGCCATGATCCATGCCGGCGGATCGCCGGCGCTGCGAATGCGGGCGAAGGCGAACAGGGGCTGGTGCCACAGATAGGCGCTGTAACTGATGAGGCCGATCCAGACGAAGGGCGAAAAGGAAAGAATGCGCGCGGCCGGCGTGCCAGCGCGGGCGAACAGGATGACCAATGCCGTGCCGCCAACCGGCAGCAGGGTCCACAGCGACGGCCATGGCGTGGAGCGTCCCAGCATGACCATGGAAAGAGCCACGGCAAGAAGACCGGCGAGTCCGGCGAGCGGGATGTTCGGCAATCGCGTCTTGCGTTCGGCAATGGCGCACAGAACGCCCGCGCCCAGTTCCCAGATCCGGGTATGGGGTAGGTAGAAGGCAGCATCGGGCCATCGCCTGACCGTGGCCTCGGCAAGGATCAGGCTAACCACGCAAATCGCCAGAAGGATTGCACTGAAACGCCGCCACCCGAAGCGCCAGAAGGCCAGGAGGAGCAGCGGGAAGAGGAGGTAGAACTGTTCCTCGACGCCAAGGCTCCATGTGTGAAGCAGGGGCTTGAGTTCGGCGGCCGTGTCGAAATAGCCGGCGCGCTGCCAGAAGACGAAATTGCTCAGCGATATCGCCGCGGCCCCGGCGGCAAGGCCGAAATACTTGAAGTCGGAGGGAAACATCCACATCCAGGCGAAAGGGATGCAGGCAAGCACGACCACGGCCAGCGCCGGCGCGATGCGCCTGATGCGCCGCTCGTAGAACCGCCAGATCGAGAACCGGCCCGCGTCCATGTCGTCGATCAGGATGCCGGCGATGAGATAGCCGGAAATGACGAAGAAGACGTCGACGCCGGCATAACCTCCGGAAAAAACGGAAGCACCGGCGTGAAACAGGATGACGGGGACGACCGCAAATGCGCGCAGGCCATCGATTTCCGAGCGGTATTTCATGACGAGCGGCGTTCCCGGCTGAGGTCGGCTCACCGTCTAGCGTCATATTCGAATGTCATGCAATAGCGAGGGAAGGAGAAGGGCCGCGGTCAGTGCTTGCGGCTGAGCTGCCGTGTCGCCTCCTCCAGACCCTTGAGGGTGAGGGGATACATGCGGTCGGAAAAGATGTCGCGGATCATGCGGATGGAATGGGTGTAGTCCCAATGGGCCTTGCGCACCGGGTTGATCCATGCGGCATTCGGCCATTGGGCCAGCGCGCGTTGCAGCCAGACGGCGCCCGGCTCAGCGTTCCAGTGCTCCACCGACCCGCCGGCATAGGCGATCTCGTAGGGGCTCATGGACGCATCGCCGACAAAGATCACCTTGTAGTCGGGCCCGTATTTGTGGAGCACGTCGAAGGTGGGCATGACCTCGGCGTGGCGCCGGCGGTTGTCCTTCCACAGGCCCTCGTAGAGGCAGTTGTGGAAGTAGAAATAGTCCATGTGCTTGAACTCGGCGCGGGCGGCGGAGAACAATTCCTCCACGACGCGGATGTGGTCGTCCATCGAGCCACCCACATCGAAGAACATCAGGAGCTTGACCGCGTTGCGCCGTTCGGGCCGTGTCTGCGGGTCTAGATAGCCGTGCTCGGCGGTGGCGCGGATGGTCCCGGGCAGGTCGAATTCCTCCTCCGCACCCTCGCGGACCCAGCGGCGCAGGCGCTTCAGCGCGACCTTGATGTTGCGCGTGCCGATCTCGACGCCGTCGTCGAAGTTCCTGAATTCGCGCTTGTCCCAGACCTTCACGGCGCGGCGGTGCCGGCTTTCGTGCTGGCCGATGCGCACACCCTCGGGGTTGTAGCCATAGGCGCCGAAAGGCGAGGTTCCGGCCGTGCCGATCCACTTGGAGCCGCCCTGGTGGCGGCCCTTCTGTTCCTCCAGCCGCTGTTTCAGCGTCTCCATCAGCTTTTCGAAGCCGCCAAGGCTTTCGACCAGCTTCTTTTCCTCGTCGGTGAGGTGCTTTTCGGCCAGCCGGCGGAGCCATTCCTCCGGCAGGTTCATCACGTCCACCGCGCCCTCGCCGGAGACCGCTTCCACGCCCTTGAAGGCATGGGAGAACACCTGGTCGAAACGGTCGATGTAACGCTCGTCCTTCACCAGTGCCGTGCGGGCGAGATAGTAGAAGCCCTCGACGTCATAGGTGACGAGCCCGGCTTCCATGCCTTCCAGCAGCGAGAGAAACTCGCGCAGGGAAACGGGGATCTTGGCGGCCTTGAGTTCAAGGAAGAAGGGTATGAACATGGGCGGCAGGATAGACGGCCGGATTGGCCTTGTCAGCCCGTTTCATGCTGCATATTCTGGTTGATGCAATCTTTCAGGACAACCTTTTTCAAGCCTTGAGAGATCCATATCCTGCGCCAGTGGCGTAGAAAACCATTGAACTTGCTGCGCCGCTGGCGTATATGATGGGCCTGTGCATGATGCTGAGGATCGAGATCGCGGAGACCGAGCGCTTCAAGCTCGATTGTGCGATGTACGGGCTGGAAGAGACGGTCAAGGCGCGCAAGCTGGAACAGCTTCGTTCGGATCCTGTCATCGGTGTCCAGAAAAATGGTCAATCGCGGCTATGGGAGTGGCATTCGGCTGGGTTCGTGTTCACTTATGTGCTGACGGACGATCTTTCCCGTCTGATCCTCGTGGAACTACGCCCGGCATCGGCCCCGGAAACGGGGTTGTCAGACCGGTTCTGGCTCTGGGTCGACCGGATCGGAAAGCTGAAAAGGCTGTTTGGAGTATAGGCAATGGCGCGGATCAAGGCGAAGAAGACACCGGAACAGGCGGCAGCCGATCTCGCGGAGTCGCTCGAGCAGGCCTACATGTGGTTCAACGGCGATGATTCGAAAGTCACCGTCCACACCTTCGAGATCGAAGTGCCCGATGTGGCCAAGCTACGCAAGAAGCTGAAACTCACGCAGGAAGGCTTCGCGACCAAGCTCGGCATTCCGGTCACCACGCTGCGCAACTGGGAGCAGGGGCGGCGCTATCCGACCGGTCCGGCGCGCAAGCTGCTCTCGCTGATCGAGAAACGGCCGGAACTGGTGCTGGACCTGGAAGGGGTGGACTGAACCGGCATCCGGCATCGCCCGCCGCCCGGAAAATCAAGGCCCCGGACAGATGCTGTCCGGGGCCTTGCCATGCTTGCCTCCGCCCGGGGCGCATGAACCTTGATGCCAGGCGGTCAGGCCGCCCGTGCGCGCGCGTCGAAGGGAATCTCGACATCCACCTCGAGGGTCGAGACAGGCATGCCGCGTTCCATCTTGACGCGCACATGACGGCTGTCGACCTGCACATGCTTGGCGATCACGGCGAGGATCTCCTCGCGCAGGACCGCGACGAGATCGAAACCGCTGACGGATGCCCGTTCGTGGGCAAGGAGTATCTGAAGCCGTTCCCGCGCCGCCGAGGCGGACGCCCGCTTCCGGAAAAAGCCCAGGATTTTCATGCAGCCTTCCTTCCGAAGATCTTCTCGAAGAAACTGCGCCTCTCGCCGGGGACGGTCACCGGAACCGCCTCGCCGGCCAGCCGCCGCGCGGCGTTGAAATAGGCCTGGGCGGTGGTGCTCGACGCATCGCACAGGGTCACGGGCGAGCCGATGTTGGAGGCGCGCAGGATGTTCGGGCTCTCCGGGATGATGCCCAGCAGCGGGATCGACAGGATCTCGAGCACATCGTCGACATTCAGCATGTCGCCGCTGGCAGCCCGGTTGGGATCGTAACGGTTCAGGAGGAGGTGCTTCTCGACGCGCTCGCCGGCTTCCGCCTTGGCCGTCTTGGAATCGAGCAGGCCGATGATGCGGTCGGAATCGCGCACCGAAGACACTTCCGGATTGGTGACGACGATGGCGGCGTCGGCATGGCGCATGGCCAGCGTGGCGCCGCGCTCGATCCCGGCCGGGCTGTCACAGATGACCCAGTCGAAGGCGCTTTTCAGCGCCGTGATCACCTTCTCCACGCCTTCAGCCGTCAGCTTGTCCTTGTCGCGGGTCTGGGAAGCCGGCAGCAGGTAGAGCGACTGGAGGCGCTTGTCGCGAATCAGCGCCTGCGCCAGCTTCGCCTCGCCCTGGATCACGTTGATCAGGTCATAGACGACGCGCCGCTCGGCGCCCATGACCAGGTCGAGATTGCGCAGGCCCACGTCGAAATCCACCACGACGACCTTGTCGCCGTTCTGCGCCAGGGCCGCGCCGAGCGCCGCCGTCGACGTCGTCTTGCCCACCCCGCCCTTGCCGGACGTGACCACGATCACCTTGCCCATTCCGTTCTCCCTCTTCGAACCCAGCCGGGTTCAGTTGAATCGCTGCGCCAATATGCTTTCGCCTTCCAGCCAGAGTTGCACGGGCTGGCCATGCAGGCCGGGATCCAGATCCTCGGAGGTCTGGTAATATCCGGCGATCGCGACGAGTTCGGCCTCCAGCCGGCGGCAGAAGATGCGTGCCCGGCCATCGCCGCCCGATCCGGCCATCACGCGTCCGCGCAACGTGCCGTAGACGTGGACGGAACCGCCAGCGATGACCTCGGCACCCGAAGCGACGGAACCGATAATGGTGATGTCGCCATCGCTGACCAGGGCCTGTCCGGATCGCACCGGCTCGGTGACCATGAGCGCGGGGGCATTCGCCGGTTCCGTTGCCGGCGTCTGCCCCGGTGCCATGGCGCCACCCTCATCGTCGCCCTCCACGGCCGATGCGGGCAGGCCGCCGCTCATGGCGGGCGGCAGATCGGGCCCGAGTTCGGTCGCGCCGGCCCCCTCGATCCCCATGATGCGGACATTCCTGTCGGCCAACCGCATGACGAGATCGCGCAGCATGGCGCCGTCAATCTCCATTCCGGTCACGTCGAGCATGACGGGGCGCTTGAGGAAGTAACCCGCCGAACGGGAAGCGAGCGCGTCGAAACGCTCGAACCAGTCGTCGAGCGGCAGTTCCGGGCTCAGGACGATGGCCAGGAACGAGCGTCCCTTGAGGCGAATGGCTTGGGTCGTGCCGGTTAACACTCTGGTCATCCAGGTAAAGATTCTCTTACCTGATGGATAGGTTAACCATGGTTAACAAATGGTTAACGGGGCGCCCCGCGCCATGCCGCCAGATGGCAGTCCGGCGGGTGGCCTAACGGGCATACTTGATGAAGGGCGTCACCGTGGCGACACGGTCATAGAGCCTGCGGGCTTCATGGTTGAATTCCTGCGTCAGCCAGTAGACCGCGGGACATCCTTGCGCGTCGGCGGCGGCATAGACCGCCTCGATCAATGCGCGTCCGACACCGGTGCCGCGCACCTGCGGATCGGCATAGAGGTCCTGCAGATAGCAGACGTCCTCGATCTTCCAGCCGTGGCGATGGAACAGGAAATGGACAAGGCCGACCGGCCTGCCATCCTTCAGCGCCAGCAGGCCGCGAAATTCGCCCGGAGCCCCGGCATTGCCGCGCAGAATGCGTTCGAAGGACGAGCGGTATACCTCTTCGGACACCGCTGTCTCGTAGAAGTCCAGATAGGCCGTCCAGAGCCGGCGCCATTGCTCTTCATCTCCGGCTTCCAGCGGCCGGATCGTCAGTCCCGCGATTTGCGTCATCACATCCTCACAATCACAGCCATTGGCGGTCGCGTCCGATATCATCCATGTCGAAGGGAGTGGTCTGGTAGACCTGGTTGATCCAGTTGCCGAACAGGAGATGGGCGTGGGAGCGCCAGCGATTGAGCGGCTGGTTGGCCGGGTTGTCGTCCGGGTAGTAGTTGTGCGGCACTGAAATCGGCACATGGGCCGCGACATCGCGCTCGTACTCCTCCTTCAGCGAGGTGGAATCATACTCGATGTGATTGAAGATGTAGAGCCGGTTGCCGGCCTTCTCGGATATCAGGCAGGGACCGGTGTCGGGGCTGTCCATCAGCAGTTCCAGGCCGTTCTTGCCTTCCAGGTCGGCCTTGCGCACCTCTGTCCAGCGCGAGACCGGGATCTGGAAATCGTCCGAAAAGCCGGCGAGATAGGGCGAGACGGGGTTGAGGTTCTTGTGGCGGTAGACGCCGAACGCCTTCTTTTCCAGCGCGTATTTCGGCACCTTGTGGAAGTGCCAGATGGCGGCCATGGCGCCCCAGCAGATGTTGAAGGTGGAGTGGACGTTGGTTACCGTCCAGTCGAAGATGGCTTCCATTTCCTCCCAGTAGGCCACGTCCTCGAAGGGCAGCAGTTCAATAGGCGCGCCGGTGATGATGAATCCGTCGAACTTGCGGTGCCGGACTTCTTCCCAGGTCTGGTAGAAGGAAATCAGGTGATCGGCCGGCGTGTTCTTCGGCGTGTGGCCGCTCACGCGCACCAGCGAGAACTCGATCTGAAGCGGTGTGGCACCGATCAGCCGCGCGATCTGGGTCTCGGTGCGGATCTTGTTGGGCATCAGGTTCAGGAGCGCGATCTGCAACGGCCGGATGTCCTGGCGAATCGCGGATGATTCGTTCATCACGGACACGCCCTCGCGCACGAGGATGTCGCGGGCGGGGAGGGCATCGGGAATGCGGATCGGCATGTTCGGACTCCAGAACTCTAACGACCGGCCGCAATGACTTCGCTGCCGGTTCCGTGACGCTCCTGCTGTCCGCGGCCCTTTTAGCGAGTTGTTTTACGTGGCTGCAAGCCGGCCGGCCAAATCACCACGGCGGCGAAACTAGCGCTTGGCGCTCACAGGGTCAATCTGCCACGTCATTTGCCGCAAGTGCGACAACAGTTGGCCTCGCTTTTGACGGAAAAAACGTTTACCGGGCAGAAAACAAGATCACCAGACTTTGCCGCCTGGCGGCGGACGGGGAGGACCATGAAGGATACAAAGCGCTGGAGCGGCCGCTTGCGGTCGTTCGCACAAGCCGATGACAGGCGCGGATTTCGCGAACTGGCATTGACGCTCGGACTCCTGGCTGTGCTCTGGCTGGCGGCGGCGCTGCTTTTTGCCGCAGGCCATTGGCTGCTGTCGCTGCCGCTTCTGCCGCTTGCGGCGCTCATGCTGGTGCGGCTGTTCATCATCCAGCACGATTGCGGTCACGGTTCGCTGTTCACCACGGCGGCGCTGAACGACCGAGTCGGCAGGTTGCTCGGCGTGCTGACCTTCACACCCTATGGCTACTGGCGCCACAGCCACAACCTGCATCATGCCGGTTCCGGCAATCTCGACCGGCGCGGCATCGGCGACATCAGCACGCTGACGACGGAGGAATACCGCGCGCTGGGCTTGTGGGGCCGGCTTGCCTATCGCGCCTACCGCCATCCGCTGGTGATGTTCGTCATCGGGCCGGCCTATGTGTTCCTGGTCCAGCAACGCTGGCCTTCGGGTTTCACCGACCGCCGTGAAGCCTGGGTTTCCGCGCTCGGCACCAATGCCGGGATTCTCCTTTTCCACGGCGCGTTGTGGTACGTCTTCGGCTGGCAGGTGATGTTGGCGGTCCATCTTCCGGTGATCCTGATGGGCGCGGTGGCCGGCGTGTGGCTCTTCTACATCCAGCACCAGTTCGACCCGACCTTCTGGGCGCGGGCGCCGGAATGGGAGCGCGAGCAGGCCGCCCTCGAGGGATCCTCGTTCTATGACCTGCCGCGGCCGCTGATGTGGGCCACCGGCTATATCGGCATCCACCATGTGCATCACCTTGCGGCGCGCGTGCCCTTCTGGCGCCTGCCCGAAGTGCTGAAGGCCTATCCGGAATTCCGCGACAAGGGCCGCCTGACCTTCTGGCAGAGCCTGAAATGCGTCCGCCTGACGCTATGGGATGAGCCCACCCACAGGTTGGTCTCCTTTGCCGACTTCAGGCGGATGGAGGCGGCGTAGGCGCGGCCTGGCCGGCCGCCTCGCGCCCTTTCGGGCTCATGGCGTAGATCCCGGTCGCGACCCTCTCGAACCAGCCATAGTGATTGTCCGCCATGATGCGCCGGGCCGTTTCCACCCCGGTCGCACGGGCCACGAGCGCGGCCTTGCTTGGCCCGTTGCACGCCAGATGGGCGAGGCAGAGCATGGCGTCCTGGCGGTAGGCCGTCGTGATGGCGGTGCGCACGGACCCGCCGGTATTCGGATCGCCGACAAGCCGTTCGAACTCCCTGAGAAGGCGGCCCTTGCGCGGCTTCGACTTGCGCGGGCTGTAGGGGGCCGGATCGAGGCGGATCTCTGCGAAGCCGTCGGCCAGGCGGATGGTGATGAGGCCGAGGCCGAGCCGCCGGCACAGCGCGATGTTCGCCTTCAACGCCTTGTGAAATGCCGCACCGGTCCCGCGCGGCACGGCGACATAGACATGGTCGGTGATCTTCTGGCGCTCGATGGCCTGATGGAAAAGGGTCAATGAAAACCCGGCCTTCAATTCCACGATCACCGGATCCTCGCCGCCGCGCCTTGCGACGATGTCGGCCGCGCCGATCTCACCCTTGACCGTGTAGCCCTGGCGTTCCAGCAGGGCCTTGACGGGCTGGTAGAGATCGGTTTCGCGCGGGCGAACCCTGCCGCCACCGGCGCCGGCCCGCCCGGCCATGGCCTCAATTGCCGCGCTGGCGGGCGAGGAAGGCCATCCGTTCGAAAAGGTGGACGTCCTGCTCGTTCTTCAGAAGCGCGCCATGCAGCTTGGGCAGGGCGTTCTTCGGGTCGGAGCGCAGGGTTTCGGGATCCACTTCGTCGGCGACGAGCAGGCGGATCCAGTCGAGCGCCTCGGAGGTGGACGGCTTCTTCTTCAGGCCGGGCACGTCGCGGATCTCGTAGAACTGGCTGAGCGCCTGGGAGACGAGGCGCTGCTTGATCCCCGGATAATGTACGTCGACGATCCTTTTCAGCGTCTCGGCATCGGGGAAGCGGATGTAATGGAAGAAGCAGCGGCGCAGGAAGGCGTCCGGCAGTTCCTTCTCGTTGTTCGAGGTGATGATGACGATGGGCCGGACTTTCGCGCGCACGGTCTCGCCGGTCTCGTAGACATGGAATTCCATCTTGTCGAGTTCCTGCAACAGGTCGTTGGGGAACTCGATGTCGGCCTTGTCGATCTCGTCGATCAACAGGACGATCTTGCGTTCGGCCTGGAAGGCTTCCCACAGCTTGCCGCGCTTGATGTAGTTGCGGATGTCGTTGAAACGCTCGTCGCCGAGCTGGCTGTCGCGCAGGCGGCTGACGGCGTCATATTCGTAGAGCCCCTGCTGCGCCTTGGTGGTCGACTTGATGTGCCACTCGATGAGATCGAGGCCGAGCGCGGCGGCCACCTGCTTGGCGAGTTCCGTCTTGCCCGTGCCCGGCTCGCCCTTGACGAGAAGCGGGCGCTCCAGCGCGATGGCG
Organism: Zhengella sedimenti; assembly: GCF_046506625.1. Classification (NCBI taxonomy): domain Bacteria; kingdom Pseudomonadati; phylum Pseudomonadota; class Alphaproteobacteria; order Hyphomicrobiales; family Notoacmeibacteraceae; genus Zhengella; species Zhengella sedimenti. The sequence continues at coordinate 825,549 of NZ_JBKFFP010000001.1, forward strand.
CTGTTGACAGCGATCATCAGATCCTTGTCGGCGACGTAATGTTCGGTTCCCTCGAAACGCATGGGCTCCCTTGCCTTTTGCCTTTGTCCTGCCGGCGGCGACATTAGGCAGCGCGCCCGGCATCCGCAAGGGCCGGACAGCAAAAGGCCCGCGCCAGGCGCGGGCCTTTCACCGGTCAGGGCCGGATCGGCGATCAACGGCCGTAGAGGTCGAACGCCGTCACATTGCCGGAATAATTGCCATAAACCATCCGGTCGCCGGCGGACGGCGCGGTGATGGACGCCGTGGCGGTGCGGTCGAGATCGTAATCGACGGAGGCGATCGGGGTGACGCCGGCCGCGCCATGCCGCTCCAGGACGCTTGCGGAATAGTTGCCCGTGTAGAGAACGTTGCTTTCGGCGGCGGCCATGCCGGTGGCGGCGACGACGAGCGATGCGGCGATGATGAGCTTCTTCATGGTTCTGATCCTTGTTGCGATGTGTTGATGAGACTGCTGGAAGGTGATCAGCGGCCGTAGCGGTCGAACGCGGTCACATTGGCGGAGTAGTTGCCATGGACCATGCGGTCGCCGGCGGACGGCGCGGTGATGGACGCCGTGGCGGTGCGGTCGATGTCGTAGTTCACGGTGCCGGAAGCCATGACGCCGGGCGCGCCATACTGTTCGATGACGCTGGCGGAGTAGTTGCCGGTGTAGAGAACGTTGCTTTCGGCGGCGGCCATGCCGGTGGCGGCGACGACGAGCGATGCGGCGATGACGAACTTCTTCATGGTGTTCTTCCTTCTTCATGGTGCGGCCGGGGTCTTGGGAGGAGGGCCCGGCTGTTCGACTGTCCCTTCCCGGGATCAGGTCCGGCGCGGGTTGTCCGCGTTCCGATAAGTGGAAGATGGTGCAGGGCCGGCACACTTGCAAAACAACGAAGAGCGACCTTTTCGTGATCGTTCAGTCGCGTTTTCGTGAATGCGGATTTATAGAAAAATCTTTGAAGAACAGTGTGTTCGCTCTTCTGTGAACAATCGTCACGCCGCTGTCTGGCGGGACTGGCGAAGAGGCCTGCACAGGCCTATATTGCATGTGCGGTCTGCGCTTCCCGACAGGAATAACACTTCCCCGGGGCCTTATTGATCTCCTAGGGAGCTGTCCCTGGTCTTGCCCGTGGGCTTGGTCATACGGCGCCCACCTACGCTGTAGGTTCCCGGGATCAATCTTTCCATCGGTCGCCGTGGATCGCACCTTGGCCTTCAGTGTCGCATCCCGGCTAGCCAAACGGGCATCGCCCCGGCATAAGCGGGCCATGAGCGAAACGAAATCCATCAAGAAGCAATTGCGCATGGAGGCGCTGGCACGCCGCGACCGGCTGGATGCCGGTTACCGCATCGAGGTGGCCATGAAGCTCTCAGACGAGGCCGGATTGGTCGCGCTCGATCCGGGAGAGGTGGTCTCCGGCTTCCTTCCCATCCGGACCGAACTGGACATCCGGCCGCTGATGATGGCGCTGGCGGCGCGGGGCGCGCGGCTCTGCGTGCCTGCGATGATCGACCGGCAGACCATCGAGTTTCGCGCCCTGGTGCGCGGTTCTCCCCTCATCGACAACGGGTTCGGCACGCTCGCCCCGCCGCCGGAGGCCGAACGCCTGCAACCGGGCCTGATGCTCATGCCGCTGGCGGCCTTCGATGCGGCCGGCAACCGGATCGGCTATGGCGCGGGCTATTACGACCGGGCCATTGCCGGGTTGCGCGCGGCCGGCAACCGGCCGCGACTCATCGGCATGGCCTTTGATTGCCAGCAGGTCGACGCCGTGCCGGCCGAGGCCCACGACGTTCCGCTCGATGCGATCTGGACCGAAAGCGGCTTACGCCCGTTCGATGGCGCCCTGCAGGCCGAAACGGATATGCGGTGAAAGGCGGGCACGGTGGCCCGTGTGACAAAGTTCACAAGGGGCGGACCAAGGCGCTTGCGCCTGCTTGTCCTGCCCTGATAATGGCCAGCCATGAGATTGCTGTTTCTAGGTGACATGGTGGGCCGGACCGGCCGCACGGCGGTCTGGGACCGCTTGCCCGGCCTCATTTCCGATTTCCGTCTCGATTTCGTGATCGTCAATGGCGAGAATGCCGCCGGCGGTTTCGGGATCACCGAGGATATCTTCCGCCAGACGATCGAGGCAGGCGCCGATGTGGTGACCACGGGCAACCATGTCTGGGACCAGCGCGAGGCGCTCGCATTCGCTTCGCGCGAGGACCGTTTCCTGCGACCCGTCAACTATCCGCTCGGCACGCCGGGGCGCGGAACCGGGCTCTACGAGGCGCGCAACGGCGCGCGCGTGCTCGTCGCCAACGTGATGGGCCGGGTCTTCATGCATCCCGAACTCGACGACCCGTTCAATGCCGGCGCGCAGGTGCTCGAACATTGCCCGCTCGGCGAGCAGGCCGATGCGGTCGTGTTCGACTTCCATGCCGAGGCCACCAGCGAAAAGATGTGTTTCGGCCATTTCGTCGACGGGCGGGCCAGCCTCGTCGTCGGCACGCATACCCATTGCCCGACCGCCGATCACCAGATCCTTGCCAATGGCACCGGCTACATGTCGGATGCGGGCATGTGCGGTGATTACGATTCCTCCCTCGGCATGGACAAGGAGGAGCCGCTCAACCGGTTTCTCTCCAAGGTGCCGAAGGGCCGCTTCGAGGCCGCCAACGGACCGGCGACGATCTGCGGCGTCGGGCTCGACATTTCCGACAGCACCGGGCTTTGCGAACGGATCGCGCCGCTCAGGATCGGGCCGCGGCTGGCCGAGACCGTGCCGGACTTCTGGTAGGCCGTTTCACACGCCCTTGAGCACGATGATGGTCGCCTGGCGCGGCAAGTCGCGGATGGAGACCGTTATCGATTCGGTATCGCGGAATTCCACCGCGAAATCGCCGCGCACACGCGACAGGAAGCGCTCGATGGTCGTGTAGCGGCGGTGCATGGGCAGGACGATGGAGCTTTGCAGGCGCCGCACGATCTCGGCCATGGCGTCATGGGAGAGGGTGAGACCGCCATCCACGGGCACCATGAGAATGTCGAGCCTGCCGATCGCGGCATAGTGGGCGTCGGTCAGGTCGTGGTGAAGATGGCCCAGATGGCCGATGCACAGATCCGCGACCTCGAAGATGAAGATCGAATTGCCGTCCTTCATCATGTAGTCGCCCATGCGGATGTCGGTCGGCACGTTGCGGACATACAGATCGTCGACCACGACGCGGTGCTCGGCCGGCCCGTCGCCATCGGTGTTCCAGCCCGGCAGGACATATTCGATGCCGGGATCGGGGTTCATCGTGTAGTGGGTCGAGTGCGCCCGGTTCATGGTGACGACGCGCGGCAGCGGATCGTAGCCGTGATAGCCGGAAAAGTCGGTCGCTGCCCGCACGCCGCCCGGTGTCTCGATGACATAGGTGGAATGACCCGCATAGGTGATTTTCACCTTGCCGGGTTCGTATTGCACGGGCCAGGAAGGCGTGAGCGAGGCGTAGCGCACGAGCCCGTCCTGCTGGCGCAGGTCGTTGGCGATGACCATGCACTTGGACGGTGCCGGCGAGGACTGGGCACGCGCCAGGCCGGGCATGGCGATGGCGGCGAGCGCGGCAAGGGCGGCGGCCATGAAGGTCCGGCGCGGGCTGTCGAAGGAAAGGCAGGTCAAGGCACGCATGTCTTGTTCCCCGGCTGGTTGATTTCCCCGGCTTCAAAAAGGCTAGGCCGGGGAGGGCCGGCCGGCAAGGCCGGAGCGATCACGCCCGCGTGATCGGTTGCAAGACAGGGCCGTGCGACGTTCAGGCAGTCATTTCCTCCCATCGTTTGCGGATGGCCTCGTAGCCGTCGCCGGGCTGCTGCGGCCAGGACAGTTCATCGTCCGCGATCACGATGAAGGGCTGTTTCGACCGGGTCCAGATGTGGCCGGCGGGAACGAGCCAGGAGGTGTCGTCCAGGGTGCCGGCCTTGATGTTGCCGATGTCCACGCCCCTGGAGCCGTGCCAGACGCGCACGCCGCAGTCCGGGCAGAAGACACCCTCGCGGATGCGGCCGGATTCGGCGATGCGCGTGACCGTCCGGCGAGGGCCGGAAAATTCGACGTCGGCACTGCGGCAGCGCAGGCTTTCGCCGAAGGCCGAGGACGTGTGGCGCTGGCATTCGGTACAATGGCACAGGTAGAACATGAGCGGCCTGGCTGTCAGGCGGTAACGCAGTTGGCCGCACTGGCAGCCGCCCTCGACGGGAAAACTGGGCAGTTTCACAGTTCTCATGCCGGCCGGCCTTTCGTTTCCGGGCCGAAAATCCCGGTCCGGGTGTTTCCTAGAGCGCCCTGTTTGGATTATAAGGCACGCCATTCAGGCGTCATTCGAGCAGATTCCGACGGGAGTGTCATGGCCGGTCATAGCCAGTTCAAGAACATCATGCACCGCAAGGGCCGCCAGGATGCGGCGCGGTCGAAGATCTTTTCCAAGCTCGCGCGCGAGATCACCGTGGCGGCCAAGATGGGCATGCCCGATCCCGCCATGAATCCGCGCCTGCGCCTTGCGATCCAGAACGCCAAGGCGGAATCGATGCCCAAGGACAATATCCAGCGGGCGATCAACAAGGCTTCGGGCGGCGACAGCGAGAATTACGAGGAAGTGCGCTACGAGGGTTATGGACCGGGCGGCATCGCCGTCATCGTGGAAGCGCTGACCGACAACCGGAACCGCACCGCCTCCAATGTGCGCGCCGCCTTCACCAAGGCCGGCGGGGCGATGGGCGAGACCGGCTCGGTGGCCTTCATGTTCGACCGGGTGGGCGAGATTTTCTACAAGCCGGAAGCCGGCGATGCCGACGCCGTGATGGAAGCGGCCATCGAGGCGGGTGCGGAGGATGTGGTGTCCGACGAGAGCGGCCACACGATCACCTGCGCCTTCGAGGATATCGGCGACGTGTCGGCCGCGCTGGAAACGGCGCTGGGCGAGGCGGAGTCGGTCAAGCCGGTCTGGAAGCCGCAGACCTCGACGCCGGTGGACGCGGAACGCGCCGAATCCATCATGAAGCTGATCGACCGCCTCGAGGATGACGACGACGTGCAGAACGTCTACGCCAATTTCGAGATGGACGAGGAAACCATGGCCAAGCTCAGCGCGGCGTAGGCCGACGAACGAACGTCAGACAGCCTTCTTCCAGACCGCAGGCATGCCGGCATACAGGCCAGGCTTGTACTCGCCGGCGCGGACGACCGCATTGGCAGCAATGATTGTCCGTGGTGCCAGTTTCGCGCCGGCGAAAACGCGCACCCCCGAGAAGATCAGGCAGTCGTCGCCGATCTCGATGGGTTGCTTGCGCATCGGCGCATATTTCATGGGGACGTCCGGATCGCTGACATCGAAGTCAAAGCTGATGAGCGAGCTCTGGTGCGCAATGGAGACATTGTCGCCGATCCTTATGCCGCCCTTTGCGTCGAGATAGCAGGTTTCGAATATGGAGACGTTGGAGCCGAGCTCGATCTCCTCCCAGTAGGTCACGCGCACGCCGGTTTCGAAGACCACGTTTTCCCCGCAAGTCTTCGCGAGCCGTTTTGCCCAGAGATATCGCAGCGCGATACCGAGCTTCCACGGGACGAGTTCGAGAAGAGGCCAGGTTGCCGAGAACATGAAGCGCGGCAGAACGGCATTCACCGCAACGATGATCTTGATCACCGGCTTGGCCAGATTGAACAGATGACGTCCATTCATTTGTCAAACCTGCCTGATCAAGCGCAGTGTCCACGGCTTTGTGCCTGCTGTAGTGTTCCCACAAGCGAGTTAACGAGTCTCAAATACTGCGTTTCCCATTACCGACATGGACAATGGTTCGCGTTGCCGCCGCACGAAAAAACCCCGGCTCGCGGGAGCCGGGGTTTTCCATTTCCGCCGTCAGGTGGAAAAATCAGATGCCCAGGTTGGCATACTTGTTCTTGAAGCGCGACACGCGGCCGCCGCGGTCGACCAGGTTCTGGTGGCCGCCGGTCCACGCCGGATGGGTGGTCGGGTCGATATCGAGGTTCATCGTATCGCCTTCCTTGCCCCAGGTGGACTTGGTCATGTACTCGGTGCCGTCGGTCATGACGACCTTGATCATGTGGTAGTCGGGATGGATGTCGGCTTTCATCGCATTCGTCCTGATCTTGCGGGGGCGCAGGCGTTCGTGCGGAAACCCGCAAGGTAAGCGAACGCGCCGGCCCGATTGAAACTTGTGAAGCCGCAGCTTTGTCCGGCCACGGCTTCCAAAATGGTCGGCGAGCGTATACATCAGCCCCGCAACGAGTACAAGGGCAGCGTGGCGGATTCCTTCTTTCGGGGTTTCAGGGCGCAGGCGGCAAAGGAAGGGACAGAGCGGGCATGGCGGATGAGAATGCGCAAGCGCAGGAAAAGAAACGCCGTTCTCTCAGGCCGCTGGCGCGGCTGGCGCCCTATCTGATCCACTACAGGGGGCTTGTCGCGGGCGCGCTGTTCTCGCTGACGCTGGCCGCCGTGACCACGCTGACGCTGCCGCTTGCCGTCCGCCGCATGATCGACCACGGTTTTTCCGATGGCGACAGCGACTTCATCTCGCAATATTTCTCGATGCTCATCGTCATCGCCGGCGTGATGGCGCTGGCTTCGGCGGCGAGGTACTATTTCGTCATCACGCTGGGCGAGCGTGTCGTCTCGGACGTGCGCCGCGACGTCTTCGCGCATGTGACAAGACTGTCGCCGGCCTTCTTCGACACCGCGCAATCGGGCGAAATCGTTTCGCGGCTCACCGCGGACACGACGCAGATCAAGTCGGCGGTCGGCGCCACGGCCTCGATGGCGCTGCGCAACACGCTGCTCGGCATCGGCGCGCTGGCCATGATGGTCTATACCTCGCCCAAGCTCTCGGGCCTCGTCATCGCCGCCATTCCGCTGATCGTCGTGCCCCTGGTCGCCTTCGGGCGTTCGGTGCGCCGCAAGTCGCGGCTGGCGCAGGATACGCTGGCCGAAGCCACGGCCTATGCCTCCGAGCAGATCGGCGCGGTGCGCACGCTGCAGGCCTTCACCAATGAAGCCATGGTGCGCGGCCGCTTCGCCGGCGCCGTGGAGGCGGCCTTCGTCGCCGCGCGGTCCTCGACGCGGGCACGCGCCGTGCTCACCTTCGTCGCCATCTTCACGATCTTTTCCTCGGTCGTGGGCGTGCTGTGGTTCGGATCGCGCGACGTGCTGACCGGCGCGATCAGCGCGGGCACGCTCGGCCAGTTCCTGCTCTATTCGGTGTTCGCGGCCGGGGCGCTGGGCGCGCTGTCGGAAGTCTGGGGCGAGTTGTCGCAGGCCGCCGGCGCGGCAGAACGGCTGACCGAGCTTCTGGCCGAAGAGCCCGGGATCGCCGCGCCGCCCGTGCCGAAGGCGCTGCCGGAGCCCGCGGAAGGGTCTGTCGCCTTCGAGCAGGTCTCGTTCGCCTATCCGGCGCGGCGCGACGTATCCACGCTCACCGGCCTGTCCCTGTCTGTGCGGCCGGGCGAGACCGTGGCCATCGTTGGCCCGTCGGGGGCCGGCAAGAGCACGGTCTTCTCGCTTCTTCTGCGCTATTACGATCCCGACGAGGGACGGATCCTGGTCGACGGCATGGACCTGCGCGAGGTCGATCCGCAGGCCTTCCGTTCGCGCATCGCCATCGTACCGCAGGACGTGACGATCTTCGCCAGTTCGGTGGCAGACAACATCGCCTTCGGCAAGCCGGGCGCGGACCGCGAGGCCATCGTCGCGGCGGCGCGCGCCGCCCATGCCGACGAGTTCATCGCGAAGATGGACAAGGGCTATGACACGCCCGTGGGCGAACGTGGCGTGACGCTGTCAGGCGGGCAGCGCCAGCGCATCGCCATTGCCCGCGCCATTCTGCGCGACGCGCCGGTCCTGCTGCTCGACGAGGCAACCTCCGCGCTGGACGCCGAAAGCGAGACGCTGGTGCAGGAGGCGCTCGAAAAGCTCATGCAGGGGCGCACGACGCTGGTCATCGCGCACCGGCTCGCCACCGTTCTGAAGGCCGACCGCATCCTCGTCATGGATGGCGGCCAGATCGTTGAAGAGGGCACGCATGAAAGCCTGGTGAAGCAGGGCGGCGTCTATGCCCGCCTCGCCAAGCTGCAGTTCGAGGGCGGGGCGGAAGCCTTCGGGCGCGCGGCCGAATAGGCTCAGCCCGCGGCCCGTCCCGCGATGCGGCCGGAAAAGATGCAACCGCCCAGGAAGGTGCCTTCCAGCGCGTTGTAGCCGTGATAGCCGCCGCCGCCGAAGCCGGCCACCTCGCCGGCAGCAAAGAGGCCCGGCACGGGATTGCCGGCCGCGTCGAGCACCCGCGCATCGAGATCGGTGTGCAGGCCGCCCAGTGACTTTCGCGTCAGGATGTGCAGCTTCACCGCGATCAGCGGGCCCTTGGCCGGATCGAGTATGCGATGCGGCCTGGCGGTGCGGATCAGCTTGTCGCCGAGATAGGCCCGGGCCCCGTGGATGGCGGTGACCTGCGCATCCTTGGAAAACGGGTTGTCCAGTTGCCGGTCGCGGGCCTCGATCTGGGCTTTCAGCCGGTCATGGTCGATCAGCGGTTCGTCCGTCAGCGCATTCATGCCTGTGACAAGATCGGCCAGCGTGTCGCGCACCACGAAATCGGCACCGTGCCGCTTGAAGGCTTCCACCGGGGCCGGCGCGCCCTTTTTCAGGACGCGGCCGCGGATCACTTCCATCCATTTGCCCGAGGTGAAGTCCGGGTTCTGCTCGGAGCCCGACAGGGCAAATTCCTTCTCGATGATGGCCTGGGTGAGCACGAACCAGGACCAGTCGTGCCCGGTGGACAGGATGTGCTTCAGCGTGGCGAGCGTGTCGAAGCCCGGCAGGCAGGGCGCGGGCAGGCGGTTGCCCTTGGCATCGAACCACATGGAGGAGGGGCCCGGCAGGATGCGGATGCCGTGGTCAGGCCAGATCGGATCCCAGTTGCGGACGCCTTCGGTGTAGTGCCACATGCGGTCGTCATTGATCGTTGTCGCGCCCGCCGTGCGCGCGATGTCCAGCATGCGGCCATCGACGTGGTGCGGCACGCCGGAGACCATGGATCGGGGCGGCGGACCGAGCCGTTCAACCGGCCAGACCTTGCGGACCAGGTCGTGATTGCCGCCTATCCCGCCCGAGGTGACGATGACGGCGCCGGCCGAAAGCTCGAATTCCCCCGTAGCGGTCCGGGATGAGCGCGCGCCGCGCGCAACCGCGCCCGGTTCGAGGATTTCGCCGGCGACGCCGGTCACCGCGCCATTGGTGGTGACGAGGCGGCTGACGCGGTGGCGGAAGCGCATGGTGACGACACCAGCGTCAACATGGGCACGAACCCGGTCCTCGAAGGGTTTGACGACGCCCGGACCCGTTCCCCAGGTGATGTGGAAGCGCGGCACGGAATTGCCATGGCCGGTGGCGAGCGATCCGCCGCGTTCGGCCCATCCGACGACCGGAAACCAGCGCATGCCGAGCGAGGCGAGCCAGGGGCGCATCTCGCCGGCGGCGAAATCGAGATAGGCCTCGGCCCATTGCCGCGGCCAGTGGTCTTCCGGCCGGTCGAAGGCGGCCGACCCCATCCAGTCCTGCGCCGCCAGCGCCAGGCTGTCGCGGATCTTCATGCGGCGCTGTTCGGGCGTATCGACCATGAACAGGCCGCCCAGCGACCAGAAGGCCTGCCCGCCGAGATTCTGCTCACCCTCCTGGTCGAGAAGGATGACCCGCTTGCCGCGCCCGGCCAGTTCATTGGCAGCGACGAGGCCGGCCAGGCCTGCTCCCACGATGATCACGTCAGCGTCCACGGCGTGTCCTCCCCCGCATCCGCGCAAAAGAGTAACGGGCGGCGCGCGCGTTGCAAGGCGGACGCGTTGTGCCGCAGCGTCAACGGCATGCCCCATCTGGCGTATGCGGTTTCGCCGGGAAGACGCCATCCTGTGACGGTTGTCATCGAAACGGCGCGCGAAACGCGGCATGATGACAATGAAGGGCCGGTGTGCCATCGGCCCGCGACCAGGAAAGGTCTCGCCATGTCCGATCACTTCACGGAAGTCACCAACCGTTCATGGTTCTCGCGGATCGGTGGTGCATTCTCCGGCATCCTCTTCGGCTTCCTGCTCCTGCTCGCGGCGATTGCGGGACTTTTCTGGAACGAGGGCCGCGCGGTCAACACGGCACGGGCGCTGAGCGAGGGCGCGGGCAGCGTGGTGTCGATAGACCCCGCCCGACCGTCGGCGGTATCCGGCCAGCTCGTCCATTTCTCCGGCCCTCTCGCCATCCGGGGCGCGCCGGTCGATCCGCTCTTCCCGGGTCTTGGCGCTCCGGCCAACGCCAACGCGCTCAAGCGCACGGTGGAGATGTACCAATGGCAGGAGACCAGCCGTTCGGAAACGCGCAAGAAGCTGGGTGGCGGCGAGGAGACGGTCACGACCTATTCCTACGCGCCCGGCTGGGTGTCGCGGCCGGTCGATTCAGCGGCCTTCAAGCAGCCCGCCGGCCATGCCAATCCGCCGATGCCCGTGGAAAGCAACAGTTTCGCGGCGCGGGCCGGCACCGTCGGCCAGATCACGATCCCCGGCAACCGGCTGGCGGGGCTTGGCAACGACACCGCGCTGGCGCTTGACGAAGGCGACCTCGGCATCATCGCCTCGGCGCTGAACGACGGGCGGGCGGTGCGCCTTTCCGGCGGCATGGCCTATGTCGGCGCCAGTCCCGCGAATCCGCGCATCGGCGACCTGAGGATCAGTTTCGAGACGTCCGCGGCCGACACCGTGAGCGCAGTCGGCACGATCGATGGCGGCACGCTGGGGACCTTTACCGCGTCGAACGGCGTGGCCATCGGCATGATCGAGGCGGGTGAGAAGCCGGCATCGGCCATGTTCGAGGCGGCCCAGGCATCCAACACAGCGCTGACATGGGGCCTGCGCATCGCCGGGCTGATCGCGATGCTGATCGGCTTCCGGATGATCTTCTCGATTGTCGGGGTTCTCGGCGATGTGGTGCCGTTCATCGGCGACGTCTTCCGTTTCGCCACGGGACTGGCGGCCATGGCCCTGACGGCTGTCATCGGGACGCTGACCATCGGCCTTGCCTGGGTCTGGTACCGCCCGCTTCTTGGCTGGTCGATCATCGCCATCGGTGCCGCGCTGGCGATTGCCTTCATCATGCTTGGCAAGCGGCGGGCAAGGGCCGCCGGGGCGGATGGGGCGGCCGGCGCCGACGCGGTCTCCTGACGCGCGGACTGCCGGGCGCCGATGGCCTGATTCATGAACCACAGGATCGAAGAGGACTTGCCATGCGACGCGACAGAACGCTCTCCCGTCTATCCGTTTCAATCGTGCTTGCCGCGATCATCGCCGCAGCGGGCGCCCTTCCGGCGCGCGCGCTCGACATCGATGCGCTGGTGGCCAGGCTCAACGCGCTGGGCGTGAAGATATCCAACCAGGAGGCCACGCCGCAGAACGTGGTGAAGATGACCTATTTCTCGCTGCCCTGGGAGATCCGCGTCGAGGACAACGACATCGCGCTCATGGCCGGACTGCCGAAGCTGAAATCGCTCGACCTCGGCGGCCGCCACGAACTGACGCCCGCCATCATCGCGCATCTCGGCACGATGCCATCGCTGGAAAGGCTGAGCCTGAACTCGCTGCATGTCGGAGACGACGGCGCGGCCATGCTCGGCCGGATGGAGGCGTTGCAGGATCTCAGCCTGTCCTCGGCGCGCGGCATTTCGCCGGATGGGATCGCCGCGCTGGCGAAGTCGCGCTCGATCCGGATATTGAAACTCTACGACGTTTCGGTGGGGGACAAGGGGCTGGCGGCACTGGCCACGATGGCGCAGCTGGAGGAATTGCAGATCACGCGGGCGCGCGGCGTGACCCCCGCGGGATTGAAGGAACTGGCGAAGCTGAAACGGCTGCGAAAGCTCGATATCGGCGAGACCTATGCCGACGACAGCGTGCTGGAGGCCTTCGCCGGCCATGCGGCGCTTGAAGAATTGCGGCTCAACCGTGTCGACACCATCACCGACGCCGGTCTCGCCGCGCTTGGCTCGCTGCCCGGCCTGACCGACCTCTCTCTGGATGAGACCCTGGTCAACGGCTCCGGCCTCGCGGCGCTTGCCAAGGCCGGTTCGCTGGAACGGCTTTCGCTGCAAAAGACCTTGCTCAGTGACGCGACCGTCGCCGGGCTGGACGCTTTTCCGGTTCTCACCCGGCTCAACATTGCCGACACCCGTTCCGGCGACGGGGTGGCGAAGCAGGTCGCCGCGCTGAAGACACTCGATTCCCTGACGATGAACGCCACGCAGGTCACCGACGAGGGCTTCAAGGCGATTGCCGGCCTGCCGGATGTGAAATTCCTTCAGGTCTCCGATACGGCGATCACCGATGCCGGTCTGGCCGCGCTCGGGATGCCACAACTGCGCACGCTCGACATTTCCGGCACGAAAGCCAGCCTCGCCGCCCTGGAGGCGCTGGTCGGCCGGGATGAATTGCGATCGCTTTCAATGCGCAAGCTGGACCTCAAGAAACCGGATGTGGATGCCGTCCTTGCGAAGCGGGATGCGTCCAAGGACAAGCTTTCCGTTTTCAACTGACGGCGGGCCGGGCAGGCCGGCAGGATGCGAAAGGCGGCGCCAGCGAACGGCTTCAGCCGATTTCCTGACTGGCGCTTTCGTCCAGCAGGTCCTGGCGTCCCGACTGCGCCCGTTCCTCGGCGATCTTGCGGGAAATCGTGTCGTCGACGCGCACGGTTTCCGCTTCTGGCCGCCCGGCTGCCGTTTCCGCCGGCGCTCGGGCGGGTCTTTCCGGCGGGGAGTCCGCTTCCCGTTCGATCTGTACCCGGTATCCCGGAGCGGGCAGGTCGATGCCGGCGCTTTCGAGCGCATGCTTGACGAGGCGGATCGCCTCGCTGCGCGCTTGCAGGAACCCGGTTTCGGTCTGGTTCACCCAGGCTGCGTACTGGATGGTGATGGCGAAATCGCCGACATCCTCGATCCAGGCATCGGCGCCGGGATCGTCGAGCGTGAAGGGCAGGGCGGCAAGCGTGCGGATGCCGGTTTCGCGCGCCAGCGTCAGGTCCGCGGCCGGATCGATGCCCAGCCGGAAGGAAAAGCGGCGTTCGGGATTGCGCGTGTAGTTGTGCACGATGCCCTTGAAGACATCGGAATTGGGAATGCGGATGTGATTGCCGTCGGCGTCGATGAGGATCGTGGCGCGCGATGTCAGCATCAGGACCGACCCTTCCTTGCCGCCGATCTCCACCCAGTCATTGGGCCGGAAGGGCTGGCGCACCGACAGGAGAATGGAGGCGATGTAGTTTTCCACCGTGTCGCGCACGGCGAAACCGACCGCCAGGCCGACAATTCCGGCGGCGCCGAGGATGGTGCCCAGCACGGCGGTTGCCCCCAGGACATCGAGGGCGACGACCAGGCCGAGGCCGATGAAGGCGAGGCGCACGATCTGGCGCAGGAGGTCGGCGATGAAGGAATTGGGCGCAAGGTGCGAGAAAGGCCAGCGGCGGCCTGCAATCCAGAGCCCGGCGGAGGCAATGACCGCGAAAACGATGACCGACAGGCCGAGCATCGGCAACTGGTTGACGATCTGCAGCGTGCGGTTGCGGATGCGCTCCCAGGCGGGAACGATGCGCTTGCTGACCGACGAGACCTCGCGGATCTGGTTGCGGATCGCGACAACGCCTTCCACGCGTCCGGCGAGCCTTTCGGCCTCGACGGCCAGTTGCGGCTCGGCGACCTGGCCGCGCAGCGTCACGACGCCGGACCGGACCTGGGCGAAGACGTCGCCAAGCCCTTCAAGCTGCGACAGGATTTCCTCGATGCGGCGGTCGATGGCGCGGTCGGAATCCGCGTCCGTCCGGGTGGCGATGGGGCCGGCCGGTTCGGCGGTGCCGTCCTGGGCCTTGGCGGGGGCTGCGAGCGCGAGCACGAGCAGGCAAATGGCGATGAGCGGTCGCACGGTCATGGATGGAAATGTCCCCCGGTCCCTCGGTCTGGCCCCCGTTCATTGAAGCGGGCGCGGCAGCGAATGTCCAGCCGGGATCGCCGGAGATGGTCGTGTCAGCGCTCGGTGAGCTTGAGCTCGATGCGGCGGTTTCGCGCGCGCGCTTCCGGCGTGTCGGCGGTGTCGAGCGGCTGGTACTCGCCGAACCCGGCGGCGACCAGGCGGTCGGCCGGAACGCCCTGGTCGACGAGGAACTTCACCACCGAGATGGCGCGCTGGGCCGACAGTTCCCAGTTGTCGCGGAAACGGCCCGCGCCTGACAGCGGCACATTGTCGGTATGGCCGTCGACGCGCAGCACCCAGTTGATCTCGGGCGGTATCTCGCGGGCAAGGTCGAGAAGGGCATCGGCCAGCTTGGCCATCTCGTCCTGGCCGGCTTCGTTGATCTGGTCGCCGCCGGAGGCAAACAGGACTTCCGACTGGAACACGAAGCGGTCGCCGACAATGCGGATGTTCTCTCGGTCGGACAGGATCTCCCGCAGGCGGCCGAAGAAATCCGAGCGGTAGCGGTTGAGCTCCTGGACGCGCTGGGCCAGGGCGACGTTGAGGCGGCGGCCAAGGTCGGCGATCTTGGCATTGCTTTCGCGGTCGCGCTGCTCGGAAACTTCCAGCGCGTCCTCCAGCGCGGCGATCTGGCGGCGCAGGGCGGAAATCTGCTGGTTGAGGATTTCCACCTGGCTGAGCGCCCGTTGGCTGATCTCGCGCTGCTCGTCAAGCTGGCCGGACAGCTCCCCTACCCGCTGGCGGGCTTCACCGGCGGCACCGGCGCCGCTGGCCAGAAGCTCCTCAAGGCGCGACTTTTCCGATTCCGCGACCTGGAGGGACGCCTGCAGGCTGGCGAGCTGGTCGTTGAGGTCCTGGCTGTTGCTCTGCTCCAGCGACAGCAGGCGCGTCAACTCGTTGATCTGCGAATTGAGCCGGTTGAGGACCTCATCCTTGCCGGAGATCTCTTGGCTCAGCAGGAATTGCGCGAGCACGAAGACCGAGAGCAGGAACATGATGGCAAGGAGGAGCGTCGACAGGGCGTCGACGAAGCCGGGCCAGTAATCCACGCCGCGTTCGCGGCGCCGGTTGCGCGCAAGCGCCATGTCAGCCTTCCCCGTCTTTTTCCAGCGCCCTTGCCACGCGCTGGAGGGTCTGGTGCATGGCCTTCTGCTCGCTCGCCTGGGCTTCCACCCAGTCGCGCATCATCTGCTGCTCGGAACGCATCGACTTGACGAGTCCGGCCACGCCCTCGGCGAGGTTGGCCATGGCGGCGGTGACGCGCTGGGAGGAGCCGCCGGCCTCCTGCAGGCGGCGCAGGCTTTCCGCCATTTCGCGGATCTCGTCGGAGGAACCGGGCGAACGCATGGCAGCCGAAAGGTCGGAGCCGACATCGGTGACCGAGGACAGCCAGTTTTCCAGTTCGGTGTAGAAACGGTTTTGCGCGCGGCCGGCCTGCAGGTCGAGGAAGCCGAGCACCAGCGAACCGGCGAGGCCGAACAGCGAAGAGGAAAAGGCCGTGCCCATGCCGTCGAGCGGCCGCGCGAGGCCGGATTTCAGCGCGTTGAGCGTGTCGTTGGCGTCACCCGTGCCGGGATCCAGCGACTGGATGGTGTCGCCGATGGAACCGATGGTCTGGAGCAGGCCCCAGAAGGTGCCGAGCAGGCCGAGAAAGACCAGCAGGCCGATCAGGTAGCGCGAGATGTCGCGGCTCTCGTCGAGGCGCGTGGCGATGGAATCGAGGATCGAACGCATCGAGCTGGTCGACAGCGACGTGGCGGTATTGCGCGAGAGCAGGGCCTGCATGGGAGCCAGCAGGACCGGGTCCTTCGCGCTCTCGCCCTGGCGGAATGAATTGACCCAGCGGACCTCCCGGAACAGGCGGATGACCTGCATGAAGGCGAGCAGGATGCCGACCGCCAGCACGCCGAGGATCAGCCCGTTCAGACCGGGATTGGTGGCAAAGGCCGAGGATATCTGGCGGAAGAGGATGGCTGCGACAAATCCGGCCAGCGCCAGGAAGACGATCATGGAGAGCAGGAAGACCTGCGGCGAGGACAAGCGCTCCGGATCGTAGACGCTTTGCTGCGCGCCGCTCGCTTCTTCCATGGCCATGCCTGATCCCACCTTTCCCGATTCGCGTCGTGCCCCGGTTAAAGGCGACTTTAATCGGAATTATGACGCAATGAAAAGAAGGCGAACGGCAACTCAGACGGGTTTTGCCAGCGTTGCCAGCAAGCGGCGGTGGATGTCCTCGTTGCCGGCAACGACGGAAGCGCTGTCGAGCATGTCCTGCCCGCCCTTGCCGTCGGAGACGAAGCCGCCGGCCTCGCGCACGAGCAGCATGCCGGCCGCCACGTCCCACGGGTCGAGGCCGTCTTCCCAGAAGCCGTCGAACCGGCCGGAGGCGACCCAGGCCAGGTCGATCGAGGCGCAGCCGGTGCGGCGGATGCCGGCGCATTCGCCCATGACGTTGCGCAATTGCAGCAGCGCATTGCCGTGGTGGCCGCGGCCAAGATGCGGAATGCCGGTGCAGATCACCGCGTCGGCCAGACTGGAGCGCGCGGCGACGCGGATGCGGCGGTCGTTGAAGAAGGCGCCGCCGCCGCGTTCGGCAGTATAGAGTTCGTCCATGACCGGGTTGTAGACCACGGCCGCGACGATCTGGCCCTGGCGCTCCAGGGCGATGGATATGGCGAAAACCGGGATGGCATGGAGGAAATTGGTCGTTCCGTCGAGCGGATCGACGATCCAGCGATGCTGGCCGTCATGGCCTTCCACCTCGCCGCGCTCTTCCATCAGGAAGGAATAACCGGGCCGTGCGCGCGACAATTCCTGGTAGACGATCTCTTCCGCCTTCCGGTCGGCCTGGCTGACGTAATTGCCCGGTCCCTTGCGCGAGACCTGGAGGTTTTCCACCTCGCCGAAATCGCGCACGAGCGAGCGCCCGGCCTTCAGCGCCGTCTGCACCATGACATTGAGGATCGCTGAGCGCGCCATTCGGTTCGTTCCTGTCTTCCGGTCCGGTCAGCCGCGCGCGTCAGTCGGCGCGGCGGACATAGGTGATCTCGTCGGTATCGACGATGATGCGCTCGCCCGATTCGATGAAGGGCGGAACCATGACGCGGACGCCGTTCTCCAGCACCGCCGGCTTGTAGGAGGACGCCGCCGTCTGGCCCTTGACCACCGGATCGGCCTGCGAGATCGTCAGCGTCACCTGGCTCGGCAGGGAGATGCCGATGGGCTTTTCCTCGTAGAGTTCGACCGTGACGATCATGCCTTCCTGCAGGAAGGCGGCGCGGTCGCCGACGAAATCCTTCTGCAGTTCAAGCTGCTCGTAGTTTTCCTGATCCATGAAGACCAGCATTTCGCCTTCCTCGTAGAGATAGGAGAAATCCTTCTGCTCAAGGCGCACCTTCTCCACCGTCTCGGAGGCGCGGAAACGCTCGTTGAGCTTGGTGCCGTCGATGAGGTTCTTCAGTTCGACCTGGTTGAAGGCGCCGCCCTTGCCGGGCTTGACCGCGTTGGTCTTCACCGCGACCCAGAGGCCTCCATTGTGCTCGATCACGTTGCCGGGGCGGATTTCGTTGCCGTTGATCTTCATGATGTCCGTTTCCGTTGCTTGCCGGTTTCCGCCAGCGCCGCCGCCGCGGGGACACGGCGCTGATGCGCGCGGCCCGGCCTGTTCCGGCGCTCCAAGACCACAAAATGCGGCGCGAGGCAAGAGCACGGCCCGGCGTGGCGCCCGGCGGCGCCTAGCGCAGGCGGTTGGCGCGCTCGATCGCGGTCTTCATCTGCTCGCGGGTCAGCCCGTCGAGAAAGATGTTCATCTCCGGATCGTCCAGGCCGGCGCGCCGCGCAAGTATGTACCACGCCGCCGCCTCGATGGAATCCCCCTCGGTCCCGAGCCCCATGCGGTAGAGCTTGGCGAGGCCGTTCTGGGCGGCGACATTGCCGGACTTGGCGGCATTGCGCATCCACAGGAAGCCGGCCTCGAAATCGCGCTCGCCGCCGCGGCCTTCGACCATCCAGACCGCAAGGTCCAGCATGGCGGTGTCGAAACCGCCCTTGGCGGCCAGTTCCAGCCATTTGCGCGCGGTGGCCTCGTCCCGGTCGCGCCCCGCATTGCCCTGCGCCAGGATCATGGCCATGGCGTATTGCGCGTCGGGCAAGCCCTGGCGCGCGGCGCGCTCATACCATTCGGCGGCTTCGGCGAGGCCGGACGGGCCGGGTTTGCGGTCGACGATCATCTGGGCGTAGTTGAACCGCGCCAGGGCGTTGCCAGCCGCCGCCGCCTCGCCCATCAGGCGGTAGGCCTCTTCCGGATCCTTCGCCACATGCGTTCCGTCGAGCAGGAGAAGCGCATACTGGAACTTGGCCTCGGGATTGCCGCCCCTGGCCGCCTCCACATACCACTTGGCCGCTTCCTTCTGGTCGCGGGGCACACCAAGGCCGCGCGACAGGATCTCGCCCAGAAGCGTCTGCGCCGCCGGATCGCCCTTTTCCGCCAGCGGCCGGGCAAGATTGACCGCGGTCTTGTAGAGACCGCGCTGGAAGGCGCCAAAGGCCTTGTCGGCGGGGTGCTGGCCGAAACGCTGCGGGTCGACGGGCGACGGCGCCGCGCTCTCGGAGGCGACGCGATCGGCCAGCGAGGGCAGGACGGCCTGCGCCTTTTCACCGGCGGCGAGCGCGGGACCGGCTGCAAGCAGGACGAGGGCGGTGGCGATGCGCCTGATCATGCCGCACCCAGTTCCGGGGCTGTTTCGTCGAGCAGGGCGTTGACCTTCGCCACCGCCACGCCGGGGCTGTCGGGTCCGGCAAAGACGGCCGCCGACAGGGCGACGAAATCGGCGCGGGTCGCGGCGACCGCGGCCACGCTCTCGATGGCGGCGCCACCCATGACGACGCAGGGCAGGGTGACCATTTCGGCCCACCATTCGCCCAGCGCCAGGTTGCGGTGGTGCGCCTCGGGTTGCGTGTCGTAGCCGATGCGGCCGAAGAAGATGTAGTCGGGGCGGGCCTCGCCCAGCTCCAGCGCGTCGTGGCGGGTCTTGGCGCCGCCGACGCCCAGCATCAGCTTGCCGTCGAAACGCTCGGCCGTCTCCGCCATGGCCGCCCTCGCGTTCTCCAGGTGGACCCCGTCGGCATGGACGCGGCCGGCCGTGCGGGTGTCATCGACGATCATCACCGCCACGCCTTTCTCCTGGGCCAACGGTACGATATGCGCGCAGCGGGCCTGGAAGGCGGCCTCGGCGAGACCGTAGGCCGGCAGGATCAGCGAGGCCACGTCGCCGCCCGACAGTGCGTCGGCGATGGCCGCGGCAAGCGCGCCGTCATCGGCCATGTCCGGCGCGATGAGGACGAGGCGGCAGCGGGTGTCCGGCGTTGAATGCGGCATGGTTGATGGCGTCCTGTTCGTGACCGTTTCCGATTGGCGGCAGAAAATGGTCGCAATTGGGCGGCGGCGCAAGGGCGCGACGCAGGTTCGGGGAAAACGCGCCGCCCTGTCGCCAATCGCGCCGCAACCGGCTATGCAGGGACAGGCCGGCAGTTTCGCGCCGGCCCGCCCCCGACCGACGACGGACGTCCATGGAAGGCCTTCTCAGCGATCCCTGGTTCTATGCCGTCTGTGTGCCGGCCGTGCTCCTCGTCGGCCTGTCGAAGGGCGGGCTTGGCGGCGCAACGGCGCTGATCGGCGTGCCCATGATGACGCTCGTCCTGCCACCGGTGCAGGCGGCGGCGATCATGCTGCCGATCCTCATCCTGATGGACGTCGTCTCCCTGTGGACGTGGCGGGGCTACCGGCATACCCAGACGCTGTTCTACATGCTGCCGGGCGCACTGGCCGGCATCGCCATCGGCTGGTGGCTGGCCTCGTCGGTCTCCACCGACATGGTCAAGCTGATCATCGGCTTGATCGCGGCGCTGTTTGCCGGCCGCTGGTTCTGGCTGAAGCTGCGCAAATCGGCCGTCGAACGGCCACCGAGCCGGATTCGCGGCGCGTTCTGGGGCGTGATCTCCGGCTATACGAGCTTCGTCGCCCATGCCGGCGGTCCGCCCTTCCAGATGTATGCGCTGCCGCTGGGCCTGCATCCGCGAACCTATACCGGCACGTCGGTGATCTATTTCGCCATCGTGAACGCGGTAAAGGTGCTGCCCTATTTCCTGCTGGGGGAGTTCAGCACCGGAAACCTCATGGCTTCTGCCGTTCTGATGCCCTTCGCGCCGCTGGCCACGCTGGCCGGCGCCTGGCTGGTCAAGCGCATGAAGCCGGAGGTCTTCTATCCCTTCACCTACACCATGGTGGCCATTGTCGCGGTCAAGCTGATCCATGACGGCCTGGCCGCGCTTTCGGGCTGACGGGCATCGGACGAAGGTTTGCGGCCTGATCGCTTGGCAGGCGGCATCGCGGCTGGTTAATTGCAGCAAGCGAATAGCGTCTTCTGCCGGGAGGAAACGAGACGATGGCCAGTGCCTATGACCGCGACCTGGACAAGAACCAGGCCAACTACCAGCCGCTTACACCGCTGACCTATCTGGAACGCGCGGCGAAGACCTTTCCGGACCACACCGCCATCGTGCATGGCAGCCAGCGCATTTCCTACGGGCAGTTCTGGACGCGCGCGCTGAAGCTCGCCTCGTCGCTGCGCAACACGGGCATCGGCAAGGGCGACACGGTGTCGGTGATGCTGTCGAACACGCCGCCGATGCTGGAGGCGCATTTCGGCGTGCCGATGGTCAAGGCTGTGCTGCATTCGCTGAACACGCGGCTCGATCCGGCCATCATCGCCTTCCAGCTCGACCATGCCGAATCGAAGGTGCTGATCGTTGACCGCGAGTTCTCCGGCGTGGTGGCCGAGGCGCTCAAGATCGCGACCGTGAAGCCGCTGGTCATCGACTATGACGATCCGGACTATCCGGATGACGCGCCCTATCCCAAGGGCGAGCGCATCGGTTCGCAGGATTACGAGGATTTCGTGTCGGCCGGCGATCCCGGCTTTGCCTGGGAGATGCCCGATGACGAGTGGGACGCGATCTCGCTCAACTACACGTCCGGCACGACCGGCAATCCGAAGGGCGTGGTCTATCACCATCGCGGCGCGGCGCTGATGGCCTATGCCAACACGATCCACTCCGGCATGGGCCAGCATTCGGTCTATCTGTGGACGCTGCCGATGTTCCACTGCAACGGCTGGTGCTTTCCCTGGACGCTGGCCGTGACGGCCTCCACCCATGTCTGCCTGCGCTGGGTGCGCGCGAAGGCGATGTATAACGCCATCGCCGACGAGGGCGTGACGACGCTGTGCGGCGCGCCGATCGTCATGTCGACGCTGATCAACGCACCGGAAGATGAGAAGCGCGATTTCCCGCAGACCGTGACCTTCAACACGGCCGCCGCGCCGCCTCCGGAAGCGGTGCTGTCGGGCATGGCGGATGCGGGCTTTGCCGTCACCCATCTTTACGGGCTGACCGAGACCTACGGGCCGGCCGTCGTCAACGAGTGGAAGGGCGAATGGAACGACCTCGAGAAGGGCGCGCGCACCGCGAAGAAGGCGCGGCAGGGCGTGCGCTATGCCGCGCTGGAGGGCCTGACGGTGCGCGATCCGGAGACCATGGACGAGGTGCCGCATGACGGCGAGACCATCGGCGAGGTCATGTTCCGGGGCAACATTGTCATGAAAGGCTATCTGAAGAACCCGGATGCGAGCGCGGAAGCCTTTGGCGGCGGCTGGTTCCATTCCGGGGATCTCGGCGTGATGCATCCAGACGGCTACATTCAGCTCAAGGACCGGTCCAAGGACATCATCATCTCCGGCGGCGAGAACATCTCCTCCATCGAGGTGGAGGACGCGCTCTACAAGCATCCGGCGGTGGCGGCCTGCGCGGTGGTGGCCAAGCCGGACGAGAAATGGGGCGAGACACCCGTTGCCTATGTGGAACTGAAGGCGGGCAAGACGGCCAGCGAAGCGGAGATCATCGAGCATTGCCGCGCGCTGCTGGCGCGGTTCAAATGCCCCAAGCAGGTGATTTTCGCGGAAATCCCCAAGACATCGACCGGCAAGATCCAGAAATTCCGGCTGCGCGACGAGGCCAGGGGGCTGTAGACGGAATGACCGCGAGCATTCGCCCGCAAGAAATTGCAGGCGGTTGCAGAAAACGGATCCGCCGTTAACCGGTGCTTAACCCTGACGAGTCATTACTGTGGGTATCCAGTTATCTGGATTCGAACCTGAGTGGCCTGAGCCATTCTGTTTGACGCCTCCCTGTAAAACTTCCATGGGCCGCTTCCCTTGAAGCGGCTCTTTTTTTGCCGCCGCGGCGGCCGGCCGGGGGGAATTAACCTTTCGTTAAACATGGTCTTGCCAGCGCGGGCCACGACCTGCAATTCTGACCGGGCCGCGTTAAGACAGTGTCCGGGCGGCCGCGGGCGACGTTTCTGCCCGAAGGACTGATGTGCAGGGTTCCAGGGCGTATGGCTGAGAAGAAGACGACAGGCGAAGGGCCGATCCGGCTGGCGGAGCGGCGGGTGTTCTCCGACCGCTTCAAGCCGCTCTATGCGGAAGGCATGGGGCTGGTTGAGGAGGCGGCGACCTATCTCGATGGGGACGGCCGCAAGGCTGCAAAGGGCCTGTCGCGGGTGGCGGCGACGCTTTACGCCGCCGAATCCATGCGCCTGACGACGCGGTTGATGCAGATCGCTTCATGGCTGCTGCTGCAGCGGGCGGCCAATTCGGGCGAGATGTCGCGCGACCAGGTGGCGGCGGAAAAGACCAAGGTCAAGCTGGATACCGGTTCGGCGGACGAGAGCGCGCCGGGCTGGAACGAACTGCCGGACACGTTCCGCGACCTCGTGCGCCGGTCGTTGCGCCTGCAGGGCCATGTGCGGCTCATGGACACCGAGATCTACGGTGGCGGCCAGGTGCCGCGCGGACCCGACGGCAACCCTGTCTCGGCGCAGATCGACCTTCTGAAGACGGCTTTTGGCGGACGCTGACGGCGTTCAGCCGTTCCAGAGCGGCAGTGCCGTGATGACAGCGAACAGGATGACCGCAAAGGCAAGGCGGCGATAGGTTGCCGCGGAGGCGAGCGGAAACAGGGCGCGGCCGGCGATAATGCCCGCCAGATAGACCGGCGCGCCGGCCAGTCCCAGAAGGAACCGTTCGCCGGTGACCATGCCGCCCAGGACGACATTGGCCAGCGTTGCGATCTCCAGCAGGAGGAGCAAGGCCATGAGGTTCGCGCGGATCACGCCCTGCGGTTCCGGCGATGCCATCCAGTAGAGCACGGGCGGCGGTCCGGGTATGCCGGCGATGCCGCCCAGAAAACCGGACACGGCCCCCACGCCAGCCGACAGAAGCGGCGGGCGCGGGCCAAGATAGCGCCAGCCGGAGGCCAGCGCGGCGAGGCCGGCCAGCACGGACAGGCAGATGACCCAGCGCAGGACCAGCGGATCGCCCATGCGAAGGACGGCAAGGCCGGCGGGAAGAAGCAGGATCGCCCCGGCGGCCAGCGGCAGGACTTC
Organism: Zhengella sedimenti; assembly: GCF_046506625.1. Classification (NCBI taxonomy): domain Bacteria; kingdom Pseudomonadati; phylum Pseudomonadota; class Alphaproteobacteria; order Hyphomicrobiales; family Notoacmeibacteraceae; genus Zhengella; species Zhengella sedimenti. The sequence continues at coordinate 849,096 of NZ_JBKFFP010000001.1, forward strand.
ACGCCAGCGGGCATATTTGAGAACCGGCAGGGCGGCGGGAAGCTGCGGAAGACTGTCGACGATGGCGACCACCACGACCGCCGTCACGGGATCATGGGTGGCAGCCAGCACCGGGATGGCGACCATGCCGGTGCCGAAACCGGAAAAGCCGCGCACGAGGCCGGCCAGCAGAAGCGTCACGAGTACGGCGGCAAGGGTGACATCAAGGGCTGGTAGGGGCATGGGCGTTCGGGTCCTCGGCACGGCTGCCTGCCATAATGCAAACCGGCCGGGCGTGCACGGGTTTTGCACACCTGCCGGCCATTGAGCGCGGCGCCATGCGTGCTGTGCATATGTTTCTGATTTGTTCACTTTTCACTGGCAAGCCTTGGTGGAATGGAACAAGGTGGCGTGCATGGGACAGGCGATTCGTATCATCGGCATCGATCCGGGCTTGCGCAACATGGGCTGGGGCGTGATCGAGACCCTCGGCAATTCGCTGAAATTCGTGGCCTCCGGGACCGTGCGCTCGGACGGCAAGGCGGACCTTGCCAGCCGGCTTTGCCAGTTGCATGACGGTTTGGCCGACGTGCTGCATTGCCATCGGCCCGACGAGGCCGCTGTGGAAGTGACCTTCGTCAACAAGGACGCGACAGCCACGCTGAAACTCGGCCAGGCGCGCGGCATCGCCATGCTGGTTCCGGCCCGCGCCGGGCTGGCGGTGGCCGAATATGCGCCGAACGCGGTCAAGAAATCGGTGATCGGCGTCGGCCACGGCGACAAGAAGCAGATCCAGATGATGCTCAAGGTGCTGATGCCGCGCGCCGCCTTTGAAAGCGACGACGCGGCGGATGCGCTGGCGATTGCCATATGCCACGCGCACAACCGGGTGGGCGAGGCGCAGCGGCGCGCGCTGCTGAGGGCGGTGTGAGATGATCGGCAAGTTGAAGGGCACGGTGGACGAGATCGGCGAGGATCATGCCGTGATCGACGTGCATGGCGTCGGCTATGTGGCCTTCTGCCCGGCGCGCACGCTGGCAAACCTGAATGCCGGCGAGGCGGCCGTCCTGTTCATCGAGACCTATGTGCGCGAGGACATGATCCGGCTCTACGGTTTTGCCTCCGCGCTGGAACGCGAATGGTTCCGCCTTCTGCAAAGCGTGCAGGGCGTGGGCGCCAAGGTGGCGCTGGCGGTGCTCTCCACACTGACGCCATCGGAACTGGCCAATGCCATCGCCCTCAAGGATATCGCCATGGTGTCGCGGGCGCCGGGCGTGGGCAAGAAGGTGGCCGAGCGCATCGTCATCGAACTGAAGGCCAAGGCGCCGGCATTTGCCGGCGAGGCGGCGGCCTCCATCGGCATGAAGCAGGCGATCGGCGAGGGCGTGGCCTCCGCGCCGGTCGCCGATGCCGTGTCGGCGCTCACCAATCTGGGCTATTCGCGCGACCAGGCGGCCAATGCGGTGGCGGCGGCGCTCAAGAGCGCGGGCGATGACGCGGATTCGGCCAAGCTCATCCGGCTCGGGCTGAAGGAACTGGCGCGGTGAGGCAGCAGCTTGCGCTGATGGCGCGTCAATGCGAATGAAACGTCATGACCGAAGCTGACCGCCTCATCTCCGCCGGCAAGCGCGGGGAGGACATCGACGCCACGCTGCGCCCGCAAACGCTGGACGATTTCACCGGCCAGGCGGCGGCGCGCGCCAACCTGAAGATCTTTATCGAGGCAGCCAAGGCGCGCGGCGAGGCGCTGGACCATGTGCTCTTCGTCGGCCCGCCGGGGCTGGGCAAGACGACGCTGGCGCAGATCATGGCCAAGGAACTGGGCGTGAATTTCCGCTCGACCTCCGGCCCGGTCATTGCCAAGGCGGGCGACCTGGCGGCGCTGCTCACCAACCTGGAAGAGGGCGACGTCCTCTTCATCGACGAGATCCACCGGCTCAATCCCGCCGTTGAGGAGATCCTCTATCCGGCGATGGAGGATTTCCAGCTCGACCTCATCATCGGCGAGGGGCCGGCGGCGCGCTCGGTGAAAATCGACCTGGCGAAATTCACGCTGGTCGCCGCCACGACGCGGCTGGGCCTGCTCACCAACCCGCTGCGCGACCGCTTCGGCATCCCGGTGCGGCTGAATTTCTACACGGTGGAGGAACTGGAGCAGATCGTACGGCGCGGGGCGCGGATCATGGGCCTGCCAATGGGGCCGGACGGAGCGACGGAAATCGCCCGGCGCTCGCGCGGCACGCCGCGCATCGCGGGGCGGCTCTTGCGCCGGGTGCGCGACTTCGCCGAAGTGGCGCGGGCCGAAAGCGTGACCCGGACGATCGCCGACGAGGCGCTGACCCGGCTGGAAGTGGACGCCATGGGGCTGGACCAGCTCGACCGGCGCTATCTCAATCTCATCGCGCGCAATTTCGGTGGCGGGCCGGTGGGGATCGAGACCATCGCGGCCGCGCTTTCGGAACCCCGCGACGCCATCGAGGACATTATCGAGCCCTATCTCATCCAGCAGGGCTTCATCCAGCGCACGCCGCGCGGGCGTGTCCTGACCGGCAATGCCTGGGCCCATCTCGGCCTGGCCGTGCCGAAGGACCTGGCGGCCACCCAGGCAAACCTGTTTCAGGACGAGTAGGGCCCGCACTTCGCGCCACGTCTCATGAAGGGGGCAAGCGGCGCACCACGTCGCGCACATCCGGTTCGGCGGCGCGGCCCTCGAATTCCTCGAAGACGCCAAAAGCGCCGCCATGGCCCCACATGGACCAGGCGAAGCCGTGGTCTTCGGCAAGGCCGATCATGTCGCGGTAATAGGCCGCGCGCCATTGCGGATCGGTGCGGAAGTCATGGCCGTATTCCTGGCGGATCATGCCGAATTCGCCAAGCAGGATATCGCCGGGATCAATGCCGTGGGTTCTGGCCCAGACGGCCACGGTTTCGAAGGGTTCTGCCATGACGGCACGCAGCTTTTCGGGCGTGCCGATCTTCTCCAGTTCCTCCTCGACGAAGGCGATGATGCCGGAGCGGCGCAGCAAGGGCGCCTCGGCGCGCACCCTGGCGCGGATGGCGGTGAGCGCCTCCTGCGTCCCGGCTTCGTTCTCACCATACGGCGGATAAGGCAGGCCGGTGGCGTATGGGCTGACATCGCCGGTCCAGCCCGCGCCCTGGTGGGTCAGGATGAAGGGCGCGTAGGAGTGGAAGGACCAGATCAGGTTGCCGCCCCGGAACTCGGCGGGATCGAGCGCGGCAAGGCCTTCTGCGCTGCCCCAGCAGGCGCCCGACAGGATGAGTGTCGTATCCAGGGCGGAGGCGCGCGCGGCGGCGAAAAGGCGTTTCAGCTTGTCTGTCCATGCCGCCGCCTCGGCGCCCTCGCAGCCTGTCACCGGTTCGTTCATCAGTTCCAGCGCCACGCGATGCGGGTCGAATTCCCCGGCGAGGCGGGCCATGCGGCGCACGAGATCGACATAGGCATCGAACAGCACGGCGTCCTCCAGCACTTCCACGGTGCCGATGGCGCGGTTCGGACCGGCCGGAATGGCGTGAAGGTCGAGGATCGCCTTGAGGCCGGATGCGACGGCCAGTTCGACCGACTCCCGCACCGATTCCAACAAGTCGTCCCGCAGGGCCGATGTTTCCGGCGAAAGGAAGACGGAGGGATCGACGGGAATGCGCACCATGTCGAAGCCGGAGGCGCGGATGTCCGCCAACTCTTCCGGTCCGATGAAGCTGCGCCATTCGGGAAAGGGCAGGATGGTTTCGCGTTCGCTCCAGCGGCTTTCGTCCGGCCAGGTGATCCAGAGGTCCAGCGAAATGCCGCGTCCGGCCTTGAAGGTTGCCGCGCCGGCCATGCCCGTCAGGGCAAGAGTGAAGGCAAGGGCTGCGGCAAGGGTCTTGATCGCGGCTGTCATCAATGCCATCCGGGTTCCGTGTGCCGCGCACAATGCGGCATGGCAGTGGTGACGGGCAAGCGATGCGAGGCGGCAATGACGGGACATGGTAAACCGGCGGATGGCCTTGCCGCGCCCCTGGCCGGCATTGTCGAAGATGGCGTCCACAGGCTGCTGGCACGGGTCTATTATGCCGACACCGATTTCTCGGGTGTCGTCTATCATGCCCGCTACCTGGAATTCCTGGAGCGCGGGCGCTCCGATTTCCTGCGTCTGGCCGGCGTGCACCACACGGACCTGGCGGAGGGGAGCCTGGGGGAAAAGATCGTCTGGGTGGTCAGGCGCATGGAGATCGACTTCCGCCAGCCTGCGCGCATCGACGACGTGCTGGAGATCGAAACCCGTACGGAATCGATATCGGGCGCGCGCATCTTCATGGCGCAGCGCATCCTGCGCGGGCCGGATGTGCTGATCACGGCGCGGGTGGAGGCGGCGATCATGTCGCAAGCGGGCCGGCCGCGCCGCTTCCCGCAGGAATGGAAATCCATCTTCCTGCCGGGTGCCTGAGCGACCCCTGGCGTCTTCGCGCCCGCAAGTCCTAACCGATCGTTAACCATAACCGGCCATGGTGCATGGCAGGCGCGGTGCGATCCGCCCGCGCCATCGTTTGACCACGATTTGCCCGGAAAAGGCCCGCAATGGCATGCTTTTGATTAAAAGCGCCCCGAATTCCGGATAGCCTCGAAACATCAGGCCGGGACACCCCGATAGCGGCGATGGGTGCGCCCGGCGGCCAAGGGAACGATACCGAAATGGAACAAATGGCTCTCGCGGCACCCCATGCGGACGTCTCCATCTGGGGCCTGTTCATGCAGGCGGGCTGGGTGGTGAAACTGGTCATGATCGGGCTGCTCGTCGCCTCGGTCTGGACCTGGGCGATCATCGTGGACAAGATGATCGCGTTCTCGCGCATGCGCCTGGCGCTGAACCGCTTCGAAGAGATCTTCTGGTCCGGCCAGTCGCTGGAAGAGCTTTACAAGACCCTGTCGGAACGCAAGACCACGGGCATGGGCGCCATTTTCGTGGCCGCGATGCGCGAATGGAAGAAGAGCTTCGAGAAGGGCGCGCGCTCGCCCATGGCGCTGCAGACGCGGATCGACAAGGCCATGGACCTGGCGCTGGGCCGCGAGATGGAACGGCTGGAAAGCCGGCTCGGCTTCCTGGCAACCGTCGGCTCGGCCGGTCCGTTCATCGGCCTGTTCGGCACTGTCGTCGGCATCATGACCTCGTTCCAGGCCATTGCGGGTTCCAAATCCACCAACCTCGCGGTTGTCGCGCCGGGCATCGCGGAAGCATTGCTGGCGACCGCCATGGGCCTGCTGGCGGCCATTCCAGCCGTCGTCGCCTACAACAAGCTGACATCGGACGCCGGCAAGCTGGGCACCCGGATGGAAGGCTTTGCCGACGAGTTTTCCGCGATCCTGTCGCGGCAGATCGACGAGCGCAGCCATGTGCGCGCGCAGGCCGCCGAATAGCGGCCGGACAGGGAGACGCCTTCATGGGCATTAGCATGGGAAGCATGGGCGCTTCATCGCGTGGCCACAGGCGGCGGGGCCGCAGGCACGGCATGATGTCGGAAATCAACGTCACGCCCTTCGTGGACGTGATGCTGGTGCTGCTCATCATCTTCATGGTGGCCGCGCCGCTGCTGACGACCGGCGTGCCGGTGGACCTGCCGGAAACCGATGCGGCACCGATGAACTCGGAAAACCAGCCGCTCGTCGTCTCCGTCGACGGCCAGGGCCGCATCTTCATCCAGGAAGAGGAAATCGGCTTCGAGAACCTGGTCGCCAAGCTGCAGGCGATCCGCTCCACCGGGTCGGACGCGCGCATCTTCGTGCGCGGCGACAAGGCCATCGACTACGGGACCGTGATGCGCGTGATGGCGCGCATCCAGGCCGGCGGCTTTTCCAATGTCGGCCTCGTCACACTCCAGGAGGACAATGGCTGAGCGATGAAGGCCGGGCTTTCCACCTCGCTGATCCTGCACGCCGGACTGCTCGCCTTCGGGCTGGTCAGCCTTGGCGCGCCCGAACCCTTCGAGGTTCTGGAGGACAGCATCCCGGTCTCCACGATCACCGAGACGGAACTGGCGCAACTGGTGCAGGGCGACAAGAAGGCGCCGGTTGCCGAAACGCCCGCACCCAAGCCGACAACCCGGCCGGACACGGTGCCCGATGCCGTGAACACGGGCGACAACAGCGCCGATCTCGACAACGCACCCACGCCGGACCCGCGTCCGCGCGAGATCGAGGCGTCGGCGGCGCCGAAGGCCGAACCCGATCCGGCGCCCGTGCCCGCGCCGACGCCCGATCCCCAGCCGCAGCCGCAGGCGCGCCCGGAACCCGTGCCGGCGACCGAACTGGCATCGCAACCGGCGCCGCGCCAGGAGGTCCGGCCCGACCCGGTGAAGGAAGCGGTCGAGGAAGCGCCGAAGGAAAGCGAGACGGCGTTGAAACTGCCCGAGACCGCGCCGAGGCCGACACCGCGCCCGACGCCGCCGGCACAGACCGCCAAGGCGCCGGACCGCAAGGATTCCGACAAGCCGGCTGAAAAGCCCAAGCCGGCCACGCAAACGAGCGAACTGGCCTCGCTGGATGACGAGGTGAAGGCGCTGATCAACCAGGAAAAGGCATCCGGCGGCGGCCAGAAGAAGCAGACCGAACCGGCGGCGGCGGGCAATGACCGCACCAATGCGCCGAAGCTGACGCGCGCGGAGATGGACGTGCTGCGCGAGCAACTCGGCGGCTGCTGGTCCATCGACGCCGGCATTTCCGACCCCGACAAGCTGAAGGTTTCGGTCCGGTTCAACCTCGACGAAAACGGCAGGCTGGACGGGATGCCCGAAATCCTGCGCTCGTCCGGCAATGCGCAGTTCGACCGCACCGCGGTGCGCGCCATCCAGAAATGCGACATGCGCGGCCTGGCCGTTCCGCCCGGAAAATACGAGACATGGCGCGAGGTCATCGTCAATTTCGATCCGGCCGACATGTTCTATTGACGGCCGCAGCCCATTCCCAGCCGGCAGGTGCGGTCCGGCGCAATCAGAAAGACGAGAGGACTCCATGAACTCCTTTGTCAAAGCCGCGTTCATCGCCATGGCGTCGCTGGCGGCCAGCATCGGCCTCGGCGCGCTTCCGGCACGCGCGCTCGTGGAGATCGACGTGAACCGCGGCGTCGTCGAGCCGTTGCCGATCGCCGTGACGGACTTCCTGTCGGGCGGCGATCTCGGCGTCCAGATCACCGAAGTGATCACGGCGAACCTGAAGCGGTCCGGACTGTTCAAGCCGGTGGACAAGGCGGCCTTCATCGAGAAGGTGAGCAATCCGGATGTCGCGCCGCGTTTCGAGGACTGGAAGGTGGTCAACGCGCAGGCGCTGGTGACGGGCCGCGTCACGCGTGAACCCGACGGTCGGCTGCGGGCGGAATTCCGCCTGTGGGACACCTTTGCCGGCCAGCAGATCACCGGTGAGCAGTTCTTCACGACCGAGAGCAACTGGCGCCGTGTCGCCCACATCATCTCCGACGCGATCTACAAGGCGCTGACCGGGGAATCCGGCTATTTCGACACGCGCGTCGTCTTCGTGGACGAATCGGGGCCGAAGAACGCGCGCCAGAAGCGGCTTGCCATCATGGACCAGGACGGCGCGAACCTGCGCTACCTGACGCGTGGCGAGGATCTGGTGCTGACGCCGCGTTTCTCGCCCAACCGGCAGGAAATCACCTACATGTCCTATGCCGGCGGGCAGCCTCGCGTCTATCTCCTGCAGATCGAGACCGGGCAGCGCGAACTGGTGGGCGACTTCCCCGGCATGACCTTCGCGCCGCGCTTCTCACCCGACGGACAGAAGGTGATCATGACGCTGGGCCGCGACGACGGCAACGCCAACATCTATGCCATGGACCTGCGGTCGCGGACGACACAGCGCCTCACCGCCTCCAATGCCATCGATACGTCGCCGTCCTATTCCCCGGCCGGCGACCGCATCGTCTTCACCTCCGACCGGGCCGGCCGCGCGCAGATTTACGTCATGGGCGCCGACGGTTCGTCGCCGCAGCGCATCTCTTTCGGGGATGGCGCCTATTCGACGCCGGTCTGGTCGCCGCGCGGCGACCTGATCGCCTTCACGAAGCAGTCCGGCGGGAATTTCTCCATCGGCGTGATGCGTCCGGACGGGTCCGGCGAACGCATTCTGACCACCGGCTTCCTCAACGAGGGACCGACCTGGGCGCCCAATGGCCGCTACCTCATGTTCTTCCGCGAACAGCCGGGCGGCGGCGGTCCGAAGCTGTTCACCATCGACCTGACCGGGCGAAACGAACAGCCGGTGCCGACACCGAACTTCGCGTCCGACCCGGCCTGGTCGCCGCTGCTCGACTGATGCGGGCCGTTGAAAAAGGCGGAAAGGCGCCGCGTTTCCGCCGCAATCGCCACTAGGGTTCGCCGGAGTTTTCCGGGAGTGGAAGCAAGAAAGCATTAACCCAATCCCTTGACGGGGCCTTAACCCACACGTGGTTATTGAAACGTCAACACACCGGATCCAATCTGAAGGACATCCGCCATGCGTCGTCTCGCCACGCTCTCCCGCAATCCGGCCATGATCGCGCTCGTCGCAGGTCTGGCGCTGGCCGGCTGCGCCTCCAAGAAGACCATCCCCAACACCGCCGCGGACATCGGGCTGGGCGCGAATGCCGCCACGCCGGGTTCGACGCAGGACTTCACGGTGAATGTCGGCGACCGGATCTTCTTCGATACCGATTCGTCGGCCATCCGTGCGGACGCGCAGCAGACCCTGGCCCGCCAGGCGCAGTGGCTCAACCAGTACGGTTCCTACCAGATCACCATCGAGGGCCATGCCGACGAGCGCGGCACCCGCGAATACAACCTTGCACTGGGCGCGCGCCGCGCGGCGGCGACACGCGACTTCCTGGTCGCCCGCGGCGTGGCCGGCAACCGCATCAAGACCATTTCCTACGGCAAGGAGCGTCCGGTCGCCGTTTGCGACGACATTTCCTGCTGGTCGCAGAACCGGCGCGCGGTCACCGTGCTCAACGGCGCGGGCAGCTGACCCCTCGCTTCACCGGGTCCATGTGAAGGCAGACGGCTCCGCAGGCAGCGGAGCCGTTTTCCGTTTGCCCGGACGAAACAAAATTTGGCCGAAGTCGGCGGCCTTGATATGAAGAAACAGCCTGCCGGGAGTGGCAGGCGCAGGCAACAGAAACGGGGATGGACATGCGTTTGAAGACCGCACTCCTCGCCTTGATGCTGGCCGTCTTCCCGCTTTCGGGAACGATGGCGCAAACCTACGATCCGCGGGTCACCCAACTCGAGGAACAGGTGCGGCAGCTCAATGGCAGGATCGAGGAGCTGAATTTCCAGCTTCTCCAGATGCAGGAAGCGCTGCGCAAGGCGCAGGAAGACAACGAGTTCCGGCTGCAGCAGCTGGAGGAAAAGCGTTCCGAAGCCGGGACGGAACAGGATGCGGGCACGCGAACGGCCGAAACGCCGGAGCAGCCCATGGACATGACGGACGGGTCAGACCCGTCCGTCGCCGAGGCTCCGGGTTCGGGCGATGCGGTCGACTGGTCGAATGCCGGGTCGAGTGCGACGCTCGGGGCTCCGCCGCGCACGCTCGGCACGCTGAGCGTGGACGAAAAGGGCGAAACGGCGGACGGCGGGACGGATGACGCATCCGTGGCGGCGGTGCCGCAAGCCGACAGCCCGGAAGGGCTCTACAGCGACTCCTACCAGTTCGTGCTGGCCGGCGATTACAAGGCGGCGGAAACGGGATTTGCCACCTATGTCGAACGCTATCCGGACGGCGACCGCATTGCCGACGCGAAGTTCTGGCTTGGCGAGTCGCTGATCGGGCAGGAGCGCTACGCGGAAGCCGCCGAGGTCTTCCTGGACGCGACCAAGGCGCATCCCGCCTCGGGCAAGGCGCCCGACATGATGCTCAAGCTCGGCGTATCGCTCGCCGCCATGAAAAAGACCGATATCGCCTGCGCCACCTATGGCGCGATCGCGAAGAAATATCCGGGCATCTCCTCGGCCATGAAGGAACGCATCGCCCAGGAACAGGCTCTTGCCGGCTGCTGACGCCCCAGACCGGTGCGCCGGTCCGCATGACATCCTTCACTCCATCGATTTCAGGCTGCCGGACGGTCACGGGCCGGTGGCGCTCGCGGTGTCCGGCGGCGGCGATTCCATGGCGCTGCTCACGCTGGCAGCCAAGGCCGCGGCCGGCGATCGCTGCCGGATTGTCGTACTGACCGTCGATCACGGCTTGCGTCCGGACGCGCGCGGCGAGGCCGAGGCGGTCGCCGGCCACTGCGCAGCGCTGGGGATCGCCCATCGCGTGCTGCGCTGGACTGGCGACAAGCCTGTGCGCGGCCTGATGGCGGCGGCAAGGCAGGCGCGCTACAATCTGCTGGCCGAGGCCGCGGAGCAGGACGGCTGCGGCATGGTGCTGACCGGCCACACGCTGGACGACCAGGTCGAAACGCTGGCCATGCGCGCCGCCCGCGGAAACGGGCCGGGCCTGGCTGGCATCGCGCCGGCGACCCTGCATGAAGGGCGAACCTGGTTTGCCCGGCCGCTGCTCGGCCTGCGCCGCGCGGATCTTCGTGGCCTGTTGCGCGAACAGGGTGTGGCCTGGGCCGAGGATCCATCCAACGGCGACGACCGGTTCGAGCGGCCGCGCTGGCGGTCCATGCTTGCCGGGGAAACACAGGACAGGGTCACACGGCTGCTCGCGCGGGCCGGCACGGAGGCGCAACTCAGGCACAGTCGGGCGGCGGCGGCGGCGGCGGTCATCGCCGATATCCGGGCCTTCGATCCGGGCGGCTGGCCGCGCGGCCTCGCCTTCCTGGCTGGCGGCAACGCCGCGCCCGAGATCGTCGCTGAGGCCGCCCTGCAGGCATCGCGGCTGCTCGGCCGGCAGGCTTACGGACCGGGGCCGGGCGCCCGCGCGGCCGTCGCGGCGCTGCTGGCCGGGCCGGGCGGCAAGGCCTTCACGGCAGGCGGCGCGGTCTTCCGGCGCATGGCCGGCCGGCTCGCCGTTTGCCCCGATCCGCGCGGGCCGGAACGGCGGCCGGGCCTGCCGCCGCTCATCCCCGGTTTCGACTATCCGGCGTTCGCTGCACTGGCCCGCCGGCTGGAGCTCGATATCGCCCCGGAACCCGGATTCGCCGTGGCGGGCCTGCGGACCGTGTAACCATATGCGTCATTTGGTCTCCGGAACGGCCATCTTATCCGCAAGCGTGCTTGGCAATGCCCCGGCGCGAACCTATGTTAGGTCCAGCCAATCCGTTTTGAATCCGCGCGGGCGCCCGCGCCGTCAGGAAGCACCATGAATCCGAATTATCGAAACCTAGTGCTTTGGGGAATCATCGCGGTTCTCCTCATCGCCCTGTTCAATCTCTTCCAGACGCCACAGCAGCGCAGCGCGGCGCGCGAGATTCCCTATTCGCAATTCATCCAGGAAGTGGATTCCGGGCGGGTGAAATCGGTGACGATTTCCGGCGAGCGGATCACCGGCACCTATGGCGACAACGGTTCGGGTTTCCAGACCTATGCGCCGAAGGACAACAATCTCGTTCCGCGGCTTGAAGAGCGGAACATCACCATCAATGCGCGGCCCGAGAGCGAGTCGTCGGGATCGCTGACAAGCGCGATCCTGTCCTGGCTGCCGATGATCATCATACTCGGCGTGTGGATCTTCTTCATGCGGCAGATGCAGTCCGGTTCCGGACGCGCGATGGGCTTCGGCAAGTCGAAGGCGAAGCTGCTCACCGAGGCGCATGGCCGGGTGACCTTCGCTGACGTGGCAGGCGTGGACGAGGCCAAGGCGGACCTGGAGGAGATCGTGGAATTCCTGCGCGATCCGCAGAAGTTCCAGCGGCTCGGCGGGCGCATCCCCAAGGGTGTGCTGCTGGTCGGACCGCCCGGAACGGGCAAGACGCTGCTCGCCCGCTCCGTGGCAGGCGAGGCCAACGTTCCCTTCTTCACCATTTCGGGTTCGGACTTCGTGGAAATGTTCGTCGGCGTCGGCGCCAGCCGCGTGCGCGACATGTTCGAGCAGGCCAAGAAGAACTCGCCCTGCATCATCTTCATCGACGAAATCGACGCGGTCGGCCGGCATCGCGGCGCGGGGCTGGGCGGCGGCAATGACGAGCGCGAGCAGACGCTGAACCAGTTGCTGGTCGAGATGGACGGCTTCGAGGCAAACGAATCGATCATCCTGATCGCGGCGACCAACCGTCCCGACGTGCTCGACCCGGCGCTCCTGCGGCCGGGCCGTTTCGACCGCCAGGTCGTGGTGCCCAATCCCGATCTCGTCGGGCGCGAGAAGATTCTCAAGGTGCATGTGCGCAACGTGCCGCTGGCACCCAATGTCGACCTGAAGACGATTGCGCGGGGCACGCCGGGCTTCTCCGGCGCGGACCTGATGAACCTTGTCAACGAGGCGGCCCTGATGGCGGCGCGGCGCAACAAGCGCCTTGTCACCATGCAGGAATTCGAGGACGCCAAGGACAAGGTAATGATGGGCGCGGAGCGCCGGTCCACCGCCATGACGCAGGCCGAGAAGGAACTGACGGCCTATCACGAGGCCGGTCATGCCATCGTGGCCATGAACGTTCCGTCGTCGGACCCGGTGCACAAGGCGACGATCATCCCGCGCGGGCGCGCGCTCGGCATGGTCATGCAGCTGCCCGAGGGCGACCGTTATTCCATGAGCTACAAGTACATGATCTCGCGGCTGGCCATCATGATGGGCGGACGCGTGGCGGAAGAGCTCAAGTTCGGCAAGGAGAACATCACCTCCGGCGCGTCCTCCGACATCGAGCAGGCCACGAAGCTGGCGCGCGCGATGGTCACGCAGTGGGGCTTTTCCGACAAGCTCGGCCAGGTGGCCTATGGCGAGAACCAGCAGGAAGTCTTTCTCGGCCATTCGGTGGCGCAGCAGAAGAACATTTCCGAGGCCACGGCCCAGATCATCGACAACGAAGTGCGCCGCCTCGTCGACGAGGCCTATGCCTCGGCAACCGACATCCTGACGACGCGGAAGCAAGACTGGATCACGCTCGCCGAGGGGCTGCTCGAATACGAGACGCTGTCGGGTGAGGAAATCAAGCAGCTTCTTGCGGGCGGCAAGCCCTCACGGGACATGGGCGACGACACGCCGCCCTCGCGCGGCTCTGCCGTGCCCAAGGCAGGCGGTTCGCGCAAGAAGAAGGGCGGGGACGAGCCCGAGGCCGGGCTGGAGCCGCAGCCCCAGGGCTGATCCCGCCGGCAGCGCGAAAACAGGACGGACCGCCGCGTGCATTGCGCGGCGGTTTTTTCATGCCCGGTCGCGAAGGGCCCGGCGCATGCGTTTGCATTTGCTTAACCACAGGGAAAGGCATGGATTTCAGGAAAGCATTTCGTAACAGGGAAAAACATAATTTGATGACGGAGTGTGTGTGATCTATGGCAAAACAGCCGGGTTCAGGGGGTTACGGGACCAATCATGACTCGAAACTATTTCGGTACCGACGGCATTCGCGGCCGCGCCAACAGCAATCCCATGACACCGGATATCGCCATGAAGGTGGGCATGGCAGCAGGCCTGTCCTTCCATCGCGGCAATCACCGTCACCGGGTCGTCATCGGCAAGGATACCCGCATTTCCGGCTACATGCTTGAAAACGCCCTTGTGGCGGGCTTCTGTGCCGCCGGCATGGACGTCTTCCTGCTCGGGCCGATCCCGACGCCGGCGGTGGCCATGCTCGTGCGTTCGCTGCGCGCCGATCTCGGCGTCATGCTCTCGGCCTCGCACAATCCCTATTACGACAATGGCATCAAGCTGTTCGGTCCGGACGGCTACAAGCTCTCCGACGAGATCGAGATGCGCATCGAGGCCATGCTGGATGTCGACCTGTCGATGCGGCTGGCCGACGGCGACAGCCTGGGCAAGGCCAAGCGTATCGACGGCGTTCACGACCGCTATATCGAATTCGCCAAGCGGACCCTGCCGCGCTCGCTTTCGCTTTCGGGCATGCGGGTGGTGGTCGATTGCGCCAATGGCGCGGCCTACAAGGTAGCGCCGGCCGCCCTGTGGGAACTGGGCGCGGAGGTCGTGACGATCAACAACGAGCCCAACGGCACCAATATCAACCATGAATGCGGCTCGACGCATCCCGAAGCGCTGATGCGCAAGGTTCACGAGGTGCGCGCCGATATCGGCATCGCGCTGGATGGCGACGCGGACCGCGTGCTCATGGTCAACGAGCGCGGCGAGGTGATCGACGGCGACCAGATCATGGCGCTGATCGCGGAAAGCTGGCTGGAAAGCGGCCGCCTGCGCGGCGGCGGCGTTGTGGCGACGGTCATGTCCAATCTCGGCATGGAACGGTTCCTGGCCGACAAGGGGCTGGAACTGCACCGCACCAAGGTGGGCGACCGCTATGTCGTGGAGCACATGCGCGCGCACGGGTTCAATGTCGGCGGCGAGCAGTCCGGCCACGTCGTCCTGTCGGATTTCACCACCACCGGCGACGGCCTGGTCTGCGCGCTGCAGGTCCTGGCCTGCATCAAGCGCGCAGAGAGGCCGGCCAGCGAGGTCTGCTCCAAGTTCGAGCCGGTGCCGCAGGTGCTCAAGAACGTACGCTATGGCAGTGCCAAGCCGCTGGAGAACGCGCTTGTCCAGAAGGCGATCGATGCCGGGCGGGAGAAGCTGGGCAAGAGCGGCCGTCTGGTGATCCGGCCGTCCGGCACCGAGCCGCTGATCCGGGTGATGGCGGAAGGCGACAACCGCACCCTGGTCGAGAGCGTGGTCGACGAAATCGCCGGCGTCATCGCGCAATTGCGCAGCGCCGCCTGACGCAGCGGCGCGGCGCGCCGGCGCCGGAATATCCTTCCTGACAAAAGGCCCGTCATGCATGGCGCATGGCGGGCCTTTTTCGTGCGTTTCGTGCGGATGCCGTGCGGAACATGGTTAAGTTTCACGCTTAAGCGGCCCTTAACCTTTCCACCTCATTATCCTTAACCGGAATCCATGCCCGACCGGAACGCGTCTCGAGGCGGTCGGCAAGACAAGAGGTCATATCCAATGTTGAAGCTTCGCTCTGGCGCCTTCCTTGCCGCTGTTGCGGGCCTGACGGCCGGTTCCGCCCAGGCAGCGGACCTGTACCAGCCCGAGGTGGTCCTGCCGCCCGCCGAACCCGCCTATGTCGAACCGGCGCCGGAAGTCGGCGTGAGCTGGTATATCCGCGGCGATGTCGGTTACAGCATCAACGACCTGCGCGGCGTCCACTTCATGCAGGGCACCGGAACGCCGGGCGTCACCGGCGCCCGCTTCACGACAGCCGTGCTCGACAATTCCTGGCTCGTAGGCGGCGGCGTCGGCGTCAACATTTCCCGGCACCTGCGCGCCGACCTGACATTCGACTACCTGACGGAGAGCAAGTTCCGCGGTTCGACCACGGGCGACTGCTCCATCGGCGGCACGTATGGCAATCCCTGCAACTCGGTGGATTCGGCCAGCATGAGCGCCTTCGTCGTCCTTGCCAACGCCTATGTGGACATCGGCACATGGCACGGGATCACCGCCTATGCCGGCGCCGGCATCGGTGGCGCGCATGTGAAATGGAGCCGCCTGGCCAACGTGATCGGCCCCGGCTACGACCAGTCGGGCACGACCTTCCACCGCGGCTCGACAACGACACGTTTCGCGTATGCGCTGACCGCGGGCGCATCCTACTGCCTGACCGACAGCCTCGAACTGGACGCAAGCTACCGCTATACCCGCGTCTCGGGCGGCTACATGTTCAACTACGCCAACAATGGCGGTCCGGGCTGGGATCGCGGCCTGAACTCGCATGCGGTGCGCGCAGGCCTGCGCTATTCCTTCGGCGGAGCGGGCGGTTCGCCGCGCTGCGCTCCGGCACCGCAGGTCGTCGAGTATCAGCCCGAGCCGCTGCCGCCGGTCTACAAGTAACCGGCCAGACGGTTTCAAGCATTGCAGCGCCCGGACCGCACGGTCCGGGCGCTTTGCTTTTGCGCGACGGGAAAACCGGCGGCGCGGTCCGGATGACAATTCCGATCATGCTTAACCGCAACTTAACCATCATGGTTAATGCTGTCAGACAAGAAAACCGAAGCCGCCGTTTGGGGAGCGGCACGGAAAAGCCGGAGTATCCGTCATGAACATACGTTTCCTGCTTCAGCACACAGCGGCATTGGCGCTTGCCACGGGCGTTTCCGCCGCCCAGGCGGCGGATTACGAGCCGACGATCATTCCGGCCGAAACGGTCGCCGTGGAGGAATACCAGCCGGTGGAAATCGGATCGGGCTGGTATATCCGCGGCGATGTCGGCTATTCGGTCTCTTCGTCGGGAAGCGTCTCGCCCTACCGCACCTTTGCGGGCGGCGTCTATGGAACCCATGCCTGGGACAGCGCGCGCATCGAGAGCGACTGGACCTTTTCGGCCGGCTTCGGCTACCACTTCAACGACTGGCTGCGGGCCGACCTGACCGGCGAGCGGTTCAAGGGCCGGTTCGACGGCACGACCAGCGATCCTTTCGCCTGCGGCAATCCGCTCGACCCGACGACCACCTGCGCCTCGCGCGACACGGCGGATTTCACCGCCTATTCGGTCATGGCCAATGCCTATGTCGATCTGGGCACCGTGGTCGGCATCACGCCCTATGTCGGGGCGGGCGCCGGCGTGACATGGATGCGCTGGGGCAACCTGACAAATACCAGCTTCTGCGTCGACGGAACGGCGCTCTGCGGCGGCGCGGGCGCGACCACGACAACGCATACCGGCATGGACTCCACCCGCTTCACCTGGGCACTGATGGCGGGCGCAAGCTACGATATCTCGCCGAACCTCAAGCTCGACCTCGGCTACCGCTATCGCAAGGTGGAGGGCGGCGCGATGTTCGAATTCGACGCCGCCTCGCAGGGCGCCGGCGCGACCGGAGCCCAGGGCAGCGACCGGGGGCTTTCCAGCCACGCCATCAATGTCGGCCTGCGCTACGAACTCTGGTAAGCGAAACCTGCCGGAAAACGGTCCTCGCAACGGCGGTCCCCACGGGCCGCCGTTTTCGCTTTGCGACACAATGGCGCATTCGCGACAGCAAATGGCGCGCTGCAACAATTCCGCTTGACTTGACGGGGCCTGCGGGCGTAACGCCGTCAGCGGGCCACTCCTCCCCACCGAGGAGCGTGCTATCTGGAAGGATAGGATACAACATGACACAGTTCCCGAAGCCGGACGTGCGTCCGGCCAATCCCAATTTCTCATCCGGTCCCTGCGCAAAACGTCCCGGCTGGTCCCTTGAGGCCCTGTCCGATGCGGCGCTTGGCCGTTCGCACCGCGCCAAAATCGGCAAGGCGAAACTCGCCGAGGCCATCGATCTGACGCGCGCGGTTCTCAATGTTCCGGCCGATTACCGCATCGGCATCGTTCCGGCCTCCGATACCGGCGCGGTCGAGATGGCGATGTGGTCGCTGCTCGGCGAACGCGGCGTGGACATGGTGGCCTGGGAAAGCTTCGGCGCCGGCTGGGTGACGGATGCCGTCAAGCAGCTCAAGCTGGAGGACGTGCGCAAGTTCGAGGCCGGCTATGGCGACCTGCCCGATCTTTCGGCCATCGACTTCGACCGCGACGTCGTCTTCACCTGGAACGGCACCACGTCGGGCGTGCGCGTGCCGAATGGCGATTTCATCCCCGCCGGCCGCAAGGGCCTGACCATCTGCGATGCCACCTCGGCGGCGTTTGCGCAGGATCTCGCCTTCGACAAGCTCGATGTGGTGACCTTTTCCTGGCAGAAGGTGCTGGGCGGGGAGGCCGCGCACGGCATGCTGATCCTCAGCCCGCGCGCCGTTGCCCGGCTGGAAAGCTACCAGCCGAAATGGCCGCTGCCGAAGATCTTCCGCATGACCAAGGGAGGCAAGCTGATCGAGGGCATCTTCAAGGGCGAGACGATCAACACGCCGTCGATGCTGGCGGTGGAGGACTATCTAGACGCGTTGAAATGGGCGCAGTCCATCGGCGGGCTGCCGGCGCTGATCGCGCGCGCCGACGCCAATGCGAAGGTCATCAACGATTTTGCCGAGACATCCGGCTGGCTCGCCAACCTGGCGAAGGATCCGGCAACGCGCTCCAACACCTCGGTCTGCCTGACGATCACCGATCCGGAGATCACCGCGCTCGACGCCGACGCGCAGGCGGCCTTCGCCAAGGCGATGGTCTCGGCGCTGGACAAGGAAGGCGTGGCCTATGACATCGGCGCCTATCGCGACGCGCCGTCGGGTCTGCGCATCTGGGCCGGGGCAACGGTGGAGGCCTCCGACCTGGAAGCGCTGATGCCGTGGCTCGAATGGGCCTTCCAGACCCAGAAGGCCGCCCTGAAGGCTGCTGCCTGACAGTCTGATCCTGGCGGGCGGCCCGGCCGCCGCCCGTCACTCCCCTCATTTCCCAAGATCATTGCCCGATGGAGGACAAGTCCATGGCACCCCGCGTTCTCGTTTCCGACGCCCTTTCCGAAACCGCTGTCCAGATCTTCCGCGACCGCGGGATCGAGGTGGACTTCATGCCGAAGCTCGGCAAGGACAAGGAAAAGCTGCTCGAAATCATCGGCCAGTATGACGGCCTGGCGATCCGCTCTGCCACCAAGGTGACGGAAAAGCTGATCGAGGCGGCAACCCGGTTGAAGGTTGTCGGCCGCGCCGGCATCGGCGTCGACAATGTCGACATTCCGGCGGCCAGCCGCAAGGGCATCATCGTGATGAACACGCCCTTCGGCAATTCCATCACCACCGCCGAGCATGCCATCGCGCTGATGTTCGCGGTGGCCCGGCAGATCCCGGAGGCGAATGCCTCCACCCATGCCGGCAAGTGGGAGAAGAACCGCTTCATGGGCGTCGAACTGACCGGCAAGGTGCTCGGCGTGATCGGCTGCGGCAACATCGGTTCCATCGTCGCGTCGCGCGGCATCGGGCTGAAGATGCATGTCATCGCCTTCGATCCGTTCCTGTCACCCGAGCGGGCAGTGGAAATGGGCGTGGAAAAGGTGGAACTGGACGAGCTTTTCGCCCGCGCCGACTTCATCACGCTGCACACGCCGCTGACCGACAAGACCCGCGCCATCATCAACAGGGACTCGTTTGCGAAGATGAAGGACGGCGTGCGCATCATCAATTGCGCGCGCGGCGGCCTGATCGTGGAGGCGGATCTCGTCGAGGCGCTGAAGAGCGGCAAGGTCGCCGGTGCGGGCATCGACGTGTTCGAGGAAGAGCCTGCGACCGAGAACCCGCTGTTCAACATGGAAAACGTGGTCTGCACGCCGCATCTGGGCGCCTCGACCACGGAAGCGCAGGAGAACGTGGCGCTGCAGGTGGCCGAGCAGATGTCGGACTACCTGATCAACGGCGCTGTCTCCAACGCCATCAACATGCCGTCGATCTCTGCGGACGAGGCGCCGAAGCTGAAGCCCTTCGTCAAGCTGGCCGATGTTCTGGGCGCCTTTGTCGGCCAGGTGACGGACGAGCCGATCAAGTCGGTGGAAATCCTTTATGATGGCTCCACGGCCGCCATGAACACCAAGGCGCTGACCTCGGCCGCGCTGGCCGGCCTGATCCGCTCGCAGGTCTCCGACGTCAACATGGTCTCGGCGCCGATCATGGTGAAGGAGCGCGGCATCACGCTTTCCGAGACCAAGCGCGACAAGTCCGGCGTGTTCGACGGCTATATCAAGCTCACGGTTAAGATGGCCGACAAGACGCGCGAAGTGGCCGGCACGGTGTTCTCCGACGGCAAGCCGCGCTTCATCCAGATCAAGGGCATCAACCTGGATGCCGAGATCGGCCGCTACATGATCTACACCACCAACAACGACGTGCCGGGCATCATCGGCCTGCTGGGCACGACCATGGGCAAGGCGGGCGTCAACATCGCCAACTTCTCGCTGGGCCGCAACCGGCCGGGCGGCGACGCCATCGCCCTGCTCTACGTGGACGAACCGGTCAAGGAGGAGGTGCTGGAGGAACTGCGCGCCTCCAAGCTGATCCTGCAGGCCAAGCCGCTGGAGTTCGACGTGTAACCGGCAAGGCCAGCGCTGAATGAAAGCAAGGCGGTTCCGCGAGGAGCCGCCTTTTTCGCATTTCATGATGCCGCCTGTCCGGGCCGGCCGGATTGACCGCGTCTGCCGGCAAAATGGAACTATCGGCGCGCCGCGCTGTTCTTCACGTGGAGACCACGGAAAATTGGAGAACGAGATGAAACTTCAGATTCTTGCCGCCCTTTGCATGACGTCCGCGCTTGTCGCCGCACCGGCACTGGCGCAGACGGGAGACCGGGGGCCGAACAGGGCAGAGCTGAGCTTCACGAGCCCTGACGAACAGGCCATGTATGAGGACAATCCCGGAATCGCCGCGTTCTTTACCGATGACACGATGCAGGAAATGAAATCGGAAGAGGACATGAAGACAGTCTATGACGCCATGGGCGACAGGGACCGTGACCAGATCAAGGCCGCCTGCGATCGCGTCAACGAGAAGCGCGGCTCCTATGGCACGATCACCCAGGGCATGTGTGCCCGCATCGGCGCGATGTGACGCATTCACGTAGCGTGGAGTGACGAGGGCGGATCGCCACCGGCGATCCGCCCTTTTCACGAGCATCCGGGACCTATCCGGTTCCCCGCTTCCGCCCGGCCCTATCCCGCAGCCGCCTTCTTGCGGCCCGCCACCTCCGCCATGGCGATGCCGCCCATGACGAGCGTAAAGGCCAGGGCCTGGTAGCCATGGAAGGCTTCGCCCAGCAGCAGGATGGAGAGCAGGGTTCCGAAGACCGGGACCATGTTGATGAACAGGCCGGCGCGGTTGGCGCCGATCAGTTCGTTGCCCTTGAGGTAGAGCGTCTGGCTGAGCAGCGAGGGGAAGATGCCGGTATAGAGCACCACGGCCATGCCCTGCAGGTCCGGCAGCAGGATACGGCCCGACGCCCATTCCCATGCCACATAGGGCAGGCTGGCCAGGAAGGCGGCGAAGCCCAGCGTCATCATCCAGCTTTTCCAGTGCAGCTGCGGGCGGAAGCGGAGCATCACCGTATAGACGGCATAGGCCAGGCAGGCGGTCAGGTTCAGCGCATCGCCGACATTCAGGTCGAGCGTGGACAGGCGCGTCAGGTCGCCATTGGTGGCGACGATGGCGATGCCGGCCAGCGAGGCCAGCACGCCGGCGACCTGCAGCCAGGCGATGCCGACGCGGAACAGCGCGAAATTGATCAGGAAGATCAGGATCGGCATGGCCGCCTGCTCGATCGACATGTTGACGATGGAGGTGAAGGCGGCGGCGGTGTAGATGGCCATGTTGAAGCCGGCGAAACCGACCGCGCCATAGGCAAACAGCGCCAGCCAGTGCCTGCGGATCACCGGCCAGTCGCGCACCAGTTCGCGCCGCGCGAACCAGCCCAGCAAGGCCAGCGCCACCACCCAGCGCAGCATGGTGAGCATGCCCGGCGACACATGGCCCACGCCGAAGCGCGCGGCGACATTGTTGCCGCCCCAGAACAGGGCCGCGCCGAGAAGGAGGATATAGGCCTGACGGGTCATGTGGCTGCCGGATGATGCTTCGAGGACCCCGGCTTATCGCGCGCGATGGCCGGCGGCAAGGGCAGGCGCAAGAACGGGGACGGGTGCCTGGTTTGCATGCACTGCCGATGGAAAACGCGGAATTGGGGGTCGCAATCGGCCGTGTGCATCGGTATAGAAGCGCGGGTTTTCTCTTGAGATGTCGCCGGCGTGCCCGGCGCGGAAGGACAGGCACATGGCCAATGTGGTGGTCGTCGGCTCCCAGTGGGGCGATGAGGGCAAGGGCAAGATCGTCGACTGGCTGTCGGAGCGCGCCGATGTGGTGGTGCGTTTCCAGGGCGGGCACAATGCCGGGCATACGCTGGTCATCGACGGCGTCAGCTACAAGCTCTCGCTGCTGCCGTCTGGCGTGGTGCGCGGCAAGCTGTCGGTGGTCGGCAATGGCGTCGTGTTCGATCCGCATGCCTTCGTTAAGGAAGTGGCGCGGCTGAAGGAACAGGGCGTCCACGTGACGCCGGAGATCCTCAGGATCGCCGAGAACACGCCGCTCATCCTGTCCGTTCACGGTGAACTGGACCGGCTTCGCGAGGAAAAGGCGGCCAAGGGCACAAAGATCGGCACGACCGGGCGCGGCATCGGCCCTGCCTACGAGGACAAGGTGGGCCGGCGCGCCATCAGGGTGATGGACCTCGCCAACCCGGACACGCTTCCGGCCAAGATCGACCGGCTGCTCGCCCATCACAACCCGCTGCGCCGGGGGCTGGGCGTCGAGGAAGTCGATCCGGCGCGTCTGCTCGGCGAACTGATGGACATTGCCGACGATGTGCTGCCCTACATGGATTCGGTCTGGCGGGTGCTGGACGAGAAGCGGCGCGCGGGTGAACGCATCCTGTTCGAGGGCGCGCAGGGCACGCTGCTCGATGTCGATCATGGGACCTATCCTTTCGTCACCTCGTCCAACGTGGTGGCGGGGCAGGCGGCGGCGGGCTCGGGCATGGGCCCGGGCGCCATCGACTATGTGCTCGGCATCACCAAGGCCTATACGACGCGGGTCGGCGAGGGCCCGTTCCCGACCGAGCAGGACAACGAGGTGGGCCAGTTCCTGGGTGAGCGCGGCCATGAGTTCGGCACGGTGACGGGGCGCAAGCGTCGCTGCGGCTGGTTCGATGCCGTCCTGGTGCGCCAGGCCATCGCCATCAACGGCATCAACGGCATTGCGCTGACCAAGCTGGACGTCCTCGACGGGCTTGACGAGATCAAGATCTGCACCGGCTACATGCTGGATGGCGAACTGATCGATTACCTGCCCGCCAGCCAGGGCGCCCAGGCCCGGGTCGAGCCGGTCTACGAGACGCTGGAAGGCTGGAAGGACACGACGGCGGGCGCGCGGACATGGGCCGACCTGCCGGCGCAGGCGGTGAAATATGTCCGCCATGTCGAGGAACTGATCGGCGCTCCGGTGGCGCTGCTCTCCACAAGCCCGGAGCGCGAGGACACGATCCTGGTCACCGATCCCTTCCAGGATTGACGGGCCGACAGCATGAGCCGCCAGTGCATGACCGGCGTGGCCGACTTTGAGCCTGAATCAACAGGTTAAGGGGCGGGCGGGGTGGTCCGTGCTTCAATTTGGCCTTAAAAGCCATTAACGTGACGCGCGAGTGCGGCTGCGGCCGTGCGTGTGCCTGTGCTCTCAAGGACGGATGCGGCCTGCATGGCGGATATAGCGACGGTATTGAAGAAGACGATCGACGGTCTGCCGGCCAACACACCGGCCATCCGCCAGAAGGTCTATGACAAGGCACGCGGAACCATCCGCGCCAGGCTCGAGGCGCGTGAGCCGAAGCCTTCGCAGGCGGCCATCGACAAGCAGATGGAGCAGGTGGACAAGGTCATTGCCGCGGTGGAGAGCGACTATGCCTTCCGCGAACAGATCGATTCCGTCTTTTCCGAGGCTCCCGATGAAGGCGCCGCCGCATCCGCGCCGGCGGTGCAGCAGGAGACCGCTCCGGCGCCGCTTCCGCCCGCCGTTGACGAGTCCGCTCCGGGCGATGCAATGGCAGTGCAACAGGAAACGGCGCCGGCCCCGCCGCCAGCCGTTGCCCATGAAGCGCCGGATGAGCCAGCCGCCGGGACGTGGCAAGCAGAACCCCCGGCCGCCGGGGAAGCCCCGGGGCCGGGCGCCACTTCCGCAGTGGAAACCGAAGCTCCGGCCGCCCCGCCCTCGTGGTTGCAAAGCTGGAGTGGCGCGGATGCGGCCCCGTCAACCGATGGCCGCCCGGCGCCCGAGGGCCCCATCGCGCAGCCGGACTCCGCGCAGCCTGAGCCCGTTCAGGCCGCGCCTGCACAGCCGCCACAGGAGCAGGCAGAACCCGCGCAGCCGGAGCGCATGGACTATTCCGATCCCGCGCACGAAACGCTTCCCGCCGGAGCGCCCGCGCCCGGGACGGGCAGCTTCGCTCCGCAAGCCGATGCGTCCGTGCGCAAAGACGATGCATTCGACGCGCCGCTGCCGGACATGGCGCGGGGCAAGGCGAAGAAGGGCGGGTTCAAGGGACTGGCCATCGCCCTCGTCGTGCTGCTTCTGCTCGGTGCAGGCGGCTATGCCGCCTGGCTGAACAAGGATCAGATCATGGCCGCGCTGGATCAGGGCGGTGATCCGCAAATGGCAGCCACGCAACCTCCGCCAGCCGGAACGCTCGAACCGGAGTCCGGTACCGGGCAGGATAGCGGACCAGTGGAGGAAACACCCGCGCCAGCCGCGCCGGCACGGACAACGGAATCGCCGGCAAAGTTCACGCAACGCTTGCAGCCCGACGGCACCGAGACCGATCCGGGCCCCGCGGGCGGCGGCACGTCGCTGGGCGAGGGAACCAGCGTGGCCCAGGTCACCGAACGCCCGGCGGAACCGGAAACCACGCCGCCGGCGGAAACCGCGGCGAACGGGGAAGCGGCGCCGGAGCAGGCGGCGGGTGACAACCAGCCTGCCGTCGCGGTCGGCCAGAGGGCGATCTTCTACGAGGAGCGCACCGCCGTCGAACAGGGCACGGCCGACCAGGGCAATGTGGTCTGGAGCCAGGTGGAGGAATCGCCGGGTGGCGACAGGCCGGCAGAGCCCGCGATCCGCGCCGACGTGGCCTTCCCCGATCGGGACCTGAACCTGCGCATCACGATCCGCCGCAATGGCGACGAAACGCTGCCGGCCAGCCATATCATCGAACTGGTTTTCGTGACGCCCGACAACTTCCCCGGCGGCGTGATCGACGATGTGCTGCGCATTACCTTCAAGGACAACGAGCAGTCGCCCGGAACGCCGCTGCTCGGCATTCCTGCCAAGATCGCCGACAACTTCTTCCTTATCGCACTGACGGACGGGGACCAGGAAGTCACGGCAAACCTCGCGCTCATGCAAAGCCGGCCGTGGATCGACATTCCCGTCATCTACCGCACCGGCCGGCGCGCGCTCATCACGATGGAAAAGGGCCTGTCAGGCGAGACCGTTTTCAAGGACGTGATCGAGACCTGGTCGGCTGCCAGCGGAACGAACGGCGGCTGACGGATCCAACGCACATGAAAAAACCCCGGTTCTGGCGAACCGGGGCATTCAGTGCCAGCTCTGATACCGGAATGCGCGCTCAGGCGCCGGCCAGCGCCCGGTCCTGTTCCCGCGCGGCGGCCTTGACGGCATCCTGCACCTTTTCGAAGGCGCGCACCTCGATCTGGCGGACCCGCTCGCGCGAAATTCCGAATTCGCTCGACAGGTCCTCCAGCGTGATCGGGTCTTCGGACAGCCGGCGGGCCTGGAAGATGCGGCGTTCGCGCTCGTTGAGCACGTCGAGGGCCTTGCCCAGCATGGCGCGGCGGTTCTCCAGTTCGTCCTGTTCGACGAGCATGGTCTCCTGGTCATCCTGTTCGTCGACCAGCCAGTCCTGCCATTCGCCGCTTTCGCCTTCCGTCGCGCGGATCGGCGCGTTGAGCGAGGCATCGCCGGACAGGCGGCGGTTCATGGAGACCACTTCCTCTTCCGAGACATTGAGACGGGTGGCGATCTCCCGGATCTGCTCGGGCTTGAGGTCGCCTTCCTCCAGCGCCTGGATCTTTCCCTTCACCTTGCGCAGGTTGAAGAACAGGCGCTTCTGGTTGGCGGTCGTGCCCATCTTGACCAGCGACCAGGACCGCAGGATGTATTCCTGGATCGCTGCCTTGATCCACCACATGGCGTAGGTGGCGAGCCGGAAGCCCCGCTCGGGCTCGAACTTCTTGACGGCCTGCATCAGGCCGACATTGCCTTCCGAGATCACCTCGCCGATCGGCAGGCCATAGCCGCGATAGCCCATGGCGATCTTGGCGACCAGGCGCAGATGGCTGGTGACGAGCTTGTGGGCCGCATCGGTATCGCCATACTCATGATACCGCTTGGCGAGCATGTACTCTTCCTGCGGCTGGAGCATGGGGAAGCGGCGGATTTCCTCGAGATAGCGTGTCAGGCCACCCTCGCCCGAAACCACGCTCGGCAATGTCTGGGCCATTGAAGCACCCTCCGTAAAGCGTTCCCTGTTCAGACCCCCCATTTCCGGGCAGGCCGAAGGGCGGCCCCCGCAGTCCTGCGCGAGGCCGCCTTTCCCTTTCTTGAACATATAGGAAGAAATGCGGCGATTTCACGGAATTTTTCCGAAGGCAAAACGGCGTTCACCGCTTCGTGAAGGCCTGCGGGCAGGTCAGGCGTGCAAGCCTGGCAACCGCAGCAAGGCTTCCCTGAGCGCCTGCATGTCGGCCGGCGGATCGGCCTCGAAGCGCATCAGCGCACCGGATTCGGGATGGCGAAAAGCCAGCAGTCGCGCATGCAGCGCCTGGCGCGGAAAGGCCCTGACAACAGCGGCAATGTCTTGTGGCAGCCGGTTGGCCTTGGTGGAATAGGCAAGCCCGTATTCGCGGTCGCCGATCAGGGGATGCCCGATATGGGCCATATGGACGCGAATCTGATGCGTCCGGCCGGTTTCGAGCCGGCATTCCACCAGCGCCGCATCGGCCGTTGCGTCCGGCTTTTCGCCATAGCGCTCCAGCGTGGTGAAATGCGTGACCGCATGACGGGCGTCGGGATGGGACTGGCGAACGACCGCGCGGCGGGTGCGATCCCTGACGGAGCGTCCAAGCGCTGCGTCGATGGTGCCGGCCATGCGCGCCGGCAATCCCCAGACGATCGCCCAGTAGGCGCGTTCGAGATCGCCGGAGCGGCCATGGTCCGCGAAGGCTTCCGAAAGGGCACGGTGGGCCATGTCGGTCTTCGCGACGACCATGACGCCCGATGTATCCTTGTCGAGACGGTGGACGATGCCCGGACGCCGGACGCCGCCGACACCGGACAGGCTGTCGCCGCAATGGTGGATGAGGGCGTTGACCAGCGTGCCGTCGGGATTGCCCGCGCCGGGATGCACCACGAGACCGGCAGGCTTGTTGATGACGACAAGCTGGTCGTCTTCGTGAAGAATGTCCAGCGTGATGGCCTGTGGCGCAGGCGCGGCCGGTTCCGGTTCCGGGATGAGAATCCGGATGGTCTCGCCGCCGGCAAGTTTCATCTTCGGTTCCGTGGCGGCCTTTCCGTCGGCTGTCACGGCGCCGGACTTCACAAGCGCCTGGATGCGCGCGCGCGACAGATCCGGCGCCAGTTGCGACGCGAGCCACTGGTCGATCCGGCTGCCCGCGGCATCCGGTCCGGCGGTCAGCACTTTCCTTGCGCCGCTGTTTTCGCTAACAGGACCGGAACCGTGATCCGAACTTGGCGGAGACTTGACGGACATGAATGCACCCAACCCGCGTGACGCCTTCGATGAGGAGCAGCCGCTCGATCCGGCGGTGGAAAAGGTCCGCCGCAAGATGGTGCGCTTCTTCGCCATCAATATCGGCATCCTGATGCTCGCCCTTATGGCCGTGCTGGCGGCGATTGTCTACAAGTCGACGCGCGAGACCGGCGAGGATGGCGCGGCGGTGAACGCCGCCGTGCCGGGCGAGGGCGCGGGCTTTTCCTCCGCGCCCATCGTGATCGGTGCGGGCGAGCGGGTCGTGTCGCAATCGCTGGACGGCGGACGCGTCTCGCTGCTGATCGAGGCTGCGGACGGGCGGCAGACGCTGCTGATCGCCGATCTCGCCAGCGGCCGTGTGGTGGCGCGGATCCCTGTGGAGAAGACGCGCTGAACGGGTGCGGTGCGGGCCGCGCGGAAATTCGCCGGCCCGGATGATTCCGCTTGCGCGAGGGCTCCGGTGGACCTATATCCGGGCTCTGCCGCGCTCCCATCGTCTAGCGGTCAGGACGCCGCCCTCTCACGGCGGAAACAGGGGTTCGATTCCCCTTGGGAGTGCCACTTCTTCCTGAACATTCAATCTTATCAAGGCTTTGGCGAGCTCATCTTCTAACCTTCCCGCTCAGGTTAGAAAGTTCTGTTCACTGTTTCCCCTGACTGGGACGCCGTTCGAGCGCCGCGAAAGCGCTCTGGCTGAGCTTGCTGCGATCGGCCGCTTGGGTATACCGCATGACCTCCGCGATGTGCTTGTGACCGGTGATCGCGATGATCTCATGGGCACTGCATCCTGCCTCGGCCAGCCTGCGACAGATCGCCTTGCGCAGCCCGTGCGCCGACAACCCGCGTTGGCCGGCTTCCAGGCCATCCCTTAGACCAGCCTCGGCAACACGGTCCCGCAACCAGTTCCCAAATCCCGCCGCGGTGAACGGCTTGCCCAGTTCCGTGACGAGAAATGTCAACTGATCGGCCGGCAAGTCATCAAGGATCGATTTCAGGTCTGGGTGAACCGGAATGTGCACCATCTCTCCCGTCTTTGACTGCCTGACGACAAACATCCCGTCGCGAATGTGCTGACGTCCAAGCGTCACGACGTCGCCGCGACGCAGCCCCGTATAGATCAACAGGTCGAAAGCCAACCGAGCGCGGGAGTCGGCCGGGTGGGCGGCATAGAACTGATTGATATGGTGCTCTTCCCATGTCTCGAAGCCGGTTGATCGGGTCTTCATTCGCTTGATGCCATTGGTAGGGTCGACGTCGATCCATTCGAGACGCAGGGCAAGGCCCATCAGGATCTTGAACATCTTGCGCAAGCCATTGGCCGCTTCCGGTTTGGAAGCCTTCTTCGCCATGATGGATTCGACGTGCTTGCGCTTGAGTTCTGCGACGCGGAAGGCGCCATAGTCCGTGCGCATGCGCTCAAGAATGCCGCGATAGGTTCTTTGCGTGATCGGCCGCAACTGGCGGAACTCGGCCGAAGCGTAGTAGCGGTGAATCAATGCTTCCATTGTCCCGTCGTTGAGCCTGTCGGCACCGATCTTGGTCTCGACGCTGTCACGACGAGCGCGCCATTCCTCGAAAGCGGCACTGTAGGCATTCATGAACTCGGTCGAGTTTGGCAGTCCGGGAAGTGCAACCTGTTTCGCGCCCCTTCCCGGGGCGAAATAGTGCCGGGGCCGTCCATGACGATCCATGTAGCTCTTGATGTATTTGAGCCGCTGGCCTTTCTTCATGAAAGAACCGAGTCCCAACCACCTGGAACGGCTGAATAGCCGGATGTGTTGACCTTCGCGCGGTCGATTGCCTGGTCGAGATCGCGCCTGTCCCACACTTTGCGACGGCCAAGCAGCACCGGGGCGGGCATCTGGTTCTTCGAGACAAGGCTGTCAAAGTAGGTGACCGAGACACCGACATAGCTTGCCGCTTCCTTGCGATCGAGCATGCGCCGATCACTTACGGGCAGTGCATGGATGAGTGATGCGGTGATAAGCACGAGACTACTCCAGAGAGTTTTGCTTGCCTTGTTATAGCAAGTTGGCCGAGGGGATGCGGCCGGTCACGCAAAATTATCGACGCAGCGTCAACGCTACCGCTTTGTCACGATCCCCCATTCCTGCTGCTCTGCAGGCGAATACCAGAAGATGTCGTCGACACGGCAGCTCATGGCTCTTATCACGGCCAAGGGGCTCACCTGCATCAAGTCGTGATACCTGGACAGGAAGCCGATCAGGTTTTGCCCAGGCTGGATCCCGGTTCCGACGGGTCGCGTCGAGCCGTCACGCCGGTCCCAAAGCCAACTGAATCCGCTCGACAAAGGCACGTGCATTCGTAAGGGCGGTGCGGCGTTCCGTGTAGAGGGCGTGAACAGCGACGTCAGGTATGGTCCAGTCCGGACAGCCGATGCCAAGGGCGCCGCGGGATATCGCCTCGCGCACTGTGAACTCCGGCAGGAGCGCAAAGGCTCTGCCTTCGGCAAGCATGGCATGGATCAGGCTGGCGTTGTTGACCACGACCTGTGCTGCAGGTTCAAGGATGACAGCCTGCCCGCGGGGACCGAACAGCCTGAGAGTGGCGGGAGTCGAGGGCGAGCGCAGCCATGTCAGGGCAGACAGGCCATCTGGATGTATCAGACCCTCGGTAATCCGCGGCGCGCAGCAGACAAGGCCACGTGTCGTGAACAGTTTGCGCGCGAGACGCGGGTCATCGCCGGGGTCCCCGATCCGCAATGCCAGATCGACCTGCGCCGCGACGGGGTCGACGGCGCGGTCATCAAGGTCAATTTCGAGCCGCATCGCCGGGTGGTCATTGGCAAAGCCGGCCACGACACGGGCGAATGCGAGGCTGGCCAGCACCGTGGGCGCCGAGACCCGCAACCGCCCTGACAGGCTCCGCCGGGCTTCGCGAACCGTATGCAGACCATGGATGAACGCATCCGCCATGTCGCGGGCGTGCGGCAGGAACGCCTCGCCATCAGCGGTCAAGGCGATCCTGCGGGTGGAGCGGTAGAGAAGCTGGCGTCCAAGCCTTGCCTCAAGCTCGGACACCATCTGGCTGACATAGGGTGCCGACAGGCCCAGCCGGTCAGCCGCAGCACGAAAGCTGCCCGCCTCGACCACAGTCGCAAAGGTCAGCATGGGACGCAGAAGGTCAAGATCACTCATAGATATATGCTAGCAATAAATTTGGAAAATCGTAAATGGTTAATACTCGTTTCGATCAGCATCCTTGGCGCTCCGAACAATTGGAGGAGCCAATGTTGAAATCCCTTACCCTTTTGGCCGCGCTTGCCGTGTCGGCCACTATGAGCCACGCACAGGAAGCCAAGATGACCGATCCGATCTACGAACTTGCCATCCAAGAGGTGAAATCGGGCATGGAGGCCCAGTGGGCCGAACGCCGCGCGGCCTTCCTCGATCTCCTGGGCGCACACAACGGCAATGAGAAGGATTGGACCTTCAAGGCCTTCTTCACTTTCCCCGAACCAGGACCGAACCCGGTCTACATCGGAATCACCCGCTGGTCGCGCTTGACCGATTTTGGCGCCGCGGCGGAAGCGCTCATGCCTACGCCGGAGGCCAAGAGTTACTTCCAGACGGTCAACATGCAGGCCTTCGTGCAGATGTCGCCTGCTGACGGACAACCCTTCGTGCTGGAGGATCACATCAACACGCCTGGCCAGGTCATCGAGGCCGCTGTGCGTCGCACACAGACCGGGCAGGATGCCGCCTATACCGCCGCGCGCGATGCCTTCTTCGCCCGTGTTGCGGGACAGCCGGGTTACATCTTCCACCGCGAATTCGTGACCACCGACGGCTGGCAGGCGGTGCTGATCGGCTGGAACGACCAGGCAGCGTTCATGGAGGCGCTTGAGGCACTGTCGCAGATGCCTGAAATGGGCGCCTTCTTCAGCGTGGCCGATGTGATGGCCTATCAGGCGGCGCTGGTCGAGTGAACCGAACAGCCGGGCGGAACGGCCTCGCCCGGCAAGCCCCCTTGCCAAGGGAAGATGACAAGGATGGAGGCCGGTGTGCGCGCTCCGGCGGGACTTGCCATTCATGGCTTCGGCGCCAGGCACGCCGGTTCATCAGCCGCAAGACACCGTCGCGTCATGGAATGCGACCACGTTTTTCAGCCAGTCGCGGAGCGCTGTGATTCGCGGTTCAGCTTCCTCGCCCGGTCGATGCACAAGATCGTAACCTCGGCCAGCAGGTAACCTGATCTGCGGGAACGGCTCGACGAGCCGCCCGGCGGCGATGTCTTCGGCTACCAGCACGCTGCGGCCGAGCGCGACACCCTCGCCACGCAGCGCCGCCTCGATGGTGAGGCTGCCATGGCTGAGCGTCGGGCCCCTTGGTCGCGCAAACGTGACGCCTGCGGCGGCGAACCAGCGCTCCCAGTTCGGCAGCGCGCTGTCGTCGTGCAGGACACGGCTCTCGTTGAGCAGCGTGCAGCGCAAGAGGCCGGCAGGTTCGGCAAGACCACCCATGCGCTCGCGGTAGTCCGGGCTGCAGACCGGGCTCATGGTCTCATCGAGAATGCGCTCGGCCACGGTGCCGGGATAGGTCCCGGTGCCGTAGCGAAGGGCGGCGTCCACGCGCCCATCTGACAGGTCGACATTGATGTCGCTCACTTCGAGACGGATATCGGCGTCGGGCAACCGCGCCATCAGCCGGTGCAGGCGCGGCGCGAACCACTTGCTGGCAAAGGAGACACTGGTGCTGATCGTGAGCCGGGGCGTGGCATCCCGCGCACGCAGGCGTTCGGCCTCGCGCGTCAGTTCCGCCAGCGCGCGGCTGACGACCTGATGCAGCGCGATACCTTCCTCGGTCAGCGCGATGCGCCGCGTCATGCGCCGGAACAGGGCAACGCCCAGGTCGTCCTCCAGGGTCTGGATCTGCCGGCTGATCGCGCCGGGCGTCAAGTTCAACTCCTGTGCCGCCAGCGCCATGCTCAGCAAGCGGCCCGCGGCCTCGAAGGCGCGCAGGGTCTGAAGGGGCGGCGGGCGGACGGCCATGGCGATCTCATGATTGCATTTCAGTCAATCATAGCCGCCAAACAAATCGTTTGTCAGCATGCCAGTTCACGTTCAGGGAAATGAGCCAGGATCAATCGGATATTGGCGTGTCAGACATGACGGTTTCCATCGGGAATGCCCCCGGTCTCCCATCCCTCGTTGAACGCCTCTCGCCGGTCAGCATTGGCGGGATGCTGCTGCTCGCGGTGCTCTGGGGCCTGTCGATCCCGATCACCAAGCTCGGGCTTGAGGCCATGCCGCCGATCGCCTTCACCGCGCTGCGCTTCTCCTTCGCGGTGCCCTTCCTGTTTCTCTTCGCCATCGGGCGGCACCGGATCGCGCTTTCCGCCCTTCCGCCGGTGGCCGCGCTCGGAGTGATGGGGATCGGCATCGGCAATCTCGCGCAGTCCTTCGGTGTTGCCGGTGCTTCCGCGTCTGTCAGCACCATCGTTTCCGCCACGATCCCGGTGTTCATCGTGATCCTGGCCGCACTCCGGCTCGGCCAGCCGGTCAGCCGGGTGCAACAGGCCGGCCTTGCCGCGGCCTTCGCGGGTGTCGCACTGGTGGCTCTCGGCCAGGGCAACGGGGCGGGTGACCTGGCGCAGTCGACGCTGACCGGCGTTGCCCTCATCCTGGTCTCGGCCGTGGCCATCGCCTTCTACTATGTCTGGAGCGTCGAACTGGCGGCGCGCTATGGCACCGTGACGATCGTGATCTGGAGCACGCTGGCCGGCTTTCTCGCCTTGCTGCCGTTCACGGCATGGGAGGTGATGACCACCACCTTCACGATCACGCCGGCGGCCATCGCGTCGGCCCTTTATCTCGGGCTGCTCGTTTCCGCAGTGGGCCTCTTTCTCTGGCTCTGGCTCCTGCGCACCGTGCCTGCCCGCGTGGCGGCAAGCGTCCAGTTCCTGCAGCCAGTGTTCGGCATTGGCGCCTCGGCGGCCATGTTCGGCGATCCGATGGGCCCGCTCTTCCTGGCAGGCGTCGCGCTGGTGCTGATGGGGGTCGGCCTCTCCATGATAAACCGGCGCAAGCGTCTTTAGGGTTGCCCTTTTGGCTGATCCGGATTCGGTGGTTTAGAAGTGGCCGACACCGAATGCGAGGACCTATCTTCACCGTCCGGGGTTGTCGTTCCTTCCAGGTTCGCTCGAAACAATCCGGCCGTCCTCCAGTGTCAGGATGCGATCGGCGCGGTCCAGGATGCGGCTGTCATGGGTTACGAGCAAAGTCGTGGTGCCACGGGCGGTGCCGAGGCGGCTGAGCAGGTCGACCACCTCCCCAGCGCTGTCCTTGTCGAGGGCAGCCGTGGGCTCGTCGGCCAGCACTAGCGCCGGATTGCCCACTAGTGCGCGTGCCACGGCTACGCGTTGTTTCTGCCCGCCAGAGAGGTTCGCCGGGAGGTAATCCATGCGGTCGGATAAGCCGACAAGGTCCAACGCGCGGGCCGCAGCCTGCCGAGCAACGACGTCCGGCACACCGGCGCGCACCTGCACTCCCATGATGACGTTTTGCTGAGCCGTCAGGCTTTGGTGCAGGTTGTGCGACTGGAAGATGAAGCCCAGCCGCCGGCGTAACAGGGTTAGCGCCGCCTCGGTCGCGCCATGCAGTTCGTGGCCCATCAGCTGAACCGACCCCTCCTGCACGGACCGAAGGCAGCCGATTAGCGTCAGGAGCGTTGTCTTGCCAGATCCCGAGGGTCCCATCAGCACCGTGAGGCTGCCCCGCGGCAACGTTAGTCCGATGTCGAACAGCGCTTGCTTGCGCGCTTCACCAGTGCCGAACCAATGGTTTAGTCCCCTTGCGACGACGATCGGGTCCTGTGCCATCCCCGCCCCTCAGAACAGATCGGCGGGATCGGCCGCCACCAGCCGCCGCGTGGCAATTGCGCCGGAGAGCACGGAAAAGACCACGGTGCCAAAAAACACAATCACGGCCATGTCGGGCGTCATTGCCAACGGCAGGGTCGTGACCGCACCCATCAGCGCAAGGATGCCCGTGCCGATCAGCACTCCTGGCACAAAGCCGAAGATGCCCAGAACCAGCGCCTCCTCGATCACGATGCCGAGGAAGAACCGCGGGCCGTATCCCATTGCCTTGAATGTCGCATATTCGCGTAGATGATCGGCCACGTCGGCCGACAGCACTTGGTAGACGATGACCAACCCA
This sequence comes from Zhengella sedimenti, assembly GCF_046506625.1. NCBI lineage: Bacteria > Pseudomonadati > Pseudomonadota > Alphaproteobacteria > Hyphomicrobiales > Notoacmeibacteraceae > Zhengella > Zhengella sedimenti. Next base: position 883,572 of record NZ_JBKFFP010000001.1, read on the forward strand.
ACCAGCACGCCGATCAGCACGCCGAAGCCGAAGATCACGCCGGTGGGGCGCTGCGTCTGCTGATAGCGCAGATCCTCGGCGGCGGCGTCGGCATAGCTGCGAATGCGCAAGGACTTGTCCGAGATCAGGGCGCGAAGGCGCGTGACGGTGGCGGCGACATCCGAGGCGGGGCGCAAGCGGAGCAGGATGTGATCAGGCGCGGCGGATGTGCGCGACGGGAAGAGAGACAGGAAGGTCTGGTCAGAGACCAGCATGAACCCGTCCCCGCCAAAGCCTCCTCCGCCCGCGAATGTGCCCATGGCGCTCAGCGTCCGCTCCTGCGTCTCGAAACGCAGCGGTGTCTGGGGGCGAATGCCTGCTGCCTCGTCTTTCGGCAGGCCGCGCGCCAACCGATCGAGGATCGCGGTATCCTGCACCTGCAACAGGTGCAGGTCATCGCTGACATCGTGCGCGATGAAGCCGGTCTGCCCGGGGTCGATCCCGAAAGTGGTGAAGGAAATGTCGCTGCCGCCCCGGTCCCAAGGCACGTTGCCGACGAAAAGCCCCATGCCCACTGTCACGTCCGGGTCGGCCAGCGCCTGCAGCATCCATTGCCGAGCGACATTGCCCCCCTCGGCCAGTGCGTTGGCGTCGCCCGCCGAAATCATGATGTCGGCCTGAAAGAACGCGTAGGGCTTTAGCGTGGCGGCAGCCATGGAATTCATCAGGCCAAGCTGAACGAAGACCAGCACATTGGCAAAGGCAACCCCCGCCAGCGCGGCGGCGAAACGGCCACGCTTGTGGGTCAGTTGAAGCCAGCCTATGGGCAGCCGCCCGAAAAGGTGTTGCAGAAGGCGCGTCATTGCGCAGCCCTTCCGCTTGCACCCGTGTCGATCCGCGCCACCGCCTCCAAACTGGTGTAGCGCGCCGCGATGGCCGACGAGGCGGCATCAAGCGCGATGAGGACCCTGATCACTCGGGCATCCGAATTGGCCGCCGCATCGTCGGAAATCAGCCCCTGCCGCCCGACCGTCAATCCGATGCTCTCGACCTTGCCCGACAGCGACCGGCCAAGCGCATCGGCCACGATCTCTACCGGCTGGCCGGGAGCGACGGAGGCAATGCGGTCCTGCCATATCTCGACCTCGGCCATCATCTGGTCAGTTGCCCCCATCTCCATGATCCCCTCTGCGGGCGGGCGTTGTCCCGGCGTGGCGTTGATCTCGAGGATCGTGCCGGCGATCGGCGCACGGACCTCGGCTCGGGTCCGGTCGGCGCGGGCACGCGCGAGTTCCGCTTCCGCGGCGGCGACGTTGCGCGTTGCGACGACGATGTCGGGCTGGTCGTCGAGGTCGGTGCCCGTGAAACGCGCCAGCGTCGCTTCGGCGCGCGCGACGGCCTGCGCGGCCTCGGTCGCGCGGGACTGTGCGGTGTCGAGCGCAGCGGTCGTGGCAACGCCGCGGTCGACCAGCGCTTGCGTGCGCTCAAGGGCGCTCGCTGCCTCGGAAGCACTCCCGCGCGCCTGGTCAAGTGTTGCCTGCGCCTCGGCCCGGCTGGCGACGATGGCGCTTCGGGTCTGCGCCAGCGTCGCCTGCCGCACCGCGAGCGTCGACTCTGCTGCAAGGACCGCGCCTTCCAGCGACTGCGCGTTGTCCAGCAGGGCGAGCGTGTCGCCGCGTGCGACGCGGTCGCCGACCGAAACGAGGATTTCCGCCACGCGTGCATCGCCCGCGCCGTAGGGGGCCGCGACGATCGCGACATCGCCGCGCGGCATGAGTCTCGCGAGCCCCACCACGTCGGAAGGCAGAAGCGTTTCCGCCATGGCCTCGGGCAGGTCGATATCGGGCGGGAGCGCGATCGGGTTCTCGGCCCCACCACCCGGTTGCAGGCCGGTGAGGGCGTAGAACTTCTGCAATCCGGTCGGCTGGTAATACATGCCGATCACCGCGCCCGAGAACATGGAGATCGGGATCAGCAGGACCAGCAGATAACGCTTGCGGAACAGCTTGCGCCGCGAGGGCAATGCGACCTTGTCGGCGTCGCGACCCAGATCGAGAGGCAGATCGGATGTGTCGGCAGCGCTCATTTTCATTGTCCTATCGGGATGGTCGAGTGCGGTTTGCAGAACTACGCCCTTTTTTTGATTATATCGCGAAGTCTCCGGGGCTGTGAAAGGTGACGCTGTGCGGCGTGTAGCCGCTAGCCCTGACCCTCGCCAGAAACGCGGTGAACTCGTTCGGTGTCGATGCCGTGATCTCACCCACGGCGGCAACATAGATGTCGTTGCGCATGCAGAACCGCATCGGCGCGGTGTAAGAGAGGCCGGACGTGTCGGCGCATCGTGTGGCCGCCTCGGCGCGGGTGCCGGGCCACAGGACAAAGAGTGCAAGAGCCATGGCTGCCAGCCCAAGACTTTGGCGGTGTGATCCGAGCATGGTGAAGATAACCCGAGGCCCCAAGTATCCATGATGCCGGGTCGCATGCCGTTTGCTCTGAACAACCAGCCTGCTACCCTTCCAGGCTGGAAACGTATCTGGCTGACAAGCCGGCCTCAACCCTCGAAGCCCGGTTTGCCAACAATGTTAGCCAACGTTTAGGATTGAGTATCAGAGGATGCAGTAGTGAAAGAGAGATTGACACCCGCAGCCGATTTTCTCCTGCACTTCAACAAGCTGCGAGAGGAAGTCAACGGCAGCCCGCAAACACTGCTCACCTTCCTGAAGGAAAAGCCCGAGTGGCGCGGTCTTGCCTCGAATGTGAGAGCGTCGGCTGATTTCATAAAGTCAATCACTGCGCTAAAGAAAGTGCACCCTCATGTCAGTCCTTCATTTATCAATGCATGGAAAGAGTATGAGCGCATTTGGAAAATACCAGTTGAATATGTCTATTGGGAAAAACTATTTTCGTTGTCTCTTGACGTCGGAGATGGGACGATCATTGGTCCGATTTCTTACGAAGAATTTGCTGCTCGAGACAGGGCTGGCTCCACCCTTGAAGCGCCGAACCCCGAAACAGATGAAAGGTTCAAGCCTCTTGAGCATGACGGAGGCGCGGCAATCCGGTCATTGAAGAGCGTCGTTTCAGGCGTGGCGGATGGCAAGAGAGAGATAGGCGAGTATTTTATAGCGAACGCACTCGATGTTGGTCTGGGGGCGCTGGACCACCTCGAAGACAGGATAGGAATTGACCTTGCTTTGGCCTTCGACCGGTGGAGCCGCCTGCCGCCGGTGTTCGTCCCCAAGCATGTCTCTGATCGACACGGTCAGACGGAGAAGGGGTCGCTCTACGAACTTCTGAACGATGCCATCCGCGCCTATGTCGCCGGTGCTCCTGCGGCGGCGATTGCCATGTGCCGGGCCTGCCTGGAGATTGTTCTGAAAGACCACTACCTGCGCGGTGAATGGGACGAGAAGGATAGCCTCTATTCTGTCATCGAACTTGCAGTTGTCCGCTATGACTTCCTGAGCAAGAAGAAGCTCCACTCTCTCCGGTTGGATGCCAACCGCATCCTGCACAATATCGCCGGAGAGCCGAAGCTGGGCCTCGAGGATGAGAAAGTGCTTCTGCAGTTTTTCAAGGACCTGAAGTTTTACATCGAGCGCGCGCCGCAAAAGCCAGCTTCCCGCCAGGGCGGACCGTGACAGCGGCCATTGGCCGCCGTCGTTTGGTAATGCGAGGATGCCCGCCATGGTTGCTGTCCGCTCTTGCCATATCGCCGTGCCCGGTTAAGTCTTGTCGCCCTGCACGGGGAATCGCCTGAGGGAACGGGATGAGCATAGAGAAGACGCTGTTTGCCGCCGCCGACAAGATGCGCGGGTCGATGGATGCGGGCGAATACAAGCACATCGCGCTCGGCCTGCTCTTCCTGCGCTATGTCTCGGTCTCCTTCCAGCGCCTGCATGACCGGCTGAGCACGGAGGACTATTCGGATCCGGAGGACCGCGACGAATACCTGGCGGAGAACGTCTTCTGGGTGCCGGAGAAGGCGCGCTGGTCGTTCATCGCGAAGAATGCCCGCGACCCCGGCATCGGCGTGATGATCGACGACGCAATGCGCGAGATCGAGGCGGAGAACCCGTCGCTGAGGGGCGCGCTGCCCAAGGTGTTCGGCAAGGAGAGCCTGGACAAGACCATGCTGACGGGCCTCATCGGCCTGTTCACCAACGACATCAGGCTCGAAGGCACACCGGCTGATTTCGACCTGATCGGCCGCATCTATGAATACTGCATCGGCGAGTTCGCCTCGTCGGAAGGCAAGCGCGGCGGCGAGTTCTACACGCCGAAGTCGGTGGTCAACACGCTGATCGAGATGATCGAGCCGACGAGGGGCCGCGTCTATGACCCCTGCTGCGGCACGGGCGGCTTCTTCGTGCAGTCTGAGAAGTTCATCGAGGCGCACAAGGGGCAGAAGAACGACATCGCCATCTATGGCCAGGAGCGCAACCACACCACCTTCGGCCTGGCGCGCATGAACCTCGCCATCCGCGGCATCTTCGCCGATATCCGCTGGAACTCGGAGGGCACGCTGGTCAAGGACGCCTTCCCGGACGAGCGCTTCGACTATGTGCTTGCCAACCCGCCCTTCAACATCTCCGACTGGTCGGGCGAGATGCTGCGCGAGGACGCCCGCTGGCGGTTCGGCGCGCCGCCCGCGGGCAACGCCAACTTCGCCTGGATCCAGCATATCCATGCGCGCCTCGCCGCGTCCGGCATTGGCGGCGTGGTCATGGCCAACGGCTCCATGTCGTCCATGTCGGGCGGGGAGGGCGACATCCGCCGCGCGATGGTGGAGGGCGACGCGGTGGATGCCATGGTGGCGCTGCCCGGGCAGTTGTTCTACGGCACGCAGATCCCCGCCTGCCTGTGGATCCTGGCGAAGGACAAGTCCAACGGCGTGGCGAAGGACGCGGCGCTGCGCGACCGGCGCGGCGAGGTGCTGTTCATCGACGCGCGCAAGATGGGCGCGCTGGTGCCCGGCAGCCGCAAGCAGAAGGAACTGTCGGACGAAGAGATCGGAAAGATCGCCCGGGCCTACCACGCCTGGCGGGGCGAGCCCGACGCCGGGGCCTATGAGGACGAGCCGGGGTTCTGCAAGGCGGCGGGCAGGGAAGAGATCGCCAGGCACAATTACGTGCTGACGCCTGGACGCTATGTGGGCGCGGGCGCGGCGGCGGATGACGGCGAACCCTTCGAGGAAAAGTTCGAACGGCTGATGGGCGAACTCCGGCAGCAATTCGCCGAAGGCCGCCGGCTGGAAGCCGAGATCGAGGCGCGGCTGGGGGGGCTGGGATGATGTGGTCGTCTCGAACTTTGGGTGACCTTGCTGAGTTCACCAATGGTCTGAATTTCTCAGAGAAAAATGATGGAGACGGTCTAAAGATCGTCCGAGTTCGGGACTTTGGTGATCGCCATTTCGTTGACTGGAATAGCTTGTCAGAGATCGATCCAGAGGGCTTGAAAATTTCGGACAAGGTTTTTCTTGATCCCGATGACATAGTCATCGTTCGGTCCAACGGGAACAAGGACCTAGTGGGTCGTTCAATGATCTATTCTGGGCCACCGAAGACAGCTGCATTCGCAGGTTTCTGTATTCGCGCGCGAGTTGATAAGCGCAAAGCATCGCCTCAGTTCGTGCACTATTGGTTGAGGTCGCCGTCTACCCGTGAGAAGCTTAGCCGCGAAGGAGGGGGAACTGGTATTCAGAATGTTTCCCAGTCGCTTCTCAGGATGCAGACGATTATCTTGCCACCTCTCGCCGAACAACGTGGGATTGCGGCCATCCTCGGGGCGCTGGATGACAAGATCGAGTTGAACCGCAAGACGGCGGCGACGCTGGAGGCCATGGCCCGCGCGCTCTACCGGTCGTGGTTCGTGGATTTCGACCCGGTCCATGCGAAGGCGGAAGGCCGCGCGCCCGCCCACATGGACGCCGCCACCGCGGCCCTCTTCCCCGACCGCTTCGGCGACAACGGCCTGCCGGAGGGGTGGGAGACTTTGCCTTTATCGAGCGTGTGCGATCAGGCGAAGAAGACGATCAAGCCGATGGAGGCTCCAAGTGATGTTTTTCAGCATTTCAGTCTTCCAGCCTTTGACGCTTTCCGGATGCCCTTGGAGGAGGTTGGCGCGTCGATCAAGAGCAACAAGCTCTTCGTGCCTAACAATTCAATCCTATTTTCGCGTCTGAATCCAATAATTCCGAGGGTTTGGTGGGCTAGAACAACAAATTTAAACGCGGTGCCGATAGCGTCGACCGAGTTTTTCATAGCTAAAGCCCGCCGTGAAACAGAGACAACTTGGTTGTATTGCCTGTTGTCATCCGAAGAGTTCCGGGATGATGCGCTGGCTCGAGTAACTGGCACATCGAATAGCCATCAACGAGTGCCGCCCAAAGGTTTAGGCGATATTGAGATCACCAACCCTTCTATGGAGATTGTCGATGTTTTTTCTAGCCTATCGAGAACATGGTTCGAAAGAATACACGCTATGGCGAATGAAAACGTCACGCTCGCCGCCCTCCGTGACACGCTGCTGCCCCGCCTGATGTCGGGCGAACTGCGGGTGGGCGAGGCGTGCGAGCAGGTGGAGGCAATTGCCTGATGAAGTTCATCTACTTCGATGAGAGCGGGTCCAAGGACGAAGGTGATGTCTTCGTATTGTGCGGTCTGATGGTTGACGCCTACAAGCTTCGGAAAAAGAACGCTGATTTCGACATCATGTTTGCTGAATTGCTTGAGCGTCACCCGGGATCGGGGACAGAGCTCAAGACAAAAAGGTTTATCAATGGCAGAGGTGGTTGGAGTGAGGTGCCTGCCCAAGAGCGAAAAGAATTTCTGAGAGATGTATGTCGACTTGCCGTGTCGAACGGCGGCAAGCTCTTCGGTATAGGGTTATCATTTGAAGCGTTCGATGCGGCCAGAGAAGCTGGCTATGGGCACCCATTTGGGAGTAACTATTGGGTCGCCAGCAGCATGTTCGCCAGCGCTCTCGTTCAGAAGAAGATGCAAGGTGTAAAAAACGGCAAGGGCCTTACAGTCGTAATCATGGACGACAACAAGGCCGATATGCCGAAGCTTTCGGATGGACTTTACAAAGCTGAAGAATGGTATGATGCACTTTACCAAATACGCCAGAAGCGCAGAGGAAAATCAGTTTGGGTCGCCAGAAAGGCAAATAACAGGTTCGATCACATCATAAACACGGCTTTCGCGATCAAGTCAGATCATTCCTCTCTTGTCCAGGTTGCTGATGCGATCTGCTATGTCTACCGCCGCAATCTTGAACTTATGACGGCTGCCGAGGAATGGGAGGGAGAGCAAGCCTTCTATGAAAGTTTGGTCGCAATATTGGAGCCTCACAGGGTGAAACTAGGCCATGCTCCGGCTGAACCTTCTGTTCGATTCTACAGGGCAGCCAAACATCCTGAATGGATCATTTGAGTTAGTGGTGCGAGGGGGAGCGGGAAAGCCATGTTCCGCGTTGACCGTGACCAGAACCGGATCTTCCGCCTCGACAGGAGCCGCTTTGCCGACCTGAACCTGCGCGAGCGCGAGCACCTGCAGGAATGGCTCGCCAACCAGCCCGACGCGCTGGGCGAGGACCTGCTCATCATCCAGAAGGAGTTTGACGGCTTCGCCGACACGCGAGAGCGCCTCGACCTTCTGGCGCTCGACACGGACGGCCAGCTTGTCGTCATCGAGAACAAGCTGGACGACTCCGGCCGCGACGTGGCCTGGCAGGCGCTCAAATATGCCGCCTATGTCTCCACGCTCAACCGGGCCCAGATCATCGACATCTACCAGCAATACCTCGACCGCCATTGCGGCGGCGGCAATGCCGTGCAGGCAATCTGCGACTTCCTGGCGGTGGAGTCGCTCGATGAGGTGGTGCTCAATCCGGGCCACGAGCAGCGGCTGATCTTCATTGCCGCGAACTTCCGCAAGGAGGTAACGGCCACCGTGCTCTGGCTGCGCGAGCACCGCATCGACGCGCGCTGCTACAAGGTGGTGCCCTATCTGTTCGGTGAGGAGTTGTTCGTCGACATCCAGCCGGTCATCCCGACGCCGGAGGCCGCCGACTTCATGATCGGCATGGCCGAGAAGGAGACCGAGGCCCGAACCGCTAAAGGTGCGAGCCATGAAACTGACCAGTTGCGTCTCGACTACTGGGCCCGTTTGCTGGATAAATTGAAAGAAAACAACGTCGGTCTTTATCGCAATGTCAGCCCGGCGAAATACCATTGGTTGAATAATGGATCTGGACTCCCGTCTTGCATATATAATCTTTTCTTCCTGAAAACAGCCATTCTGGTCGGTTTCACGATCCAGCGAAAAGACGCCGAGGAGAACAAGCGGCTGTTCGACCTGTTGTATGATCGCAAGGACGAGATCGAGGCAGCCTTCGGCCATGCGATCGAGTGGCTGCGGCTCGACGGCCAAAAGGCGTCGCGCATCCAGTATGCCTTTGCCTGCGACGGCTATGACCGGGACCGCTGGGACGAGTATGTCGCCTGGCACGTCGAACATATCCAGCGCTGGGAGCGGGCGCTCAAGGGGCCGCTGGCGGACCTGGCCGCGGCCTTGCGCCAGCGGGGCGGGGGTGAGGAATGGCATTCCTGAGCGAGGGAGATCTGGAGGACGCCTTCCTGGCCGCGCTGGCCGAGCTCGGCCATGCCCGTATGTATGGCGTCCAGCACCTGCCGGAGGGCAGCGGGCGGCTGCGCGAGAGCTACCGCCAGGCCATCCTGGAGCCGGTCCTCGTCGACAGCCTCAGGCGCATCAATCGGGGCCTGCCGGACAGCGCCTTGCGCGCCGCCGCCTCGAAGATCACCGATTCCGTTTTCGCCACCGATCTTGTGCAGGAGAACCGCCGCATCCACCGCCTGCTCGTCGACGGCGTCAAGGTGACCTTCCTTGCCGATGGCGAGGAGGTCAACGCCGTTGTCCGGCTGGTGGACTGGGACGACCGGGCCAATGACTGGCGCGCGGTCAGCCAGTTCGACGTGGTCGGCATGTCGCCGCGCATTCCCGATGTCGTCGTCTTCGTCAACGGCATGCCGCTTGTCGTGGTGGAACTGAAGGGCACCGAGGGAAAGGATGTCGAGGCGGCCTTCAACCAGATCGAGACCTACAAGGCGCAGGTGCCGGACCTGTTCCGCACCACGCTGCTGAACGTCATCAGCGACGGGCACAATGCGCGCTATGGCTCCCTTTCGGCCGGGCTGGACCGCTTCATGGCCTGGCGCACGGTGGATGGCGAGGACCTGGTGCCGCCGGGCACCTTCGCGCTTGATACCCTGACGCGCGGGCTCCTGAACCGGCAGACCCTGCTCGCCATGCTGCGCTGGTTCGTCGTCTTCGAGGATGACGGGCGCGGGCCGGTCAAGAAGATCGCCGGCTATCACCAGTTCCACGCCGTGCGCAAGGCCATGGGCGCCATCCGCGATGCCCGCGGCAATGACGGCAAGGGCGGCGTCATCTGGCACACGCAGGGCTCGGGCAAGTCGCTGCTGATGACCTTCCTTGCCGGCCGCGTGATGCATCATCCGGACCTGGAAAACCCCACCCTGCTGGTGCTCACCGACCGCAACGACCTCGACAACCAGCTCTTCGCCACATTCGCGCGCTGCAAGGACGTGCTGGGCGAGGAGCCCGTGCAGGCCGAGAGCATCGGCGACCTCAAGGCCCTGCTGGACCGGCAGGTGGGCGGCGTCGTCTTTTCCACCATCCAGAAGTTCCGGCCCGATGCCGGCGGCGTCTTCCCGGAGATCACGGCGCGCTCCAACGTCATCGTCATGGTGGACGAGGCGCACCGCACCCAATACGGCTTCGACGCCAAGGTGAGCAAGGAGGGCGACGTGCGCTTCGGTCTCGCCTACCAGCTTCGCCGGGCGCTGCCCAATGCCGTCTACGTGGCCTTCACCGGCACGCCGGTGGAACTGGTCGGGGCCAATACGCGCGGCGTCTTCGGCGACTACATCGACGTCTACGACATCGCCCAGGCGGTGCAGGATGGCGCCACGGTGCCGATCTACTACGAGGCGCGCGTCGCCAGGATCAACCTCGACGAGGACCTCGCCGAACAGCTCGACGAGGAGTTCGACGAGGCGACCGAGGGCATGGCCGACGACGAGGCCAACGCCATTGCCCGGAAGTGGTCGCAGGTGGAGGCGCTGGTCGGCGCGGACAAGCGCCTGGACACGGTCGTCGCCGACATCCTCGCGCATTTCGACGCCCGGCTGGAGGCCATCGACGGCAAGGCGATGATTGTCTGCATGAGCCGCCGGATCTGCGTTGAAGTCTATGAGCGGATCGTTACCGCCCGGCCGGACTGGCATGGAGACACGGACGACGAGGGCATGGTCAAGGTGGTCATGACGGGCAACGCGGCCGATCCCGCCGCCATGCAGCCGCACATCCGCTCCAAGGCGCGCCAGGAGGTCATCCGGCAGCGCTACAAGAACCCGGACGATCCGTTGAAGCTGGTGATCGTGCGCGACATGTGGCTGACGGGCTTCGATGCGCCCTGCATGCATACGCTCTATGTCGACAAGCCGATGAAGGGCCACGGCCTGATGCAGGCCATCGCGCGGGTGAACCGGGTGTTCCGCGCCAAGCCGGCCGGCCTCGTTGTCGACTATATCGGCATTGCCGCGGACCTGAAGAACGCGCTGGCGCACTACTCGAAGTCCGACCAGGCCCAGACCGGCGTCGACGAGGCACAGGCCGTGGGGGCCTTCCTCGATGCGCTCGACGTGACCCGGCAGCATTTCCATGGCTTCGACTACCAGGACGCCCTTGCCGGCGATGCCCGCGACCGGCTGCGCGTGCTGCCGGCGGCCATCGAGCATATCCTCGCGAAAGGCAGGGCCGACGACGGCGCCACGGTGAAGCGCTACCAGGACGCCGTGGCTGCGCTGGTCAAGGCATTCAAGCTCGCCTCCGGCAGTCAGCAGGCGACCGATCATGCCGTCGAGGTCGCCTTCTTCACGGCGGTGCGCACCGGCATCGACAAGCTGGACGCCAATCCGCGGGGCAGGGCGGCCGGAGGGTCGGACTTTGCCATCCAGCAACTCGTCAACAACGCCGTTGCCTCGACCGAGGTCGTGGACATCCTCGAGGCCTGCGGCTTCGACAGGCCGGATATCAGCGTCCTGTCCGAGGAGTTCATGATCGAGCTCCAGAGCATGAAACACAAGAACCTGGCCGTGGAGGCGCTCAAGAAGCTGCTGAACGGCGAGATCACCGCCCGCACCAGGACCAACGTCGTCAAGAAAGAGGAATTTTCCGCCCGCCTGGAACAGGCCATCGCCCGCTATCACAACCGCAGCGTGGACGCGCTCCAGATCATCCAGGAGCTGATCGAGATCGCCAAGGACCTGCGCCGGCAGCCGGAAGACGGGCTCAGCGAGGCCGAGCGCGCCTTCTATGACGCGCTGGCTCAGAACAACAGCGCCGTCGAGGTGATGACCAACGAGGCGCTGCAGGTCATCGCCACCGAGCTTGTGCAGACCGTGCGCAACAATGCCGGCACCGACTGGTGGCGCCGGGAGAACGTGCGCGCGAAGATGCGCATCGCGGTGAAGAAGATCCTGCAGCGGCACGGCTACCCGCCCGACATGACCGCAGACGCCGTGAAGACGGTGCTCAAGCAGGCGGAGGCGCTGGCGGCGGCGATGAGCTGACACTTGCCGCGCGCTCTGCCGGAAACGCCTTTCGCCAACCCGGGAAGCGGCAAGAGCGTTCAGCCTGCGCCGCAGGCCTCACGGGTCATGCGCAACAGCTCCTCGGAGATGAAAACAAGTTTCCCGGTCCCGAGATCCTTGCGTGTCCGGACGATGTCTTCCAGCATGTAACTGGCCCACCCTTCGGGGTCCGAGAACTTGCGAAGAGCAAGCTGCCTCGACGAACCCTTGCCCCTTATCCTGCCACCGGCGCACATAAGGGCGTCCTTGATCCCCTTTCTCAATGCCGCGTCGTCACCGGGAATGACAACAACGCCGTGCAGGTGAAGGCGCCCTTCCGGGGAAACCTCGAGGACGAAAGAGTAGGGGAGAACGCGGCCGAGGTGTTGTTTCATCTCCCTGTTCACGTAGTGGGAGAGGAAGCGGGTTGGGTCGTTGTTCGCCCGGGCAGCCGCTTCGCGCTTGGGTGACAGGTTCAGGCTGAAGGTCATGCCGTTGTTCCTGGCCGCGACCCGGACGGACTCGGCGAGCTTGTCCTCTGCCGACGCGTGACGCCACTGGTTCTTGCCGCTGATCGCCCTCGGAGCGTTCGAGCTTCTGTTCTTCTTGGTGCGGCTGCAGGGACCTGCTGAGGTAGGCGCATGAGACCTGTTCGGTGCATCAGGAGAAATGACAACTGGACAAGCCTCGATGAAGACACGGTCAACATTCGGAAAAGAATGATTTTTTCGGTGGTCAAGCGCGATGTCCGCTGTCGCAGTATTGCCATTCTGGTTTGTCGCAATTTTTCCGACTTCGCCAAGAGGCTGACAGCCCGCCTGGGAAACCGCGACAAGACTGTTCGGGGCCACGGTCGCTGGCGCGGACACAGCGTTGACCCCGTCTTCGTCCAGCGCGTCAAGCGCCCATAGGAACCCGCTCAACTCTTCGCGACACGAGTCCGGCGAAACCGCCATTCCCTCGAAGACATCCACGAGGGCTAAAGGGACACGCTGGCCGCAGCCTTTCCATATCAGGAACGCCAGTTCCGACCGCCGACGGATCTCAGCGTGGTTCCAGATTTCACGCAGAGGACTGTGTTCCAACTCATCATCTAGGGTCATTTGTTGGCACCGTTCAACTCGAGCGCCGAGCCGGGATCCTGTCGTTTGGCATGGAAATGGGGTCACCGGCTTGGCTGGAAACGCCGACAGCCCCAGTCATAGGACAGTTGGCGTGGTTCGGGATTCGCATTCCCATTTCGGGGAAGTGGCACGTCGCCCTTTGTCGACGTTCAGTCCGTTCGCTCGTTAGCCGATAAGTCAGTAAGCTCGTTCGTCAGTAAGCCGGTTCGCTCGTTCGTTGCCCGCAGGCGATGTCGTGGAGCCGCTTGGCGTGGCGGGGATGCCCTTGCACGACATATTATTATGATAAGCGATCACTGACTCTCCTTCAAGTAGTAGCAGAGCATTCTTCACGTCGCCAACCGATTCAGGCGATGGAATATGCGCAACCATTTCGGATTTGCGACTGGCGTCTATCTGCTGCCCCGCCAGGCCGCCACTTTCGGGTGTGGTGGTGCTCTGGTTGACTCGTAGAAGCTCCGTGGCGCGCTCCGTCATTTTTTGAGCTATGGATACTGCCCGCGAGACGGAGCGCGCTGGTGAGGCGCTATGAGCGTTTTACACCGCCAGAGGCTGTGCCCGCGGGTCACCATCCGGATGCCCCGATGAGGCAGGCCCGGGGTCGATGTCTTCGACCACATCATTGGACAGCGCATGCTTGAGAGCGGCAAGCTCGTCGCCTGAGATGTTGCTCAACCAGTGGGCGACGATCGGAAACTCTGATCCTAAGGCCCGCCTGAGAATGCCCGCCACATCCGCGGCACGAGTTCCGTGATCCGGTAGCAGAATGCTGCTATCCGGACTTGCTTCCATCGCGGTAAGGTCAGATGGCGCCGGGGTGGTGCCCTTGTTAGTGCCGTTCCTTGCAGCCCGTGCCAACTTGGCGGCCTTGATGCGCTCATCGATGTCCTTGGCCGTGGGCGTGTTTCCCTTGTCGATGTCGTTGATGACGCTCTCGCGAACAGCCTCGGGCGTATTCCTGGCGGACAGCTTGTAGATGGAGGCCGGGGCCAGGGCTTCTACAGCATGCGCCATGCCGCCGAACACCCGCGCGGCCTGCATGTAGTTTTGGGCTGTGCGTTCGCTCCACCCGAAATCGGCCTCGAGCCACTGCCGGAAAGCGCCATGCTTGAGCTTGTTCTTGACCATGAGCAGGTCCTTGCCGGTCGCAAGGATGTTCTTGACGATGTTTGTGTGCCGCTCCCTGATGCGAGCCGCGGCATCACGGATTTCATCAGCGTCGGGCTCGTCTACGCCCTCGTAGTGGAACCGATCAGGCGCGCTCTCGGGCAGGCTGGCAGTAGCACATGGCACATCAAATGTCAGTTCGGTGATCAGGTCATCTTCCTCGTTCTGTGTCGTTATTACGTTGTCGATGGACATCATTGCCTCATGGCTCGTTGACGATGACGCTGATATAGCAACCACGCTGTCGGGAAGTGCACGATCTCCAAGTTTCTTTTCTGATGACCTCGCGCGACTGGCGCGAGGTTTACATCGCGGCGGAAAAACGCGGGCGGGCGTTTTGCGTCAACCTGGCGTCAACATTCGTCAACCCTCATGTGACAGCGTAGATCTTTCGCAGGTCCACGCCACCATAGCGGTGGATCCGACCCGGGATGCTCGCGGCGCCAGAACGCATCCCCATGGCACGTGCGGGGTTCCCTAGGACTTCGACTTGTCACCATGGCGGGATCCGGCGCTGGACGGGAGTGTCTTGGTTCCTCGGGAGCGTCAGCTTGTGCGCCATTCGCCGGCGAAAACGGTAGCGATGACAGCCTGGGTCAACGGTCTGGATGACATAACCAGCTTTGTGATCGAACCGCAGCATGGCGGGAAGCATTCACCTTGATTGGCAACATGGAATCGGTTGACCTTCCAGCTACCTGAACGTCTAGATGATAGTCATGGCACTGTCCTGCTTCTGCTCGCATCCCTGTTCCTGGTGTCCGTCCATCCGGGCACCATGGTTGGCATGGGCGCCAATCATTCGGACCAGCATGAAGCTCTTGCAGGTCAGTCAAAAGGCAAAACCGTGTGGTCGTGATGCAAGACAGGAAATTGAACTGATGAACACGTTCAGGAAAAAATTCCTTGCCCTTTCCCTGCTGGGTGCCATGACGGCGCCGGCCCTGGCTGCCGGAACCGGGGCCCCCATGACCGTCTACAAGTCGCCCTGGTGCGGCTGCTGTGAGGTTTGGGCCGATGCGGTGAAGGCGGCCGGCTTCGCGGTCGAGATCCGTGACACGGAAGACCTCGAACCGGTGAAGGCCCATGCGGGCGTGCCCGACGACATGGTGGCCTGCCACACGGCCATGCTGGATGTGGACGGCCGCAAATACGTCGTCGAGGGGCATGTGCCGCTGGAGGCAATCGACAAGCTGATGAGCGAACGGCCGGATATCCGCGGCATAGCCGTGCCGGGCATGCCGCAGGGGTCGCTCGGCATGGGGCATGACGAGAACGCGCGTTACACCGTCCATTCCTTCACGGGCGGCGCCGCGGGCACGACCGCGGTGTTCTTTGAGGCGGGCGTCCGATGATGCTATCGAAGAACGGCCTCGCCGTATCAGCGTTCCTGGCCGGGTCGGCATTTTCAGGCCCGGCGGGTGCGGCAGGGCTTCTCAAGCCCGATGACCGGGAAATCGTGGCGCGCGGCGAGACGATCTATGCGGATCACTGTGCCGCCTGCCACGGCACCGACCTGCAAGGCGAACCCGATTGGCGGACGCGCAAGGACAATGGGCGCATGCCGGCACCCCCGCATGACGAAACGGGCCATACCTGGCATCATCCCGACCAGATCCTTTTCGACATCACCAAATTGGGAATCGTCAAAGCCGCGGGGCTGAGGAACTACACGTCCGACATGCCCATCTATGGCGAGATCCTGAGCGACGACGAGATCATCGCCGTCCTGTCGTGGATCAAGGCGCAGTGGCCGGTCGAGGTGCGTGCGCTGCATGACCAGATGAATGCGCGCTTCGCGCGGGAGCGTGAATGAATGGCAGGCGCCGCCGGGTGGCCCGGTGGCTCCTGCCTTCGTCCGGCAGCCGGTTTCGTCAAGGCATTGCTTGACCTTCCAGTGGATGGAAAGCCTAGCTTCCACTGATGGAACACGAGCATCATCAGCATCACGCCCGCGACGTTCACGACAGCTCGGCTCATACCGTCACCGATCCCGTCTGCGGGATGCAGGTGAAACCCGGCAAGGACACGCCGTCAGCATCCTACAAGGGCGAGACCTATCATTTCTGTTCGCGCAAATGCCATGACCGCTTCGAGGCGGACCCCTGGCACTTCGCCAGCGGCCGGGCCACGGGCAGGACCGGCATGGACGGCAAGGCGCGGCAATATACCTGTCCGATGCATCCGGAGATCGTCCGGGACGAGCCGGGAAGCTGCCCGATCTGCGGCATGGCGCTGGAGCCCGTTACTGCCGCGCCTGATGAGAAGAACGAGGAACTGATCGACTTCACGCGGCGCATGTGGATCGCCGTCGCAGCCGCCGTGCCGCTGATGATCCTGACCATGGGGCCGATGGTGGGCCTCCCCTTGCGCGACTGGATCGGCCACACAATGGCCGGCATCGCCGAATTCGTTCTGGCAACGCCAGTGGTCCTGTGGGTGGCGCTGCCATTCTTCAGGCGCGGCTGGTCGTCCATTGTCAATGTCTCGCCGAACATGTGGACGCTGATCTCGATCGGCGTCGCATCGGCCTATGTCTACTCCGTCTTCGCCGTCTTCCTGCCGGACCTGTTCCCTGCCGATTATCGCGGCGACGGCGGTGTCGGCACCTATTTCGAGGCGGCGGTCGTCATTGTCGCGCTGATCTTTGTCGGGCAGGTGCTGGAGTTGCGCGCGCGGGAGAAGACCGGCGATGCGATCCGGGCGCTGATGGACCTGGCGCCGAAGACCGCGCGGCGGATCACGCCGGACGGTGACGAGTATGACGCGCCGCTGGAGAACATCCTGGCCGGCGACAGGCTGCGAGTGCGTCCGGGCGACAGCATCCCGGTGGATGGCATCCTGCTCGAAGGGCATTCCTCCATTGACGAAAGCATGATCACCGGTGAACCGGTTCCCGTCGAAAAGGCCGCGGGCGACAGCGTGACCGGCGGCACGCTCAACGGCAGCGGCTCCTTCGTCATGGAAGCGACAAAGGTCGGCGCCGACACCATGCTTTCGCAGATCGTCGACATGGTCGCCAATGCGCGGCGGTCACGGGCGCCCATCCAGGGCATGGCAGACCGTGTCTCGTCCGTTTTCGTGCCTGCGGTGGTGCTGGCGGCCATCGTCTCCTTCATCGCCTGGTCCATCTTCGGCCCGGACCCGGCCCTTGCCTTCGCCTTTGTCTCCACCGTCTCGGTGCTCATCATTGCCTGCCCTTGCGCGCTCGGTCTTGCCACGCCCATCTCGATCACGACGGCGGCGGGGCGGGGTGCGCAAGCAGGTGTGCTGATCAAGGATGCCGAAGCGCTGGAGCGCATGGCCAGGGTGGATACGCTGGTCGTGGACAAGACCGGCACGTTGACGGAAGGCAGGCCGAGGCTCACCGATGCCATCGCGGTGAACGGGTTCGAAGAAGCGCAGGTGGTGGCGCTGGCGGCCAGCCTGGAGCGCGGCTCGGAACATCCGCTGGCCGAGGCCATCGTCGAGGGCGCTCAGGATCGCGGGCTTGAGCTTGCAGACGCCACCGCCTTCGAAGCGGTTACCGGCAAGGGTGTCAAGGGCGAAGTGGCCGGCAAGGCGCTGATGCTGGGCAATGACGCGCTGATGGAAGAGGCCGGCATCGAGGTGGGGGAGGCAGCAGACAAGGTCGCGGAATTGCGCGCGGACGGCAAGACGGCGATGTTCCTGGCCGCGGACGGGCGGATCGCGGGCATTGTCGCGGTTTTCGATCCGGTGAAGGAGGGAACGCCGGCTGCCATCGAGGCACTGCACAAGGCGGGCCTGACGATCATCATGGCGACCGGCGACAACGAGCGGACGGCGCTCGCCGTGGCCGGAAGGCTCGGCATCGACGACGTGCGCGCCGGTGTGCTTCCGGAGGACAAGAAGAAGCTGGTCGACGAACTGCACCGCAAGGGCCGCAAGGTTGCCATGGCGGGCGACGGGGTGAACGACGCGCCGGCGCTGGCTGCGGCGGAAGTTGGCATCGCGATGGGCACGGGTGCCGACGTGGCGGTGGAAAGCGCCGGCATCACGCTGCTGCGCGGCGACCTGAGCGGCATCGTGCGGGCGCGCAACCTGGCGCGGGCGACGCTGCGGAACATCCGGCAGAACCTGTTTTTCGCCTTCGTCTACAACGGCGCGGGAATCCCCGTCGCCGCCGGTGTTCTTTATCCGCTGACCGGAACCCTGTTGTCACCCATGATCGCGGCCGCTGCCATGAGTCTTTCCTCGGTCTCGGTGATTTCCAATTCGCTGCGACTGCGCCGTATCGACCTCGATACTTGACCTTCCAGCAAGTGGAAGGTCTATCTGTTGACCATGCGTATGTTTCTCGCGATCTGCCTGGCCTTTGTGTTCGTGCTCGCCCATCCAGGTGTGCCGGGCGGACCGGCGCTCGCGCGGCAGGCCGAGGCGGCGGTTGCCGCCACCATCGCCAAGGTCCATGCTCATGACGAAGGGGATGTTGTCCTGAGAGGCGACGGTCACCCTTGCTGTCCTGGCATGGCGGGCGGAACCGTCAGCCAGGGCAAGGCCAGCCATTGCAGCCTCGATGGCGGGTTCATCGCCGCGCAGCCGACAGGCCTTCCCGCCCGTTGCGCCAGCATCCACGTGCCGCCCGTCGCCCATGGATTTCAGTCGGCCGATCCCGGCGCCATCCTTCATCCTCCCATGCCGGCCTGATCCGCCCGGCCTTACACCATTTCCATGGCAGGCCGCGATCACCAGAATTGAACGACGGACGAACGTCCGTTCGGCATGACAAGAGGATACCATCATGAACATCGGCCAGGCGGCGCAACGCGCCAACCTTCCGCCCAAGACTATCCGCTATTACGAGGAAATCGCGCTCATAAAGCCGGATCGCGCCGAGAACGGCTATCGGGATTATTCCGAGGCCGACGTTCACCGGCTGCGCTTTCTCCAGCGTTCCCGCAGCCTCGGCTTCACCATCGAGGAATGCCGCACGCTGCTCTCGCTCTACGAGGACAAGCACCGCGCCAGCGCCGATGTGAAGGCCCTGGCGAGGCAAAAGATCAGTGAGGTCGAGCGCAAGATGGCGGAGCTGAAATCGCTGCGCGAAACGCTTTCCGTGCTGGTGAAGCATTGCCATGGCGACGACCGGCCGGACTGCCCGATCATCGAAAGCCTTGCCGGGGAACGTGTCGAATGAGCAGGCGGATTATCCTTGCGGCAATCGCCGCGGTTGCCCTGGCGGTCATCGGGCTTCGTTTGCTGACCCCTGACGGGAACCGCGACACGTCAGTCACCGGCGCGGCACTGGCCGATGTCACGGTGCCGCCGCTCACGGGCACCGCGCTTGAGGGCAAGGCGGTCTTTGACGCCCATTGCGCGGCATGCCACGGCGAAAACGCAGCCGGGCGCGACGGCGCCGGCCCGCCGCTGGTCCACACTATCTACCGTCCGGGCCATCATGCCGATGCGTCCTTCATCCTGGCCGCGCGCAACGGTGTCATCGCTCATCACTGGAGCTTCGGCAACATGCCGCCGGTTCCCGAGGTGAGCGATCAGGACGTGGCAAAGGTCATCGCCTATGTGCGGACGTTGCAAGAGGCAAACGGGATCCACTGAGAGCAGGACAAGGCGAAATTGCCTGGCGGGTTCTGGCCGTGCGAAATCGTCTGCCCGATCGTCAACTGCGCAGGTATTTGATCAGGGCGGCAATCGCCAGCACGACAAGGATGAGGATCAGCAGCATGCCGATGCCGCCAAACCCCATGCCCATTCCGTAGCCATCCATCATGTGATCGTCTCCTTCATGGTCGTGGCAAGGTGCCGCCGTGTCAGCCACAGGGCGAACGGCGGGATCAGGAGCCACTGCATCAGCGGGCTGAGGCCCGTGCCAAGGGGTGGCACGCGCGGCATGAGGTCCGAATAGGTCCAGCGCAGGCTCACCTCGGTGTAGTAATATTCGAAGCCAATGGTGAGAAGCAGGCCCGTTGCGATGTAGATTGCGACGGGCAACGGTTGCCAGGTGCGGAACCAGAAGCGTGAGCGCGCGATGAGGCTGGCAAGCAGGAATGCTGTCAACGCAAAGCCGACATCGCCGACGGTTGCCTCCAGGCAAAGGATCACCCCATCCCAGTGTGCCATGGTGGCCATGCCGGCATAGGTGGGTGCCTGCAGCATCTCCCATACGAAATGCAGCAGGAAGGAAAAGAAGGCCAGCCAGATTTCCGGAACGTTTCGTGTCATGGCGGGCTAGATCCTCGTTACGCGTCACTGGTCGTCCACGCGTAGGCCTTTCACCTGCTGGAAGGTCAAGGCGACGCATTGCGGGGGGTGGGGTGCGAACCGGCTGCCTCGCCACGGAACCTTCCAGCGCTGGAAGGACGTTTCCTCCCACACATGCCTGAACAACCGATCAGTTCCGAGAGGAGAGTTCCATGTCCTATGTCCGCTTCGGCCTGATGATCCTGACCTCGACGGTCGTGATGTTCATCCTGATGTATCTCAACACCTATGCCTGGGAGCACGTCTTCTTTTCCGAGACGCGCGTCTACATGGCGCTGGTCATGGGCGCCACGATGGCGGTCATCATGCTTGCCTACATGCTGGGCATGTATTCGAACCGCTCGCTCAACATCGCGATTTTCGCCGGGTCGGTGATCGTGTTCGCACTCTCGCTCTGGCTCGTGCGCAGCCAGGTGACCGTTTCGGGCCCGAGCTACATGCGGGCGATGATCCCGCACCATTCAATCGCGGTCATGACGTCGGAGCGGGCGCGGATACGCGATCCACGCGTGCGCAAGCTTGCAGACGGCATCATCGCGGCACAACGCCGCGAGATCGCGGAAATGCGTTACCTGATCGCCGATGTGGCGTCCGGCAATATCGTGGCCGATATCTACAGGGACCCGCCGGCCGAACCCGGCACCATACAGGATGCCCTCGACAATACCCTGATTTCCACCCTTGATCCGGCGCCCATGCCCGAGGCCGAGGCGGAACAGATTCTTTCGGCAAGCCAGCGTTGCCGGTTCAATCGCAGTCCCGAGACCGATCCCATCCTCTGGGCGCCGGCTGACGGAAACATGGCCGCCATGAAGCTCAACGGCGTGCTTGTCAGCCTCAATGGCAGCAGCAGTGCGGAAGATGGTGCGCGCCGGTTCGAGACGGAAGGCGCTGTCGTCCGCGTCGTCCCGCTGACGGAAGACGAGGCTGACTGGCGCCAGAATGCCGAACTCGTATTCTCCCTCGAACAGGGCCTTTCGGTCGGCTATCGCGGCTTCTGGAGATGCTCCGGATAACCGGGCGTGATCGCGGACAATGAAGGTGTTGTGCCTCGGAAGGCCGACACCCCGCCCATCCCGGACAAACAGGTGGTTCCAAACCGTCATGTCGGCGGCGCCAGAACGCATCCCCATGGCACGTGCGGGGAGCCCTAGGACTTCCACTTGCCGACATTGCGGGATCCGGCGTTGAAAAGGAGTGCCTTGGTTCCTCCGCGCCGCTGCCTACGCAGCCATTCCTTGCCATGGATCCCCGTTCTGGGAAACCTGTCGCCCTCGATCATGCATGCCGGGTCAATGGCAGGTCCCACTGTCTCCAGCGCCGTTGGCGAGGTATCGCATCGGGGCAGGCGAATGTGTAACCGCTCTTCGAACATCTGACAGCCAAAGTCCGGTGAAGCGCTGCCCTGGGTCGGGTCGCTGCGAGCCTTGGGCCATGTCGACGTGACATCCGACTGACGCCATCGATTTCTTGTGCACCCTTGCCAGGGCGCGCGATGGTGACGTATGTGAAAGCCGGCTGGCACCCGTTGGTCGCGAAGGCTGTTCGTAGCCAGCCCCGGAACGAGGTCGACCATTCAGGCCATGTATCTGACCGATTCTCAGTCATCTCTCTCGTGACGCTATACGTGACCATACGACCTGATCGGAGACAAACCCTATCAACTGACCCGCTTGCGATCACGGGTGGTGCGATCGTGCCGGAATGATGATGGGATGTCATATGTTGCTCTTGCCAGGTTGATTGACGGGCGAACGCCATGTGCGGTTCACCAGAGGATCAGAGCAAGTGTGCTAATGTTCAAGGGTGCAAGGGCGCATATGCCGGGGTAACTCACCATGACGTGCTTGAGGCGCGACGACCGGAGACGCATCCGCAGTTTCATATCCAACTGGGTTCGGTCTTACCGCCACATTGACTTCTTCCGGCTCAGCACGCGCCGTAGCAGCTGCACCCGCCTGAGCGTCGGTGCGGGATCGCGGCCGTCCGAGATCATCCGCAGGAAGGTGATCCATGCCTTCTCGTTTTCGCTCAATCCCGAAATCGTCATTTCCCGAAAATCCCCCTGATCGCCGCACGCGCCCGGGTCGTCAGCGCGGGGTCGCTGTTG
The DNA here is from genome assembly GCF_046506625.1 of Zhengella sedimenti. NCBI lineage: Bacteria > Pseudomonadati > Pseudomonadota > Alphaproteobacteria > Hyphomicrobiales > Notoacmeibacteraceae > Zhengella > Zhengella sedimenti. The sequence continues at coordinate 905,872 of NZ_JBKFFP010000001.1, forward strand.
TCGCTGGCGTCGCGCAACTCGTCCAGCCAGGCGGCCTCGTTCTCGGTCACGACCGCGCGGAAGATCTGCCGGATCGCCGTCTCCGTCGTCGGGCTATCATGCTGGTCGAGGGCCATGCGGAACAGCAGGGCCGCGTCGCATTCGAGCGCCTTCGCCAGCGCCGGCACGCGGTCGAGCGCCAGCTTCGACGATCCGTTCTTGATCATCGACATGATATTCGCGTTGGTGAAACCAGCGTCGGCGGCGATCCGCGCCTGCGTCTTGCGGTATTTCAGTTCCAGCACCCTCCTGGTAACGAACTTCGCCAGGAGGGTGTCTGCGTAAGGGCGGCCGGGCTTGCGGGTGGTCATGATCAGCGTCTCCATCTGCGCACGCGACATGCATGCTTCTGATGAAAGCTATAGCGAGGGGTCAGCGGGGAGTTGTCGGGGGAAGCTGGTTGTTGATCAAACCCGTGGCGTTTCATATGCACCCGAAGAGGAGGAGACGGCCCCGCGCTCAGGTCAGGCGACGTCAACAGCCATTGAGGCGATACCGAAGACGAACCGCGGGTGCAAGGCCGTCGTGAAGCTTATTCGGGGTTAGAAGAAATCGAAAAAAACGCAGTGAAATCAGTGCCCGGATTTGGGCGGTTAGAAAGCCCAAGTAGTTGATTGTATTGACAATGATCACTCCCCTTGGGAGTGCCAATATTTTCAACAGCTTGGCTCCATATCCATCTGGCCCGTCCAATATGGGAAAAAATGGCTTTTGTGATCCAACCGCCTCTTCAGCCATGAAATGCGTATTTTGCGCGCATTTGACCATGGCAATTAGGTTCAATTGGCAGGTGGGCACCGATATCGTTCGACCGCCTTCACGCCAGGCGGGTCTCCAAATTCTTTCTACCGGTCAGAAGCAGGGCAAGCCACTTTCAGACATGGCAATGCTGACCCTGTTGGGACGTGCCCTGCCAGGGAACTTTCATCCAATGGCGGTTTGAGCCTCGGCAGACTTCGGCTCGGTCGAATTTTTCCGAGCCTTTCCAATAGCCTGAGTTTCAATCCCGCCAAGATTTCGGACATAGAGTGAGCCTGTGGCCACTTGCCCTTTCCGATGCGGTGGTCGCTCTTCCTGCGATGGGTCTAGCCCGACAACATGACCTTGGCGGCCCGAAGCAATGCGCGCGGATCGCGGTCGCTGCGCACGACCGGCGGCGGGGGCGGCACCTTTCCGGTGAGCCCATGCACCGCGGTCCAGGCGGATCGGATCGAATATTCGACCGTGAACACGCAGTCGCGCGGGATCTCGCAGAACTGGCCGATCACGGCGAAGTTCAGGGCCTCGCGGGGAATCACCGGCGGCCTGTCGCCTGTCTTTCGCGGCATGAACTGGCTGGTGATGAAGGGCATCCGGCAGGGGATCACCTGCGCGCCGTCGAAGAACGCTGCGCGCTGGTGCGGGGTCAGCCGTAGCTGGTGGGCCAGCTCCTCCAGCACCTCCGCTCCGGTGGCCTCCGCCATCGGTTTCCGGACGGCATCGCCCGGCCGGTCGCCGCGCAGTCCGTAGCCCCAGAACACCGGCCGGTCGGCCGGCTGGTCCCGGAAATGCGGCTGGTGGAACATCACGATCGACATCAGCCAGCCCGAGTCCGCAAAGGTGACAAGGCCTCCGGTGCCGGTCCGGTTGCTGCTGAAGTCCTCCATGAAGGTCACGAAGGCGGACGAGGCCAGCGTGACGGTGAAGGACGTCCACGATGTCTGCTGCGGCTGCCCGGCGAAGACCTCTGGCCGGCCCAGCCCCTCGTGATGCGCCGCCAGGCGCCGCCATAGATCAAACCCGGGGGCCGGCCCGTCCGCGGGCGGAGGGGCTACAGTCCTCTCGCCGGTCACGGTGGCGTCTGTCATCGAGCCAAGCGTCAGGTAGACGCAATCCTCGGGGGCGATGTCGATGACCTCTCCGGACGCGAGATGAAGCGCCGTTACCTGGCGGCCGCCCGTCCCGCCCGAAATGGTCACGTCGATGACGCGGCTTTCCGTGCGCACGGTCACGCCGCGGGCCGACAGCCAGGCCAGGATCGGCGCGATGATCGAGTCATGCTGGTTGTAGCGGGTGCGCAGGATGCCTTCGATCCGCGTCAGGCCGGGGAAGAGGTGCAGGAAGCGGCGCATGTAGCGCCGCATCTCCAACACTGAATGCCAAGGCTGGAACGAGAACATCGTCGACCACATGATCCAGAAGTTCGTCTCGAAGAAGGCCGGTGCGAACCAGTTCTCGATGCTGCGCCCCTCGATCTGCCCCTCGGGCACCAGCAGCAGGCGGTTGAGCGCCACGATCTCTTCCGCGCCAAGGCCGAGGCTGTAGCGGTCTTCCGCCTTGTGGCCATCGCGGACGATACGGCACTCGGCCCGCCCCGGCACCATCCGGTTGAAGGCCAGGATGTCATCCTTCACCGAAACCGCGGGATCATCGGGCGCGGGTATCGCGGACAGGAGATCGAGCGTGCAGACGAAATTCGGTTCGAACATGCGCCCGCCACGGGTAAGGTAGCCCATCCCTGCATTCCCGGACCCATCGAGACTGCCCCCGGCTGTGGCATGATTTTCGAGGATCGTGATCCGGTCACCCGGCACGTTGCCGTCACGGACCAGCAGAACAGCGGCCGACAGGGCCGCGATCCCGCCCCCGACCATGTAGTGTCGCCCATTTCCTTCGGTGGGTTGCATCGGCAGCGCTCCTGTTCAAATTTGTCCAACACGCGGGGCTGTTTTCCGGAACCCGGCAAGATGCAGCATGAACCCGCTTGCCGCTTGCCCGCCTTGTTCGAGATCAACGCGGTTTCGTGACGGGTCTGCGATATTTCTCTTGCTGAATTCGTCGCGGGAAATCCGAAGGCATCGGACGAGACATGAATGATGGGTCTGTTGTGGCCCCCTTTCCGGTACGTCCGCTGGCGGCCATAGGCGTCACGCCCGGGCTGGTGGTGATCCGCCGTTTCTAGGCATGCCTGCGCGGCGGACTCCATGCCTGGCATGCACAAGCCACCTGGCACACCGGCGCGCCGGTGATGGATTTCGTGTTCACCGTCTGCGACAACGCCGCTAAGGAGGCCTGCCCGGTCTGGCCCGGCCAGCCCATGTCGGCCCATTGGGGCGTGCCCGATCCCGCCGCCGTGGAGGGCACCGAAACCGAAGTCGCGCTGGCCTTCGCCGAGACCTACCGGATGCTGACCCAGCGCATCTCGATCTTCTGCTCGCTGCCGCTTTCCAGCATCGACAGGCTGTCGCTGCAAAGAAGGCTCGGCCAGATCGGCACGGCATCGGCTGCGGAAGAAACCGCATGACGGTCGTCATCCACCACAAATCCTGTTTTCACCACCCCCCTTGGAAGATGGCAAAATCATCAAGACGAAAGGCGCCCGGGCGCACCGCCGACGCATCTTGAAGGCCAGGTTCCGTTGGGCGTCCAGCTTGTCGGGGCCATGCACGACGATGTTTTCGTGCTTGACGTGGCCGAACGGCTGGAGAAGGAACTGGGAACCATCTGGCAGAAACGCGAAACCCCGGAGATGATCCCGTGAGCACAATCGAACGCCATCACACCAACGCCCGCATGTCGCAGATCGTCATTCATGGCGACACGATCTATCTCGCTGGTCAGGTCGGCACGTCTGGCGCCAGCGTGGCGCAGCAGACGCAGGACTGCCTCGACGCCATCGACCGGCTGCTGGCCGAGGCCGGATCGGACAAGTCGCGCATCCTGCAGGCGATCATCTGGCTGGCCGACATGGCAGACTTCCAGGAAATGAACGCTGTGTGGGACGCCTGGGTGCCTGAAGGCGATGCACCGGCGCGCGCCTGTGGCGAGGCCCGGCTTGCCGCGCCCGGATACACGGTCGAGATCATCGTGACGGCTGCCCGATCCTGACCGCGCACATTGCGCCAGCCGGGGCGGCTGCGTCCACGGCTGGTCGGGGCGGCATGTCGCGGGCTTGTCTCCGTTTGCGCCCGACCACCGCCGCAGCAGTTGCCCTTGAGCGTCGGGGCGGGGTCGCTTCCAGCGTGGCCGTTGTCTGACCATCCCGTGATCGCGTCTGCGCAAGCAAAGCCTTTCGAGTGCCAGTCTGCCTGGCTCAGCGCTCACGCTGCGCAGGAATCGTCAGGACATCGATCGGCGACGACCTCAAGACCTGCTCGGTTACGCTCCCTAGAAGCAGTTTTGCCAGGCCGCCCTGGCCATGCGTTGATATCACGATGAGGTCTGCTTGTTGCTCGGCAGCCGCATTCAATATCTCATTTTGCGTCGTTGTTGCCTCGTGCCGCAGTATTTGCCTGACCGTTCCGCGGTTCAGAGAAGCAACGAATGTTGCAAGGGCAGCCGTTGCACCCCGCTTTTCGTCTTCCATGTAGTTGTTCTTGTCATCCTTCGAAATCGAATGGCTGAACGACAGACGAAGCGCCGGGACATCGAATATGTAAATTATGGAATTCAGTGAATTATCATGAATCCCAAGATCGTAGAAATGTTCGAGCGCATGCTTGGATCTGTCCGACAGGTCTGTCGTTGCCAAAATATGTTTGTACAGACTGGCCGGTGGTGCATTCACCATCAGAACAGGACGCTCGACGGAACGAATGATACGTTCCGCAGTGGTGCCAATGAAGACATCCCGGAGCACTTGGCGTCGATGTGATCCGATGACCAGCAGGTCGGGCGATGTGTCCAACGCGGCTTGGACAATTCCGAGGAATGGCGAGGCCACCGGGACAAGTGCCTCGCAGGGCACACCGTCTACATCGCGAAGGGTAGCTGCCATTTGGGTCAGGAGCGTCGAAGCTTCTGCCCGTTCAGCCTCAACTATCCGTCTTGGCTGATCGTCATCGACGACATGAACGAGCAGGATTTCAGCTCCGAATTGGCGAGCAAGGAGGGTGGCGCGCCGCAACGCCCGATCCGATCTTTCCGAGAAGTCCGTTGCCACCAGTATTTTCTTCATCGCACCCCGTCCCGTCTTTCGCCGTTCAATCAAATACGTAGTGCTTTCCGTCATGCAAACCTATTTGAGAGTCACGGAGAAGACAAAGCAGGAAACGACAACACCTTCGGCATCGGACAGAGCCTGAGCAACAAGGGCGGAAGGGAAGAACAGTTGATGGATGTGTTTGTTCATTCGCCCTTTGCGGAGATCGCGGCACTTCTGGTGCTTGCTGCCGTGGTCGGGTTCCTCGGGATCATCCTGCGCCAGCCGCTGATCGTCAGTTTCATCGCGGTCGGCCTGATCGCGGGACCGTCCGCGCTGGACCTCGTCCGATCGGACGAGCAGATCAGCCTGCTGTCCGAACTCGGTATCGCGGTCTTGCTGTTCCTCGTCGGCATCAAGCTTGACGTGAAGCTCATCCGCTCGCTCGGGGCGGTGTCGCTCCTGACCGGGCTTGGCCAGGTGGCGTTCACTTCGATCTTCGGATACCTGATCGGACTCGCGGTCGGGCTTGGTCATGTCACCAGCCTGTACGTCGCCGTGGCGCTGACATTTTCCTCGACCATCATCATCGTGAAGCTGTTGTCGGACAAACGCGAGATCGACAGCCTGCACGGCCAGATCGCGCTCGGCTTCCTGATCGTGCAGGACCTCGTCGTCGTGCTTGCGATGATCGTGCTTTCGGCCATCGGCATCGGTGCGGCGAGTGACGGCGGCCATGGTGGCGGGTCGGTTCCGCTGGTCCTGGCCGCGGGCGTGGCGATGATTGCGCTGGTGGTCCTTTTCGTCCGCTACATCGCCAATCCGCTGACCGAGCGGCTCGCCTGCGCGCCTGAGCTTCTGGTGATCTTCGCCATCGCCATGGCCGCGATGTTCGCTGCGGCCGGTGACATCGTGGGTCTCGGCAAGGAGGTGGGCGGCCTGCTGGCAGGCGTCGCGCTCGCCTCGACCCCCTACCGCGAGACCATCGCCGCGCGCCTCGCGCCGCTGCGCGACTTCCTGCTCCTGTTCTTCTTCATCGCGCTCGGTTCCGCGCTCGATCTATCCCTGCTTGGCGCGCATGTCAGCGGGGCGATTGTCTTCTCGCTCTTCGTGCTGATCGGCAACCCGCTCATCGTGCTGGCGATCATGGGCGCGATTGGCTACCGCAAGCGCACGGGCTTCCTGGCGGGTCTGACAGTTGCGCAGATCAGCGAATTTTCGCTCATCTTTGTCGCCATGGGCGTATCGCTCGGCCATGTACAGGAGGACGCGCTCGGCCTCGTCACCATGGTCGGCCTCGTGACCATCGCTGCCTCGACCTACATGATCACCTATTCGCACCGGCTCTACGCGGTGTTCGAGCCGCTCCTCGGCATGTTCGAGCGCCAGGGCACGCCGCGCGAGCCGTCCGAGGCCGGGGCCCATCGCGAGGACGGCTACAAGGTCATCGTCTTCGGGTTGGGACGGTTCGGCACCGCCATCGGGATGCGCCTCAAGAAGCGGGGCATACGGGTGCTCGGGGTGGACTTCAACCCGTTCGCGGTGCGGCGTTGGCGGGAACTGGGGCTCGAGACCGAGTTCGGGGATGCGACCGACCCTGAATTCGTGGCCGAGCTTCCACTGTCGCCGGCCGAATGGATCGTCTCGACCGTGCCGGTCCATCCGACCGGCCTCAGCCACGAGGACACGCGCAGGACGCTGATCCAGCTCACCCGCACCTCGGGTTTCCGTGGACGCGTGGCCGTTGCTTCGCACCATCACAAGGATACCGAAGAACTCTTCGCTTCCGGAGCCGACATGGTGCTGGAGCCGTTCCAGGACGCGGCCGACCGTGCAGTCGAACTGCTCTGCGGCGCTCCCGAAGAGGAACGCACCGAGATCCCTGCCATCGAAACGGAAGGCAAACAGGCGTAGTGGACGCCGTCAGGAAAACCGTTCCCGATACCCCCGGTCCCATCGTTCGCCCATTCGGTCACGATGGAAAGCATAACTCCGCTCGGTCGTGCCATTGCCTCGTCCATCCATTGTCCCGGAACCTGTGCGCCGGCGGCAATGCGTCTCAGCCGGCCAAGAGTTCCGCCGGATCGACCCCGCGTTTTTCGGCGCTCTGGCGCACCGCGGCCTGAAGGGCAGCGCTGCGGCCCAGCAGCCGGCGGAACCGCGCCTCGTCCAGGACGAGCAGCGTGGAAGGGGCGATGGCGCGAACCTCGGCCCGGCGGGCCTTCTTCATCAATACCGCCATCTGGCCGAACATTTCGCCGCGGCCAAGCCGCCAGGTCTGGCCGGCGCTCTCCACTTCGATGGCCCCGGAGGCAATGAAGAAGACGCTTCTTGCGGGACTGTCCTTGCGGATGATGACATCGCCGGCATTCACATAGCGTGTCCTCAGCGCGCGTCCGAGACGCTTGAGAGACGTCTCGTCGAGACCGGCGAAGAGCGGGAACTGCCGCACGAGTTCGGCACGCTGAAGCGCGATGTCGAGGCGCGGGCGCTCCTCGGCGGCGGCCCGGCGGGCATCGAGTTCGTGCATCAGCGCGGTATGGACCTCCGCGCCGATCAGTCCGTCCTCGCGCATGGCGACGTATTCCCGTTCTTCCAGCCGCAGCGCCGTGCGCCGGATGAAGCGGCGTTCCAGTTCCTCCGCGTAGCCCGGATATTGCAGGCGCAAGCCTTCCAGCGCCGTTTCCACGGCCTCGATCCGCCGGGCGAGCAGTTCCTGCAGCAACTCGGCCACCCGCCGGCCATGAATGCGCCGGATGCGCCCTTCGATGAAGGCGCCGAGATCGCGCAGGATGAGCCGCTGCGAGAGCAGGAGTTCGAAACGGTCGGCAGTCATTCTCGCCAGAGGTCCCGACAAGCCCAGGCGGCCGTTGAGCAGCACGGCGAGGCGGAAGGCTCGGCCATAGGCGACGCTGCGGCGGGCGGCGCGCTGGTAGCCGCTCCGGCCCTGGGACCGCGCCCCCTCGATCAGCCGGTCGGCGTTCGAGACGACCTGCTCGGCCATGCGCGCCGAGATCCTCCGCTCGCGCACGCGGGCGAGGATGGTATCGCGCTCGTGGCCCGCCAGCGCGATGAGCCCGAGCGTGATCCGGTCGCGGTCGAGGATGTCGCCGCTCTCTTCGGCCGACTTAACCGCGGCGTCGAGCCGCTCGGCGAACCGCTTGGCCTCCGAACGGACGGTGTCATGGCTGAGATCATAATTCCCGGTCGTGCGGGCCACGTCCTCGCGCACCGTCTGGAGCGCGACAGCGACCACCTGGCGCGACAAGGCCTCGTCGATGGGCGACAGCCGGTCGAGCCCGAGCCGGCTGATCACGAGCCGCAGCGTGGTGCCCTGGACGATCAGGGTGAAGAGCGTGAAGCCGGTCGCCAAAATACCGACGACCCGTTGAATGTCATCGGGAACCCGGAAGCTCTCTGTCACCGCGAGCGCCAGCGCCAGTGTCACCGCGCCGCGCAAGCCGCCCCAGAGGATGGCGACCCGGTAGGGCGGCTCCACCGCCGGCGAGAGCCTGAGGACCGTCAGAAGCGGCAGGAGCCCGAACAGGATCACCGCGCGGGCGGCGATCGCGGCCAGCACCACGACACCGACCAGAACGAAGTCCCCGAGCCGCACCTCCTCCAGCAGCCGCGGGATCAGGAGTGCGGCCAGGATGAAGATCAGCGCCCCGGCCCAATGGGCCAGCACGTTCCAGAGTTCGCGCAGGTTCGCCCATGCCTGCGGCGGCACGCGTCCCGGTCCGGTGAGGTTCATCGTCAGCCCGGCAGCAACCACGGCGATGACGCCGGAGGCCCCAATGCTCTGCTCGGCCACGATATAGGCCAGATAGGGTAGCGCGACCGAGATCGATATCTGCGCCAGCTCGAACCTGTTGAACAGTGCCATGACCCGGACGGCGATCATCGCCGCCAGCCAGCCGGTGACCGCGCCGCCGGCGATCAGCACGGGAAAGCGTGCAAGCGCCTCACCGAGATCGGGATCCGGCACGCCCATCATGACGAAGCCCATGAAAAGCCCGAACAGCGCGATGGCCGCGGCATCGTTCAGCAGACTCTCCCCCTCGATGATGCGTGCAAGCCGGCGTGGCGCCGAAATCGAGCGGAAAATGGTGACGACGGCAGAAGGATCGGTCGTCGAGACGATCGCCCCGATCAGCAGGCAGGCGGCCAGCGGCAGCGCGCTTGCCCAGGACAGGGCGTATCCCACACCGAGGGTCGCCACCACCACCGCCACCACCGCCAGAACCAGGATCGGCACCCAGTCGTCGAGCATGCGGCGCAGGTTCATGCCGAGCGTCGCCTGGAAGAGCAGCGTCGGCAGGAAGACATAGAGGAAGACGTTGGACCGGATCGGCAGGCCGAGGATCGCCTCCGCGACGGGATTGAGCGCGTCGGTCAGTTCCGTGCGCAGGAAGAAGATCGCTCCGGCACCGATCAGCACACCGAGCGCCGCGAGTATCACGCTGTAGGGCACGCGCAGGCGCGCGGCGAGCGGCTCGGCCGTGCCGATGACCAGGAAGAGCGAGGCTATGACCGTGGTGACGAGAACGATATCCATTCCCTTGAACTAGCTTGAATTCCGGGCCGGTGGAATCGCCAAGGCCGGATGCAGCAGCAGAAGTGCGCAATTCCCTCGTCAAGGCCTTGCCCGTGGTGCCCTCCTTGGCCCTCCCCGGCGGCCCGGGAAACGGCGTCACAGGCGCACGCCGCGTCACGCCGTTGCGACAAAGCGATGGACAAGACGGCAAAAGCGACGCACAGATTCATCATCCAGACAACGGCCAACGGTCGGCATGCATGACAGACGCTGCGATCCCTGCCCATGATCCGGGCGCCGTCCCCGGCATGTCCGCCCATGATCTTCTGCCGCCGGACCTGATCGCCCTGGCGCAGGGCGGCGTCAGCGTCGTCATCGGGTGCTGCGACCTCGCCGGCAACCCGCTGTCCGGAGTGGGGCTCGGCGCGCGGGTCGACCATGCCGGCTGCATGAGGGTCTTTGCAAAAAGGGCAACGAATGCGCCGCTTCTGGCGGCCATCGCCGCCGGGGCGAAACTGGCGGTGACGTTCAGCCGCGCCATCGACCATGCGTCGTTCCAGGTGAAGGCGCATGGCGGCGTGGTGGGCGACGCCGATCCCGGCGATCACCCCGAAATCCTGCGCCAATGCATGGTCTTCCGTGACGAACTCATCGAAATCGGCCTGCCGCCGCAGGTGGCCGGAAGCTGGGCCAATGCCGACCTGGGCGACGTGGTGTCGATCGCATTCCGGCCCTGCCAGGCTTTCATGCAAACGCCAGGCCCCGGCGCCGGCGGCCCGGTGACAACGCCATGACAACGGTCGACATCAAGCCGCTGCGCCGGTCGATGGAGGGAATCGTCGCTGCCGTTCTGACGACCTGCGACGCCGAGGGCATGCCCAATGTTTCCATGATCTCGCAGGTGCACTTCGTCGACAGCGACCATGTCGCGCTCAGCTACCAGTTCTTCAACAAGACGCGGCGCAACGTGCTGGCAACGCGCAAGGCTTCGGTCATGATCACCGATCCGGTCACGCTGGTCACGCACCGTCTGGCACTTCACTTCGTCGAGACGCAGAGCAAGGGGCCGGTTTTCGAAACCATGCGGGCGAAACTCGCCGGCATCGCGTCCCACCATGGCATGGACGGGATCTTCCGGCTGCTAGGCGCCGACATCTACCGCGTCACGGCGGTCGAGGAGGTGGAATGCTGGCAATTGCTGCCCGAGCCGCCGGCCCATCAGTTGCTGGCGAACCTGCGCGCCTGCCAGGACGGTCTGGAGGGCTGCGATGATCTGGAGGACCTGCTGGAAACAGCGCTGGCCGGCCTCGAACGGCATTTCGGCATCCGCTATGCGATGGTCCTGATGGCGGAAGCGGAGGCGGAGCGTCTCTACACGGTGGCGTCGCGCGGCTACGCACATTCCGGCATCGGCTCGGAAGTGGCGTTCGGCGAGGGCGTGATCGGTGTCGCGGCGCGCGAGAAGGCGCCGATCCGCATCGGCCACATGACGATGGAATACCGCTACGGGGCGGCCATGGTGCATACCGCGAGGCGCGCGGGCATCCTCAGTGGCGTGCCGACGGAAATCCCGTTTCCCGGCCTGAAAAACCCGCGCAGCCAGATCGCCCTGCCCATCCTGCTCAAGAAAGAACTGCTCGGCATCCTTTTCGCCGAAGCCGAGGAGACCATGCGCTTCGGCTATGACGAGGAGGATGCGCTGATGTTGCTGGCCGGCCACCTGGGCCTTCTGGCCGGCATGCTGAAGGACGACAGCATCGCGGCCGAGACGTCGGACGGGCCGCATCCCGTCGCGCCGGATGGCGTGGTGACGGTGCGATACCACGCGCCGGACCAGAGCGTCTTCATCGGTCATGACTACCTCATCAAGGGGGTTGCCGGCGCGATCCTCTGGCGCGTGCTCGGCGAGTTCAGGGATACCGGCCGGACGGATTTCACCACGCGCGAACTTCGCATCGACCCGGCACTGCGCCTGCCCGAACATGCCGAGAACCTCGATGCCCGCCTCATCCTTCTGCGCAAGCGGCTGGAGGAAAGGCAGGCCTGCCTGCGCATCGAGAAAAGCGGGCGCGGGCGCTTCCGGCTCGTCGCCCATTGCAGGCTGAAGCTGGAAAACCTGGCTGCTGCGCAGGCCCTGTCGGCCGAATAGTATTCTTTTAGCATTTCGCGATGAAAGTCTTAGCAGGCGCACCCGGCCGCCTGCCTGTATCTCATCCGCCATGCACCGGGCCGGCCCTGACGGGCGGTCCCGATGCCGGTGCCGCGCGCAAGGCGGCATTTTCAGTCGAAAAGAGTGACCACGGAACGCCGCGCTGCAAAGCCATCGCGCTAGCGTGCGGAGCCGTCAAGACACGGATGAGAGAACATGGACTTTCAGGAACTCAAGCGCGGCCTGCATGGCGCCGCCATCGAAATCTTCGATCCGGCCTCCCGCCAGGCCTGCGCCGACCTGGTCTGGAACGGCCGCAAGCCGGACCTCGTGCCCCGCTATGTGGTTCGGGCCGAAACGCCCGGCGATGTGCAGAAGGCAGTTGCCTTTGCCCGCGCCAACGGCCTTTCGGTTTCGCCACGCGGCGGCGGCCACAACTTCACCGGCATCGCGCTGAAAGGCGATGTCATCGTCGATGTCAGTGCGCTCGACCATCTGCAGATCGACGTGAAGACAGGGACGGCCCTTGCCGGCCCCGGCGTGACCAACGAGCGGCTTGCCGCGGCATTGTCGCGCCACGGGCTGGCCTTTCCCGTCGGCCATTGCGCCACGGTACCTGTCAGCGGCTATCTGCTCGGCGGCGGGGTGGGCTGGAATTCCGGCGCCTGGGGCATCGCCTGCTTCTCGGTCACCGGCGTCGACGTCGTTCTCGCCGACGGCCGGCTCGTCCATGCCGACGAAGACAATCACTCCGACATCCTTTGGGCGGCGCGTGGGGCCGGACCGGAGTTCTTCGGCGTCGTGACCGGCTACCGGCTGCGTCTCTACGAGGCCCCGAAAGCCATCCTCTCCAGCGTCCACGTTCATGCGCCCGCGGACGCCCGTGCCGTCGGCGAATGGGCGGAAGCCGCGATCAGCCGGATGCCCGCGAATCTGGAATTCACGGTGAAGGTGTCGTCGCCGCCGCCGGAAGCCAATGCCCCGCAGGGCGCGTTCGTGCTCGCTGTCATCGCCACGGCTTTCGGTACAAGTGAAACGGATGCAGGGTCGATTCTGGACGAGCTGTTCGCCGATGCCCCGGCCACCGCGCTGCAACGCATGGACGCCATGCCAACGCCCTTCGACGCGCTCTACCAACTGACCTCGGTCTCGACGCCGAAAGGCAAACGTTACGCCGTCGATACGCTGTGGTCGGATGCGTCCTTCGCCATGGTGCTGGAGAGCATCGTGAGCGATTTCGCCCGGCGGCCATCGGCGGATTCCTTCGCCCTTGTCGCGCTGCGCTCGCCGCAGTCGCAGGCACCCGGCGACGCGGCGTTCTCGCGTATCGGGCGCGTCTTCGCCAGCATCTACACGATCTGGGACAGGGAGGACGCCGACGCGGCCAACATGGCCTGGCTGCGCCAGACCATGGGCGCCGTCGAGCCTGCCGCGACGGGCACCTATGTCGGTGAATCCGACCTGGAGCGCGAAGGCAGGCCCGTCTCGATCCATTCCCCGGCAGCGGCGGCGCGCCTGGCCGCCCTGCGCCTTCGCCACGATCCGGAAGGCCGGTTCCGTTCGCTGGCCGGCTTTGCCCGCGGCCGCGCGGCGGCCTGAGCGATGCCTGGGGCAGGGCCATGGGAAGCGGGCAGGTGGCAGGCCAACTCGATTGCGGAGCCGGCCTCCGGGATCGAAACCGGTCCGGCGGACGGTTTCCATCGAACCCGATCGCTTGACCTTCCAGCAACCTGAACGTCTAAATGGCGTCCATGCGCACTGCCCTGCTTCTGCTTTCCGTCCTGCTGCTGGCCACTTTTCATCCGGCCGGCAAGGCCGCCTTGGGCGGACAAGCGATGGACCATGGCGCGGCCGTCTCCGGCCAGGCCGGCCATCACACAGCCGGGCTCCGCGAGCAGGCGGAGTCCGGTGGTGCGTGCTGTCCGGGCATGGCCGCAGGCCAGGCGGGTGATGCCCAATGCCCCGCCGATTGCGCCGGCCTTGTGCCGATCATGGCCGTCATGCCTCCTGCGACCGGGCCTGCCGCCAATCGCGAATCCGCCCCGGCGGCCTCTTCCCTGGTGCAGCAGGCGCCCTTGAGACCGCCGATCCCTGCCTGACCCTGCCATTGCGTCCGGACGTCCGGATGCCTTGCCAATCACGGGACAGAAAGGGTTTTGATTAATGAACAGACGCTCCCTCCTTGCCGGGCTCACCGCAATGCTCGCAATGCCGGCCGCCGCACAGGCTCATCAGGCCAAACAGCGCAAAAGCTTCACGCTCGATCCGCGGTTCGAGCCGCGCATGGTGGAATTCTCCGGTCATGAACCGGGAACGATCGTGATCGATACCGCCAACCACTTCCTTTACCTGGTGACCGGTGACGGAGAGGCGCGCCGCTATGGCGTCGGTGTCGGAAGGGCGGGTCTGGCCTTCAAGGGATCGGCCGTCGTCGGCCGCAAGGCGAAATGGCCCGCATGGCGTCCGACCGACAACATGATCCGGCGCAACCCGCGCCGCTATGCGCGCTATGCCAGGGGCGTGCCGGGCGGCCCCGGAAACCCGCTCGGTGCCCGCGCGCTCTATCTCTATCGCGGCGAGCGCGACACGATGTTCCGCATCCATGGAACGACCGAGCCGTCCTCCATTGGCCGTTCGGTGTCAAACGGCTGCATCCGCATGATCAACGAACACGTCGAGGACCTTTACGAGCGCGTGCCGGTCGGCACCCGCGTGGTCGTGATGTGAGGCGGGAAGACCTATGAACGCGTTCAGGCAGTAACTCCTTGCCCTTTCCGTGCCCGGCGCCATGGCGGCGCCGGGCATCGCTGCCGGAGCCGGGCCCGGAAGACCGTCCACAAGCCGCTCCGGTTCGGCTGCTGCGCGGTCTGGGCCGATGCGGTGAAGGCGGCCGGCTTTCCGGGCGCGTGAATTCAAAGCCCTTCGCGGCATTCGGCGATCACCTTGAGCGCCAGGGCCGGATCGTCCAGCGTCTCGGCAAGCGCCAGCGCCACCTTGGCCAGATAGACCTCGCCAAGCTCCGGCCCGGCCGCGTCGATGGCATTGGCGAGTGCGTCATAGATCGTCTCGAACTGTTCGGTCGTCATGCGTGTTCCTCCTCACGGGCGAGGATGCGGGACAGGGCTTCACGCACCGCGTCCGGACGGGCGTGGCGCCAGCGCGCGGCGATGTGGAGGTCCGGCCGGACGAGATAGGCGGTGCCCTCGATGGCGGAGAAACGGGCGGCCGCCGGGGCTGTCGCGGGCAATGCCACCTGCCGCACGCCCTCCATGGCAGGCAGGTCGATCGCGCCGAAGGTGATCAGGGTCCATTCGTCGCCGAGACGATCGCTGAGGAATCCATCGTCCAGGGCCGCGTCCGGCAGCATGGTGCCGGGAACCGGCCCGCCGGCGAATCGCGGATCGTCGGGCGCCGTCGCAGGGCTTCCGGCATAGGTATAGGGTGTCATCTGGCGCGGATTGGCCAGTTGGCCCGCACTTTCGCGGGTCAGCGCCAGCGACAGGGCCGCATCGCGCATTACCCGCCATCCGTGGCTGGGCGGCGTCATGAAACGGGTGCTCTTGGTCGCATTGGCGAAGACGTCGAGCGTCGCGCCGCGCCGCTCCGGCGTGTAGCTGTCCAGAAGCGCCTCGCCGGCCTTGCCGTTGATGACTGCGGCGAGTTTCCAGCCGATGTTGTGGCCGTCGGCAATGCCGTTGTTGAGGCCGCGCACGCCGAAGATGGGCACGATATGGGCGCTGTCGCCGGCAAAGAAGATCCGGCCCTTGCGGTAGTCGTCGAGAAGCAGCGTGTTGGCGGAATAGATGCTCCACCATTCCAGGTCCCAGGCGCCTTCATGGCCGATTTCCCTGAGAACGCTGGCAACGGCGGTGCGCACATTCACCTCGCGGGTGGCCTCCTCGGCGTCCTCGTCGTCGCGCAACTGGTAGTCGATGCGCCAGATGTTGTCGGGCTGGCGATGGATGAGAACGGTGCCGCCCGGCCGCGACACCGGATCGAACAGGGCGCGGCGGATCGTGGGATAGGCATGGTCCATCTGCACGTCGGCGATGACGTAGCGGCCTTCGTAGTTCGTGCCCTTCAGGCGCAGGCCGCACATGCGCCGGATCGCGCTCCTGGCACCATCGGCGGCGATGACCCACCGGGCCGGCAGATCGTAGCTGCCGTTCGGGTCGGTGACGGCAAGGCGCACCCCGGCGCCGTCCTGCACCAGGCCCGTCACCTCGCTCTGCCAGCGCGTCTCGACCAGGTCGCAGGCTGCGACCGCTTCCCACAGGAAGGCCTCGATATACTGCTGCTGGAGATTGTACATCGGGCGGAACTTCTCGTCCGCGCTGTCCGGCATGGCGAATTCAAGGATCTGGCGGCCGCGATAGAAGCTGCGGCCCAGCGTCCAGCCGAGTGACTTTTCAAGGAACGGGCCGACGACGCCAAGCTGGTCGAGAATGTGGAAGCTCGACCGGGAAATGCAGATGGCGCGGCTGCCGTCATTGAAGGTGGCCTTGTTGTCGAGAAGGACGCTGCGAACGCCGAAACGGGCCAGGGTGAGGGCGGCGACCATCCCCACGGGGCCCGCGCCGACAATCGCGACCTGCTGCTGCGGCTCGACCGCCGGGCGCTCAGGGGGCGCGAAACGGGGATAATCGAAATAGAGCGAGTCAAGCTCGCCACGACCTGCTGGGCGCATGTATCACTTCCTCCTTGCTCCGGTTGACGTATAACGGCCCGGCAGCATCATTTCTGTCCTGTTTTTGGGAGGACACCGCCTGGACACGGCAATGGAAGACCTTCTGGAGTCCATCGACCTCTGTCTCGACCGCTCGGGGAACGAGGGGTGGACGGACGCCTTCATCGACCTGGTCGGCAAGACCGGGGCCGACCAGGTGATGGTGTTCAGTTATACGGCGGATGCGGCGGCGTGCCTGCTGTCGCGAAATTTCCGGATGCAGGCGCTGGGCCGGACGCTGGGCGCGCAATACCTGCGCGGCTGGTTCCGGCAGGACCCCTTGCATGCGATGGCGCTCGGCATGGAGCCTGGAACGCTCCTGCGCGTCGACAGCCGCGATGTCGCCGACGCCATGTCCCCGGCCTACAGGGCGCGCTTCTATGACGAGCCGGGCCTTGCGGGAAAGACGGCGCTGGTTGCCGCCGGTTCGTCCCTCAGGCTTGCCGTCAATCTCTATCACGCCGACGAAGCGGGACGGCAGGTGCCCGAGTCCCTGGAAAAGATCATCGGGCGACTCGCGCTCGCGCATTTCGAGGCCCTTTCGGAACCGGACTATCCGATGCCGCTTGCCGTCCTGTCGGAGCGCGAGCGCGCTGTGTGTGTCGGCATCCTGTCGGGACGCAAGGCGGAAGCGATCGCCGGCGAACTCGGGGTGGCCGTGACCAGCGTCGTCACCTATCGCAAGCGCGCCTACCAGAAGCTCGGCATTTCGTCGCGCGGTTCGCTGTTCGCCTTGTGCGGACGATAGCCGGCCATGCCGGGAGCACGCCCGAAAGCGGGCTTGCACCCGCGACCGCGCATCGCCCCGGACCCTGCCGCCGTCACTCCAGGAGGGGCAGGTTGGCGCAGACGAGTTCACCGTCCCGCGCATTCACCGCCATGTACCCGTCGATCACGCCGTTGTTGAAATTGTCGGGGTTGCCGGTATCCACGACGACATGAAATTCCCAGACCGGCACCGCGATCCCGGAACAGGCGCGCAAAGGCCCATCCGTCCGCAAGGCGGTATCGGTGATGATGCGCGCCACCTCCGCCGCCGTTTGTCCGTAAGGATCGCCCATGAGGATGGAGATCGCCCTCGCGAAGGCCTGGTTCTCGCTCAGATAGGCACCGCCCGGTCCACCGTGGCCCGGCCTGGACGACGCTGCTTCCGCAGGCCGGACCGCCGCGCCGGGCAAGGCCCACGAGACCGCCAGAATGACGAGGGCCAGGCGCATGAAAAACCCGCCGCGGCCATGGGACTGATCGTTGTTCATCATCGTCACATCCTGGTTTGCCCGTTATCCGCAACACCATTGTTTGCCAGCGGCCGGCCGGCATTGATCGTTGTCAAGTGTGCGGCTTGCCGCCAGAACGCGCCGTCACCGCACGAGCAGGACAGGCACCTTGCAGGTGCGCACCATTTCGGTGGTGGTGGAGCCGACGATGAGGCTGCGGATGCGGCTGTGGCCATAGGCGCCCATGACGAGCATCCCGAATCCGTCCCGTTCGACCAGCTTGCCGAGTTCCGTGGCGGGTTGCCCCGGCACGATCAGGGTGGCGGCTTCCCTGCCGGCTCCCTGCAGGCGCGCCCTGGCTTGCGCAAGGGCGTTGCGGCTTTCCGGTGTGTCGGACCCCACCGTGACCAGCGTCACGGCCAGGCCGGTGAACAGCGGGTCGCGGGCGACATGGTCGACCGCCTTCATCGAAGACGGACCGCCGTCAAGGGCGACCAGGACCGTTTCGACAAGCCTGAAGGCGCGGGATGCCACGAAGACCGGGCGATGGGCCGCGCGCACGATCCGTTCGAGGTTCGACCCGAGATGTCCCTTGGCGAAATCGGCCGCCTCGCCGCGCTTGCCGATGACGATCACACGGGCGGTGCCCTCTATTTCGCTGATCGCCTCCACGATGTCACCATGGCGCAGGCGGGTGGTGATGCCGGTGACGCCGTGTCGGGCGACGGCGTCACGGGCGTCGTCGAGGATGGCGCGGCCATGATGGGCGGCCAGTTTTGCCCGTTGCGCATCCAGTTCCGCCAGTTCCTCCAGCAGCCTGGTGCGCGCGCCGAGGCGGATCGATCCGGACAGGTCCTGCTTCGCCGGCTCCGCGCGCCGTCCGAGCACATGGACCACCTCGACCGGCGCACCGGTCTGCCGTGCCACCCAGGCGGCGTGGTCGCAAACGCTGGTCGCGTAGATCGAAGCATCCACCAGCGCGACTATGTTTCCCGTCATGTCCTCTCTCCCCTCAATGCGCCGCGAGCTTGTCAATGGCGCCGGGCTTGTCATGGACGCCGAGCCTGTCGACGAGTGTTTCGGTCGCCTCGTTCATGCCGACGACCTCCACCTCGGCGCCATCGCGGCGGAACTTGAGAACCGCCATGTCGAGTGCCTGGACAGAACTGATGTCCCAGATATGCGCCCGGCTGACATCGATCACGACGCGTTCGGGCGCCTCGTGGAAGTCGAAGGCATTCATGAAATCCTCCACCGAGCCATAGAAGAGCTGACCCTCGACGGCATAGGTGCGCACACGTCCGTCGTCGGAGGCCGTGGAGGTGACGGCGAAAAGCTGGGCGATCTTCGCGGCGAAGAACACGCCGGAGAGAAGAACGCCTGCAAGCACGCCGATGGCGAGGTTGTGGGTGTAGACCACGCTGGCCACGGTTGCCAGCATCACGATGGACGAGGAGCGCGGGTGAACCCGCAACGCCTTGATCGAGGACCATGAAAACGTGCCGATGGACACCATGATCATGATCGCCACCAGGGCGGGCATGGGAATGACCCGCACGAGGTCGCCGAGGCCCACGACGAGGACGAGCAGGACGGTGCCTGCGGTGAAGGAGGCCAGCCTGCCGCGCCCACCGGATTTCACGTTGATGATCGACTGGCCGATCATGGCGCAGCCGGCCATGCCGCCGATGAAGCCGGTCGCCGTGTTGGCCAGCCCCTGTCCGATGCATTCCTGGTTGCGGTCGGACCGGGTGTCGGTCAGGTCGTCCACGATGTTCTGGGTCATCAGGCTTTCCAGGAGGCCGACCGCGGCGACGGCAACCGAATAGGGCAGGATGATCGTCAGCGTTTCCAGCGTCAACGGAATGTCGGGCAGGAGAAAGACCGGCAGGGTGTCGGGCAGTTCGCCCATGTCGCCCACGGTGCGCACTTCCCAGCCGAAGAAGAAGGTCAGGGCCGTCAGCACGACGATGGTGACGAGCGGCGACGGCACGGCCCTGGTCACGAGCGGGAAAAGATAGATGATGGCGAGGCCGGCGGCGACCAGCACATAGGTGAGCCCGGAAACCGCACGGGGATCGAGTTCGGGTAATTGCGCCATGAAGATCAGGATGGCCAGCGCGTTGACAAAGCCCGTCATCACCGATTTCGAGACGTAGCGCATGACGAAGCCGAGGCGCAGAAGGCCGGCGCCGATCTGCACCAGGCCGGCCAGCACGGTGGCGGCGAGCAGGTATTGCAGGCCATGGTCGCGTACCAGCGTGACCATCAGCACGGCCGTGGCGGCCGTCGCGGCGGAGATCATGCCGGGCCGCCCGCCGGTGATGGCGGTGATCACGGCTATCGAGAAACTGGCATAGAGCCCGACCTTCGGGTCCACGCCGGCGATGATCGAGAAGGCGATCGCCTCCGGGATCAGGGCGAGGGCGACGACAAGACCCGCCAGCAGGTCGCCGCGAATATTGCCGAACCATTGGGCGCGGTAGGCATCGATGGAAATCATGAAAAAGGTCCGTGTGCGGACCTCGCGGGACGCGAGGCCGGTGTGCAAGGGCGTCATGTGCCTTGGTTGTCCGGCGGATCGGCGGCCGGAAGAGCCACCCGGAACAGGGTCCGGGTCCGGGTTTGTTGCATTGCGGCATAAACGGTCCCGGCCGCGAGGGCAAGCCGGGGCCGGACAGATACGGGAATTCCGGGTCCTGCGGGGTTGCTTTTCATATCTCGCATTGTGCATATGTTCGTAACGCCAAGTCTTTCCTCCTGACGACTGGAATCCCCATGAAGCGGATCGCGACGGTACTCATGCGCAGCCTCGCGGTTATCCTGCCCGCCGCGGCGGGGGTCTTCGCCATCCTGTTCGCCGGTACGTTGTTCGAGGCGCCGGAAGCGAGCGAGCGCGCCGGCCGGGCGGTGCCGGTTCGCGTTCTCACGCTTGAGCCGGTGGACGTGCTGCCGCGGGTCAAGGGCTATGGCAAGGTAACGCCGGCCCGGGAGTGGCGGGCGGTCGCGCGCATTGACGGCGAAGTGGTCGAGACGGCGCCGGACCTCGCCAATGGCAAGGTTGCGAGAAAGGGCCAGATGCTGTTGCGTATCGACGATACCGACCTGAAGCTCGCCATTGCCCAGATCGACGCGCAACTCGCCGCGCTGGACGCCAGGGACCGGACGCTCAACGCAAGTCTCGCCATCAGCCGCACGGATCTCGATCTTTCCACCGCCGAACTGGACCGGCAGAAGGCGTTGCAGGGCAGGGGCGTGGCCACGCAGGCACGGCTTGAGCAGGCCGAACGGGCCGTTATCGCGGCGCGGGGCAAGGTTACCGATATCGAGAACCAGCTTGTCCTGAACGATGCGGAACGCGACGTGCTGGGCGCGCAGCGGGCGGTCTCGGAGCGCAGCCTCGATTTCACGACGATCACCGCACCCTATGACCTCGTCATCGGCGCGGTCAGCGCGGAACTGGGCCAGGTGGTGACGCGGGGGACGACGCTGTTCACGGCCGACGGCAGCGAGGCAGCCGAGGTGAGTGCGCAGTTCGCGCTGGGACAGGCCGGGCCGGTAGTGCGGGCGCTGAAGGACGGCCAGCGGATCACCGACCTGGGCGCGACCGTGCGCCTGCCGGTTCCGGGGCGGGTCGTGACATGGCCGGCCAGCGTGGCGCGGATCGGCGAGACAGTGGATGCGCGCACCCAGAGCGCCAATATCGTGGTGCGGGTCGACAATCCGCTCGACCAGGCAGAACCCGGCGTGCGCCCGCCATTGCGCCGCAACATGTTCGTCGAGGTGGAGCTTTCAGCCCCGGTCCGCAAGGCGATGGCCGTGCCGGCGGAAGCCGTCGAGGGGGGCCGGGCGCTGCTGGCTGGCGAGGGCGACCGGCTTGAAGTGCGCAATGTGAGACCGGACTACGTCATCGACGGTATCGCCATCGTCACGGAAGGCTTGGCAGAGGGCGACCGGCTGGTCGTCAGCGATCCGTCCATCGCCGTTCCGGGCATGGCGGTGCTTCCCGTGGAGGACGAGGCGCTCAAGGCCGCGGTCGCTGCTATTGCCATCGGCCGGGAAACGGACCGATGATCGGCCTTTTCGCGCGCCATCCGACCGCGGCCAACATCCTCATGATCGCCCTGATCGGGCTTGGCGCCGTCGCCGCGCCGGGCCTGCGGCGCGACACCTTCCCGGTCATTCCGCCATCCGATGTGGAGGTGCGCATCGCCTATCCGGGCGCCGCGCCGGCGGAGGTGGAACGCGGCATCTGCATGGTGGCCGAGGACCCCGTGCGTGCCGTGGAGAACCTCTCGGAACTGCAATGCCAGGCGCGCGACAACATCGCGGTGCTGACGGCGGAGATGAGCGAAGGCGCGGACATGGACCGGTTCGCCGCCGATATCAAGGCGGCAGTGGAGGGCGTCACCGGATTTCCGGACAAGGCCGAGGACCCGGTGACGCGCATCGTCGAGCGTGTCGCCAGCGTCGCCTCGGTCGCCGTGTCGGGCCCGGACGATCCGGCCGTGCTGCATGCCTATGCCGACCGGCTGGCCGAGAGGCTCAAGCGCAATGCGCGCATCACCCAGGCCAGCGTGACGGGTTTTTCCGACCGGGAGATCGCCGTTGAACTGGCAGCCGACGCCCTGGAGCGCCACGGCCTGACCATTGCCGATGTCGCCGCCGCGCTGGCACGCCACAGCCTCGACCTGCCGGCCGGAACGGTCGAGGGGCCGCGCGGCGATGCGCTTGTGCGGTTTTCCGGCGAGCGGCGCAGCCCCGCCGAGATCGCGGCCATCCCCGTGACCGGCTCGGCGCTGGGCCGTGAGGTGCTGCTCGGCGAGGTCGCGACGGTCACGCCGGGCTTTGCTGACCCGGATACGGCGACCTGGTTCAACGGCCGGCGCGCGGCCGTCATCAATGTCACCAAGACGGAGAGCCAGGACGCGCTGACCGTAATGGACGCTCTCAGGGAGGAACTGGAGCGAGCGCGGGCCGAGGCGCCGCCCGGCCTGTCGCTGGATATTTCGCAGGACAGCACGTCCAACATCGTCGAACGGCTGCGCATCATCGGCACCAACGGCGTCCAGGGCCTCGTGCTCGTGCTCGCGGTCATGTGGCTCTTCTTCGGTTTCCGCTTCTCCTTCTGGGTGGCGCTCGGCCTGCCGGTCTCCTTCCTTGGCACCGTCTTCGTGATGCAGCTGACCGGCCTGACCATCAACATGATCACCATGGTGGCGCTCTTGGTGGCCATCGGCCTGCTGATGGACGATTCCATCGTCATCTCGGAAAACATCGTGCGCCGGCGCCAGAAGGGCGAAAGCGCGATGGAGGCGGCGGTGAATGGCGCCAAACAGGTCATGCCCGGCGTGCTGGCATCGTTCCTGACCACGGTCATGATCGTCGGTCCGCTCGGCCTGCTGACCGGGCAGATCGGCGCCATCCTCAAGTTCATGCCGATCGTCCTGGTCATCACGCTGGTGGTCAGCCTGCTGGAAGCCTTCCTGATCCTGCCGCACCACCTCAAGCATTCACTGGAAGGCGGGCTGGCGGAAGGCCGCGTGAGCCGGGCCGTCAACGGCGCCTTCTTCGGCCTGCGCGACCGCGCCGTCGTGCCTCTTGCCCGGCTTGCGCTGCGGTTCCGTTATCTCACCGTTGGGCTGGCCCTGTTCGCGCTGCTGTTCTCCGTGGCGCCGATCACCGGCGGGTTCCTGAAGTTCCAGAGCTTCCCGACGCTGGAAAGCGACACGGTGGAGGCGCGGCTGTTGCTGCCACAGGGCACGCCGCCGGAACTGACCGCCGAGCGCGTCCGGCGGGTCGGGGACATGCTGGAGCAGATCAACCGGGAGGAAACACCAAAGCAACCGGGCGGCCAGCCGCTGATCGGTGATGTCACGATCTCCTTCGGCTCCAATGCCGATGTTGCGGAAAGCGGTCCGCACATGGCGACCGTCAGCGCGGCGCTGCTGCCGGCGGGCACGCGCACGACTTCCGTCACGCAGATCCTCGACCGCTGGAAGGAACTGACCGGACCGCTGCCGGACATGGTGTCGCTGCGGTTCACCGACCGGGAGCGCGGCCCTGGCGGCAAGCCGATCGACATCCGGCTGCAGGGCGGCGAACTCGACCAGCTCCTGGCGACGGCGCAGGAATTGCGCGCCTTCTTCCGCGGCTTCGACGGCGTGCGGGACGTCACTTTCGACCTCCGGCCGGGGAAACGCGAATTCGTGGTGACGCTGCGCCCGGCCAACGCCTCGGCGTTGGGCATCAGCGCGCAAAGCGTGGCCACCCAGTTGCGCGCCGCGTTTCGCGGCGACACGGGCCTTTCATTTCCCGACACGCTGGGGCAGGTGGACATCGTCGCGCGGCTGGCACCGGACGACCGCGCCGATCACGACGACATCGGCCGCATCCTGATCGCCGGGCCGGAGGGCGCGCTGGTGCCGCTGGCCGCCGTCGCCGACATCACGGCCGCGCGGGGCTTTGCCGGGATCACGCGGATCGACGGCGAGCGGACGGTTTCGGTAACCGGGTCCATCAATCCCGCGGTCGCCAATGCGCGCGAACTGATCGCGGCGATGAAGGCGGACTACCTGCCGGAACTTGCAGAGACGAGGCCCGACGTGCGCGTGGTCGTTTCGGGCGAGGAGAGGGATACCGCCACCACGGGGTTCTCGCTGATCCGCAACATGGTGGTGGGCCTGGTGGGCGTCTACCTGATCCTTGCCTTCCAGTTCCGCAGCTTCATCCAGCCGCTCTCCGTCGTGATGGCCATTCCGCTGGGCTTCGTCGGCGTGGTCTGGGGACACATGGCGCTCGGCATCCAGCTTTCCATGCCGAGCATGATCGGGATGGCGACGCTGGCCGGGGTCGTGGTGAACAATTCCATCCTCCTGGTCGAGTTCATCAAGAGCCATGTCGAGGCGGGCGACGACATGGCGAGCGCGGGCGCAAACGCGGTGCGCGACCGGTTCCGCGCCATCTTCCTGACGTCGCTGACAACGGTCGTCGGTCTCGGCCCGCTGCTCATGGAACAATCGACCCAGGCGCAGTTCCTGCGGCCGATCGTGACGAGCCTCGCCTTCGGCCTGACAGGGGCGACGCTGATGGCGCTGTTCGTGACACCGGCCGTCTTCGCCATCCTGCATGATCTTGGCGCCGTCCGGACGGGCCGGCAAGACGAAGCGCGGTCCCGGACGGCCGCCGCCACGGCATGAGGCCGGCCTGACCGGCAATGTGGCTCGAAGTTTGCTTGTCGCTCATGACAGGATCAAACCGGAGTCGCTGCTCATGAAACAGGCAAATCAGCCGGCGCAAGACGGGCAAGGTGCCAGCTTGCCGGTCATCGACGTCGCGGACCTTTCAGCGTCCAATCCGGCGAGGCGCAGGGCGGTGGCGGAGCGCATCCGTGAAGCCTGCGTGACGCACGGTTTCTTCTATTGCGCCGGACACGGCATTCCGCAGGGGCTGCGCGAGGCGGTTTTCGCCGAGAGCCGCCGCTTCTTCGACCAGCCGCTCGCCGTCAAGATGGCGGTGGACAAGGCGAAATCGGCCTGCAATCGCGGCTACGAGGTGATGGGCGGACAGACGCTCCAGACCGGCGCGAAACCCGACCTGAAGGAAGGCTACTATATCGGGCTGGAACTGGCGCAAGACGATCCGCGCGTCAAGGCGGGGCGCTTCAACCGCGGACCCAACCAGTGGCCGGACGACCTTCCGGCCTTCAAACCGGTGATGAATGCCTGGTTCGCCGCGCTCATCGACCTGTCGGAGCGCCTGATGCGCGGCATCGCGCTGTCGCTCGATCTGCCGGAAAACCATTTCGACGGATTCTGCCGCGATCCGCTGGCGATCCTGCGCCTGCTGCATTATCCGCCGCATCCGCCCCGGGCAGGCGACGACGTGCTTGGGGCGGGCGCGCATACCGATTTCGGCGGACTGACGCTCCTGGCACAGGACGACAATGGCGGGCTCCAGGTCTGGGACAAGGACAACGGGCGCTGGATCGACGCGCCACCCGTGCCGGATACCTTCGTCGTCAATCTCGGCGACATGATCTCGCGCTGGACGAATGACCGCTACCGTTCGACGCTGCACCGGGTGATCAACACGTCCGGGCGGGAGCGCTATTCCGTGCCCTTCTTCTTTTCCGGCAATCCCGATTTCGAGGTCGCCTGCATCCGGACCTGCCTGGAACCGGGCGAGATGCCGAAATATCCGCCGATCCGCGTGGAGGACCATCTCCTCGCGATGTATCGCAAGACCTACGCGGCGTGAGCCATGGCTGATCCGGTCCTTCTCATTCACGGAGCCTGGCAGGGACGCTGGGTGTGGGACAGGCTGGTCCCGATGCTGGAGGCGGCGGGGCTGAAGCCGCATGCGGTCGACCTGCCGGGCAATGGCGCGGACGGATCGGCGCCGGAAACGGCCAGCCTTGCTGCGTATCTGGATCACCTGGACGCCGTTCTGGAGACCATGCCGGGGCCGGTCTCCGTTGTCGGTCATTCGGGCGGCGGGATCGTGGCGACGGCGCTGGCGGAACGGCGGTCCGACCGGGTCGCGCGGCTTGCCTACATTGCGGGCATGATGCTGCCGCCGGCCACGACCTTCGCCGACCTGTTGCGCCGCGAACGCGCCTTCGACCGGGGGCTGGTCGGTATCGGGGCGCACCTGACATGGCCGAAGCCGGGGCTGGTCAGCGCCGTGCCGCCGGACGCCGGCGCGCGCGTTTTCCTCAATGACCTGCCCTTTGCCTCGGCGATCAAGCTCGCGCGCAAGCTCACACCGCAAGGCGAGAACGGCCGCTCGATCGCGGCAAACTGGACGGCCGGGCGGTTCGGACGGGTTCCGCGGCTTTACGTGGAATGCCTGCGCGACCTGTCCGTGGCGCATGAATTGCAGCGCCGGATGCAGGAGATGGTGCCGGGCGCCTGGCGGGTCTCGCTCAATGCCGGCCATGTGCCGCAGGCCAGCATGCCCGGAAAGCTCGCCGCCGCGCTCATCCCCTGGCTGAAGGGCGCCTGAGCGCGGCGGCCGCGTTTGCCTCAGAGGGCATTGGCGCGGATTCGCTCCTGCAAATAGTCATGCGCCGTGATCGGCGGGTAAGCCTTCTTCGGCCCCTGGATGACGGCATCCTTGTTGGCCTGGCAGAAGAAGGGCAGGGAATAGCGCGGCCCGAGATATTCGTCGGCGCGCGGCATGCGAACGCGGTGCAGGGTGGATTGAAGCTGGTCGTCGCTCCAGCGCATCAGCATGTCGCCGATATTGCAGGTGATGACCCCTTCGGCCGGCTCCACATCGGTCCAGGCATGGGTCTCGTGATCCTTGCCGGGACAGACCTGGAGGCCGCCCTGGCCCACCTTCTGGTGAAGGATGGTCAGGCAGTCGAAGTCGGAATGGGCGCCGGCGCGCCATCCGGTGAAGTCCTCCGGCTTTGCATTTTCCATGGGAAGGTAATGCAGCAGCCGCAGCGTGGACTGGTATTGCGGGCTCATCGGATCATGGGCCTCGGTAAAGAAATCCTCGTGGAAGCCGAGCTTAAGGGCGAAGCAGGACAGGACCTTCATGCCGAGCGCCCAGTTGGTCCGTTCGAAAGCCAGCATGACGGCCTTGAAGCCGGGCAGGTCATGCGCGTCCGGCCAGAGGTTTTCCATGCGCGGCAGTGTGATCTGATAACTTTCCTTGTTGTCGGCTGTGCCGGTCGAGGGGCGCACCTGCGCCTTGTATTCCCAGCCGGCATTGGTGCCCTTGAGGAGCGGCATCTTCGCCTTGGCTTCCATGGGCAGGTCGAAGAACTTCGCCGTCATGTCGAAGGCCTCGTCGATCTGCGCCTGCGGGATGCCATGATTGACAAGCTGGAAGAAGCCGATGTCCACCGAGGCGGCCCAGAGTTGGTCGGCGATCTCGTGCTTGCGGTTGGCGAAATCGGACAGGTCGACCTTCGGCACTTCGCGCGCGACGGTCGTTCCCATCGCGCCGATGGTGGCTTCCCTGTTCAGTTCGGCAAGGCTGTAGTCCTGTTTGGGTGCGGTCTGCATGTTCATGTCTCCAGATGTCCGTTGCGGCGCATGGCTGCCGCGTGAAGAAAAAGGAGCAATGACCGGCGTCCCGGCATTTGCGGGCCGGGGGCGTTGACTGCTTCTACTCCCTTGGTTTTCCGGCGGGCGGGACGGGCCCTTTTGTGATCCCCTGTCTCCTAGGCGTTTCTTGCGATGGTGCGGACGGCGGCCAGCGCCTCGGCGCCGAGCGCGTCCACGTCGAGCCATGGAATGCGGCCGTTCTCGACCAGTGGCTTGCCTGCAACGAAACTGTGGCGCACGCGCATGTCGCCGCCGGATATCACCGGCGCGATGGCGCGGTCATGCTGGCCGAAGTAGCGCGGCGAATTCAGATCGAGGATCACGAGGTCGGCGGCCTTGCCCGGCTCCAGCGTGCCGATGTCGTCAAGACCGAGCACCCTGGCGCCGCCGGCGGTCGCCCAGTGCAGGACGGTCTCGGCGGTGGTCGCTGTCACGCCCCTGGCCGCGCGGTGGATCGAAAAGGCGGCATAAAGCGCCGAAGCCATGTCGGCGGCCTCGTTGGCGCCGGCGCCATCGACGGCGAGCGACACTGTCCCGCCCAGTTCGTGCAGCAGGCTCGCGGGCGCGATGCCGGAACCGAGGCGGGCATTGGCCTGCGGGCAATGGGCCATGCCGGTTCCCGTTTCGACAAGCAGTTTTACCTCGTCGGGCGTGCATTCCACCAGATGGGCAAACCAGACATCGGGGCCGAGCCAGTCGTGACCGGCCAGCCATTCCACGGGCCGTTTGCCGTAGAGCCCTGTCGTGTGGTTCACGTAGTCCATGTTCTCCGACAGGTGGCTGTGCAGCCTCAGGCCCATGGCGCGCGCAGCCGCGGCGATCTCCTTCAACTCGTGCTCCTGCAACGAGAAGGTGGGCGTCGTCGGCGCCATCACGACGCGGCGCATGGCGCCGGGTGCCGGGTCGTGCCAGCGTTTCGCATCGCGCTCCACCGCGGCAATCATCGCGTCCAGCGGTTCGGTGGGCAGCGGTGTGATTTCCGCGCTGTCGAAGGCGCGGGCCTTCGTCGCGCCGCCGCGGCACAGCACGAAGCGGATGCCGAAGCGGTCTGCCATGCCGAAAAGGATCTCGCCGGGATCGAAGTCGTAGCGGTCCGAATAGAAGTAGTGGTGGTCGGCGATGGTGGTGCAGCCGGACAGCACCAGTTCGGCCATGCCCACCTTTGCGGCGGTTTCCATCAGCGGGCCGGTGAGCCGGTCCCAATAGGTGTAGGGGACAAGGCGCAGCCAGGCGGCGAGCGCCTCGTTCATGCCGGCTGGAACGGCCTTGAGGATCGACTGGAACAGGTGGTGATGGGTGTTGACGAGGCCCGGCGCGACCACGCAGCCGGATGCATCGACGATGCGCTCGCCGGCATCGGGCGAGAGCGCGCCGATTTCCGCGATGCGGCCGTTCCTGACCCGGAGGCTGCCCGAGGCACGGGCCGATGCGCCGGCCCTGCCGGTCAGGATGGCGTCTGCGCCTGTGACAAGGAAGTCCATCAGCGGCTGCCCTTCGGCAGGCTCCAGGGGAAGAGCAGGCGCTGCGCCGCCGAGACTGCCTGGAACAGGACCAGCGACATGACGACAAGGATCGCCAGGCCTGCCCAGGCCTGCGGCACCTGGAACATGGATGTGGAGAACTGGATGAAGAAGCCGATGCCCTTTTCGGCGGCGACGAATTCGGCCACCACGGCGCCGATGACCGCCAGCGTGACGGAGATCTTCAGGCCGGAGAAGATATAGGGAATGGCATAGGGAATACGGATCTGGGTGTATTCGCGCCAGGCCGGCGCCCGCAGCGAGCGCGAAAGCTCGATCAGTTCGGACGGCGTGGCGAGCAGGCCGGTTGTCATGGAAACCACCAGCGGGAAGAAGGTGATGAGGAAGGTGATGACGATGCGCGGCGCATCGCCGGAGCCGAGCGCGACGATGATGATGGGTGCTATGGCGACGACCGGGGTGGACTGGATGACGACGAGCAGGGGATAGAAGCTGTCTGACATGAATTTCGATCGGGTCAGCGCCATGGCGATGGGCAGGGCGACCACGATTGAAACCGCATAACCGATCAGGGCGACGCGCAATGTCGCCCAGACATGCTCGAACCAGCGGCCGGGCGGAATGGAGGAAAAGCCTTCGGCGATGCGCGTTGGCGCGGGCAGGACGAAGGAGGGGATGGCAAACAGCCGCGTTGCGCCTTCCCAGAGGATCAGGATGATGAGGAAGGTTGCCGCCGGCCGGAACACCGGCGAGGCTGCAAGACGCTGCCAGAACGCCGCCTGCCCCATGGTCCGTTCAGGCCGCGCGCTTGAGGAGGAGGTTGCGGAGATGGCCGGAGAAGTCATGCATCACCTTTGAAGACGTGGTTTCGACCGTGCGCGGCCGGGGCAGGGGGACAGGGAGATCCTCGATGATGCGGCCCGGACGCTCGCTCATGACGAGGACGCGGTCGGCCAGCAGCACGGCCTCCGAAATGGAATGGGTGATGAACAGCACCGTCTTGGGCCGTTCCTGCCATATGCGCAGAAGTTCGAAGCCCATCTCCTCGCGCGTCAGGGCATCGAGGGCGGAGAAGGGTTCGTCCATCAGCAAGATGTCGGGATCCAGAAGCAGGGCGCGGGCAATGCCGACACGCTGCTGCATGCCGCCGGAAAGTTCGGAGGGCAGGCGGCGCTCGAAGCCTTTCAGGCCGACCATGGCGATGAGATCGCGGGCGCGTGCCCTGTCCTCCACGCCGACGCGTCCGTGCTTGTGACGGATCGGGAAGACGACATTGTCCTCGATGGTCGCCCAGGGCAGCAGGGTCGGCTTCTGGAAGACGATGCCGATATCGTCGCGCGGGCCGCTGACCGGCAGGCCGAAGACCTCGACCTTGCCGGATGTGGGTGTGATCAGGCCCGCTGTCAGCCGCAGCAGCGTGGACTTGCCGCAGCCTGACGGCCCGAGCACCGCCACGAATTCGTGGCGGTTGACGGTCATGTCGACCCCGCGCAATGCCTCCAGGGCGCCCGATGCGGTTTCGAAGATCTGGCCGGTGCCGGTGAAGCGAAGCGCGGGGGTCTGTTGCATGACGAACCTCAGCTTCCGGGCACGAAGGCGCGGTTGACGACCGTCTCCGGGTCGAGCTTGGCGGTATCGAGCCCCTGCGCCTTCGAGACGCGCTCCCAGGTGGCCTTGAGCCGTTCGGGCTTGAACACGCCGAGCCCGTCGGCTTCGGTGACATCGTTGAAGATGAGGACCAGCGTGTCGTTGACCGAACCCTCCACGGCTTCGGCTTTCAGTTCCGGCACGATGGCGGTGACCGCGGCAGCAGCTTCGGTCGGGTTTTCCTTCACGAACTCGACCGACTTCCGGAAGGCCGCGATAAAGCGCTTTGCTACGTCCGGGCGCTCCGCAAGGAATTTGTCGGAGGCGATCAGCGAGGCCGAGTAGAGTTCGAGGCCGGCCGCCGACCAGGGCATGACGACGATTTCCTTGCCGGCTTCCTTCGCCTGGCCGGAGTAGCGCGACACGTCGGTGACCCAGGCGATGATGGCGTCGGTGCCGCCGGTCATCAGCAGCGGGCCGAGCGCGCCGGGATCCGACTTGGTCAGCGTGATGTCGCCTTCCGAAAGGCCGATATCGGCGAGGACGAGCGGCAGGAAGACATTCGACGAGGTGAAGGGAGAGGTGGCGACGGTCTTGCCCTTGATGTCGCCGATGGCCTCGATGCCATTACCCTTCAGCGTGTAGAAGGCGTGCGGACCCTTGTTGAAGAGCGACATGACGGCGGTGACGGGAACGCCCTCGTTGACGCGCGCGGCCATCAGGGCGCCGATGTCGGCGGAACCGATGTCGGAGGTGCCGGTGGCGATCTTGGTGATGGCTTCCGACGAACCGCGTCCCTGTTCGATGGACACGTCGAGGCCGGCCTCGGCGCAGAAACCCTTCTGGATGCAGACATAGATCGGCGCCTTGTCGCCGCCGGGCAGCCAGTCAAGCTGGTAGGT
This sequence comes from Zhengella sedimenti, assembly GCF_046506625.1. NCBI lineage: Bacteria > Pseudomonadati > Pseudomonadota > Alphaproteobacteria > Hyphomicrobiales > Notoacmeibacteraceae > Zhengella > Zhengella sedimenti. The sequence goes on from NZ_JBKFFP010000001.1 coordinate 937,471, forward strand.
GACCTTGTCGGCGGCCGCAGCCGGCAGGGTCAGCGCGGCCAGTGCAACGGCGCCGGCGGCAAGTTTGGCTGTAAGCGTCTTCAGCATGTCATTCGCCTTCCTGGTTTTTGATGGTCCGGTCGTGCCGGGCCGTGGAAACAGGCAGAGCCGGCCCGTGACCCGAGAAGGCACGCACCGGCTCTGCCGCGTGGGAGGATGAGAGAGGAAGGATTCGGGTTTCAGCACGGTTCGCCTCCGGACAGATACTGGCCTTGGCGAGCAATGTCCCGGGCCGGGCCCTGACCGCTTCTACTCGTGCAAGAAACCAAGCATGGGGCGTGCCAAGTGCTGGGCCATCCTGCAACTGCCTGGAATCCGGCAATTATTCGATGAGGTCCGCCATCCGCTCCGGCGCATGGGCCATGTGTTTGAATGCAAATGCGTCAGTATATGATTAAATTATATGCATATGACTTGAATGAACAAAACATGCGCAGAACATCTTGCGCGGCCCGCCGGAATGGTTCTACGTTCCTGTCCGAAAGGCAGGTGTGCAATGACCATTTCAACCATTCGCAAGGAAGAACTGCTGCGCCGGACCATCGAACTGGCGCGGGAATCGCGGGCGCGCGGAGACCATCCGTTCGGGGCGCTGCTGGCCGGGCCGGACGGCGAAATCCTCCTGGAGGCCATGAACACCTGCGGGACGCAGGGCGACCGGACAGGTCATGCCGAGCGCAACCTCATGACACAGGCCTCGCTGCGCTACAGCGCGGAGGAACTGGCGGATTGCACGATGTTCACCAGCGCCGAGCCCTGCGCCATGTGCGCCGGGTCGGTCTACTGGGCAGGCGTGGGCCACGTCGTCCACGGGATGAGCGAGAAGGCGCTGAAGGATCTGATCGGGCCGGACCCGGAAAACCTGACCATGGACCTGCCCTGCAGCACGGTGTTTGCCGCCGGCCAGCGAAGGGTCACGGTCGAAGGGCCGTTGCTGGCCGAGGAATCGGCGCGGGTGCATGAGGGGTTCTGGACCGGAGACGCGTGATGAAAGGCGAGGAGGCGTGGGGCCGGACCCGGAGTGGCCTGCCGTGAAGGTGCTCATGGTCGTCTGCCACCCGGTGCCCGAAAGTTACGTCATGGCCGTGGCCGGCGCAGCCCGCGAGGCCGCCGAGAGGGCAGGCCATGCGGTGGATTGGCTCGACCTTCATGCCGAGAGCTTCGAACCGGTAATGGGGGCGGACGAACGGCGGCGCTACAATGCCATGACGCGCGAGGACCATCCGTTGCCGGCCCATGCGGAGCGGCTGGAGGCGGCGGCTGCGCTCGTCGTCATCTATCCCACCTGGTGGTATGGCCTGCCGGCCATGCTCAAGGGCTGGTTGGACCGGGTGCTGACCCCCGGTCTGGCCTTCTCCGTTTCCCGCGACAATGCGCCGATCCGCCCGCTGCTCACGAACATCACGCATTGCGCGGTCATCACGACCTGCGGCGCGCCGCGCTGGTGGTCCGTGCTTGTCGGGCACCCCGGCAAGAAGACGATCCTGCGCGGCCTTCGTGCCTTGTTCGCGCGCCGCTGCCGTACGCTTTTCCTGGCGCACTACCTGATGGACGTGTCCACGCCCGCCAGCCGTGCCGCCTTCATGAACCGTGTCGTCACGCGCCTGCCGGCCTTTCTGGGGCCGGCATGACCTTTGTGGAGAACCCCCGTGAGAACCTGGATAAAGACCCCTCTTGCCATTCTCGCCGACGATGCCGCAGGCGGGCTGGTCGTGGAGGGCAGCCGCATCGTCGAACTGGTGGCGCGCGGCAAGGCGCCCGCGCAGCCGGTGGACGAGACGTTCGACGCGTCGCGCCATGTCGTGCTGCCGGGATTGATCAACACGCATCACCATTTCTTCCAGACCCTTTGCCGGGCGCATCCGGCGGCGCGTGACAAGGAGCTGTTTCCCTGGCTGGTGGCGCTCTACCCGATCTGGAGCCGGCTGAACCGCGACATGTTCCGTGCCGGCGCGCGGCTGGCTTATGCCGAACTGCTGCTTTCGGGTTGCACGACGGCCATGGACCACAATTACATGCACTACGAGGGCCTTGAGGACGCTACCGACATCGAGGTGGAGGAGGCGCGGGCCCTGGGCATCCGCACCACCGTGGCGCGCGGCTCGCTGTCCCTTTCGCAAAAGGACGGGGCGATTCCGCCCGACACCATTGTCCAGGACGAGGACACGATCCTGGCCGACAGCGAACGGGTGCTGCGCAAGTACCATGACACGTCCGACGGGGCGATGACGCAGATCGCGCTGGCCCCGTGCGCGCCGTTCAACGTGAGCATCGCAGCCATGCGGGGAAGCGCGGAACTGGCGGAAAAATACGATTGCCGGCTGCATACGCATCTGGCCGAAACGAAGGACGAGGAAGACTTCTGCAAGGCCGCGTTCGGCTACCGGCCCATCGACTGGCTGGAGGAATGCAACTGGCTGCAGCCCCGGGTCTGGCTGGCGCACGGCATCCACTTCACTTGCGAGGATTGCGAGAAACTGGGCCGGCATGGCGTGGGCGTGTGCCATTGCCCGACCTCCAATGCCGTGCTCGCCTCCGGCTTTTGCAAGACGCTGGATCTGGAAGCGGCCGGCAGCCCGGTAGGGCTGGGCGTCGACGGCTCGGCCTCCAACGATTCCTCCAACCTGATGGAGGAGGTGCGCCACGCGCTCATGGTCAACCGGCTTGGCTACCGGTCGGCAGAGCGGATCACGCATCGCGATGCGTTGCGCTGGGCGACAACCGGCTCTGCGCGCTGTCTCGGGCGCACCGACATCGGCGAGATCGCAGTGGGCAAGCAGGCCGACCTCGCCTTCTTCACGCTGGACGAAATGCGCTTCTCCGGTGCCCATGACCCGATTGCCGCGCTGGTCCATTGCGGCGCCAGCAGGGCCGACCGCGTCATGGTGGCCGGCCAGTGGCGGGTGATCGACGGGGCCATTCCCGGTCTCGACGTTGCCCGGCTGATTGCCGATCACAGTGCGGCGGCGATGGCCTTTGCCTGACAGGAGAGCATGATGGCAAATGCAGATATCCCGATTGTCGATCTGGCGCCCTTGCGCGAGGGTGGCGCCGACGGGCTGGCACAGGTGGCCGGAGCGATTGGCCGCGCCTGCCGCGGCACCGGATTCTTCTACATCACGGGTCACGGGGTGCCGCAGGGACTGACCGACAACGTCTTTTCGGAAGCCGGGCGGTTCTTCTCCGCGCCGGAAGCATGGAAGCGCAGGACGCTCTATTCCGCGGCGACGGGCAATCGCGGTTACATCCCGATGGGCGGGGAATCGCTTGATCCGGACAAGCCGGCGGACATCAAGGAAGCCTTCAACGTCGGACTTGAGCTGGCACCAGACGATCCGGACATCATCAACGGCGCCCGTTTCAGGGCACTGAACCTGTGGCCCGAACAAGACGGTTTTCGCGAAACCATGCTGGCCTATTTCGATGCGGCCTGGGGATTGGGCCGGCTGTTGCACCGCGCCTTTGCCCATGACCTGGCCATGCCGGAAGACTTCTTCGAGGACAAGCTCGACCGGCCGCTGGCGACCTTGCGCCTGCTGCACTACCCGGAGCGGCCTGCGACAACGGAGGCCGGCCAGCTCGGGGCAGGCGAACATACCGACTACGGCTGCGTCACGCTGCTGATGACCGACGACGCCGGCGGGCTGGAGGTGCGCACGCGCGAGGGCACATGGTTGCCCGCGCCGCATGTGCCGGGCGCCTATGTCTGCAATATCGGCGATTGCCTGATGCGGTGGACCAACGACACCTATGTTTCGACGCCGCACCGTGTGGTCAATCCGGCAGGGCGGGAGCGCTTCTCGGTCGCCTTCTTCCTCGACCCGAACCCGGATGCCGTGGTGGAGTGCCTGCCCACCTGCGCCGGCCCCGGCCGTCCGGCGAAATATCCGCCCATCAGCGGTGCGGACTATCTCGAAAGCCGGCTCAATCCGACCTATGCGCACAGCGGACTGGCCTGAACGACGGGCCGCCTCCAGAGCATGCCCCGGGCCGGCAACGCCGGTCCGGTTCGCCATTGTATGCAACCGATCTTGTATTGATTAAAAATAAATCAGTGACACGTTTTTGCATAATAAATAGCCTTTGCTGCGGCCTTGCTGACAGCCGGTGATCCGGGACCATTCGCGCCAATGGCATTCAAGCAATTGAAACATATGCTCATTCATTGATCCCGGTCCGGATTTCAGGGTCTGGCACGACGTTTGCTTTTTGCTTGTCAGCGATGGCGCCATGCCGGTCCATCACGCCGAAAAGCCACTGACAAGCGAACGAACCAGGAGCTGGATCAATGTCTCATCAAGGAATATCCCGCCGCTCATTGCTCAAGACCGGGCTGGCGGGTCTGGCCACGACCGCCCTGCCGCTGGGCGCCATCGCACCGGCCCGGGCGGCGAACGATGTCGTGCTCGGTGCGGTCTATGTCGGCCCGCGCGACGATTTCGGCTGGAACCAGGCCCATGCGGTGGCCATGGAGATCCTCAAGTCGGTGCCGAACGTCACGGTGATCGAGGAGGAGAACGTGCCCGAAACCGATGCCGTGGCCAAGTCCATGGAATCGATGATCAACCTCGATGGCGCAAACCTGATCCTCGCCACCTCGTTCGGCTACTACAAGCCCTTCGTGACTGACCTTGCCGCCAAGTATCCGGACGTCCAGTTCCGCCACGCCGCGCCCCTGTGGAACAAGGACACGGACCCGGCCAATGCGGGCAGCTATTTCTGCTATCTCAACCAGGCCCACTACGTGAACGGCGTTGCCGCAGGGCTGTCGTCCGCCACCGGCAAGATCGGTTTCGTCGCCGCCAAGCCGATCCCGACGGTTCTGTCCAACATCAATTCGGTTCTTCTGGGTGCGCGCTCGGTCAATCCGAATGCGACGGTGCAGGTCATCTTCACCGGCGACTGGTCGCTGCCGGTGCGCGAGGCAGAAGCCTCCAATGCGCTGGTGGATGCCGGTTGCGACGTGCTGACCTGCCACGTGGACGGGCCGAAGGTGGTGATCGAGACCGCCGAGAGCCGCGGCGTGAAATCCTGCGGCCACAATGCCTCGCAGGCGCCGTTGGCGCCCAAGGGCTTCATCACCGGCGCGGAATACAAGTGGGAAACCATCTACAGGATGTATGCGGACATGCTGGCCAAGGGCGAGGCGCTGCCCAATGTCGTGGTCGGCGGCTACGACAATGACATGGTGCAGAACACGCCCTTCGGTGCGGGCGCGACGCCGGAAGCCATCAAGGCGGCGGAAGCCGCGATTGCCGGGCTGAAGGAGAAGAAGCCGATCTATGCCGGTACGCTGAAAGACAACAAGGGCAATGTCGTGATCGACAAGGACTACGACAATTACGACCCGTATCTCGACGGCATGGACTACCTGCTGGAGGGGGTGATCGGCTCGATCACCTGATCCTCCCGCGCCGGCAGTCTGTGACCAACGCCCCCGGTGTGGCTGCCGGCTCCCCTTTCTCCAGTTGACAGAAGCGTGGACATGGCAGCCACAGACATTTCCCCGGTCCGTCCCTTCCGCCCCTCGGCGCGCCTGCTGGGCATCGCCGAGAAGGTGCTCATCCCGTTGGCCGCCCTGATTGCCTCGGCACTCCTGTTCTCTCTGTTTTTGCTGGCGCTGGGCAAGAGCCCGGCGGAGTTCTTCCAGTTGGTCTGGCGTGGCGGGTTCGGCACGTCCTTCTCCTTCCAGAACACGCTGCAGCGCTCGGCCCCGCTGATCCTGACCGGTCTCGCCTTTGCGATCCCCGCGCAGATCGGCCTGACCATGATCGGGGCGGAAGGCGCGCTGGTCCTGGGCGGCTTCGCTGCGGCGGCCATCGCCATCCCGCTGGTTTCCTACGGGGTTCCGGTTGCCTTCACGCTGCTCCTGATGGTCCTGCTGGCCATGGCGGCAGGGGCCGGCTGGAATGCGATTGCCGGCTGGCTGCGCCATGCGCGCGGCGTCAACGAGACCATTTCGACGCTGCTGCTGACCTATATCGCCATCGCCATCATGAATTTCTTCGTGGAAGGCGCGCTGCGCGATCCGGCCTCGCAGAACAAGCCGTCCACCATGCCCATCGGCAAGGACTACATGGTCGGCGCCATTCCCGGCACGGATGTGCATTGGGGCCTGGTCGGCGGCATCGTGCTGGCGGTCCTGCTCTATCTGCTGATGGCGCGCACGACGTTCGGCTTCGCCGCGCGGGTGACCGGCGGCAATCCGCGTGCCGCGCTCGCCCAGGGCCTGCCGGTGGGCCGGCTGATCGTGGCCTGCTCGGCCATTGCGGGCGCGGCGGCAGGGCTGGCCGGGTTCTACGAGGTCGCCGCCATTCACGGCCAGGCGAATGCCTCGCTCGTGGCAGGCTACGGCTTCACCGGCATCCTCGTCTCCTTCGTGGCGCGGCACAATCCGCTGGTCATCGTGCCGGTTGCCATCATGTTCGGCGCCATCGAGGCGTCGGGCGGGCTGATCCAGCGGCGCATGGACATGCCGGACGCCACGGCGCTGGTGCTGCAGGGCATCATTTTCGTCGTGCTGCTGGCCAGCGAGACCCTGCATGGCCGGTTCGCGATCTTCAAGCCATCCATTGCGAGTGACCGGACATGAGCGACGACGCGCTTGCCACCATCCTGATCGCCATGCTGGGCGGCGCCATCCGGGTTTCCACGCCGTTCATGTTCGTGGCGCTGGGCGAGACGCTGACGGAGAAATCCGGGCGGATCAACCTTGGCCTGGAGGGTACGCTGGTTCTGGGCGCCATGGTCGCCTATGCCATCTCCTACCAGACCGGTTCGCCCTGGCTGGGGGTGCTGGCGGCCGGGCTGTCCGGCATCTTCCTGGGCATCATGCACGGGGCGATCTGCAGCCTGCCGCGGGTCAACGACATTGCCGTGGGCATCGCCATGATGAGCTTTGGCACCGGCATCGCCTTCTTCTTCGGCAAGCCCTACATCCAGCCCTCCGCGCCGCGGCTGGAGGCGCTGCCGCTGGGTGGCTGGTCGTCCAGTCCCGCGCTGGAAAAGGCGCTTGAGATCAATCCGCTGTTCTTCATCGGCATTGGCGTGGCGGTTGCCATGTGGTGGGCGCTGGCCAACACACGGTGGGGGCTGATCCTGCGCATGACCGGCGACAGCGAGCCGGCGGCGCGCGCCATGGGCGTCAACCCGGTCGCGGTGCGCGTGATGGCCACGGGGCTTGGCGGCTTCCTTGCCGGCACGGGCGGGGCCTTCCTGTCGCTGTCCTATCCCGGCTCGTGGAACGAGGGCCTGTCGTCGGGCCAGGGCCTGATGGCGGTGGCGCTGGTCATCTTCGCCCGCTGGAACCCGATCCGCTGCATCCTCGCCGCGTTGCTGTTCGGGGCGGCGGGTGCCATCGGTCCGGCCTTGCAGTCGGTCGGCATCAGCCAAGGCTATTACTTCTTCAATGCCGCCCCCTACATCCTCACCCTTTTCATCATGATCGCCACGGCGCGTTCCAACGCGGCGGCGCGGGCCGCGCCCGGCGAACTGTCCATCGTCAAGTAGGAGACCAAACCATGAGTGCGCTCGGCGGACTGAACAAGACCCCCAACGGCGTGGTGATCGGGCTGGTGCAATTGCAGCTTCCTGTCGTCGAGACGCCGGCGGACCTGAAGGCCCAGACGGACAAGATCGTCGCCATGGTCGCCAAGGCGCGGCGCAACATGGGCACGATGGACCTCGTGGTCTTCCCCGAATACGCGCTGCACGGCCTGTCCATGGACACCAATCCCGACATCATGTGCACGCTGGACGGGCCGGAGGTCGCGGCCTTCAGGCAGGCCTGCAGGGACAATGCGATCTGGGGCTGCTTCTCCATCATGGAGTACAACCCGCATGGCAATCCCTACAATTCCGGCATCATCATCGACGACCAGGGCGAGTTGAAGCTCTATTACCGCAAACTGCACCCCTGGGTGCCGGTGGAGCCGTGGGAGCCGGGCGATCTCGGCATCCCGGTCATCGACGGGCCGAAGGGCGCGAAGCTGGCGCTCATCATCTGCCATGATGGCATGTTCCCGGAAATGGCGCGCGAATGCGCCTACAAGGGCGCGGAGATCATGCTGCGCACGGCCGGCTATACCGCGCCGATCCGCGAGTCCTGGCGGTTCACCAACCAGGCGAACGCCTTCCAGAACCTGATGGTCACCGCCAATGTCTGCATGTGCGGCTCCGATGGCACGTTCGATTCCATGGGCGAGGGCATGATCGTCAATTTCGACGGCACGGTGATCGCCCACGGCACGACGGGACGGGCCGACGAGATCATCACGGCGGAGGTGCGCCCTGACCTCGTGCGCGAGGCCCGCAAGCATTGGGGCGTGGAAAACAACATCTACCAGCTTGGCCATCGCGGCTACACGGCCGTGCTCGGCGGCGCGCAGGACTGCCCCTACACGTTCATGCAGGACATGGTGGCGGGACGCTACCGCCTGCCCTGGGAAGACGAGGTCGTGGTCACCGACGGGACGCCGAGCGGATTTGCGCGCCCGTCGCGCAAATATGGCGAAAGCGCCAAACAGGCGGCGGAGTAGGTCCCATGGATGCCATCGTCGAGACCGAGATGAAACCCGGCCCGGTCAGGGCCGACCCTTACGCCTGGCCCTATGACGGCGATCTCAGGCCGGAAAACACCGCACTCGTCATCATCGACATGCAGACCGATTTCTGCGGAAAGGGCGGTTATGTCGATGCCATGGGCTACGATCTCTCTCTGACCCGCGCGCCCATCGAACCGATCCGGCGGGTGCTGGCGGCCATGCGGGCCAGGGGCTTCACCATCATCCATACCCGTGAAGGGCACCGGCCGGACCTCTCCGACCTGCCGGCCAACAAGCGCTGGCGTTCGCAGCGCATCGGCGCCGGGATCGGCGATCCGGGGCCGTGCGGCAAGATCCTGGTCCGCGGCGAGCCGGGCTGGGAGATCATTCCGGAACTGGCGCCGGAACCGGGCGAACCGGTGATCGACAAGCCGGGCAAGGGTTCGTTCTGCGCCACGGACCTGGAAATGCTGCTGCGCACACGCGGCATCCGCAATATCGTGCTGACCGGCATCACCACCGATGTCTGCGTCCACACGACGATGCGCGAGGCCAATGACCGGGGCTTCGAATGCCTGCTCTTGGAGGATTGCTGCGGCGCGACCAAGCTGGAGAACCATCTGGCCGCCATCGACATGGTGAAGATGCAGGGCGGCGTGTTCGGCGCCGTGGCCACGAGCGCGGCCTTTCTCGAAGCGCTGGAGGGCCTGTGATGGATGCCCAAGTTGCCGCCGTACCTTCCGGCGCGTTGCCGGGCGCGGCGCCTGTCAAGCGCGGCTTCGGGCTGGAAACCGTCGGCATGACCAAGGTGTTCGGCTCGCTGACCGCCCTTGACGATGTGTCGATCAGGGTGGAACCGGGCGAATTTCACGCGCTTCTGGGCGAGAACGGTGCGGGCAAGTCCACGCTCGTCAAGTGCATCATGGGCTTCTACCAGCCCACACGCGGGCAATTGCTGGTCAACGGGCAGGAGACGGTGATCCGCTCGCCGCATGATGCGCGCGCCAATGGCATCGGCATGGTCTACCAGCATTTCACGCTCGTGCCCTGCCTGACCGCCGCGGAGAACATGGTGATCTCGCGGGCTGACGTGCCGGCGGTGATCGACTGGGCCAGCGAGCGCCGGGCACTGGACGATTTCATGGAGCGCATGCCGTTCCGCGTGCCGCTGGACGAACCGGTGTCCGGACTGTCGGCGGGGGAGAAGCAGAAGCTCGAAATCCTCAAGCAGCTCTATCTCGACCAGCATTTCCTGATCCTTGACGAGCCGACCTCGGTGCTGACACCCGGCGAGGCGGACGAGGTGCTGGGCCTCCTGCACGACATGGCACGCGCCGGCGACATCACGGTGCTGATGATCACGCACAAGTTTCGCGAGGTGAATGCCTTTGCCGACCGTTTCTCGGTCTTGCGGCGCGGTGCCTATGTGGGCGGCGGCACGGTGGGCGAGGTTTCCACCGAAGAGATGTCGCGGATGATGATCGGCGAGACACAGATCCGCATGAGCGCGGCGCGCGCAGCCGATGTGAAGAGCGACACGCAGCTGGACCTGGCGGGCCTTTTCGTGGATGACAGCGAGGGGCTGCCCGCGGTGGAGGCGGTCAGCCTCAAGATCAGGGGCGGGGAAATCCTCGGCATCGCCGGGGTCTCGGGCAATGGCCAGTCGGAACTGGTGGAGGCGATTTCCGGGCAGCGGCCGCTGAAGGACGGGCGTATCTTCATCAATGGCAAGCCGTTCGAATCGCGCCGTGCCGACTTCGACCGGTTCAAGGTCTTCGGCCTGCCCGAGGAACCCTTGCGCAATGCCGCGGTGCGGCGCATGAGCGTGGCTGAAAACATCGCCTTCCGCTCCTTCGACAAGCCGCCGGTCGCCAGCCTCGGCTGGTGGCTGAAACCCCATGCGATGCGCGAAAAGGCCGCCGGCCTCATCGAGCGCTACCGGGTGAAGACGCCTTCGCCGGAGACGCCGATCGAGAACCTTTCGGGCGGCAATGTGCAACGTGCCGTTCTGGCGCGGGAATTGTCCGGCGACGTCGAGGTGCTGATCGTCGCGAACCCGTGTTTCGGGCTCGATTTCGCCTCGGTGGCCGAAATCCGCGCGCAGATCATCGACCAGCGCAACAAGGGCGCGGCGGTGCTGCTGGTCTCCGAGGATCTCGACGAGATCCTGGAATTGTCCGACCGCGTGGCGGTGATGTCGGAAGGCCGGATCACCCATGTCGCGCCCATCGGCGAGACCGACCGCAACACGATCGGCGCGCACATGGCGGGGCATTGAGATGATCGCGGTCAGAGCGGAGCCCTACGACTATGCTTTCGATCCCGCGCATGTGGCGCTGGTGGTCATCGACATGCAGCGCGATTTCATCGAGCCGGGCGGCTTTGGCGCGGCGCTGGGCAATGACGTGTCGCGCCTGTCGGCCATCATTCCGGCCACGGCGCGGCTTATCGCCCTGTTCCGGGCTGAAGGCTGGCCGGTGATCCATACCCGCGAAGCGCACCGGCCCGACCTTTCCGACTGCCCGCCCTCCAAGATCGCGCGGGGCAATGCGCCCTTGAGGATCGGCGAAGAGGGCCCGATGGGCCGGCTGCTTATCGCCGGCGAGCCCGGCAATGCCATCGTACCTGCGCTCGCCCCGGCCGATGGCGAACTGGTGATCGACAAGCCGGGAAAGGGCATGTTCTGGGCCACGGGCCTGCACGAGACATTGCAGGGCAAGGGCATCACTCACCTCGTGTTCGCAGGCGTGACGACCGAGGTCTGCGTGCAGACCTCCATGCGCGAAGCCAATGACCGCGGCTATGAATGCCTGCTCGTCAGCGATGCGACGGAAAGCTATTTCCCGGAATTCAAGGCCGCGACCATCGCCATGATGACCGCGCAGGGCGGCATTGTCGGATGGGTGAGCGAACTCGGCGACCTGGAGACGGCGATCGCAGGAAGGAACCATGAATGAGTGAGAAGACAGGCCGCTGGGCCGGGCGAAACAGCGACAAGGATGCCGTGCGAGAGGCGGTATGGGATGCGCTGGATGCCGGCGGCATGGCGATGGGGCCCACCTGGAGCCATATCCCCAACTTCATCGGTGCCGACATGGCGGCCTGGCGGCTGGCCCAGACGGATGCATGGAAACGGGCGAAGGTGGTGAAATGCAACCCGGACCCGCCGCAGATCCCGGTCCGCCTGCGCGCGCTCTACGAGGGCAAGATGCTCTATGCGCCGGTGCCCTACCTGACCAAGGAGTTTCCCTATCTGAGGATCGATCCGGCGAAGCTGAAGGAAAAGGGCGTCTCGTTCGAACTGGCGGCGACGTCGGAAGGCTACATGATGCATGGTGAGCGCATCGGGTTCGAGGATGTCGAGTCCATCGGTTTCGCGGTCGTCGGTTCCGTGGCGGTGAGCCGGCAGGGCGGGCGCACGGGCAAGGGCGCCGGTTTTGCCGATCTGGAAACCGGGATCTTTCGCGAGCTTGGCATCATGGGGCCGGATACGCCCATGGCGACCACCGTTCATTCCTCGCAACTGGTGCCCGATGACAAGGTGTTCATGATGGCCCATGACAGCCCGCTGGATTTCGTGGCCACGGAAGCCGAACTGATCGTGACGGGCAACAAGGCACCCCGGCCCTCGGGTGTGGCGTGGGATTTCGTCCAGGAAGACCAGTTCGAGCAGATTCCCTTCCTGCGCGCCTTGCGCGCGCGCATGGAGGCCCGGCAGGCATGATCGTCAACGATCCCGATACGGTGGCGGAAGTGACCGAGGTCTTCAGGCGGTACGAGGAAGCCTTCATCGCCAATGACATGGCGGGCATGGATGCATTGTTCTGGCAGGACGAGCGGGTGGTGCGCTACGGCATCGCGGAGCAACAGCATGGTGCGGCGGAAGTTGCGGCCTTCCGCCGGACACAGCCTTCCGATAACCTGGCGCGCGACCTCGACAGGACGGTGATCACGACATTCGGCACCGATTTCGCCACGGCCTCGACACTGTTTCGCCGGGCCAGCGCGCCGGGTCTTGTCGGGCGGCAGATGCAGACATGGGTGCGCATGCCCGACGGGTGGCGGGTCGCCGCCGCCCATGTCAGTATCATCGCCGAACCCTGACCGATTCCACCAGCAGCGACGACAGTGCCTTGAACCTCTCCGAGAGCCGCACCTGCGCCGACGCGATCCGGCTGGAACTCGCCCGGCGGATCGTCGCCGGCCTCATCACGCCCGGCACGGCGCTGGACGAGGGCCGGCTGGCTGCGGAATTCGGCGTGTCCCGCACGCCGGTGCGCGAGGCGCTGCGCCAGCTCGCGTCCTCCGGCCTCCTGCGGCAGCGCCCGCATCGCAAGGCGTTGGTGACCAAGCCGGACGAGGCCGAACTGCACGGCATGTTCGCGGTAATGGGCCATCTGGAGGCCCTGTGCGCGAAATTGTGCGCCGTCACGATGTCGCCGGCGGAAAGGCGGGCGCTGGAATCCCTTCACCTGCACATGGAAGCATTGGTGCAGGCTGGCGACACGGCGGGCTACACATTGGCCAACGAGGATTTCCACGGCGCCATCTACGAGGGTACGCGGAACGCCTATCTTGCCGAAATCACGTTTGCGACGCGCCTGCGCGTGCAACCGTTCCGGCGGGCGCAATTTTCGACCCTCGGCCGGCTGGCAGCCTCGCATGGCGAGCATACGGCGATCGTCCGGGCCATCCTGCGCGGCGAGTCGGATGCCGCAGAAACGGCTATGGCCGCGCATATCGGCTTCGTGGAGGATGCCTGGCACCGCTTCGAGCACCGGGCTCAGGCCGTCGCCGCACAGAAAGCCCTCCAGGAGCCGTAGGAGGATATGTCGCGCGCATCGCGCACGGCCTCGGCCTCGACCAGGAATCCCTTGGCGGTGCCGCCGTCTTCCAGCCGGAGTGTGCCAATGCCCAGCGGCGCCGGAATCCCCGCGACGAACGCGCCGAAAGCAGCTTCGTCCAGCGACCAGAGTTCGATGCCGATCCGCGATCCCGTGCCCGGCGCCACGCGCAAGAGCCCCGGCTTGGGCGGGACCGTGCCGGGGAGCGCGTAGAGCCGGTATTCCGGCGCTGTCCGCGTGGCGGCGAGGAAGGTGGCATCGCGCGAAGTCAGTTCGTGATTGAGCGGCATCCCCGAGAGATGTGCGCCGACAACAGCCACGGTCACGCGGCCAGGCGCCGGTGCCGTGGCGGACTCACGCCGCCCGCCGTTTTCCAGCATGTCGGCGATGCCGGCGAGCCGGGCATCGCTTCCCGCCGGCGCGATGAGTGTCAGGGAGGATGGCAGGCCGTCCGCGCGCCTGCCGGCGGGAACCGAAAAGGCGGCGAGGTCGAGCAGGTTCACGAAATTGGTATAGGTGCCGAGGTTGGAATTGAGTGTGACCGGATCGGCCAGAACCGCATCCACCGTGTAGATCGTGGGGATGGACGGGACGGCGAGACAATCGAGGCCGGCCAGAACCGGTTCCAGCGCGCGCTTCATGTCCGCCAGCCGGTAGAAGGCATCGAAGGCGGCGACGGCATCGAATTTCGTGGCATTCGAGATGATGCCGCGCGTGACCGGATGCAGGGCGTCCGGATCCGTTTCGATCAGTGTCTTCACGGCGTGATAGCGCTCGGCCACCCAGGGGCCCTCGTAGAGCAGGCGGGCGACAGCGAAAAACGGCTCGAAGTCGATTTCGGCGATCGTGGCGCCGAAGCCGGACAGGGTTTCGAGATCGCGCTCATAGGCCTCCTCGGCCTGGCGGTCGCCGAAGAATTGCCGCCGCGCCTTTTGAGGAACCCCGACGGAAAAAAGCGGCGGCACCGGCGCCAGTCCGGCCGGTGGCAGCTTGCGCGACAGGAAGTCCAAAGGGTCGTAGCCTTGCGCAGCTGCTGTTGCCTCGGCGGCATCGGCAGCGGTGGCGGCAAAGACAGAAATGGTATCGAGCGTTCGGCAGGCCGGCACCATGCCCGTGGCGGACAGCAGGCCAAGACTGGGTTTCAGGCCGGCAATGCCGTTCAGCGCTGCCGGGACGCGGCCCGAACCGGCGGTGTCGGTGCCCAGCGAAAAGGCCACGATGCCGGCACCCACGGCGACGGCGGAGCCGGAGGAGGAGCCGCCGGGAACGAGCGCGGGATCGAGCGCGTTGCGCGGAATGCCATAAGGCGAGCGAACACCGACGAGGCCCGTGGCGAACTGGTCGAGATTGGTCTTGCCGATGCAGATGGCGCCGGCCGCCTCCAGCCTCGCCACGGCAAAGGCGGACTTCTGTGCGCGATAGGCAAAGGCCGGACAGGCGGCGGTTGTCTCCATGCCGGCCACGTCGATATTGTCCTTGACCGCGAAAGGCAGGCCATAAAGCGGCTTGCCCGCGGGGCCTGCCTCCATCAGCGCCTGTGCTTCAGCCAGCGCATCGTCGAGCGGCTTCATGGAAATGAACATGGCCGGATCGCCATGGCTCTGGTGCGCCGCATAGGCCGTGCGGATGGCGTCGGCTGGCGACAAGGCGCGCCAGAAGGAAAAGGCCTTGGCGGTCGGGTTCATTTCGTGCTCCGTGCATGAATTTTAGGCAGAAAAGGCAAAATTGTATGCAATCTTGCCGGGCGAGTTCCCTGGCGCGGCATGCCCAACAAGCCTTTCGGCAGATAATTCCTCAGCAAGAAAAGCAGCTTGGCGCGCCCTGGCAGATGTCTTGTGGCCTGCATTCCGCTTTCCCTGTTGGCTCATGCACAGATGTTCAGCAAGCGCCGTGCCAGTTGATGCCGTGCGACCGGAAGGGATTGGCAGCGCGGCCGGGAGCAGTCTAGCCGAGCGTTTGGGCGAAGCCGGCGACCGCATCGGCAACGCTTTCGATGTGACTGGCCAGCGTGTGGCCGGAAGCCTTGCGCGGCTTGAAGTCGTGATCGCCATCCTCCAGCCAGTGGAACCGGATCGCGTCCGGCAACGGGTAGGCGGCCACCTCTTCGACCGTACCGAAGGGGTCGCGCGTGCCCTGGCAGATCAGCGCAGGCGTTTGCAGGCCTTCCAGATGGGCGGTGCGCAGGCTGGCAGGCTTGCCCGGCGGATGAAACGGATATCCCAGGCACACAAGCCCGCTAACCTGCCCGGCCTCGCGGCATCGGTCGGCGATCATGCTGGCGACCCGGCCGCCCATCGACTTGCCGCCGATGATGAGCGGCATGCGCCCTTCCAGTGCGGCGATGGCGCCGGTGAATTCCGCCATGAGGGTTTCGGCCCTTGGCGGCGGCTTGCGCGTGCCGCCGGAGCGCCGCGCCGCCATGTAGTCGAATTCGAAGCGGATCACCGAAAGGCCGCGGCCGGCAAGGGCGGTGGCGACGGCGTTCATCCAGGGCGTGTCCATCGGCGCGCCTGCGCCATGGGCCAGCAGGATCGCGGCGGCGCCATCGCCGGGGCCATCGGCGAGAAAATGCGCCGGGCCTGCCTTTGCTGCGGTCATCGGTCCGTCCTGGTGCGCCGTGAGTGGGTCAATATCCATCCGTTAACGTTAAGGCTCCGTCAATCATTCGAACATACCGTTCAGCCGGTCACATTCATACGAAGGAAAGATCTCGGGGTCTGATGGGCTGGGCATGAGCGGCACAAGCAAGACGTCGGCGCAGGCTGAGGCGGACGCTTCCACGGACTACGGGAAGCATCTGTCGCGTGACGACCTGTGCAGCCTGCTCGGGGTCGCTGTCGACTGGGTCTACGAGATCGACGCCGAAGGCCGGTTCACCTGGGTGTCCGAAACGATCCGCCAGTCCGGCGTCTCGCCGTCCATGCTGGTCGGCTACACCCGCGAGGCGGTGTTCAGCCGCATCGCGCTCAGCGCGGAGGAGATGGAAGACCATCTCGCGCTGGTCGCGGCGCGCAAGCCCTTCAGGGATTTCCGCGGCGCCTTCACATCGCGGGACGGAACCTTCCGCTATTTCACCACATCCGGTTTTCCGCGTTTCGGCGAGGACGGGGAATTCCTCGGCTATTGCGGCATGTCGCGGGACATTTCCAGCTTTGTTGGCGACAGTGCCGGCTTCGGCGAGTTGCAACGGCAGCTCAACCAGTCCCGCGCGCTGCTGGAAAGCGTCTTTTCGTCGCTGGAAGGCGGCGTGATCGTCTATGACGCCGATGACCGCCTGTACATGACCAATGCGGCCATGCGGGCGCTTTATCCCGATCTCGACCGGACGATGTTCGCCCCCGGAACGCCGCTGGAAACCTTCCTGGGCGCCATACACGATTCCGGCCACATCGTGCGCGATCCGGCCACCGACAGGGAAAGCTGGATCAGCGAGCGGATACGCCGCTATCATCTTCCCTTCGAGGAATACGATGTCCGGCTTGCCAACGGGCGCTGGATCCGCTTCTCCAACAAGCGGATGGAGGACGGCACCTTCATCGGCCTGAGGACCGACATCACCGCATTGAAGGAACGCGAGGCCGCGCTGGAAGATGCGCTGGCGCAATCCTCGCTGGCCAGGGAAGTGCTCAACGGGCTCGACCAGGCGATCTTCGTCAAGGACGAGGGCCTTTGCTTCGTCAGCGCCAACAGGGCCATGAACCGGGCGCTCGGGCTGGACAGCGAATCGATTGCCGGAAAGCACGCCCGCGAGCTTGTCGGCGACGAACTGGCAGACCTGTTCGAGCCGAGCGAGCGCCAGGTGCTGGCCACGGGCGAGGCCTACGAGGCGCTGGAAAGCTGGGAGCAAGACGGCGAAACCCGCTGGCGCACGATCCGCAAGAACCGGATCGTGACGGCGGACGGCAGGCGCTACGTGGCCGGGTTCCTCAACGACGTCACCGATCTGAAGCGGGGCGAATCGGAAGCCGCGGCGGCCCGGATGGAAGCGGAATCGGCCCGGCGGCGGCTGCAGGGGGCCATCGACGCGATGACCGACGGCTTCGTGCTGTGGGACGCCGAGGACCGTCTCGTCGCCTGCAACGACGCCTTCCGCAAGCAGTTCGCCTTCCTGCCCAACCTCAAGGAGGGCCGGACCTTCCAGGAGATGTTCGTCGAATTCGCCCATACCGGCGTGGTCGCCGAAGCGGTCGGCCGCGAGGATGAGTGGGTCGCGGAAAACAGCGCGAAGCGGGCCGAGGAGATCGGCGCGGAAATCGTCTTCAAGACCCATGACGGGCGATGGATGATGCGCCGCGACGAGTTGACGCCGCTGGGCGACAGGGTCGGCATCCGCACCGACATCACGGCTGTCAAGCAGCGTGAGGAGGAGGCGCGAAAGGCCAACCAGCTTCTCCAGGACGCGGTGGACGCGATGGACCAGTCGTTCACGATCTTCGGAGAGGACGACCGGCTGCTGATGGCCAACAGGGCCTTTATCGATTCGCAGCGGGGCGCGCCGGTCGAGATCGGCATGACGTTTGCCGAGATGATCGGATCGCTCGGCCGCCACCACATCCCGGACGAGAAAACGCGCCAGCGCTGGATCGAGCGGCAACTGGCGCTGCGCGAACAGGCGCTGGCCCATGACGGGCCGATGGAGGTCAACCGGACGGACGGGCGCTGGCACCTGCTGGACCTGCGCCGCACATCGACCGGGGCCATGCTCGACATCCGCGTCGAGATCACCGAGGCCAAGGAGCGCGAAAACGCGCTCCGGGAGGCGCGGCGGACCGCGGAACTGGCCGACCGGGCAAAATCGGAGTTCCTGGCCAACATGAGCCATGAAATCCGCACGCCGATGAACGGTGTCCTGGGCATGGCCGAACTGCTCGGCCGGACCCGGCTGGACGACAAGCAGCGTACCTTCACCGACATCATCATGAAGTCGGGAAACGCGCTGCTGACCATCATCAACGACATCCTCGACTTCTCGAAGATCGATGCGGGACAACTGGTTCTCGACCCCGCGCCGTTCACGCTTGCCGAGGCGGTGGAGGATGTCGCGACGCTCATGTCGGTCAGGGCCCAGGAAAAGGACCTGGAACTGATCGTGCGCATCGACCCGGCGCTGCGCTCCGACTTTGTCGGCGATGCGGGGCGCATCCGGCAGGTGATCACGAATCTGGTGGGCAATGCGGTCAAGTTCACCGAGACCGGGCATGTGCTCGTCAATGTGACAGGCACGGATCACGGCGAACGCAGCCTGTTGCGCATCTCGGTGACGGATACCGGGATCGGCATCCCGCAGGACAAGCTGCAAAGCGTGTTCGACAAGTTCAGCCAGGTCGACAGTTCCTCGACCCGCCGTCACGAGGGAACCGGGCTGGGGCTGGCCATCAGTTCGCGGCTGGCCGAGATGATGGGCGGGCGCATCGGCGCCGAGAGCGAACTGGGCAAGGGCTCCACATTCTGGGTGGAGATCGAACTGCAGAACCACGGAAAGAGGGCAAGAACCGTGAAAACACCCGTTGATGTCACCGGTGCCCGCATCGTCATCATCGATGACAATGAAGTAAACCGTTCCATCCTCATGGAGCAGATGCAATCCTGGGGCTTCGATGCCTGCGCCGCGCGGGACGGACGGGAGGGCATCGCGATCCTGAAGGCGGCCGAAGGTTACGGCATCAGCGTCGATTGCATTGTCCTCGACTACCAGATGCCGGGCATGAATGGCGAGCAGGTGGCGCAGGCCGTCCGGGAGGACAGCCGCATCGGTGGCGTTCCGATCATCCTGCTGTCATCCGTCGACCAGGTGCTGGACGGCGACATCAACCGGCGGCTCGGCATTTCCGCCGCGCTGGTGAAGCCGGCCCGGTCCTCAGCCCTTCTCGACGCCATCGTTAATGCCGTGCAGGACAGCCGCTCGGCTCCGCGCGGGGACGGCGAGGTGTTCGTCGCAGCCCCGGCGGCAAATACGGCGGCGGCGCCCAATCCTGCCGAGGCAACAGCGCGGACCGGCGCCGTGTCCGGCAGCCACCAGGAAACCGGCCAGCCGCACCGCGTGGACATCCTCGTGGCGGAGGACAACGAGGTCAACCAGCTCGTGCTGACGCAGATCCTCGCCGATACCGACTACACGTTCAAGATGGTGAACAATGGCGAACTCGCCGTGGAGGCCTGGAACGACATGGCGCCGCGCCTTGTCCTGATGGATGTCTCCATGCCGCAGATGAACGGGCTGGAGGCCACCGCACATATCCGGCGGGCCGAAAAGCGTGACGGCCGGACACGCACGCCGGTCATCGGCGTCACGGCCCATGCGCTCAAGGGCGACCGGGAGCGCTGCCTGGAAAGCGGGATGGACGATTATCTTTCCAAGCCGATCTCGCCCGATGCCCTGCTCCGCAAGGTCGGCGAGTGGCTGGGCGCCGACGGGCGAGCCATGCGGGCGGCCCGCTGACATGCCGCAGCCGGCGCGGTAAATCCAGGTCACCAAGGAAGGCGGCGCGAACCAGGTTCGCGCCGCAGGTGCTTCCCGCTGCCCCCGCATGCCGCACGCATGCGTTCGGGAAAGACGAGCTAACCTAACGTCAATCGGTTAGCGGCGGCCATGGTGTTTTCGCACCATGCCGGAGGACCCGGCCAGCGGGTAGACATGACAGACCGGTTTTTCTGTCAGGCCGGTTCGCCGGCGGGGTTGCCGGACATGCCGCGGTTGAGCGATTGCCCCACAATTCTGCTCAAGGGAAACCCGGCACGGGAAATCAGCACGCCCGGTTTCGCACCCCGCCGGTTTTTCTTCCCCCAGCAAAGGCAATCGTTGCCGCCCAATGCCTTCGGACGTCCATGGATCCAGGGACGTGGCGACAATGCACGCCCGGCGAGCGGTCCCCTTCGGTCGAGGCGTAACGCGACCGACATGAAACTGTCATTGAACTGTTACATAGCTGCTTTAGGGCCTGACCCGCGCACAGAGAAACGCGCAGACATCGCCCAAAAAGGGAGCATCCAAGATGAAGAAATTCCTCCTGTCGACGGCCGCCGCCGCTGTCGTGATGGCCGGTTCCGCCGGCGCCGCCGCCGCCCGCGACCAGGTCCAGGTCGCCGGTTCCTCCACCGTCCTGCCCTACGCCTCCATCGTTGCCGAGGCCTTCGGCGAGAACACCGATTTCCCGACCCCGGTCGTGGAATCCGGCGGCTCTTCCGCCGGCCTGAAGCGCTTCTGCGAGGGCGTTGGCGAGAACACCATCGACATCGCCAACGCTTCACGCCGCATCCGCGAGAAGGAAGTCGCGGCCTGCGCCGAAAACGGCGTCAAGGACATCATCGAAGTCCGCATCGGCTATGACGGCATCGTGTTCGCCTCCCAGAAGGATGGCCCGGCCTTCACCGCCTTCACCCCGTCCGACTGGTACAACGCCCTCGGCGCCAAGGTGCTCAAGGACGGCCAGATCGTCGACAACCCGAACATGACCTGGGCCGATGCCAATGGCGACCTGCCGGCCGTCGAGATTGCCGCCTTCATTCCGGGCACCAAGCACGGCACGCGCGAAGTGTTCGAGGAAAAGGTCCTGCTGCAGGGCTGCGAAGACACCGGCGCCATGAAGGCCATGGTTGACGGCGGCATGTCCGAGAAGGACGCCGAGAAGGCCTGCATGGCCGTGCGCACGGACGGCAAGTCGGTCGACATCGACGGTGACTACACCGAGACGCTGGCCCGCATCGACGCCAACAAGGACGGCATCGGCGTGTTCGGACTGGCGTTCTACGAAAACAACACCGACAAGCTGAAGGTCGCCACGATGTCGGGCGTCGCCCCGTCCACCGAGACGATCGCTTCGGGCGAATACCCGGTTTCCCGCCCGCTGTTCTTCTACATCAAGAAGGCGCATATCGGCGTGATCCCGGGCCTGAAGGAATTCGCCGAGTTCTTCGTCTCCGAGGAAATCGCCGGCCCGAAGGGTCCGCTGGCCAATTACGGCCTGGTCGCCGATCCGGAACTGGGCGCGACGCAGAAGGCCGTTGCCGACGAGGCGACGCTCAGCATGTAATGCGGTCCGGCGGCTCCCTTCCGGGAGCCGGGACAAAAGGAGGGCGGCGCCGCCGCCCTCCCATTCCATATCCGGCAGAGCCGGAGACAGACGGGGCGGCGTGGCCATGACGATACTCTGGGTCCTTGCATTCGTGATCGCGCTTGCGGTCGCCGGCTATTTCGCCGGCCGGACGCGCGCGCTCGCATCGGCGGGCGGCGACATCCGGCAGATGCATTCCGTGCCGGGATATCATGGCATCAACGTCTTCCTTTTCGCGACAGTGCCCGCTCTCCTTGTCATGGTGGTCTGGCTGCTGGTCCAGCCGCTGGTCATCCAGAATGCCGTTTCGTCGCTAATTCCGGCGGAAGCCATTCCGCAGGGTGCCTCTCTCGGAATCGTCATGAGCGACGTCCAGCGCGTGGCGGACGGCCTCGACACAGCCGTGGCGGCCGGCGCTATGACCGAGGAGCAGGCCGCTTCCCTTCGCACCGAATTCACCGATGTCCGCGAGCGCCTCGCCGAAGTCGGCGTGGCCCTGGCTTCGAACGTGGAGCCGGCCATCCTGAAGGCTGCGCAGCATTACCGTGCGCTGAGCGCGACGGGCACGACCGCACTTGCCATCGTCACGGTCCTGCTGGCGATGGGCGGGTTCGCGCTCGCATGGACCCGCATCGCGCCGCGTTTCCGGGCCCGCAACTCGGTCGAGAGCTTCGTGAAGGTCCTGCTCGTTTCGGCGGCCTCCATTGCCATCCTGACGACCATCGGCATCGTGCTGTCGCTGATCTTCAACACGATGGAATTCTTCCGGCTCCATCCGGCGTCGGACTTCTTCTTCGGCACCGTCTGGAGCCCGAGTTTCGGCGGCGGCTCGGAACTGGGTATCCTGCCGCTGCTGTGGGGCACGTTCTACATCTCGCTGATCGCGCTGGTGGTCGCCGTGCCGATCGGCCTGATGGCGGCGATCTACCTGGCCGAATATGCCGGCCCGACGGTCCGCAATTACGCCAAGCCGCTGCTCGAGGTGCTGGCCGGCATTCCCACCATCGTCTACGGCCTGTTCGCTCTGCTGACGGTCGGCCCGCTGCTGGTGGACATGTTCGGCGACAGCACCGTCGGCTGGATGCAGTCGGGCACCGCCGTGATGACGGCCGGCCTCGTCATGGGCATCATGCTGATCCCGTTCGTCTCCTCGCTGTCGGACGACATCATCAACGCGGTGCCGCAGGCCATGCGCGACGGCTCGCTGGCGCTGGGCGCGACCCATTCGGAGACGGTCAAGCAGGTCATCCTGCCGGCCGCGCTGCCGGGCATTGTCGGCGCCATCCTGCTGGCCGCCTCGCGTGCCATCGGCGAGACGATGATCGTCGTCCTGGGTGCGGGCGCCGCGGCCAAGCTGTCGCTCAACCCGTTCGAGGCGATGACCACCGTCACGGCGAAGATCGTCAGCCAGTTGACCGGCGACGCCGACTTCGCCTCGCCCGAGGCGCTCGTCGCCTTCGCGCTGGGCATGACGCTCTTCGTCATCACGCTCGGGCTCAACATCCTCGCGCTCTACATCGTGCGCAAGTACCGGGAACAGTACGAATGACCGACGTCACGACCAGCCTTCTGCCCGCCGGGCGTCCGAGCGCCGAAGAGACGGCGAGACGGACACGGTCCCGCAATGCCGCGGAAACCCGGTTCAAGGCCTATGGCATGGCCGCCATCGCCATCGGCCTGTTCTTCCTGGTCGCGCTGCTCTACGCGATCCTGACCAATGGCGTGGGCGCCTTCCAGCAGACCTTCGTCAAGATTTCGATCCCGCTCAATGCCGAGCAGGTGGCGGCGGCCGAGGCATCGGTGGTCAAGACCTCCAAGTATCGCGCCATGATCGAAGATGCGCTCGCCGCCAAGGTCGCCGAGCGCGGCTACAAGACCGAATTCACCGATCCGGGCAAGATCGGCGATATCCTGTCCTCGGGCGCGCCGGCGACGCTGCGCGAACATGTACTGGCCAACGAGGCAGACATCGGCAAGACGCTGGATTTCGAGTTTCTCGCCTCCTCGCGCGTCGACGGCTATCTGAAAGGCCGCGTCACCCGTGAAGCGCTGGCGCAGGACAAGAACCTCGATGCCGAACATCTGGATCTGGTCGACCAGATGCGCGAAGACGGCATGGTGGTGAAGCATTTCAACTGGGACTTCATTACCGGCGCCGATGCCTCCGATTCGCGGCCCGAACAGGCCGGCATCGGCGTCTCCATGCTCGGTTCGCTGTTCATGATGCTGGTGGTGCTGTTCCTCGCTTTGCCGATCGGGGTCGCGGCCTCCATCTACCTGGAGGAATTCGCGCCGCAAAACCGTTTCACGGACCTGATCGAGGTGAACATCGCCAATCTGGCGGCGGTTCCCTCCATCGTGTTCGGTATCCTGGGGCTGGCGGCATTCATCCAGTTCGCGCATCTGCCGCAGTCCGCGCCGCTGGTCGGCGGGCTGGTGCTGACCCTGATGACGCTGCCGACGATCATCATCTCGACACGGGCATCGCTGAAGGCCGTACCGCCATCCATACGCGAGGCGGCACTGGGCATCGGGGCGTCGAAGATGCAGTCGGTCTTCCACCATGTGCTGCCGCTGGCCATGCCGGGTATCCTGACGGGCACGATCATCGGCCTGGCGCAGGCGCTTGGCGAAACCGCGCCGCTGCTGCTCATCGGGATGGTCGGTTTCATCGCCTCGAACTACCCCGACGGCGTGGTGTCAGGCTTCCTCGACCCGAACTCCGCCATGCCCGCCCAGATCTTCGAATGGGCCAAGCGCGCGGATCCGGCCTTCTATGAACGCGCCTGGGGCGGGATCATCATCCTGCTGGTTTTCCTTGCGATCATGAACATTACCGCCATCATACTTCGCCGACGCTTCGAGCGGCGCTGGTGACCGGTCGAAAACGGAGCGCCGAGATGAACATGCGTACCGAAACAAAGATTGAAGAAGCACTCAAGACCATGCCGCAGAACGAAACCCACCCGCTCAAGATGCGCGGCGAGAAAGTCAGCGTCTTCTATGGCGAGAAACAGGCGCTCTATGATGTCGATCTCGACATCCGGGCAAACCAGGTGACGGCGTTGATCGGTCCTTCGGGTTGCGGCAAGTCCACCTTCCTGCGCTGCCTCAACCGCATGAACGACACGATCGACATCTGCCGCGTCACGGGCAGGATCACGCTGGACGGCAAGGACATCTACGACAAGTCCATCGACGTGGTGGAGCTGCGCGCCCGGGTGGGCATGGTGTTCCAGAAGCCCAATCCGTTCCCGAAGTCGATCCGCGAGAACATCGCCTATGGCCCGCGCATCCACGGCCTGGCGCGGTCCAAGGCCGACCTGGAGGAGATCGTCGTGACCAGCCTGCAGAAGGCGGGTCTCTTCGAGGAGGTCAAGGACCGTCTCGACGAGCCGGGCACGGGCCTTTCAGGCGGCCAGCAGCAGCGCCTGTGCATCGCGCGCGCCATCGCGGTCTCGCCGGAAGTCATCCTGATGGACGAACCCTGCTCGGCGCTCGACCCGATCGCCACCGCAAAGGTCGAGGAACTGATCGACGAGCTGAAGGAAAACTACACGATCGTCATCGTGACCCATTCCATGCAGCAGGCCGCGCGCGTCTCGCAACGCACGGCGATGTTCCACCTGGGAATCCTCGTCGAGGAAGGGGCGACGGACAAGATGTTCACCAGCCCCGACGACAAGCGCACCCAAGACTACATTACCGGCCGCTTCGGCTGAGCCTTACCAATCCGGGAGACTGCGCCATGGGCGAGCATACCGTCACCTCGTTCGACGAGGAACTGGACGCGATGGACACGATGATCCGCACGATGGGCGAGCGGGCCGCCGAGATGGTGGACATGGCCACGCGCGCGCTGCTGACCGGCGACGTGGCCCTGGCGCAGCGGGTGATCTCCGAAGACCGGTTGATGGACCAGATGCAGCGCGATCTCGACGACCGCGCCGTCATGCTCATCGGCAAGCGCCAGCCCATGGGGCAGGACCTGCGCTTCGCCGTTGGCGCCATGCGCATGGCCGGCGACCTGGAGCGCATCGGCGACCTGGCCAAGAGCACCTGCAAGCGCGTGGGCTCCATCGGCGAAATGGTGGTGATGCGCGAACCCAATTTCGGCATCGAGAAGATGGCCGGACTGGCCCGCGACCAGGTCAAGGCAATCGTCGAGGTCTATGTCGGGCGCCGCGCGGACGAAATCGAGGAGATCCGCAATCGCGACGAACAGATCGACATGGCCTATACGTCGGTGTTCCGCGAATTGCTGACCTACATGATGGAGGACCCGCGCAAGATCTCGTCCTGCACGCACCTGCTGTTTTGCGCCAAGAACATCGAGCGCATCGGCGATCATGTCACCAATATCGCCGAGAACGCCTACTACATGATCACCGGCGACCAGTTGCCGATGGCGCGGCCGAAGGTGGACAATGTCGCCGAAGGCATCGGCTGAAACCGGATACTGGCAGATGGCAACACCGCGCATTCTTGTTGTCGAGGACGAGGAACCGCTGGGCGTCCTGCTCCAGTACAATCTCGAGGCCGAGGGCTACGCGGTCGAGGTGGTCAACCGCGGCGACGAGGCGGAACTGCGCCTGCGCGAGAACGTGCCCGATCTTCTCGTGCTAGACTGGATGCTGCCCGGCGTCTCCGGCATCGAGTTGTGCCGGCGCCTGCGCCTGCGGCCCGAGACCGAACGCCTTCCCGTGATCATGCTCACCGCGCGCGGCGAGGAAAGCGACCGGGTTCGCGGGCTTTCCACAGGCGCCGACGACTATCTCGTCAAGCCGTTCTCGACGCCCGAATTCCTGGCGCGGGTGCGTGCGCTGATGCGACGGGCCAAGCCGGAAATGCTGTCCGGCACGCTGACGGTCGGCGATATCGTGCTGGACCGGGAAACCCACCGCGTCTTCCGGTCCCGCCGTGAGGTCAAGCTGGGCCCGACGGAGTTCCGTTTGCTGGAATACCTGATGCAGCATCCCGGCCGGGTGTTCTCGCGCGGGCAGCTTCTGGACAATGTCTGGGGCGAGACGATCTATATCGACGAGCGCACGGTGGACGTGCATATCGGCCGGCTGCGCAAGGCCGTCAATATCGGCAACATGCCCGATGTGATCCGCACGATCCGGGGCGCAGGCTACGCCATCCAAGAAAAGTGAGTGACAGGGGCGGGGCCATCGCGACTGCCCCTTCCTCCGGCCGTCACCTGAAGCTCAGCCTTATGCGCAAGGCCAGGCTTTGCCCCGGCACTTCGTC
The DNA here is from genome assembly GCF_046506625.1 of Zhengella sedimenti. NCBI lineage: Bacteria > Pseudomonadati > Pseudomonadota > Alphaproteobacteria > Hyphomicrobiales > Notoacmeibacteraceae > Zhengella > Zhengella sedimenti. The sequence continues at coordinate 964,201 of NZ_JBKFFP010000001.1, forward strand.
TGGCGGGCGCGGATAGGGGGCGGCGCCACGCGCGGCCTGGAGCGCCCTTTTGTCGAGCGACGGGTCGCCGGAACTGGAACTGACGCTGGCACCGAGAAGCGCACCAGAACGGGCGATGCGAAGGCTGAGGCCGACGGTGCCGCGCCCGCCCGCACCCCGCGGCTTGCGCCGGGCGACATGGCTGTTCACGCGCTGGCCATAGCTCGCCATGGCCTTGCGCAATTGCGCGCGTGACGGGGCTGCGCCCTGGCCCCGTGCCCCTTGCCGGGTGGTGGTGTCCCTGCCGGTTGCCTTGCCCGCGCCCGCCTTCCGCTCCTGCCGTCTTTCGATGGCGCCCTGTGCTTTCTTCTCCGGCCGTGCGGGTCTGGCCGCCTTCGGGGGCGGCGGCGCGGGGGCCGGCCTGATGTCCGGGCGCGGCGCCGGCAGAACGGCGACGGTCTCAGGCAGGTCGGCCCAGCTTTCGCTTTGCGGCGGTTCGGGAATTGCCGGGGCGATGGCGGGCATGCCGATGCGGGGCAGGGCGACGGCGATGTCGCTTGCCTCAAGCGCCACGAGAGGCGGTGCGTCCGGAAATACAGGCACGGGCAGCGCAATGGCGGAAGGCGTCATCGCGGCCGCATGCGAGATCTTTTCCGGGATGGCATCGGTCTGCGGCACGGTTTGCTCCGGCGCGGTATCGTCACCATCCTCGCCCGGCGCTTCGATGAGCGTGACGGTCACCGCCACATCGCCGGCCTCGCCGGCATCGCCACCGCCGGCGATCCCGTTGGCGACAACGGCGGCGAGGGCTGCATGGAGGCCGAGCGACAGCAGGATGGCCAGAGCGGTGCGCAGGGTCTTCATGGCCTGGCCTCCACGATCATCGTCAGGGTGGTCACGCCGCCGGCGCGCAGTCTTTCCGTCACCTGCACGACGGACGCGGCGCCGGCATTGCGGTCTGCCTTCAACCAGGCGCGCTCCCAGTCTTCGGCCACGAAGGCGGCGGCCAGTCCGTCGAGCGCGGCATCGCCCTCAAGGCCGTTCCAGGCCATGCGCCCGTCGGCGGCGACATAGAGCGTGCGTGCCGGTGCCGGTGTTCCGGAGGGGATGGCGGGCGCGGATGCCGGCTCAATCGGCAGCGGGTCGGTTGCGCGGATCACGCCGGACAGCATGACGAAGATCAGCAGCAGGAAGACGATGTTGATCAGCGGCAGGGTGGGGTCGGCCTGCGGCGCTGGCGGCAGGTCAAGGCGCAGGCGCTTCATCGGGCCGTCTCCCCGTCCGTGCCGGTCCCGGCGCGGGTGGCAACCTTCGTCCGACCCGCCCTTGCCGCGGCATCGAGCGCGGTGACCAGCGCCTGGTAGGGCGCGTCCGGGCCGGCGGAGACGATGAGGGGGCGGTCCGGATCGGCGGCCAGTGCAGCCGCCAGTTCTCCTTCGGCGACAGGTTCGCCATCCAGCGTGAAGCCGGGTCCGGACAGCGCCAGTATCTGTGGCGCCGCCGCCTGCGATGCCGCTGCCGCGTCCCCGGCCGGGGCCAGCGCCAGCGGCTGTTCGGCCTGGCGGACGAATTGCGCGGCCAGCATGAAGAAGATGACGAGGATGAAGACCACATCCATGATCGGCGTGAGGTTCACGCCCGGCCGCGGCGCGGCGCTGTCGAGCGAGATGCGCCGCCGGCTCATGGCTCGTGCCCCGCGCGCTCGCGCGGCCTTGTCAGCGCGCGGTTGACGGCAGCTTCCATGCGCCGCGCGATGTTGCCGGCCATGGCCTCAAGGATGGCGGCGAAGACGAGGGCGGCGAGCGCCACCACCATGCCCGCGGCGGTGGTCAGCAGGGCTTCCCAGATGCCGCCGGCCAGCAGGGCCGGATTGACCTGATCGCCCGCGCCTTCGAGTTCACGGAACGCCTCGATCATGCCGAGCACCGTGCCGAGCAGGCCGGTCAGCGGCGCGGCGGCGGTCGACAGATGCAGGAAGCCGATGCCGCGCCGGAGCCTTGCGAGGGCGGCGCGCGCGCCGATATCGGCCTCGGTTTCCAGTTGGTCGGGGGTGGCGCCGGGGCGCATGGCATCCAGCCGCGCCAGCAGCTTGCCCAGCGCGCCGGAGGAATGGCGGCCCTTTTCGGCGCGGCCGGTCGCCAGGCTTTCGGCGGCAAGACCCAACACCTTCTGCAGGAAGACAGCGACGACGAGGACCGACAGGATGGCCAGCGCCACCATGGCCGGCCCGCCCTTCCCGAACAGGTCGCCCAGGGCGGGTGTCAGGGCTTCGAGGGAGGAGTCCAGCCAGGCGTTCATGGTGCGTCTCCGTTGGCCGTCAGCGCGAGCGGCGTGAAGGTCAGGCCGCATTCATCCCGGCCAATGCGCGCGGTGATGCCATAGGCGCCGGCCATGGTCTCTGCGGAAATGGCATTGTCGGGTTTTCCGTCGGCAAGGATGGTCCCGCTGCGCATGATGATGACGCGGTCGGACCAGCGTGCGGCCAGTTCGATGTCGTGCAGCGAGACAAGCACGGCCTTGCCAAGGCCGGCCTGCCGGCGCAGCGAGGCCATCAGCCGGATCTGGTGGGCCGGATCGAGGCTGGCGGCGGGTTCGTCTGCCAGAAGGAGCGGCGTGTCCTGGGCGATCAGCCGTGCCGCGAGGACGCGGGCCAGTTCGCCGCCGGACATGGCAGCGGCGGGCCGGTCCGCCAGATGGCCCACATCCATCGCCTCCATGGCGTCCGCGACGATGGTTTCGTCGGCCGGTGAGAGACGCGTGCCATACCCCCCATGCGGCAGGCGGCCGAGCGCGACGATGGCGCGGGCGGCGAGGTTCCAGTGCACGACCCTGTCCTGGGGCAGATAGGCAAGGATGCGGGCGCGCTCGCCGGGTGCCATGGCGGCAAGCGCGCTGCCATTCCAGCTCGCGGTGCCGGCCGTGGCTGGAACCAGGCCCGCAAGGCAGCGCAAGAGGGTGGACTTGCCGGCACCGTTCGGCCCCAGCAGGGCAACGGTCTCGCCGGGTTGCACGGCGAGCGACACGCCTTTCAGCACGGGCCTGCCGCTGAGGGCTGCCGACAGGTTTTCCACGCCAAGCCCGCTCATGTCATCACCCTGCGGTTGGACATGACGAGCCAGAGAAAGAAGGGCGCGCCGATGAGCGCGGTGAGCACGCCGACATTGAGTTCGCGGCCCGTTGTCATCAGCCGAACGGTGATGTCGGCCGCGAGCAGCAGGGCCGCGCCGCCGAAGCCGGAAGCAAGCAGGAGCGAGGAGGGCCGCTCGTCGGTGAAGGGGCGCAGCAGGTGCGGCACGACAAGGCCGACAAAGCCGATCGTTCCGGCCACGGCCACGCCAGCGCCTGCCGAGAGCGCGACGCCGGTGACCAGCATGGCGGCGGTGCGCGGCAGGTGGATGCCGAGCGAGCGCGCCGTGTCCTCGCCCAGCGACAGGGCATCGAGCGCGCGGGCGGCTGCCAGCAGCAGCGCCCAGCCGGCCCCCATCAGGGGCAGGGCGAGCGCCACGTCGGACAGCGCGCGGTCCTTCAGCGAGCCCAGCAGCCAGAAGATGATCTCATAGGAGGCGAAGGGATTGGGCGAGAGGTTCAGCGCCAGAGCGGTCAGCGCGCCGGTCAGGCTGGTCAGCGCCACGCCGGCCAGCACCAGCGTCATGGGCGATGCCTTGCGCCCGGCCAGCCCCATGAGAAAAAGCACCGCGCCAGCGGCGCCGGCGAGCGCACCCAGTTGCACGGTGAAGCCGCCGAAGGCTGACAGGCCGGTATAGAAGACCGCGACGGCGCCCAGCGCCGCGGCGCCCGAGACGCCGACGAGGCCGGGTTCGGCCAGCGGATTGCGCAGGAAGCCCTGCAGCGCCGCGCCGCCGATGCCGAGGGAGAAGCCGATCGTCAGACCCAGCAGGGCGCGCGGCAGGCGGATGTCGCGCATGATGGTCGCAGCCAGCGGATCGCCGCCGGTCACCAGCGCCACCAGTCCCTGCCAGACCGGCAGGCCGGAGGCGCCCACGCCCAGCGAGGCGAAGAAGAACGCAAAGGCCAGCAGGGCCATGAGGAGGGCGGGCCGGGTCACGAGCCGGGCCTTTCGCAGCCGGGCAGGCCGGCGCGCAATCGTTTCAATGCGGTCACGGCCCTTGCGGTGAACGGTCCGCCGCAGGTCCACAGCGCCGGATCGACCACCCCGCGCAGGATGCGCGCGCCGCTGGCCTTGAGGGCCGGATGATCGAAGAGCTTCTGCGCCAGCGCGGGCGCGGCCGGGTCGTTGGCTGGCAGCAGGATGACATCGGGACGCATGGCGATGACGTTTTCCAGCGAGACGAAGGCCATGCCGCCTGCCCCCGGTTCGGCGCCGAGGTTCCTGAAACCGGCCGCCTCGATGACCGTGTCGGGCAGCGTTCCCGCGCCTTCCGTGACGCCGTTCGGGCCATAGACCAGCAGCGACGGGCGGAAGGCCGGGGCGCAGGCGGCATCCGGCGCCCTCGCCAGTTCGGCATCGAATGCGGCCAGCAGGTCCCGTGCCCTTTCTTCCCGCCGCATGAGCCTGCCCATGCGGGCGATGTCGGCGCGAATGCCGTCCAGCGTCAGGTCGGGGGCGAAGGTCTCCACCCGGTAACCGAGACCCTTGAGCAGGTCCGTCGCGTTGCGCGCCGACCAGGCGCCGGTGACGACGAGATCGGGCGATGCCGCGACCACTTCCTCGGCAAGCCCGCGATTGGCGGGAAAGGCGCGGGCCTCATCATGCAGGGCGGAAAGGGACGGGTCGGTGGCCAGTTCCGAGACCGATTGCAACTGGCCCGGCGCGGCCAGCAGCATGGCAAGCTGGTCGGTGCACAGGTTGAGCGAATGGACCGTCGGCAGGGCCGGATCCGCCCGCGCGCCCGTTCCGGCCAGCGCGGCCAGAAGGGCGGCGGCGAAGCGGAAGGCATGTCCGTTTCGCCGCGCCATGGTGCTTACTCCCCGCCAAGCTTCGCGCGGAAACCGGCGAAGACCGAGATGCCCGGGGTCGAATAGCCCGCCACCGTCTCGTAGCGCTGGTCGAGCAGGTTTTCGCCGCGCAGATAGACCTCGTAGTTTTCTGCGGGCTTCCAGGCGATTTTCGCATCGACCTTGAGGAAGTCGTCGAGTTTCACGTCGTTGAACGTGCCGAAGCCCGCCGAGACCCGGTCGGTCAGGTTGACCACGCCGCGCGCGGTGGCGCTGACCGTCCATTTTTCCGCCGGCCGCCAGATGGCGGTCAGCGCGATGTCATGCTCGGGCACGCGCGGGCGGCGCAGGCCGTCCGGCTGTCTCGTGCGGGTGTAGGTATAGGCGCCCTTCAGGTCGAAGTCCGGGGTCACGGCCCATGCCGCCGCCACCTCGACGCCGGAGCGCTTCGTCACGCCTGGCACCTGCACATAGGAGAAGGTGGCGTAGGAATAATCGATCAGGTTGTCGGTGTTCAGGACAAAGCCGGTGACATCGACCACGAGGCGCCCGCCCAGGAAGGTCTGCTCGATGCCGGCATCGAAACTGATGCTTTCCTCGGGAACCAGCGCCGCATTGCCGGTGCCGAAGGGGGCATAAAGCTCAAAGAGCGAAGGGGCGCGGAAGCCGGTTCCGGCCGAAGCATGAAGGCGGGTCGTCTCCGTGACATTCCATGAGGCAGCCGCACGCCAGGTCGTGTGGCCGCCGAAGACATTGTGGATGTCGTGGCGCAGGCCCGCGGTCAGCGTGAAGTTCTCCGCCGGATTCCAGCCAAGCTGGCTCCACAGGCCGGTCAGGTTATGGGTGTCGTCGGTCAGGCCGCCGAAATTGTTGGTCGACCGTGCGGTCTGGCGCTCGTGATCGACGCCATATTGCAACGTCAGCGCTTCGCTCAGGTCCCAGCCGCCCTGGTAGTCGAACTTCAGGCGCTGGCCGCGCCAGTTGCCGATGAAGGGGCCGAAGGCGGAAACGGAGGACAGGTCGCGGTCGACATCGAAGGCCTGCACCGAGACCGTGTTGCGCCAGCGGCCGTCGAACAGGTCCACATGGGCGCCGATGCGTCCGGCGATCTGGCGCGAACGGGCTGTGTTGAAGGAATTGTCGGTGGGCGGGTTGCCGGAATCGTCATAGTCGGCATTGGTGCGGCGGTAGAGCACGCTGCCGAAAACCGTGACGATGTCGGAAAGCTGCTGCTCGCCGGCGAAGTCGGCGGAGATGTTGTCGAACGCGTCGGCTTCGAGGCGGGCAGGGTCGAGATCGACGACGGTACCGCCGTTGACCCTGGCCGCCGAGATGCCGTCCGACCGGGTGCCGGAGATGCCGGCGGCGAACTTGCCGGTTTCCGACGCGCCGGAGAAGACATAGCCGCCGCGCCAGGTGCCGAAGGACCCGTACTCGCCGAAAATGTCGTGATGCAGGCCCTGTTCGATGCCGTTCAGCGTGGAGATGGCCAGGACGCCGGCCACGGCATCGGACCCGTAAAGCGTGGATTGCGAGCCCTTGAGCAGTTCGATGCCGGTTACGCCGCCGGTCATCAGGCTTTCAAGCGCCGGCTGAACCTGCGTGGCGCTGGGGTCGGAAATGTCGATGCCGTTGACGAGCGTCTTGACGTATTTCTTGTCGGCGCCGCGCACGAAGAGGCCGGTCTCCTGGCCGCCCGTGCCGCCATTGGCCGCGACGGAAACGCCGGGCAGGGTGGCGAGATAATCGGTGACGGCGGGTTGCGCGCGCTCCTCGATCTCTTCCTTCGTGACCACTTCGACCTTTGAGCCGACGCGGTCCTTCTTCTCGGTGGTGCGGTTGGGCGTGGAGACCACCACTTCACCGGCATCGATGACGATGTCCTGGGCGAGCGCGGGCAGGGCGGCGGTTGCGGATAGCATGGCGGAAAACGCGGCAAGCCGCGCCGATGTGCAGGCAGATGCAGGCATGGAAACCCCTCCGGTTCCTCTGCGATTCGAGTGCCGGCAGGGAATGCCTCAAGGGGCAGCCAGCCAGCGGCGACGCGTTCGTCACCGCTTGCGCTGGGCAGCCCTGACACACCCCGTGTCCGGCCGGGTGACGCGCTGATGGCAGGTCTCCTGACTCACGGTTTCGCGGCCTGTCCGCCTTCCCGGTCCGTTGCGGACCAGTGGCGTGTGGACGGGCCAAACCGCTCACAGTTGCGGGGGCAGTTCCGGCTTAACCTTTTCCGTCCTGAAACGGTCGGCCTTCCGGATTCCCTCTTAGCTCCGGGCACAATGCCCGCAGACCATCAACGCCTTCCCTTAAACGCCTGACGGGATGGCGTGTCAACAATTCGTCAGGGATTCGCCATGTTCGTTGCCGCCCTGTTGTGATTCTGTCACGTCACCCCGGCGCGGGTGGGGCAACGACCCGGCCATGTCCGGGAGGCGATTGCGGCTTGCATGATTGCCGCGCCTTTCGTACGAGCCTGTGATCCCGGCCAGACCCACCGATTGTGCGGCCCATGCCCCGACCCGAGCTTCTTCGTTCCGCCATGCCCTTTGCCGCCGCCATCGCCGCCGGTGGTTGCGGCGCGGCGCTTGCCTTCCTTGCAGGCGTGCCGGCGCCCTTCCTGACCGGACCGGCGGTCGCGGTCACGCTGTGCGGCCTGGCCGGTGTGCGCATGGGCATTCCCGCGCGCATCCGGGATTTCGCCTTCATCATGATCGGCCTTTCCATGGGATCGGGCGTGACGCCGGACGTGACGAATGCGCTGACACGCTGGCCGGTCAGCCTGGCCGCGCTCATCGCGGCGCTGGTCACGATCATGCTCGTCTCGCGCGCCGCCCTGGTCCGGTTCACGGGCGCGCATGGCCCTTCGGCCGTGCTCTCGTCGGCGCCGGGACACCTGAGCTATGTGCTGGCCATGGCCGAGCAGTCCGGGCTCGATGTGCGCCTTATCGGGATCGTCCAGTCGATGCGGGTGCTGTTCCTGACGCTGGCCGTCCCGCCCGTCGTCGAGATTGCCGGGCTCTCCCGGCCGGGCAGCGGCTTTTCCGCGGAAACCATGCCGGCGGAGCAGATCCTGGCCGCACTGGCGCTGGCGGGCGTTGCGGGCTGGGGTTTCAAGCGGGTTAACCTGCCGGCGGCCTACCTGCTCGGCGGCATGCTGGTCTCGACGGGCGGCCATATCGGTGGCGTGCTTTCCGGCGGCCTGCCCCTGTGGCTGTCCACGCCCGCCTTCGTTCTGCTGGGAACGCTGATCGGCACGCGCTTCTCGGGCGTGACACCCGGCGAGTTGCGCCGGGCGCTTGGCGCGGGGCTGCTGATCACCGTCATCTCGGTTGTCATCGCAGCGGCCGCAGCGGCCATGGCGTCGGCACTGACCGGGATCGATTTCGGCGCGATGCTGATCGCCCTGTCACCCGGCGGTGTCGAGACCATGACCGCCATGGCAACGCTGATGGGCGCCGATCCGGCTTTCGTCGCCGCCCATCATGTCTCGCGCCTGCTGTTCCTCGCCGCCTTCGTGCCGTTCCTGCTGGTGAGGCAGAAGCGGCGGCAGGGCGGCAGCACGGATCAGTAGCCGGCCGGGCAGCGGGCGATGTAGCGGCGGCCGTAGCGGTCGCGATAGACGCATTCGCCGCGCCGCGTGGCCCGGCCGATCAACACGCCCGACACGGCGCCGATGGCGGCTCCCGCCAGCACGCCGCCGGCCTTGCCGCCGGTGGCGATCGCGCCCGCCGCCGCGCCAATGGCGCCGCCGGTGGCAGCATCCCGCTCGGCGGTCGTACAGGCCGCGAGCGCCATCGTTGCGGCCAAGATCACAAGAACATTCTTCATGGCAATCCTCTCCATCCGGTTGCCCGCCTCCCACCGGTCACAACATGCAAGACTCAAGGCGAATTTGGGGCAAAATCACCATAGCCTGTCCGGAGGCCCTTGGCGCGGCCCGTTCGTGGCGGCATTTTAGCGCAACACGATTGCCAACGGCACATTCTTGTGTTTACCATTTGGTCAAAAAGACGGGATGCCAATTTTTTCATCAGGGGAACAGGAGCCAGACCATGCCAGTCAGGACGAAAGCGGCGGCCGCCTTGCCGATCAGCCGGCGTCAACTCATCGCAGCCGGTGGCGCGGGCGCTGCCATGCTCGCCATGCCGGGCCTCATCGGAAGGGCGCGCGCGGCGGACAAGATCAGGGCCGCGGCCATCTACACCGTGCCCGTCGAACAGCAATGGGTGAGCCGCATCCACAAGGCCGCCGAGGCGGCGGTGGAGCGGGGCGACATCGAGTATGTGTTTTCCGAAAGCGTGTCGAACAGCGATTACGAGCGCGTCATGCGTGAATATTGCGAGGCGGGCTACGACCTCATCCTCGGCGAGGCCTTCGCGGTGGAGGATGCGGCGCGCTCCGTGGCCGACGACTACCCGGACAAGGCCTTCCTCATCGGTTCGTCCTTCAAGCCGCAGGAGGAGCATCCGAACTTCGCGGTGTTCGACAACTACATCCAGGACGCCTCCTATCTGACCGGCATCATCGCCGGGGCCATGACCAAGTCGAACAATATCGGCATGGTGGGCGGATACCCGATCCCGGAGGTGAACCGGCTCATGCATGCCTTCATGGCCGGGGCGAAGGAGATCAATCCGGAGGTGAAGTTCCAGGTGGCCTTCATCGGGTCGTGGTTCGATCCGCCCAAGGCCAAGGAAACCGCCTTCGCCCAGATCGACGCCGGCGCGGACCTGCTCTATGCCGAGCGCTTCGGCGTTTCGGACGCGGCCAAGGAGAAGGGCCTGCTGGCCATCGGGAATGTCATCGACACGCAATCCGATTATCCCGAGACCGTCGTGGCCTCCGCGCTGTGGCATTTCGAGCCGACGCTGGATGCGGCAATCGCGAAGATCAAGGACGGTGCCTTCAAGGCGGAAGACTACGGCGTCTATTCCTTCATGAAGGAGGGTGGTTGCTCGCTGGCGCCGCTCGGAACCTTCGAGGGCAAGGTCCCCGAAGCCGCCATGGCCATGGTCGCGGAGAAGGAAGCGGCCATCAAGGACGGGTCCTTCGTGGTCGAGATCAACGACGAAGAGCCGAAGTCGACGATGTAGCGGGGAAAGTCCGGGCGGTGGCCAGCCCGCCGCCCGGCGCCTTTCGAAGAGGGGATGGCCGTGCCGGGGGACAGGCAAACGGACGATCCGGTGCTGCGCCTGGCCGGGATCACCAAGCAGTTCGGCGCGCTCAAGGCCAATGACGGCATTTCGCTTTCGCTGGCGCGCGGCGAAGTCGTGGCGCTGCTGGGCGAGAACGGAGCAGGCAAGACCACGCTGATGAACATCCTGTTCGGCCATTACGTGGCCGATACGGGCAGCGTGGAGGCGTTCGGGAAGCCGCTGCCGCCCGGCGACCCGCGCGCGGCGCTTTCGGCCGGGATCGGGATGGTGCACCAGCATTTCACGCTGGCCGGACAGATGAGCGTGCTGGACAATATCGCGCTGGGCACGCAACCCCTTTTCTCACCGCGTTTCGACCGGACGGGTGCGAAGGCGAAGATCCTCAAGCTTGCGGCCGATTTCGGCCTTCAGGTCAATCCCGATGCGCTGGTGCAGTCGCTTTCGGTGGGCGAACGGCAGCGCGTTGAAATCCTCAAGGCGCTCTATCGCGACGCGCGCATCCTCATTCTCGACGAGCCGACGGCGGTTCTCACCCCGCAGGAGACGGATGCGCTGTTTTCCACGCTGAAGAAACTGGTGGCCGACGGACTGTCGATCATCTTCATTTCCCACAAGCTGCATGAAGTGATGGCGGTGGCAGACCGCGTGGTGGTGTTGCGCGCCGGCCGTGTGGCCGGTGAAGTTGCGGTGGCGGATACCGACCGGCACCAGCTTGCCACGATGATGGTGGGCCAGGAGATCGCGCCGCCCGACATCGCGCCGCCGGTGCCGGGACCGTCACTGCTCTCGCTTCGCAACGTACACGCGGCGGGGCAGGGTGGCGGGCCGGCACTGCATGGCGTCGACCTCGACCTGCGCGGCGGCGAGATCACCGGGCTTGCGGGCGTTTCGGGCAACGGTCAGGCCGCGCTCGCGGCGCTGATCGCGGGCACGGCGCGGCCGATTGCGGGCGACATCATCGTCAAGGGCGAGGCGGTCAGCGGCTGGTCGCCGCGCGCCGCGCTGTCTCATGGCATCGGACGCATCCCCGAGGACCGCCACGCCACCGGCATGATCGACGACATGAGCGTGTCGGAGAATGTCATCTCGGAAGCCTATCGCAGCCGCCGCTTCTCGCGTTTCGGCTTTCTCGACTGGGCCGCGGCGCGTGCCTTCGCCGAACGGATCATCGCCGATTACGACGTGAAATGCCCGTCGCCGGAGGCGCGCGTGCGCCTGCTGTCGGGCGGAAACATGCAGAAGCTCATCCTGGGGCGCGCGCTGGACGGCGAACCGGCGGTGATCCTGGCCAACCAGCCGACGCGCGGACTGGACGTGGGCGCGGTCTCCTACGTCCATGAACGCCTGCTGGAGGCGCGGGCGCGCGGTGCGGCCGTGCTGCTGATCTCGGAGGATCTCGACGAGGTATTGGCGCTTTCCGACCGGGTGATCGTGATGTCGAAGGGGCGGCTTTCCGCGCCCTCGGCACGCGGCGAGCGCAGTCTTGCCGAGATCGGCCAGTTGATGGCGGGTCACGGGTTCGCGGAGGCCTCCCATGCGGCTTGAACCGAGGCCGCGGCCGACCATGCTGCACACGCTCGGCTATCCGGCCGGGGCCATCGCGGCCACCGTGGTCTTCGCATCGCTCCTGGTGCTGGTCGCAGGGGCCAATCCCTTCAACGTCTTCTGGCTCGTCATCAAGGGTGCGGCGGGCTCGCAATTCGCCTTCATGGAAACGCTGACGCGGGCAACGCCCCTGATCTTCACCGGGCTGGCCGTGGCCGTCGCCTTCCGGGCGCGTCTATGGAACATCGGCGCGGAGGCGCAGCTCTATATCGGCGGGGTGATGACCGTGGTGCTGGGAACGGGCGCGGTGGCGCTGCCTTCGCTTGCGCTGATCCCGCTCATCATGGTGGCGGCCATGCTGGCGGGCGCGCTGCTGCTGCTGGGACCGGCCTTTCTGAAGATCCGCTTCGGCGTGGACGAGGTGGTCACGACGCTGCTGTTGAATTTCATTGTGCTGCTGTTCGTTTCCATGCTGCTCGAAGGCGTGCTGAAAGACCCGATGGGGCTTGGCTGGCCGCAGTCGAGGAAGGTGATCGACGCGGCCGAACTGCCGCGCCTCGTCAAGGGACGGCGGCTTCACTGGGGGTTCGTCCTGGCGCTGGCGAGTGCGGTCGTCATCTGGGTGATCATGAAGAAGACGGCGCTCGGCTACGAGATGCGCGCGGTCGGCCACAATGCGGAAGCGTCGCGCTTTGCCGGGATCCCGGTCAACCGGGTGCTGATGAAGACCGCGTTGCTTTCGGGCGGACTTGCCGCGCTGGCCGGATTTTCGGAAGTGGCCGGGCTCAAGGGCAACCTGACGCTCGACCTGTCGCCGGGTTATGGCTACACGGGCATCGTCGTCGCCATGCTTGCCATGCTCAACCCGCTCGGCGTTGTGCTGTCGGCGATTTTCGTGGCCGGCATCTTCGTGGGCGCGGACGCCATGAGCCGGGCGGCGGGCGTGCCCTCCTACATCGCGCAGGTGATGGTGGCCGCCGCACTCCTGACCATGGTGGCGGCGATCATGCTGTCGCGCTACCGCATCCGGTGGAGGTGAGGCCATGGGTGACGCGCTGGACATCCTTTTCACTGCCACGTTCTGGGCCGCGGCGATCCGGATCGCCTCGCCGCTGATCTTCGCCACGCTGGGCGAACTGATCTGCGAACGCGCCGGCGTGCTGAACCTCGGCATCGAGGGCATCATGACGGCGGGCGCCTTCGCCGGCTGGTTCGCGGTGTGGAACGGAGCGGACCTGTGGACCGGCGTGCTCGTGGCGGCGCTGACGGGCGCGGCCTTCGGCCTCGTGCACGGCTTTCTCACGGTGCCGCTCGGCCTGTCGCAGCATGTCACCGGCATCGGCATCACGCTGCTGGCTTCCAGCCTGACCTATTTCACCTATCGCGTGGCGCTGCCCAAGGTGACCTCGCCGCCCAAGATCGAGGCTTTCCAGGCCTGGCCGGTGCCGTTGCTGTCGGACATTCCGGTGCTCGGACCGGCGCTGTTCAACCAGACGCCGCTCACCTACCTGGCCTTCATCATGGCGGGCCTTGTCGGCTGGCTGCTCTATCGCACGCCGGCGGGGCTGGCGTTGCGCGCGGTGGGCGAGAACCCGGCGGCGGTGGAGGCACAGGGGATTTCGGTGACGGCGGTGCGCATGGGCGCGGTGATGGCGGGTTCGGCGCTGATGGCCATCGGCGGGGCCTTCCTGACCATGAGCGCCTTCAACTCCTTCTTCTTCGAAATGGTCAACGGGCGCGGATGGATCGCCATCGCTCTGGTGGTGTTCGGCTCCTGGCGGCCGGGCAAGGCGCTCATCGGCGCCATCCTGTTTGCCGCCTTCGACGCCTACCAGTTGCGGCTGCAGCAGGTGGCCGGGGGTCTGGTGCCCTACCAGGTGTTCCTGATGATGCCCTATGTGCTGTCCATCCTGGCGCTGATCCTCGTGGCACGGCGCGCCACATACCCGAAGGCGCTGATGATCCCCTACCAGAAAGGCGAGCGATAACCCCATGTTCGACATTCTCCTCAAGGGCGGCGTGCTGCCGGACGGCCGGACGGCCGATATCGGCGTCAGGGACGGGCTGATCGCGGCGGTGGAGCCGGCGATCGAGGCCGCGGCCGGCGAGGTGATCGACGTGTCGGGCGACCTGGTGTCGCCGCCCTTCGTCGATCCGCATTTCCACATGGACGCCACGCTTTCCTACGGCCGGCCGCGCATCAACGCGTCGGGCACCCTGCTGGAGGGGATCGGGCTGTGGGGCGAGTTGAAGCCGCTGCAGACGGAGGAGGAGATCGCCGAACGCGCGCTGACCTATTGCGACTGGGCGGTGTCCATGGGCCTGCTGGCCATCCGCAGCCATGTCGACACCTCCGACGAGGACGGGCTGAAAGGCGTGCGTGCGCTGCTGGTCGTGCGCGAGCAGGTGAAGGATTACATCGACCTGCAACTGGTCGCCTTTCCGCAGGACGGTTTCTACCGTTCGCCGGCTGCGCGCGAATGCACGATCCGGGCGCTGGACATGGGCGTGGAGATCGTCGGCGGCATTCCCCACTTCGAGCGCACCATGGCGGACGGGCGGCGCTCGGTGACCGAGCTATGCGAAATCGCGGCGGATCGCGGCCTCATGGTGGACATGCATTGCGACGAGACCGACGATCCGCTGTCGCGCCACATCGAGCAGCTTGCCTATGAGACGCAGCGGCTCGGGCTTCAGGGCCGGGTGGCCGGTTCGCACCTGACGTCCATGCATTCCATGGACAATTACTACGTCTCCAAGCTGCTGCCGCTGATGGCCGAGGCGGGCGTGGCGGCCATTCCGAACCCGCTCATCAACATCACGCTGCAGGGCCGGCACGACACCTATCCCAAGCGGCGCGGCATGACGCGGGTCCCGGAAATGCTGGCGCACGGCATCACGGTCGCGTTCGGCCAGGATTGCGTGCTCGACCCGTGGTATTCGCTGGGCACCGCCGACATGCTGGACGTCGCCTTCATGGGCCTGCACGTGGCGCAAATGACCAGCCCGGCGCAGATGCGCGCCTGCTTCGACATGGTGACGGTGAACAGCGCGAAGGTGATGGGGCTGGAAGGCTACGGCATCGCGCCGGGCTGCAAGGCGAGCCTCGTGGTGCTCGATGCATCCTCGCCGGTGGAGGCGATCCGGCTGAGGGCAAGCCGGCTCATGGTGATGGCCGGCGGGCGGATCGTTGCGCGCCGCGGCCGGCATGAAACCGCGCTCGCGCTGCCGGGCCGGCCGGCAACCGTCAGCCGGCGGCACCGATCAGCCATGTGAAACGGACCGTCGCGGCCCGCATGTCCTTGACCGGCCAGGCGCCGCTCATTAAGCGAGGCGTCAACAGACAGGGCGGCGGCCAGCCGCGGGACAGGACCGGACACGATGCAACTCGACACGATCGAATCGGCCATCACGGCCATAGCCAATGGTGAACTCGTCGTGGTGGTGGATGACACCGACCGCGAGAACGAGGGCGACCTGATCATGGCTGCCTCCAAGGCAACGCCGGAAAAGATCGCCTTCATGATCCGCCATACCTCGGGCATCCTGTGCGTGCCGATGACCGCGGAGCGGGCCGACGCGCTGCACCTCAACCCGATGGTGGCCAACAATATCGATCCGCTGCGCACGGCCTTCACCGTGTCGGTGGACTACAAGATCGGCATGACGACGGGCATTTCGGCGACCGAACGCACGGCCACCATCACCGCGCTGGCCAATGGCAATGTCGCGCCGTCCGATTTCATCCGGCCTGGCCACATTTTCCCGCTGATCGCGCGTTCGGGCGGCGTGCTGACCCGCTCCGGCCACACGGAAGCGGGCGTCGACCTTGCTTCGCTGGCCGGCCTTGAGCCGGCAGGCGTGCTGGCCGAAGTGGTCAATGACGACGGCACGGTCAAGCGCCTGCCCGAACTCATCGAATTCGCCCGCGAGCACGACCTGCGCATCATTTCCATCGAGGACCTGATCGCCTATCGCATCCGCACGGAGCGTTTCGTTCAGCGGGTGGAGGAAAAGGCCGTGACGGTCCATGGCGGGCCGGCCCGCATCTATGCCTATTCCTCCGATTTCGATCCGCTGCAGCACGTCATCCTGACCTTCGGCGACGTGCGCTCCGGCGAGGACATTCCCTGCCGCATCTATCGCGAACAGCCGATGGACGACATGGTCGCGCGGCTCAACGGCGACAAGGTGTGGATGGATGCGGCAGTGAAGGCCATCGACGCCCATGGCGGGCGCGGCGTCATCATGATCCTGCGCAATCCGCTGGGCCATGATTCATCGGTGGACGAACACGGGACGGAAGGCGACGGCAAGGACGGCGAGCAGCACGGCAGCGCGCTGGTCCGCCAGCAGCGCTGGCGGGAGGTCGGCGTCGGCGCGCAGATCCTGCGCGATCTGGGCATCCGCTCGATCGCGCTCATCACCACGTCGGAGCGGCAGTATGTCGGCCTCGGCGGCTTCGGCATCGAGATCACCCGCACCATCCGCATCTGACCGGGATTGATTGCAGGGGCGATGCCGCGTCAGGCTTCGCCGGACTGCGTCCGTGCGTAGTGAAGCTGTTCGCGGATGAAGGCTGCGATGAAGGCCGCCGTCATGATGAGGACGATGGTCGGCGCGGGGGCGCTGTCGATGAAGAAGCTCGCCCATATGCCGAGCACGGACGCGCCGGCCGCGATGGCCGCGGCGGTGGCCATCATGGCTGCGAACGTGCGTGTGAGCAGGAAGGCGATGGCCCCCGGCGCGACGAGAAATGCAACGGCGAGGATGATTCCCACCGCCTTGAGCGCCGCCACGACGGCCAGCGAGACCACCGCCAGAAGCCCGTAATGCAGGAATCGCACCGGCAGGCCGATGGCGCGGGCGTGCTGCTCGTCAAAGGCCGCCATCGCCAGATCCTTGCGGAAGACGAGCATGAAGGCGGTGGCGATGGCGCTGATCACGGCGCTTTCGGCCAGGTCGCCCCATGTCACGCCGAGCATGTCGCCGAACAGGATGTGGTCAAGATGAACGTCTGACGTTATCGACAGGTAGAGCACGATGCCCAGCCCGAACATGCCGGAAAAGACCACCCCCATGACCGTGTCTTCCTTGATGCGGCTGTTTTCCTTCAGGTAGCCCGTGGCGAGCGCGCAGCCCATGCCGGCCACGAATGCGCCCGCGCCAAGCGGCAGGCCGATCACGTAGGCGATCACGACGCCCGGCAGGACGGCGTGGGAGATGGCGTCGCCCATCAGCGACCAGCCCTTGAGCACGAGCAGGGCGGAAATCAGGCCCATGGGTACGGCCACGGCGAGCGTGATGAGAAAGGCCTGTTGCATGAACGGAAAGGCGAAGGGCAGCAGCGGATCGGACAGGATCTCGTTCACCGGTTGTCCTCCAGGGCGGCGCGCGCCCTTGCCCGCGCGGCCAGCAGGCCGTGTTTGGGCGCGAACACGAAGGCAGCGAGGAACACCAGCGTCTGCAGCACGACGATGATGCCGCCGGTGGCGCCGTTCAGGAAAAAGCTGGCATAGGCGCCGATGAAAGACGAACCGGCGCCGATGGACACCGCGATGGCGATCAGGCGGGGAAAGCGGTCGGTCAGGAGATAGGCCGTGGCGCCCGGTGTCACCACCATGGCGATGACGAGGAAGGCGCCGACAGTCTGCAGGGCCGCCACGGTGGAAGCGGCCAGCAGCGCGAAGAACAGGATTTTCAGCCGGTCCGGGTTCAGTCCGGCGGAGCGGGCATGCTCCTCGTCGAAGAAGACGGCCATGAGATCCTTCCATTTGGCCAGCAGCACGGCCAGCGTGACACCGCCGATGATCGCCAGTTGCAGCGTGTCGGCCGGTGTGATGGCCAGGATATTGCCCATGACGATGGTCTGCACGTCGACGGAGGTGGGCGAAAGCGAGACCATGAAGAGGCCGAGGCCGAAAAAGGAGGTGAAGATAAGGCCGATGATGGCGTCTTCCTTCAGGCGTGTGCGCCGGTTGAGAAACAGCATGGCAACCGCAGCCAGAGCGCCGGCGATGAACGCGCCCAACGAAAAAGGCAGGCCCAGCATGTAGGCCCCGGCGACGCCCGGAACGATGGAATGGGAGAGCGCATCACCGATCAGCGACCAGCCCTTGAGCATCAGATAGGCCGAGAGGAAGGCGCAGACGCCGCCGGTGAGCGCGGACACCCACATGGCATTGACCATGTAGCCATAGCCGAAGGGTTCGAGCAGGGCGTTCATCGCCTGGTGTCCTGCCGCTTTTCCGGATTGGCCGCCGGTGCGGGCTCCGCGCCGGTGCGGCCCTTGCCGTCATAAAGCACGAAGGGCCGCTCGTCGTCGGTCAGGACGGTGATGCCGCGGGCATCGTCGTCGTCGTGCAGGTCGGAGCCTGCCAGCGTGAAATGGCGCAGCACGCCGCCGAAGGTTTCCTGCAGGTTGCGCGCGGTGAACACCTTCTCGGTACGACCCGCCGCCAGCACCGTGCCGCGCACGAGCACCGCCCGGTCGCAGAATTCGGGGACGGAGCCCAGGTCGTGGGTCGAGACGAGGATGACGCGGCCCTCGTCGCGCAGGTCGCGCAGCAGGGCGATGATCTGTTGTTCCGTGCGGACGTCGACGCCGGTGAACGGCTCATCGAGCAGGATGACCCGGCCGTCCTGGGCCAGGGCGCGGGCAAGGAAGACGCGTTTCTTCTGGCCGCCGGAGAGTTCGCCGATCTGGCGCTTGCGGTGCTGGGTGAGCGCCACGCGCTGCAGCGCGGCGTCGACGGCGGCATGGTCAGCCGCGGAGGGGCGGCGCAACCAGCCCATGTGGCCGTAGCGGCCCATCATCACGACGTCCTCGACGAGGACGGGAAAGTTCCAGTCCACCTGTTCGGACTGGGGCACGTAGGCGACGCGGTTGTCGCGCAGGGCGCGGGCCGCAGGCTGGCCCAGGATGGTGACGCTGCCGCGCGCCAGCGGCACGAAGCCCATGATGGCCTTGAAGAGGGTGGACTTGCCCGCGCCATTGCCGCCGACGAGCGCGGTGATCGTGCCTGCGGGCACTGAGAAGGAGGCGTCCTTCAGGGCCGTCACGCCGTTGCGGTAGGTCACCGTGGCGTGTTCGACGGCTAGGCCGGGCTCAGCCATTCTTCAGGCCCTCGGCAATGGTCCCGATGGTCACGCGCATCATGTCGAGATAGGTGGGAACGGGGCCGTCGGGTTCCGACAGGCTGTCGACGTAGAGCACGCCGCCATAGGCCGCGCCGGTCTCGCGCGCGACCTGCTGGGCCGGCTTTGGCGAGACCGTGCTCTCGGAGAAGATGACGGGAATGGAATGTTCGCGCATGGCGTCGATGACGGCGCGCACCTGCTGCGGCGTTCCCTGCCCATCGGCGTTGATCGGCCAGAGGTAGAGTTCCCTGAGCCCGAAGTCGCGGGCGAGGTAGGAGAACGCACCCTCCGATGTCGCCAGCCAGCGGCGGTTTTCCGGAATGGCGTCCAGCGCCTCGTGCAACGGTAATGCGAGGGCGGCGATCTTCGCCTTGTAGATTTCCGCGTTCTCGGCATAGGCGCCGGCGTTCGCCGGATCGCGCTGCATCAGGGCGTCGCGGATGTTGTCGACATAGACCTGGGCCGCCGTGATCGACATCCATGCATGGGGATTGGGCTTGCCGTCATAGGCGTCGCCATCGATCATGATCTGGTCGACGCCTTCGGAAACGGTCACTTCCGGCACGCCATGCAGGTTGTTGAAGAACCGTTCGAACCAGCGCTCCAGATTGAGACCGTTCCAGAGGATCAGGTCGGCGTCCTGGGCCTTGACCAGGTCGCGCGGGGTGGGCTGGTAGTTGTGGACCTCCGCGCCGGGGCGGGTGATCGACACGACCTCTGCATGGTCGCCGGCGACGTTGGCTGCCATGTCGGCAATGACGGTGAAGGTGGTGACGACCTTCAGCTTCTCGGCCGCCTGTGCGGGGGCGGCAAGCGCAAGGATGGCAGCCATGCCCGCGAGGGAGAGGAACTGGCGAAGGAACCGCTTCATTTTCCTACCTGCAAATTGTTTGCATTAAAGCTAGAGGCGAACTGGCGTCGCGTCAAGGCACCTGCAAACGATTCGCAACTGGCGCTTCCTTATTTGCAACTGGGTCGCAACTGGCTATGGTCCGGCGCATGAACGCGACAATGACGGCAAAGGACATGGAGACGGCCTTGCGGCGGGCGGGCGTGCGGATCACGCGGCCGCGCAGGATCATCCTTGCGATCCTGGCCGACCATGACGATCATCCGGACGCGCAGGCGATCTTCCGCCGCGCGGTGCGCAAGGACGCAACCATCTCGCTGTCCACCGTCTACCGGACGATGAAGCTGCTGGAGGATCATGGTGCGATCCAGCGCCACACCTTCCAGGGCGGCCCTTCGCGCTATGAAAACGCGCCGCAGGCGCATCACGATCACCTGATCGACGTCGATACGGGCGAGGTGGTGGAGTTCATCTCCGAGCGCATCGAGGCGCTTCAGGAGGAAGTGGCGCGGCGGCTCGGCTACGAGATCGTCGATCACCGGCTGGAGATCTACGGGCGCAAGATCGGGCGCGGCAAACGGCGGGCCTGAGGGCTTGCGGCAAGCCTCACGCATCAATATATGAATATTGATAAATGTTTTGACGAGGAGATCGCCATGAGCGGCCCGACCCATTTCACCTGCGCCTCGTGCGGCAAGAAGAACCGCGCACCGGAAGGCAAGCCGCTGGAAGCGGCGCGCTGCGGCGTCTGCAAGACCCCCCTGTTTGCCGACCATCCGGCGGATGTGGACGAGGCCACGTTCAGGCGCATCGCCGGCGGCGACGACCTGCCGGTGGTCGTCGATGTCTGGGCGCCCTGGTGCGGACCGTGCCGGACCATGGCGCCGGCCTTCGCGCAGGCGGCGGAAACGATGAAGGGGCGCATGCGCTTCATCAAGGTCAATGCCGACACGGCGCCCGGCCTGATGCAGGCCTACGGCATCCAGGGCATTCCCACCATGCTGATGTTCAAGGACGGAACGCTGGTCAATCGCGTGTCCGGTGCCATGCCGGCGGGCCAGATCGTCTCCTGGGCAAGCCAGGGCGCCTGAGCGCCGGCAGGCATCGCCGTCACCGCGCGGTCCTTTCCGGGCAGCCATAGAGCGCTGCGTCCTTGTGGGCGCGGTCGACATGCTCGAATTCCAGCGTGGAGTGGTGCACGCCGAACCGTTCCGCCAGAAGCCGCTTGATCGCGGCCTTCACGTCTTCCTGCCTGTCCCATGCCTGTGCGGTCAGCACGACATGCGCGTCGAAGGAGGCCGCATGTTCCTGCATCTGCCAGAAATGGACATGGTGAATACCGGCGACGCCGTCCAGTTCGCTTGCCGCAGCGATGATGTCCTTGCCTTCGAGGCCATCGGGGCTGCCGAGCATCAGGGTGCGGACCGGACCGCCGATCTCGCGGAAGGCCAGCCAGAGGATGTAGGCGGCGATGGCGATGGTGATGAGCGGGTCCACGATGCGCCAGTCGTAGAGCAGGATCAGCGTGCCGCCCACGATCACCGCGACGGAAGCGAGCGCGTCTGACAGGTTGTGCAGGAAAAGCGCGCGGATGTTCACGCTGCCTCTCTGCATGGACCAGGTCAGCAAGGCGGTCAGGGCATCCACGGCCAGCGCCACGCCGGCGACGATGACGACGGTCCAGCCGGCCACCGCCGGCGGGTCGATCAGGCGCATGGCACCTTCATAGATCAGGTAGAGGCCGACAAGGATCAGGGTCGTGTAATTGATGAGCGCGGCAACGATCTCGATGCGGCCGTAGCCATAGGTCATGGCCTCATCCGCCGGTCTGCGGGCGATGCGGCGCGCTGCATAGGCGATGGCCAGCGACGCCATGTCGGACAGGTTGTGCAGGGCATCGGCGATCAGCGCGAGGCTGCCTGACAGGATGCCTCCGGCGATCTGGGCCAGCGTCAGCAGGCCGTTGGCCCAGATGGCGACGAGCACACGCCGGTCACCGCTTGCCGGGTCGAGATGGGCATGGCCGTGATGGCCATGCCCGTGTTCATGGTGATGTCCATGTTCCATGCCATGCCTTCCTTTTCCGGCACAAGGGATTCGCCGCCGCCTTCCCAGCCAACCCCTCAAACCGCTCAAGGTTCAAGCGGAAATCGCGGCAAGCTTCCCCTGCCTACAGCCCGCCGAAACCGGCACGGGCGGACCAGTAGTCCCAGGCGCGGGCCTGCGGCATGTCGCCTGCCAGCATGGCGCCGGCCCGTTCGATCTCGCCGTCGGAGAGATATTGCGGCTGGCCGAGCGGCAGCGTCTTCAGGATCAGTTCGGCATTGTCGCGCATGTAGATGGAGACCATGCAGATGCCCTTCAGGTTCGCCGCAGCGCAGACGGCGCCATGGCCGCGCAACAGGGCGGTGGCGTTGCCGCCCAGCGTCCGGGCCAGCGAATGGCCCATCTCCAGCGTGTCGACCAGCATGTTGGTATCGCCGAATTCGGCCTGGCTGTCCCAGACGGGAACCGTCGCGCCGGTGACCGATGCCATGTGGAAGACGGGTTTGAGCGCAATGCCGGTCAATGAAAACGGAATGACGGCGGGCGCATGGTGATGGGACACGGCGTTGACGTCCGGGCGTGCCCGGTAGATGGCGCCATGGATGAAGCGCTCGGCATAGGGCCGCCGGGGGTCGTCGGAGAACAGCGTGCCGTCGAGGTCGAATTCCATGATGTCGTCACGGGTCACGATTTCGGGGCTGCGCGAGCGCGACAGGAAAAACCGGTCCGGATCGACCGGATTGCGCACGCTGACATGGCCGAAGCCGTCGATGATGTTCTCGCGTGCCAGGATGCGGTTTGCGATGACCAGGTCGCGGATCGCGTTTTCGGTCAGGTCCCTCTCGTTCATGATGTTTCTCCCTCTGTTTGTCGTTTCGTGTTGCTTCAGCCGGGCAGGGACATCAGGACGACGCCTGCCGTGGCGAGAAGGGTGGCCATGATGATGGCGCGGCCGGGCATGGGTTCGGTCTTGAAGACGGCAACGGCCAGGAATGCGGCAATGTAGACCTCGACCGAATTGATGAAGGCCACGCGGCCGACGCCGGTCAGTTTCAGCGCCGCGAACTGGGACAGCTGTCCGGCGGCGATGAGTACCGCCGCCATCACCTGCCAGGGATTGGGCGCCTTCAGCACGCCGGCTAGGACCGTTCGGTAGCGGGTGCTGACGAGGGCCGCCCCGGCATAGAAGACGATGGCGGTGACCGATCCGACGAAAGCGCCGAAAAAGGCGTCCGGTACGGCTTCGAGGCCGAACTTGCGCGCCACGAAGCTCAGCGCGTAGAGCAGGGCCGAGACGACGCCGAAGACAAGGCCGCGCGAGATCATGGCGCGGCGGGCCGGATCATCGCCGGAAATGCGGATTCGGGCGCTGTTCTCGCGGTAAAGCAGGTAGAAGCTGGCGGCGATGAGCGCCATGCCGGCCGCGGCCATGCCCGACACCGTCTCGCCCAGCGCCAGCCAGGCCAGGATGACGGACATGAAGGGCATCAGGCGGCGTGTCGTCGAGGCGCGAATCACGCCGGCCAGCTCGATCGACCAGTACATGGTGATGCGGCCCCAGACGGTGGCAAGGAGGCCGGAGGCCACGAACCAGACGGTCGCGATTCCCGCCAAGTGCCAGGCGGATGCGCGCACCGGCCCGCCGCCCGTGGCGAACCATGCAAGGCCGGCGAAAAGGCCCGTGGCGATGGCGGACAGCAGGACGCCGCTTTCGCCGCTGCTGGTCTGCGCGCCCTTGGCGATGGCGACGCTGGACAGGGCGAATGCGAAGGCCGCGCCAAGCGCGAGGAGTTCACCGGTCACGCCGGCCTGCCCGGGGTGTTGTCGTCATCGTGATCCCGGAAGGCAGGACGGCCGCACTTCCCTCTCCCCTTAGAATGCTAAGGAAAACGCCTATACCGGGAATCCGCGGGGCTGTCGAGCGACCGGCAGGCATGGCTTATCCAATTGACAAGCGCGTTTTCCGCCCTTTATCCTGAAACAGTTAGCAATCTAATGATTGCCGATGTGGGAGGATACACAATGAAAAAGACAATTGCGGGCGTCCTGGCCGGCGCCGCGATGACAGTGCTTGCCGCCACCGCCGGCG
This sequence comes from Zhengella sedimenti, assembly GCF_046506625.1. Classification (NCBI taxonomy): domain Bacteria; kingdom Pseudomonadati; phylum Pseudomonadota; class Alphaproteobacteria; order Hyphomicrobiales; family Notoacmeibacteraceae; genus Zhengella; species Zhengella sedimenti. The sequence goes on from NZ_JBKFFP010000001.1 coordinate 987,923, forward strand.
CACAGGCCCAGACCTACAACCTGACCCTTTGCGGCGCGAGCCCCGGCGGCCTCTGGAGCCTGCTTGGCGCCGGGGTGGATGCGGCCGTCAAGAAGGCCTTTCCCGGTTCGACCGTGACCTACCAGACGTCCGGCGGCGGCCTCGCCAATGTCGCGCTGCTGGACCAGGGGAAATGCGATCTGGCCATCATCCACGATGCCGAGGCCAAGCTCGCGCTCGGCGGCAAGCCGCCGTTCCAGTCGGCCATCGACAGCATGGCGACCGTGGCGCAGCTCTACACCTGGGCGCCGATGCAGGCCATCGTGAACGCCGACTATGCCAAGGAACACAACCTGACGACGCTTGAGGATATCGCGGCGCAGAAGCTGCCGATCCGCATCGCGCTCAACAAGCGCGGCAACATCGTCAGTTCGGTCGGCGAATCCATGCTCAACGCCATCGGCGCCAGCCCCGACACCATCAAGTCCTGGGGCGGTGACGTGCAGTTTGCCGCATCGGGCGAGCAGGGCGACCTGATGCGCGACCGGCGCATCGACATGATCCTCAACTCGCTGTTCGTGAACCACTCCTCGATCCGCGAACTGGCCTCTTCCATCGACGTCAAGCTGCTGCCGGTAACGCAGGAAACAGCGGACAAGGTGATCGAGGAATGGGACATCAAGCCCTTCACGATCAAGAACGAGTCCTATGACTGGACCGACAGCGACGTGCTGACGGTGACCGTTTCCGCCCAGCTTTTCGTTCGCGCCGATGCCGACGAAACCATGGTGCACGACATCACCAAGGCGCTCGTCGACAATGCCGACCAGCTCAACGGCGTGCACAAGGCGATGGCGCCGCTGGACGTGGCGCTGATGGCCGGCGCCAAGACCGTGCCGTATCATCCGGCCGCCAAGAAGGTGTTCGAGGCAGCGGGCCACTGACCGCCTGACCCTGCATGCCGGCGCGGAGCAGCCAAGCAGGCGCTCCGCGCCGGCGCGTTTCCTTTCACTTCAGCCAGGGAACGGCCTGAAAGCCCATGTTCAAACTGTTCTTCGACACCGGGGCGCGGCGTTCGCCGGCCGGCCTGACGGGCCATGCGGTCAAGGCCTTTGCCGCAGCGACAGCCGTATGGACCATCTATGCGGCCGCCTTCTCGCGCGGCGATGCGCTTTCGCTCATCATGACGTTCCTGTCCCTGATGCTGGTGCTGACCTTCGTGCTCGTCGGCGCGACGGCGAATTCCGATCGCAAGCATATCCCGCTCATCGACTGGGCGCTGGCGGTGCTGGCGGCTGCCTGCGGCGTCTACTTCGTGTCGCAGGCCGACATGATCGCCCAGCGCATCACGCTGCTCGATCCGCTTTCCGCCTATGACATCGGCTTCGCCTCGCTGATCCTGGTGCTGACGATCGAGGCGATGCGGCGTACCGTGGGCGTGGGTCTCACCGTGATCGTGCTGATCTTCCTCGCCTACAACCTTTTCGGCGACCGGCTTGGCGGCACGCTCGGCCATGGCGAGATATCCTACACCCACTTCCTCGACATCATCATCTTCACCACGGACGGCCTGTTCGGTGTTCCGCTGCGCGTGGCGGCGACCTATGCCTTCCTTTTCGTCCTGTTCGGGACCACGCTTTCATATGCCGGCGGGTCGGCATTCTTCTTCAACCTAGCGGCATACCTGACGGGCAAGTCACCCGGAGGCCCGGCCAAGATCGCGGTGATCTCTTCCGGCCTTTATGGCACGATCTCGGGCAGCCCCACCTCCGACGTGGTGACGACCGGCTCCATCACGATCCCCATGATGAAGAAGATGGGCTACCGCGCCTCCTTCGCCGGCGCGGTGGAAGTCGCCGCCTCGACGGGCGGCAGCCTGCTGCCGCCGGTGATGGGGGCGGCCGCATTCATCATGTCGGAATATATCGGCGTCGACTATGTCGACATCGCCTTCGCGGCGCTCATCCCGGCGCTGCTCTACTATGTGCCGATCTACCTTCAGGTCCATCTGAGGGCCCGGCGCAACGGACTGGCCGGCGTCGACCGCTCCGAAATCCCGACGCTGGCCATCACCATGCGCGAGGGCGGCCTGTTCATCGTGCCGCTGGCTGTCATCACCTGGGCGCTGGTGGACGGATATACACCGACCTATGCGGCCGTGTATGGCGTGACGGCGGTGCTGTTCGTCTCCATGTTCCGGCAGAAGACGCGGCTGACGCCGAAAAAGATCTACGACATTCTCGCAGAAACGAGCCTGCGCACCGTGCCGGTGGCCGGTGCCTGCGCCGCCGCGGGCCTGGTCATCGGCGGCATCACGATGACGGGGCTGGCGTCGAAGTTCAGCGCGCTGGTCTTCCTGCTGTCGGGCGCCGACCTGTTTTCCTCGCTGCTGATCGCGGCGCTTCTGACAACGCTGCTCGGCATGGGCATGCCGACGCCGAGCGCCTATATCCTGGCCGCCGTGCTGATCTCGCCGGTGATGCGCTCGCTCGGCATCGAGGACCTGCAGGGCCACCTGTTCCTGCTCTATTTCGCCGTGATGTCGGCACTGACGCCGCCGGTCGCGGTCGCGGCCTACGCGGCCAGCGCCATAGCCGACGAGAACCCGCTCAAGATCGCGGCGCAGTCGGTGAAGATCGCCATCGGCGCGTTCCTCATCCCGTTCTGCTTCGTCTACAACCCTGCGCTCCTGCTGCAGGGAACAGTCTGGGAAATCGTCTTCACGACGGCAAGCGCGGTGGCCGGACTGGTCATGGTGGCCATCGCGGTGGAAGGCTACTGGACGCGCGTGCTGCCGGGCCTGGCGCGCCTCTTCTTCCTGGCCTCCGGCCTCATGTTCCTGGCCGCCGGCTACATGAGCGTGGCCATTGCGCTCGGGCTGGCCGTTGCGGGCTTCGTGCTGGTGCGGGTCACCGCGCCGGCCGCGGCCGCGCCGGTCCGGCCGAAGGCGGGCGAGTGAGCGGCGGGATTGCGGCCATGCGCCCTGGCCGGTAAAGGCGGGCAACGAAGGGATCTCGGACCATGGACGATTCGGACGCCAGACAGGACCTGCCGCTTGCCGGGGATGCCGAATTGCCGTTCGACGAGAGCGTCGGCTACCAGATCCGCCAGACGCAAAGGCTGGTGCAGCGTTACCTGCAGCAGAAGATCGAGCCCTACGGGGTGACGCCGGGCATGTGGTATTTCCTGCGCGCGCTGTGGCACCAGGACGGCATGACGCAGCGCGAGCTTTCGCTGGTGGTGGGCACGATGGAGCCGACCACGCTGACGGCGATCAAGTCCATGGAGCGGCGCGGCCTGGTGCGCCGTGTCAAGAACGCCGACGACAGGCGCAAGATCAACATCTACCTGACCCGGCGGGGTCATGCGCTGCGGCGCGAATTGCTGCCGCTGGCCCGCGAGGTCGTGGAGCATTCCGTCGAAGGCTTCAGCGACGCGGAACGGGCGGCGTTCCTCGGCCACCTGAGAGCCGTCCAGGACAATCTCCTGGCCCGGATGGAAAGCGAGGCCGACCGGGCAGAGGAATAGGCGCGGGGGCCATGTCAGCCAAGGCGCGCCAGGAACGCTTGCGCCGTCATCACTTCGCGCATGGGCAGGCCGGATTGCGCTTCCTCCAGTTCGCCGACGTGGCGCAATCCTTCGCCGTCCCACAGCCACCAGTAGGCGACATTGCCCTGGCGGTCGCGCACCGGCATCCGGAAGGTGGGGAACGGCCGGAACGGGGCCGGGACCGGCGCCGCGCCGATGCGCCTGCCGGCAATGCGGCCCTGTTCCAGTGCCGCGCCAAGCGGCAGCATGGCGGTGAAACCGCCCGGCGCTGCGGCCAGCGCGGCCAGATCGGCAGGCCGCTTGCGGTGCAGGCCCGGCAGCGCGCGCACCACTTCCGGATAGGACGGGTGGTCGTGGGTCACCTGGACGTAGGCATGGCCCGCATCGGTATCGATCTCGACGATGTCGCCCGGTTGCAGTTTCATGTCGGCTTCCCTGTCTGCGGCACCCTCAAAGGCTGTAGGATTCCAGCGTGGCGGGATGGAAAAGCTCTTCCACCGCCACCTTGCGCGGCGACAGGCCCTGGGCGTGGTGATAGTCGAGGAACGTCTCCAGCACATGGCGGTTACCCTCCAGCCCGTAGGACCAGATGTCCGGGCCCATCAGGGACCGGGCGCGGGCAAGGTTGTCTTCCACGAAGGGCATGGTGACCTTGGTGGCGGAGGTGTCGGCCAGGGCCTCCTCGGCCATCCGTTTGGCCTGTGTGAAGGCTTTCAGCAAGGCGCCGGGCAGCCAGGGATGCGCATCAGCCAGCGAGCGGCGCAGGCCCAACACATGCATGATGGGGAAGATGCGGGTCTTGCGGTAATAGGCCTCGGCCTCGCCGACCGTGTCGGCGAACAGCCGGCCGATCATGGGATGGCCCTCGTCGAAGCAGCGCGGCGCGCGCGGGCCGACAAAGCCGTCGATCTCGCCTTCGGCCAGCATGGCGTTCAGCGTGGCGCCAGCCGGCGCTTCCGTCATGGTGATGCCGTCAGGCACCGCGACCTTGATCTTCTCGGGCCGGCCGGGCGTATTCATGCCGCCGCGCACCCAGTGGATCGCCGACGGCTTCACGCCGTATTCGTCCTCGAGGATGCCGCGGAACCAGACATTGGCCGACAACTGGTACTCGGCGATGCCGATGCGCCGGCCGCGCAGGTCCGCCGGGGTCTCGATGCCGCGATCCTTGCGCACATAGATGGAGGTGTGGCGGAAGGCGCGCGACAGGAAGACCGGAATGGCCACGTAGTGTGGGTCGCCGCGCGCCACCGAGATGGAATAGGACGACACCGAGAGTTCCGAAACGTCGAAGGCCTGGTGGCGGAAGGCGCGGAAGAACATCTCCTCCGGCGACAGCGCCATGCAGACGGGGTCGACGCCGTCGATCTTCACCCGGCCATCGAAAATGGCCCGGGTACGGTCGTAGTCGCCCATGGCGACGGACAGTCTGAGGTCACTCATCGTGGTGACGCCTCCGCTTCGATCTGGTGTTTGAGGCTGACAGGCTGGCCGCTTCGCGCGGACTCCAGGATGGCATGGCAGATTTCGAGGCTGGCCAGCCCCCAGGCGCCTGTCTGGACCGGGGGCGTGCCGGTGCGAACGGCCGCAACCATGGCATCCGTTACCTCGCGGCGCGGATGGGTGAGCGCCGGGGCGGGGATGAAGCTTCGTCCGGTATCGCCGTGGACTTCCACGCCATCGGGCGTCAGGCGCAGGTCGGCGCGGTCGCAGGAGACGATGACGGGGCCGAAATGCTCGTGATGCTCCGCACGAGGGGGCATGTCGCCGGAGCCATAGGTGCGGGTGGATTTCAGCCGCGCTTCCTCATCGGGCGAGGCGACGGTTGCGAGCTTGCGCCGCGCGGCGCCGTAGGCGTCCGGGTCCTTCGCATTGCCGAGTTCGCCGGTCCAGCCCATCCATTCGTCGCTGTCGAAATGGGCGTATCCGGAGTAGGTGAGCGAGGCGAAGGCGCCGCCGGCAAAGGCGACGAGCGCGCTGTAGGCACCTTCGGTCGGTCTTTGCGGGTCCCACTTGCCGGCATGGGCGAACACGGTCTCGCCCATGCCGCCGGCCAGGAGGCGGACGATGTCGATCTGGTGGATCGCCTGGGAAAAGATGACGCCGCCGCCCTTCGCCGTGTCCAGTTCCTCCGGACGGCGGGGGCGGTAGAGAAAGTCGGTGTAATTGAGCGCGTGGATCATGCGCACGCGGCCGAACCGGCCACTGCGGACGAGGCCGAGGGCGGTGGCGACGGGCGCGTCGAAGCTGTGGCTCGGTCCGACGATCAGATGGACACCGGCATCCCGGCAGGCCTCCACCATGGCGCGGGCGTCGTCCATGGTGATGGCCATGGGCTTGTCGACGATGACATGCTTGCCGGCGCGTGCAGCCGCGATGACGTGTTCGCAGTGCATTCCATGTGGCGTGGCGACGTAGACGATCCCGACGGCAGGATCGGCGCAAAGCGCGTCCACGTCGGCATAAGTCCGACCACCGAATTCCGCCTTGAAGGCAGCGCGGGACTCAGGGCGCGGCGCGCAGGCCGCGACAAGGCGCAGACGCGGGTCGTTGCGAAAGGCCGGCAGCATCAGCACGAAGCCGCGGCCCAGCCCGATGACGCCGACGCCGACGGGCACGGTCTCAGAGGTCGAGGACAAGCCTGCCACCCTTCGAGCGGGAGACGCAGATCATGATGGTGTCGTCCTTCTCCTCGTCCATCAGCACCATGTCGCGATGGTCGGCCTCGCCCGCTATCAACCGTGTCTTGCAGGTGCCGCACGTGCCGCTCTCGCAGGAACTGACGGTGGGAAAGCCCGCGTCACGCAGGGCTTCGAGGATGGAGCGGTCGGCCGGAACGGTGACGGTGCGCCCCGATTTCGCCAGTTCCACCTCGAAGGCGGTGTCGTCGGCGCGCACCACCTCGACGGGCTTGAAATCCTCGAAGTTGACGCGGCCTTCCGGCCAATGGCCGGAGATCGCCTTGATCTCCTCCATCAGCGGCTTGGGTCCGCAGCAATAGACATGCATGGCTTGCGGCTCGGCGAAATGGTCCCAGAAATCATAGACCCTTGCCGGGTCGCCGCCGTCGTGGTGGACGAGAAGGCGGCTGCCATAGGCCGCGCGCATCTCGTCGAGATAGGCTGTCTCCTCCGCCGAGCGCGTGCAATAGATGATGCTGAAGGGCTTGCCCTGCTGGTCCAGGTGCCGCGCCATCGCATGGATGGGCGTGACGCCGATGCCGCCCGCGATCAGGAGATATTTGGGGGCATCCTTGAGGGCGAACTCGTTTTCGGGCGGTTCCACCGCCAATTCGGTGCCTTCGACCGCTTCATCATGCATGGACTGCGATCCGCCGCGCGATTCCGGCTCGCGCTTGACCGCGATGACATAGGCCTGCGGATCCTCGCCGGAGCCGACAAGCGAGTAGCGGCGCATGGCGCCCGACGGCGTGCGGACCGTGACATGGGCGCCCGGCTCATAGGCCGGCAACGCCGCGCCCTCGACGGGAACAAGGGTGAATTCCATGATGGACGGGGTGAGCACACGGCGGCTTTCCACCGTCATGCGGATGGCTTCGGCGTTTTCGCTCATTGGTCCTTTCAAGTCCTCCCACGAGCTACTTAGAAAGCTAACTATTGGCTGTCAATGGCTGGACGATCCGGTGGCGGCGATGTAAAATCCTTAGAAAGCTAACCAGAATCCGCATGCGGGAGGCACCATGCTGACACAGGAAGAAAACGACATCCTCACGCGCGTCGGGCCCGACAAGCCGATGGGCAAGCTGATGCGCCAGCACTGGACGCCGGTCTGCCTGATCGAGGAAGTGGCGGAGCGCGACGGCACACCGCTGCTCGTGGAGGTGCTCGGCGAACGCTATGTCGCTTTCCGGGACAGCAATGGCGACCTCGGCCTGCTTGACGAACTGTGTCCGCACCGCCGCGCCTCGCTGGTGCTTGGCCGCAACGAGGAATGCGGCCTGCGCTGCCTCTATCACGGCTGGAAGTTCGACGTGAAAGGCAATGTCATGGCCATGTCGTCGGAGCCGGAAGGCAGTCCGCTGATGAACAAGGTCAGGCATCGCGCCTATCCGGTGAAGGAATGGGGCGGTTTCGTCTGGGCCTGGTTCGGCGACCAGGACGCCGTGCCGGAATTTGATCCGCCGGCCTTCGCGCCGAGGGAAGACACGCCGGTATCGATCCTCAAGATCCGCATTCCCTGCAACTGGGCACAGATCCACGAGGGCCAGATCGACAGCGCCCATTCCTCCAGCCTGCATTCCTCCGACATGGTGCCGGCGCGGGTGGAGCGGGCCTCGGCGGATGACAAGTCCTGGTACCGCCCGTCGACCGACAAGTCGCCGCGGATGCAGACACAGACGACAAGCTACGGCTTCCACTACGCGGCAATCCGCAAGCCGATCAGGAACGCCGCCACGCACAACTACCTGCGCGTGACGGAATATGTGGCGCCCTATTATTCGCTGATCCCGCCCAACAACATGTACAACGTTGCCTCGGTCATCGTGCCCATCGACGACGTGACGACGGCCTTCCACTTCATCGCCTGGGGCACCGACGAGGTGCCGTCGACAGAGGAGTGGCGCAAGTTCGCCCATGCGCGCAAGGGCATCGACCTGAACGACCGTTGGGAGCCGGTGCGTACGAAGGAAAACAACTTCCTGCAGGATCGCCAGGCCATGAAGCTCGGCAATTTCACCGGCATCAAGGGCATTCCGAACCAGGATATCGCCATGTGGGTGACGCAAGGGCCGATCGCCGACCGCTCTTCGGATATTCTCGGCGCCTCGGATCTCGCCATCGTCGAGTTCCGCCGCCTGATGGTGGACGCGGCGCGCAAGGTGGCAGAAGGCGGCGCGGCCATCGGCACGCAGGAACCGCGCGTGCGGCAGGCGACCATCGCGTCACGCGAAGGCGTCTATCCGAAAGAGGTGGACTGGCGCAGGCTTGGCGAGGCCGGCGACACCATGGCCGCCGAATAGGCCCTGCCGGGCCAAACGAGACAGGCAGCGTTGGGGCTTTTCCGCTTTTCGCTGGAATTGCTCCCGCAGGCCCGCCGGATGGGCGACATCCGGCGGGCCTGTTCTTTCACGCGGCCGCCGTTCAGGGCTTGAGGGGCTTGAGATCGGGAACCGGGCCGTAGCTGCGCTCTTCACCGGCAAAACTTGCGCCGGGGGCGGGGAAGCTGACCGGCCCGTTCGGGCTGTCGACGGTGATGCGGCGCAGGTGCGGATGGGCGGAAAGCCCGCCCATGTCGTTGACCGAGGCCAGCGCGATATTCGCCCTCGCCAGCCGCTCGATGGCCTCTTCGGCATCGTAGCGGGCAAAGGCATCGGCCACGACGCCGTCGGTCAGCGACCGGTTGGCCACGCGGGCGACATTGGTGGCGAAGCGCGGATCGCTGGCGAGGCTCTCGTCGCCGATGAAGTCGCGGCACAGGATTGCCCATTCCCGGTCGCTCTGGATGGAAATGAGGATCGGCGCGCCGGATTTCGGCTGGAAGACGCCATAGGGCGAGATGGAGGGATGGGCCAGACCTATGCGCTGCGGCGGCTTGCCGCCTTCATGGTTGAGCAGGGGCACGGTCAGCCAGTCGGCCATGACGTCGAACATGGAGACGTTGATGCCGGCGCCCTCGCCGGTGACGGAGCGGCGGATGAGTGCTTCCAGGATCGCCGCATGGGCGGCAGCGCCGGTGGCGATGTCGACGATGGAAACGCCGACGCGCGCCGGCTCGGACGGTCCGCCGGTAATCGAGCAGAGACCCGATTCCGCCTGGATCAACAGGTCATAGGCCTTGCGGTCGGCCATCGGGCCGTCCTCGCCATAGCCGCTGATCGAACAGGTGACGAGGCGAGGGTAATTCCTGCGCAGGCGCGCCAGGTCAAAACCCAGCTTTGCCAGCGCACCGGGCTTGAGGTTCTGGATCACCACGTCGGCCCTGGCGATGAGGGCCTCCAGCGCCGCCTTGCCCTTTTGCGAGGACAGGTCGAGCGTCACGCTTTCCTTGCCACGGTTCAGCCAGACGAAATAGCTCGACTGGCCCTTTGCCACGTCATCGTAGCCGCGGGCGAAATCGCCCTCCGGACGTTCGATCTTGACGACATGGGCGCCGGCATCGGCGAGCCGCGATGAGGCGAAGGGCGCTGCCACCGCCTGCTCGATGGCAACGACTTCCAGGCCTTCCAGCGGCAGCATCAGAACGACCTCGGCATTCCGAGAACGTGCTCGGCGACGTAGGACAGGATCAGGTTGGTGGAGATCGGCGCGACCTGGTAGAGGCGGGTCTCGCGGAACTTGCGCTCCACGTCATATTCGGTGGCGAAACCGAATCCGCCATGGAACTGCAGGCAGGCATTGGCGGCCTCCCAGCTTGCCTTGGCGGCCAGGTACTTGGCCATGTTGGCCTCTGCGCCGCACTGGCGCCCGGCATCGAACAGCGCGCAGGCCTTCCAGCGCATCAGGTTGGCGGCCTCGACCTCGATGAAGGCCTCGGCGATGGGGAACTGGACGCCCTGGTTGCGGCCGATGGGGCGGCCGAAGACCTCGCGCTCGGACACATAGGCGGTCACCTTGTCGGTGAACCAGTAGCCGTCGCCGATGCATTCGGCGGCGATCAGCACGCGCTCGGCGTTGAGCCCGGTCAGGATGTACTTGAAGCCCTTGCCCTCCTCGCCGATCAGGTTCTCCTCCGGGATCTCCAGGTTGTCGAAGAAAAGCTCGTTGGTCTCGTGATTGACCATGTTGGCGATGGGCTTGACCTCCATACCGTTCTTCATCGCTTCCTTGATGTCGACCAGGAAGATGGACAGGCCTTCGGATTTCTTCGCCACTTCCGAAAGCGGCGTCGTGCGGGCCAGCAGGATCATGTAGTCGGAATGCTGAACCCGGCTGATCCAGACCTTCTGGCCGTTGACGACATAGCGGTCGCCCTTCTTCACGGCAGTGGTCTTGAGCTGGGTCGTGTCGGTGCCGGTCGTCGGCTCGGTGACGCCCATCGACTGAAGGCGCAGTTCACCGGTCGCCAGCTTCGGCAGGATGCGCCTGCGCTGTTCCTCGGACCCGTGGCGCACCAGCGTGTTCATGTTGTACATCTGGCCGTGGCAGGCACCGGAATTGCCACCCGCCCGGTTGATCTCCTCCATGATGACGGATGCTTGCGCCAGGCCGAGGCCCGAGCCGCCATATTCTTCCGGTATCAGCGCCGCCATCCAGCCTTCGCGCGTCAGCGCATCGACGAAGGCTTCCGGATAGCCGCGTTCGGCATCCACCTTGCGGTGGTATTCCGGGGGGAATTGGGCACAGACGGCCCGCACGCCTTCGCGGATATCCTGGTAGTCGTCTTCGAGGAAGTTCATTGTCGGGTCTCCGGCTTTCGTCAGGCCTGACTAGCCAAAGCCCATGCATTGCGCAAATATATGTTTTGGATAGAAACAAGAACAATTCCCTATGACGAGGGGCGGGCCTTTCCATGGATGTCAGGCACATGCGCTATTTTCTCGAAATCGTGGAGCGCGGCTCCATCACCGGGGCCGCGCAGAGCCTCAACGTGGCGCAGCCGGCGCTCTCGCTGCATGTGAAGAACATGGAGGAGCAACTGGGTACGCGGCTGCTGGTGCGCAGCCGTTCCGGGACGGTGCCGACGCAGGCAGGCGCCCTGCTGGCGCGCCGCGCGCGGACCATCCTCGACGACCTGGCGCGAACGGAGGACGACATCCGCACGCTGGACAGGGACCCTTCAGGTCTCGTGCGCATCGGCCTGCCGGGCACGATCGGCGGTATCGTCGCATTGCCGCTGCTGGAAGCAGTCCGCGATGCCTATCCCGGCATCCGGCTCAACATCGTGGAGGGGATGAGCGGTTTCATTTCCGGCTGGCTGGCGGAAGGGCGCGTCGATCTTGCCGTGCTCTACAACAAGGCGCCCACGCGGGAACTCGCTTCCGAACTGCTGCTGGAGGAGGAACTCGTGGTGCTGTGGCGCGGCGGGCTGGAGTGCCTGCCCGAGATGAGCCTTTCGGGCCTGCGCGGCGTGCCGCTGGTCCTGCCGAGCGCGGAACACGGGTTGCGCATCCAGATCGAGGCGGTGCTGCGCGAGACCGGTTTTGCGCCCAATGTCGCCGTCGAGATCGATTCCTATGCCAACATCAAGCGGCTCGTCGCTTCCGGTTTCGGCGCCTCCATCCTGCCGCTGAACACCGTGCGTGACGAGGTGCGCGCGGGAGGGCTTGCGGTCAGCCGCATCACCGGACCGGGGCTGTGGCGCAGCGTGCATCTCGTGCAACCCGCCACCGGGCCCGGCTCGCGCGCGCAGGAAGCTGTCCGCTCCCTCTTGCAAGACACGGTTCCCGGCCTGGTTGCCCGCGGCGAGTGGACCGGCGCGCGCCTGCCGGACACGGGCCAGGGCATGTCCGGTTTTCGTTGAACCGCTCCGGTTTTCGCTTTCGCGGCCCGGTCAGGCGTCGCCCATCACCGCTTTTGTCCTCTCCAGCGCGGTGCGGACGAAGCGCTCCAGGCCCATGGCCTCGGCCTGCGGCCGGTTCGGGACCTCGACGCTGACCGTGATGCCTTCAGGCAGGCGGGCGACGATGGGAGTGAAATCGATGCCGCCATCGCCCGGGATCAGCCGGGCCTGGCGCGCGACATGGATCAGGCCCGCGTCGGAGGGGTCATAGGGCACGGGTCCGTCGCAGATCTGGACATAGTTCATCATGCCGGGCGGCAGGGCGGCCAGGTCGTCGAGCGACGAGCCGGACCGGTCGAAATGCAGCGTGTCGAAGAGGACGGCGGCGGCCGGGCTGGCGGCGGCCTCGACCATGCGCCTTGCGCCGGCGAGCGTCTTCACCCCTGTCCAGGGCATGAATTCCAGGTCGGCGCTGAAGCCGTAGGGTTCGACGCGCCCGCAAAGCCGGCCATAGGCATCGGTGGCGCGGGCCTCGTCCGTGTCGTCCACGGCCACGAGGATGTGTTTCGCGCCGAGTTCGGCGATCCTGTCGAGGAAGGGATCGAAAGTGGCGAGATCGGTATCGGGCTTCAGGCGGATCATCTCGGCATCCGCCATCGTCACGCCATTGGCGTCCATGGCGGCCTTGACGTCGCGCAGGAGCCGGTCGTCGCCCATCAGGTCGGCCAGCGGCTCGCCGCCGGCCGGGAGCAGACGGAAACTGACCATGTCGAAGCCGCAGGCGGCGGCAAGCTCGACCGATTCGACCGGGCCGGCGCCATTGGCCGTCAGATAGGCCATGGAATAAAGGCGTTTCATGCCCGGCCTCAGGTCAGCGGCGAGATGGAAAGCGGCATGGCGACGGTGGATGTCATGTCCGGTGTCATCCAGTCCGGCCCGCCCTTCGGCGGCCACTTGCCGTCGGCGACCGATTGCGCGCGCGCCTTGGTCCGGGCTTCCAAGCTCTCATAGGGCCAGATCTGGGTCAGGCGCGGCGCGCCGTCGATCGAATACATCGCAATGGTCATCTTCGAATAGGCGAGTCGCTCCGGGACCGCCGCTTCCCATTTCTCCATGGTGGGCGTCAGGCCGTTGACCTTCATGCGGTAGGTGCGGATCTCGTAGACCGGGCCGAAGCTGCCGGTCTCCACGGGCGGCAGGAAATCCAGCGGCCTGTAGCTGTCGAGGCTCATGCCCGTCAGCAGGTCGGCGCAGCCGAAGGGATTGGATGAGCGCAGGACGCGCTCGCGCTCGGCCAGCAGGTCTTCATGGCTGTCGAAGCCGCGCAGCAGGTGCACCTTGTTGAGGGCGCCGATATCGTTGCCCCAGGCGCCCAGCAGGCGGCCTTTCGCGTCCGGTGCGTTGACGAAGGCCTCGATGGAGGGCGCGGCCTTCGGGCCGCCGAAGATCACCGTGTCAAGTGTTGCCAGTTCGTAGAATTTCATCCGTTCTCTCCCTGTTGTCCGTGGTTTGCGCGCCGGCACCGGCAAGGCCGGCCATGTGGCGCGCGGCGATGTAGCCGAAGGTCATGGCGGGTCCCAGCGTGATGCCGCCGGAGGGGTAATGACCGCCGAAGATGGAGGCCATGTCGTTGCCCGCCGCGTAGAGGCCGGGGATCGGCGCGCCGGTGGCGTCGAGCACGCGGGCCTCGGCGTCGGTCGCCAGTCCGGCAAAGGTGCCGAGACTGCCGGGCACCAAGCGCACGGCATGGAACGGGCCTGTTTCGAGGGCGCCCAGCGACGGGTTCGGGCCATGGGCGGCATCGCCCTGGATGCGGTTGTAGGGCGAGCGTCCGCGTCCGAAATCCGGGTCGTCGCCGGCCTTCGCATGGCCGTTGAAACGTGCGACCGTCGAGGCAAGCGTATCGGCGGGCAGGCCGCAGGCTGCCGCCAGCGCTTCCAGCGTGCGCCCGCTCTTCAGGTAGCCGCAGGCCTGATAGGGGCGAAGCGGAAAGGGAAAGGGTTTCGCCCAGCCGATGCCGAAGCGGCGCTGCGCGCGATGATCGCAGATCAGCCAACATTCGGGTGCCGCTGCCCCGGGCGTGACGGCGAACAGCGCCTTCATGAAATCATGGTAGCTGCCGGCCTCGTTGACGAAACGCCGGCCGTCCGGCGTCACCGCGATGAAGCCGGGCTTGGCGCGGTCGACCAGATGCGGGAAATGGGCAAATCGGCCATCGCTGCGCGGCACGAGCGAAACCGGACACCAGGCGCCCGCGGCGGCCTGATCCGAGGTGATCCGGGCGCCCGCGGTTTCGCCCAGGGTGATGCCGTCACCGGTGTTGGAGCGCGGCGCGGCGGAAAAGTGGCCGGTGCCGCCGGGGGCATGGTCGAACAGGCGGGCGATGCGGCCGCGATCATGGGGGAATCCGCCCGTGGCGAGCACGACACCGCGCCGGGCCACGATCTCCACGCCTGATCCGAGCGTTGCACCGCTGACACGGGCGCCGTGATGCCGCAGCGCGGCGACGGGCGCATTTTCCATGAGCGTGACGCCGAGATCGAGCGCGCTCTTCATCAGGCGGGCGACGAGGGCATTGCCGTTGACCAGTTGCATGGCGCGGCCATGCAGGGCGCGGTCGCGGGCATGGCGGGCGAGGCGGCCGGTAACATGCAGGGTGGAGCGCGCCGAGCGGGTGGCGTTGAAGAAATGGTTCATGTCGGCGCCGGCCGCGATGCCCATTCCGGCAAGGCTGACAAGGTCGAGCGGTGGCTTCAGCCTTGCGATGTGGCGGCCGAGCGCGCGCCCGTCGAAGGGTCTTGCGCAGACCGAACGCCCGCCCTGACGGCTGCCGGGCGTGTCGTGAAAATCCGGCACGCGGTTGCCGTCGATCCACTGGACAGCGGTATTCTGCTCGAAGAAGGCGACCATGTCCGGGCCGTTGGCCAGGAAGGCGGGTATGCGCGGATCGGCGATGCGGTTGCCCAGTTCGCCCTTCAGGTAGGCGAGCGGGTCGTCGGGGTCTTCCTCGATCCCGGCGCGCCGGGCCAGCGGATTGCGCGGAATCCAGAGCCAGCCGCCGGACCAGGCCGTCGTTCCGCCAAAGACGGGTTCCTTTTCGGCCACGACGACGGAGAGGCGGTGATGCGCGGCCACGACCGCGGCTGCGAGACCACCGGCGCCGGAACCGGCGACCAGCACGTCGCATTCGATCGGCGCGGCGGGAGCGGCCATCATCGGTTCGCCGCTGTCTTTCGCGCCGGTTCGGCACTGTCGAAGAAGTGCGAGGCGCGGGTGGCCGTGGCGATCTCGACGGCGGCTTCCTTCAGGGCGGGCGCCATGCGCTCCATGTAATCGGGCGTCACGCGGACAGCGGGACCCGCGATCGACAGGCAGCCGATGACGTGCCCGCCATCGGGGTGGCGGATCGGAACCGCCATGGCGGCCATGCCCACCGTGTAGGAATCGACGGCCACGGCATAGCCGCGCTTGCGGTCACCGGCCAGCAGTTCCAGCAATTGCGACATGCTTTCCGGCGCTTTCGGTCCGGGCTCGAACGGCGGGCGCAAGCCCTGCCCGGCCACCAGTTGCAGGGCTTCCTCGTCGCTGACGGCCGATAGCCAGGCGCGGCCGCCCGCCGAGCAGGCCAGATGCACGACCTGGCCCTGTTCCGCGTTGGGATCGTAGCGAAGCCCGCCGGTGGCGCCCTGTGACACGCCGACCCAGATCAGGTTGTTTCCGTCCACGACGGAAAGGCGGATGAGTTCGCCGGAGAGACGCGCAAGGCGGTCCAGGATCGGCTGGGCGATGTCCGTCACGCCCATCTGGCCCAGGAAGGCCAGACCGAGCGCGGCCAGCTTGATGGTCAGCGTGTACTCGCCCTGGGCGCGAAGCTGGCGCACATAGCCGAATTTCGCCAATTCGTTGAGGAGCCTGTGCGCGGCGCTGACCGGCAGGTCGAGATCGGCGGAAATGGCGCTGACCGTCAGGCCGGCCGGATTGCGCGCGAGCAGTTCGATGATGGCAAGCGACCGTTCGAGGACTCCGCTCATGGCACGACCTCCGGCGTAGCGGCGCCAAGTCCCGATGCGTCCAGCCGCAGGCGCATGCCCGATTCCGCGGACGCCTTGATGGCGTCGACGATGGCGAGGTTGCGTGCCCCGTCCAGAGCCGAGCAGCGCGGCGCGGCCCTGCCATCGATGACATCGCCGAAATGCCGGACCTGGCCGATGTAGGAATCCGCGTCCTCCACCGTCTCGCGGGTGGGGCGCATCTCGTCATACCAGGTCTTTTCGCCGGGATGCGTCCAGACCGTGAGGTCCGGCAGGGAGAAGCCGCATGCCGAACCGGCGAAGAAATGGGACTGGACCTTGTGGGCGGGGAAGCGGCCGGGATTTTCACCCGCCGCGATGTCCCAGGCCCAGGGGCCGCAGGCGGCGTCCGAAACGCTCAGCGTCACGGTGCCGCCGTCCCTGAAGGTCAGGATCGCACCGGCCGTGTCCTCCACCGGCAGGCCGCGTTCGGCATTGGAGACGACGCCCGTGACTGTTGCGATCTCGCCGAAGAGAAAGCGCAGAAGGTCGATCTCGTGGATCATGTTGATCAGCAACGGCCCGCCGATACCGGGCGTGCGGCGCCATTCGACGTCGAAATAGGCATCCTCCTTTCGCAGCGAACACAGCACCGACCCCTGGACGAGATGGCCGAAGCGACCGCCTGCCACGAGGTCGCGGGCCTTCAGGATGATCGGGTTGAAGCGGCGGTGGTGCCCGGTCATGACCGGCACACCGTGCCGGTCGATGGCATCGAGCAGCGTGCGGGCTTCGTTCACGCCGGTCGCCACCGGCTTTTCCACCAGGACGGGGATACCTGCCCGTACGGCGCGCACGGCAAGTTCGACATGGCTTTCATTGGGCGTGGCGATGACGATGCCGTCCGGCCTGTCATCGAGCATGGATTGGAAATCGCCGTAGAGCGTGATGCCATAGCGCGCGGCGATGTCCGCGCCGGCCGGTCCGGGTTCGACAATGCCCGACACGCGAAATCCATCCGCCGCGCTGATGGCGTCGAGATGGGTCCTGCCAATGATGCCGGCGCCAACAACGGCCAGTCGCTTGTCAGTCACGTTCATGTCCTCCCCCGCCTCCGCCTCCCGCCGAGCCCGCGGATCGCCTTGCCGGGATAGCAGGATTTTCGCGATTTGTGAAAACTTTTTTATTCTTGAAAGAGTTTCCAATTTCCGATATTGCCAGAATCCGACGAGCCAGTGGCCGGCTCCATGCCTTGGGAGGGGCGCGTGACCGCATCTGACCGCCACGGAAACGGAATGGCCGCACGCAGGCGTTCGCAATGAGTGCCGCGCGCCGGGCCATAGCCGATCTGCCGGAGCCGTCGAGCTTCGATGTGGCCGTGGTCGGCGCGGGCGCCGCGGGCATGGCCGCGGCGGTGTTCGCGGCGCTCGAAGGCGCGCGCGTCCTGCTTGTCGAGCGGACCGAATATGTGGGCGGGACATCGGCCTATTCGGCGGCCACGACGTGGATACCCAACACGCGCCATGCCCGCGCCATCGGCGCGGACGACAGTCCTGAAAAGGTGCGCGGCTACCTGGACCGGGCGGTCGGCAACCGCTCTTCGGCAGACATGCGGGATGCTTTCCTGAACGCAGGCCCACTGGCGATCGATGCGCTGGAAGACAAGGCGGGCGTGCATTTCCGGGCGCGGCCGTTCCATCCCGACTACCTGTACGAGATCGAGGGCTCGACTTCCTGCAGCAGGGCGCTGGAGCCGCTGCCCTTTGACGCCAGCGGACTCGGTCAGGACCTGAAGCTGATCCGGCCGACGATACCCGAATTCACCATCCTGGGCGGGCTGCTGGTCGACCGCGACGACATTGCCCATCTGCTGAAGATGAAAAGTTCGCTGAAGTCGCTGGCCTATTCCATGCGGTTGATCGGTTCCTACTATGCGCAGAAGATGAGGCACGGGCGCGGCACGCGCCTCGTCATGGGCAATGCGCTGATCGGGCAGTTGCTGGCGGCTGCGCGCCGCCTCGGGGTCGTCATCGCGACGGAAGCCGAGGTTACCGGTCTTGCCGGTCCGGATGGTGCGGTCACCGGGCTGTCGGTGCGCCAGGGCGGGAGCGAGCGCACCATCGCGGTTGCGGGCGGAATCATCATGGCCAGCGGCGGTTTCACGCGCCACCCGACGCGGCGCGGCGAGATGCTTCCCGAACCGCTGGCCGCCAACAGCCCGTCGGCGCCCGGCCATACCGGGGCGCTGCACGACCTGGCGCTGGCCAGGGGCGCGGTCTATGGCACAGGCGCGGCTTCCAATGTCTACTGGGCGCCCTGTTCGGTGCGCAGGCGGCCGGATGGCACCACGGCCGTGTTCCCGCATTTCGTGCTCGACCGGTCCAAGCCCGGCACCTTCGCCGTCGGGCGGGACGGGCGGCGTTTCACCAATGAAAGCCGTTCCTACCACGAATTCACGCTGGCCATGTACGCCGCCAACAGGGACGGCAGCCACATGCCGGTCTTCCTGATCGCCGATGCCGCCACGCTCACGAAATACGGCCTCGGCATGGTGCGTCCGGGCGGCAAGGGGCTGAAACCCTATCTGGACGACGGCTACCTGGTGCAGGGGGCGACACTGGAAGAGCTTGCCGGGAAGCTGGGCGTGGACGCCGGAGGGCTGCGTGCCACGGCGGAGCGCATGAACCGCTTCGCCGAAACGGGGCGCGACGAGGACTTTCACCGGGGTGAAACCGTCTACGAGCGCGCCAATGGCGATGCGTCGCACGGGCCGAACCCGACGCTTGGGCCGGTCAGGACCGCCCCTTTCCATGCGGTGCGTCTGGAGCCGGGCGACATCGGCGCGGCGACGGGCCTCGTCTGCGACACGCAAGCCCGTGTGCTGGACGGGCAGGGCCGCCCCATCGACGGGCTCTATGCCTGCGGCAATGACATGCAGTCCATCATGGGCGGGGTCTATCCGGGGCCCGGCATCACCATCGGGCCGGGCATGACCTTCGGCTACATCGCCGGACGCCATGCGGCCGCACGGGCCGGTATTGCGCGGGAGGATGCCGCATGAGCCGGGTTCTGGTCACTGGCGGCACGGGCTTTGTCGGCCGATGGGTCGTCGCCGAGCTTCTTGCACGCGGCGACGACGTGGTCATCTTCGATGCGCGCCCCAACCCGGCCGCCCTGGACGAGATCCGGCAAGGAATGTCGGACAGCGTAGCCTTCGTGACCGGCGACATCGCCGACGGTTCGGTGGCCGATGCCATGGACGGCTGCACCGGCATTGTCCACCTGGCCGGCGTCATGACCGTGGAGGCGGCTGCCGATCCGCTGCGCGCCGCAGCGATCAACCTGATGGGCAGCCTGCATGTCTTCGAGGCTGCGCTGCGGCACGGGATCGACAGGCTGGTCTATGTCTCGACCGCCGGGGTCTTCGGCCCGGACGACAGGGTGAACCCGCGTCCGATGACCCATTACGGTGCGCAGAAACTGGCCATCGAGGGATCGGCGCGGGCCTATCATGCCGATCACGGCCTGCCGTCGGTCGGCTTCCGTCCCTATATTGTCTACGGTCCGGGGCAGAGTTCCGGAATTGCCGCCGGGCCGTCCATCGCGCTCGGCGCGGCGATGCGAGGGGAACCGGCCACCATCCGCTTTTCCGGGCGCGTCGGCTTCGTTCACGTGTCCGATGTGGCCCGCCTGATGGCCATTGCGGTCTCGTCGCCCATGCGGGGCGCCGAGGCCTACACCCTGTGTGGCGAAACGGCGGAGATGGCCGATTTCGTTTCCGCCCTGAAGGTGCAGGTGCCGCAGGCGTCCGTCTCCGTCGAGGGGCCGCCGCTCCGCATCCCCGCCGATCTGGCCACCAGCGAAATGCCGCCGGAACTGGCGGCGGCCGGAATTACGGGCCTCAACGAGGGAATTGCCCTGACGCTGGAGTTCTATCGCGCGCGCCAGCAGGGGAGGACAGCCTGATGGCAGGGCCGGCCCTTTCGAATTGTCCAATGAATGCGTGTGTTCATCCATTTTCTCCTGATGCTATTTCAGGCTCCATGCTGGCTGGAAAAAGGGCTGTCAGGCAAAGGCCGCAGTCCAGGGCGGCACCAGTCCGCCCGGTCGGCGACAAGCCCGGCGAGACAGTGAAAATGTGCAATCCGGCCTGGGGCGGAGTGCGGAGGGGATGGCGGTGACGATCACGTTGAATGGCGAGACACGGGTGTTTCCCATCGTGGGCGATCCGATTGCCCAGGTGAAATCACCCGGCCTGCTTTCCGGCAGGCTGGCTGCCATGGGCGAGAATGCCGTCGTCGTGCCGGCTCATGTCACACCTGCGGATTTCGACAGGTTCATGGCCGGACTGGACGTGATGCGGAACGTGACGGGTCTCGTCATCACCGTTCCGCACAAGCAGGCGGCGAGGAATTACTGCGCGAAGGTCACCAGGCGTGTCCATTTTGCCGGTTCAGTGAACGTGATGCGCCGCACCAGCGCCGGCTGGATCGGGGACAACACCGACGGCATGGGCTATGTGGACGGCATTCTGGCCGCCGGTGGCGCGGTGGACGGAAAGCGTGTCCTGCTCGTCGGCGCCGGTGGCGCGGGATCTGCGATCGCCTACGAGTTCCTGGCCCGGGGTGCTGACCATCTTGCGATCCACGATATCGACCAGCCACGCCGCGATGCGCTGATCGCGCGACTGGATGAGGCCTTTGCAGGCAAGGTTTCGGCCGGTTCGCCCGATCCGTCCGGCTTCGATATCATCGCCAATGCAACCCCGCTCGGCATGCGGCCGGAAGATCCGCTGCCGGTGGATGTCGACAAAATGCAGGCCCGCCAGTTCGCGGCCTGCCCGATCACCAAGCCGGAGCGGTCGCCTTTCATCGAGGCGGCGGCGGCGAAGGGATGCCGGACCATGCCGGGACTCGGCATGTTCACGGCGCAGGAAGGGCTTCTTGTCGATGCCCTTCTGTCACTGGAAACGGATTGATCCATTCAAGGGAGGAACAGATGATCCGGAAGCTCTTTCTGAATACCGCAGCTATCCTGGCGCTCTCGGCAGGCGCTGCCATGGCTGAAGTGAAGATCGCCGATGTGGCCGAACTTTCGGGCGCGGGTGCGGCAGCCGGCGCTGTCTGGCATGATGGCGTCAAGATGGCCGTCGAGGAAATCAATGCCGCCGGCGGCATCCTCGGCGAGCAGATCAACCTGGCCGAGTATGACAGCCAGACCGATCCGCAGGTCAGCCGCGCACTCGTGCAGAAGGCCATCGACGAGGGCGCCTTCGTCCTCCTCGGCACGGTCTATTCGTCCTCGACGGTGGTCAACATGCTGGTCGCCCAGCAGAACGGCGTGCCGCAGATCACCGGTTCGGAATCCCCGACCATCACCGCCAAGGGCAACCCCTACATCTTCCGCACGGCCTTCGGTGCGCAGAAGGGCCTTCCCAAGCTGGCCACCTATCTCAAGGACGGTCTCGGCGCGCAGAAGATCGCGGTCGTCTGGGCCAATACCGAGTTCGGCAAGGGCGGCTATGACGCCTTCATGAAGATCGCCGCGGACATGGGCCTCGAGATCGTCGCCGACGTGCCGACCGAACAGGCGCAGGTGGACTTTGCCTCCGACGTGGCCAAGGTCAAGTCGTCGGGCGCGGATGCCGTCTTCGTCTACCTGACGGAAGAGGAAAGCGCCCGTTTCCTGATCGAGGCCTCCAAGCAGAGCCTCGGCCTGCCGATGGCCGGTGACACCGTGCTCATTTCCCAGAAGGTCATCGACCTGGCCGGGGATGCCGCCAACGGCGCATTCGGCCATGTCGGCCTGACGGCTGAAGCCCCGGTTCCCGGAATCCAGGAAATGGCCGGCAAGTTCCAGCAGAAATACGGCTACGGCGCCGACCACAATGCCATCAAGGGCTATATCGGTGCCTACATGGTCAAGTATGTGACTGAGAAGATCGGCGAATTCGACCGGGAGAAGTTCGCCGAAACGCTGCGCGGCTTGTGCCTCGATGCGGCAAACCATCCGGGCATCCTGATGGATACCTGCTGGGACGAGACCGGTGAAATGAGCCGGGCAAGCTTCCTGGTTGAAGTGGTGGACGGCGCCCAGAAGATCACCAAGACGCTTCCGGCCAACTGATCCGTCTGACGCAGGGCGGTGCTTTTCCGGCACCGCCCGATCCTGCACCTGAATTTCCTTCCTGCGGAGGCGCGGGCGCATGTCCGAATTCATCCAGATCTTCGTTTCGGGGCTGTCGGCGGGGTCGATCTACGCGCTGGCGGCGGTCGGCTTCACGCTCCTCTGGCAGGCCTCGCAGACCATCAACTTCGCCCAGGGCGAATTCGTGATGCTGCCCGCCTTCTTCGTGCTCGCGCTGTCGGTCAAGCTCGGCTTTCCCCTGTGGCTGGCCATGCCGCTCGCCATCGTCCTGTCAGTGCTCATCCTGGGCGCGCTGTTCAAGCGGCTGATCGTGGAACCCATGATCAAGCACGGGACATTGCCGCTGGTCATCGCCACCATCGCGCTCGGCCTGCTTTTGAAGGAACTGGTCAAGGAATTCTATTCGCCGCTCGGACAGCCTTTCCCGAGCCTGTTTCCGCAGGACGTGATGCGGATTTTCGGCGCTGCGGTCTCCATTCCCGACATCGCCAACTTCATCATCGCGATGGGCGCCATCATCGGGCTGCAACTCTTCCTGGGACGCACGCGCACCGGCCGCGCCATGCAGGCGACGGCGCAGAACCCGGATGTCGCGCAGATCCTCGGCGTCGATATCAAGCGGATGGTGCTCTACACCTTCCTCATCAACGGGGCCCTGGCGGCGATCGCCTCCATCCTCATCACGCCGATCTACCTGGCGAAGTTCTCCAATGGCGAGACGCTGGGGCTGGTGGCCTTCATCGCGGCCATTGTCGGCGGTTTCAACCAGATCCGCGGCGCGCTTGTCGGCGGTCTGCTCATCGGTGTCATCGACAACCTGTCAGCCACCTATTTCTCGTCCGAGTATCGGCAGGCGCTGCCGATGATCCTGCTCATCCTCATCATCCTGGTCCGCCCACAGGGCCTGCTCGGAACCTCGGAGGGCCGCACGGTATGAAGCCTGCAACCGTCATCTTCGTCCTCCTGGCACTGGTGGCGCTCGTTCTGGCGCCGCTGGGGCAGGGCAATTACATCCTTTACGTGCTCGCCTCCTGGCTCATGTTTTCCATCGCCGCCATGGGCCTGAACCTGACGCTGGGCTATGCCGGACAGATCAGCCTGGCCCAGGCCAGTTTCATGGGCATCGGCGCCTATATCACCGCGCTCGTCACGCTGGCCGGCTATCACTGGGTGCTGGGCTGGCTGGCGGCCATGGGCGCGACATTCCTGATCGGACTTGTGCTGGGCTATCCGGCGCTCCGGGTGCAGCACCACTTCCTTGCCTTCGTGACTCTTGCCTTCAACACGCTGGTCTTCCTGGTTCTTCGCAACGAGGAATGGCTGACGGGCGGCTCGCACGGGCTTGTCGGCATGCCGCGGCCTTCCTTCTTCGGCATCTCGACCATGAAGAACCTGGAGTTCTATTATTTCGTCCTGGTGCTGTTCGTCATCTCGGCCGGCATCTTCTTCTGGATCGTCCATTCACCCTGGGGCCGCGCCTTCAAGGCCCTGCGCGAGAACCCGGTGCGCGCCGAAAGCCTCGGCGTCAACACGCGGCGGATAACGCTGCTCGCCTTTGCCATCGGCTCGGCCTTTGGCGGTGGCGCGGGCGCGATCATGACCCCGCTGGTGCAGTTCATCGAGCCGGGTTCCTTCGGCCTCATCCACTCGCTCAAGATCCTGCTCATGGTGGTAGTCGGCGGCGCGGGTTATTTCTTCGGGCCGATGCTGGGCGCGGCGGTGGTCATCCTCCTGCCGGAATTCCTGCGCTTCACCGAGGGCTATTACCTGATCCTCTATTCCACGGCGGTCATCGTGCTCATGGTCTATTCGCCCTCCGGGCTGATCGGGCTGGGCGACCGCCTGCTTTCCAGGTTGCGCCCGCAGCGCAAGGTGCGCGGTGACATGAAGGAAGGATCGAAGCTGTGAGCGAGACCGTTCTTTCCGTTCGCAACATCTCCAAGTCGTTCGGCGGCATCCATGCCGTGCGCGATGTCAGCTTCGAGGTTTCCAGGGGCGAAGTGCTCGGCCTGATCGGGCCGAACGGATCGGGCAAGTCGACGCTGTTCAACTGCGTGCTCGGCCAGCTCCGGCCGGATTCCGGTTCCGTGAGGGTCAAGGATACACCGGTGTCCGGCATGCGGGCCTGCGACCTGAACCGGCTGGGCGTCGGACGCACGTTCCAGCAATTGTCGGTCTTTCCCGAAATGACCGTGCTCGACAACATCATCCTGGCCGGACAGGAGCATCACGGCACCATGCTGTCGCGGCTGTTCGGTCCATCCGATGCCGGGCTGACCGGGGAAGCCGAGCAGATGATCGCGTTCTTCCGGCTGACCCATCTGCGCGACGAGAAGGCGGGATCGCTGTCCTATGGCCAGCAGAAGCTGCTCGACGCCGCCATGGCCTTCATGGCCGGGCCGGACCTGGTGCTGCTCGACGAACCGGCGGGCGGCGTGAACCTGACCATGCTGGAGAGCCTGAAGGAGCGGCTGCGCACATACAACCGGGAGCACGGCACGACCTTCGTGGTCATCGAGCACAACATGGAATTCGTCATGAGCCTTTGCACGCGCATCATCGTGCTGGCCGAGGGCGCGGTGATCGCGGAGGGGACGCCGGAGGAAATCCGGTCGAACAGCCAGGTCATCGACGCATATCTGGGGGGCTGAGCCGTGCTGGAAGTGAAAGACCTCTATGGCGGCTACGGCAAGATCACGATCCTCAACGGCGTGTCGTTCACGATCCCCAAAGCCTCCATCACAACGGTGATCGGGCCGAACGGGGCGGGGAAATCGACCGTGTTCAAGGCCGTCTTCGGCCTGCTCAACATCCATTCCGGCCAGGTCCTGTTGGAAGGCCGCGACGTGACGGGGAGCAAGCCGCGCGACATGATCGCCCACGGTGTGACCTATGTGCCGCAGGGCCGCAACGTGGTGCCGCAGCTTTCGGTCTATCACAACCTGGAACTCGGCGGCATCACGGCGCAGGACCAGGACCGGGTGAAGGCGCGCATCGAGGTGGTCATGGACCAGTTCCCGATGCTGCGCGAGTTCCGCGACCGCAAGGCCGTCGAATTGTCCGGCGGCCAGCAGAAGCAGCTGGAAGTCGCCCGCGCCCTGCTGCTCGATCCCAAGCTCATCCTGATCGACGAACCGTCCATCGGCCTTTCGCCGAACCTGGTGCAGGAGGTGTTCCGCACGCTGCAGCGCCTGCGCGACAGCGGCGTCACCATCCTCATGGTGGAGCAGAACGCCAAGGCGGCGCTGGCCATGTCCGATTACGGACTGGTTCTGGAACTGGGCCAGACACGCATGCACGACCGCGCCGAAAAGCTGCTCAACGATCCCAAGGTGGGCCAGCTTTTCCTCGGCGGCCACATGGACGAAACCGACTGACAGACTGACTGGAGAACGAAACGATGGATTTCCGGTTTTCCGACGAGCAGCGCATGCTGGTCGAAACCGTTCGCGGCTTCATCGCCGCCGAACTGGCGCCGCTGGAGGATGAGATCGAGCGGACCGGCGTGCTGCGTCCGGAACTGGCGCAGTCGATCTTCGAGAAGTCGAAGGCGCTTGGCCTCTACGGCATGAACATCCCGCAAGAGCATGGCGGCGGCGGGCTTTCGGCGCTCGACACGATGTTGTGCGAGGAGCAGTTCGGGCACACGACCGACATCCTGATCCGGCGCGCTTTCGGCAATGTCTACGAGGTGCTGCTGTCGGCGCAAGGCCCTCAGGTGGAGCGCTGGCTGAAGCCGGCGGTTACCGGCGAGCGGGTCTGTTCCATCGCCTTTACCGAGCCCGGCGCCGGTTCCGACGCGGCGGGCATCAGGACACGGGCACGGCGCGAGAACGGCAAATGGATCCTGTCGGGCATGAAGCATTACATCTCCGACGGCGCGTTTTCGGATTTCTTCGTGGTGACGGCGGTCACCGACCCGGACAAGGGCCACCGCGGCATTTCCATGTTCCTGGTCGACAAGGGCATGAAGGGCTTCACCGTGGGTCGCGACCAGCCGATGATGGGCGTTCGCGGCACCAGTCACATGGAACTGCATTTCGATGACGTCGAACTCACCGATGATCACCTGCTGGGCCGGGAAGGCGAGGGGCTGAAGCTGGCGCTTTCGGTGCTTGGCCGCGTGCGCCTTGCCCAGGTGGCAGCGCGGGCCGTCGGCAAGGCGACCAAGATCCTCAACATGACCGTCGATCATGCCAATGACCGGCGCCAGTTCGGCCAGTCGCTGGGCGAGTTCCAGATGGTGCAGCAGATGCTGGCCGACAGTGCCATCGAGATCAACGCGGCGCGCACCGCGCTTTGGGAATGTGCCGCACAGATCGACGCGGGGCTCGATCCGCGCGCCAAGATCTCCATGCTCAAGGTACAGGCTTCCGAGACGCTCGGGCGGGTGGTCGACCGTTCCATGCAGATCTTCGGCGGCATGGGCTTCTCCAAGGACCTGCCGATCGAGCGCTACTACCGCGACGCGCGCATCTACCGCATCTTCGACGGCGCCTCGGAAATCCATCGCGGGGTCATCGCCAAGACCATGCTGAAGGGCGGCAAGTCCGTCTACGATCCCTGGGCGGCATGATGACCGGGGGCAGGCGGCAGAAGTTCATGAGCGCAGCCGAGGCTGTGGGCCTCGTTCCGGACGGCGCGACAATCGGCCTGGTCGGCGGCGGCGGCGGGCTTTGCGAAGCCATGGCCCTGCACGAGGCCATCGAGACGCGCTTCCTGGAGACCGGCCATCCGAACGGCATGACACTCGTTCATGCGCTCGGGGTCGGCAACCGCAAGGACACCGGCATCAACCGCTTCGCCCACCACGGCATGGTGCGCAAGGTGATCGGCGGCCACTGGCCGTGGTCGCCGCGCATGCAGCAGATGGCGGCCAATGACGAGATCGAGGCCCATGTACTGCCCGGCGGCGTGGCGATGCAGCTGATGCGCGAGATCGCGGCGAAGCGGCCCGGCCTGTTCACCCATGTCGGGCTCGGCACCTTCATCGACCCGCGCATCGACGGCGGGCGCATGAACCGGGCGGCGAAGGATCCGCTGTGCGAGGTCGTGGAGATCGGCGGGCGGGAGTATCTGCGCTACCTGCCGTTCAGCATGGATGCCTGCCTGCTGAAAGGTTCCGTCGCCGACGATGATGGCAATATCAGCCTCGACGAGGAACCGGCCAATGTGGACAGCTATGCCATGGCGGCGGCCGTGCGCAACAGCGGCGGCGTGGTGATCGTCCAGGTGCGCGAACGCGTTGCCGCCGGCGCGCTGGGCGCAAGGCAGGTGCGGATCCCGGGGGCGATCGTCGACGCCATCGTGGTCGATCCCGGCCAGCGGCAGGGCTACGAGATCGTCTACGATCCGGCGATTTCAGGACAGCGCCGCGTGGCGGAAGAACGGCCGCGGATGCCGGAATTCTCCATCCGCCGAATCGTGGCGGAGCGGGCAAGGCATGAACTCGCCGATGGCGCGGTGATCAACTACGGTTTCGGCATACCCGACCAGGTGGCCAGCATCGTGGCCGCGCGCGGCGACCACGACCGCTATTACCAGACCATCGAGCATGGCACCTATGGCGGCACGCTGCTGACGGGCACGCTGTTCGGCTATGCCCGCAATGCCTCCTGCATGCTGGACGGGCCGTCGCAGTTCGATTTCTATTCCGGCGGAGGGCTGGATATCGCCTTCCTGGGATTCGGCCAGGTGGACCGGCACGGCAATGTGAACGCGTCCAGGCTGGGCGGTGTTCCGGTGGGGCCGGGCGGCTTCATCGACATCGCCCAGAACGCGCGCAAGGTCGTTTTCTGCGGCACGTTCGACGCCAAGGGGACCGACATGACGTCCGGGGACGGCAGGCTCGCCATCACCCGGCAGGGCGAGGTCCGGAAGTTCGTGCGCAATGTCGACCAGATCACCTTTTCAGGCGCCCAATCGGTCCGTGACGGGCAGGAGGCCATTTATGTCACCGAGCGGTGTGTGTTCCGGCTGACCGCCGACGGGCTGATGCTCACGGAAGTCGCGCCGGGTATCGACGTGGAGCGCGATGTCCTTCAGCAGATGGATTTCCGCCCGCTTGTCGCCGACACGCTTGCGACGATGGACGCGGCCTGCTTCACGGCCTGAACGGGCAGCGCAAGGGAAGGGAGGCCACCATGTCCGGCGCCATTCACATCCTCAACGGTCCGAACCTCAACCGGCTTGGCACGCGCGAACCGGAGATCTACGGCGCGGTCACGCTCGCCGAAATCGAGGGCTGGTGCCGCACGGCCACCGAACGCGACGTGGTCTTCCGGCAGTCGAATTACGAGGGCGACATCGTCACCTGGGTCCACGAGGCCATCGACGCGGGCGCCGCCGGCCTCATCATCAATCCGGCGGGTCTGAGTTTCACATCCGTGCCGGTCTATGATGCACTGAAGATGTTTCCCGGCCCGGTCATCGAGTTGCACATTTCCAACATCCACCGCCGCGAAGAGGTCTATCACCGCTCGCTGGTCTCGAAGGTGGCGACGGCGGTGATTGCCGGGCTGGGGCCGAAGGGCTATGTCCATGCGGTGAAGGCCATGGCCGACCTGATCGACGGCGGCCGCTGACAGAAAGGCCGCATCCGATGAAGACAGCGATTGCGACCGTTTCGATCTCGGGCGATTTCCGCGAAAAGCTGGCCGCCATCGCGGCAGCGGGGTTCGACGGCATCGAGATCTTCGAGAACGATTTCCTTGCGTTTGACGGCAGCCCGGCGGATGTCGGGCGCATGGTGCGCGAGCACGGGCTGGACCTTTGCCTGTTCCAGCCGTTCCGCGATTTCGAGGGCATGCCGGAGCCGCAGCGGGGGCGGGCCTTCGAGCGGGCGGAGCGCAAGTTCGACCTGATGAACGAACTGGGCGTGGACCTGGTCCTTGTCTGCTCCAACTGCTCGCCGCTGGCGCTTGGGGGCATCGACCGCGCGGCGGACGATTTCGCCGAACTGGGCGAGCGCGCGGCGAAGAAGGGCATCCGCATCGGCTACGAGGCGCTGGCCTGGGGCCGCCACGTGTCGGACCATCGCGACGCATGGGAAGTGGTGCGCCGCGCCGGTCATCCCGATGTCGGCCTCATCCTCGACAGTTTCCACACGCTGGCGCGCAAGATCGACGTCAATTCCATCCGGTCCATTCCGGGCGACCGCATCTTCTTCGTGCAGCTTGCCGACGCGCCGATGATCGACATGGACCTGCTCTACTGGTCACGCCATTTCCGCAACATGCCGGGCGAGGGCGATCTCGACGTGACGGGCTTCATGCGCGCCGTGGCGGCGACCGGCTATGACGGCATGCTGAGCCTGGAAATCTTCAACGACCAGTTCCGGGGCGGGTCGCCGAAATCCATCTCGGTGGATGGGCACAGGTCGCTCGTCTACCTGATGGACCAGGTGCGCCGGCTGGAACCCGGCATCGCCATCGACGTTCCCGCCATGCCGGACCGCATCGCGGTCAAGGGCGTCGAATTCGCCGAGTTCGCCGCCGATCACGGCGAGGCCGAGCAACTGGGATCGATGTTGCGCACGCTGGGCTTCGAGCGCTGCGGACGGCATGTGACCAAGGAAGTGGACCTGTGGAAGCAGGGCGGGATCAACATCGTCATCAATACCGGGCAGGAGGGCTTTGCCCATTCCTCCTATCTGGTGCATGGCACGTCGGTCTGCGATATCGGCCTGAAGGTGGAGGATGCGGCCGCCACGGTGCAGCGCGCCCGGGCGCTGGGCGCCGAACCCTTCGAACAGGCCGCGGGCCCCGGCGAACTCAGGATTCCGGCCATTCGCGGGGTCGGCGGCGGCGTCATGCATTTCATCGACGACAAGAGCGAACTGGCGCGCGTCTGGGAGATCGAGTTCGAGAAGGTGAGCGGCGAAGCGCCGCCCGCCAGCGCCGGACTGACGCGCATCGACCATATCGCGCAGACGATGAACTACGAGGAAATGCTGACCTGGCTGCTGTTCTACACCTCCATCTTCGCCACGGCGAAAACGCCGATGGTGGACGTGGTGGACCCGGCGGGCCTCGTGCGCAGCCAGGCCATCGGCAATGACGACGGCAGCCTGCGCATCACGCTGAACGGGGCGGAGAACCGGCGCACGCTGGCCGGCCATTTCATCGCCGAGAGCTACGGCTCTGCCGTGCAGCACATCGCCTTCGAGAGCGGAGACATATTCGCCACGCGCGACGCGCTGCGGCAGAACGGATTCAGGGCCCTGGAGATATCGCCGAACTACTATGACGATCTCGATGCCCGCTTCGGGCTCGACGACAGCCTGCTGGAGCAGCTCAAGGCGGGCAACATCCTGTACGACCGCGACGAGACGGGCGGCGAGTATTTCCAGATCTACAGTCCGGTCTATGGCGAGGGCTTCTTCTTCGAGATCGTGCAGCGGCGCGGCGGCTACAACGGCTATGGCGCTGCCAATGCGCAGTTCCGCATCGCCGCGCAGAAACGGCACCTTCGGCCCAAGGGAATGCCGAGGCGATAGGCAGGGCCGGCGGCCGCGGTCACTTCCTGAAGAAACGCGTCCTGTCGAACATTTCCTCAAGCGCCTCCATGCGCGGCCTTGCATCCGCCCATCCCCGGTCCTGGACTTCGGCCAGGATGATCTCGCACAGCAGCATGGTCGCCACGCCCGAATCCCAGGACGAGGGAACCGCGATGTGATTGCGGAAGGTGATATCGGCGATCTGGGCAATGGGCGAGGCCCATTGATCGGTAAACAGGATCATCTTCGCGCCGCGTTCGGCCACCACTTCGGCAAGGCGCAGGGTCGAATTCTCGTAGCGGCGGATATCGAAGATCACGACCACGTCGCCTTCGCCGAGATCCAGCAGGTAATGCGGCCAGGCATTGGAATTCGAGGTGATCAGCGTCACCCTTTCGCGCAGCACCTGCATGTGCAGGAAGAAATAATCCGCGACCGTGCGGGTGATGCGCCCGCCGACGATGAAGACCTTGCGGTCCCGGTCCGACAGCAAGCCGCAGGCCGCGTCGAAATCCTTCATGTCGATGCCGGCGAGCGACTTGCCGATATTGTCGATCACGGCCTTGGTGAAGCGGTTGAGGATATGCGCATCGGGCGCATCGTCCACCCAGTTCTGCCGCTTGGTCAGCGGGCTCGAAATCTTCTGGTCAAGTTCCTCGCGCAGGGCATGCTGAAACTGGGGATAGCCCTGGAAGCCCAGTTTCTGCACCAGCCTGGCAACCGTCGGGGTGGATACGCCTGCGGTCTGGGCGAGCGCGGTGATCGATCCCAGGCCGGAGACGGGATAGTTTTTCAGGATGACATGGCTCAGTTGCAACTCGGACCGCGTCAGCGCCTGAGCCTGTTCCTTCAGCAATTCCTGGATGGTCCTGGCCCCCAAACCGGATCTCCCGTCTTGTCCCGGACCGCCAAGCTGCGGCCTTTTTCGCCATGGTGCTCAAATATCATACACACGGCCCGGACTTGAAGAAAAATTTTCAAAACGCGATTGACAGTGAAGCAGGGCTTGTTGAACATTCGACCATGGATGGGGGGTCGGAGGGTGATCAGGGAAAATCCGGACGCAGTCGCGGAAGTCGTGAACCCGGGCGGTTCCAGCGCCGTCGTTCTCGTCTGCGAGCATGCCAGCAACTTCATTCCGCCGCGCCTTGACGGCCTCGGCATATCGGCCGACGTCGCCCGCAGCCACGTGGCCTGGGATCCGGGCGCCGACACGGTTGCCCGCGCCATGGCCGGACTCCTTGACGCCGCCCTCGTGCGCAGCACGGTTTCGCGCCTTGTCTATGACTGCAACCGGCCGCCGGAAGCTCCCGATGCCATTCCGGCGAAGAGCGAGATCTTCGACATTCCGGGAAACAGGGGGCTGGCGGAAATCGAGCGGGCGTCTCGGGCGCGCGAATTCTATTTCCCGTTCCGGACCCTGCTGAAGACGACGCTAGAGGCGCGCAGGCCGGCCCCGGTCCTCGTCACGATCCACAGCTTCACGCCGGTTTATTTCGGCAAGCGGCGCGCGGTGGAGATCGGCATCCTCCATGACAAGGATGCGCGGCTTGCCGACGTCATTCTCGGCATCGCGTCAGGCTACGACATCCGGCGAAACGAGCCCTACGGACCCGCCGACGGTGTCACGCACACCCTGCGCGAGCACGCTTTGCCGAAGGGATATCCCAATGTGATGATCGAGGTGCGCAACGATCTCGTCGGCACGCCGGAGCAATGCGCCGCGATGGCCCGCATGCTTGCCGGCTGGATCGAACGGGCCCGCGCCGTGCTGGACGGCGGCAAGCTTGGAGACCTGCGCGCATGACTTTCCTGCGATCCTACATTTCCTTCGCGGACGCCATCAATCACCGGGTCGGGCGGATCGTGATGTACGGCATCTTCGTGATGATGGCCGTGCTGATGTGGTCGACGATCTCGAAGTTCGGCGACCAGCCCTCGCTGTGGACGCTGGAAGTCGCGCAATTCGCCATGATCACGTATTTCTTCCTCGGCGGCCCCTATGCCATGCAGATGGGCTCGCATGTGCGCATGGACCTGTTCTACGAGAACTGGACGGTCAGGCGCAAAGCCGCCGTCGACATGTTCACGGTGCTGTGCCTCGTCACCTATCTCGCCGTCATGCTGTGGGGCGGGATCAGTTCCACGGCCTATTCGCTGGGCTATTTCGGCAGCGATCCGTTCGGTTTCTTCGCCGGACTGATCACCGGCAGCGAGGAGATCGGCACGCTGGAACGCAGCCGGACGATCTGGCGCCCGTATCTGTGGCCCATCAAGGCCATCATGTGCGCGGGCCTGCTGCTCATGCTGCTGCAGGCGCTGTCCGAACTGGCCAAGGACATTCTCGTCCTGCGCGGCGAAGAGGTCTGATCATGTCCTACGAGATGATCGCGCTCCTCATGTTCGCCTCGATGATGGTGCTGCTGTTCACGGGCCAGCGCGTGTTCGGGGCCATCGGCTTCGTGGCCGTGATCGCCGCCCTCGCGCTCTGGGGCGACAGGGGCGGTTTCGACATCGCATTCTCGCAGTCGATCAAGCTGATGCGCTGGTATCCGCTCCTCACCGTGCCGATGTTCGTCTTCATGGGCTACGTCCTGTCGGAAAGCCGCATCGCCGACGATCTCTACCGCATGTTCCATGTCTGGATGGGGGGCTTGCGCGGCGGCCTTGCCATCGGCACGATCGGGCTGATGGTGCTGATCTCGGCGATGAACGGCCTTTCCGTCGCCGGCATGGCCATCGGCGCCACCATCGCCCTGCCGGAGCTTCTGCGCCGGGGGTATGACAAGCGCATGGTGACCGGCGTGATCCAGGCAGGCTCGTCGCTCGGCATTCTCGTGCCACCCTCCGTCGTGCTGGTTCTCTACGCGATGATCGCGCGCCAGCCGGTCGGCCAGCTCTGGCTCGCCGGCATGGTCCCGGGCCTGATGATGGCCGGCATGTTCATTCTCTACATCGCGATCCGCTGCCGGCTGAACCCGAAGCTGGGTCCGGTGCTCTCACCGGAGGAACGCAACATCCCGAAACGGGAGAAATACCGGCTGCTGCTGGCCGGCCTGCTGCCGCTTGCCATCTTCTTCGCGATGATGGTCCCCTTCGTGTCCGGCTGGACGTCTCTGGTGGAAAGCTCGGCGATCGGCGCCATCGTCGCCTTCGCCGCCGCCGTGCTCAAGGGGCGCATGACCTGGCGGGTCTTCGAGACGTCGGTCAGGAACACGCTCGGCATCACCTGCATGTTCATGTGGATCATCCTGGCGGCGCTCGCCTTCGGCGCGGTGTTCGACGGGCTGGGCGCGGTCAAGGCCATCGAGAGCCTTTTCACCGAGAAGCTCGGCCTTTCACCCTGGATGATCCTCATCCTGATGCAGCTTAGCTTCATCCTGATGGGCACGTTCCTCGACGATACGGCCATGCTGGTGATCGTTGCGCCGCTTTACATCCCGCTGGTCGGCGTGCTGGGCTTCGATCTCGTCTGGTATGGCGTGCTCTACACGATCACGACGCAGATCGCCTACATGACACCGCCCTTCGGCTACAACCTGTTCCTGATGCGCGCCATGGCGCCGCCGGAGATCACCCTGCGCGACATCTACCGTTCCATCGTTCCGTTCGTCGCCGTGATGGCGGCAGCGCTGGCCCTGATCATGATCTTCCCGCAGATCGCCCTGTGGCTGCCGCATCTCGTCTATGCAAGCTAAACGCCGCCAAGAAGCGCAACTGTGACTGTCGAGTGAATGAAAAGGAGAAACCATCATGACCACGAGACGTACATTCATCAAAGGCGCGGCGATTGCAGCACCGGCCGCGGCCCTGGCAACGCCGGCGATTGCGCAATCGACCATCAGATGGCGCATGCAGACCTATGCCGGTCCGGCACTCGCCGAGCATGTCGTGAAACCGGCGATCGACACCTTCAACAAGATCGCCGGCGATCGCATGCAGATCGAACTGTTCACCGCCGACCAGCTCGTGCCGACGGGTGAACTGTTCCAGGCGATGCAGCGCGGCACCATCGATGCCGTGCAGTCGGACGACGATTCCATGGCCTCGCCGACGGAAGTCACCGTGTTCGGCGGCTATTTCCCGTTCGGTTCGCGCTACTCGCTCGACGTGCCGGTCCTCTTCAACCAGTACGGCCTGAAGGAGATCTGGGAAGCCGAATATGCCAAGGTCGGCGTCAAGCACATCTCGGCGGGCTCCTGGGATCCGTGCCATTTCGCCACCAAGGACCCGATCAATTCGCTTGAGGACCTCAAGGGCAAGCGGGTCTTCACCTTCCCCACCGCCGGCCGTTTCCTGGCGCAGTTCGGCGTCGTGCCCGTCACCCTGCCGTGGGAGGACATCGAGGTGGCCGTGCAGACCGGCGAGCTTGACGGCATCGCCTGGTCGGGCATCACCGAGGACTACACCGTCGGCTGGGCGGACGTGACCAACTACTTCCTGACCAACAACATCTCGGGGGCCTGGATCGGCCACTTCTTCGCCAACATGGAGCGCTGGAACGAGCTGCCGGAAGACCTGAAGGCACTGCTGATGGTCTGCATGGAGCAGAGCCATTACTATCGCCAGTGGTGGTACTGGGGTGGCGAGGCCAACCTTCGCGTCAACGGGACCAAGATGCAGCTGACGACCATTCCGGATGCCGAGTGGGCCACCGTGGAAGAGGCTGCCGTCAAGTTCTGGGACGAGATCGCGGCGGAATCCGAAACCAAGGCGAAAATCGTCGAGATCTTCCGCAAGTACAATTCCGACATGCAGAAGGCCGGCCGTCCCTATCGATACACCTGAGAACGGACATGAACAACGGCCGGGCGCGGAGCGCGCCCGGCCCATCTCTATCGGGGAGACATCCGCATGGCGGGAATGTTGGGTTTCGAGGAACTGAGGAAGCGGGCGTCGGACGGTTCGATCGACACCGTGCTGGTCTGTCTGGTCGACATGCAGGGCCGCCTGATGGGCAAGCGCTTCCATGTGTCGAATTTCATCGAAAGCGGCCATGAGGAGACCCATTGCTGCAACTACCTGCTGGCAACCGACATCGAGATGGCGACGCCTGACGGCTATGCCTCCACATCCTGGGAAAAGGGCTATGGCGACTATGTCATGAAGCCTGACCTGTCGACGCTTCGCCTCGTTCCCTGGCTGGAAGGCACGGCGATGGTGATCTGCGACCTGATTGACCACCATACCCATGAGCCGGTTCCCCATTCCCCGCGCCAGATCCTCAAGGCGCAGGTCGAGCGGGCGGCCGGAATGGGCTTCACGCCGATGATGGCGACGGAACTGGAATTCTTCCTGTTCGAGAAGAGCTTCGACGAGTATCGCAAGTCCGGGTTTCGCGACCTGGAACCGCTGGCCGGCTACAATGCCGACTATGCCATCCAGCTTTCCACCAAGGACGAGCACGTGATGCGCCCGGTGCGCAACATGCTGGTGGCGGCGGGCGTGCCGGTGGAGAATTCCAAGGGCGAGGCCGAGGCGGGCCAGGAAGAACTCAACATCCGTTATGCCGATGCCCTGCTCGCCGCCGATCACCACACGATCGCCAAGCAGGCCGTGAAGGAAATCGCCATGCAGAAGGGCCGTTCGGCGACCTTCGTTTCCAAGTGGCACCACAACCGGGTCGGCAGCGCGGCCCATATCCACCAGTCGCTGACGGGCCCGGACGGGCCGGCCTTCCACGATCCGGGTGCGGAACTGGGCATGTCGGCGGTGATGAAGTCCTATGTGGCCGGACTGCTGAAATATTCCGCCGACATGACGTATTTCCTGGCCCCCTACATCAACAGCTACAAGCGGTTCCTGCCGGGTACATTCGCGCCGACGAAGATCGCCTGGAGCATCGACAACCGCACGGCAGGCTACAGGCTTGTCGGGGAGGGAACCCGGAGCGTGCGCATCGAGTGCCGGATTCCGGGCTCCGACATCAACCCCTATCTGGCCTGCGCCGCCCAACTGGCCGCGGGCCTGTCGGGCATCGAGGAAGGGCTGTCCCTTGACGGACCGGTGACCGGCGATGTCTACGCCATGGAGAACGTGCCCGCGATTCCGCACACGCTGCGCGATGCGGCGCAAGCCCTGCGCGGTTCGGAAATGCTGCGCCGCACGATGGGCGAGTGGGTCGTGGATCATTATTGCCGCGCCGCCGAGGTCGAGCAGGAAGCCTTCGACGCCGTGGTGACGGACTGGGAAATCGCCAGGGGATTTGAAAGGGCGTGAACGGATGAGCCGCGTTGACCTGATTTCACCGATCGACGGATCGGTCTACCTGACACGCGACGTCATGGCGCGCGACGAGGCGCTGGCGGCGGCGGCGCGCTCGCGCGCGGCGCAACCCGGCTGGGCGGCGCGACCGCTGGAAGAGCGCATAGCGCTTGTCCGCCGGGCCGGTGCGATCGTCGGCGAAACGACGGCGCGCATGGCGGTGGAACTCGCCCACCAGATGGGCCGGCCCGTGCGCTATGGCGGCGAGTATCGCGGTTTCGACGAGCGCCTGACCTACATGGCCGGCATTGCCGGCGAGCATCTTTCGCCCACGGTGATCGAGGACAGCGGCGCGTTCCGGCGCCAGATCAAGCGCGTCCCGTGGGGCGTGGTGCTTGTCGTCGCGCCGTGGAACTACCCCTACATGACGGCGGTCAACACCATCGCCCCGGCGCTGATCGCGGGCAACACGATCATCCTCAAACATGCCGCGCAAACGCTTCAGGTGGGCGAACGGCTGGCCGAGGCCTTCCATGAGGCCGGCGTGCCGGCGGACGTCTTCCAGAATGTCGTCATCGATCACGACACGACCGCGGCGCTGATTTCCGGGCGTTGCGTCGACTTCGTCAACTTCACCGGCTCTGTGGCCGGCGGACAGGCCATGGAGCGGGCCGCGGCGGGCACCTTCATTCCGGTTTCCACGGAACTTGGCGGCAAGGATCCCGGCTATGTCCGCGCCGACGCCGATGTGGACGCCGCGGTCGACACGCTCATGGACGGGGCCATCTTCAACTCCGGTCAATGCTGCTGCGGCATCGAACGCATCTATGTGCATGAAAGCCTGTATGACGGCTTCGTGGCGAAGGCCGCGGCGTGGGCGCGCGCCCAGAAGCTTGGCAACCCGCTTGACCCCGACACGACGCTCGGACCGATGGCCAATCTGCGCTTTGCGCGCGAGGTCCGCGCGCAGGTGGCCGAGGCGATCGCCCTGGGCGCGGTTGCGCATGTGGACCGCATGACTGCCGACAATGGCGAGAACACCTATGTCACGCCGCAGGTCCTGACCAATGTCACCCATGACATGCGGGTGATGCGCGACGAGACCTTCGGGCCGGTGGTCGGCATCATGCCCGTCTCCGGCGACGAGGAGGCCATCGCCCTGATGAATGACAGCCGTTTCGGGCTCACAGCCTCGATCTGGACCCGCGACGCCGGCGCGGCGGAGGCCATCGGCGACCGGATCGAGACGGGCACCGTCTTCATGAACCGCTGCGACTACCTCGATCCGGCCCTGTGCTGGACCGGATGCAAGGACACCGGCCGCGGCGCCGGCCTTTCCATGCTCGCCTACCAGGCCCTGACGCGGCCGAAATCCTATCACCTGAGGAAATCCTGACATGAGCCCGACTGCCAACTGGTCCTATCCCACCGCGATCCGTTTCGGGGCAGGGCGCATCAGCGAGATCGCGGACGCGTGCCGCGCGGCGGGCATCACCCGTCCGCTGCTGGTCACCGACCGGGGTCTTGCCGCCATGGAGATCACGAAACGCACGCTCGATCTCGTCGAGGCCGGCGGCATGACGCGGGCAATGTTCGCCGATGTCGACCCCAATCCCCACGACGGCAATGTGGAAGCCGGCCTCAAGGCCTATCGCGAGGGCGGCCATGACGGCGTCATCGCCTTTGGCGGCGGGTCCGGTCTTGATCTCGCCAAGACGCTTGCCTTCATGGCCGGCCAGACGCGGCCGCTGTGGGATTTCGAGGATATCGGCGACTGGTGGACGCGCGCCGATCCGGCCGGCATCCATCCCATCGTCGCCGTGCCGACCACCGCCGGGACCGGTTCGGAAGTGGGCCGCGCCTCGGTCATCACCAATTCGTCCACCCATGAAAAGAAGATCATCTTCCACCCGAAGATGCTGCCCTCGGTGGTGATCTGCGACCCCGAACTGACGGTCGGCATGCCGAAATCCATCACGGCCGGCACCGGGCTAGATGCCTTCGCCCATTGCGTGGAGGCCTATTCCAGCCCGCACTACCATCCGATGAGCCAGGGCATCGCGCTGGAAGGCATGCGCCTCGTCAAGGAATACCTGCCGCGCGCCTATGCCGACGGCACGGACATCGAGGCC
The DNA here is from genome assembly GCF_046506625.1 of Zhengella sedimenti. Lineage (NCBI taxonomy): Bacteria > Pseudomonadati > Pseudomonadota > Alphaproteobacteria > Hyphomicrobiales > Notoacmeibacteraceae > Zhengella > Zhengella sedimenti. The sequence goes on from NZ_JBKFFP010000001.1 coordinate 1,026,841, forward strand.
CGCGCCCACATGATGAGTGCGGCGGCCATGGGCGCGACGGCGTTCCAGAAGGGGCTCGGGGCGATCCACGCGCTTTCGCATCCCATCGGCGCCCACCATCACACCCATCACGGCACCACCAACGCGGTCTGCATGCCTGCCGTGCTTCGGTTCAATGCCGAGGCGATCAGCGACCGTTTCGACGCCGCAGCGGCCTATCTGGGGATCGAGGGCGGGTTCGACGGCTTTCTGGCCTTCGTCGATGCGTTCAACGACAGCTTCGCCATTCCGAAAACGCTGACGGAACTGGGTGTCAAAGACCCCGATATCGACAGGCTTGTCGCCGATGCATTGAAGGATCCGTCAACCGGCGGAAACCCGGTGAAGATGACGGCCGGGAACACGCGCGCCCTTTTCGAGGCGCTGCTGTGAGAGATCAGGTGTCCGGCGGAGCAGACGGCACGACGCGGTTTTTCACCAACATCTGGATTTCATGGTGATCCCGGCAGGATTCGAACCTGCGACCCTCAGATTAGGAATCTGATGCTCTATCCTGCTGAGCTACGGGACCACGCCGCTTCCTGATAGCAGAAGGCGCGGGCATTTCAAACGCCCGATTTTGCCTTTCGCCAGGCCGGCGCTGCGCCATTCGGGCAGGCCGTTCCGCTCACTTGCCCGCCGGGGTCAGGTCCTGCTCGGCCTCCTCCGTCGGCTGGCGCGTGAAGCCCGACATGCCTGCGGTTTCCTCGAAATCGCGCTTGATTTGCACTGGGCTGGCCGCATAGGCGGTGAGCAGTTCGGCGAGCGAGCGCAGGGCGTGCATGTGGATGCGCTCATAGCCATGCGAGGCGTCGACGCCGAAGGTGAGCAGGGCGGTGCGCACGTCGTGTCCGGCCTCGATGGCCGAGGCGGAATCGGAGCGGTAATAGCGGAAGATGTCCTTCTGGTAGCGGATGTCGTTGTCCTGGCAAAGCTCCGCCAGCTTCTTGGTCAGGTGATAGTCGAACGGCCCGGTCTGATCCGCCATGCAGATGGTCACGCCGAACTCGCTGGAATTCTGGCCGGGCGCCGTCGTTCCGTTGTCGACCGCGATCATGGAGGCGACGTCGTGGCTGACGACGGAGGTGGCCCCGACGCCGACTTCCTCGGCGATGGTGAAGAGGAAGTGGATGTCGACGGGCGTCGTCACGCCTTCGTCCTGCATGGCCTTCAGCGCCGCAAGCTTCAGCGCCACGCCGGCCTTGTTGTCGAGGTGGCGCGAGACGATGTAGCCGTTGTCGAGAAATTCAGGCTGAGGATCGACGGCGACGATGTCGCCGATCTCGATGCCGAGGCGATCCAGTTCGGCCGGGTTGCGGGCCAGCGCGTCGATGCGCAATTCCACATATTGCCAGCCGACAGGCATCGTATCGACCTCATCGTTGAACGTGTGCCCGGACGCCTTGAGCGGCAGGATCGAGCCGCGATAGCCGCCCTTGCGCGAATAGACGGTGACGCGCGCGCCCTCCGCGAAACGGGCAGACCAGTGGCCGATGGGCACCAGTTCCAGCCGGCCGTTCGGCTTCAGCGCCTTCACCTGTGCGCCCAGCGTATCGACATGGGTGACGATGGCGCGCGCGCCTTCCCGGCGCTTGCCGGGCCGGATCGCGCGGATCGCGCCACGGCGCGTCAGTTCCACCTCGAGCCCCAGCGACTTCAGTTCGCGCGAGACATGGCGGACAATGGTGTCGGTGTATCCCGTGGGGCTGGGGATCGCGAGCAGGTCGGTCAGCGTGCTGGCCAGATAGCCCGTGTCGATGGCAAGTCGTGTCATGCGGTTCCACAATCGCCTCCGGGTCCCCCTGGACCACGCAGGCGCCCTGTTCTTGTCTGTTTCCCCGCTGCCCCGGACGCGAAACCGGGCAGCCGCTTCCGCCGGGACAGCGTCAGGTCGTCAGAACGGTCTGGCGCACCGATGCCGGCACCGAAAGCGGAAACAAGAGGTCGATGAAGCGTTCCGCCGTCGGTTGGGGCTCGTGGTTGGCGAGTCCCGGCCGTTCATTGGCCTCGATGAAAGCATAATCCGGCCCGGTTGGCGACCGTACCATCAGGTCGACGCCGGTGACGGGAATGGCAATGGCGCGTGCCGCCTTGATTGCCGCGTCGACAAGCACCGGGTGAACGATGCCGGTCACATCGTGAATGGTTCCGCCGGTGTGCAGGTTGGCGGTCTTGCGGACCTGGATTTCCTTTCCGTCCGGCGGCACGTCGTCCAGGGCGAAACCGGCGTGGGCGAGCGCCCGGTCCGTTTCACCGTCCAGCGGAATGCGGGATTCGCCGCCGGTGGCGGCAGCGCGGCGGCGGCTCTGCTTGTCGATGAGTTCCCTTACCGTGGCGCGCCCGTCGCCGGTGATCATGGCCGGACGGCGCACGGCTGCCGCCACCACGCGGTAATTAATGACCACGAGGCGCAGGTCCTCGCCCTCGATGCAGGCCTCGATGATGACGTCGTCGGAGACTGTGCGGGCCTGGTCCACGGCGCTGTCCACCTCCTCCATCGACGTCAGGCCGACCGAAACCCCGCGCCCCTGCTCGCCGCGCGCGGGCTTGACCACCACCTCGCCATGGCGGGCGAGGAATTCCTCGATCTCGGCGCGGCTGGCGCCGGCGGACAACTGGTCGGGCACCACCACGCCGGCCTTTTCCACGAAGCGCCGGGTGACGGTCTTGTCGTCGCAGATGGACATGGCCACGGCGCTGGTCAGTTCCGACAGGCTTTCACGGCAGTCTATGGTGCGTCCGCCCTGTGTCAGGCGGAAGAAACCGCCTTCCGCATCGAGCACCTGCACATGGATGCCGCGGCGGCGCGCTTCCTTGACGATGATGGCGGCATAGGGATTGAGATCGGCGTCTGCGTCGGCACCGGTGAAGAGCGTCTCGTTGATCGGGTTCTTGCGCTTGACGGCAAAGAAGTGGACGCGGTGGAAACCGAGTTTCTCGTAGAGCCGGATCGCCTGCTCGTTGGAATGGATGACCGACAGGTCCATGAAGGCCGCACCGCGCGCCGCATAATGCTCGGCCAGGCGGCGCACCAGCGTCTCGCCGACACCCGGATGGCGGGCCTGCGGGTCCACGGCCAGGCACCACAGCGAGGCGCCGCGCTCGGGATCGTTGAAGGCGCGGTAATGATCCACGCCGGTCACCGTGCCCAGAATCTCGCCGGTGGCTTCGTCCTCGGCCACGAAATAGGTGATGGCGCGCGCATCGCGGCGCGACCAGAAGAAATCCGGCGGCACGGGCACCATGCCGCGGGCGGCGTAGATGCGGTTGATCGCGTCGGCGTCCGACTGGGATGTCAGGCGGCGCACGAAGAAGGTGCGGGAGACCTCATGCGAGGGCCGGTAGGTCGAGAGATCGAGACGGTAGGTATGCGAGGGGTCGAGAAACAGTTCCTGCGGGGCCTCGGCCAGGATCACGTGCGGGTCGCGGACATAGATGGCGATGTCGCGCCGGTCGGGCAGTTCCTCGCCCAGCGATGCGACAAGCGTCGCGGCATCGCTGAAGGTCTGGCCGAAAACCAGGCGGCCCCAACCGCAGTTCAGCGCGAAGTTCTCCTTCATCGGGTTCGCGCCGCCGTCATGGGTGTCGATGGGCGGCTTGAGCCCCTGTTCGCGCAAGCGTTTCAGGCGGTGCTGGCCGGCCTGTCCGCGTGCCTTGCCCTTCTGTCCGGCGCCCTTGCTCACAGCGCATGCTCCTGAAGCCACATTTCCAGAAGCGCGGCCTGCCAGAGTTCGGAGCCGCGCAGCGGCGTGATGTGCGCCGCCGGATCGGCAAACAGCCGGTCGAGCCATTCCTGGCGGAACAGGCCGCGCTCGCGGGCCGGACGCGCCGACAGCGTGTCGCGCACCATGTCCAGATAGGGGCCGGCGATGTATTTGAGCTGGGGAACCGGGAAATAGCCCTTCTTGCGGTCGATCACCTCATGCGGAACGACGAGGCGGGCGGCGTCCTTCAGCACGCCCTTGCCGCCATCGTTGAGCTTGAATTCGGGCGGGATGGTGGCCGCCAGCTCGGCCAGTTCGTGGTCGAGGAAGGGAACGCGCGCTTCCAGCCCCCAGGCCATGGTCATGTTGTCGACGCGCTTGACCGGATCGTCCACCAGCATGACCTGGCTGTCGAGCCTGAGCGCCCGGTCGACCGGGTCTTCTGCACCGTCGGCCATCAGATGGGCGGCGACGAGATCGCGGCTGACATCGCTATCGGCGATCCAGCCGTCGGCCAGTTGCGTCTTCAGCGTCTCGTGGTCGCGGTCGAAGAACACCCGGGCATAATCCGACACGACATCGTTGGAGGATTGCAGCGGCGGATACCAATGGTAGCCGGCAAAGATCTCGTCGGCCCCCTGGCCCGACTGCACGACCTTGATGTGTTTCGAGACCTCGCGGCTGAGCAGGTAGAAGCCGATATTGTCGTAGGAGACCATGGGCTCCGACATGGCCGCGATGGCGCCGGGCAGATGGGTCATCAGGTCGGAGGAGGGCACGAAGATCTTGTGGTGATCGGTGCCGAAGCGTTCGGCGATCAGGTCGGAATAGATGAACTCGTCGCCCTTCTCGCCATTGGCCTCCTCGAAGCCGATGGAGAAGGTCATCAGGTCGCGCTGGCCTTCCTCGGCCAGCAGGCCGGTGATGATGGAGGAATCGACCCCGCCCGACAGAAGCACGCCGACCGGAACGTCGGCGACCATGCGGCGGCGCACGGCCACGCGCAGGGCGTCGAGCACCCGGTCGCGCCAGTCCTCGCGCGTCAGGCCCTTGTCTTCGATGCGGCGGGCATGGGGCGGGTTCCAGTAGCGTTCCTCGGTGAAATTGCCTGTGGCGTCATAGATGCGCATGGTGGCCGGCGGCAGCTTGCGCACGCCCTTGAGGATCGTGCGTGGCGGCGGCACGACGGCATGGAAGCTCATGTAGGTGTGCAGCGCCTCGCGGTCGATGCTTGTGTCGATCTCCCCGCCCTTGACCAGCGCCGGCAGGGTGGAGGCGAAACGGATCGCTCCGGGCAGTTCGGCATAATAGAGCGGCTTGATGCCGAAGCGGTCGCGCGCCATGACGGTGCGGCCGGTATCCCGCTCTGCGATGACAAAGGCGAACATGCCGTGAAAGCGCTGCACGCAACCGGCTCCCCAGGCATGCCAGGCCTTGAGGATGACCTCGGTGTCGCCGTGGGAAAAGAAACGGTATCCCTTGGCTTCCAGTTCGGCGCGCAGTTCCGGATAGTTGTAGATGCAACCGTTGAAGGCGATGGTCAGACCGAGATCGGAATCGACCATGGGCTGGGCGGCGCGTTCCGACAGGTCGATGATCTTGAGCCGGCGATGGCCAAAACAGAATCGCCCCTGCTGGACGATTCCACACCCGTCCGGCCCGCGCGGCGCCAGCGATGCAGTTATTCGTGAGACGGCTTCCGAATTGGCAAACTTTTCGTCGAAGCGGATTTCCCCGGCTATTCCACACATGTCGGGTTGAATTCTCCTGTCTTGTTCTTCTTGCCGGAGATAGATTTCCCCGTATTCATGATGTTCTTGCCGCAATATCGTTATTGCGGTGCGGCATTGTTAGGTCAGGGGCGTGCGAAAGGCAAACCCCGACGGTGGAAAACGCGCCAGGCCGCCTCCGGTTCCAAACGGGCCGGGATAAAGCCGTCTGTCAGTCTTTCGCCGCCAGCACCGTCTCGGCGAGCTTCACCCAGTAGGTGATGCCGTGGGCGATCGTCTCGTCGTTGAAGTCATATTCCGGGTGATGCAGGCCGGCGGTTTCGCCATTGCCGACATACATGAAGCAGCCGGGACGCGCCTGCAGCATGAAGGCGAAATCCTCGCCGCCCAGCGTCGGCGGAATGTCGTCGCGCACCTGCTCCTCTCCGGCGAAGGCACGGGCGACGGAGGCGGCGAGCGCGGTCTCCGCGTCATGGTTCACGGTCACCGGATAGCTGGTCACATAGGCGATATCGGCCGTTGCGCCGTGGGCCTGGGCCAGGCCGGTCACCAGTGCCTTGAGACGCTGCTCCGCCAGCACGGCGAGTTCCGGTTTCAGCGCGCGCACGGTGCCGGCTATCGTCGCGGTCTGCGGAATGACGTTGTAGGCGTCGCCGGCGTGGAATTGCGTCACGGAAACGACGAGGGATTCCACCGGATCGGCGTTTCGCGCGGCGATGGATTGCAGGGCGGAGACGATCTGCGCGCCGGCGACGATGGGGTCGACCGTTTCGTCCGGATGGGCGGCGTGGCCGCCGCGCCCGGTGACGGTGATATCGAACTCGGACGTGGACGCCATGATCGCGCCCGGGCGCGTGGCGAAGTGGCCGACGGGGACGCCCGGCACGTTGTGCAGGCCGTAGACGCTGGCGATGGCGAAACGGTCCATGATGCCTTCGTTGACCATCACCTCGCCGCCGCCGCCATTTTCCTCTGCCGGCTGGAAGATCAGCGCCACGGTGCCGGCGAAATTGCGCGTCTCGGCCAGGTGCTTGGCCGCGCCCAGCAGCATGGCGGAGTGGCCATCATGACCGCAGGCATGCATGCGGCCGACATTGCGCGAGGCATGGGGCAGGCCGGTCGCCTCGCGAATGGGCAGGGCGTCCATGTCGGCGCGCAGGCCGACCGTCGGGCCGGGGCCGAGATTGCCGCGGATCAGCGCGACCATCCCTGTCTTCGCGATGCCGGTGTGCAGTTCGTCCACGCCGATCTCGCGCAGGCGCGCGGCAATGAAGCCGGCCGTCTCCGGCAGGTCGAATTCCAGTTCCGGGATGGTGTGCAGGTGGCGGCGCCATTCGGCGGCCTCGCGGGCGATCTCGGCGGCGCGGTTGAGAACAGGCATGGGTCGTTTCCTCGTTTGGCCGCATGATTGATCACGCCGGTCACGGGATCGTCAATCTTTGCCGCTTTGATTTCGCCGGGCGGATCGGATACCACGGGAGGCGCGGGTCCGATGCCGCCGGTCCCGACCGCTGAACACTGAACCAGAGCCATCATGCCCCCTCGTCTGATCCGCTTCGTGCTTGCCGTTCTGGCCATTTTCCTCGCCGCGCCGGCGCTGGCCCAGAACCCCTATGTGGTCGCCGACGTGGCGACCGGCGCCGTGCTGGCGCACAACAAGGCTTTCAAGCGCTGGTATCCCGCCTCAGTCACCAAGATCATGACCGCCCGGCTGGCCTTCAAGGCGGTGCAGGCGGGCGACCTGTCGATGAAGAGCCCGGTGCGGATGACGAGCCGGGCGGTCAAGGAACCGCCGAGCAAGATGGGCTACCCCGTCGGCACCGTGCTGACGCTGGAAAACGCGCTCAAGATCATCCTGGTGAAGTCGGCCAATGACGTGTCGGTCGCCATCGGCGAGGCGATCGCGGGCTCGGAAATGGAATTCGTCGCCATGATGAACGAGGAGGCGCGGGCGCTCGGCATGAGCGATACGCGCTTCGCCAATCCGAACGGACTGCCGGACGGCAAGCAGTATACCACGGCGCGCGACCTCGCCTTGCTCGCCGTGGCGACGCGGCGCGATTTCCCCGCCTATGCCGGTTTCTTCGCCCTGGAGGGCATCAATGCCGCCGGCGAACTCATCCCGAACTACAATATCCTGCTTGGCCGCTTTGCCGGGGCAGACGGCATGAAGACGGGCTATGTCTGTGCCTCCGGCTTCAACCTTGCGGCGTCAGCCACGCGGGGCGGGCGCACGGTCGTCGCCATCGTGCTGGGCGCGCTGACGCAGGAGGATCGCGCCGACCTGGCCGCGGACCTGCTGGCGCAAGGCTTCGAGACGGACCCGGCCGGCAAGCCGACGCTGGCCAGCCTGCAGCCCTATGGCGAGGCACGCGACAAGGTGGCCGACATCCGCGGCTCCATCTGCACGCAGAAGGCCCAGCAGGCGCGCTATGACGGCCGCGATTTCGATGGCAAGCTGGTCTACCGGTCGTCGCATCTCCACCCGCTCAACCGCGAACCCGTGGCCGTGGCCGTTTCGCCCGGCGGCGCGACAGGTCCGGCGGCGGCCAACACCATCTTCGCCGACGTGCCGGTGCCAAGCCCGCGTCCGGCCGATGCGCCGGTCATGGCCTTCAGCGCCCCGGATACGGCGGGTGAAGGCGCGCCGAAGGCGGCAACGACGCAATTGCGCGGGACACCGGCGCCGGGCATCCCGGTGCCGACGCCGCGCCCCTCCATCTGACGAGACGCCTCATGCCCGACCAGATTCCCGTCACCGTCGTCACCGGCTTTCTCGGTTCGGGCAAGACGACGCTGCTCAACCGCCTGCTGAAGGATCCGGCGCTGAAGGACACCGCCGTGATCGTCAACGAGTTCGGCGAGGTGGGCATCGACCACCTGCTGGTCGAACAGTCCGCCGACGGCGTTATCGAGCTTTCCGACGGCTGCCTGTGTTGCACGGTGCGCTCCGACCTGGTGCTGACACTGGCCGATCTCATCGACCGGGTGCAGTCGGGCAAGATCGCCGCGCTGAAGCGGATCGTGATCGAAACGACGGGGCTGGCCGATCCGGCGCCCGTGTTGCAGGCGGTGATCGGCCATCCGGCGCTGCAATGGGTGCTGCGGCTGGACGGCGTGGTGACCACGGTGGATGCCGTCAACGGGATGCGCACGCTCGACAACCACGTGGAAGCGGTAAAGCAGGCGGCCGTGGCCGAACGCATCGTGCTGACCAAGACCGACCTTGCCGACGCCGGGGATGTCGCCGCGCTCAAAGGCCGGCTGGCGGCGCTCAATCCGCATGCGCTCATCCTCGACGGGCAGGCCGAACCGTCGGTCGCGGCGCTCATGGATTGCGGGGCGTGGAACCCGGATACCAAGAGCGCGGACGTGCGCAAGTGGCTTGCCGCCGAGGAGGCCGCGGGTCATGGCCATGACGGGCACCATCATGGCAGCCATGGGCACGCCCATGGGCATGGGGGGCATCACCATCATCACGGCGGGCACGATCACGACGTCAACCGGCATGATGCGCGCATCCGCTCCTTCTCGATCGTGCATGACCGGCCGGTCGACAAGCTGGCGGTTGCCATGTTCATGGACCTGCTGGCCTCGGCGCATGGCGAGAAGCTCTTGCGCATGAAGGGCATCGTCGAACTCAAGGACGATCCGGAGCGCCCGCTCGTCATCCATGGCGTGCAGTCGATCATGCATCCGCCCGTGCGGCTCGACGCCTGGCCGGACGGACCGCGCGGCACACGCATCGTGCTGATCACGCAGGATCTCGGCGAGGATTTCGTGCGGCGCATGTTCGCCGCCTTCACCGATACGCCGGCCGTCGACACGCCCGACCGCCAAGCCGTGACCGACAATCCGCTTGCCGTGCCGGGGTTCAAGGGGTAGCGGGCGAGAGGCGCTCCGGCAGGCCTACCCGCCGCGTTCGACCAGGAAGCGGTGACCACCTTCGGCAGACGCCGTTTCGACCAGGATGTGCCCGTTTTCCAGGCAGAAGGCGGGAATGTCGATCACGGCCAGCGGATCGGTCGTTTCCAGCCACAGGCGGCTGCCCGGCGCCATGGCCTGAAGCCGCTTGCGGGCTTTCAGGACGGGGAGGGGGCAGTTCAGGCCGCGAAGATCGTAGCTTTCCGGCTCAGAACACATTCCACCAGCGCTTCTTCTGCGGCGCGGACGCTTCGGCCGACTGGTCGGGCCGCGTTTCCGGAACGGGCGCGGCACCGGCCTGCGCTTGCGGTGCGGGCGCAACGGGAGCCGGCGCAGCGGTTGACGGCGCAGCGGGTGCCGGCGCGGCGGCCGCTTCCTCGACCTGTTCCGGCTCGGGCGCGGGAGCGGGGGCGGGCGCACGGCGCGGATCTTCCAGCGATGGCGGTGTGCGCGGGACCTTCTCGCCACGGGCGCGGCGCTTGGTCCAGTCGGCGACAAGGCGGGCTTCCTTGATGCCGTCGATGGAGGGACTCAGCGGGCGGGACGCGGCCTCGCCACTGGACAGGAGCGCCGAGAAGGCCTCGTCGTGGTCGCGCTTCAGGGCGTCATAGGCCATGCGAAGGCTGTCGGGCTGCGACATCTGCGGGCAGGGGGCGTTGCCGCCACGGAAGGACTGGCCTTCGGCGGGCGTCTGGTTGAAGACATAGCGGCCGCCGCAAACATCCACCTTGGGCGGTACCTTGGTCAGCTCGAAATGGTCGTAGCCTTCCTTGAGCATGCGCCAGAACTCGATGTTCGGATCGTTCTTGTAGCGGGCCATGTTGGCCGGCGTCATGCGGAAGGGAAAGGCCTGGACCTGGAATTCGCGCTGTCCGCCCCGGAACGCGTCGCGTCCGAAGGCGAAGATCTCGGCGACCTGTTCGTCGGTCATCGAGTAGCAGCCGGCCGACGAGCAGGCGCCATGGACCATCAGGTGGGAGCCGCTGCGCCCGTGGGCGCGGTCGAACTCGTTGGGGTAACCCAGATTGAAGGCCAGGTAGTAGCTGGACTTCGGGTTCATCTGGTGCGGGCGGATGGTGTAGAAGCCTTCCGGCGCCTGACGGTCGCCCTCGATGTATTTCGGACCGAGCTGACCGGACCACTTGCAGATTTCATAGGACGTGACGAGGTCGTAGCGGCCGGTGTCCTTCTGCTTCCAGACCTCGAGCTGGCCCTCTTCCTTGAAGATGCGGACGACGATCGGCGAGGACTTGCTCATGCCCTTCGCCTTCATGACGCGGACAAGGTGGTCGGGCAGCGGGCGCTCGGCCTTCGCGGCGCTGTCGAGCGCATCGTTGCAGCCTGCGAGAGCCAGCGCGGCGCACAATGCCAATCCCGTGAGAAGCCTGGATTTCATGGCTGGACCAACCGGTTTTCCCATTCATCGAAAGAGCGGCGCCACGACGCCGCCACAACAGGATGCTTAAGCGTTAACCATTGAAAAACCATTACCGCAAGCGCCTGTGACATGCGATCACGCAAGTGTCACTGGACAAACGGATTGGCGAATTTATGGCAGGCGCGGTCTTCAGAGTTGGCCGGCGTCCTCGCGCAAATCAGAGATTGCGGCCGATGGCGAGGAACTTCTGGCGGCGCTCGGCGCGCAGGTCGAGCCCGTCAGCCGACAGTTCGTCCAGCGCCTTGCCGATCTGCTGCCCGGCGGCGGCGATCACCTTGGAGGCGTTACGATGGGCGCCGCCGACATGCTCGGGGATGATGCCGTCGATGATCCTGAGTTCAAGCAGGTCCTGTGCCGTGATCTTCATGCCGGTCGCGGCGTCGCGGGCACGCGTGGAATCATGCCACAGGATGGAGGCCGCGCCTTCCGGCGAGATCACCGAATAGATGGAGTGCTCCAGCATGTAGACGCGGTTGGCCGTGGCAATGGCAATGGCGCCGCCCGATCCGCCCTCGCCGATGACGAGCGAAACGACAGGCACGGTGAGATTGAGGCATTTCTCCGTGGAACGCGCGATGGCTTCGGCCTGACCGCGTTCCTCTGCACCGATGCCCGGATAGGCACCGGCTGTGTCGACGAGCGTGATGACCGGCAGGCCGAAGCGTTCTGCCATGTCCATCAAGCGAACCGCCTTGCGATAGCCCTCGGGACGGGCCATGCCGAAATTGTGCTTCAGGCGGCTTTGCGTGTCGGCGCCCTTTTCCTGGCCGATGATGCAGACGGCGCGGCCGTTGAAGCGGGCAAGCCCGCCGATCACGGCATGGTCCTCGGCGAAATTGCGGTCGCCGGCCAGCGGGGTGAATTCGGTGAACAGCGCCTCGACATAATCCTTGCAATGCGGACGGTCGGGATGGCGGGCCACCTGGGCCTTCTGCCAGGGCGTCAGCGCCTTGTAGACGTCGCGCAAGGCTTCCTGCGAGCGGGTTTCCAGCCGCGCGATCTCGTCACCGACATCCACGGATTCGCCGCTCTCCATCAGGGCCTTGAGTTCAAGGATCTTGCCTTCGAGGTCGGCAACGGGTTTTTCGAAATCGAGATAATTGTACATGCGCCCCTGATCCCGCGTCTTGCGGCCTGGTCGTGGCAATGGGGTGCGGCATGCCGTCGGAGCGGCCGCGTCCCGCCTTTCTGGTCCCTCACATAGCGATCAAGGCGTCAATCGGCAAGCGGGTGGTGCGTGCGCACCAGTTCCGCCAGGCGTTCCTCGAGCACATGGGTATAGATCTGGGTCGTCGAGATGTCGGCGTGGCCGAGCAATTGCTGGACGGCGCGCAGGTCGGCGCCGTTCTGCAGGAGATGGCTGGCGAAGGCGTGGCGCAGCACATGCGGCGAGACGGCCGCCGCTTTCAGACCGGCGCGTGCGGCCAGCGCCTTCAGGTCGCGGGCGAAGACCTGGCGGGGCAGGTGGCCGCTTTCCGAACCCGGCGAGGGGAAGAGAAAGCGCGAGCCGGAAATTTCCCCGTTTGCATCGCGGATGGCGAGCCAGGCGGCCATGGCGGTGCGCGCCTTGGGCGACAACGGCACCATGCGGTCCTTGCCGCCCTTGCCGCGCACGATGAAGAAGCGCTCGTCACGCCTTGCGACGCTGACGGGAAGCGCCACCAGTTCGGAGACGCGCAAGCCGGTGGCGTAGAGCACTTCGAGAAGGGCATGGAGACGCAGCGCGGCGGGATCGCCGTCCGCGGCTTCGGCGGCGGCGAGATCCAGCAGGCGTGTCACCCCGGCTTCCGACAGGACCTTGGGCAAGGGTCGCTGCTTGCGCGGCGAATCGATCACGCCTGTCGGGTCGTCGCCGCGCATGCCCTCGCCGTAGAGGAATGCGAAGAACTGGCGCAGCGAGGAGAGCCGCCGGGCTTGCGTCGTCACGGCGAAGCCGCTTTCGGCGAGCGATGCCAGGTAGGCGGTCAGGTCGGCGGAAGTGGCGTTCAAGAGCCCCGACGGCACGGCGGCATCAGCCTCTTCCAGATCGCGGCGATAGGCAGCAAGGGTGTTGGCGGAGGCGCCGCGTTCGGCGGCCATCATCTCCAGGAATGCCTCGATCCGCGCGCCGGAATTGCTCATTCGTCCAGTTTCAGCCGTTCGGCCGGAATGCGCACCTGCATCTCGCCCTTGTTCGGTTTGACGAAGGTGGCGAGCGCGAACATGCCGCCATAGGCAAGTCCCGCCAGGATGCCGATCGTCACCAGAAACCGGAACAGTGTTGGCATCGCGCCGAACCTCGCCCTTTCTCGCCCTTGCCCCGCCGGCCCGTTATGGGACGGTGCGAACCGCATTGCAAGCGAGCGGGGAAGCCTCAGCCTCGTGCGGCGCTTGACCTTGAGGCGCTTTTCATGTCGTAACGCGCCAGACACTGCGAAGGCGGGTATTTGCCGGATGAGCATGCAAGAGGCCAGACCCGAAACGGACATCAAGGCGCTGCTCGGCGACCGGTCGATCGTGTTTGTCGGCCTGATGGGCGCGGGCAAGACGGCGGTCGGACGCCGGGTCGCGCAACTCACCGGGCTGCCGTTCACCGACAGTGACCACGAGATCGAGCATGTCTCGCGCATGACCATCCCGGAACTGTTCGAGGCCTATGGCGAGCCGGAATTCCGCTCGCTGGAAAGCCGGGTGATCCAGCGCATCATCGAGACCGGACCGCAGGTGATTTCCACCGGCGGTGGCGCCTTCATGAACGAACAGACGCGCGAGGCCATCGCCGCGCGCGGCGTCTCGGTCTGGCTCAAGGCCGACCTCGACCTGCTGATGGAGCGCGTCAGCCGCAAGCAGAACCGTCCGCTGCTCAAGGACCCGGATCCGCGCGGCGTTTTGCGGCGGCTGATGGATGTGCGCTATCCGGTTTACGGGCTGGCCGACCTCGTGGTGCAATCGCGCGACGTCAGCAAGGAAGAAATGGCGGCTATCGTGGTCGATGCGCTGCATGACCACCTGGTGGCCGAAGCAGCCGAAAACGGAGCCTGAACGGCATGAATATCGATATCGGGGAAACCGCCGCGAAGGTGGCCGTGGGGCTCGGCGAGCGGGGCTATGACATCCTGATCGGCTCCGGGCTGGTCGCCACGGCGGGTCTGGAAATCGCTTCACGGCTGCCCGGCAGCCGCATCGCCATCATCACCGACGAGAACGTCGCCGCGCTCCACCTCGACACGCTCAAGACGAGCCTTCGGGAAGCCGGGATCGCCCATGAAAGCCTGGTGCTGCCGGCGGGCGAGAAGACCAAGAGCTTTCCCTGGTTCGAGAAGGCGGTGGATTTCGTGCTGGCCGGCCGGTTCGAACGGGGTGATGCGGTGCTGGCGCTCGGCGGCGGGGTGACCGGCGACCTGGCCGGCTTCGTGGCGGGGGTGATCCGGCGCGGCATGCAGTTCGTGCAGGTGCCGACCACGCTGCTGGCGCAGGTGGACAGTTCGGTCGGCGGCAAGACCGGCATCAATTCCGGTCACGGCAAGAACCTGGTCGGCGTCTTTCACCAACCGCGCCTCGTGCTGGCCGACACGGATGTCCTGGACACGCTGCCGCCGCGCGAATTCCGGGCGGGTTATGCTGAAGTCGCCAAGTACGGGCTGATCGACCGGCCCGACTTCTTCACCTGGCTGGAGGCGAACTGGCGTGACGTCTTTGCCGGCGGTCCGGCGCGGACCCATGCCATCGCGGTGTCCTGCCAGTCGAAGGCCGACGTGGTGGCGCGCGACGAGCGCGAGAGCGGCGACCGGGCGCTGCTCAACCTGGGCCATACCTTCGGCCACGCGCTGGAGGCCGCCACCCGTTATGACAGCGCGCGCCTGGTCCATGGCGAGGGCGTGGCCATCGGCATGGCGCTGGCGCACCGCTTCTCTGCCCGGCTCAACCAGGCCAGTCCCGACGATGCGCGGCGCGTGGAAGCCCATCTCAGGGCTGTCGGCCTGCCGACGCGGTTGCAGGACGTTCCGGGCGGCCTGCCTTCCGCCGAGCAACTTCTTGCCTATATAGCGCAGGACAAGAAGGTCAGCCGGGGAAGCCTGACCTTCATCCTGACGCGCGGCATCGGGCAGTCCTACATCGCCAGGGACGTGCCGGCGTCGGAGGTGCTGGCCTTCCTTCAGGAGCAACTGGAATCATGACACCGGACCTCTGGATCATTCTTGGCGTCGTCTTCTGCCTCATCCTGCTGTCGGCAACGTTTTCCGGCTCGGAAACGGCGCTGACGGCGGTTTCGCGGGCGCGCATGCATTCGATGGAAAATGCCGGCAATGCGCGGGCCGGAACCGTGAGCGCGCTGATCGAACGGCGCGACAGGATGATCGGCGCGCTGCTGATCGGCAACAACCTGGTCAACATCCTCGCCTCCTCGCTGGCGACATCGGCCTTCCTGTCGCTGTTCGGCGATGCGGGCGTGGCCTATGCGACGCTGGCCATGACGGTGCTGCTGGTGATCTTTGCCGAGGTGCTGCCCAAGAGCTGGGCGATTTCCAGCCCGGACCGTTTCTCGCTGGCGATCGCGCCGGTCATGCGCGTCTATGTCGCGGTCGTGGGGCCCCTGTCGAGCGCGGTCAACTGGATCGTGCGCCACGTGCTGGCGGTCTTCGGCGTGCGGCTGGATGCCGGCCAGTCCATGCTGAGCGCGCATGAGGAACTGCGCGGCACGATGGAGGTGCTGCATCGCGAGGGCGCCTTCGTGAAGCAGGACCGCGACCGGCTTGGCGGGCTGCTCGACCTGATCGACCTGGAAGTCTCCGACGTGATGATCCACCGCACCGGCATGCGCATGGTCAATGCGGGCGATCCGCCGGAGAAGGTGGTGCGCGAGGTCCTGGAATCACCCCATACACGCATGCCGGTGTGGCACGGCAGCACCGACAACATCGTCGGCGTGGTGCATGCCAAGGATCTCTTGCGCGCGCTGCACGACGTTGACAACGAGCCGTCGCGCATCGACATCGCCAAGGTTGCCGCCAAGCCGTGGTTCGTGCCCGACACGACCACACTGCACGACCAGCTCAATGCCTTCCTTCGGCGCAAGGCGCATATTGCCATCGTCGTGGACGAATATGGCGAGGTGGAAGGCCTGGTGACGCTGGAGGACATCCTCGAGGAAATCGTCGGCGAGATCGCCGACGAGCACGATGTCGACATGCAGGGCGTCAAGACAGAGGCGGACGGTTCCGTGGTGGTGGACGGCGCCGTGCCGATCCGTGACCTGAACAGGGCGCTGGACTGGGACCTGCCGGATGACGAGGCGACCACGATCGCCGGGCTGGTCATCCACGAGACAAAGCTCATCCCGGACGAGAAGCAGGCCTTCACCTTTCACGGCATGCGCTTCGTGGTGCTCAAGCGGGAGAAGAACCGGATCACGAAACTGCGTATCCGGCCGCTGGAGCCGGCCAAGACCTGATTGCGCCGGCGGCTGCGGTAGTCAGCGGCGCGCAGGTTCGCCGGGCGCGCGCGCCTCGACGGCCAGCGCGTGAACGGTTCCCGCCAGTTCGGCGGCCAGCGCCGCGTTGACGGCGCGGTGGCGCTCCAGCCGGCTCATGCCGGCAAAGGCGGCGGCCGTGATGCGGACGCGGTAATGCGTCTCGCCGTCGCGGGGGAAGCGTTCGTTGTGCGGCCGGCCGGTGTGATGGTGGCCGGCATGCAGGCTGCTTTCATTGATGACGTCCAGGTGCTCCGGCGAGAACGCCTCGGTCAGCTTCGTCCTGATCGTCTCGTCCATGGACATGGTGGCTTGCCTTTCCCATATTCGGCGCAGGGCGCGGTGAATCGGCCCTTTGACCGCGATAAAACCCGTCTTGTCAATTCTTGTATCCGCGGCGGAAGCGCCCATAATCACCCGTTCGACAACGAAGCGCCGCAACAGAGCAACCGCAACAGCCGCACGATGAAGCCCTATTCGAAATATTTCGAGCGCATCCGCGTCCGGCCCGACCCGCAGGCGGCGGCCAAGGCGGAGGCGCCTTCCTGCCAGTGGGACGGCTGCGAGGAACCGGGCACGCACCGCGCGCCGGTGGGACGCATGGCGGAAGGGGAGTATTTCCATTTCTGCGTCGACCACGTGCGGCAATACAACAAGGGCTACAACTACTTTTCCGGCCTGTCGGATACAGACGTGGCGCGCTACCAGAAGGAGGCGCTGACCGGGCACAGGCCGACCTGGAAGCTGGGTACCAACAGCCAGACCTGGACGTCGAGCGACATGCGCTCCGGTTCGGCGGCGTCGCGGTCCCGGCTGCGCGACCCGCACGGGCTGTTCGGACAGAACGCCAACCGGCCGGATCCGGTCCGCCAGCGCAGGCTCAAGCCGCTCGAAGCCAAGGCGTTCGAGACGCTCGGACTGGATGCCAAGGCCAGCGCAAAGGACATCAAGACACGCTACAAGGAACTGGTGAAGCAGCACCACCCGGACGCCAATGGCGGCGACCGGGGCTCCGAGGAGCGCTTCCGCAACGTCATCCAGGCTTACCGATTGCTCAAGCAAGCCGGTTTCTGCTAAGCCGGGCCGAACCGTATATTTGACCGGCGGGCAAACCGGAACGGACCGGCTTGCGCGCCGTTGGAGGCATGATGAACAAGGTCGATCGCGACATCGCCAATCTCCCCGACACGACCGTGCCGGTGAAGGAAACCTTCGGATTCGATTCGGAAATGGTCGTTCCGGCCTTTTCCGCGCCGGATGCCAACGTGCCGGACCTCGACCCGGACTACATTTTCGACAAGCAGACCACGCTGGCCATCCTGGCGGGCTTTGCCTACAACCGCCGCGTCATGGTGTCGGGCTATCACGGCACTGGCAAGTCCACCCATATCGAGCAGGTGGCCGCGCGGCTCAACTGGCCCTGCGTGCGCGTCAACCTCGACAGCCATGTCAGCCGCATCGACCTCGTCGGCAAGGACGCCATCGTCATCAAGGAAGGAAAGCAGGTCACGGAATTCCGCGACGGCATCCTGCCCTGGGCCTACCAGCACAACGTGGCGCTGGTCTTCGACGAATACGATGCCGGCCGTCCGGACGTGATGTTCGTCATCCAGCGCGTTCTGGAATCCTCCGGCCGGCTGACGCTTCTCGACCAGAGCCGCGTGATCCGGCCGCATCCGGCCTTCCGCCTGTTCGCGACCGCCAACACGATCGGGCTTGGCGACACGACCGGGCTCTATCACGGCACCCAGCAGATCAACCAGGCGCAGATGGACCGCTGGTCCATCGTCACCACGCTCAACTACCTGCCGCATGACAAGGAAGTCGAGATCGTGCTGGCCAAGTCGCACCATTACCGCAACGAGCAGGGCCGCGACATCGTGGACCGCATGGTGCGCATGGCCGGAATGACCCGCGCCGCCTTCGTCAATGGCGACCTGTCGACGGTGATGAGCCCGCGCACGGTCATCACCTGGGCCGAGAACGCCGACATCTTCAAGGATGTGGGCATGGCGCTGCGCCTGACCTTCCTCAACAAGTGCGACGAACTGGAGCGTCCGATCGTGGCCGAGTTCTACCAGCGCTGCTTCAACGCGGAACTGCCGGAGAGCGCGGCCAACATCACGCTGAGCTGAGCGCAGGAACACCATGGCCGGACCCGGAGACAACCAGCGCGCGCGCAAGCAGCAGCAGGCCGAGAGCGAGGCGTTCCGCCGCTCGATCACGGCGACGGTGCGGGCGATTGCCGGCGACGGCGAACTGGAAGTGTCCTTTTCCAAGGACAAGCCGGCGCTGACGGGCAAGGCGGCGCGCCTGCCGGACCTGCCCAAGCGGCCGAGCGCGACGGACGTGGCCGTGACGCGCGGCACCGGCGACTCCATGGCGCTTCGCAAGGCCTGCCATGACGGGCGCGTGCACATGCGCATGGCGCCCGAGGGCCGGCAGGCCCGCGCCATCTACGACGCCGTGGAGCAGGCGCGCTGCGAGGCCATCGGCTCCAACCGCATGTCCGGCGTGGCCGCCAACATCGCCACCATGCTGGAAGACAAGTACCAGCGCTCCAATCTCGCCGCCGTGACCGCGCGCGAGGAAGCGCCGCTCGAAGAAGCCGTCGCCATGATGGTGCGCGAACGGCTGACCGGCCAGCCCGTGCCGCCATCGGCGGAAAACGTCGTGGAGTTGTGGCGCGACTGGATCGAAAGCAAGGCCGGCGGCGATCTCGATGACCTGCTTGCCAAGCTCGACGACCAGCCGGCCTTCGCCCGGGCCGTCCGCAACATGCTGGTCAGCATGAACATGTCGGACGAATACCAGGACGAGGACCAGCAGGAGGAAAGCGAGGAGAGCGAGGAGCAGGAGCAGGAACCGCAGGACCAGGGCGAGGACGGCCAGGAGGAAAGCGACGGCAGCGAGCCCTCGCAATCGGAGGAGGAACAGGCCTCCGACGAGGAGCAGCAGGCCGGCGAGATGGAAAGCGCCGACGCCACGGCCGACGAATTCGCCGAGGACGACGACGAGGCGGAAACGCCGGGCGAGGCGCAACGCAAGGACGACCCCTTCTCGCAGATGACCGCGGAGCTCGACTACAAGATCTTCACGGCCGATTTCGACGAGACGGTGGGCGCCGACGAATTGTGCGACGCGGAGGAACTGGAGCGTCTGCGCGCCTATCTCGACAAGCAGTTGTCCAACCTTCAGGGCGTGGTCGGACGGCTGGCCAACCGGCTGCAGCGCCGCCTCATGGCGCAGCAGAACCGGTCGTGGGATTTCGACCTGGAAGAAGGCTATCTCGACCCGGCGCGCCTGCCGCGTGTCGTCATCGACGAGATGAAGGGATCGTTCGCCTCGCTGTCCTTCAAGCGCGAGCGCGACACCAATTTCCGGGACACGGTGGTGACGCTGGTCCTCGACAATTCCGGCTCCATGCGCGGGCGCCCGATCACGGTAGCGGCGACCTGCGCCGACATCCTGGCGCGCACGCTCGAGCGTTGCGGCGTCTCCGTGGAAATCCTCGGCTTCACCACACGGGCCTGGAAGGGCGGGCAATCGCGCGAGAAATGGCTGAAGGACGGCAAGCCGGCCAATCCTGGCCGCCTGAACGACCTGCGCCACATCATCTACAAGTCCGCCGATTCGCCCTGGCGGCGGGCCCGAAACAATCTCGGCCTGATGATGCGCGAGGGCCTCTTGAAGGAGAACATCGACGGCGAGGCGCTGCTGTGGGCGCACAAGCGCCTGCTCGGCCGGCCCGAACAGCGCAAGATCCTGATGATGATCTCGGACGGCGCCCCGGTCGACGATTCCACGCTGTCGGTCAATCCCGGCAACTACCTCGAAAAGCACCTGCGTGCGGTGATCGACCTGATCGAGACCAAGTCGCCGGTCGAACTGCTGGCCATCGGCATCGGCCACGACGTGACGCGCTACTACCGCCGCGCGGTGACGATCGTGGATGCCGAGGAACTGGCGGGTGCGATGACGGAACAGCTTGCCGCGCTGTTCGAGGAGCAGGGTGCGCGCGAGCGCGGCCGGACCGGCTCCCGGGGCCTGCGCCGGGCCGGATGAGGCGCGCCCGGGCCATCGCGGCGCTCGCTGCCCTTGCCATGCTGTCAGGGACTGACGAACCGGCGGCCCGCGACTTCGACGCCGCGGTGACCGCAAGGCCCATCCACGCGTTCCGCATCGGCTCCGACGAAAACCGTTTCGGCCCGTTCACCTTTGTGGGCGGGATGTCCCTGTCCTCAGGCCTGTCGCATTTCGGTTCCCTTTCGTCATTCCGGTTCCTCGATCCGGGATCGCGTTTCCTGGCCGTGACCGACAACGGCTTCTGGTTCGGCGGCCGTATCGAACGCGACGGCGACGGGCGCCCGGCCGGTGTTTCCGGCGGCTGGATGAGCGAGATCATGGGGCCGGACGGACGGCCGCTCGGCAGCAAGTATCAAGCCGATGCCGAAAGCCTCTCGATCTTCGGCCAGACCGCGACGGTCGGCTTCGAGCGCTATCACAGGATCACCAGCTACCGGCTGGACAATGGCCGGCCGGGACCGGCAGGAACCAGCACCGACTTCATCGTGCCAGCGCGCGAACTGCGAACCAATCGCGGTTTCGAATGCGTGGCCCATTCGCCCGCGGAAGGGATGCTTGGCGGCGGGCGCGTGGCGGTGACCGAGAAGAGCCTCGACCGGAACGGCAACATCTTCGGCGCCGTTCTTGAGGGACCGCGGCGCGGCATGTTCACGGTCGCCAAATCCGGCGTCTACGACATCACCGATTGCGCCTTCCTGCCGGATGGCGATCTCCTGCTGCTGGAACGGCGCTATTCGCTGGCCACCGGTGTCGGCATGCAGATCCGGCGCATCGCGGGCGCCTCGATCGCAAAGGGCGCGGTGCTCGACGGCGAGATCCTGTTCTCGGGCGGGATGGAATACCAGATCGACAACATGGAAGGCATGGATGTCTGGCGCGCGGGCGACGGCACGCTGCGCCTTTCGCTGGTTTCGGACGACAACAAGTCGCTGCTGCAGCGGACGCTGTACCTGGAATTCGTCATCGCGGAATAGGCAAGGCGGCGTGCCGGACGGCCGCGCCCCGCCCTCAGGCGGCTTCCGGAGCCACCGGCTTCAGCCGGGTCAGAAGCGCGCCATAGGGTGCGAGCATGACGAGGCCGATGGCGATCTTGACGCAGAAATCGCCGATGGCCAGCGACACCCAGAGCGGGACT
The DNA here is from genome assembly GCF_046506625.1 of Zhengella sedimenti. Lineage (NCBI taxonomy): Bacteria > Pseudomonadati > Pseudomonadota > Alphaproteobacteria > Hyphomicrobiales > Notoacmeibacteraceae > Zhengella > Zhengella sedimenti. Next base: position 1,048,325 of record NZ_JBKFFP010000001.1, read on the forward strand.
TCCGCACCCATGAAACCGACCGGAAACGCCAGCGAGCCGTCTTCCATGCCGAAGGCGGCATCGATGAAGGCGAAGCGCGCGGCGAAGGCGATGCCGAAGAAGATGACCGTGTCGATCATCGAGCCGAGCAGGGTGGAAATGAGCGGCGCGCGCCACCACGCCATGCGGCGCAGGCGGTCGAACACCGCCGTATCGAGCAGTTGCGCCACCAGGAAGGCCGAGCCGGAGGCGATCGCGATGCGCGGCGTTGCCAGCCAGACGGACAGCACGACAGCCAGCACGAAACCCGCCAGCACCACCTTGCGGGCGGCGGCCACGCCGAAGCGGCGGTTCGTCAGGTCGTTGACGAGGAAGGCGACGGGATAGGTGAAGGCACCCCAGGTGAGGATCTCGCCCAGCCCGAAATGGGCGAACGGATACTGCACGAGGATGTTGGAAACGGCGACGACAGCCGCCATGGCGGCCACGAAGGGCAGAAGGGAACGTATCGACATACGCATTTTTTTATCCTGGGTGATGCCACCAGCTAGCCGGCCGAAACCGGCGGGAAACGATGAACCCGGCAAGCCGCATGGCCTGCCGGGCCGATGCAAGGGAAAATCAGGCGGCCTGTTCGGCCAGCTTCTTGGCGATCTGCTTCTTCAGCACGCGGGCGCGCTGGGACAGGTCGTTGGACGCCGCCTTCATCAGGAAGGCGTCAAGGCCGCCGCGATGCTCGACGCTGCGCAGGGCGGCAGCGGAAATGCGCAGGCGGTAGCTCTGGCCCATGGCTTCCGAGATCAGCGTCACCTGCACCAGGTTGGGCAGGAAGCGGCGGCGGGTCTTGTTGTTGGCGTGGCTGACATTGTTACCGGACATGACAGCCTTGCCGGTCAGTTCGCAAGCACGGGACATCTGATCACCTTTTGGTTCGTGTCTTTCGATGCAAGCCGGATGGGAGCGTGAACGCCGCTCGCGTGAACCGCGTCCAGTTCCCGGGCCTGCCTCGTGGGAAAAATCCCGCGTTCCATAGTGACATTGGCGCCGTGCGTCAACCCGCATTTGCCGGGCGGCAGCCGTGACGGGCAGGGTGCGAGACCACAACTTTGCCGGAATCGCCGCCTAGGCACAGGAACGAGGGACGTCACAGATGGGACCGAACGCGATGATCCGACTGCCAACCCTATTGTGCGCGGCCGCGCTGGCAACCCTGCCCGCCACCGGCCATGCCGTGGAGGCCGGCGAGGCCTTCGTGACCGAATACACGTTTTCCCTGCTCGGGCTGCCGCTCGGCCAGTCCCATTTCAGGAGCTCGGTCGACGGCAACCGGTTCACGGTCGAAGGATCGGTGCGCAGTGCGGGGCTCGCCCTGGTCTTCGACAAGACGGTTGCGCATTCGCGTGTCGAAGGCCGCCTGACGGACAACGGTGTCGTGCCCGACAGCTATGCGATGAACTATGTCTCGGGCAAGAAGAAGCGCGCCACGGCGCTCGTCTTCCGGGACGGCAACGTGATCGAGACCCGCCTGTCGCCGAAGCCGCGGCAGAACGAGAAGCTTGTTCCGCTCACCGCCGAGCATCTCAAGGCGGTCAGCGATCCGATGACGGCAAGCATCGTGCGCGCGGCGAGCCCGGAAGCGGTCTGCGGGCGGACGCTGCATGTCTTCGACGGCCGGATGCGCATGGATATCGCGCTGTCCAATCCGCAGACAGGGAACGTGACCATCGGCAGCTACAAGGGCCCGTCGGTCACCTGCAAGGCGAAGTTCATCCCCGTGGCCGGCTACCGCACGGACAGGAAATCCATCGAATACCTGCGCGGCAATGACGATATCAGCGTGACCTTTGCGCGCAGAGGCTCGACAGACGTCTATGCGCCGGTTAAGGCGTCGGTGCCGACCTATATCGGGCGGCTGACGATCGCCGCGACCCGCTTCGGGCCGGCGGACTGACACGACGGCACCGGAGCCGATCCGGCTGATGGCCGGGAGGGCGAAGTGGTACGCGCGACATTCATCGGGTTTCTCGCCGTCGTGCTGTGGGCGCTGCTGGCGCTGTTTACCGATGCGTCCGGAGCCGTGCCGCCTTTCCAGCTTGCCGCGATGAGCTTCGCCATCGGCGCCCTTGTCGGGCTCGCGGCCATTCTCCTGCGCGGTAAGTCCTTGTCGGCGCTAAAGGCCGACGGCCGCGCCTGGGCTGTCGGGGTGATCGGGCTGTTCGGCTACCACTTCTTCTATTTCACCGCGCTACGGAACGCGCCGGCCGTCGATGCCAGCCTGATCGCCTATCTCTGGCCGCTGTTCATCGTGGCAGGGTCCGCGCTGATGCCGGGCGAGCGGCTGCGCGTCCATCATGTCGCCGGCACGCTGATGGGGCTTGCCGGCACCGCGCTGATCGTCACCAAGGGCAAGGGCCTCTCCTTTGATCCGGCCTATGGATTCGGCTATGCCATGGCTTTCGTCTGCGCCTTCCTGTGGTCGGGCTATTCGCTGCTGTCGCGGCGCCTGGCCGATGTGCCGAGCGATGCGGTGACCGGTTTCTGCGCGGCGACGGCGGTGCTGGCGCTCGGATGTCATCTGGCGCTGGAGGAAACGGTGTGGCCGGCGACCACGCTGGAATGGCTCGCCGTGCTGGGGCTCGGCCTCGGACCAGTGGGCGCGGCCTTCTACTTCTGGGATCACGGGGTCAAGCAGGGCAATATCCAGGTTCTCGGCGCGTCCAGCTATGGCGCGCCGCTCTTCTCCACGCTGGTGCTGATCGCCGCCGGCTTCGCCGAGGCGACGGGCATCGTGCTCGCGGCCTGCCTGCTGATCACCGGGGGCGCCATACTGGCTGCCTGGCCGATGCTGACGAGCGGCAACACGGCTGCAGATGGGGCATCGCCGTGAGCCTGCTGTCATGGCCCGGCGGGCTTGCGGAAACCGCCAACGGCCTGCTGTTGCTGTCGGCCGTCGCGGCGGCGCTCTATGCCCTGCTGCTGCCGCAGCCGGTGTCCTGGCGGCGCACGGCGGTCAAGACGCTTTCGACCGGCCTGCTGGCGCTGATCGCGTGGCATGTGGGCGGGCCCTGGCTGCTGGTCGCGGGGCTGGCACTATCCGCACTCGGCGATTTCTTTCTCGCCCATCACGACGACCGGTCCTTCATGGCCGGTCTCGGCGCCTTCCTCGCCGCGCATCTTGTCTTCGTGGCGCTGTTTGCACTGCATGATCCCGCAGCCGGATCGGCGCTGCCGGTCACAGTCCTGCCGCTCTCCGTGGCGCTTGTCCTTATCCTTGCAACGGCGGGATGGGCGCTGTTCCTGGCCTTGCGGCTGATGCCGGCGCTCAAGAAGCCGATGCGCGGGCCGGTGGCCGTCTATGTCGCGGCCATCGTCGCCATGGCAGGGGCGGCCTTCCTGTTCCAGGCGCCGGGCGTCGTGGCGGGGGCGCTGCTCTTCGTGGCCTCCGATTCGGTGCTGGCCATCGAGCGGTTCCTGATGCGCGAGGACGATCCGCGCCAGTGCGCGGCGCACCTCTTCGTGTGGATCACCTACTACCTCGCGCAGGCGGCCTTTCTGATTGCGCTGACCTGATCGGGTGGGGCTCCGCCGGACAAGGTTCAGGCCTTGTCCTTGCGGGCACGGATTTCGCCCAGCACTTCCCAGTCTTCGGCGTCCTGCATGCCCAGATGCGCGCGGATGGCGGGATCACCCCAGCGCAGGAACGGATTGGTCTGCAATTCCAGGCCGATGGTCGTCGGCAATGTGGGCTTGTCCTCGGCGCGCAGGGCCTCGATTTCCTTCAGGCGGCTCGCCAGGGCGGCATTGTCCGGGTCCACCGTCACGGCGAAACGGGCATTGGCGAGCGTGTATTCATGGCCGCAATAGACGGCGGTTTCCGGCGGCAGGGCCGCCAGTTTCGACAGGGACGCGAACATCTCGCGCGGGCCGCGCTCGAACAGGCGGCCGCAGCCGAGGGCAAACAGCGTGTCGGCGGTGAAGACGACCCGGTCATCGGGGAAATGGTAGCAGACATGGCCGGCGGTATGGCCGGGCGTGGAAATCACCTCGACGGCATGGCCTGCCCAGTCGAAGCGGTCGCCGTCGCCGACAAGACGGTCGAGCCCGTCGATCCGGTCTGCCTCCGCGGCCGGGCCGATCACCTCGCAGCCATAGGCCGCCTTCAGCGGCGCGATGGCCTCGACGTGGTCGCCGTGATGATGGGTGACGAGGATATGCGTCAGGGTCCAGCCCTTGCGGGCAAGCTGCTCGCGGATCGGCGTGTTTTCCGGCGCGTCGATGGCGGCGGTGGCCCCGGTGTCCGGATCGTGGACCAGGACACAGAAGTTGTCGCTGCGGCACATGAACTGTTCGATCTGCAATGGCATCTTCAATCTCCCTTGCTTTGGGACCGAGCCTATTGGAGGCGTGGCGGATTGTCACTTGCCAAGCCCGGTTGCGCTCGACGTCCGGCATGCTACCGTCCCGTCCATGTATGGCGACATCGTCGATTTGCGAACCTTTTATGCCTCGACGCTCGGCCGGCTGGCGGAACGGTCCATCGCCCGCGCGCTGACGGCGGTCTGGCAGCCGCTGGCCAATGAGCGTCTTGTCGGGCTGGGCTATGCGCTGCCGTGGCTGGACCGGTTCTCGCCCGACACCGAGCGCACCTTCGCCTTCATGCCGGCCGGACAGGGCGCGGTGAACTGGCCGGCGGAAGGACCGGGCGCGGCGGCGCTGGTCTTCGACGAGGAACTGCCGCTGCCCGACAGTTCGGTCGACCGGCTGCTGATGGTCCACCTGCTGGAGCATTCGGAAAATCCCCGCGAAACGCTGACGGAGGCCTGGCGGGTGCTGGCGCCAGGCGGCCGGCTGGTGGTGGTGGTGCCGAACCGGCGCGGCATCTGGGCGCGGTTCGAGCATACGCCCTTCGGTTCCGGGCGGCCGTTCTCGCGCGGTCAGGTGACCATGCTGCTGCGCGATGCCAATTTCACGCCCGGCGCCTTTGCCGACGCGCTGTTCTTTCCACCGTTGCGCAAGCGGTGGCTGATCCGCGCCGCGCCATCGCTGGAACAGGCGGGCCGGCGCATCTGGCCGGTCTTCGCCGGGGTCGTGGTGGTGGAAGCGCAGAAACGGCTCTACCAGGGCCGGCCGGTCGCGCAGCGGGCCTCGCGCCGCGTCTTCGTGCCGGTGTTGGCGCCGCAAGCGGCATCGCGGGTGCGCCGCGACGGAAACGAAAACCGGGCGGGGCGCCGCGGCCCCGTGTGACCCGACCGCCTCGACATTTTGCCTTGCGGGCTGTATGTCGGCTCGCGGTCGCCTGTGCGCGGCCAAGCCAATCTTCACCCAAGGGTTTCCCGTCATGGACAAGAGCGCCAATTCCACCCGTCCCGTGCCCAATCCAGGCGTGATGGACATCGCCGCCTACGTGCCGGGCCGCGAGTCCGTGCACGGGGTCGAGAAGGTCTACAAGCTTTCCTCCAACGAGACGCCGCTCGGCTGCTCCCCGAAAGTGCGCGAGGCCATCGAGGGTTCGCTGTCCCGGCTGGAAATCTATCCCGACGGCCAGTCGGAAGACCTGCGCCAGGCAATCGCCGAGGTGCATGGCCTGAATCCGGCCAACATCGTCTGCTCGAACGGATCGGACGAGTTGCTGGGCCTGCTGGCCCATGTCTATCTCGGCGAGGGCGACGAGGCGATCTATACCGAGCACGGTTTCCTGGTTTACCGCATCCAGATCCTGGCCAATGGCGCGACGCCGGTCGTGGCGGCGGAAAAGGAGGAGACGGCGGACGTGGACGCCATCCTCGCCTGCGTGACCGGGCGCACCAGGATGGTGTTCCTGGCCAATCCGAACAATCCGACCGGCACCTACATTCCCTATGAAGAGGTCAAGCGCCTGCGCGCTTCGCTGCCGTCGCACGTGCTGCTCGTGCTCGACGCGGCCTATGCCGAATATGTGCGCCGCAACGACTACGAGGCGGGGATGGAACTGGTCGCCAACAATGACAACACGGTCATGACGCGGACCTTTTCCAAGATCTACGGGCTGGCAGGCCTCAGGATCGGCTGGATGTATGCGCCCGCCCATGTCTGCGACGCCATCAACCGCGTGCGCGGGCCGTTCAATGTCAACGCATTGGCGATCAAGGCCGGCGCGGCGGCCATCCGCGACCGTGGCTTCATCGAGGCGGCGGTGTCGCACAATGACGAATGGCTGGCGCGGCTGACGGAGGCCTTCACCGGGCTTGGCCTGCGCGTCACGCCATCGGTCGGCAATTTCGTGCTGGTGCATTTCCCCGAGGACGATCCGGTGCATACGGCGGAAGCCGCCGACGCCTTCCTGTGCGCGCGCGGTTACGTGCTGCGCCGGGTGACCGGCTATGGCTTTCCCAATGCGCTGCGCATGAGCATCGGCACGGCCGAGGCGAATGAAGGCGTGATCGCGGCGCTGACCGAATTCCTGAAAGGATAGGATCGTGTCCGGCATGAACGGCAAGACCGGGGCGGGCGCGCCGATGTTCGCGCGCATCGCGCTGATCGGCATCGGGCTCATCGGTTCCTCGCTGGCCCACGTGATCCGGCGCGAGGGACTGGCCGGCGAGATCGTCGTGTCGAGCCGAAGCGCGGATACGCTTGCAAGGGCGCAAGAGCTTGCGCTTGGCGACCGCCATGTGGCCGATGCGGGGGATGCGGTGCGCGGCGCGGATCTCGTCATCGTCTCGGTGCCCGTCGGGGCGTCGGGAGCGGTGGCGAAAGCCATCGCGGGTGCACTCGAACCGGGCGCCATCCTCACCGATGTGGGCTCGACGAAGCGCTCCGTCATCGAACAGATGGCGCCGCATGTGCCGGAGGGCGTGCATTTCATTCCCGGCCATCCGATCGCCGGCACGGAACGCTCGGGCCCGGATGCCGGTTTCGCGGAGCTCTTCGAGGGCCGCTGGTGCATCCTGACCCCGGTCGAGGATACGGAGGCGGGCGCACTGGACCGTCTGCGCCTGTTCTGGGAAGCCTGCGGCTCGCGCGTCGACATCATGGATGCCGACCACCACGACCGGGTGCTGGCCATCGTCTCGCATCTGCCGCACATCATCGCCTACAACATCGTTGGCACCGCCGACGACCTGGAGACGGTGACCAAGTCCGAGGTGATCAAGTATTCCGCCTCCGGCTTCCGGGATTTCACGCGCCTTGCTGCGTCCGATCCGACCATGTGGCGCGATGTCTGCCTGCACAACAAGGACGCGATCCTCGAAATGCTGGCGCGGTTTTCCGAAGACCTGTCGGCGCTGCAACGGGCGATCCGCTGGGGCGATGGCGACAAGCTGTTCGACCTGTTCACGCGCACCCGCGCCATCCGCCGTTCGATCATCGAGGCCGGGCAGGATACGGCGGAGCCGGATTTCGGCCGCCACGCCGACCACGCCCACAAGGCCTGAGCCATCCTCTCAGGGCAGGCGCGGCAGCGGCTGCAGCCGGAAGAAGCCGAGCGATGGGACGCCATCGCTCACGCGGACGGGTATCGCCGGGCCGCCATTCCCGCCGCCAAGGGCCGTCAGCGCGGCGAGCGCGCTGCCGATCGTCTTTTCCTCCCGCGGATAGAGCCGTTTGGCCAGGGCGGCCAGTTCGGCCGGATTGCGCAGCGTCAGCGTGAAGTCGCCGTTCAGCCGGCCCTCGCCATCCACGCTGAAAGGGCCGGTGAGGCGCGCGCCCGAGGAGCCGCCGATATCGAGGGAGAGGTCGCGCAGCGTGCCCTCGATGCCGCGCAGGGACCGCTTGCCCGCGGCCATGTGCAGCGCGCCGTCGCGGATCGTCATGTCAGATGTCAGGCCGAGCGGCGGCAGGTCGACGCCATTGGTCATGCCCTCGGGCAGGTTGACGCCCGACAGGGCGGCGGCCAGGTCGAGCGATCCCTCGACGGTGCGCATGTGGGCCTGGACGGCGTCGGCGGTGGCGATGACCGGCGCGTGGGACGAGCGCACCGACAGGCGGGCACCGCTGGCCTGAAGGGAGGCGCGTGACGGCACGGGTTCGGAGGCACGGATGCTCGCCTGAAGGCTTTGCCAGTCGGCACTGAGGGGCACGAGGCCGGGCAGGTCAAGTTCGGCCGGGCCGTCTATTTCGCCGACGACATGGCGCGGCGCGTAGACCTGGGCAGCGCTGCGCAAGGCACCGGCACTGATGGCGATGTCCCCGGCAGGCTCGCGCCAGGCCGTGCGTTCGCAGAACAGGCCGATGCGGAAGGGATAGCCGTGGGCCTGCGGACTGGCGCACTCGGCCTCGATGCCGCGCGCGGCCTGCCGTTCCATGGCGAGGCGGGTTTGCGCTTCCAGCCGCCCGGCGATATAGAACCAGCCGGCCGTATAGAGGCCGATGGCCGCCATGACGGCCAGGGCGAGAAAGACAAAGCGACGGGCGCTGCGCGGAGCGGGACTGACCGGGCGGGACATGGTTGAGAACAGCCTTTCACAAGCAGGGGCGGACAAGGGGCGCCATGAGCACTGACGCCGATATGGGCGATTTTTGGGTCTTCGGCTATGGCTCGCTGATGTGGCGGCCGGGATTCGACCACCTGGAAAGCCACCGGGCCCATCTTTACGGCTTTCGCCGCGCGCTTTGCGTGCGCTCCTTTGTGCATCGCGGCACGGAACAGCGGCCGGGTCTCGTGCTCGGGCTCGACAAGGGCGGCTCCTGCGTGGGCGTGGCCTTCCGTGTGTGTGCGACGCAGCGCGCGCCGACCATCGACTACCTGCGCGGCCGTGAACTGGTCACCCATGTCTATCGTGAACGCTGGCTCAACATTGCCCTCGATGACGGGCGCCGGGTGAAGGCGCTCGGCTATGTCGTCGACCAGCATCACCATCAGTATGCCGGGCGTCTCGGCATCGAGGAAGCGGCGCGGCATGTACGCGGCGCGCACGGACAGTCCGGTCCCAATGACGAATATGTCGCCAACACGGTGGAGCATCTGCGCCACATCGGCATTCGCGACCGCTGGCTGGAAGCCGTCGCCCATCACATGCGCCAGGGCTGAAGGCCTGCGCCTCAGCGGCGCGGCAGCCCGGACGTATCCACGCCCAGTTCCTGAAGGCGGCGGATGGCCGTCTCGGGCATGGGCGGCGGATTCGCGCCGGTCGCGGCCTCCACGAGATAGGCGTCGCAGGCGGCTTCCGTCTCGGCCTGGAGCCGGGCCTGGAACTCCTCGCGCGGCAGGCCCGCCGGAATGGGCGGCAGGAAGCGGGCGCGGATGGTTCCGGGATAGCGCAGCATCCTGCGGCGCGGCCAGTAGAGCCCGGCGCAATGGGCCACGGGAACGACGGGCACGTTCAACTGCACATAAAGCTCCACGATTCCGTACTTGTAGGCAGGCTCCGCGCCAGGCGGGCGGCGCGTTCCTTCCGGATAGATGAGGAGCTGGCGCCCTTCGGCCATCTTCGCGCGGGCTTCCTTCACGGCCTTCTTGAGCGCGACGGAGCGCTTGCCGCGGTCGATGGGGATCATGCGCATCTTGGCAACATACCAGCCGAAGAGCGGGATCCACATCAGCTCGCGCTTGAGGATGTAGAGCGCGTCGGGGATCCACGGGAGGAAGGCGAAGGTGTCCCAGGCGGACTGGTGCTTGGGGGCGATGATGTAGCCGCCGTCGGGCAGGTTTTCCTGGCCGGCGACCTCGGACCTGACGCCACCGATCCGGTCGAGCAGCCAGAGGTTCACCTTTGCCCAAGTCTTGGGAACCCACCATGCGGCATCGCGCGGTGCCAGGAAATAGAACGGCGTGTAGACGATCATCTGGACGAGCGTCGTTACATAGAAGGCCGCGTTGAACAGGAGCGAGCGCAGAAGGATCATGTAGCGTCAGAACCGGTCTTGAGGACTGGGGATCGGTTCCGATTACACGATGACGCGGGAAAGGCAAAGCCGGACGGCGTCAGCGCGCCGACGCGCTCATCATGGGCGCGGAATCGTGCACGGGCAGGAGGCCGCGCGCCAGTGCGGCGACATACTTGGCGTATTCGGTCACGAGCACCCGCATGGCGGCGGGCTTGGTCATCCAGCGGCCGTCGTCCATCGGCGTGTTGACCACCGGCCAGGGCACGATCTCGACGTCGCGGGCGGTCCGCTTCAGCTCCACCATCGATCGTGGCATGTGGTAATTGTTGGTCACGAGGATGACGCTCCTGTAGCCGTTCTGCTCCAGCCATTTCGCGCTTTCAGTGGCATTGCCGATGGTGTCGAGGGCCTCGATGTCGATGTCGATGCAGCAGTTGAAGATGGCGCTGCGGGCGCCGGTGGCCTGTCGCAGGCTGCCGCGCGTGGTGACCGGATTGACGCCGGAAATGAGGAGGCGCTTGCCCTGGCCGTTCTCCAGCAGGGAAACGGCGGTGTCGATGCGGTGATAGCCGCCGGTCAGCACGATGATCCCGTCCGCGCGGCTCATGCCGTCGGGCGGCGCCATGCGGCCGACGGCGTCCACGAAGAAGGCGAAACCGGCGACGAAGACGGCAGCCACGACGAGGGTGGCAAGGAAGGTGTAGCGCCAGATGCGGCGCAGGCGGCGGATCGTTCCGCTCCCTTCCATCCTTTCCGGCGCCGCCGCGGTCAAGGCCGGGCTGGCGGGCTCCTCGTTCGCGCTCATGATCTTTCGATACAGGCCAATTGCGGCATTGAATAGCCGGAAAAGCGGCAATTCAGGCATATCAGACGGCACTGAAAATCCCGGCGCATCACTCGCCGGCCGTGGTGTCGAGGTCGCTGAGGCTCGTCAGCACGGTGTAATGGGTGGTCAAGGCGGTCAGCAACGCGATGAGAATGACGATGGCGATGACGCCGAGATAGCCGGCCAGACCGATGCCGAACGAGCCGAACAGCGCGGTGGCCTGGGCTGCTTCCGGGGTTGCCAGGTTGCTGGCCGACCACCAGGACCCCAGAAGGAAGACGGCGACCGCCAGAATGCCGCCGATCGCCGCGCCCTTGAGACCCACCGCGAGGAAGTGGCGACGGAACTCGACGGCGATGAACTTGCCTTCCGCGCCGACGAAATGCAGGACCTCGATGATGTGGTCATTGCCGGCCATCGCGCCGCGCGTGGCGAAGACCACGGTGAGGACGGTGGCCGACAGCATGAGGACGAGGACAGCGACGCCGATGGACACGGTGGTGCGCGCCATCGAAACCAGCCGGTCCACCCAGTTGCGATGGTCGTCCAGCGAGAGGTTGGGGATGGCGCCGGACAATGCTTCGCGCATGGCCGCGAAATCCGGCGGATCGGTCTCGTCAATGGTGACGACGACAAGGCGCGGCACGGGCAATTCATCGATGTCGAGTCCGCTGCCGAGCCAGGGTTCCAGAAGCCGCGCGGTCGCCTCCCGGTCGACGATCGCCGCGGAACGGACGCCGTCGAAGGTCTGGGCCATGGCCGCGGCGCGCGCCAGGGCGTCCTCCATGTCGAGGCCCTCGCCGGGACGGATCTGGATGGTCGCCTCGCGGGCAATCTGGCTTTGCCAGCCCGATGCCGTGTCTCGAACGAGCGTGACGGCGCCAAGCGTGAGGCATGACAGAAAGGTCATGATGGCGATGACGAAGACGAGCGCGCGGCCGGCGACATTGCCCGAGGGGACGATCGGCGTCGGGCGGCGGGCGCGCGTGTTGAGCACGCGCGGCACGGCGTGCACCGGAAGATCGGGCAGTTTCGGCAGACGCGGCGCCTCGCGCTTTCCGGCCGGTGCGGACGGGCGGCTTCCGGGCTTCGACCCTTCAGTCATAGATGTCCAGCCTCCCGTCGGCGAGGATCATGCGCCGGGCATCCACCTGGTTCATGAGAGAGAGATCGTGCGTGGCGATCACCACCGCCGTCCCGGACCGGTTCAGCTCGATGAAAAGGCGCAGCAGGCGGCGTGCCATGGGTGGATCGACATTGCCGGTCGGTTCGTCGGCGAGCAGGATTTCCGGCTGCTCGATGAGGGCGCGGGCGATGGCGGCGCGCTGCTTCTCGCCGCCGGAAAGAACCGGGGGGAGGACATGCATGCGGTCGCCGAGGCCGACCCATTTCAGCAATTCGGTGACGTCGTTGCGGTAGCTTGCCTCCTCGCGCCCGCGAATACGCAGCGGCAACGCCACGTTTTCCCAGGTCGTCATGTGATCGAGGAGCCGGAAATCCTGGAAGACAACGCCGATGCGGCGGCGCAGATGCGGCAGTTCCGCCCGGGTGATGAGGGTACGATCCTTGCCGAAGACCGTGATGAGACCGCGCGTGGGTTTCAGCGACAGGAAGAGCAGGCGCAAGAGCGTGGTCTTGCCGGCGCCCGACGGGCCGGTGAGAAACTGGAACGACCTCTCCGGCAGATTGAACGAGACATCGCGCAGGATCTCGGGACCCATGCCGTATCTCAGTCCCACGTTCTCGAAACGGATCACGCCGCCTGTTCCCTTCGCCGGATGGACCGCGGCCGCGACCGCGCGCCGCCGGGCAAATCAGTTCCCTGTCTTGGTTAACGGTCCCGAACGGGAAGGGTCAAGAATGCTCTGCCAGCATGGCGTATTCGAGGCCGTGTTAACCATTTGTTCACCATGGCGGCGTGACACATTGGAAAAGGGAGAATCGGTCGCAGACGATGCCGCAAGGGACCATGCATCCGCCGCTGGAAGGCGAAATCCTGGACCTGCACGGCGGGGCCGGCAGACTTTCGGATCGCGGCCTGCGCGACGATGCCGAACTCGTGCGGTACGAAACGCCGGACGATTCCGTTCCGGCCAGTGCCGCAGGGGTGGACAAGGCAACCGTCCGGCGCGCCGGGCTTGCCGGTACACAGGCCGGATCCGACGGTCTGACCGTGCTGCGCAGCGCGCCATTGCCGGTGGACGAGATCGGTTCGCGCGAGCCGCTGGCAGGACGCATCCTCAAGGTCACCGGTTTCATCGTGGCGGGCGCGGCCTTCTGGATCAATGGCGGGCATGCGCTTTTCACGGGCGGGGCGGACGGGCCGCTTGTCATCGCATCGTTGGATTCGCGCATGGAAGCGCAGGACGGCCAGACAGTGCTCCGCGTCGATACGCGAATCGAAAATCGTGGCGCAAGCCCGGCAAACCTCCCGGCGCTGCTCGTTTCGGTGCATGCGCTGGACGGCTCGTCGAAGCAATACAAGCTGGGGACAAGCCGCCAGGGATTGGCGCCCGGCGGCAGCCACCTCTTTTCCGGCCGCGTGGCCGCGCCTAGGATGGGCGTGGAGCGGGTGTCGGTGCGCCTGGCAAGATCAGGGGACGGATGATGCATACTGTCAGGGGCAAGCAGATCGAGGTGCTCTACAGCGCATCGACCATCGCGCGGCGCAATCTGGAACTCGCCAAGGAGATCGCCGAACGCGACTTCAAGGACCTGCTCGTCATTTCGGTGCTGAAAGGCTCGTTCATCTTTGCCGCGGACCTGATCCGCGCCATGCACGACGTGGGCGTGGCGCCGGAAGTGGAGTTCATCATGATCTCCTCCTATGGAGCAGGCCGCACATCCGGCGAGATCAAGGTGCTGCGCGACATCGACAACGATGTCACCGGTCGCGACATCCTGCTGATCGACGACATCCTGGAATCGGGCAAGACCCTGAAATATACCCGCGACCTCATGCTGTCGCGCGGCGCCCGGTCGGTGTCCATCGCCGTGCTGCTGGACAAGCGGATGCGGCGCACGAACGACATCGACGCCGACTTCACCGGGTTCGATTGCCCGGACTATTTCGTGGTCGGCTATGGCATGGATGCCGGGCACGCCTTTCGTGAACTGCCCTATGTAGGGTTCATCAAGGACGAGGCTTGAGAGGCGAAAAATGGCCAGGATCCTGCTTGTCGAAGACGACGATTCGGTCCGCACCTTCACCGCGCGGGCGCTCGGCGTCGACGGTCACGAGGTGGAAACCGCCGAGGATGGCGAGATCGGCCTTTCGATCCTGACGGACGAGTCGGGAGGCTTCGACCTGGTGCTGTCGGATATCCGCATGCCGGTGCTGGACGGGATCGAGATGGCCAAGACGGCGGCGCGGGACTTTCCCGGCCTGAAGATCCTGCTGATGACCGGCTATGCGGAACAGCGGGAAAGGGCGTCGGACCTGAGCGAGGTGATCATCGACGTGGTGCCGAAGCCGTTCACGCTGTCGGAAATCCGCTCGGCTGTCGCGGGTGCGCTGGCCGCGTGACCGCCTGCCGCTGCAACACCTGTCAAATCCGGTCGCGGACCGGGAACGAGCCTTGTGCTCCAAGGCGTCCGTGGCCGTTCAACGCGCGAACGGTCTCATTGCAGGTCGAGCAGCCTTTCCAGGTATTCCTTCTCAAGCTGGGGTGACAGGGCGTTGCCCAGCCGCTTGCGGATGGCTTCGAGAATTTCGCGGGCACGCTGCGCGTCGATCTCGTCCGGCACCTTCACGGTATTGCCGAAGTCCGGGCCGGTGGTGGCGCGCGGGCGGCCGAGCGGATCGCGGTCGTCGGCGCGGTTGTTGCCACCGGGTTCGCTGCCGCCCTGGCCATTCTGCTGGGCCTGTTGCTGCATCTGGTTCATCATGTCCTGCGCGCCGCGGCGCATGGCTTCCAGTGCCTCGCCCTGACGGCCGACGGCCTGTTCACCGTCGGCCTCGCCCAGTGCGCGGCCGGCCTGGCCCATCCGGTCCTGCGCCTCGCCGAAGCCCTCGCCGGGTTCGATGCCCATGCCGCGCAGGTCTTCCATGAGCTGGCCCAGTTCACCGCGCAGCCGGCCCTGGCCTTCCTGCAGGCCGCGCAAGGCTTCGGCCAGTTCGTCCGGCGTCATGCCGCCCTGGCCCTGACCGGGCTGCTGGCCGCCCTGGCCCTGTTGCCCCTGCTCGCGGCCCTGTTCGCCGCGCTGGCCCTGCTGGCCCCGCTGGCCTTGCTGGCCCTGGCGCTGCTGCCCTTGCTGGCCCTGTTCGCCGCGCTGCATCTGGTCGAGCCGGAAGGTCTCGTTCATCATTTCCTGCTGGCGGCGCATGAGTTCGCCGAGGCGGTTCATCTGCTCGCGCATCTGGCCCTGCTGGCCCTGCTGGCCTTCCTGCTGACGGCCCGCCTGCAGGTTGCGCATCATGTTCTCAAGCTGGGAGAGAAGCTGTTCGGCCTGTTCGCGCTGCCCGGATTTTGCCAGGTCTTCCATCTGCTGGAGCATCTGGTCGAGATCGGACTGGTTGAGCTGCTGCATGTCCTGCGGCATCTGCTGCGCCATGTTTGGGTCCTGCTGCGCGCGCTCGGCGAACTCGCGAAGGAATTCGTTGAGCGCCTCGCGCAGTTCGGCAATGCGGCGTTCGATCTCCTCGTCGCTGGCGCCGTTTTCCAGCGCGTCGCGCAGTGCCTGCTGGGCATCACGCAGGCGCCGTTCCGCGTCGGTCAGGTCGCCATCCTCGATCTGGACGGCCAGTTCCCACATGTAGTCGACGGTTTCGCGCAGGGCATCGTCGCTTTCGGCGAGGTCGAGGCGGGTGCGCAGCGCCATCAGCCCGAGGTAATGCGACATGTTGGAGAAGGCGTCCTCGGGCCGGAGCGTGACCGAATCGAGAAGCAGGAGGACCCGCTGCTTGCGGTTGGCATCGAGCGCCAGGATCCGGCGCTGCTCGATCACGGCCCTGGCAAGCGGATTGGTGAAGACGCGTTCCGGCATGGTCAGGGCAAGCGGTTCCGACATCCCCACCTGGCCCGCGGCATCGGTGACCTTGAGGCGCATCCGGGCCGGCGCGCCCGCCCAGGGATGCTCCGCCATCACCGTCGTCGTCTCGCCCTCGCCCTCGCGTCCGCGCGGCAGGGTGAGCGGCATTTCCGGGGCCTCGTAGAGCGGCCGGGCATTCGGAGCCTGTTCGCCTGCCAGTTCAAACAGGGTTTCGCCGGACTGGACGCCGTAATCGTCGCTGACCGTGTAGGCGAGCGTGAAGGCGCCGTTCGGCTCGCGCTTGGGGTCGCCGGAAAGCTCGACCTGCGGCGGCTGGTCGGGAATGACGGTGAAAGCCCAGTCATTGACCGCGCTTTCTCCGGTGGACAGGCGCAGGGCGCCATCGTCTTCCAGTGTCAGCGTGAACTGGCGCGCGCCGGTGTTCGAGGTGGCGGAAGGCGTGTCCTGGGCCGTGGCCGGGCCCTCGGGCTCGATGATCCGCTCAGCCTCCCCGCCCTGACGCCTGAAGGTCAGTTCCTCGCCCCCCGACCCGCCGGTGACGCGAACGACGGCTTTCGAGCCTTCCGGAACGGTGAACCGGGTTTCTCCCCGGTTGGCCTCTGCGGTCAGGAAGACCGGGGCGCGGCCGGTATAGGCCGGCGGCGTGACCCAGGCGTCGACGCGCGGCGGAATCGCGGGCGCGCCGCCGCGGGCCGAAAAGGCGTCGACCAGCGTGCCGCCACCGGGACCGAAGGAAAAGGCGAAGGCGCCGGCCAGCAGCAGGGCCGGAATGGCGCGCAGGGCCCATGGATCGCGGGCGGGAATCCCGGTGCGCGGCGCTCCCGACGACAGCCGGTCAAGCCCCGCGGCGATGCGCTTCTGGTGCTCGCGCCACAGCGCCTCGGCGAAGGGATCGCGGCTCACGGCTGCGATCCGGTCGGTCTGCGTGGTGACGGGGCGGTGAAGCAGGGCGTTGGCCCGCTCGATCCTGTGGTCGATCTCGCCGGCGCGCGGCCAGCGCATGCGCGACAGCGGATAGAGAGCCGCCAGTCCGCCAAGGGCGAAGACGCCGGCGACCGCGAGGCGGGCCCAATCCGGCACGATCCGGAACAGGCCGAACCAGGAGACAGCGGCAAACAGCGTGGCGAGGATGACCAGCGGCAGGACCAGCGGCCACAGGCGCTCGACGATCATCACGAGGCGCACGATGCTGCGTGTGCGCTTCAGGCGTTCCAAGAGGCCTGCAGTGGTCTCCATGCCGTCCTTCCGCATTGCCGGCGGGCCATCCGCCGGTCCTCACATGATGAGGATAGCGGAAATTGTGCCAAAGGCGAGGCCGCTGCACGCAAACGTGAAGTTCCGTCTTTTCCCGTTCCGGCGGTCAGAGCCAGTCCGGCACGGAATCGAGTCCGATCAGGGCGTCGTAGGACGGGCGCGGGCGGATGACATGGAAGCGGTCCCCCTTGACGAGGACTTCGGGAACCAGCGGGCGGGAATTGTAGGTGGACGCCTGAACCGCGCCGTAGGCGCCGGCGGAGCCGATGGACAACAGGTCGCCGGATGCGACACGCGGCATCTCGCGGTCATGCGCCATGTAGTCGCCTGTTTCGCAAACGGGGCCGACGATGTCGGCGATGATGCGCGAGGCGGTGGCCGCCTTCTGTTCGACCGGATAGATCTCGTGATGGGCGTCGTAGAGCGTGGGGCGGATGAGGTCATTCATGCCGGCATCGACGATGACGAAATTCTTGGCGTCGCCTTCCTTCACGTAGATGACCTGCGTGACGAGGATGCCGGCATTGCCCGCTATGAGCCGGCCGGGTTCGAAGATGGCCTTCAGGCCAAGCTGCGTGACATGCTTGCGCACCACTTCGGCGTAATGCTCGGGCAGGGGCGGCGGATTGTTGTCATCCTTGTAGGGGATGCCGAGGCCGCCGCCGAGATCGACATGCTCGATTTCATGGCCGTCCTGGCGCAGCGTCTGGACCAGTTCGGTCAGAAGGGCGAAGGCGTCGTCAAAGGGCTGCAACTCGGTGATCTGGCTGCCGATATGCATGTCGATACCGGAGACGCGGATGCCGGGCAGGGTGGCCGCCTCGGCATAGACCGCGCGGGCGCGCTGCCAGGGAATGCCAAACTTGTTCTCGGCCTTGCCGGTGGAAATCTTGCGGTGTGTCTTCGCGTCGACGTCCGGGTTGATGCGCAGCGAGACGCGGGCCTCACGGCCGAGCGCCGTGGCGCGCGCCGACAACAGCTCCAGTTCCGGCTCGGATTCGACATTGAAGCAGCAGATGTCTGTCGAAAGCGCGAAATCGATCTCTTGCGCGGTCTTGCCGACGCCTGAAAAGACGATGCGGCCGGCGGGGATTCCGGCGGCGAGCGCGCGGCGCAGTTCGCCTTCGGAAACCACGTCGGCGCCGGCGCCCAGATCTGCCAGGGTCTTCAGCACGGCCTGGTTGGAATTGGCCTTCATGGCGTAGCACACCATGGCATCGAGACCCTCGAACGCCTTGGCAAAAACCTCGTAATGGCGGGTCAGCGTGGCCGTGGAATAGACGTAGAAAGGCGTGCCGACGGCGCGCGCGATGTCCGGCACCGGCACGTCCTCGGCGTGCAGCACGCCGTCGCGATATTGGAAGTGATTCACGGGTTCAAGATTCCTGGGCCCTGGAGAAGGATCACTCGATGAGCGAATCGAGAATGAACGGCTTGTCGGCAACCGGTTTTTCCGGAGCGGCTGCCGGCTCGCCGGTCCTGCGGGCTTCCTTCGCTTCGCGAACAGACGCCTGGTAGGGTGTTTCCAGCGTCGAGCGGCGTCCGCAGGCCGATGCCATGGTGGCGATCAGCAGGAGGCAAAGCGCGGCGGTCAGCGGTTTCCTGAATGCGTTCATCGGTGTTCCGTTCGTGTGATCGATGCGTTCTATAGCCGATCGCGCGGGCTTTTGCACCCGGGTTCGCAACAGCCTCACCCCTTGGCGAGACGCTTTTTCCAGTCGCGCACCTGCTTCTTCACCTGGGCGGGCGCGGTGCCGCCATAGGAGGCGCGGCTTTTCACCGACTGGGCAACCTGGAGAACGGGGAAGACGGCTTCCGTGATCGCGGGGTTGATCGCCTGCAGGTCCTTGAGCGGCAGTCTTTCCAGCGGACAGCCGCGCTCCACCGCCAAGGCGACGGCACGGCCGGTGACATGGTGGGCTTCGCGGAAGGGCAGGCCGACCTCACGCACCAGCCAGTCGGCCAGGTCCGTGGCGGTGGACATGCCGGCGCCGGCGGCCTTCTTCATCGCCGCGACATTCACGTCCATCTCGTCGAACATGCCGGTCATGGCGGCCAGCATCAGGTCCAGCGTCTCGGCGGCGTCGAAGACGGCTTCCTTGTCTTCCTGCATGTCCTTGGAATAGGCCAGCGGAAGGCCTTTCATCACGGTCAGCAGGGCAATCAGGTCGCCATTGATGCGGCCGGTCTTGGCGCGAATCAGTTCGGCGGCGTCCGGATTCTTCTTCTGCGGCATGATGGAGGAACCGGTGGAGAAGCTGTCGGACAGCTTCACGAAGCCGAATTGCGGCGTCGACCAGATGACGATCTCCTCGGCCATGCGCGACAGGTGCGAGGCGCAGATGGCGGCCACCGCGAGGAATTCCAGCGCGAAATCGCGGTCGGAGACCGTATCCATGGAATTGCGGGTGGGCTCGCGGAAACCGAGCGCCTTCGCGGTCATGTGGCGGTCGATCGGATAGCCGGTGCCGGCCAGCGCGGCTGCACCCAGCGGACATTCGTCGAGACGCTCGATGGCGTCGGCCACGCGTGAGCGGTCGCGGGCGAACATTTCCACATAGGCCATGCAATGATGGCCGAATGTCACGGGCTGTGCGGTCTGCAGATGGGTGAAGCCCGGCATGACTGTCGCCGCGTGAGCCTCGGCCTTGGCGATGAGCACATCCATCAGGCCCTTCAGCGCGCCATGGATGCGCTGCAATTCCTCCTTGACCCAGAGGCGGAAGTCCGTGGCAACCTGGTCGTTGCGCGAACGGGCGGTGT
Organism: Zhengella sedimenti; assembly: GCF_046506625.1. Taxonomy (NCBI): domain Bacteria; kingdom Pseudomonadati; phylum Pseudomonadota; class Alphaproteobacteria; order Hyphomicrobiales; family Notoacmeibacteraceae; genus Zhengella; species Zhengella sedimenti. The sequence goes on from NZ_JBKFFP010000001.1 coordinate 1,067,946, forward strand.
GCAGCCGGCCGGCGGCCGGGCCGATCAGGTCGGCCAGCCTTGCCTCCACATTCATGTGGATGTCTTCCAGCCGCGTGGAAAACTCGAACGTGCCGGCCTCGATCTCTGACAGGATCGTGTTCAATCCGTGAACGATCTTGTCATGGTCGTCCGCCGAAATTATGCCAGTTTCGGCGAGCATGGCGGCATGGGCCAGCGAACCGCGAATGTCCTGGGCGTAAAGCTTCCGGTCGAAGCCGATCGAGGCATTGATGGCCTCCATGATGGCGGCCGGGCCGGAGGCGAAACGTCCGCCCCACATCTGGTTGCTGGTCTTGGTGTCGCTCATGGCCCTGTTCACACTTGCGGAGTGGTTGTCGAATGGCTGACGGAAAGACGTCCCTGTCCTTCAAATGGATTGCCGGCGCGGCGGTTGCCGCCGTGATTGCCGGCGCGGGCGCGGTATACGTGACAAACGCGCCGTCTGGCAATGGCGGGACGGATGTCGCCTCGGCGCAATGCCCCGCCGATCCGTCGCGCAAGGCGGCCATCGATGCCGCGGCGACGGGCGAGGTGGCGGCATTCCTCGCCACCGACCCGGAGAACCTGAGCGCCGTGGGCTTCCAGGGGCCGGATGGCAAGGCCATGACCCTCGGCGACTTCAGGGGCAAGACCGTGCTCGTGAACCTGTGGGCGACGTGGTGCGCGCCCTGCCGCAAGGAGATGCCGGCGCTCGACGGGCTGGAGCAGCAGCTTGGCGGCGACGAATTCCAGGTGGTCGCGGTCAACATCGACACGGGCGACAATGCCAAGGCTGAGCAGTTCCTGGACGAGGTGGGCGTGACCACGCTCGCCAATTACCGCGACCCCTCCATGGGAATCTTCAACGAGTTCAAGCGGCGCAGCCTGGCGCTCGGCCTTCCGGCCACGGTTCTCGTCGATCCGCAGGGCTGCCTTCTCGGCAAGCTGAACGGGCCTGCGGAATGGGACAGCGAGGATGCGGTGCGCCTGATCGATGCGGCCATGGCGCGCGAAACGCCTGCGAGTTGACGCCAAAGCGCCGCACGGGTCAGCCAAGCCGGCTTTCGAAGTCCTCGTAGCCGAACTGCCTGACCATTTCGGATTCCCCGGTGCGGCTGTCCCAGATGACGAGGGCGGGCAGGGGCGTGCCGTTGAAGGTGCTCGCCTTGACATTGGTGTAGTAGCCCAGATCGAGGAAGACGAGCCTGTCGCCGACGTCCGGCAGCCGGTCGAAGCGGTAGGTGCCGATCGTGTCGCCCGCCAGGCAGGTCGGACCGCCGACACGCGCCACGTTCGGATCGTTGACGTCGCGCGGCTCCAGATCGCGCGGCAGGACCTTTGCGCCGAGGCATTCGGGCGTGAAGGGGGCTTCGAGAACATCGGGCATGTGACAGGTGGCCGAGGCGTCGGTGACGATGACGGGTGCGCCAGTGACGCCGACATCCAGAACCTCCGCCACCACGGCGCCGGCATGAAGCGCGACCGCCGTTCCCGGTTCCAGGTAGACGGCAAGGCCGGTGCGTTCGCGAAAGCCGCGAATGAGGGCGATGGCGTCATCGACGGGAAAGCCGTCATCGGTGAAGAGCACGCCGCCGCCCAGATTGATCCACTCGATTGCCGGGAAAAGGTGGGCGAAGCGCGTTTCGACGGCTTCGAGATAGCGGGCGAATGCGTCGAAGCCGTGATCGCACAGCGCGTGCACATGGATGCCGGCGAAGGGTGCCATGTCATCCGGCGTGAGGGAAGCGGCGTCGATGCCCAGCCGCGACCATGGCCCTGCGGGGTCGTAGAGCGGGTTGGCGACCTCGCGGTGATGCGGGTTGAGCCTCAGTCCCGGTTCCGGTCCTGACCGGCCTTCGAGCAGCGGGGCGAAGCGGCGGTATTGCGTCAGCGAATTGAAGACCAAGTGATCGGAGAAGCGGCAGATATCGTCCAGATCAGCGGATTTGAGGCCGGGCGCGAAGGTGTGCGTCTCGCCGCCGAACCGGGTCTTGCCGAGGCGGGCCTCGTGGAGCCCGCTGGCGGCCGTGCCGTCGAGATAGCTGGCGATGATGTCGGCCACGGCAAAGGTGGAAAAGGCCTTCAGCGCCAGAAGAACCTTCACGCCCGCCTCATCCGCGATGCGGCGCAGGATGCGGCAATTGTGCTCGATGCGGGCGCGGTCGATCACATAGGCCGGGCTTGGCAGGCCGGCGGTTTCCAGCATGTGGAAATATCCCGGCTGCATGGCGTCAGCCCGCCCAGGGCCAGGAGCCATCCAGCGGCAGTTCGGCCACCTGCCAGCCGATGCCTGTCTCCGGCATCAGGGCCAGGAAGGGGTCCGGGTCGAGTTCCTCCATGTTGACCATGGTGCCCGGATTCCAGGCGCCGTTGGCGAGCAGCCGCGCCGCCGTGATGACGGGAACGCCGGTGGAATAGGAAATCGATTGGGCGCCGACCTCTCGGTAATTCTCGGCATGGTCGCATGTGGACCAGATGAAGAAGCGCTTGTCCTCGCCATCCTTCCTTCCGCGGATGTCCACACCGATGCAGATCTGGCCGGTATAGTCCTTCGCCAGGCTGGCCGGATCCGGCAGCAGGGCCTTGACGACCCGGTTCGGCGCCACCATCGCGCCGTCCACCTCGACAGGAATCGAGGAGGTCAGGCCAAGCCGGTCGAGCACCTCGAAGACCTTGAGATAATGTTCGCCGAAGCCCATCCAGAAGGTGATGCGGGGCGTGTCGGGGAAATTGACCGCCAGCGACTGCAATTCGTCATGGCCCATGGAATAGACGCGGTGGGCGCCGACCTCGGGCAGGGACACATCCATCCATTCGGAATGGTGCGGCATGGTGCGCCATGCGCCCTGGTCCCAGGTGATGACGTCCTCCTTGATCTCGCGCAGGTTCACGTCGGGATCGAAATTGGTGGCGAAATAGCGTCCGTGGCTGCCGCCGTTCACGTCGATGATGTCGATGGAATCGATCGTGTCGAGCAGGTGCTTGCGGGCATGGGCGCAGAAGATGTTCACCACGCCCGGATCGAAACCCATGCCGAGCAGGGCGTTGATACCCTTTTCGGCAAAGGCCGGGCGGCGCGGCCATTCATGGTAGGCATACCAGTTGGGCTGGATGTTCTCGACATGCTCCTCCTCGGCGAGAGCGGTGTCGATGTAGTGGGTACCGGTTTCCAGGCAGGCATCCATGAGGGCGGGATTGCAATAGGGCGAGGCCACGTTGACGACGATGTCGGCGGCTGTCTCGCGCAGCATGGCGGCGGTCTCGCGCACATCCCGGGCATTGACGCGCACCGGCTCGATCAGGCGGTTCTCGTTGGCCGCCGCCCAGCGGGCGTGAACGGCATTGGCCTTGGCCGTCAGCTTTTCAAGCGAGCGGCTGGCCCAGTAGATATCGCCGAAGTCCCTGCGGAACTGCACGGCCTTGTTGGCCGCGACGTCGCCGACGCCACCCGCGCCGATGATGACCAGGTTCGGTTTGCCCATCAGGCCGTCTCCCGTTCCGTTCACATCGTGACCCGTCGAGGGGCGGACCCTGTGACGGGTCCCTGTCGCCACGATCAATGGCGTGATGCGATCCTGTCTGCTCCAATCCGTTGACGGGCCTACCTAGCGGCGAAGGCGCCGCCGGGAAAGTGCCAAAGTCCTTGCGACGGGGATTTTTTGCCTCGTCCTAGCGGGTCGGGACCGGGGTTTCGCCGCGATAGTCGTAGAAGCCGCGCCCGGTCTTGCGGCCGAGCCAGCCGGCCTCGACATATTTCACCAGCAGCGGGCAGGGCCGGTACTTGCTGTCGGCCAGGCCGTCATAGAGAACCTGCATGATGGACAGGCAGGTGTCGAGACCGATGAAATCGGCCAGTTGCAGCGGACCCATCGGATGGTTGGCGCCCAGCCGCATGGCCGTGTCGATCGCCTCCACGGAGCCGACGCCCTCGTAGAGCGTGTAGATCGCCTCGTTGATCATCGGCAGCAGGATGCGGTTGACGATGAAGGCCGGGAAATCCTCGGCCACAGTGATCGTCTTGCCGAGCCTGTCCACGAAATCGCGGGTCGCGACGAATGTCGTCTCGTCGGTGGCGATGCCGCGCACCACTTCCACCAGCTTCATCACCGGCACGGGATTCATGAAGTGGATGCCGATGAACCGCTCGGGCCGGTCGGTCTGCGCCGCAAGGCGGGTGATGGAAATGGAGGAGGTATTCGTCGCCAGCAGGGCCTCCGGATTGAGGACCGGGCAAAGCTGGGCGAAGATCTTGCGCTTGATGGTCTCGTCCTCGGTGGCGGCCTCGATGACGAGGTCGCAGGCGGCGAGATCCTCCAGCCTGGGGGCGGGCTTGATGCGCGAAAGCGTGGTGGTGCGCTCCTCTTCGGTGATCTTTCCGGACGCGACCTGGCGGGCCATGTTGCCATTGATCGTGGCGAGGCCGTTCTCGATGCGGTCTTCCGAAATGTCATTCAGCAGGACATCGTAGCCCGCCTGGGCGCTGACATGCGCGATGCCTGCTCCCATCTGTCCCGCCCCGATGATACCGATGGTCCTGATACCGGTCATGATTTCGTGCCCGTCCCGTTTGTCGCTCTTGCCATTGTCCGACCTTTCGAAGGTCCGATTTTGCAGCGCACATTAAGGCAGGAACGGGGTTGTTGGAACAGGCATTGTCGCCACACCGGCAACAAAAAAGCCGGGGCAGCGTCGCCGCCCCGGCCCGATGCGTTCAAGGCATCCCGCTTACAGCGCCTTTTCAAGCTCCGGCAGGGCCTCGAAGAGATCGGCCACGAGGCCGTAGTCGGCGACCTGGAAGATCGGCGCCTCCTCATCCTTGTTGATGGCGACGATGACCTTGGAATCCTTCATGCCTGCCAGGTGCTGGATGGCACCGGAAATGCCGCAGGCGATGTAGAGTTCCGGCGCGACGACCTTGCCGGTCTGGCCGACCTGCCAGTCGTTCGGCGCATAGCCGGCATCGACGGCGGCGCGCGAGGCACCCACGGCTGCGCCGAGCTTGTCGGCCACCGGCAGGATCACTTCCTGGAACTTCTCTTCCGAGCCGAGCGCGCGGCCACCGGAGATGATGATCTTGGCCGAGGTCAGTTCCGGGCGGTCGCTCTCCGACAGCTTGTTTTCCACGAAGCTGGACAGTGCCGGATCAGCGACGGCCTCGATGGACTCAACGGACGCAGAACCATCCTGGCCGGCGGCCTGGAAGGAGGCGGTGCGCACCGTGATCACCTTCTTGGCGTCGGTGGACTGCACGGTCTGGATGGCATTGCCGGCATAGATGGGACGCTGGAAGGTGTCGGCGCTTTCCACCGCGACGATCTCGGAGATCTGCATCACGTCGAGCAGGGCCGCGACGCGCGGCATGACGTTCTTGCCCATCGTGGTGGCCGGGGCGACGAGCGCGTCGTAACCGTCGGCGAGCGCGACGACCTGTGCGGCGGCCGGCTCGGCGAGGCGCTCGGCGAGCGCATCGGATTCGGCGAGCAGCACCTTGCGCACGCCCGACAGCTTCGCGGCTGCGTCGGCGGCGGCCTTGGCGTCCTTGCCGGCGATGAGGATGTCCACGTCGCCGCCCATCTTCAGGGCAGCGGAGAGCGCCTTGGCGTTCTGGTCGGACAGGGAAACGTTGTCGTGATCGGCAACGAGAAGAATGGCCATGTGTCTGTTCCTTTCCTACCGGTCCTTACAGGACGCCCGCTTCGTTCTTCAGCTTGTCGACGAGTTCGGCGACAGAGCCCACCTTGACGCCCGCCTTGCGGCCTTCCGGCTCGGCGGTCTTGAGCACCTTGAGGCGCGGCGCGGTGTCGACGCCATAATCGGACGGCGCCTTCTCGTCGAGCGGCTTCTTCTTGGCCTTCATGATGTTGGGCAGCGAGGCATAGCGCGGCTCGTTGAGGCGAAGATCCGTGGTGACGATGGCCGGCATCTTGAGCTCGACCGTCTGCAGGCCGCCGTCGACCTCGCGGGTGACGGTCGCCTTGCCGCCCTCGATCTTCACTTCCGAAGCGAAGGTGCCCTGCGACCAGCCGAGCAGCGCGGCCAGCATCTGGCCGGTCTGGTTGGCGTCGTCGTCGATGGCCTGCTTGCCGAGGATCACCAGTTCCGGCTTTTCCTCGTCCACGACGCCCTTGAGGATCTTGGCGACGGCGAGCGGCTCCACGAGGTCGTCGGTCTTGACGAGGATGCCGCGGTCGGCACCCATGGCGAGCGCCGTGCGGATGGTTTCCTGGCACTTCTGCTCACCGATGGAGACCGCAACGATCTCGCTCGCGACGCCGGCTTCCTTCAGGCGGATGGCTTCTTCCACGGCGATTTCGTCGAAGGGGTTCATCGACATCTTCACATTGGCCAGCTCGACGCCCGAGCCGTCAGCCTTGACGCGGATCTTCACGTTGTAGTCGACAACCCGCTTGACCGGTACCAGGACTTTCATGCACGTGTCCTCTCTAGTGTTGGATTTTGTCGGCGGAAACTAAGCGCCTGAACTGGCGCAGGCTAGCCCCGCAGCGCAATTTTTGCGTCCCGTTTCGACGCTTTCCTTCCGGCGGCATCGGCCGCCGGCCAGGACATACCGCGCGGTATGTAACTTGTGTCGAATGTTGGCGTCAATTGTGTGCGGCGCAAAACTGCTGTGCGGGGATCAGTTGCGCCCCCAGCGGCGGCTTGCTGTCCGCGGTTCGGCCTTCCTGACGGGAAGGGGCGGCGGTTCCGTCACGGCGGCGCGCGGCGTGACGATCGCCCGGTCGAACAAGGGAACGCCGCGCCGGCGCAGGACCAGCACAAGCAGCCCGCCCGCGACGATCCCGCCGAGATGGGCGGCCCATGAAACCTCGTCCTCGCCGGATGTCAGGAACATGACCAGTTGCAGGCCGATCCAAAGCAGGAGCGGGATGAAGGCCGGAATGCGCAAGGGGATGCGGCCCAGTGCCAGGACCCAGACCTTCACGCGCGGGTGCAGCAGCAGATAGGCCGCGACAATTCCCGCGACAGCGCCCGACGCGCCGATGAGCGGGGTTTCGGATGCCGGGTCGATGAAGCCGTGCAGCCATGCCCCGGCGGCGGCGCACAGAAGGTAGAAGAGCAGGTATTTGACGTGACCGAGCGCATCCTCGACATTGTCGCCGAAGACCCAGAGGAAGAGCATGTTGCCGCCAAGGTGCATCAGGTCGCCATGCATGAAGGCGTAGGTGATGTAGGTCAGTTCCTCGGGAACCCGCACCAGTTCCGGCGTCAGTTCGTTGATGTCGTGGACCACGGACGGGACGTAGCCATAGCCGAGCGCATCGGCGATGAGCGCCTGCTGCCCGTTGAAGCCGGTCAGCAGGAACACCACGACGTTGATTGCGATGATCGCGATGGTGACGAACTGCGCCCTGATGTGGCGCAGGCTGTTGGCGTCATGCAACGGAATGAACATGAATATCCGCCGTCCCCTGTCCGCTCGTTCAGCGGTTCGCCCCCGGAACCCATAGCACGTCGCCCGCCCCGTTTCCATTGACCACGCGCGCCGCCACGAACAGGAAATCGGAGACGCGGTTCATGTAGCGGATCGTTTCCGGATTGACGTGTTCACCCGGCTTCTCCGCCAGTTCGACGATCAGGCGCTCGGCGCGCCGGGCGGTCGTGCGGGCCAGGTGGAGTGCCGCGGCGGCTGGTGTTCCGCCCGGAAGGACGAAGGACTTGAGTGGCTGGAGACCGGCATTCAGCGTGTCGATATCCTTCTCCACGCGTTCCACCTGGGAATGGACGATGCGCAGGGGCTCGTAGCCCAGATCCTCGCCCGTGTCGGGCGTGGCAAGGTCGGCGCCCAGGTCGAACATGTCGTTCTGGATGCGCGACAGCATGGCATCGAGCCCGGCATGGGTTTCGCCCGTGTGAAGCCGCGCCATGCCGATGCAGGCATTGGCCTCGTCCACCGTGCCGTAGGCATCGACGCGCAGGTCGAATTTCATGCGGCGGCCCCCGGCGGCGAGCGCCGTGGTGCCGTCGTCGCCGGTGCGCGTGTAGATCCTGTTCAGCCTGACCATGATATCCCCCTCGCTTGCTTGCCGCTTGTCAGCCCGGCCGGGCGAAATAGAGTGCGCCCACGATGAACAGGATGGCGATGAACTGCAGGAAGACGCGCGCCTGCATGAGCTTGTTGGAGGTGTTCGCGTCGCCCGCCCGCATCATGTTGAACAGTCCCCTGACGAGGACGAAGGCCACCGCGGCCATGGCGATCATCGCCAGAAACTTGAAAACGGTATCCATTTCCTGCTTTCCCGATGGACCGGAAGCCGGTCCGCTTGTCCTTCAAAAATCGCGTCATCCTTGCCCGGCAGTGATCCGGTAGGCAAGCGCCGGTGGAAGAAAACGCTTGATGAGCACGCCGGCCCGGGCCGGCAGGGTCATCACATAGTGCGGTTTTGGCCGGGGGCTATCGAGGGCGTGGCGAAGAACGCGGTGAACCGCTTCCGGCCCCGGCTTCCAGCGCGACACCGATCCACCGGCCTCCATGCGGGCCAGTTGTGCCTGATAGGCCTCGCGGTGCGGCGAATTCGCGATGTCGATGTATCGCAGGAACCAGGGCAGGCCGTTCGCCGCGATCTTCGAGACGACCGGTCCCGGTTCGATCAGCGAGACCTTGATGCCCGATCCGGCCAGTTCGGCGCGCAGGCACAGCGTCAGGCCTTCGAGCGCGTGTTTCGAGGCCGCGTAGGCACCACGGTATTTCACCGGAACGAGGCCGAGGATGGAGGAGCAATTGACGATGCGGCCATGACCCTGGGCCCGCATGACAGGCACGATGCGCCGGGTCAGGTCGTGCCAGCCGAAGACATTGGCCTCGAACTGGGCGCGCAGGGCTTCCACCGGCAGGTCCTCCACCGCGCCGGCCTGGGCATAGGCGCCGTTGTTGAACAGGGCATCGAGCCCTCCGCCGGAGCGTGCGAGGACATCCTCCACCAGGGATGCGATGGACCGGGCATCGCAATAGTCGAGGTAAAGGGCCTCGATACCGTCCGCCTCGAGGCCGGCCAGATCGTCCGGCTTGCGCGCGGTGGCGAAGACGCGCCAGCCTTCCGCCTTGAGCGCGCGGGCGCAATATGCGCCAATGCCCGACGAGGCGCCGGTGACGATGATGGTGCGGGGAGGGGTCATGCGGCAACGCCCTTTCTGTATCGACCGCATTTCCCATATAGAAAAACGGGACGCAACCGGAAGGACGGGCGAATGCGCAGTTACATCGCGGCCAGGCGGATCGTCGCAGACGCGCTCGGGCATTTTTCCCGGGACGACGGCTGGGCGATGGCCAGCCATGTTGCGCTGTCCACGCTGATGGCGCTGTTTCCATTCCTGATCTTCGCCACGACGCTGGCGGTCTTCCTGGGCGCCGACGCCTTCGCGGACTCGGCGGTCCACCTCATCTTCGACACTTGGCCCGACACCATCGCCGAACCGCTGGCGCGCGAGGTCAACAACGTGCTGACGACCCAGCGCGGCGACCTGCTGACCATCGGCGCCGTGCTCGCCCTGTTCTTCGCATCCAACGGCGTGGAGGCGCTGCGGACCTCGCTCAACCGCGCCTACCGGCAGGTCGAAGGGCGGTCGGTCATCATGCTCAGGGCGCAGAGCCTCGGCTTCGTCGTGCTGGCCACAGTGGTGCTCGTGATCGTCAGCCTCCTCCTCCTGGCGCTTCCGGTGATCGTGCGGCAGATCACCTTGCGCTTTCCGGCATTTTCCGAATGGTATGGCAGCTTCGACGCGCTGCGCCTTGGCGTTGCCGCCATCGTGCTGACGGTCGGGCTGGTTTCGGCCCACAAATGGCTGCCTTGCGGGCGGCGGACGATCCGCGACATCCTGCCGGGCGTGGTGCTGACGCTCCTGTTCTGGATCGTCGGATCGTCGGGCTTCGCGGCCTATCTCAACAGTTTCGCCAACTATGCCTCGACCTATGCCGGCCTGGCGTCGATCATCATCGCGCTGGTCTTCCTTTACATGATCGCGGCGATCTTCATCATCGGCGCCGAACTCAATGCCGCCATCATGCGCTACCGGTCCCTGCGGCAGCAGGTTTCGGACCCGCCTTAGTCGCAAGGGCCACGCCGAAACTCGTCACGGCCATGCCGAAGATCTGGATGGGCAGCAGTTCCTCGCCGAACAGGATCCAGGCGAAGACCGCCGTGCAGGCCGGGACAAGGTAGAAGAGCGAGGCGACCTTCGAGATCGCGCCTTCGCGGATCAGATACATCAGCAGCATGATCGCGCCGATCGACAGGACGAAAACCAGCCAGGTCATGGCGAAAATGGTGCTGCCGTTGATTTCCAGTTGTCCCTGTTCGAAGAAGAGGATCATCGGGACGGCCGCGACAACGCCGCCGAGATATTGCCAGAAGGTGCCGCGCATGAGGTTGGCCCCCTGCACGAAACGCTTCTGCCAGATCGTGCCGGCGCTCATGCCGAGCACGGAGATGATGGACGCGGTGAGTGTGGCGACCGTCACCCCGGCGCCGACGACGCCGATCTTCGGCCACAGGACGATGACGACGCCGGCGAAGCCGACGATCAGTCCAGTCCAGTGACGGGCAGTCACCCGTTCGCCGAGCGCAGGCACAGCCATGAAGGCCGTGATGAGCGGTTGAAGCCCGATGATGAGCGCCGAAAGGCCGGCGGGCATTCCATGACGGATGGCCCAGAACACGCCGCCGAGATAGACCCCGTGCATGAGCACGCCAGCGATCATCGAATGGACCATGTGGGCGGGCTTGATGCGCGGTCCGGCGAACCAGGCGACGAGGGCCGCGATGAGGGCGGCCGAGATGACGAAGCGCACGCCGAGGAATGTGAACGGCTCGGCATAGGGCATGGCGTAGCGCGCGCCGATGAAGCCGGTGGCCCAGAGGCCGACAAACAGTGGAGGAGCGATGCGGGCCGGGTTCATGGGCGGTGTCTGGACGGCTGATGGCTTTTGCTGGACATGGGCACCCCGCATATACCGGCGGCCGATTTAAGCAAAGCGAAAGAAATCGAGGTTACGCTACGATTGCGCTTGCGTGATGCGCGGGCGAGACCTCGAGGATGCGTGTCATGATCTGGAGAATCGATCCTTTCTGGCTGGTGATGGGCTTCATCGTCGTGACGATGCTGAGCTACCTGTTCGGCTATGCGCTGGACAGGATCATGCGCAGCGACGGGTTCGGCCCTGCCGGCAACATGGTCGTGCTGGTGGCCGGGTTCTTCGGCACCATCTACCTGTGCAACTGGTACGGCATCCCTTTCCGCAACATCCAGCTTGCCGTCGCGGCGGGACTGGGCGGCGGTTTCGCGCTGATCAGCCTGGCGGCCATCGCCAAGGGTATCTTCTACCGCGCCGATTGAGCGAATCAAAGCCCGACCATCCTGCGGATGTCGGCAGGCGTGGCGCCCGCGTGCCTGAGCGCCGCGAGCGCCGTATCGCCGCGGCTCTTTGACAGTTTCCTGCCGTCGGCGTCGAGGACGAGGCGGTGGTGGTGATAGACGGGCGCGGGCAGGCCGAGCAGGTCCTGCAACAGCCGGTGAAGAGACGTGGCATGGAAAAGGTCGCGGCCGCGCACAACGTGCGTGACGCCCTGGATCGCATCGTCGACCGTGACGGACAGGTGGTAGCTGGCCGGCGTTTCCTTCCGGGCCAGGATCACGTCGCCCCAGCGCTCCGGTTCGGCCGCGACATGGCCGGTCTCGCCGCCGGGGCCCGCGCCGGTTTCCTCCCAGCCCGCGACATGGCCTGCAAAGTCCAGCGCCGCTTCCATGTCGAGACGCCAGGCGAAGGGTTCGCCCGACGCCATGCGCGCCTTGCGCTGGCTGTCCGGCAGGGTTCGCTCGGTTCCCGGATAGAGCGGCGCGCCGTCGGGATCGCGCGGCCAGTGGATGCCGGCGGCTTCGGCCTCGGCGATCGCCGCGCGGATTTCGCCGCGGCTCATGAAGGCCGGGTAGACGAGGCCCTGGCCGGCCAGGGCATCGAGCGCGGCGGCGTAATCGTCGAAATGGGCCGACTGGCGGCGCACCGGCTCCTCCCAGTCGAGGCCGAGCCAGGCGAGATCCTCCAGCATGGCGGCTTCGAGCGCCGGCGGGCACCGGGCGGTATCGATATCCTCCATGCGGATCAGGAACCGCCCTCCGGCAGCGCGCGCCATGTCCTGGTTGAGGCAGGCCGAATAGGCGTGGCCCAGGTGCAGGGCCCCGTTGGGACTTGGTGCGAATCGGAACACGGGTCTGGTCATCTGGGGGATCGGCGCGGACCTTGATCTGGCGGCGGACACTAGCCGTGGGCGGCCCGCGGTGGCAAGATCGTCCCATGCGCCCGATCGAAAGCCTGGACGACATAGCCGAGGGACTGGACGCCCTTGCCCGGCAGGACAGGCGGCTCAAGCCCGTGATCGCGCGCGCCGGTGCCGTGCCGTTGCGGCGTTCCCCTCCCGGCTTCGCCTCGCTTGCCTCCATCATCGTGGCGCAGCAGGTCTCCAAGGCGAGTGCCGACGCCATCTTTGGCCGGCTTGCCGGACTGCTCGATCCGTTGACGCCGGATGCGGTGCTGCGGGCGGACGAGCAGGTGTTCAGGGCCGCGGGCCTGTCGCGGCCCAAGCAGGCGACGCTCGTGGCCATCGCCGAGGCCGAGAAGGCAGGTCTCGGCCTTGGCCGGCTTTGCGCCCTGCCGGCCGGCGAGGCCATCGGCCGGCTGACCGCAATTCGCGGCGTCGGTCCTTGGACGGCGGAGGTCTATCTCCTGTTTTCCGGCGGTCATCCGGACATCTTTCCCGCCCGCGACGTGGCGCTGCAGGCCTCCGTTCACGAGGGGCTCGGGCTCGACGCGCGGCCGGGTGAGAAGGCGCTGGCCGCGCTTGCCGAATCATGGGCGCCCTGGCGCGGCGTGGCCGCCCGCCTGTTCTGGGCGCATTATGCCGCGATCCGGGGGCGCGACGGTGCCCCGCCGGCCGTGTGAAGCCAAAAAGGCAATGAAATCAGTCCGGCCTTAACCGGGGAGAGACGAAATAGCCGCTTCACAACGCTGTCATGTCCAGCTTACAGTATCCCCGCGACAGACCTGAAACATAGGGGGTCATGGCGTGACGGTGCACGTCAATCCGGACGGCTTGCCCGCACTCGTACTGAATGCGGACTACCGTCCATTGAGCTATTATCCGCTGTCCCTTTGGTCGTGGCAGGACGCGATCAAGGCCGTTTTCCTCGACCGGGTGAACATCGTCGCGGAATACGAGCACGAGGTCACGTCGCCCAGTTTCCGCATGCGCGTGCCCAGCGTCGTTTCGCTCAAGACCTATGTCCGGCCGGCGCGCCATCCGGCGTTCACGCGGTTCAATGTCTTCCTTCGCGACAAGTTCCGGTGCCAGTATTGCGGGTCGGAGGAGGACCTGACCTTCGATCACTTGGTGCCGAGGCGTTGCGGCGGAACCACCAACTGGGAAAACATCGTCGCTGCCTGTTCGCCGTGCAACCTGAAAAAGGGCGGGATGATGCCTGAGCAGGCGAAGATGTGGCCGCGCCAGAAGCCGTTCCGGCCAACGGTGCACGACCTGCACAACAATGGCCGCGCGTTTCCGCCCAACTTCCTGCACGAAAGCTGGATGGACTATCTCTACTGGGATGTCGAACTGGAGCCCTGACGCTCCGGCTCACATTCAGGTTCTGGCAAAGGCGCCGCGAAAGGCGACCGCCGCGAGGAAGGCGCTCGCAACCACGTTCCATCCGGCAAAGGACAGGCCGAAGAGCCGCCACGTGGCTTCGTCGCAGGAAGGCGGACGCTGCGTGGTCGCGCCCTTCAGGAGGTCCTCGACCGAACCGGAGAGAACCGGCGCGGCGGACGTGCAATCGGCAGGCCCCTGCCACCAGTGCCATTCCACGCCCGCATGGTAGACGCCCAGGACAAGGCCGTAGACCATGAGCGCGCCGCCTGTCGCCAGAAGCAGGCGCACAAGCTTCTGGCTGGCGCCGAACCAGGCTAGCAGGAAGGTGGCCAGCATGAGCGGCGCGCCAAGGTAATAAGGGGTGCGCTGTTCAAGGCACAGCGCGCAGGGAATGTAGCCGCCGATATGCTCGAAACCGAGGGCGATGAGGACGGTTCCGGCCATGGCGACGGCGAGCAGAAGCGCGGTCCAGGTGGCTGTGCGGGTGGCAGCGGCGTTCATGCGTGTTTCGTTCCTGTCAGAAAACGTAGCGGATGGCGACGAAGCCGCCGATCAGCAACACCATGAAAACGGTGAAAAGAAGATTGAGATACTTCTCGATGAAGATGCGGATCGGTTCGCCCCAGCGGTAGAGCAGCCAGGCGACGAGGAAGAAGCGCGCGGCGCGCCCGATGATCGAAACCACGGTGAAAACGAGGAAGTTGAGCCCGGTGGCGCCCGAGAAGATGGTCAGCACCTTGTACGGGAAGGGGGTCACGGCGGCAAAGAGCACGCCCCAGCCACCCCAGGTGTTGTACCAGGCGCTGATCTGCTCGAAGGCATCCGCCTTGCCGTAGAAGGCGAGGATCGGCTCCCCGACGGTCTCGTAGAGAAACATGCCGATGGCATAGCCGAGGAATGCGCCGGCGACCGATGACAGCGTGCACAGCGTGGCGATCCGGATCCAGTTGGCCCGGTTGGCCAGCACCATGGGGATGAGCAGCACATCCGGCGGGATGGGGAAGAAGGAGCTTTCGGCGAAAGAGATGCCGGCAAGTGCCTTTTCGGCATGGCGGGTTCCGGCCAGCGACAGGGTCCAGTCATAGAGTCGGCGCAGCATGCGGGATCAACCTTGGCAGTTCGGGACCGGACCCATGCCGGCGACTTTTGACGGTGTAAGCGTGCGGCGCCATGCTGGCAAGGCTGCATGGCGCGTCATGGTTTGAATGTGATTGACGTGACCCGCCCGGACCGTATAGTCCGGCATCGTCGCGGCAAGGCGAAGGCCCGCGCCGCTGGCCCCTGTGGCGGAATTGGTAGACGCGCTCGACTCAAAATCGAGTTCCGCAAGGAGTGCTGGTTCGATCCCGGCCAGGGGCACCATTTCCACCGGTTCTGATCCGGCCCTATCGTCGGCCCTCCAGATGCGCCAGTATCCGGTCCGCGATCATCGAGGACACCCGGACGTTCGATTCTTCCGTCACGCCCGCGATGTGCG
Source organism: Zhengella sedimenti (assembly GCF_046506625.1). Taxonomy (NCBI): domain Bacteria; kingdom Pseudomonadati; phylum Pseudomonadota; class Alphaproteobacteria; order Hyphomicrobiales; family Notoacmeibacteraceae; genus Zhengella; species Zhengella sedimenti. The sequence continues at coordinate 1,083,078 of NZ_JBKFFP010000001.1, forward strand.
GGGTCAACACCAGGTTCGCAAGGCCGGCGAATTTTTCCGCCGCCTCGCGGGTCAGTGGCTCGGTCTCGAAGACGTCAAGGGCGGCCCCGCCGATCCGGCCGTCCCCAAGGGCCTGGGTCAGCGCCGTCTCGTCCACCACGCCGCCGCGCGCGGCATTGACCAGGATTGCGTCGTTGCGCATCCGCTCCAGTGCTGCGGCGTCGATCAGGTGGCGTGTCTCGCCGGTGAGCGGAACATGCAGGCTGACGACATCGCTCAGCGCCAGCAGCTCGTCCAGCGGCAGAAGCCGGGTGCTGTCGAGACCGGGATCGTTGGCTGGAACGAAGGGGTCATGGGCGACAATCGCCATGCCGAGGGACCGGGCAAGGCGGGCGGTGTCGCGGGCAATGGCGCCATAGCCGACGAGACCGAGCGTCTTGCCGGCCAGTTCGCGGCCCGCGCAGGCCTGGCGCGGCCATTGTCCCGCCAGCATCGCGGCATTGGAGAACCAGGCACGGCGTAGCAATGCCAGGGCGGCGGTGATCACATACTCGGCCACGCTCAGGTTGTTGGCGCCGGTTGCCGGATAGACCGCGACGTTACGGCGCTCGCAGGCCGGCACGTCGATGTTGTCGAGCCCGACGCCCAGCCGCCCGACGCAGGCAAGGTCCGGCGCGGCCGCCAGCAGCGCATCGCTCACCTGTGTCCGGTTGCGCACGATGAGGGCCCCCACGCCGGCCATCTTCCCGGGAATTTCGTCCTGCCGGTCGGCAAGGCCCGGGTCGTAGACCGTCTCGTGACGCGCCCGCAATGCTGCCACCGCCGCCTCGTCCATGAATTCGGTGATCAGGATCATGCCCCGTGCCCCATGCGGAAAACGAATTGCGTATGCTGGCGATAGCTTTCCCCCGGACGCAGCACGGCCTGCGGGAAGGCAGGATGGTTGATTGCATCGGGCCAGACCTGCGGCTCCAGCGCCATGCCGGCATGGGCGCCCATGCGGCGCCCGTCGAGCCCGGGCACCGGCACGTCGAGTGGGCCGCCGTCATAGACCTGCAGACCGGGTTCGGTCGTGCGAATGTCCATGGAGACGCCGGAGAGCGGAGCGCTGAGCGTTGCCACATGCGTGATTTCCCGGCGCCGGTTTGCCAGGCAGAAATTGTGATCGATGGCCGCGGCGTCGCAGACCCCGCGCAGGCGCCGCGGGCGGCGAAGGTCGAAGACAAGACCGTCCACCGGGGCGATCTCGCCGGTCGGGATCAGTTCGCCATCGACGGGCAGATAATGATCCGCCAATACCTGCAGGTCGTGGTCCAGCACCTTGTCAGTGCCATCAAGGTTGAAATAGCTGTGATGGGCCAGGTTGCACAGCGTGGGCGCGTCGCTATGCGCTTCCAGTTCGATGTCGAGCACGCCGCCGGCCTGCAGGGAAATGGCCTGCCGGATGACCATGGCGCCGGGATAGCCCATCTCGCCATCGGCCAGGGTGATCGACAATGTGACGCTGTCCGCCGCGGCATCCTCCAGCGTCCAGATCCGCTTGCCGATACTGGCGCTGCCGCCATGCAGATGATGCTTGCCGAGGAAATTCCGGTCGAGCTGGTAATCCCGACCGTCGAGCGTGAAGCGCCCGTCCCGGATACGGTTGGCACAGCGCCCGGCGGTGGCGCCGAAGAAGCGCGAATGGGCCAGGTAGGAGTCCAGCGTGTCAAAGCCGAGCACCAGCGGCGGCTTGTGGCCGGCAAGCCGGAGATCCTGCAACACGGCACCATAGGTAAGGACGGCGGCCGCCAGTCCGCCTCCTTCGATGCGGACCACGTCCACCGCGCTGCCGTCAGGCAGCGTGCCGAATGCGGAAATGTCCGTCATGGATGAAAACTCCGCAGGTCGATGGCTTGTCCTGTGCGCGCCGACTGTTCGGCCGCCACGCCGACGAGAACGGACCAAAGTCCGTCCTGCGCCGTCACCTCGGGCTCTCCGCGTCCCGTCCTGACAAGGTCCAGAAAGCGCTGGTGCTGGTAGAAGGTCGAGCCGTGGTGGTCGCCGGCGCCAAGGATGGTTTCGTCGACCTCGATGTCCTCAACCGTTTCCACCTTGCTGGCGCGGTCCGACACAACGATGCGCGACCGGCGCTCCCGGCCATCCGGCGCGAAACGGGCAGGGCCGGGCACGCAGGCGTCGATGCGCGCCCTCGGCCCGGTCACCGAGACGACCTCCTGCCACCAGGACCCTTCCGCGAACATGCACAGATCGAGCATTCCACGTGTCCCGTTCTCGAAATCGACCACGACGAACGCGTTGTCGATGATGTCCGGGACCTCACCGGCGTAGCGTTCGTCGCGGTGGTTCACGTCCATGGCACCGGAGGCATAGACCCGCACGGGATCGCTCTTCAGCACGAGCCGCATCAGGTCCCAGAAATGGCAGCACTTCTCCACCAGTGTTCCGCCCGTCCGGCTGGAGAAGCGGTTCCAGTCGCCCACCTTGACGAGGAAGGGGAAGCGGTGTTCGCGGATGGCCATCATCACCGGCTGGCCTGCCGTCCCCGCCTCGACTTCGGCCAGCAGCCGCTGCATGGGTGGCATGTAGCGGTATTCCATCGCGACCCAGAGTGGCGCGCTTCGCCCGGACTGGCGGCTGACGATGTCCCGGCAATGTTCGACCGTCGTGCACATCGGCTTTTCGCAGAGCACCGGCTTGTTGGCCGGCAGCACGTCCAGCAGTGCGGCATGATGGGCGTCATTGGGCGAGCAAATCACATAGGCGTCGCAGATGTCGGCGGCGATGAGGTCGCGATAGTCCTGGAAGACGCGGGCCGTGCCGCCCTGGGTGGCGAGCGAGACCGCCCGCATTCCGGCATCCGGGTCGGCGATGCCCGTGACCGTGACACCGTCGAGAAGCGCCAGGTTGCGCAAGTGCTCCTGGCCCATCATGCCCGCGCCGATGAAACCGTAACGAACCATGGTCAGATCTCCAGGACCGGGATGGACAAGGCCGCCGCCACACTTCGCAGTGCCGCGCGATGGTCGCCATAGGCCAGCGCCATGTGGTGTTCCAGGCCCGACGCGATGATCGCGTCGAGCGCGGCCTGCGCGCCGCTGTCGAAACGCAGCGTGCCCGACGTGCCGGTGAATGCCATCGGGCGGTCGAGCATTTGCGCGCCCGCCAGGATCATCTGCGTGCGTCCGAAGGCCTGCGAGACCCGCGCCAGCGTCACCCGGCCCGGCTTGAGCGCGAACTGGAAGAGCAGCGGCATCTTCCTGTTGGTGTGGTTCGTTGCCTCGGCGCGCGCGCCCGCGGCCAGCATGGAGATGGGCGCCTGTCCGCAATGCCAGACGACGGCGCTGTCGTCGGCGGTGTCGACATCGACGAGATCGGTGAGGAAGACCGGCGCTCCGGCGGTCTCCTGAAGGATCATCTGGGTCAGTGCGCCGTAGACGTCCGCCTCGCATGCACAGGGCAGGCGGCTCTCGCCCATCATGGAGACCGGCCCGCAGACCGCTCCGCCATATTCGGTGAAGGTCTCCGGCCAGCAACGGATGGCGAAAGCCTCGTAGCCGCCGGTCTCGCCCATCTGCGACAAGGCGGCCTTCAGCCTGAGTGACCGGTCCAGTTCCGCCTGGTCCACCGCGTCGAGACCGTCGAGCTGGCCTTCAGCGACTGCCCGGATGGCGCTGACCCCGGCGGCAGGCACCGCGCGTGCGGTATCGAAGAGATGCTCCAGGGCGATCTCGTCCACGGTCACTCCGGCCAGCGCGGCGAGCTTGCCCGGGGCATAGGCGCAGGTGTCGAACCCGTCCGGGTGCTGCCCGATGCGCCCGATCCTGCGGCCACGCATGGCCGCGGCGATGGTCCGGCCCGGTTCTGCCGGCGCCTCGGCCACGACGCCGGTGAGGTGGCCGGACTGGCGTCCGCCATCGAGCAGGGCGGCGATATCCTCCTCAGCCACGGTATCCGGGTCGGCGTAGAGCCAGCCGAAGGCGCGCCCGTTCAGGCCCAGCGCATGGCTGGCAAGGTTCAGCCCGCAGAAGGCGTTCAGGCGAAGCCGCCCGCCCAGCCGTGGTTCAGGCACGGCCCAGATGGCGAGCGGCATGTCCAGGTCGCGCGCGGCTTCTGCGGTCATCGCGGCATCGGTGAATGTCACCTGCAGGACCAGCAGGCTGGAGATCCCGGCCGCGCGAAGCTCCGCGATGGCAGCCCGGGCCTGCCCGGCGTCGAACAGCAGTTCGCGCGGTCCGGCAAAGGCGCGCCCCGTCGCGTCGAGGCGCGCCAGCATGGCCGCCAGCTTCCGGTTGGCGAATTCGACGTCGAAGGTCGCACGGCCGAGCGGCAGGATACCAATGGTCACGGTTCAGGCTCCCATGGGTTCATATTTGTGCCGGAACGAGGCGTCGTCCGGTGCGAATCGCGCGCCTGCCGGCCCGTAGCAGGGGTGACGGCGCCAATCCCTGGCCGAAGCGTCGGCAAGGGCGGAAATCTCCTTCATGTAGTCGACCGATCCGGTCTCCAGGTCGGTGGCGATCGCTGCCCAGTCGGGGTAGTGGTTGAAGGCATCCAGCCAGATCGCGCGCCCGGCCAGGAAACCCGATGCACCAGCCTTGAAGGCGTGGGCCAGGACGTTGCGGAACTCGGCCTTGCCGGCGCCCGCCGACAGCATCACCCAGGGGCGCCCGGCAATGCGGCCCATTTCGTCGAAAAGCGCCTGGACACCGGCCGATCCGTCAGCTTCCTGCGCATTCACCGGGCTCTCCAGCTTGAAGACATCGATGCCGAAGTCAGGATGCGCGAATGTATCGACGGATGCCAGCACGTGATCGGCCTTCTTCGACGCCATTTCGACATAGTCGGTCGTCTGGTGGGCGTCGGATGCCAGAGGATAGACGAGCAGCTCGAACAGGAAGGGAATGTCGAGGCGGGTGCATTCTTCCCCGATCCTTTTCACATAGTCCTTCTGCGCCTGGCAGACGTCCGGCGCGGCATCGGGGCGGTACCAGGCCAGGACCTTGACCGCATCCGCGCCCATGCGCTTGATCTTGTCGACCGACCAATCATCGATGCTGGAGGACAGGCGGCCGCCGGGCGTCTCTCGAAACAGCGAATCCTCCAGCGTCACGATCAGCCCCTTTTCAGGCGACAGGCAATCGATGCCCCGCGGGATCGCGTAGTGCGGATCGAGGAGCATGGCCGTGCTGTCGGCCTGCAGCTTTTCGACCAGCAGGCGCTTGAACCGCGCGACCTCGCCCCAGGGGGCTTCCTCCACGCCAAGGCGCGCGGCGATGGGCTGCTTGATGGGCGGACGCTGGTCGACGGCGGTCATCTTGAAGATGCCGTTGGCATCGGCCATGCGGCGCATGCCCCACAGCTTGCCCGGGGTCAGGTACATTGCTCATTCTCCTTCAGGAAGATGCCGGTTGCCGCCCGATCCGGGCAACCCTTCCGGCCGCCGAAGGCAAGGCATTTCAGCGTTGCCGTGGCGCTTGCATGGATGATCGCATCGCGCTCGGATGCGCCTTCGGCCAGAAGCAGCGCAAAGGCGCCATGCCAGATGTCGCCAGCTGCCAGGGTGTCGACGGGCCGGATGGGGATGGCCGGGACATGCGCGGCCGTGTCGCCATCGAGGAACAGAACGCCATTGGCGCCATCGGTGACGCAGACCCAGGCATCCGTTTGGCCACGCGCGAAACGCAGCGCGTCGGCCGCGGCGGCGCCTGGCGCCAGATCGGACAGGCCCTGCATGGAAAAGGCGATGTGGCTCGCGCCGGACAGGTTGCCTGCCGTCACCGGCGCTTCTGCATCGACGACGCCCGGTATCCCCTGCGCCCTTGCGAGGGCGAGCACCGTCCGTGTCAGCGCCGGCCAGCGGTTGTCGGCAAGAACCGCCCCGGCGCCATGGAGGCCCGACAGCCACTCCACCGATTCCGTCAGGCCGCGGCCGCGAAAGTTCATGACCTGGCGTTCGCCTTGCCGGTCGACGTAGATGGAGGAGAAGGACGACATGCCGCCCGGCGCACGGTGGACAAGCCGGGTGTCCACGCCCTCCGCTTCCAGATCGGCCAGGATCAGGTCGCCGACGGGATCATCGCCGAGCCGGGCCGCCAGCAGCGCTTCGCCGCCCTGCCGCGAAATGGCGACAGCGGCATTGGCCGCGCAGCCGCCGCCGGCGAATTCGGCGTTCAGGGCGCGGTATTTCTGTGCCAGGGACGGCATTTCGTCCACCTGGAAGATGAAATCGGCAACGGCCATGCCGGCGACGAGAACGCGGGCCATCAATCCGCCTCCGGTCCGCCAGGAGCGTGCGCCAACGCTTCCGCCGAACTGCGGCAACGGTCTGCGGGACCGGGCAAGGCGACCTGCCTGGCCATGATGGAATCCGGTTCTCTTTGCATGACCGTTGACAATCCCCCGGCAACCGGTGTTGCCGGTCCATCGTTCAATGGGCTGGCCGGGCAGGGCGAGGGCCGCGCCCGGCCGCCGGGTTACCTGATGTCCGCGTCGCGTGCGGCGTTGATTTCTGCTTCAGCGGAAGCCACGGCGTCGTTCAGCGCGGTGAACACCTCTTCGCCGCCCTTCACGTTCGCCTTGAACCATTCGTAGACCGGCTCCGCGGCCTCCTTGAACGCCGCCTTCTCTTCCGGGGTCGGCACGTAGAGATCGCCTCCGGCGGCCACGAAGTCCTCATAGGCCTTGATCGACTTGCGCTTCGGCGAGGCGAATGTCGCCTGCTGGAGTTCGGCGAAGCCGTCGACGACCACGCGGCGCAACTCTTCCGGCATGGCCATGAACTTGTCATTCGACATCCACCACAGCGCACCCATGTAGGCATGACCGTCGAGGGTGAGGTATTTCAGGCCGGCGTCGGGAAACTTCATGCCCATGATGTCGGTGATGCCGTTCTTGGAACCTTCGACCACCCCCGTCTGAAGCGAGGTGAACAGCTCCGGCCACGGGATCGGGGTCGGTGAGCCGCCGAGCGCCTTGACCAGTTCCTGGGGCAGGTCGGCGACAACGGTGCGGATCTTCAGGCCGGCCAGGTCCTCCGGCTTGGCGACCCGCCGCTTGGTGTTGGCGAAATTGCGCCAGCCACCGGTGTTGCCGATGGTCATCAGGCGGATCTTGTCCCCGGAGTCGGCGAGAGCCATCTCGCGCACCTTGCGCGTGAAATCGCCGGCCAGCACGGCTTCGGCGATCCGGTCGTCCGACATGAGGTAGGGAAGGTCGAGGACCTGGACATAGGGGAAGATTCCGGCAGCCCCGCCCGACGTGGAGATATAGACGTCGATGGATCCGTCCGCGACGCCCTGCAGGCATTCCGCGCCCTTCGAGCAGAGCTGCGTGCCGATGAACAGTTCGACCGCGATCCTTCCGTTGGACGCCGATTCGACATAGTTCTTGAAGACCACCAGGCCGTCATAGTCCTCGTCGTTCTCGTTGGAGTTCGCGGTCGCGCGGATGGTGTAGTCGGCCGCGGCAGCCGCCAGCGGCGCACTCGCCAGGATGGCTGCGGCCAGCAGCGATTTGATGGCAGTCCTGAGCATGGTTTCCTCCTTCATGGTTTCCTCTGGATTGTTCTACTTGATGAAGCCGGCCAGCGTCGGCACGGTCATGGAAATGGCCGGGAAATAGGTGATCAGGAAGATCACCAGCACTTCCACGGCGAGGAAGGGCAGGATGGCGCGCGAGATCGTCTCGACCTTTTCCCCGGACACCGAGGAGGCGACGAACAGCACGAGGCCCATGGGTGGTGTTGCCAGCCCGACGGTCAGGTTCACCGACATGATGATGGCGAAATGCACCGGATGAACGCCGATCTCGATGAAGATCGGGGCGAGGATGGGCCCGAGGATGATGATCGCAGGCCCTGCATCCAGGAACATGCCGACAATGAAGAGCAGGATGTTGATCAGGAACAGCAGGATCAGCGGATCGTCGCTGAGTGCAAGGATCGACGAGGCCAGGCTCTCGGGCGCATGGCTGAGGCTGACCACGGTCTTGAAGGCGACTGCCGCGCCGACCAGGAGCAGGACCGTCGAGGCGCCGAGGGCGGACTTCGTCAGGATGCCCGGCAGGTCCGACAGCTTCATCGACCGCAGCACGAAGAAGGAGACGATCAGCGCGTAGGCCACGGCAGCCGCGGAGGCTTCCGTCGGCGTGAACACGCCGACGAGGATGCCGCCGAGAATGATGATCGGCGCCTGCAGCGGCGCGACCGCCTTCTTGCAGACGATGCGGAAATCGTGCGACGCGCGCCGCCGCGCCCACAGCAGGATGCCGTGGGCGATGAGCAGGAAGACCGCGAACAGCACCCAGCCGGCCGCGCCGCCCGTCGCGTTCGTGGCTTGGGCCGGCGCGAGCAGCAGGTAGAGACCGTAAAGAAGCCCGGCGATGTTGATGCGCAGCAGGATGAAGGACACCCAGTGCTCCAGCGCGGAAATCTCCTGGTTGCGCTTCACGATGCGTTCCGCCTTGGGCAGGTCGTAGCGGTCGGCCATCAGCCGCACCACGATCATCAGCCCCACGCCGACCAGCAGGCCGGGGACGATGCCGGCGAGGAACAGCGCGGCAACGCTCTCGCCCATCACATAGGCGTAGATGATCATGATGCCCGACGGGGGAATGATGGGGCCGATCACCGAACTGGCGGCGGTAATGGCGGCCGCGAATTTCCGGCTGTAGCCATTGCGCTCCATGGCCGGGATCAGCGTCGAGCCGAGCGCCGAGGTGTCGGCGACGGCAGAGCCGGACAAACCGGCAAACAGGATCGACGACAGGATGTTCACATGCGCAAGGCCGCCGCGCAGATGCCCCATGAGGGCCTGGGAAAAATCGACCAGACGACCCGTGATGCCGCCCCGGTTCATCAGTTCGCCGGCCAGCATGAAGAAGGGCAGGGCCATCAGCGGAAAGCTGTCCATGCCGTTGTAGAGGTTGCGGTAGAGAAGCGCCATGTCGCGTTCCTGGCCGTTGAGCCAGAGCAGCAGGCCCGGCGCAAACATCAGCGCGAAGAAGACCGGAAGCCCGATCATCAGCAGGACAAGGAAGAGGGGCAGGAACCAGACAAGCATCATTCGGACCCCGCGACCGCGAAATCGATCGGCTCCGGCTCCGGCAGAGCCCTGTCCGGCTGTACAACGCCGATCAGGTGACGCAACAGCAATTCGAGGTTCACCGGGACCAGCAGCACCATGCAGACGAGCAGCGAGCCGTACATGTAGCGCAGCTTCACGCGAACGGAATCGAGGCCGAGGAGATCCAGTGGCAGCTTGAGCGAGGAGGAATCGAAGTTGCCGCCAAAGCCCATCGTGTGATCCCAGCCAAACCGGATCGCCACGGCGATGACGCAGAGCGACATGAGCAGCAACGCCGTCACCAGCAGGTGCGCTGCCGCGCCCTTCAGCGCATGGGGCACCATCTCGATCGCGACGAAGCCGCCATGGCGATAGGCCAGCGGCGCGATCAATCCTGTCATCCAGAGCATGAGGAAGCGCGCGGCCTCGTCCGGCCATGGCAGTGCGTTGTTGAGGACGTATCGGAAAAAGATCTGCGCCAGGATCACGGCGACCATCAGCGCAAGGCTGATCCAGGCCATTGTCCTGCCGATGCGCAGCACCCGGTCGTTGAACGCGACGAGCACCCGCAGCGCGATGATCAATGCGTTGACCATGATCCTCCCCGAACATGGCTTGCGCGTTTTCGTGCGCGTTATTTTCGTTATGCTCTCGCAAACGAAAATAACTGTCAAGGGAGTGAATGACGAATCGTCAGGCCGGGCCGGCTTCGACCAGTTCCACCTCATGGGCCTGGCAGAGGGCGCGCAGCGCGGATGGCGCCGGGCGGTCGGTCACAAGCGTGTGCACCGCGCCGAGCCGGTCGATGCAGACGGGCGCGGACCGGCCGAACTTCGAACTGTCCACGGCGAGGATGACGTGCTTGGCGCTCTGGATCATGGCGCGGGTGAGATGAACTTCCGCCAGGTCGAAATCGAGCAACGCACCATTCTCGTCGATCGCGGCGGCGCCGATGACGGCGATGTCGGCACGGAACTGGCGAATGAATTCGACCGACGATTCACCCAGGATCGTTCCGTCCGAGCGGCGCAGCACGCCGCCTGGCACAAGCACTTCGACGCCGGGAAACCCCCTCAGGTCATTGGCGATGTTCACGTTGTCTATCAGGACCTTGACCCCGGCATGGTGCTTCATGGCGCTTGCGACGGCGGCGGTCGTGGTGCCGCTGTTGATCATCACCATGGTGCGGTCGGGAATGCGTGCGGCAACGGCCGCGCCTATGGCTTCCTTCTGTTCGGCCGCCACGGTTCGCCGGATATCGAAACCGGTATATTCCACGCCCGCGGGCAGCGAGGCGCCGCCGTGAAAGCGCATCACCTCGCCGCTTTCGGCCAGGATCTGCAGGTCGCGGCGGATTGTCTGTGGCGTTGTGGCAAACGCTTCGGACAGGTCTTCCACGAACACGCGTCCGGCCTGGCGAATCTGGTTTAGGATGGCGATCTGTCGAGGATTGAGGGCCTGCGTCATGGCGATCAAAAAGGGTCCGGATGCGTTTTCGTTTTCATTTTAGCAAGCGAAACGAAAATGAAAAGCACCCGGCTTGCCGCTGGGCCAAGCCGCCGGATGTTGCCGACCGAAGTAACGTTCAGCGCAGGACGTGCACCGAGCAGGGTGCGTGCCGGACGATGCGTGCAGCGGTCGAACCGAGCAGGAAATCGCGCAGGCCGGGCTTGTGCGAAGCCACGACGATGCAGTCTGCGCCTGTCGTTGCGGCATAGTCGGCCAGTGATTGTCCTGCATGACCTTCGATCACCACCGGTGTGACGCCGGGATGGTCTGCAAGACGTTCCCGCAGGCTGGCCTCCATCTGTTCCCGGGCCTTCTGCATGTCCTCCTCGGCGATGTAGAAGCGGACCGAGCCCTGCAACGGCTCGGCGACATGCACCGCCACGATCTCGGCTTCGGGACCGCCAAGTGCCCTGGCTGTCCGCAGGGCCCGGTCTGCGATTCCGTGTTCCAAAGACAGTCCGACAATGATTTTCCTGTACATGGTCCTGTTCCTCATCCTGTCGCCGTTGCCGGGGCAGGGCCCAGCGAGCCGCGCATGCGCATCTCGACATCGATTTCCACCCGCCGCTTCGCGCTTTCCCCGGCGATCAGCTGCAACAGCAGGTGCGCGGCCGCCGTCCCCATGCGCCGGTGCGGCACATGGACGGTGGTCAGGGCGGGCGTCACGAAACTGGCTATGTCAATGTCGTCGAAACCGGTGATCGACACGTCGCCGGGAACGGACATCCCCATCGACCGGGCGCGCTTGATCGCGCCCACGGCGAGCACATCGTTGCCGCAGATGACGGCCGTCGGTCTGGGGTGGCGCTGCATCAACGCCTCGAAGGCGCGGCTGCCATCCTCGAAGGAGTAGGGCGCCTCGATCACCGGCAGGGCATCAGCGTCGATGCCTGCCTCGCGGAGCGCTCGCCTGACGCCGCTCACGCGGTCGGCGGCGCGGTCGTTCATGGCCGTCACGCCGGCGATCATCGCGATGTCGCGATGGCCCATTTCGAGAACCTTGCGGGTCATCTGCGCTGCCGCATCGGCATTGTCGAATCCGACGAAGGGGTCGTCGCTCGCCCCCAGGTTCCATGCGAGCACGAAGGGCATGTCCCGGCGCTTCAGAAGTTCATAGGTCGACGCAGGGCGCGCCGCGCCGATCAGCAGCAGCCCGTCGGCACCCCGGCCGATAAGGGTCCGGACCTGGAGGGCTTCCTGCTCCGGGTCGTAACCCGAACTGGCGACCAGAAGCGTGACCCCGGCGGCAGACAAGGCTTCCTGGAAAGCCTGGATGCCGCGGGCGAAAATGGCGTTCTCCATGGTCGGGATGACGGCGCCGACCGTGTTGGTGCGCCGCGAGGCGAGAGCCCGGCCGCTGAAATCCGGTGTGTAACCCAGTTCCTCGACGGCCCGCAGCACCCGTTCGCGGGTCGCCTGAACCACGAGGCCCGGTTCGTTCAGGCAGCGCGAGACCGTGGCCGTCGAAACGCCGGCAGCGCGGGCAACATCGCTCAGGGTCGGTCTGGGGCTGTCTTTCATCTCGTCGCGCCGGTCTCTCCTCAGGCAAACCTAATGGACAGTTTCCTTGATGTAAACGCTTGCATTCATCGATGTAAGCGCTTACAGAAGTGTTATCACGAATGGTTTGGGAGGAAATCATGCGCGGATACGCCCATTATGCCCTGGCTGGCGCTGCCGGCCTTTTCGGCATCTTCCTCCTCAACGTCATGCTCGGAGCCGCCCATGCCGGCGGGTTTCTCAGTGATGTTGGCGAGATGCTCGTGCTCTTCGGGTTCTGCATCCTGTTCGTGATTGCAATCATCGGTCTCGAGCGCCGGGCGCGCGAGGCGGGCAGGAAAGTTTCCAAACAGGGAGGAGAAACCTGATGAGCGACAAATCGCGAGACACGCTGGAATCGGCCGAGCGCCGCAATTTCCTGAAGCTGAGCAGCATGGGCGCCTTTACCGCGGCCATGGTTGCGGGCGCAGCCGGGACCTTGTGGTCGGATGAGGCGGTTGCGCAGACGGCCAGGGAGGAGCGTGAGCGGGAGGATGCCGCAAGCCACACGATGACCATCGCCACGGCCTATGTGCTCGGGGCAACGCGCAGCTACCCGATCATGCAGCTTGACCTGAAGGAAAACATCCAGAACGCCACCAATGGCAAGGTCTATGTCAAGCTCGCGCCGGGTGGGCAGCTTGGCGCCGGCGGCGCGCTCGTGCAGAAGGTCCAGGGCGGCACCATTCAGGGCGCGCAGCACTCGCTGGCCAATTTCGCGCCCTTCGCCAGCGCCGTCGACCTTATCAACCTGCCCTATCTGTGCGGCTCGAACCAGCGCTTCGTCAATCTGGTCAATTCCGACGCGTGGAAAGCCGAGGTCCATCCGAAGGTCGAGGCGGCAGGCTTCAAGGCGCTGTTCTACGTGGTGATCGATCCGCGCGTGGTTGCCATCCGGAAGGGCGGCAATGCCGTCATGTCGCCGGCGGACCTTTCCGGCGTCAAGTTCCGCGTGCCCGGTTCCCAGATGCTCCAGCAATATTACCGCATGGTCGGCGCCAACCCGACGCCGGTTGCCTGGGGCGAGACGCCCTCGGCGATAAAGCAGGGCGTCGCCGATGCGCTCGATCCGTCGGTCGGTGCGCTTTATGTCTTCGGTTTCAAGGACATTCTCAGCCATGTGACCTTCACGCAGGCCGTTCCCGACAGCCAGGTCTATTCGATCAATCTCGAGTGGTTCAACGGCCTGCCGGCGGATGTCAGGGAGGGCATCGAGTTCGCCGGAGAGATCACCGCGCAGCAAAATCTCGCGAAGGTCCCGGCCGCCCGCGCCTATGCCATGGCCGAGCTGACCAAGGCGGGGGTCGAATTCCACTCGCTCAGCGACGACCAGCTGGCCGAATGGAAGGAGGCCGGAGGCTACCAGCGCTCCGAGTGGGACCAGTTCAAGACGGATCTGGCCGGCTCCATGGAAACCTTCGCCAAGCTCGAGGAAGCCGCCGGCACCATGGGCCGGCATTACGTTCACGACGCCTGAGGCGCCGGTATCGTTGCGGGGCGGTCCCTGACCGGCCCGCGTCCGGATGGCAGATCGAACAGACGGTCGTAGCGGACCCGCCTCGTGGCGGTTCGCACGGGGAGGAATTGCCGTGCCAGGAATATTGGAAGCATTGAACCGGAATGCCGAGCGATGGGCGCTCCTCGTCTTCTACGTCATGCTGGTCGTGACCATGTTCATCGAGGTCATCCGGCGAGAGGTCTTCGCCTTCTCCTCGATCTGGGGCGAGGAGATCGTGCGCTATTCCTTCATCTATCTTGCTTGGATCGGTGCAGCGGCAGCCGTGAAGGAGCGCGGGCACATCCGCATCGATGTGATGATGCACTACCTCGGTCCGCGGGCCAAGGCAGCGCTCTACATCTTCGGCGATCTGGTCATGCTCGCCGTTGCCCTGGTCGCTCTCTACTGGTCCTTCGAAACCGTGATGGTGTCGGCGAAATTCGGCTCGGTCAGCCACGGCTTGCGTGTCTCGATGGTCTGGTTCCTGGCTGCCGTGCCGATCGGTTTCACGCTGGTGACAATCCGCCTCCTGCAATCCCTTTCGCGCGATCTGCGCGACCTTCGTGACGGGCGGCCCGTCTACGAAGGCGACAAGCTTTTCGACTGAGGAGGCACACCGCATGCTCTGGAACCAGTTGCAGAATCAGGCCGTGGAGCTTGGCTGGGACTTCTACGGCCCGGTCCTCATCTTCGTCGCTCTCGTTGCATTGGCCGTGCCGGTCTGGGCCGCCATCGGCGCCGCGGCCATCGCCATGCTGATTTTCTCGAACGCGTTGCCGCTCAGTCTCGTCGGCGAAAGCCTGTTCGACGGCATCGATGCCTTCGCGCTGACAGCCGTGCCGCTGTTCATCCTCACCGGCGACGTGTTGGTGCGCACCGGGTTGTCACGCAAGTTCCTCGACGTTGCCGAGGCGCTGACCTGCTGGACCAAGGGCGGGTTCGGGTCGGCCACGGTGCTCGTCTGCGGCATGTTCTCGGCGATTTCCGGTTCCGATGCGGCCGGTGCGGCCGCCGTGGGGCGCATGACCATCAACCGGCTCGTGGAATCGGGCTATCCGCGCCCTTATGCCTGTGCGCTGGTTGCTGCCGGCGCGTGCACGGGCATCCTCATTCCGCCGTCGATCGCCTACATCATCATCGGCCTCGTCCTCGGCATCTCGGCGTCCACGCTGTTCATGGCCGCGCTGATCCCTGGCATCGCCATCCTCTTGTCGATCCTGGTGACCAACATCGTCATGAACCGGCTGTATTCCTGGGAGGGCGGCGAACCCATGACGCTGGGCGAATGGCTTGGCCATCTGGGCCGCGCCCTCAAGTCAGGCTGGTATGCCTTCATCGTGCCGGGCATCATCTTCTACGGCATCTTTTCCGGGCGTCTCACGCCCACGGAGGCCGGCGCCACCGCCGTGATCGTGACCATGATCATGGGCTTCATCCTGGGAACGCTGAAGCTGTCGGACTTTCCGTCCATGCTGGTCAGCTCGGCCAAGGTCAACGGCGTCATCCTGCCGATCATCGCCTTCTCGCTGCCGTTGGCCCAGGCGCTTGCCATCCTGGGCGTCCCGCAGGGTTTCGTCTACTCGGTCACAACGCTGACCGACGACCCGATGATCCTGATCCTGCTGATGATCCTGATCCTGATCGCAGCCGGCTGCGTGATGGAGACGACGCCCAACATCGTCATCCTGGCGCCGATCCTGAAGCCGCTTGCCGACAATATCGGCATGAACGAGATACAGTTCTGCGTGATGATGATCACCGCCCTCGGTGTCGGCTTCATCACTCCGCCGCTCGGCCTCAACCTCTTCGTCGTTTCCGGCCTCACCGGCGAATCGATCCTCAAGATCGCCGCCCGGGCCGTACCCTTCGTCTTCTTCATGCTGATCGTCGTTCTCGTGATCGCCTATGTGCCGGCACTGTCGACGGTCATGCTGCCGGATGCCTACAAGTAGGAGTTGCTCCCATGTCTCGCAGATATCTCAAGAAAGCCGACCTGACGCCGGCCAGCGGTGCCGGTGACGTGCGCGAAACCGTCCAGTCGATGCTCGACGACATCGAGGCGCGCGGCGACGAGGCGGCGCTGGAATATGCCGCCAAGCTCGACCGCTATGACGGCCCGGTGAAGCTCACGCGCGCCGATATCGACGCGGCGATCGCAAAGGTGCCCGAAAAGCTCAAGCGTGACATCCAGTTCGCCCACGACAATGTCCGGCGTTTCGCGGAGGCGCAGAAGGAAACGCTGAAGGACATCGAGATCGAGGTCGTGCCCGGCCTGATCGCCGGCCAGAAGAGCATCCCCGTGCGCGGCGCCGGCTGTTATGTCCCGGGCGGACGTTACAGCCACATCGCTTCCGCCATCATGACCGTCACCACGGCCAAGGTGGCCGGCTGCGGCTCCATCGTTGCCTGCTCGCCGCCGCGTCCTGATGTGGGCATTGCCCCGGCCATCATCTATGCCGCGGACCTGTGCGGCGCCGACACCATCCTCGCCATGGGCGGCGTTCAGGGTGTTGCCGCCATGGCATTCGGCCTGTTCGGGCTGCCGAAGGCCGACATTCTCGTCGGTCCTGGCAACCAGTTCGTCGCCGAGGCCAAGCGCATCCTGTTCGGCCGCGTCGGAATCGACATGTTTGCCGGTCCCACCGACAGCCTGATCCTGGCCGACGGGACGGCCGACCCGGAGGTCGTCGCCGCCGATCTCGTCGGCCAGGCCGAGCATGGCTACAATTCGCCGGTCTGGCTGGTTACAGACGACGAACCGCTGGCGCGCAAGGTGATGGAGATCGTGCCGCAGATGATCGCCGACCTGCCGGAGGTCAACAGCAAGAACGCCGAGGCGGCCTGGCGCGACTATGCCGAGGTCATCGTCTGCGACGATCGCGAGGAAATGGCGGCGACGGCGGACGATTACGCGCCGGAACACCTCACCGTGCAGGCCGCGGACCTCGACTGGTGGCTCGGCCGGCTGCAATGTTACGGCTCGCTCTTCCTGGGCGAGGAGACCACCGTGGCCTTCGGTGACAAGGCGTCGGGACCCAACCATGTGCTCCCGACGTCGAAGGCGGCGAACTATACGGGCGGCCTTTCCGTGCACAAATACATGAAGATCGTCACCTGGCAGCGGGCGACTCGCGAAGGGGCTCGTCCCGTCGCGGAGGCCACGGCGCGCATATCGCGGCTGGAAGGCATGGAAGCCCATGCGCGCACGGCCGATATCCGGCTGCGCAAGTACTTCCCCGGCGAAACGTTCGACCTGACGCCCGGAGAGTGAACGATGGCGGCGTCGCATCCCGCACGGTTGTTTGACCTGAAAGGCCGGGTCGCCTGCGTCACCGGCGCGAGTTCCGGCCTTGGCCGCAGGGCAGCCGACGTGCTGCTTGCCGCAGGGGCAAGGGTGGTTGGCGTGGCGCGGCGCGAAGCCGTGCTTGCCGACTGGGTCGCCGGTGCGGGCGATGAGGCCGCATTCGTCGCAGGAGACCTGGCAGGCGCGGACAGCGCGTCACGGATTGCGGCCGAGGTCGCCGAACGCTTCGGTCCACCGGACATCCTGGTCAACGCGGCGGGTATCAACACGCGACAGGCTGCCGACGATGTCACGCCCGAGGGCTGGGAGACGACGCTGGGCATCAACCTGACGGCGCCGTTCTTCCTCGCCCAGGCCTTTGCTCCGGCCATGCGGGAGAAACGCTGGGGCCGCATCGTCAACTTCGCTTCGCTGCAAAGCTACCGCGCCTTTCCTGGCGGCATCGCCTATGGCGCCAGCAAGGGCGGCGTCGTGCAGATGACGCGCGCCATGGCCGAGGCCTGGTCCGGCAGCGGCATCACCGCCAACGCCATCGGACCCGGCTTCTTCCGTACGGAACTGACGGCGCCCGTCTTCGCCGATCCGGCCCGCGCGGCACGCAATGCGGCGCAGACCTGTATCGGCCGCAACGGCGAACCCGAGGATATCGACGGACCGGTGCTTTTCCTTTGCTCCGATGCCGGTGCCTATGTCACGGGCCAGACCCTCATGGTGGACGGAGGATTTACCGCCAAATGAAAGCGCTCGTCTATCTTGGCCCCAACGAACTTGCCATCCGCGACGTGCCGGAGCCGCAGCCGGCGGAGGGCGAACGGCTCGTGCGGGTCGACAGCGTCGGCATATGCGGCTCCGACATGCATGCCTATCTCGGCCATGACGAACGCCGCCCGGCGCCACTGATCCTCGGACACGAGGCCGCCGGCACTGTCGTTTCCGGCCCGCAGGCCGGGCGCCGCGTCACCATCAACCCGCTCGTCACCTGCATGGCCTGTCCAGCCTGCCTGTCGGGCCGGGAAAACCTGTGCGCCGGACGGCAGATCATCTCCATGCCGCCGCGTGAGGGCGCCTTCGCGCAATTCGTTGCCATGCCGGAGCGTAACCTCGTGACCGTGCCCGATGGGATCCCCTTCGAAAAGGCGGCCCTGGCCGAACCTGTCGCCTGCGGCTGGCATGCGGTGAAGCTGGCTGGACGCGCGCTTGCACGACCGCTGGCGGATGTCTCGATGCTGATCCTTGGCGGCGGTGCCATCGGCGTCGGGGCGGCGCTGTCCTTCCGGGCCATGGGCGGCACGGATATCGTCCTCGTCGAGCCCAATGCCGCCCGGCGGGCTTACCTGTGCGAGACCGTCCGGCTGGATGCCCGCGACCCCGCCGAGGCCGGAGAGGGGCGTCTGTTCGACCTCGTCATCGATGCCGCCGGTTTTGCCGCCACCCGCGAGGTTGCGTCGCAACGCGCCGTGCCGGGCGGCGTCATCGTCCACATCGGCCTTGGCGAGGCGACCGGAGGCCTCGACGTGCGCCGCATGACCTTGCAGGAAATCACCTTCATCGGCACCTACACCTACACGATGGCTGATTTCCGCGAAACGGCGCATGCCATTTTCGACGGCCGCCTCGGCGCGCTGGACTGGGCGGTGCCGCATCCCCTGGACGCGGGCCCCCAGGCTTTCGCCGATCTCCATTCCGGCGCAGTCACCGCGCCGAAGATCATTCTCAAACCCCAACTCTGAAAGGAAACCAGGATGGCTGAGATTCCCCATCTTCTCGTCCACGAGCAGGCCGACAATGTCGGCGTGGTCGTCGTCGAAGGCCTCAAGGCCGGCACCGACATGCTGTGCTGCATCACCCATGACAATTCGACCTTCCGCCTGACCGCCAAGGCTGATGTGCCGATCGGCCACAAGATTGCGCTCAAGGACCTCAAGGCCGGTGACACGGCGATCAAGTACGGCGAGGATATCGGCAAGATCATCGCCGACATCGAGCAGGGCGGCCACGTCCACACCCACAATTGCAAGACCAAGCGCTGGTAAGGATCGCGATCATGGCTTCGAAATATTCCAATATCACAATCCAGGGCTACCGCCGCGAGAACGGCCGGGTCGGCGTGCGCAACCACGTGGTCATCCTGCCGCTGGACGACATTTCCAACGCCGCCTGCGAGGCGGTGGCCAACAACATCAAGGGCACGATGGCCATTCCCCATGCCTATGGCCGGCTCCAGTTCGGGGAAGACCTGGAACTGCATTTCCGCACGATCATCGGCACGGGCGCCAATCCGAACGTGGCGGCCTGCGTCGTGATCGGCATCGAGCCCGGCTGGACGCAGCGCGTCGTTGACGGCATCGCCGCGACGGGCAAGCCCGTGGCCGGCTTCTCCATCGAGCAGAACGGCGACCTCAAGACGATCATGGACGCCTCGCGCAAGGCCAAGGAATTCGTCCATTTCGCGACCGAACTTCAGCGCGAGGAATGCTCCATTTCCGAGCTCTGGGTATCGACCAAGTGCGGCGAGAGCGACACCACCACCGGCCTGGGCTCCTGCCCGACCGTCGGCAACATGTATGACAAGCTGCTGCCCGAGGGCATCTACGGCTGCTTCGGCGAAACCTCCGAGATCACCGGCGCCGAGCACATCTGCAAGGCCCGCGCGATCAACGAAGAGGTGGGCGAGCGCTGGTACAAGATGTGGAAGGCCTACCAGGACGAGGTGATCTTCGCCCACCAGACCGACGACCTGTCCGACAGCCAGCCGACCAAGGGCAACATCGAGGGCGGCCTGACGACCATCGAGGAAAAGGCGCTCGGCAATCTCGAGAAAATAGGGCGCACCTCGAAATACATCGACATCCTGGGACCAGCCGAAGCGCCGCAGTCGGGCAAGGGACTGTATTTCATGGATTCCTCGTCGGCCGCGGCCGAATGCGTCACCCTGATGGCCGCCGGCGGCTATGTGATCCACACCTTCCCCACCGGGCAGGGCAACGTGATCGGCAATCCCATCGTGCCGGTCATCAAGATCACCGCCAACCCGCGCACGGTGCGCACCATGAGCGAGCATGTCGACGTCGATGTCTCGGGCATCCTGCGCCGCGAGATGACCATCGACGAGGCCGGTGACGAACTGATCGACATGATCCGCCGGACCG
The DNA here is from genome assembly GCF_046506625.1 of Zhengella sedimenti. Classification (NCBI taxonomy): domain Bacteria; kingdom Pseudomonadati; phylum Pseudomonadota; class Alphaproteobacteria; order Hyphomicrobiales; family Notoacmeibacteraceae; genus Zhengella; species Zhengella sedimenti. The sequence continues at coordinate 1,103,121 of NZ_JBKFFP010000001.1, forward strand.
CCAATGGCCGCAACACCGCTGCCGAGGCGCTGGGGCACCGGGAATTCTCGATGACCAAGCTTTACCGCAGCGCCTGACGCTGCCGGTACGACATTTCCGCCCGGCCTTTCGCCGGGCGGCCCACCCGAGCGGAACACCCATGGCTAGTTTCTCCCTGTCGTCGGCGCGCGCACGCGCCTCGGACCTCTTCCCCGGCGTTCTGCTTGCACTGACCGTTGCCGTCGCGGCGAAGTTCCTTTCCGAGCATTACGGCGCGCCGGTCATGCTGTTTGCCCTGCTGATCGGCATGGCCTTTCACTTCCTGGCGCAAGAGGCGCGCTGCAAGCCGGGGATCGAATTCGCCTCCCGCACGCTCTTGCGCGCCGGCATCGTCCTGCTCGGCGCCCGCATCACCTTCGGCGACATTGCCTCCATCGGGGTTTCCGGTCTCCTCACCGTCATCTGCCTGCTCGCGCTGACCATTGCGAGCGGGTTCGTCTGCGCCCGCCTGTTCAGCCGCGGCTGGCGCTTCGCGCTGCTGACCGGCGGATCGGTGGCGATCTGCGGCGCTTCCGCCGCGCTGGCCATTGCCTCGGTCATCCCCCACAACGACAAGACGGAGCGCAACCTCCTCTTCACGGTGGTTGCCGTCACCACGCTTTCGACGATCGCCATGATCGTCTATCCTGTCTTCTTCTCCCTCATGGGGCTGACAGACATCCAGAGCGGCTTCCTGATCGGCGCGACCGTGCATGACGTGGCTCAGGTCGTCGGCGCGGGCTATTCCATTTCCACCGAAGCTGGCGACATGGCGACCATCGTCAAGCTGCTCCGTGTGACAATGCTGCCGGTCGTCCTGCTCGCCATCGCCATAACGCTTTCCTCGCGGGCTGGCGCCGGCGGCAAGATCCGCCTGCCGGCCTTCGTCATCGGCTTCGTTGCGGTCGCGGCGGCCAACAGCTTCCACGTCATCCCGCAGGCGGTCTCCGGTGGCGCAGCCGCGCTGTCGTCCTGGCTGCTTGTGACCGCGATCGCCGCCCTCGGCGTGAAGACGAACATGAAAGCAATGCTGAACCTTGGATGGCGCCATTCCGCCGTTGTGGTGGTTGAAACGCTTTTCCTGCTCGCCATGGCGCTTGTTGCGCTGGAAAGCGGACTTGTACCGGGATAACGGATAGTGCAGCGCAGGAGTGGGCCAGCATGAGTGACATCGACATCCGGATGGAAACCGGGGAGGCGGAGGCCCTGATCGCGCGGGTCCTGCAGCAAAGCGGCACGGCGCCAGACAATGCGGCCAGTGTGGCCAGGGCGCTTGTCGCGGCGGAAGTGGACGGACAGGCGGGACACGGGTTTTCGCGCGTCGCCGCCTATGCCGCCCAGGCGAAATCCGGGAAGGTGGCCGGGCATGCGGTCCCGCGCATCGAAACGGGCGCGGCGGCGCTGCTCAATGTCGATGCGGGAAACGGCTTTGCCTTCCCGGCCATCGATGCCGCCATCGACGCGCTGACCGCTCTTGTGCCTGCCACCGGCGTGGCGGCCGCATTCATCCGCCGTTCGCACCATTGCGGGCAGCTTGGAGCCCATGTCGAGCGCCTTGCAAATCACGGCTTCGTTGCCCTGATGATGGCCAACAGCCCGCCGGCGATGGCGCCCTGGGGCGGTGCGGCCGCGTTGTTCGGCACCAACCCGATCGCCTTTGCCGCGCCGCGCCGCGAGGGGTTGCCTCTCGTCATCGATCTTTCGCTCTCCAAGGTGGCGCGCGGCAAGGTGATGGCGGCGTCCAAGCTGGGCAAGCCGATCCCGGAAGGCTGGGCGCTTGACAGCGAAGGCCGGCCGACAACCGACCCTGACGCCGCGCTGAAGGGCACCATGCTGCCGGCGGGCGACGCCAAGGGCGCGATGCTGGCGCTTATCGTCGAAATCCTGGCGGGTACGCTGACTGGCGCCAACCACTCCTTCGAGGCAACGTCGTTCTTCGATGCGGAGGGGGCGCCACCCGGTGTCGGGCAGATCCTGATTGCCTTCGATCCGGGGCGGACAGCGGGTCCCGGTTTCCCCGGGCGGCTGGAAATGCTGCTTGCGGCGATGACGGATCAGGAGGGGGTGCGCCTGCCCGGTTCAAACCGGGCCCTGCGGCGCGAGGCGGCAGCGCGCGATGGCGTGAGGATCCCGGCGAAACTCCATGCCGAGATCATGGCCCTGGCCGGATCATTGCCTGACTAGGCGGCCCTTCAAGCGGGTGCGGAACGGCCGCCGGGATCGCTCATCTTCTTCGTTGCCGTGACGGGACTTGAACCATCGTTCAGCAGTTCAAGACATTGCGAACAACGGATTTCCTCGACAAGTGAAATGTCACCTTCGACCACGATATGATTGACGGTTCCGCAAGTGGAACAGGTCAATGCGTGCGAACGCATTCGCAAGCTCCTTTCTGCCCTTGAGGCGGGAGCTCAGACCCGGTTGGAAAGGGAAATGTCTCTCAGGCATCGGCTGCCGTATCGAATGCCGATGATGAGCGATCTGTAGCATTTTCCGGCCTTCGAGGCGAATCCCGTCCAAAGCCGATCGCCTTACCGAACGGAAAGCCGTCCTATGCGTGAACGCACGCCACGGGCAGGTTCGGCAAAGAAATGCGACCTCCCAGGGAACATCGAAGCCCAGCGGCCATTGGACCGGGAAGAACCAGAGGAGGTTATCATGTCTGTTGCCCGTACAACGGAAATCAGTGCGTCGGGTTCAAGTTTTGACAATGCGATCCAGAATGGCGTCGAGCGCGCCACCAGGACGTTGAAGAATGTCGAACAGGTCTGGGTAAAAGACATCAAGGCCCGGATCTCGAACGGAAACGTCGACGAATACAGGGTCGACATGAAGGTGAGCTTCGTTCTCGACGACTGATTGCTTGGCCCCACGGACGCGCGAGGCAAGCGCCTCGCGGGTCCGCCGTCATCCAGCCCGGATACACGACATCGGAGCGCATGGCTGAAACGAAGAAAGCCCGTCAGAAGCCGCTGGTCCTGATCACAGGCGCCGCAGGAAACATGGGCGCGGCCGTCGTCAAGGCGCTGCGTTCGCGTTACCGCCTTGCCGGCCTCGACCTGAAGAGCGAGGGCGCGGCCTGTCCGGTCGTGGAGGTTGACCTTTCGTCCGCCGATTCCGTTCGCCTGGCGCTGGACCAGATTGCCAGGCAGCATGGGCGCACAATCGCCTCGGTCATTCATCTTGCCGCCTATTTCGATTTTTCCGGCGAAGACCATCCGCTCTATGACAAGGTCAATGTGGAGGGCACGCGCAACCTGCTCGAGGCGCTTCAGGATTTCGAGGTCGGCCAGTTCGTCTACTCGGGGACCATGCTGGTGCACCGGCCAGGCGAACCCGGCCTGCCCATCACGGAAAAGGCGGCGCTGGAGCCGAAATGGGCCTATCCGCAATCGAAGGCGCGCGCCGAACAGGCGATCCGCGACCATCACGGCAAGATTCCTTACGTCCTCCTGCATCTGGCCGGTCTCTATGACGAGACGGGCGCCGTTCCCACGCTTTCGCACCAGATCGCGCGCATCTATGAGCGCGATGCGAAGGCGCATGCGTATTCCGGTTCGCTGGAGACCGGGCAGGCCTTCATTCACAAGGAGGACATGGTTGATGCCTTCGTGCGCACCGTGGATCGCCGCGATGCGCTTCCCGAGGATGTCACCATTCTCGTCGGCGAGAGCGATGCGGTCTCCTATGGCGAATTGCAGCGGCTGATTGCCGCCGAAATCCACGGAGAAGAACAATGGGACACGGTCTCCGTGCCCAAGCCGGTCGCCAGCGCCGGTGCCCGGCTGGAGGTGAAGAGCGAACCCGTCGTCCCCGACGATTTCGACCAGGGCGAAAAGCCGTTCATCCGTCCCTTCATGATCGGCATGGCCGACGACCATTACGAACTCGACACGACTTTGGCGCGCGAACTGCTTGGCTGGACGGCAAAGCACTCGATCCGGGAAACCCTCCCGCAGATGATCGAAAACCTCAAAAAGGACCCGGCGGGGTGGTACCGGCAAAACGGGATCACCTTGCCGCCCTGGATGGAAGAGGCGGAGAAGCGGAAGGCCGACCCGGAAGCGCTTCGGGCAGACGCCGAGAGACGCTTCCGTGCCGCGCACCGGCGCTCCCTGTGGGCGCCCTTCATCAACATGGGTCTCGGCGCATGGCTGATGACCAGTCCGCCGGTCCTGGGATACGAATCGGCGGCCATGGGCTGGAGCGACGGGCTCGCCGGGCTTGCCATCGTCCTTCTTTCCTTCCTCACCCTGTCCTGGCGCCTGAGCATCGTGCGCTGGGCGGTAGCCGCGGCGGGCCTGTGGGTCATGTTCGCGCCGCTCGTCTTCTGGGCGCCGACGGCGGCGGCCTATCTCAATGGCACGTTGACTGGCGCGCTTGTCTTTGCCCTTGCCGTGGTGGTGCGGCCGCCGCCCGGCGTCAGCGTCGTGGCCGCGACCACGGGGCCGACCGTGCCGCCCGGCTGGGAATTCTCCCCGTCGAGCTGGTTCCAGCGCATGCCGATCATCTTTCTCGCGGTCGTCGGACTGCTCGTCTCGCGTTACCTGACGGCCTATCAGCTTGGCCACGTGGATGGTGTCTGGGACCCGTTCTTCGCCGGCGCGGCCGGGAATGCGAAGAATGGAACGGAAGAGATCATCACCTCGCCGGTTTCCGAGGCCTGGCCCGTGCCCGATGCCGGCCTTGGCGCGCTCACCTACATGCTGGAAATCCTCACCGGCCTGATCGGCTCGTCGCGGCGCTGGCGCACCATGCCCTGGCTGGTCATGCTGTTCGGCATCATGATCGTGCCGCTCGGCATCGTCTCCATCACCTTCATCGTCATCCAGCCGATCCTGCTCGGCACATGGTGCACGCTGTGCCTGATGGCGGCCGCCGCCATGGTGATCCAGATTCCCTATTCGGTTGATGAACTGGTCGCGACGGGGCAGTTCCTTGCAAGGCGGCACAAGGCCGGCCGACCCGTGCTGCGCATCTTCTTCACCGGCGACACGGACGAGGGCGCCGACAGCCGGGAGGACGATGACGACTTCAATCTCTATCCCTTGCAGGCCCTGCGCGAAATGGTGATCGGCGGCGTGTCGTTTCCGTGGACGCTCGTCGCCTCTGCGGGTGTGGGGGTCTGGCTCTTGTTCACACGCCTGACGCTCGGCTCGCAGGGCGTGATGGCCAATGCCGATCACCTGGTCGGCTCGCTCGTCATCACGGTCAGCGTGACCGCGATGGCCGAGACCATGCGGCCCGTCCGCTTTCTGAACATGCTGCTGGGATCCGGGCTCATCATCGTCGCACTGGTGTCCGGCGCGACCTTGCTGCAGTTGGCCGCCAGCGTGCTGGCCGGTATGCTGCTGATCGGCCTTGCAGTGCCGCGCGGGACGATCCGCAACAGTTACGGCTCCTGGGACCGGCTGGTCGTCTGAGGCGGGGCTGCTCCCCGGAAGGCTCCGCCCATGGAACCGCGAGGCTGCATGGGCGTTGCCGCGTCAGGAGGAATCCCATGTCCCTGCGCACATTTCGTCGAGACCATGTCACGCGGCCCATCTTCGACTGGGCAAAAAAGCAACTGCCCTCGCTGTCCGAAACGGAGCGGCAGGCGATAGAAGCCGGTGAGGTCTGGTGGGATGCCGAGCTTTTCACCGGCGATCCCGACTGGCGCAAGCTCCTCGCCACCGCACCGGCACGCCTGAACGAGAAGGAACAGGCGTTTCTGGACGGGCAGTGCGAGGAACTGTGTTCCATGCTGCACGACTGGGAGATCACGCGTGCGGGCGACCTTCCGCCCGAGGTCTGGGCCTTTCTCAAGGAGAAGCGCTTCTTCGGCATGATCATTCCGGAAAAGTATGGCGGGCTCGGCTTTTCCAACTTCGCGCATTCGCAAGTCGTGCGGCGCATTTCCACCGCGTCGATCACGGCCGGGGTCACGGTCATGGTTCCCAATTCGCTGGGGCCGGGCGAACTGCTGCTGCAATTCGGCACGCAGGAGCAGCGCGACCACTGGCTGCCGCGCCTGGCGCGCGGAACGGACGTGCCCGCCTTCGCGCTGACCAGCGAGCATGCCGGCTCCGACGCCTCTGCCATGCGCGACACGGGTGTTGTCTGCCGGGGCATGTGGAACGGCGAAGAAGTCACCGGACTGCGGCTGAACTGGTCGAAGCGCTACATCACGCTGGGGCCCGTCGCCACCGTGCTCGGGCTGGCCTTCAAGCTTCGCGATCCCGACGGCCTGCTGGGGCGCAGCGATGCAGAGGGCATTACCTGTGCCCTCATTCCCACCCACCTGCCCGGCGTTGTCACCGGACGCCGGCACATTCCCTGCGGCCAGGCCTTCCAGAACGGCCCGACAACCGGCGAGGACGTATTCGTTCCGCTCGATCACATCATCGGCGGTCCGGAGCGGGCAGGCCAGGGCTGGATGATGCTGATGAGCGCGCTTGCGGCCGGGCGGGGCATCTCGCTGCCTTCGCTGTCGTCGGCGGCGGCCTCCAGGTCGGCCCATGCGACGGGCGCCTATGCGCGGGTACGCGAGCAGCTCGGCATTCCCGTCGGCCGTTTCGAGGGCGTGCAACGGCGCCTGGGGCGCCTTGCCGCCAATGCCTATACGCTGGATGCCGCGCGCCACCTGACCTGCGTGGGGCTCGACGAGGGCCGCAAGCTGGCGGTCATTTCCGGGATCATGAAGGCGAATGCCACGGAGCGGATGCGCGATGCCGTGGACGACGCCATGGACGTTCATGCCGGCAAGACGGTGATCGACGGGCCAAGCAACTGGCTCGGCAATTTCCACAAGGCGGTGCCGGTCGGAATCACCGTGGAAGGCGCCAACATCCTCACCCGCAACCTGATCATCTTCGGACAGGGCGCGATCCGGTGCCATCCTTATCTTCTCGACGAAATCCTTGCGCTCGACATGGCGGATCGCGACGCGGCGCTCGATGCCTTCGACAAGGCGTTCTGGGCCCATGCCGGTCATTCGGTGAAGACGCTGTTCCGGGCGCTTGGCCGTGCCTGGACGGGCGGAATGTTCGCGCCGGCGCCGGACGCGGGCGGGGCACGGCGCTTCTACCGTCAGATGGGGCGCCATGCGGCAGCCTTTGCGCTGGTCTCCGATTTCGCGCTGCTGACGCTCAGCGGTTCGCTGAAACGCAAGGAAATGCTGTCGGCGCGTCTCGGTGACGTTCTGTCCGACCTCTACCTCCTGTCGGCCGTTCTGAAACGGTGGGAGGACGAAGGGCGCCAGGCGGCCGACCTGCCGCTGGTGGAATGGGCAGCGACCGACGCCTGCGCCCGCATGCGCGCAAGCCTCGATGAAGTGCTGGCCAACCTTCCCAACCGCCCGGCCGCGCTCTTCCTGCGGGCCGTGACGCTGCCAGGCGGGTCGCGCCGGGGCCCTTCCGACGCCCTGACCCGCGAATGCGCCGAATTGCTGCTGTCCCCGTCGCCCACGCGCGACCGGCTGACGGCCGGTGTGCGCGCCGTGGCCGGCAGGGGCGCGCTTGCAACGCTGGAGGAAGCCTTCGAGGCCGTGACAGCAACCGACCGGTTTCGCAGGAAGCTGCGCGAAGCCGGCCTGAGCGCCGATGAGGCGGCGGAAAAGGGTGTGCTGACGCCCGGCGAAGAGGACGCCCTCCGGCGGGCCGAGGATCTCGTCGCGCGCGCCATTGCCGTCGACGACTTCGATCCCGCCGACATCGGACCCGCGCGCGAAAGGGAGGTCCATCGCGATGCGGCGGAATGAGCGGGTACATCCGCGGCACGGCCGGGGCAGTGGAACGCCATGAGCACGACCGCCAAACGTCTCGCCGATTACGTGGCCAGGCGCGACTTCAGCCGTACGGCCGAACCATCGGGAGCCGGGAGAGGGGCGGCGCAAGGCGAACCGCGCTTCGTGGTGCAGAAACACGATGCGTCACGGCTGCACTACGACTTCCGGCTGGAATGGGACGGCGTGCTGCTGAGCTGGGCCGTGACGCGCGGACCGAGCGCCGACCCATCGGCCAAGCGGCTGGCGGTGCGCACGGAGGATCATCCGCTCGACTATGGCGATTTCGAAGGTACGATCCCGGAAGGCGAGTATGGCGGCGGCACGGTCATGCTCTGGGATCAGGGGACATGGGAAGCGCAGGAGGATTTCGCCAAGGGGCTGGACGAGGGCAAGCTGAAGTTTACGCTGCATGGCGCCCGCATGAAGGGCGGCTGGGCGCTTGTCCGCATGCGCGGCAAGGAGAAACGCGAGAACTGGCTCCTGATCAAGGAGCACGACGCTTTCGAGGAAGATGACGCGGAGGCGCTGACCCGGCGCTACAAGACCAGCGTTTCCAGCGGTCGGACCATGGCGGCGATCGCGAAGGGCGCCCGCGCCAAGCGGAAGGATGCGAAAGGGGCGCTCATGAAGGACCAATCCCGCCGGTTCGACCTCGCACGGCCGGATTTTCGCGAGCCGGAACTGGCGAGGCTGGTCGACGATGTGCCGGAAGGCGAGGACTGGCTGCATGAGGTCAAGTTCGACGGCTACCGGTGCCTGGCGGCGCTCGGCAGGCAAGGTGTGACACTGTTCAGCCGCTCCGGCCTCGACTGGACCGGACGCTACGAGGGCCTGCCCGAGGCCTTCGAATTGCTCGACTGCCGGAACGCACTGATCGATGGCGAGGTGGTGTCGGGTGCGAAGGGGGAGGGTTCTTCCTTCTCGTCCCTGCAACGGGACCTTGAGCAGGGAAACCCGGTGCTGTTCATGGCCTTCGACCTGCTCGAACTCAATGGGAAAGACCTGACGGGCAAGGCGTTGCAGGAGCGCAAGGACATGCTCCGGGACCTGCTGTCCGGCCTGCCCGGGGATTCGCCGGTGCGTTATTCGGAACACGTTCGCGGCGGTGGACAGGCGGTGTTCGACAATGTGCGCAAGGCCGGCGGCGAGGGCATCGTCTCCAAGAAGGCCGACAGCCGCTACAAGGGAAAGCGCAGCGGCGCGTGGCTGAAGATCAAGGCCGGCCACCGCCAGGAGTTCGTGGTCGCCGGCTGGTCGCCATCCGACAAGAAGGGCCGGCCGTTCTCCTCGCTCATCCTCGCAACCTTCGACAAGGGTGGCCTGACCTATCGCGGCCGCGTCGGCAGCGGCTTCAGCGATGGCGACTTCGACCGGCTGACACCCATGCTTGAAAGGCGCAGCCGCAAGACCGCGCCCGTCGACGAGGTTCCACGGGATGTCGAACGGGATGCCCGCTGGGTGACGCCGAACATCGTCGTGGAGGTGGAAATGGCCGAACTGACCGATCAGGGCATCATCCGTCACGGCGTCTTTCTCGGCGTGCGCGAGGACAAGGATGCGAAAGCGGTAAAGCTGGAGAAACCGCAATAGGAAGGGCGCCATGCCGGACTATCTGGGCATCACCATCTCGCATGCGGACCGGGTCGTTTTTCCCGATGCTGGCTGCACGAAGGGCGATGTCGCCGCCTGGTACGCCAAGGCCGCCGAACGGATGCTCGCGCTTGCCGGGCGCCGGCCTGTCGCGCTGTTGCGCTGTCCGCAGGGGCGGGAAGGGGACTGCTTCTTCCAGAAACATGCGGGCAAGGGATTCCCGGCCCAGATCGATACGGTCCGTATCAAGGAGAAATCCGGCGGTTCGCAAGCCTATATGGAGATCCGGCAAAAGGCTGGTTTCGTGGCCGCCGCGCAAATGGGGGCCATCGAATTCCATATCTGGGGATCACGCAGCGACAGGCTTGAGAGGCCGGACAGGCTGGTCTTCGACATCGACCCCGACGAGGGACTGGCGTTTGGCGACGTCAAGCGGGCCGCCTGCGAGTTGAAGGGTTTTCTCGGCGAAACCGGCCTGGAGAGCCATCCGCTCGTCACGGGAGGCAAGGGGGTGCATGTCATCGTGCCCTTGCGCCGCACGGTCGAATGGGAAACAGCGGCCGGCTTCTGCCGCACGGTCGCAGCCCATTTCGCCAGCGCCTACCCGCACCGCTACGTCGACACCATGTCGAAGGAAAAACGCAAGGGCCGGATCTTCATCGACTGGCTCCGCAACCAGCGCGGCAATACCGCCATCGCTCCCTGGTCGGTGCGGGCGCGGGCCGGCGCGCCGGTCGCGGTTCCGCTCACATGGGACGAGTTGCAGGCCTGCGAGGCGGCCAACCGCTTCTCCATGGGCGATGCCATGGCGCGCCTTTCAAAGCCCTGCCCGCTTCTCGAAGCGAAAAGACAGACGCTGTCGGCGGCTACCATTGATGCGCTGGAAGCCGCGGTGACGGGCTGAGGCCACAGGGCTCCCCGCTATGTGCGCTTTTTCCAGAAAACGGGCGTGCGCTTCAGGTCCTTCCAGAGGGCGCGGGCATGGCTCCAGGCGGTTTCCGCTTCCATGGCCTTGGCGCCGAGAAGGCGTCCGATCGCGCGCTGGACGGCCGGATCGGCATCGGCGCCGGCCGGGTCTCCGGCGAACCATGTCTCCGCCATGCGGGTGTCGTTCAGGGCGCCGAAGACATCCTGAAGCGATTTGAGGTGCGCGAGAAAGGGCGCGACCTTCTTTTGCGCATGGATGGGGGCGAGAAACTCCACCGCATAGCGCAGCTTCTTCAACTCCTTGCGCAGTTCATGGCGTTGTTCCAGCGTCAGCCGGCCGATCTTGCGGGCATGGGCGCGGGTCTTCTTCCAGCGTTTGTCCAGCACCATGCCGGCCAGGTCGCGAGCCGGCACGCCGCGCCACTTCGCCTGTCCGGTATCGTCCGCGGTCATCCACGGCGCGGTTTCGACCCAGACCTGCAGGTCGCGCAGGAATGCGCTTGCGCGCGGACCCGAAATTGTCGTGCGAAAAGACGTGCGCAGACCGGATGCGCTAGCTTGGACGGATTGCGCCAAGGCCGCCGCGCCCTCGTCATCGGGCCGTGCCCTTGCCAGCGGCTCCACCATTTCCGACAGGATCACATCGACGTCGCGCACCTTGCCGGCCTCGCGGCCCAGCCATTTGGCTTCGCTGGCGAGCACCTCGCGCGCCTCGCCGTCGACCACCTTGCCGAAGATGGACAGGGCGCTGCGCAGGCGGCGCAGGCCGATGCGCAACTGGTGCGGGCCCTCCGGATCGTCGGATGACAGGATCGCGGCGGCATTGGCCGATATCTGCGCGGCGCATTCGCGCAGGACCGACCGGGCTGCCTCGCCCGCCGGCATGGCGCGTACAAGGTGAACGGCGACTGCCTTGCGGACCGCCACCGACCCGGCGTCATTGGCATCCGGGCCGGCGCCCCCCTCGCCGAGGTGACGGTTCGAGTCCTGTTCGTTCATGGCCCGCTCCGGTCTACGCTGTTGCGGGCAGTTTCATCCGGTTCCTGGAAAAAGGCAATTTGCGTGACCGCCAGCATGGATGGAGGTGCCGGCGGGATCGCGCCGGCACGCGCCTTGTCAGGCCGCGTGTTTGAGCGGATTGCCGGCAGCGGTTTCAACGAGCGCGCGGTGAAGCGCCCGGGCACCGGCTTCCTTGTCCTCCTCGGAAAGGAGAAACTGCACATCGACGCCCCGTCCAGTTTCCTGGGCGGCGATGGGCGTGATGCCGGCTTCGCGAAGGGCCTGCAGCCCGTTGAGCATCACGTCCTGGCCGGTCAGGTCCCGGCCGATGGCGGAGACGATGGCCGCGCGGCGCGCGGTGATGCGGGCATTGGGGTAACGCTCGCGCAGGTCCCGCTCGACCCGGCGCACGCCCTTCAACGTCGCCTCGACATGATGGACGATGGAATTGGCGTTCGACGCCTTGGAGACGATGCGCAGGCGATGGCGCGTCAGGGCATCGAGGATGGCCGCGTCGTAGCCCTTCACGCCCACCATGTCCTGCTCGAACAGTTCGATGGAGGTGATGGTCAGTCCGGTGATCATCTGCACGCCCGGCTCGCCGGCCAGATCGGCGTCGATCAGTGTGCCCGGATCATCCGGTTCGAACGCGTTGGCGACGCGCAGCGGCACGCCGGCCTGTCGCAGGGTCTTTGCCGCCTTGGGATGGATGGCTTCCATGCCCATGTTGGAAAGCTGGTCGGCCACGTCGTAGTTCGTGCGGCCGATCTTGCGCACCTTGTCCTCGCCGACAAGCTTCGGATCCGCGCTGGAAAGGTGGAACTCCTTGTGGATGATCGCCTCTCGCGCGCCGGTCAGCGCGGCGATGGTCGCGAAAGTCACTTCCGAATAACCCCGGTCGAATTCCTTCATCAGGCCTTCGCGGCATTGCGCATAGCCGGTGACGATGGGCAGTTCGCTGGCCAGGTCGATGTCGGCGAAGGCGGTTTCGATGCGCTCGTGAAGGTCCGGCTGGGTTTCGTCGCGCCAGCCGGTCAGATCGACCAGGCGCGCATTGACGCCATGGCGGCGCAACAGGATCGCGAGGTTGTTGGCGGAATGGGCTTCGCCGAGGGCGGCAAGCAGTTCGCGCGTCGTCTGCATGTGCTCGGTCAGCTGGAAGTGGCCGTAGGAGCACAGGCGCTGCAGGTCGATCAGGCAGCCGCGCGCGCCCTCGATGCGTTCGCGCACGAATTCGTCAGCCGCCTGGCGGTCGGCCGCATGGTCGAACAGGCCGGCATTGATCTCCAGCATGGCGCGCGCCGTCTGCGACAGCGCATCCATCCAGCCGTGGTGGTTGTCGGCGCTGGCAAACAGCGCGTAGACACCCAGTTCGCCGGATTTCTTGTGTTCCAGCAGGCGGTCGGTGATGCCGCCGAAGGCGGAAACGACGAAGACACGCTGGTAGAGGTCCGCGCCGGTGCGCTCACCCACAAGGATCGTGCCGAGCAGTTCGCGCAGGCGACTCATGGAGGTGCCGCCGATCTTCTCGACGGTGTGCGCGCATCGCAGCGGCGTGTTGTCCTGCGATGCGTTCCGGCTGGTTTTCTCAGCCTTTGTCATTGTTCATTCTCTCCTTTCAGGCCAGCGGGCCCGATGCGATTTCAAGCGGGAGGGCGTCGCCCCGCGCCGCCAGGAAGTCCGGCCGCGGTTTCGAGGCCGCGAAGGGATCAAGCAGCGCGTTGGACACCGCATTGAACACGAAGAAGGCGTTGGACCGGGCAAACGGCGTGATGTTGGAATTCGACCCGTGCATGGTGTTGCAGTCGAAGAGCACCAGCGTGCCGGCCGGGCCGGTCGCGCTCTCGATGCCGTTTTCGCGGGCCAGCCGGCTCAAAGCCTCATGCGAGGGCGTGCCGACCTCCTGCACCTTCAGCGAGGTCTTGTGGTTGTCATCCGGCGTCTCGCCCGCGCAGCCGATGAAGGTCTTGTGCGAGCCCGGCATCAGCATCAGCGCGCCATTGTTGGCGTCGTTGTCGGTCAGCAGCAGCGAGGCCGAGACCGCGCGCATGCGCGGCATGCCATCCTCGGCGTGCCAGGTCTCGAAATCGGAATGCCAGTAGAATTCCTTGCCCGTGAAGCCCGGCTTGTAGTTCAGCCGCGACTGGTGGATGTAGACCTCGTCACCCAGCAGGAAGCGCGCGATGCCTGCCAGACGCCGGTCGCGGGCCAGCCGGTCGAAGATCACGCTCTGCTCGGGCAGCTTGAAGATGGTGCGCACCGCATCGCTGTCGGGTTCGGTGATGACCGTGTCCTGCATCAGCGTGCGCCCGCCCTCGCGCAGGCCCTTGGCTTCGGCCTGCAAGGCCTTCACTTCCTCGGGCGTGAACAGGTTTTCGAGCACGAGAAAGCCGTTGCGCTCGAAGCTGTCTGCCTGCTGGGCAGTCAGCGGCGCGTCGGGGCGCCACTGGCTCCAGACCGTGCGGTCGTGCCGCTCGCTCCAGGTCTCCTGCGGCAGGCGGGTGGGGTAGGCGTCGGTTGTGTTTCGTTCGGGGTTCTGCATGAGATTCATTGCTCTCTCCCGTCCTTGTTGGTTTTGGTTGGCGTTTGGTCCGGCGCCCCGTTTCAGGCCTCCTCGGCTACGAGGGCATAGGATCCGTCCGCCTGGTGGACTTCCTGGCCGGTGACCGGCGGATTGAACACGCAGGCCATGATCATTTCCTCGCCGGCGCGCAGGATGTGCCTGTCATGCTTGTCGAGCGCATACATGATGCCCGGCCGGATCTGGTGGACCTCACCGGTGGCGATGTCCTCGATGGAACCGGAACCGGAGATGCAATAGACGGATTCAAGGTGGTTCTTGTAATGGAAGTTCAGTTCGCCACCGGCATGGATGGTGGTGATGTGAAAGCTGAACCCCATCTTGTCGCCGGCGAGCAGCAGGCGGACGCTCTCCCACCCGTCCGACACGACGTGCCGCTCGGTGTTCCTGGCTTCGTTCAGGTCACGTACGATCATTGCTCTTTACTCCGCTGCGATGGTCTTGGGCTGGATGACAGTTGCGACGGCCGCCTCGAGGATGTCGAGGCCGCGTTCGAGCCGTTCGCGTTCGATGGTCAGGGGCGCGAGGATCTTGACGACTTCGTCGAAGGCGCCCGAGGTCTCGATGATCAGGCCGTTGCGGAAGCATTCCGCACAGATGTCGGAAGCGCGCTCGCCGCTGCCCACGTCGACGCCCTGCATCATGCCGCGGCCCTTGACGCGAGCGCCCGGCACGCGGCTTGCAATGCGGTTCAGCCGTTTGCCGAGAAGGTCGGCCTTGCCTGCGATCTCTTCCTGGAAGGCGTCGCCGGACCAGAATTTTTCCAGCGCAACGCGCGCGGTCACGAAGGCATGGTTGTTGCCGCGGAAGGTCCCGTTGTGCTCGGCCGGGCCGAAAATGTCATGCTCCGGACGGATCAGCACGGCAGCCAGCGGCAAGCCGTAGCCAGACAGCGATTTGGCCATGGTGACGATATCCGGCATGATACCGAAATCCTCGAAACTGAAGAAGGTTCCCGTGCGTCCGCATCCTGCCTGGATGTCGTCGACGATGAAGAGCGCGCCGTTGTCGCGGGCGATTCTCTCGATGCGGCGCACCCATTCCGGCGAGGCGGCATTCAACCCGCCTTCGCCCTGGACCGTTTCCAGGATGATGGCCGCCGGTGCATCGATGCCGCCGGAGGGATCGGACAGCATCTGTTCCAGAAGGGCCGCGGAATCGGTGTCCTGGTCGAGAAAGCCGTCAAAGGGCATGCGGGTGACATCGGGCAGGCCGACGCCGGCGCCACCGCGATGGTAGCCATTGCCGGTGGCCGCCAGTGCGCCGTTGGTGACGCCATGGAAGCCGTTGGTGAAGGCGATCACGTTGGTGCGGCCGGTCACCTTGCGGGCCAGCTTCAAGGCTGCCTCGACGGCATTGGCCCCGGTCGGGCCGCAGAACATCACCTTGTGATCCATGTCTCGCGGCTTGAGGACGATGCGCTCGAAAGCCTTGAGGAAATCGGCCTTTGCGCCGGTATGCATGTCCAGGCCATGGGTGACGCCGTCGCCGGCGATGTATTCGACCAGCGCGGCCTTCATGTCCGGATCGTTATGGCCGTAGTTGAGCGACGAGCAACCGGCCAGGAAATCGATGTATTCGCGGCCGTCGGCATCGGTCAGTGTGGCGTTGCGGCCGGTCTCGAAGACGACCGGAAAGCTGCGGCAATAGCTGCGCACAGCCGATTCGCGCCGGGAGAAAATGGTGGTGTCGTCCGTCGTGGCGGAAGTCATGGGAACCTCTTTTCAGGTTTGTTGTCTTTGTCTTCGCGCAGGTGGCGAAATCAGGCGGCGGCGCGCCTTGCATCCGGGAAGCGGATGGTGACCATGTGCTCGGTCTCGTGGCGGCCGTCGAAATGGTCATCCCGGCGATAGTGCGGGCGGTCGCTGAGCCTGCCGCCGCGACTGCGGGCCAGGGATGAAAACAGCGCCCAGCTTGCCTCGTTGTCCGGCGTGATGGTGGTCTGCAGACGGGCGACATCCTTGCAGGCGTCGCGGTCGAGCAGATGGTTCAGCATGCGCTTGCCCACGCCCTGGCCCTGGGCCAGCGGCGAGACGGCGACCTGCCAGACGAAAAGCGTTTCGGGGTCGTCGGGCAGGCGATAGGCGGAGATCCATCCGACCAGCTTGCCGTCGGCCCGGGTGGCCGCAACGCATGTTTCGGCAAAATGGTCGCACTGGATCAGGTTGCAATAGCGGGAGTTGACGTCCAGCGGCTCGCAGGCCCGGACAAGCTCCCAGACGTCGCTGCCGTCTTCGCGCGTGGGCTCGCGAAAGGTGATGGTGTCTTTTCGTTTCAGTGGTTCAACGGGTTTCATGGGTCTCCGAAATGCCTGTTCAATGTGCTGCGGATATTATGATTATCGAACTACATGACAACAGATGATGCCGAAAAAAGTTCTGAAAAATATATAAATTGTTGAAATCAATGTGAAAAAATGCGATATGATATAATTTGCAAATCAAAATGGTTTTCCGCATCGGATCAACCGGAAGAGGTGGCATGGAAGACAGGGTACAGGCATCGCTGATCGCGTTGAGACGCATTCTCAGGGCTACCGAATTCAATGCCCGCGCGCTGGCCAAGGCCACCGGGCTGACAGTCCCGCAGCTCATCGTGCTGGAAATCGTCGCGCGCAATGACCGCGTGGCCCCGAAGACGATCGCCGCCCAGGCCGGCGTCGGTCAGGCGACGGCGACGACGCTGATCGACAAGCTGGAGCGGCGCGGCCTGGTTTCGCGCACGCGCGGCCAGCGCGACAAGCGCATCGTCTGGGTGAGCGTGACGGAGGAGGGGCGGGCCGTCCTGGCGGCGGCGCCGGACCCCTTGCAGCGCATCTTCGCGCGCCAGTTTTCCGACCTTCCCGACTGGGAACAGGCCATGGTCCTCTCGGTGCTGGAACGGGTGGGCGACATGCTCAACGCCGGCGACATCGACGCCTCGCCGCTGCTTGACGTGGGCGCGATCGTGGCAAAGGAGTGAGGCAGCGCGCAGGCGCTGCCGGCTGCCTCCTCAGCGCCGCCGGATGAAACCGCGCATGCGCTTGCGCACAAGGCGCGCGAGGTTGCGGGTCTCGGTGTAGAGGTGCAGTTGCGCGGCCGTCTGGCGGGCAAGCCGGTCGGCGCCGGGTGTCAGGCCGACGATGAGCGTGCCGATGGTCCGGCGCTCGCTCCACAGCCGGTCCATCTGCGGATGATCGGGCGCGGCGCAGGAGTCGGTTATCGCGATGTTGGGATCGTCGAGATGCGTCTTTGTCGCCTCGATCATCAGAAGCGCGCCGGGCGAATAGGCCGACAGCGTCTCGTCATAGGCCGTCTTCCACGTATAGGCGACGCCGCGTTCGATGTAGACGATGAGGGCCGCGATCGTTTCCCCGTCCAGGGTCAGCGTGTGGACGCGCACCATGTCCTGTTCGGATAGTCGGTGGACCGCTTCGCGCACGAAGGCGGCCTGGTAGCGGTCAGATGCCAGGGCGGTGCGTTCGCGCCCCTTCCAGCCCATCAGTTCCAGCGTGAGGAAGGATTCGCAGCCGCGGCGGATGTCGTCGGGATGGCGGGCCACCTGGTATTCCAGGGTTCCCTTCTCGGCGAGCCTGCGCCACAGCCGGCGGTATTCCCGGAAGTGGTGGGAATTGAGGGAGTTGCGAAGGTAGGTTTCGCCGTCCAGGTCGCTCTTCAGGAAGGCGCGCTCGCGCGTGGCCGCGGTCAGGACCGGGAGGTTGCGGCCCATCGCTGCTGTCCGCACGATACTGGCGGCCTCGCCGTCCAGAAGCATGTCGGGCAGGACCAGCACGTTCGGCAGTCCGAGCGAGGGGCGCGTCAGCATGGCCATGAAATCGTCAACGATGCCGACCGGATCGTCGCGGTCGATCAGCGGCGTGCCGAGCGGGCCGTAGGGGCTCGACCAGGCGCGCAGGATGGCCGGGCCAATGCCGAGGCCGGGGCGTTCGACCGAGTAGGGCAGAAGGAACCGCAGGCGCGAGCGGTGATCGTTCTCGTCGCGCATGACGGCGAGGAACACTTCCCGGTCTTCCAGCCGCGGCATGGCGGGGGCGAGGAAGCGCGGATTGAAGAAGACGTTCGGTTCGATGCTGCGGGCGGCCAGGTGGTCGAGTTCCTCCACGAGGTCGAAACCGGCCGATGCCGCGTAGACCGACAGCCGGCGAGGGCTTCCGGGCAGGGTCGCGCCATGCAGCACGTCGAGCGGCAGGTCCCCGAAGCCGGATCCGCCGACGCCCGCGAGATCGGCGATCAACTGGCCCGACGCGGTGCCGCTGAATTCTTCGAAGAGAGGAATGGCTGCCATGTCAGGCTTTCCCCCGTGACCAGTTGGCGGGCAGGGCGACGAACATGAAAATGCCGTGGCGGCGCCAGACGGTGTGAATGAGCAACAACGCCTCCACGCTCATGGCGATGGCGGTTGCGATGGCCGCGCCCCAAAGCCCCCAGACCGGCAGGAAAAGGACGTTGAGCACGATATTGGTCGTCAGTGCAACACCGTAGACCGCGGCGCAAGCGGTCTGGTTGCCGGTCATGGTGAGCAGGCTCTCGGCCGGCCCGACCGAGGCGCGGGCCACGACACCGAGCACCAGGACGAACAGCATCGGGTATCCGGCGGTGAATTCCTCGCCGAAAAGCCCGAGCAGGAAATGCCCCGACAGGAGGATCGCGCCGGCCATGGCGACGGATGGCCAGAAGGTCCAGTGGACGGTTTCACGGGCGAAGGTCCCCAGCCTGGTGGCGTCCGGATCGTTTGCCAGCGTGGCGAAACGCTGCGCGGCCCCCGCCTTGACGGCGAAATAGACGAAATGGACCAGCGCGAGGATCTTGACCGCGGCATAGTAGATGGCGACATCGTGAGGTTCGAGATAGCGTCCGACCATCAGCACGTCGGCATTGGTCATCAGGAAGAAGAAACCCTCGACGAGGAAGATGGGCAGGGAAATCCTGATCCAGCTCCCCATGTGATAGGCGCGCGGACCATCGGGCACCTCGCGGCCCGCCCAGGCGGTGACAAGGACGAGCTGGCCGACCGTGGTGGCGTAGGTCGCCGCTATGGCCGAAACGATGGCCGTGTTGGTATCGGCGGGAAAGCCGGCCAGAAGGGCGGCACCCATGAAGGCGAGGATCAGTACCGGGCGGATCAGATATATCGGCGCAAGGGCGGACAGCGCCCAGGCATGCGCGCGCGAAATGCCCTGCAACACGTCGGACAGCGCGATCATCGGCAGGCAGACAAGGCCGAGCCAGAACGGAACGATGTAGTAGCTCTCGATGCGGTCGGCGAAAAACCATACGCCGGCGATCCCCAGGGCGGCGAGCGCCGATGCGGCGAGAATGGCGACGAGCCGGCTTGCCAGCGTGATGCCGCGCAGGCTGTCCAGGTCGCCGCTGGCCCGGTATTCGGGCAGGAAACGGATGATCGAGGTGTGAAAGCCGAAGCAGGATATGTTTCCGGCGATGATCATCGTGACCCAGACCAGAACAAAGATGCCGTAGTCGAAGCTGCCCATCCAGCGGGCCAGCAGCACCTGGGAGACGAAGGCCAGTGCGGCCGATACGATGCGGATGGCAAAGGCGATCAGCGACATGCGGCTGGCCTTGCCGCGTTCGTCGGCGGCGAAGACCAGTTCGTCGAAGCGGTCCGCGAGCGGACGCGCCCGGATGGCGAGCGGCCCCGGCAAGATGCGTTCGGTTGTGGCGGCGGCGGAGAAGCGCACCCCTGTTCCCTTTGATCCCGATGTCCCGTCTCCATTTAGCAATGAGACTTTAAGAAACAGTTGGCCCGGCGGCCTCAAGCGATGCCGGCAGCCCGCAAGACCGCCTTGCCGACCGGCGCTGTCGATCGACCCGAGAACATGAACTGCGAATGAATGGCCCGGTCCGGCTGTGTTCAGCGTGGCCCGTCCATCATGCGGTCATTGGAAGCCGATCAACCAGGGAGAACCACCATGACCCAGCAGACCACGAACCTGAACCGCCGCTCCTTCTTCGCCCGTTTCGCCGCACCGGCGCTGATTGCGGCGGCTGCCGTGACCGTTGCGCCCGCCGTCATCCCGTCCGGTGCCGAGGCCGCGTCGCAGGCCTACCGGGACGGTTACCGGGAAGGCAAGCGGATCGGCCGCGAACACGGTTACACCGATGGCTACAAGGGCGCCTACAAGGCTTCCTATGTCGATGAACTGATCAACGGGCGTTCCGCCTTCACCACAAAGAGCACCCGCAGCGCCGACTATGCCCGCGGCTACCGGGTCGGCTACCGGAAGGGCTACATGCTCGGCTACCGGTCCGGCGAGCGCGACGGTTCGCGTCACGGCCGCGAGGATGCGCGCGAATGGAAAGCCGATCTGCGCGACAAGATGCGCACGTGCATGCGGACCGGCCGCTGCGACTTCTGAGCCGCACCTGCATTCCACAAAGGAAGACCGGCGCCACAACCGCGGCGCCGGTCTTTTTTCATTCCGTTACAGGATCATGTCAGGCCAGCACGCCGTGGCAGTGCTTGAACTTCTTGCCCGAACCGCAGGGGCAGGGCTCGTTGCGGCCGACCTTGCCCCAGCTTGCCGGATCGGCGGGATCGCGATCCTCGGGGGCGACCTGGCGCGGGGGCGTGTCGTCGAAGACGGCTTCCACCGGTTCGTCGAACTCGTCCAGCCCCGTGGTCAGGTCGAGATGGCTGCCTTCGCCCTCCGGCGCGTCCGGCATGGGGTTTTCGGCCGCCTGCTGGACGATTTCGACGCGCATCAACTGCGCGGTGACGACCTGGCGCAGGTTGGCGAGCATGGCCTGGAAGAGTTCGAAGGCCTCGCCCTTGTATTCCTGCAGCGGATCGCGCTGCGCATAGCCGCGGAAACCGATCACCGAGCGCAGGTGGTCGAGGTTGACCAGATGCTCGCGCCAGAGATGGTCCAGCGTCTGCAGCATGATCGACTTCTCGACATAGGTCTGCAATTCCGGGCCGTAGCGCTCGAGGCGCTCGTCGGCGGCCTTCCGGGCGGCTTCCGTCAGGCGTTCGGTGATGTCGTCCTCGGCAATGCCGTCTTCCTTCACCCATTCCTCGATGGGCAGCTCGAGATTGAGATAGGCCTGGACATCCTGCTTGAGGCCGGCGACGTCCCACTGGTCGGCATAGGCCTTCTCAGGAATGCGCTTGGCCACCATTTCGTCGATGACGTCTTGGCGCATCTCGGCGACCGTTTCGGACAGGTTCACGCCGTCCATCAGTTCCAGGCGCTGTTCGAAGACGACCTTGCGCTGGTCGTTCATCACGTCGTCGTACTTGAGGAGATTCTTGCGGATATCGAAGTTGCGCGCCTCGACCTTCTTCTGGGCCTTCTCCAGTGCCTTGTTGATCCAGGGATGGATGATGGCCTCGTCTTCCTTCAGGCCGAGCTTCTGGAGCATGCCATCCATCCGCTCGGAGCCGAAGATGCGCATCAGGTCGTCCTGAAGCGAAAGGTAGAACTTCGACTTGCCGGGATCGCCCTGGCGGCCGGAGCGGCCGCGCAACTGGTTGTCGATCCGGCGGCTTTCGTGGCGCTCGGTGGCAAGAACGTAAAGGCCGCCGGCGGCCAGTGCCTGGTCCTTCAGGCGCTTGATGTCGGCGCGGATCGCCTCTTCCTTCGCCTGGCGTTCCGGGCCCTCCGGCATGTCGCCGAGTTCCTCGGCAATGCGCATGTCGGGATTGCCGCCGAGCTGGATGTCGGTGCCGCGGCCGGCCATGTTGGTGGCGATGGTGATCGCGCCGGGCACGCCTGCCTGGGCGACGATGGAGGCCTCGCGCTCATGGTGGCGGGCATTGAGGATCTCGAAGTCCTTCACCCCGTCGCGGCGCAGCAGTTCGGCCAGGAATTCCGACTTCTCGATGGATGTCGTGCCGACAAGGATGGGCTGTCCCTTGGCGTGTGCGTCCTTGATCTCGCGGACGATCGCCCGGTACTTCTCCTCGAAGGTGCGGTAGACCTCGTCGTCCTCGTCAAGCCGCTGGATTGGCAGGTTGGTGGGAATCTCGGCGACATCAAGGCCGTAGATGCTGCCGAACTCCTCGGCTTCCGTGGACGCCGTGCCGGTCATGCCGGCCAGCTTGCCATACATGCGGAAGTAGTTCTGGAAGGTGATGGAGGCCAGCGTCTGGTTTTCCGGCTGGATCTGGACGCCTTCCTTGGCTTCCAGCGCCTGGTGCAGGCCTTCGGAAAAACGGCGGCCGGGCATCTGGCGGCCGGTGAATTCGTCAATGATGACGATCTCGCCATTGGAGACGATATAGTCCTTGTCGCGCTGGAAGAGCTTGTGGGCGCGCAGCGCATTGTTGGCATGGTGGACAAGGGCCACGTTCTCGACGTCATAGAGCGATTCGCCCTTGAGCAGGCCGGCTCCGGTCAGCAGGCGTTCGATCTTCTCGGTGCCCACCTCGGTGAAGGTCGCCGTCTTCTGCTTCTCGTCGATCTCGAAGTCCTCGTCGAGGAGTTCCGGGATGTAGCCGTTGACCTGGACATAGAGTTCGGAGCGGTCGTCGAGCGGGCCGGAAATGATCAGCGGCGTGCGCGCCTCGTCGATCAGGATGGAGTCCACCTCGTCGACGATGGCATAGTTGTGACCGCGCTGAACCATGTCCTCGCGCTGATACTTCATGTTGTCGCGCAGGTAATCGAAACCAAGCTCGTTGTTGGTGCCGTAGGTCACGTCGCAGGCATAGGCCCGGCGGCGCTGCTCGTCGGACATGCCGTGCACGATGATGCCGGTCGAAAGACCCAGGAAGCCGTAGAGGCGGCCCATCCATTCGGCGTCGCGGCGGGCGAGGTAGTCGTTCACGGTGACGACATGGACGCCCTTGCCCTCCAGCGCATTCAGGTAGACGGCGAGCGTGGCGACGAGCGTCTTGCCCTCGCCGGTGCGCATCTCGGCGATGGAGCCTTCATGCAGGACCATGCCGCCGATGAGCTGGACATCGAAATGGCGCATGCCCAGCACGCGCTTCGACGCTTCGCGGACAGTGGCGAAGGCCGGCACCAGCAGGTCGGCGATCTTCGCCCCGTTGGCGATATCCTCGCGGAACTGGTTTGTGCGGGCGGCGAGTTCGGCATCGCTGAGCGCCGCCAATTCGTTTTCCATGGCGTTGATCGCCTCGACGCGCGGCCGCATTCCCTTGATGCGCCGGTCGTTGGCAGAGCCGAAAATCTTGCGGGCGAGTCCGCCGAAACTGACCATGTCGGTCCTCTCAATCTCGATCATCCGGCCCTGGCCGGAGCCGGTTAGGGGCGGCAGGCCGGACAGCCTTCCAGGACAAGGCGGGACGGCATTGCGCCGGGCCATGCGCGAAACTGGTTCTGGACGCACGGTCGCAGGACAGATAAGAGGGGGCAGATGCGATGTCAACGCCGCCGGCGCGCGGCGCTGCATGCCAAATTCGGCCACAATTGCCGGTTCTTCCGGGCCGGCAAAGATCCCATTCGGAGTTATCTGACATGCCTGTTTCGTTCAGCCGCCTCACCGCCGGCCTCTCGGCCGCCATCCTTGCCGCCGGTCTGCTCGCAGCGCCGGTCCTGGCAGCGGAAGATACCGTGGTGGCCACTGTCGACGGCATGGAAATCACCGAATCCGACCTGTCGCTCGCCATTGCCAATCTCGACCAGCAATTCGCCCGGCTGCCGGAAGACCAGCGCCGCGGCGCTGCCCTGTCCGCCCTCATCGAGATCCGGCTTCTGGCGCAGAAGGCGCGCGAGAAGGGATACGACAAGGATGCCGGTTTCCAGAACCGGATGGCTTTCCTGGCCAACCGCGCCCTTCATTCGGAATATGTCGAGAAGGAAGTCGCCGCGGCCGTCACCGACGAGATGGTGCGGGCGCGCTATGACAAGGAACTGGCCGACACGCCGCCCTCCAACGAGATCCGCGCACGTCACATCCTCGTGAAGACGAAGGAAGAGGCCGAGTCGATCATCAAGGAGCTGGACGGCGGCGCCGATTTCGCGGAGCTCGCCAAGGCGAAGTCGACCGGCCCGTCGGGGCCGAACGGCGGCGACCTGGGTTATTTCCAGCAGGGCCAGATGGTGCCGGAATTCGAGACGGCGGCCTACGGGCTGGATGTCGGTGCCCATTCGGCGGAGCCCGTGCAGACGCAGTTCGGCTGGCATGTCATCAAGGTCGAAGACAAGCGCGCGGTGCAGCCGCCGGCCTTCGACGACGTGAAGGAGCAGGTGCGCTCGGCGCTGCTGCGCGAAACCTATTTCGAAATGGTGGCGAAGCTGCGCGAGGGTGCCAAGGTGGACGTCGCCGACGAAACGCTCAAGAGCGTCGTCGAGCAGATGGACAAGGCCGAATAACCGGGCCGAGCAACCAGCAAGACGTTCGGAGCGCTGCATCCATGTCCACTTCCGTTTCCCCGCTCGCGCCGAAGGTCCGGCCCGACATGCCGGTCATCGACGGCGTCGCCGTGGCGACAGCGGCCGCAGGCATCAAGTACAAGGGCCGCACCGACCTCATGGTCATGACATTCGCGCCGGGCACGGAGGTGGCTGGCGTGTTCACGCGGTCGAAATGCCCGTCGGCGCCGGTGGATTTCTGCCGGGCAAACCTGCCGCACGGACAGGCGCGCATCCTCGTCGTCAATTCCGGAAACGCGAATGCGTTTACCGGGCGCAAGGGCCGGGAAGCGACCGCCATGACGGCGTCCGCCGCCGCTGCCGCCGCCGGTTGCGGCGAGAACGAGGTCTTCCTCGCGTCGACCGGCGTCATCGGCGAACCGCTGGCCGCGGAGAAGTTCACGGGCCTGCTTTCGGACCTGGCGGCGAAGGCCGTGGCGGATGGCTGGCACGGCGCCGGCGAGGCCATCATGACCACCGACACCTTCCCCAAATACGCCACCGCGACGGTGGATCTCGGCGGGGTGCCGGTGACCATCAACGGCATTGCAAAGGGCGCGGGCATGATCGCGCCGGACATGGCGACGATGCTCAGCTTCATTGCCACGGACGCGCCCATCGAGTCGGCGGCGCTGCAGGCCATGCTGTCGTCCGCGACGGGGCCGACGTTCAATTCGGTGACGGTTGATTCCGACACCTCGACCAGCGACACGCTGCTGCTGTTTGCCACCGGCAAGGCGGAAGGTCGTGGCGCGCCGCGCATCGCCGATCCCGCCGACGGCCGCCTGGAGGCGTTCCGCGAGGGGCTCTTCACGGTCATGCAGGACCTGGCGATGCAGGTCGTGCGCGACGGTGAGGGCGCGCGCAAGTTCATCGAGGTGCAGGTCACGGGGGCCGAAAGCGATGCCTCCGCCCGGCGCATCGCCCTTTCGATCGCCAATTCGCCGCTGGTCAAGACCGCTGCGGCGGGCGAGGACGCCAACTGGGGCCGCGTCGTCATGGCCGTGGGCAAGGCCGGCGAACCGGCCGACCGCGACCGGCTGGACATCTGGTTCGGCGGCATGAGGCTTGCCCATCACGGCGAACGCGATCCGGATTATTCGGAAGAAAAGGCCTCCGCCTACATGAAGAACGACGAGATCGTGATCCGGGCGGACATCGGTCTTGGCAACGGCAATGCAACGGTCTGGACGTGTGACCTGACCAAGGAATATGTCGCCATCAACGGCGACTACAGGAGCTGAGCGCGGGGTGGACGGACCGGTGAGACGCATGGCGCCGGAAGACCTTGGAATCGTCAGGCGGTTCGAGGCGGCGGGCTTCCGGGCCTGGCCGGCCACATCCATCCAGTATGACGGAACCTGGGCCATCCGCCTGACCGCGAGCCATCCGGCCAAGCGGCTGAACTCGATCAACCCGCTCGATCCGGCCGATGTGCGCGACATTACCGGGCGCATCGCCCGTGCTGCGCCGCGGTTCGAGGCCTATGGCCGCGATCTCGTGCTGCGGTTGTCGCCACTGGCTGGCGAGGAACTGACCCAGTGGTGCAACGAGCAGGGCTGGGAACGGTTCGGCGAATCCATCGTGATGATCGCCGACATCGCGGCGATAGCCTTGGACGGCACGCTGGACCAGTTGCCGGTACGCGATGTCGCCCGCTTCTCTGCCGCCCACCTGGCCGTGCGCGGTCTCGGAACCTCGATGCGGGCCGGCATCTCGGAAGTCGTGAATGCCATCGAACCGGAAACCGGGCTTTTCCTCGCGGAGAAGGACGCAAAGCCGGTGACAACGGCGATCTGCGTGCATGACGGGGACCTGGCAGGGCTGTTCGAGGTGGCGACGGCAGCGGCGTTTCGCGGCCAGGGCCATGCCCGCAACACGGTTCTCTCGGCGCTCAAATGGGCGCGCCTGCGTGGTGCCAGAACAGCCTGGCTGCAGGTCGAGACCGGCAATTACCCGGCCGTCGCGCTTTACACCAGCCTCGGGTTCCGGACGCTCTATTTCTATCACTACCGCAAGCCGGCGGGGGAACTGCGATGAACGCGCCCCGGTCCCGGCGTATCCTGCTGGTCGCTGCCTGCGCGCTGGTCGATGCCGATGGACGCGTGCTGCTGACGCAGCGCCCGGAAGGCAAGGCGCTTGCCGGCCTCTGGGAGTTTCCCGGCGGCAAGGTGGAACCGGGCGAGACGCCGGAGGAAACCCTGATCCGGGAACTGGAGGAGGAAATCGGCGTGCGCACGAAGGCCGCATGCCTGGCGCCGCTGACCTTTGCCAGCCACAGTTACGAGGATTTCCACCTGTTGATGCCGCTCTATGTCTGCCGGCGGTACGAAGGGCACCCGTCCGGGCTGGAAGGCCAGGCGATCAAATGGGTGCGCCCGCGCGACATGCGCAACTATCCCATGCCGCCCGCGGACGAACCGCTGATCCCCTATCTGGTCGATCTGCTCTAGGGCATCCCCGCTTTTCCCTGAAACACCCCACCGGGTTGTTTCCGGTGGCTGCCGGCGTGAAGCCGGCATCCGTGCAGGCCGGAACCGGACAAGACGGGGAGCGCAAGGAAACGTCCGATTTATCGTTAATCGATCGTTTAGCCATCGATGTCATGGTCGAGACGGGACGCGCATGGCGCGAGGTGGTTCTGTTAGTGGCTGGGGGTTTCGACATGGCCGAGAGTTCAGACTGGTATTCGATGAGGGGCACCGTGCGCAACAGCGCCAGCGCGGCGGGGATGGGCGTCCTGCGCATCGTTCTCCTGTTCGGGTCTGCGGCGGCGGCACTCGCGGTGATCCTCACGCCGGTCGCGGAAAACCATGTGCGCACGCTTGCCCAGCGCAGCGGCCCGGCGGGCCTCGACCGCATGGCGACCGGCTCCATCGCGCCATACAGCAATACCTATGTGGTAAGGCGTTCCGTGCTGCAGGATGCACCTGATTCCGTTTGCATCATCCGGAACAACGGCGTGCGATCGGGCGACTGCTGACGGCGATTGCGGAACGGCAGAGCGAAAGACAACCACAAATTGCTTTTTTGTTAACCTTGTGCGTTAGCGGTAATTAAAGTCCGTGCTGCTAATATTTCTGGGATCGAGGATCGCAAGAACTGGATGGCGCGCATGTTCAAGAGATTTCTGAAAGATGAAAAAGGGACGACAGCCATCGAGTATGCGCTGATTGCGTCAATCATCTCGATCGCGATCTTTTCTGCCGCCGCGTCCGTCGGGACGAGCGTCAATTCCAGCATGCAGCCGGTCTCGGACAAGCTGCAGTAGCGCGGCTTCATTTTCCCTGACGTCCAAGGACCTCGGCCAGCGAGTGGCTTGCGGTGCCTGGCCTGAGCGGTTTCTGCTGCGAGGGGTCCGGCGCCCATCCCGACAGCCAGACGATCGAGAACGTCGCCCGGATGCGTCCGTCCGGGTCGCTGAAGCGTTCGGCGTAGATCTGCATTGCGCGGGCCAGCACGTCCCTGCGCAAGGGCTTGCGGCTCCGGCTTGACAGCGCATTTGTCGCGCCCATGGCGCGCAGGTCGCGCAACAGGGCCAGAGGGTTCGCGTAGCGCACGGTCAGGCTTTCGAAATCGGTGACAGGCAGGGCGAAACCCGCCCTTTGCAGCAGGGCGCCGGCGGCGCGCACGTCCGCGAACGGATGGACGCGGGGCGCGGCGCCGCCGGTGAGTTCGGTCTCGGCGGCCAGAACGCTCTCGCGCAGTTCCGCCAGCGTGCCGGTTCCGGCCATCGCGCCGAGAAACAGGCCGTCGGGCCTTAGCGCATGGCGGATCTGGGCCAGCAAGCCTGGTGTGTCGTTGACATCGTGGAGGCTCAGCAGGCTCACCGCCAGGTCGAGGCTTGCCGGTTCGAGGCCCAGCGTTTCCGGGCCAGCCGTCACGGTGTCCGCCCGGTGGGCAGGGAAAAGAGCGTCGGCTTCCACCGAAACAATGTCCCCGGCCTTTCCGGACGCTACGAGTGCCTCGCGGGCATGGCCGGTCAGGCAGTGCAGGACGCCCGCCCGGGTGAAGGTCCGGCCCGTGGTGGACAGGCGCAGGGCAAGATCCTGCGCCGCATGGCGCATCAGGAAATCGGCGCCTTCAACCGGATCGCGGAAAGCGCGGCGGCGCCGGGCAAGGACCTGTTCGGTGTCGAAGACGGTTTGCATCGGGCTGCCTTTGGAGTTGAAGGACGCAATCTTCACGTGCATCATGAACTGCCGCCATGGCTCTGGCGCAAGAGGTGGCGGATCGGGGCGGGATGATCAAGGGCCGAATTTCCGTTTGGGGCGAAGAAGTGGCGCGGATCCTGTTTCCGCCGGTCTGTCCGGGTTGCCGGCGGATCGTCAGCGCACCGGGCACGCTGTGCGGACGGTGCTGGCCGCATCTGCGCATGATCGAACATCCGGTCTGCCCGGTCTATGGGACGCCATTCGCGCACGAGATGGGCGAGGGGTTCCTGTCCGCCGAAGCGATCGCGAACCCGCCGCCCTTCGCCCGCTGCCGCTCGGCGGCCGCCTATGACGGCACGGCGCGCAGGCTGGTCCAGGCGCTGAAATACAATGACCGGACCGATCTGGCCCGCTGGATGGCGGGCTGGATGCACCGTGCAGGCCACGACCTGATTTGCGACGCGGATGTGATCGTGCCGGTGCCCCTGCATCCCTGGCGTTTCTTCCGGCGCCGCTTCAACCAGTCGGCCGAACTGGGGCGGGCGCTGGCCAGCCGCACCGGCCTGCCCTTCCGGCCGGAAGCGCTGGAGCGCAGGCGCAGGACCGCGCAGCAGGTCGGGCTGGCGCGCAACGAGCGCGAAGCCAATGTGCGCGGCGCGTTCCGGGTGCCGGACACGATGCTGGCCGAGGTGCACGGGCGCCGCATCCTGCTGGTCGACGACGTCTACACGACCGGTGCGACCGTGAACGCCGCGACGCGGGCCTTGAAACGGGCCAAGGCCGGAGAGGTCGACGTCCTGACCTTCGCGCGGGTCCTGCCGGGGGACTTCCAGAGCTTCGCCGGGGCGCCTATATAGCGGGAACAACAGGGAAACCGTTTCATGGTTGAAGTCACGATCTACACCCGGATGTTCTGCGGATTCTGCACGGCCGCAAAGCGCCTGCTCGATTCCAAGGGCGTTTCCTACACCGAGCACGACGCCACCTATTCGCCAGATCTTCGCCGCGAGATGGTCGAGCGGTCGCAGGGCGGCTCCACCTTCCCGCAGATCTTCGTCGGCGACGTTCACGTCGGCGGTTGCGACGACCTGCATGCGCTCGATGCCGCCGGCCGCCTCGACGGCCTGCTGGCCACCGGCACGCTCTCCTGAGGACAAACGCGTCATGACCCGGTTCATCGCAGCCTGCATCCAGATGCGTTCCGGCACCGATCCGGAGGAAAATGCCGCAGCGATGGAAGCCATGGTGCGCGAGGCTGCCGCGCAAGGGGCGCGCTATATCCAGACCCCGGAAATGACCGGCGCGGTGCAGCGCGACCGGCAGGCGCTGTTCGCTGTGCTCAAGCCGGAAGACGAGGATGTCATAGCGGCAACCGCCGCGCGGCTGGCAGGGGAACTGGACATCGTCCTCCATGTCGGCTCGACCGCCATCGCGGCCGCTGGCGGCAAGATCGCCAACCGCGCCTTCCTGTTCGGTCCCGGCGGCGAAAGGATTGCCACCTACGACAAGATCCACATGTTCGACGTCGATCTCGACAATGGCGAGAGCTGGCGCGAATCCTCCACCTACACGCCGGGCGGGGAAACCGTCATCGCGGACACCGGCCTTGCGAAAGTGGGCCTGTCGATCTGCTACGACCTGCGCTTCCCGCAGCTTTTCCGCGCGCAGGCCCTGGCCGGCGCCGAGGTGCTGACGACACCCGCGGCTTTCACGCGGCAGACCGGCGAGGCGCATTGGCACGCGCTGATTCGCGCCCGAGCCATCGAGAACGGTGCCTGGGTCATTTCGGCCGCCCAGGGCGGCACGCATGCCGACGGGCGCGAGACCTATGGCCATTCGCTCGTCGTCGATCCGTGGGGCAGGGTCGTGGCGGACAAGGGCGACGCGGAGCCCGGTGTGCTGGTGGCCGAGATCGACACGGCCGCCGTCGCCGCTGCGCGGGCGAAAATTCCGAACCTGAAGAACGCGCGCGACTTTTCCGTCCGCACGGTCGCGGCCCGGGAGGCGGAGCAGGACGCATGATCCGCTTCTCGCTCACCTGCGATCATGGCCACGCCTTCGATGGATGGTTCCGCAGCAACGACGATTTCGACAGCCAGAACGGGCGCGGGCTGGTGTCCTGCCCGGTGTGCGGTTCCGGCGCTGTTTCCAAGGCGTTGATGGCACCGGCCGTCTCGACCGCGCGGCGCAAGGAAAGGATGGCGCTGGCCGTATCCGCCGAACAGAAGGCGGCGCTGACGAAACTTCGCGAACTGGCAAAGGCCGCCATCGCCAATTCCGAGGATGTGGGCGACCGCTTCGTGGATGAAGCGCGCAAGATCCATTATGGCGAGGTCGAGTCGCGGGCCATCCGCGGCGAGGCAAATCCGGCCGATGTGGCCGAACTCCTCGACGAGGGGGTGCCGGTGATGCCCTTGCCCGTCCTGCCCGACGACAAGAACTGAGCCTGGCCCGGAAACCGGTCCCCGCCCTGTCAGAGCTTCCGCTATCTCGGCCGCGTGGCGAGCACCATGTAATTGACGTCCAGATCGCGCGAGCGGGCCCAACGGTCTGCGAGCGGATTGTACGACACGCCGCTGCGCTCCAGCACGGTCATGCCGGTGGGAGCCAGCGCGGCGTCGATCTCTGCCGGGGTCACCAGCTTCTCGTATTGGTGGGTGCCCTTGGGCAGCCAGCGAAGCACGTATTCCGCGCCGATGATGGCAAGGCCCCAGGCCTTCATGGTGCGGTTGATGGTGGCGATGAACATGAGTCCGCCGGGCTTCACCATCTCGGCGCATTTGCGCATGTAGAGGTTCACGTCGGCCACGTGCTCGACAACTTCCATGTTGAGCACGACGTCGAAACGTTCCCCGGCATCGGCCAGCGCCTCGGCCGTGGTCGCGCGGTAGTCGATCTCGAGGCCGCTTTCGGCGGCGTGGATGCGGGCGACCTCGATGTTCACCTCCGAGGCGTCGGCGCCGGTGACCGAGGCGCCCAGACGCGTCATCGGCTCGCTCAGCAGGCCGCCGCCGCAGCCGATATCGAGGAAGCGCAGGCCCTCGAAAGGCCGCGAGGCCCGGGGATCGAGCCCGAAATGGGCGATCACCGTTTCCCGGATATAGTCGAGCCGGACGGGATTGAACTTGTGCAGCGGGCGGAACTTGCCGCGCGGATCCCACCATTCGGCGGCCATGCGGGAAAAGCGCTCGACCTCGGCTGCGTCGATGGTTGTCTGGCCCTGGCTGTTCATCCCGTGCTCCGTTTTCGCGCCTGTCTTGCTGCCGCCAAGGGAAGTCGGCCTCCCGGGTGCGAAAGTCAAGGCTCCATGGCGCCGCGCAACCTTGCGCAAGACCATCCGATTGGATATGGAAGCCGCGCACGGCGCTCCGGCTGAACGGCACAGGCGGGGCGCTTTCTCATGCAGGCGGCGCATCATGGCGCCCCTGGAAGCGATCGGGGACACTGGCGGCTTTCCATGGCGCGTATCGTAATGAAATTCGGCGGCACGTCCGTTGCCGACCTGGAACGCATCCACAACGTCGCCCGCCACGTGAAGCGTGAAGTCGATGCCGGGCATGAAGTGGCCGTGGTCGTTTCCGCCATGGCCGGCAAGACCAATGAACTGGTCGGCTGGGTACAGGCCATGCCGAAGGTGACCGGCGCGGCCTCGCCTTTCTTCGACGCCCGCGAATACGATACCATCGTCGCTTCCGGTGAACAGGTGACATCCGGCCTGCTGGCCATCGCGCTGCAGTCCATGGGCGTCAATGCGCGTTCCTGGCAGGGCTGGCAGATCCCGGTGAAGACCGACAACGCCCATGGCGCGGCACGCATCGCCGATATCGACGGTTCCGACCTCGTGCGCCGGTTCGGCGAGGGTCAGGTCGCCGTCGTCGCCGGCTTCCAGGGCATCGGGCCGGACAACCGCATCGCGACGCTGGGGCGGGGCGGGTCCGACACGTCGGCGGTGGCCATCGCCGCGGCGGTGAAGGCGGACCGCTGCGACATCTACACCGACGTGGACGGGGTCTACACGACCGATCCGCGCATCGAACCGAAGGCACGGCGCCTGCCGAAAGTCTCCTTCGAGGAAATGCTGGAGATGGCGTCGCTCGGCGCCAAGGTGCTGCAGGTCCGCTCGGTGGAACTGGCCATGGTACACAAGGTGCGCACCTTCGTGCGATCCTCCTTCGAGGATCCCGACGCGCCCGGCATGGGCGATTTCGACAATCCGCCCGGGACACTCATTTGCGACGAGGATGAAATCGTGGAACAGCAGGTCGTTACCGGTATTGCCTATGCCAAGGACGAGGCGCAGATCTCGCTGCGCCGCCTGGCCGACCGTCCCGGCGTCTCGGCCGGCATTTTCGGACCGCTGGCCGAGGCCAACATCAATGTCGACATGATCGTCCAGAACATTTCCGAGGATGGCTCGAAGACCGACATGACGTTCACCGTTCCGACCGGC
Source organism: Zhengella sedimenti (assembly GCF_046506625.1). Taxonomy (NCBI): domain Bacteria; kingdom Pseudomonadati; phylum Pseudomonadota; class Alphaproteobacteria; order Hyphomicrobiales; family Notoacmeibacteraceae; genus Zhengella; species Zhengella sedimenti. The sequence continues at coordinate 1,135,944 of NZ_JBKFFP010000001.1, forward strand.
GACCTGGACAAGGCGCTGGCGGTGCTGGACAAGAACCGTGACAAGGTCGGTTTCGATGCCGTGCAGTCCGAAGGCGGGCTGGTCAAGGTCTCGGTCATCGGCATCGGCATGCGCAGCCACGCCGGCGTCGCGGCTACCGCCTTCAAGGCGCTCGCCGAAAAGGGCATCAACATCCGGGCCATCACGACGTCCGAAATCAAGATATCGATCCTGATCGATGGCCCATATGCGGAACTTGCCGTACGCACGCTTCATTCCGTATACGGTCTGGACAAGGCCTGAGCGCACTGCCGTCCGGGACATGACCGGTTCGCAACCCGGCGGCGGACAAGCCGGGTGCAAGACCAGAGGCGGGACAAACGAAATCGCGGGGGCGGGGCGGCGCGGACACATGGTTCGCGCGGCCCGTACCTTTTGGAGGTGGAACGATTCATGGCGGAGTTCGCAGTCGGCCCCCGGGTGCTTCTCAAGCGCCTGCGTGAAATCATGGCGGAGGCGCTGGAGCCGCAGCCGCGTCTCGACCGCATCGTGGCCGAGATCGCCCGGAACATGGTGGCCGAGGTCTGCTCGCTCTACGTGCTGCGCGCCGACGGCGTGCTGGAGCTTTACGCCACCGAGGGTCTCAATCCTCAGGCCGTCCATCTGGCGCAATTGCGCCTCGGCCAGGGTCTTGTCGGCACCATCGCGGCCTCGGCGCGGCCGCTGAACCTCGCCGACGCCCAAAGCCATCCCGCCTTCACCTACCTGCCGGAAACGGGCGAGGAAATCTATTCCTCCTTCCTCGGCGTTCCGGTGCTGCGCGCGGGCCGCACGCTCGGTGTCCTCGTCGTGCAGAACAAGACGCAGCGCGTCTATCGCGAGGACGAGATCGAGGCGCTGGAAACCACCGCCATGGTCATCGCCGAGATGATCGCCACCGGCGACCTCGCCAACCTGTCGCGTCCGGGCATCGAACTGGACCTGCGGCGTCCGGCGGTGTTCAACGGCGTGGCCTTTTCCGATGGCGTGGGACTCGGCCATGTCGTGCTGCATGAACCGCGCATCGTCGTCACGAACCTCTTTGCCGAGGACACGGATGCCGAGCTTGAGCGGCTGGAAAAGGCGCTCAGTTCGCTGCGCCTGTCCATCGACGACATGCTGACGCGCACGGAGATCGCCTTTGACGGCGAGCATCGGGCGGTGCTCGAAGCCTATCGCATGTTCGCCCATGACCGCGGCTGGGTGCGCCGGCTGGAGGAGGCCATCAACAACGGGCTGACGGCCGAAGCCGGGGTCGAAAAGGTGCAGAGCGACATGCGCGCGCGCATGATGCATGTCACCGATCCCTATATCCGGGAACGGATGAACGATTTCGACGACCTGGCCAACCGCCTTCTGCGCCAGCTCATGGGGCGCAGCCCGGAGGACCTGGCGGCAAGCCAGCCGCGCGATTCCATCATCGTCGCCCGGTCCATGGGCGCGGCCGAACTGCTGGACTATCCGCGCGAGCGGCTGCGCGGGCTGGTGCTGGAGGAAGGCGCGGTGACGAGCCATGTGGTCATCGTCGCGCGCGCCATGGGCATACCCGTCGCCGGGCAGGTCAAGGGCGTGGTCTCCATGTCCGAGAACGGCGACCCGATCATCATCGACGGCGATGACGGCTCGGTTCATCTTCGTCCCCAGTCTGACATCGAGCAGGCGTTTGCGGAAAAGGTGAAGTTCCGCGCCCGCCGGCAGGAACTTTACCGGTCGCTTCGCAACCGTCCGGCCGTGACAAAGGACAGCCAGACGATCGGCCTGTTCATGAATGCGGGGCTGGCGGTCGACCTGCCGCAACTTGCCGAATCGGGCGCCGAGGGCATCGGCCTGTTCCGCACCGAACTGCAGTTCATGGTCGCGGCTACGTTCCCGCGTGCCGAGGAGCAGGAGAGGCTCTACCGGCAGGTCATCGAGATCGCCGAGGACAAGCCTGTCACCTTCCGCACGCTGGACATCGGCGGCGACAAGGTGCTGCCCTATTTCGCCGCCTCGCAGGCGGAGGAAAACCCTGCGCTCGGCTGGCGCGCGATCCGGCTGACACTGGACAAGCCCGGCCTGTTCCGCACCCAGATGCGCGCCTTGCTCAAGGCCGCGGGCGGGCGGGAATTGCGTGTCATGCTGCCGATGGTCACCGACGTTTCGGAAATCCGCGCGGCCCGCGCCATGATCGACCGCGAAGTGCGGCACCTGTCACGCTTTGCCCATCTGCTGCCGACGCGGCTGAAGCTGGGCGCAATGGTGGAGGTGCCGGCCCTTTTGTGGCAGATGCCGGAGTTGATGAAGCAGGTGGACTTCCTGTCGGTCGGCTCCAACGACCTGTTCCAGTTCATCATGGCGGCAGACCGGTCGAACCCGCTCGTGGCGGACCGGTTCGACCCGCTGGCGGCGCCCTTCCTGCGCGTGTTGCGGCAGATCGTGGACGCGGCGGCGGCGGCGAACACCAGCCTGACGCTGTGCGGAGAACTGGCCGGGCGCCCGCTTTCGGCGATGGCGCTGGTCGGGCTCGGTTTCCGCTCCATCTCCATGGCGCCGGCGGCCATCGGCCCGGTCAAGGCGATGCTGCTGGAACTGGATGCCGCTGCCTTGAACGCGAAGCTCACCGCCGCGCTGGACGCGCCGGGCCGCACCGACATTCACGCCTTGCTGCGCGAATTCGCGCGCGACCATTCGATCCCCTTGTGAGGCGGCTGGCAGGATGACGACGATTCCCGCCGACAGGCTGGCGCAGGTCCTCAAGCGCTTCGAGATGCTCGAGGCGCAGATGGCGGCGGGCGTGGAGCCGGACGCCTATGTGAAGATGGCCGGCGAATATGCCGACCTGGAGCCGCTGGCCAGGAAGGTCCGCGACCTGACGGCAGCGCGCGAGGAACTGCAAGGGCTGGACGCCCTGCTGGCGGACCGGTCCACCGACCAGGAGATGCGCGATCTCGCCGAGATGGATTATCCGGAGGTCGAGGCGCGCATCGAGGCGCTGGAAAGCGAGATCCGCATCCTCATGCTGCCGCGCGACGCGGCCGACGAGAAAAGCGCGATCCTGGAAATCCGGGCCGGCACGGGCGGTTCGGAAGCGGCGCTGTTCGCAGGCGACCTGTTCCGCATGTATGAGCGCTATGCCGCCGATCACGGCTGGAAGGTGGAGGTGGCTTCGGCCAGCGAGGGCGAGGCGGGCGGCTACAAGGAAATCATCGCAACGGTTTCGGGCAAGGGCGTGTTCTCGCGGCTGAAGTTCGAATCGGGCGTCCACCGTGTGCAGCGCGTCCCGGTGACGGAGGCGGGCGGGCGCATCCATACGTCAGCGGCCACGGTCGCGGTATTGCCGGAAGCTGAGGACGTGGACATCGACATTCGTGCGGAGGACATCCGCATCGACACGATGCGTGCCTCCGGCGCGGGCGGGCAGCATGTCAACACGACCGATTCCGCCGTGCGGATCACGCATCTGCCGACCGGGATCGTCGTCACCTCGTCGGAAAAGTCGCAGCACCAGAACAGGGCACGTGCCATGCAGGTGCTGCGCGCCAGGCTCTACGACATGGAACGGGAACGGGCGGCGGACGAGCGATCGGAGGCGCGCCGCCTGCAAGTGGGCTCGGGCGACCGGTCCGAGCGCATCCGCACCTACAATTTTCCGCAAGGCCGGGTGACGGACCACCGCATCAACCTGACGCTCTACAAGCTGGACCGGGTGATGGAAGGCGATCTCGACGAGATCATCGATGCCCTCGTCGCCGACCACCAGTCCGGCCTGCTGGCCGCCGAGGGTGGAGCTTGACGATGCGGCTGGACGCCCTGATGGAGCATTGCCGCCGCACACTGGCAGATGCCGGCGTGAAGCAACCCGGAACGGACAGCCGGCTGCTTGCCACCGGTGTGCTCGGCCTCGATGCCACGCGGCTGATCGCCGATGGCGACCGCTCGGTTTGTGACGAAGAGGCGCAGCGCCTCCTGCAGGCCGTGGCGCGCCGGGCTGCAGGCGAACCGGTTCACCGGATTCTCGGGTATCGGCCATTCCGCAACCTCGTCCTGTCGCTGTCGCCGGAGACGCTGGAACCGCGTCCCGACACGGAAATCCTGATCGACATGGTTATACCCGTACTGGAAGAGACGGTGCGGCGTGGCATCAAGCCGCGCATTCTCGACCTTGGCACCGGAACCGGCGCCATCCTGCTGGCGCTGCTCGACGAGGTGCCGCAGGCAACCGGACTGGGCGTCGACATTTCAGCGGACGCGGTGGAAACCGCGCGCGCCAATGCCCGGATGGCCGGTCTGGATACAAGGGCCACTTTCCGCGTATCCGACTGGTTCTCCGCCGTTGACGGAATTTTCAATGTCATCGTGTCGAATCCGCCCTACATACCGAGTGACGGCTTGAGACGTCTGGATCGCGAGGTCCGCGACCATGATCCCCGTGCAGCGCTCGATGGCGGGCCGGACGGCCTTGACCCCTACCGGGTGCTTGCCGTGGAAGCGGGCCGCCACCTTGCCCGGGACGGGCTGATCGCCGTCGAACATGGTTTCGACCAGCGGGAAACGGTTTGCCGCCTGTTCGGCGAATCAGGTTACATTGTGGCGAAAGCCGCACGGGATCTTTCCGGTCACGACAGGGTTATCCTGTTTGAAAGGCTATGAAAAACGGGGGACAGGACGATCCTGGAAAAAAAGCTTGGCATTCCATGCGAATGACTATAGTTTCCGGTCACCGGACATGAACAGGCAGTGGACCTGAAGCAGTACCGGTTCCCGCTGACGAACAAGGAAGCACAGGAAGGCCGATGCATATTGCATCGCCGGGCGCGCGCAAAAGACGCAACCTGCCATCCGCGACGCCCTGTCCACGTCAGTCAGGCAGAATTCGCCAATGGCAGAGCCGGGGGGGCATTGCCGGGCTGCAGCCCAAGGAAGCAGGGCGTAGTGCGATCCTGAACGAACATCGATTCCGATTGAAGAGAGAGACATGAGGCCAAACCAGCAGAATCGGCGCATGCGCGGGCGGAACAACAACAACCGCAAGGGTCCCAATCCGCTGACCCGCACCTATGAAAGCAACGGGCCGGATGTGAAGATTCGCGGCTCCGCGCAGCAGGTGGCCGACAAGTACGGCGCGCTGGCCCGGGACGCCATGAGCGCCGGCGACCGCGTCATGGCCGAGAACTACCTGCAGCATGCCGAACACTACAATCGCATCATTGCCGCCGCCATGGCGCAGGTGCAGCCGCAACGCGATGCCCGCGACGATGACGACGATGATGGCGACGAGCGCAACGAAGGCGCCAGCGCTTCCGACAACCGGCGCGACAACCGCGACAATCGCGGCGACGACAACCGGGGCGACGATGAGCGTGGCGACGACGGATCCGGTCCGCAGCCGGTGATCGAGGGAACGCCGGCCGAAGTGGCGCTTGGCGACGAACAGGGCGAAAGCCAGGGTGGCCGCCGCAACCGCAGGCCGCGCCGCCGCGACCGCGACCAGGACGGTGAAGCGGCCGCGAAGGCCGGCAGCGAGGCGCCCTCTGCCGAGCAGGACAAGACCGAACCGCAAGCCGGTGATGGCGACGGCGAGACCGCGAAGCCGAAGCGCACCCGTCGCCCGCGCAAGCCCAAGGCCGAAGGCGATTCCGCCGAGGGCGGCGAAGACGGACAGTCTGGCGGCGAAAGCGCCGTGGAAGCTGCCGAATAAGACGGTTCGCTTTCCGCGACACGATTTGAAGGCGGTGCTCCGGCGCCGCCTTTTTTCGTTTCCGGGCCGTCGGATGACTATGTCAGGCGCCGCGCGGGGCCCACAGGATGACGGCTGCGCCCGCCAGGCAGATCACGGCGCCGGCCATGTCCCAGTGATCCGGGCGATGGCCTTCCACCATCCAGAGCCAGGCGAGCGAGGCGGCGATATAGACACCGCCATAGGCGGCGAAGGCGCGGCCGGCAAAGGCGGAGGGACTGAGCGCCAGCAGCCATGCGAAAAGCGCCAGGCTCGCCATGCCGGGCAGGAGCCAGAGCGCGCTCCTGTCCAGCCGGAACCACGCCCAGAAGGCAAAGCATCCGGCGATTTCGGCCATCGCGGCCAGGGCATAGACCAGTAGCGTGTTCATCGTCCTCGCTTAGCCGATCAGAAGCCGCCGGTCCATCGGACCGCGCCATGCGGCGGCATGCCGCACCCGTTCTTCATGCAGCTTGCGGAATGAGCGGCCACTTCCCATATCCGGAACGAACAAAGAGGGGACGCCTCCAAGAGGGTTCCCGTCACTTGGCCCGAACCGGTGCCGCGCCAAGCGGGCCGGCGAGGAGAGGAGACAGGACATGAATGTCGAGAAATATTCCGAGCGTGTGCGCGGGTTCATCCAGGCGGCCCAGACCGCGGCGCTGACCCGCAATCACCAGCAGTTTTCGCCCGAACACCTGCTCAAGGTGCTGATCGACGACGAGGAGGGCTTCGCCGCCTCGCTGATCGACCGTGCCGGCGGGCGTTCGAAGGATGTCCGCATCGGCGTCGAGGCCGCGCTCAACGCGATGCCGAAGGTCGAAGGCGGCAACGGGCAGCTTTATCTCGCCCAGCCTCTGGCCAAGGTCTTCGCCACGGCGGAAGACCTGGCGAAGAAGGCCGGCGACAGCTTCGTGACGGTGGAGCGGCTGCTGACGGCGCTGGCCATGGAGAAGTCGGCCAAGACCGCTGATATCCTCGCCAAGGCGGGCGTGACGCCGACTGCCCTCAACCAGGTCATCAACGATATCCGCGCCGGCCGCACGGCCGATTCGGCATCCGCCGAACAGGGCTACGACGCGCTGAAGAAATATGCCCGCGACCTGACGGCGGATGCGCGCGCCGGAAAGCTCGATCCGGTGATCGGCCGTGACGACGAGATCCGCCGGACCATCCAGGTCCTGTCTCGGCGCACCAAGAACAATCCCGTGCTGATTGGCGAACCGGGTGTCGGCAAGACCGCCATCGCGGAGGGCCTGGCGCTTCGCATCGTCAATGGCGACGTGCCCGAAAGCCTGAAGGACAAGCGCCTGCTGGCCCTCGACATGGGATCGCTGATTGCCGGCGCGAAGTATCGCGGCGAGTTCGAGGAGCGGCTGAAGGCGGTGCTGTCGGAAGTCCAGGCGGCGGCGGGCGGCATCGTGCTGTTCATCGACGAGATGCACACGCTGGTGGGCGCGGGCAAGTCGGAAGGGGCGATGGACGCCTCCAACCTGCTGAAGCCGGCCTTGGCGCGCGGCGAATTGCACTGCGTGGGCGCCACGACGCTGGACGAATACCGCAAGCACGTGGAAAAGGACGCCGCGCTGGCGCGCCGGTTCCAGCCGGTCTTCGTCAACGAACCGACGGTGGAGGACACCATCTCCATCCTGCGCGGGCTGAAGGAAAAATACGAGCAGCACCACAAGGTCCGCGTTTCCGACTCGGCGCTCGTGGCCGCGGCCTCGCTTTCCAACCGCTACATCACCGACCGATTCCTGCCGGACAAGGCCATCGACCTTGTGGACGAAGCGGCATCGCGCCTGCGCATGCAGGTGGACAGCAAACCCGAGGCGCTGGACGAAATCGACCGCCGCATCATGCAGCTCAAGATCGAGCGCGAGGCGCTGAAGGTCGAAAAGGACGAGGCCTCCAGGGACCGTCTGGCAAAGCTGGAGCAGGAACTGGCGGGGCTCGAGGAGGAATCGGCCGCGCTGACGGCCACCTGGCAGTCGGAAAAGGCCAAGCTTGGCGAGGCCGCCGACCTGAAGCGGCAGCTTGACGAGGCGCGCAACGACCTGGCCATCGCGCAGCGTTCGGGCGAGTTCCAGAAGGCCGGCGAACTGGCCTATGGCAAGATCCCGGAACTGGAGCGCAAGCTGAAGACGGCTGAAGAGCGCGACGGCGATGCCGGTTCGATGGTCGAGGAGACCGTGACGCCGGACCATGTGGCCCATGTCGTCTCCCGCTGGACCGGCGTGCCCGTGGACAAGATGCTGGAAGGCGAGCGCGACAAGCTCTTGCGCATGGAAGACGAACTGGCACGCCGCGTTGTCGGCCAGGGAGAGGCCGTGCAGGCTGTTTCCAAGGCGGTGCGCCGGGCACGAGCCGGATTGCAGGACCCGAACCGGCCGATCGGCTCGTTCATGTTCCTCGGCCCGACGGGCGTGGGCAAGACCGAACTGACCAAGGCGCTGGCCAATTTCCTGTTTGACGACGAGAGCGCGATGGTGCGCATCGACATGTCGGAATACATGGAAAAGCATGCCGTCTCGCGGCTCATCGGGGCGCCTCCCGGCTATGTCGGCTATGACGAGGGCGGGGCGCTGACGGAAGCCGTGCGCCGGCGGCCCTACCAGGTGGTCCTCTTCGACGAGGTCGAGAAGGCACATCCGGACGTGTTCAACGTGCTGCTCCAGGTTCTGGACGACGGCCGCCTGACCGACGGACAGGGCCGCACGGTCGATTTCCGCAACACGCTCATCATCATGACGTCGAACCTCGGTTCGGAATATCTGGTCAACCTGGGCGAGGAGCAGGACGTGGACGCCGCGCGTGACGATGTCATGGCCGTGGTCAAGGCCTCGTTCCGGCCCGAGTTCCTCAACCGCGTGGACGAGATCATCCTGTTCCACCGCCTGCGGCGCAAGGACATGGGCGCGATCGTGGAGATTCAGCTCAAGCGGCTGGAAAAGCTGCTGGCCGACCGCAAGATCGTGCTCGATCTCGACCAGGAAGCCATCGAATGGCTGGCCAGCAAGGGCTACGATCCGGCCTATGGCGCGCGTCCGCTCAAGCGGGTGATCCAGAAGGAACTTCAGGACCCGCTGGCCGAGAAGATCCTCATGGGCGAGGTATTCGACAACTCCACCGTCAGGATCACCGCCGGTTCCGACCGGCTGGTCTTCCGGCCGAAGGGCGGTGGCGAGGCCACCGAACAGGCCGCCTGACCGAACGTTTCAGCGCGAAAACGAAGGCCGGGCGCTTGACGCGTCCGGCCTTTTCATCTGCTCATGGGTCATGACGCTCGACGATTACAACGCCTTCTGCGCTTGCCTGCCGCATGCCAATCATGTCGTGCAATGGCGCGGCGCGCATGTCTGGAAAGTGGACACGAAGGTCTTCGCCATAGCCCGTTTCGATGCGGGCGAGCCGGGGCGGGTGACCTTCAAGTGCTCTGCCTTTTCCTATGACATCTTGAAGGAGCAGCCTGGCCTGCGCCCGGCGCCGCATCTGGCCAGCCGCGGCATGACCTGGATCCAGCGCGTCTCGGATGAAAGCATGGATGACGACGCGCTGAGGGACTATCTCGCGGAAAGCCACCGGCTCGCCGCCGAAGGGCTGACAAAGAAACGCCGGCGGGAGCTGGGCTTTTCCGGCGTCTGACGGTCATCTTCATGCCCGGTTCATGATCGATGTGATCTGATTGCCGTGCCGAATGCAAATCAGAGCGGGAGCCGCGCCTTGAAAGTCCACAGCCTTGTCCTTTCCCTGCTTCCCCTGTTTGCGCTCTCGCTGCAGGCGGCGGCCGCCGAAGAAGCGCTGACCGTGGCCCAGGTGGAGGCCGAGATCCATATCGGGCGCAATGGCGAGCGCATCTATGTGAATCCGTTCACGGGCGAGGTGGTTGCGGTGGAACCGGCGCGGCGTATCCATCGCGAACCGGTGCGCCGCCTTCCGCGCGACCATTATGACCCGTCCAGCCGCCAGTTCCGCGAGGTGCCGGCCGAACGCCGGGCACGTCAATATCCGGGGCTGGAGGCGCCGCGACCGTCGCGCACGCTGGCGCCGGCGGTTCGTGACCGCGCCGTGGAGCGCGCGCCCCTGTCGGAGGCCAGGGCCGAGCCGCCCGCGCTCGACCGGCGGGCAACCGGAACTGTGCGCCGGGACGCCGGTCCGGAAGAGCCGCGGGTCCAGCCACTGGCCGCCTCCCGGCTGGCGATCGCCAAGGCGCAGGTGCTGCTTGACCGCGCCGGGGCTTCGCCGGGCGTGATCGACGGCGTCAACGGCTCCAACATGGCCAATGCGCTCAGGGCTTGGCGGATGATGACCGGCAATGATCTTGCCGTCACCGACGAGGCGCTGATCGATTCGCAGCTTGCCGCGCGTGGCGGACCGGCCTTCGCCGATTACCGCGTCACCAATGCCGATGCGGCCGGCCCCTATGTCGCGTCGGTTCCGGCCGATTATGGCGACAAGGCCAAGCTTGAGCGGCTGTCCTATACCTCCCCCGCCGAGGCGATCGCGGAGAAGTTCCACATGGACGAAGCCTTCCTGCGCTGGCTCAACCCGGAGGCCGATTTCTCGCGTCCGGGAACCGTGATCAAGGTCGCGGTGCCGGGCATGCGGGTCCATTCGGATGTTGTCCGGATCGTCGCCGACAAGGGACGCGAGCAGGTTCGGGCCTATGATGCGGCCGGCAGGCTGGTCGCGGCCTATCCGGCCACCATCGGGTCCACCGACAGGCCTTCGCCGAGCGGCACGGTCACGGTCGAGCGCATCGCCTTCGATCCGGAATACACCTACAATCCCAGGATCAATTTCAAGCAGGGCGCCAATGACAAGGTTCTGCGAATCCCGCCGGGCCCCAACGGCCCCGTCGGCAGCATCTGGATTGCGCTTTCGAAGCCGACCTACGGCATTCACGGGACGCCGGAACCGTCCCGCATCGGCAAGACCAACAGCCATGGATGCGTGCGGCTGACCAATTGGGATGCAGACGAACTGGCGCGCATGGTCAAGCCGGGCGTGACGGTGGAGTTCACGGAGTAGCGGCGCGTCGGCGGGACGCCGTCAGCGGCTGGCGACTTCCAGTTCGCCGTTGTCGCCGGTTTCCAGAAGCGCCTCGATGCGTTCGCGTTCCTGCTGGAAAGCCGCCAGTTCCTCGCCCTTGAGCACCTTGCCGGTGGGCAGGCGGACGCGCATCGGGTCGACCTTGCGGCCATTGACCATGAGTTCATAGTGCAAGTGGGGCCCGGTCGACAGACCTGACGAGCCGATATAGCCGATGATCTGGCCCTGACGGACACGGGCGCCGGCCTTGATGCCCTTGGCGAAGGCGCTCTGGTGATTGTAGCTCGTCTTGTAGCCGTTGGCGTGACGGATGATGGTCTGGCGGCCGTAACCGCCCGCCCATCCAGCCTTTTCCACCTCGCCATTGCCGGATGCGATGATCGGCGTGCCGGTGGGGGCGGACCAGTCGGCACCGGTATGCATGCGCGAATAGCCCAGGATCGGGTGGCGCCGCATGCCGAATCCGGAGCGGAACTTGCCGTTGGGAACGGGATTGCGCAGCAGGAACTGGCGTGCCGAGCGCCCGTTCTCGTCGAAATAGTCCGTCTTGCCCGCTTCGTCCTGCCAGCGGAAAAAGGTGCGCGTGTGTCCGCCGAAACTCGCCTTGACGTAAAGCATGCGCGACTTGTCCGTGGCGCGCGAATTCTCGTCCGGGTTGGAAAAGAAGACGTCGATCCTGTCTGACGGGTTGAGGCGCGCCTGATAATCGACGTCGGCTGCCAGCAGGCGGATCAGTTCCTTGGTCATCTCCTCGGTCAGGCCGTAGGAGAAGGCGGCGCGGTAGATGCCGTCATAGACCGTGGGCAGGTCGGTCTTGGACCGGACCGGCGGCGGCGAATTCTCCAGGTAGCCTGCGACGTCGAAGGAGCCGAGCGGTTCTTCGGCCGGAACATACTGGCCGCGGTCGTCCCGGGCTATGGTCAGGACATGGTCGTCGCCGGCATAGACGCTGGCGCGCATGATGGTTGCCTGGTCACCGAGCGTCTCCAGTCCGAACCTTACGACCGACCCGGCCTTCAGCCGCGAGCCCTGCAGCAGGGTGGCGATGGCCTCGCTCATGCCGGCGGCGTCGGCGCCCTCATAGCCGTGGCGGGCGAAGGTGTCAGCCAGTTCTCCGCTTTCGCGAAAGACGATTACGTCCTCGGCATAGCCGACCGACGGCTCGTCACCGATGGAGAGCGGCGCCAGCGAGACGTTCTCCTGGACGATCCTGACATTGTGGGGGAGCGCCAGTGTCAGGCCCGGATAGGTTTCGCCGAAACGGGTCGGATCGACGTAATGCAGGGCGGCGACCTGGACCGCGCCGTCGGTCAGGATCGCACCGGTGCGGCGCACGACCTCCTCGACCTCGTTGGCCGAAAGGCCGCTGCGCTCGTCATACTCCGCCGAGGCCAGCGGGAAATCGAGGGTCCGCAGCGTGACCTCGCTTTCCACCTTGGCGCCATAGATGGTGCCGGTCGTTCCCTCTACCGACGCGATGGCCTTCTCGGAGAAAACGGACAGGGGATCGAAGCGGGGATAGGAACGGTCCGTCGTGTGCCCGGCGGCAAGCGCCATCGACACCTCGACGAAGGGAACCATCCGGACAACGTTGGAATCGCCGCTGCGCACCATGGTGGAGACTTCCATGCGCTTGCGGTCATTGGCCTTCGGGGCGGGGCGCGCGAGGGCGAGCCGCCCGGTCTTGGCTACGCCGGTTCCCTCTCCATCGGGTGCAAGCTCGTCGGCGAGCAGGATTTCCGGCGGTGTCGCGAGTTGCTGGCGGCCTTCGAGGGCGGCGGAAAGCGCAACGCCCATCAGCAGCGTGGAGGTCAGGCCTGTCAGGAAGGTGCCGGAAAGCCAGCGCACCGAGATTTCACGCCGGTCCGGAGGCTGCCGGCGATCGCCCGCGAGAATCGGATCCGTGTTTCCAAGCGCCTCAACGATTCCAGGCGATTCCTGCATGCTGCCCCTATCCAGTCCCTGTCGCTTGTCCCCCGACCTGCATGACGGCAAGGCCCTCGGTCTTGTCCGGCCAGCGGACAGTTGCCCGGCTCCCGGTTCAAGTCAACACGGAAACGCGCGCGCACGGCGCCCGTTGCCGTCCCTTGCCGCTAGGCGCGAAATCCGGCCTCAATAAGGCGCGGTCGGGCGGATGCATGGCAAGCGGCGGCAGGCTCTCCGGCGATGTCAAAAAAACTTCAAAAAAGCGATTTGGCCTTGTTGACAGGTTTGGTTGGTGGGGCCTATATACCGCTCACAACGAGGGCGGCGGCGCTGCTGGCGACAGCGGGCTGCGCCCTTGAGTTTCCGAGAAGGGCTCGATTGAGCGTTTGATTGGACTGTCTGGCGGGATGGCTTTTTGGTTGTCTTGCTGGTTTTGAAAGCTGCTTTTGTGGCTTTGTT